>CANLNQ010000014.1 GCA_947492525.1 uncultured Granulosicoccus sp.
CAGCCGTTCAGCCGTTCAGCCGTTCAGCCGTTCAGCCGTTCAGCCGTTCAGCCGTTCAGCCGTTCAGCCGTTCAGCCGTTCAGCCCAAAGCCCAAAGCCCAAAGCCCAAAGCCCAAAGCCCAAAGCCCAAAGCCCAAAGCCCAAAGCCCAAAGCCCACGGCGCTGAGTGTCAGCGAACCGGCGGTGCGTAGATCAGCCCGCCATTGGTCCACAACTCATTGATACCGCGCGCCAGGCCGATTGGTGTATCGGGTCCGATGTGTCGGTCGTAGACTTCACCGTAGTTGCCAACCTGCATGATGACTCGGCTGCACCAGTCGGGGTGCAGGCCCAGCAACTCACCGGCATCGCCATCCTTGCCCAGCAAACGTTGAATGGACGGTGTGCTGGAGTCTGCCATCTGGTCGATATTGAGACTGCTGACGCCCAGTTCCTCGGCGTTGATCATGCAGTTCAGTGTCCAGCGCACCACGTTCTCCCAGGCCGGATCATCAGAGGACACCACTGGCCCCAGTGGTTCCTTGGAAATGACTTCGGGTAGAACTACGTGCGCGTCGGGTTCCGGCAGACTGGTACGCAGAGCGGCCAGGGCCGAGCGGTCGGTGGTCACGGCCTTGCAGCGGCCGTCTTTGTAACCTGCCGCAGCCAGGCTCTGGTCGTCGAAGAAGACCGGGTTGTAGCGCATGTCACTGACGGAAAAGAAGTCGGCGGCATTGAGTTCCGATGTCGTACCGCTGCTGACACAGATGGGCTGGTTGTCCAGTTCCAGTGAACTGCGAATGCCGCTGCTCTTGTTGACCATGAAGCCCTGGCCATCGTAGAAGTTCACGCCGACGAATTCACCGTATTGCGCATTGCGCGCCAGTGTCCAGGTCGTGTTTCTGGACAGTATGTCCAGAGCGCCCGATTGCAGTGCCGTGAAACGATCACCCGAGGATACCGGTACCATCTCGACGGCTTCTCTGTCGTTGAACACCGCACTGGCCACGGCCCGGCAGATGTCGACATCAAAACCGCTGTATTCGCCCAGGCTATTGGCCTTGGCAAAGCCTGCCAACTCCAGATTGACACCGCACCGCAGCGCCCCTCGTTGCGTGACACTCTCCAGTGTGGCGGCTGACGCATGAGTGCCGGCAGCACCGGCCAGTAAGGTTGCCAGTGCAAGAATTTTTCGGGTCTGCATCGTGATCATTGCGGGCGATAGTGAACGAGTTCCACCGGAGTGGGGGAGTTGTCAGACACGTGCCGGTAGCTGGCACGGGCGCACGGGGCGATATAGGCCGACTCTGTGGGTACACCGTAGCCTGCCAGTTCCTCCTCGACACGAATCGCACGATTCATCGATGCTTCATCGCGTCCATCGGCGTCCAGGCAGGCCTTGATGACCATGATGTCCTCGTCATTGAATTCACGTACTAGGAGTCGCACGGCCTGCTTGTTGGCACTACCCATCATCTGGGTGGTGTTGTCGTCGAAAATGAGGACGGTCCGGCGATGCTTGACGTATCGATCCAGATCGGGTGCCTGGCGTTTGGCATCGTTTTCGAAATAGCGCTGGCGTGCTTCATTGAACACCGACTCCTGCGGTGTCCGCTTGTCCAGCGGCACCTGGTCGAAATCCTGCACATCCACCGTACTCACCTTGAGGTCCGGGTCTGGCGTGCCTTCGCGCTGCGCTCCACTGATGAATGCCGTGCCATCACCGCCTTGTTCAGCAAAGATATTGTCCGCCAGTTCGATATCCGCGATGTAGTCAGTGCCCGAGATCTTCAGCAGCGAGGACGGGAACACGCCCTCGCCATCGACGGTGTACTCACGCGAGAGCTGGATCTTGCCAACGGCCAGTGCGTAATCGTTAATCGTGCCCGATTCGGTTTCCGACAGGCTCTTGCTGTACGAGACGAAATGCTGGCCCTGATCGGCGCTGACCATCTGCATGCCGAAGCCTGCGTCTTCCAGCGCCCGGATGACGGCGTTGCCGTAGGCGGTTTGCGGCTCGTTGAATTGCAGCGTTGCGGTGGCCGGGCGCATTTCGGGGATCTGCACCAGTGTTGCCACCAGGTTGGTTGCGATGAGCTGCAGATGTGCACGCTCACGGGCACTGAGATTCTTCAAGGCCTCTTCATTGCCGGCCAGGCGAGGCATGAGGTCCTCTTCGGCAACGCCGGGTCCGGACGACAGGCCCGCACAAGCGGACACGGTTGCCGTCAGTACCAGGACGCTTGCCGTTCTTGCGATTCGGGGGAAAAGACTCATGTATTACTCCGCCACAACTCCATGACTACACCACGACTGGGAAAGCGATCACCGGCGTTGGTGGGCGCCCAGCAGCCTTCGTCGAGTACCTTGTCGCGCGCCACACCGCGGGCCAGGAGTGCCTGTGTGACCCGCTGTGCGCGACCCAGTGCCAGTCCTTCATTACCGATTTCCAGTGCTGTCGGTCCGTTGCTGCAACCTACCAGACTGATGAGATCATTGTCTTTCATCTTTGCGTCGACGAACTGCTCGATCAGCTGCTTGTTGGTGTCACCCAGCACCATCGAGTCATTGCCGAAGATGATGATCTGCTGATCGATGCGCTGATAGTCATCCAGTATGGATGCAAACGTGGAATCGTTGCCATAGAACAGGTTGTTGACTTCCACCTTGCTGGAGTTCAGAGCCTGCAGGCTGGGTCCATCTGCCGCCTTTCTGCTGACATTGCTGACAACTTCGGGGGTGATCAGGGAAATGATCGGCGAGGCCTCATCCAGATCCAGGGAGGCGACGTACTGCACATCCGCCAGTGCCGGATCCTCCACCTTGAAACGTCTGGAGTTCGAGTCACTGACCACGATCGGGCTGCGGCTACCTGACAGGCGTACCACACTGGTGGGGGTGATCGAATTGCCACGGAGCTTGCGATAGTCGCGGCTGATCTCGACAGCACCGATGACAATGGTGGCTCGCACCTGCTCCTCGGTGTCGCCATCCCTGAACGAGTAGGACAGGTAGTTGGCGCCCTGATCAGCGCTGACGCGTTGGATGCCGAAACCCTTTCCCGCCAGTTCGGCTACCAGGTGGGACATCTTCGGATCGGTATCGTCGCGATTGATCTGCAAGGTCGTTCTCAGCGGTTCGAATATCTGCGTGACGATGCCGGAAAGGTCATCGAACATGGCCTTCTGCGAGATGGTGATGATGTCCGCTCTCGAACTGCTGGCCGCCACCGCTGCATCATTGCCGGCGTTTCCATTGGGAACACTGCAGCCGGTCATGGACAG
Organism: uncultured Granulosicoccus sp.; assembly: GCA_947492525.1. GTDB lineage: Bacteria > Pseudomonadota > Gammaproteobacteria > Granulosicoccales > Granulosicoccaceae > Granulosicoccus. The sequence continues at coordinate 3,264 of CANLNQ010000014.1, forward strand.
CGTTGCCAGAAAGAGGCAGGTTGCTGAGAGGCGGAACAAGGCTCGGTTGCTGCCATGGGCAGAGTACGGGGCACTGTTGCCGGAAAGTTGAATCACGGTGACTACTCCGGTTTTTTAATTGTGAATTGCTGAACGGCAAGCCGACAGGAAAGTGGCTGACAATACCAACAAGTCACAGACTGAATGATTCTGCATGGGACGATTTCAGAGTGGGTCACGCTTTCTTCAAACCACCTTCCGCAAACGTGATTCAGGCCACTCAATCGATCTGTCCAGTGCCGGTATAGTAGCCGCAAATTACCGCATGGCTCGGTAATCCATACAGAAAAATTCAGACTCAAGGCAAAACGGATTCATGCGTTCAGGTCATTTCATCGGTGTATTTTTCATGGCGAGCCTGCCTCTTGGCTGCGCCCACTGGCAGAACGCAGAGCCCGCTTCGGTCGAGACGACAAGCATTGCAGAGCAGCAGCGGACATCTGCCATGCAGCTCATTGCCGAGGATTTCGTCATTGCCTTGCAACAGATCCCGGGCTTGTCACCGGCATCGACGACGGTACAGTTGCTTCAGTCCGATGCGGACGATCCCTTCACGCGGCACATGCGCCACGCTCTGCAGGCTGTTGGCTATGGGGCTCGCTGGGTAAAGGGCGATGCGCACTCGCCGCTGTTCCAGTACCGACACGAGGCAGTAGCCGACAGGGAGGCCAAGCCTGAGTGGCTCTATGAGATCGCAGTGGGCAACGTCGAGATGCGTCGCCGTTTTGCCATGGACCAGAACGGACAACTGAAGCCGGCAACGCCACTGTATGTGCGCGGCGCCGATGCCAGCCAGGTGGTCATGGATGATACCCGCTTCGACAGGGCGCCGCGGCTGGCGAGCGTAGCGACATCCGCTGCACCGGTTCCCGTTCGACCGGCTGCGGAAAAACGGCTGACTGCGATCACGCCGCAGTCACTCACGGTGCCACAGGATGCCAATCCCTTGAACCCGCTGATTGCGGGAACCGATCGCCAGCGGGAACTGGGTCTTCCGTTGCTGGATCTGCCTCGTGTCGAGAACGTTTTCGAGCGAGGCGGGTCCAACTTCGCAGATGTTCTTGCCGATAGTCTGCTCGTTCGCGAGCAGATTTTGACATTCGCCAATGACTCTCTTCGTCTGGGGGCAGTCAACAAGACACTCGTGGAACAGATGGTAGAATCCTTTCAACCCGAAACGGATGTGTTCTCCGTACTTGGCTGTTCGCTGGGTCCGACACAGCTGAAGAGCGGCAACGCTGCGCTGGCCCTGGGAAGAGCCAGTCGAGTCAGAGAAGCATTGCTGTTCGCAGGCGTGCCACAGAACAGGATTCTGGATGAAGGCTGCTGGGCGGATGATGGTTCGGGCAAGGCACTGCCACGGCGAGGTGTCGTGGTGACACTCAACAGAAAGACCTGAATTCGAGTCAATCAGTGAACGTGAAATTGCTGAAAAATCCCTGTCCCGGTCTGTGGGCCGCTGTCGGCAGGATCTGCACGACTGCGTGCTTGCCTCTCATGCTGCTGCTGGCAAGCGGCCAGGCTCAGGCATTCCAGCTGCAGGCCATGGATGCCAGCCGAGTCAATCTGAATGATTATGTGGGCGGCGGAGAATGGACGCTGGTCATGTTCTGGTCGACCGACTGCATTCCCTGTGAGCAGCAGAAGCCCATGATAGAGGCATTCCACAGAGATCATGCCGGGCGCGATGCACGGGTGGTCGGCATTGCTCTGGATGGCATGGAAGCACGGGAGCAGATTCAGTCCCTGATCGATCGGCACCATCCTTCGTACCCCAATCTGGTGGTATTCACCGATGTCTTTCAGCGTCAGTTCAAGGAGCTGACCGGAAAGGATTTTCGGGCAACCCCGACCTATCTGCTGTACAACCCCGCTGGAGAACTGGCCGGTGCCCGCAGCGGTGTCATCGAACGCGCATTGCTGGAGTCGGTGGTCAGCGGCGGTTAGATTGCACCGGCAGTGATGTGCTGGCGATGCGGTTTCCGAGCGTGCCGGTATCGAGACTCAACCGCGCATCAGTGGAGCCAGCGCCTCGTAAGTTGCCTTGTAGCGTTCGTGCTCTGCGGCAAAGGCATCACCAGACCCATCAGGCTCGATCGTGTGATCAATGGCGGGTGGCGTGCAGACGCTGAGAGGGTCTGCCTTTTCCGCGGCAATCATGCCCAGTCGGGCAGCCCCGAGGCTGGCGCCGAAATCGCCATCGGCCGTGACATCCAGTGGGATGTCCAGCGTGTTGGCAATGACCCGCAACCAGTAATCCGATTTCGCACCGCCACCAATGGCGGCTGCGCGTTGCAGCGTCGTGCCGGCACTGTGTAGTGCCAGTTGAGAATCCTTGAAGGCGAAGGCAACGCCTTGCAACACGGCTCGCGTCATCTCGATACTGTCACTGGAGTGCTTGAGACCCATGAAGACGCCGCGTGCATCGGCATCGTTGATGGGGGTGCGCTCGCCACCCAGATAAGGCAGAAAGATGATATCGGTAGGTTCGGCGCGCCGTGCATCCAGTGGTTCGCTGAGGGCCTGTGGGGTGGTGTGCATGGCTTTGGCGAGCCAGTTCAGGGCGTCGGTCGCCGCAAGTATCACACCCATCTGATGCCAGGTATCGGGCAGTGCATGACAAAAGGCATGCACCGCACTTTCCGCATTCGGCTGATAGCTGTTGTTGGCTGCAAACAGTACCCCGGAGGTGCCCAGTGAGACGAAGGCATCGCCATCACGGACGGTGCCCATGCCGCAGGCGCTGGCCGCATTGTCCCCGGCGCCGCCGGCAACCACAACCGATTCCTGCATGCCAAAGCGGTGTGCCAGTGTGGCGCGCAGTTGGCCCGAGGTCTCGGTACCTTCTACCAGCCGGGGCATGTGCTGTGTCGTGAGCCCCGTGGCCTGAAGCAACTCATCGGACCATTCTCGCGAGGCGACATCCAGCCAGCCGGTTCCGGCGGCATCCGACATCTCGCCCACATGTTCACCGGTCAGCCAGAGGCGAGCGTAGTCCTTGGGTAGCAGAACCTTTCTTACCCGGGCGAAATGGTCGGGTTCATTTTCTGCCACCCAGGCAAGTTTGGGTGAGGTAAAGCCGGGAAACAGGATGTTGCCACCTATCTCGCGAAACCGAGGGGTATCCAGGCGATGGGCCTGTGCATGGCTGCGCGTGTCGTTCCACAACATGCAAGGGCGTATCACATGATCATGCTCATCCAGCAGAGTGGCGCCATGCATATGACCGGACAGTCCTATACCTCGCACGGCTGACAGCGCGGTGGCGTGGCTGCTTTTCAAGGCTTCCAGCGTGTGTTCGATGGCATTGATCCAGTCTGCCGGGTCCTGTTCCGACCAGCCATCGTGAGGGCGGCTGACGGACAGTGTCGCGCTATGACTGGCAACGATATGCTGTGCTTCGTCCATCAGGACGCTCTTGACGCTGGAAGTGCCTAGATCTATTCCCAGATACATGGTTTGAGTCGCTTTCAGTAAGGTTGGTTGCTTTGATGGGTGGGGTCAGGGTAGTGGTGTTGGAGGGAACCACTGCATTGTCTCGATGCTGTCCCGTTCGATGATCACATGGTGATTGGCGAACAGCTTGAAGGGTGCGCTCCACTGGCCGTCGGGCCACTGTACGCGAACGGTGGCGCGTTCGGCTACCCCAAGCCCGACATGGATGAATCCGGCACTGCCAGAGGCATGACCACCGCCAGACTGCAAACGGCGAGTCTGTACACGATTTCCGGTCTTGATGGACACGCGTGCACCGATGGCGTGGCGGTTGTTGCCTTTCTGCTGCAATGCCAGCTTGAGCCAGTTGCCTCCGGCGCGAAGGCCCTCGGGGCCCTGCATGCCGCCGTTGCGGAACAGGCTGATATTTGCACCGCGGTTCACGACCACGATGTCCAGCAGGCCATCGGCATTGAAGTCAGTGATGCTGGCACCTCGACCGCGTCGATCCAGTGCCAGACCCGCGGCCAGGCCTTGCTCGCTGAACGTTGCCTGATGGGTTCCCAGCAGGAGATTGTCCGGGTCGAAGGCGGCAAAGTCACTCATGCGCTCGACGTTTCCCTTGGTGATGAACAGATCCAGCAAGGCATCGTTGTTCAGGTCCTCGAACTGCGAATGCCAGCCGGTACTGGGTTTGAGATCCTCACCGGTATAGGGTCGATGCGCCGTTGCGCCGCGATCCCAGGCCATGTCCTGGTAGGAAGGGCGATTCTCTTCAATGGCTTGTTGCAAGTCGAGTACCTGCAGTTTCGTGTCGCCCATGGAGGTCAGTGCGTACTCCGGATAGCCATCGGCATCGAGGTCGGCCTCGGCAATTCCCATGCCCCAGATGACAACCGGCTCCCAACCTTCGGCCGCGCCGTACAGGCGAGGGTAGCGACCGCTGTCCAGGCGCCAGAGTTGTTCCTGACCACCTCGATAGTATTGTCGGTCGTTGGTGATCCTCAGAGCATCCACACCCGTCTTGTTCCAGTCGGTGAACAGCATCGACAAGGCGCAGTAACCGGGTTCCAGCGGCAGCACCGACGAGTAGTCGGGCCGCGGCGACTCAGACTTCGGTTCCGGCTCGGCTGCAGGGCGATGCAACTCATTGGGGTGGCAGGTTCCCCAGGGTGAGCCTGGCGCTGCGCGGTCCACATAATTGCCCACTGCCAGGGTGGGATAGGCCTGGCCGGGTTCGAAGCTTGCGCTGAAGGCGGTAGTCCAGGCATTTCCGCCATTGAAGTTCCAGCTGACATTGGCGGGCGTGAACCGGCAATCCGGCCCACCCTTGAACAGGCGATTTTCACCGACCCGTAGTACCACGAGATCCTGAAAGCCGTCATTGTCGATATCCAGTGGATAGCTGCCAATGACCCGGTCAAGAGTCAGGCTGCTGTCGTCGACGGGGTCGAATTGCAATCGCCCGCCCGCCTGGCTACGGTTCACGAACAGAGCGGCACTCTGCTGGCCACCGGCCAGATACATATCCGGCAAGCGATCCTGATTGCAATCGAACGTACTGACACCGCCGCCGACGAAGTATTCCCAGGGACCGTCGTAGCTGTGCGTGATGCCCGCTGCAACGGCTTCCTCCATCATCAGCGGAATATCGCCGGCAAAGGGTGTTGCTGGCTCCTCGGCTTGCTGTGCCAGAGCGTTGCCTGCCCATGAGCCGAAGAGCAGCGATGCCAGCATCGTGAATCGCCTTGTCATGGCGCTATGACCAGGGTCTTGAGAAAGGCGATCATGTCGCTTTTCTGTTGCTCGTTCAGATGGCTCCAGGCATCGCGCGCGCTGCGTGCCTCGCCACCGTGTGCATCGATGACCTCTGCCAGCGTGCTCATATCACCTCGGTGCCCATACGGTGCGGTTGAGGCAATGCCCCACAGTTCGGACGTCATGAAGACATTGCGTTCGACAAAGCGTTGAGACAGCAACTCGTTACCCAGTGCGGAGAGTGACTGATCAGCAATGCGATGGCGCTTCAGGTCACCGAACAGCGGGATCAGATAACGGCCGCTGTCATCGCGCTCCAGCTGTTTTGCCCACGCCAGCAACGCCAGGGGGTAGGTGGCATCGGTGGCTTCGGCATGCCGCAGGGTACCAGCGGCATCGAGATGGCCCGGGTCTGCAAAATCCAGCGAGTCCAGTGGCAGCGTGCGTCGATGACAGTCATTGCAGCCGGCATTCCGGAAGTGCCTCTCGCCTCTGGCGGCGGCATTCTGCCAGCGCTCATCTGCCGGGGACAGACGGCCGGGCGGCGGCAGGGCCGCTTGCCAGGCGACCAGCGCAGAGACATCGCCAGGGCCCAGTTCATTCCGCACACCATCCTCGTCGTGATCCTGCTGACCGGTCCAGCGTTCGCCGAAGCGCTCCGTGGCCTGCATTCCGTGGTGGTGGTTCAACGCATTGATCGTGAACTGGCGCAGGGAGGTCATCACCCCCTTGTGACTGAAAGGCCGTATGACCAGATCCTGATCGACACCTTCTATGTCGTGGGTGGCCACTCGCCCATCGGGCCAAGCGTGCAGCTGTCCGAAGTTCACCCCCTTGCTCGAGAGTGCCATGCTGGTCGGTTCACCCGATTCCCTGGCTGTTCGCAGTGCCTGTGTCCGCAAGGCTTGCAACTCTCCTGACATCTCGCGCGCCAGCAGTTCTATCAGTCCGGAACCGAACAGGTGATTGGTATTGCGCTCATTGGAAAACTGCGGATCGGTGGTATCGAAATCGGTGTGCTGGAAGCCTTCGGAGACAAAGACATTGGCAGTGAAGTCCCCGGCACCACCCACCAATGGAACATTGTGGCAACTGGAGCAGGCATTTGCATCCATGCCGGCGGTGCGCGAAAAGGCAGAGCGAGGGGCGCGCTTGCGCTTGGTGGGTATGATGGCTTGCGTTGCCATCGGCCGGCCGACACCGTCGAGCGTGGTGAAGCGTGCCGTGAACAGATGCTCCCCGGCATCGATCAGTGTCTGCAGCCTCTGCTGATCGAGCCGACCGCTGAAATCCGCGGAGGACATGGGGTTGGCCAGTGCCCGTTCGGACCAGGGTTCCTGCGCCTGAACCGTCTTCGATTCGGCAGGCATTGATTCTGCCGCCAGCGAACCGTTGAGGGTGAGGCTGCAGGCAAGAATCACCAATCGGCGATGACAGGTGGCCGCGAGTGAGTTGCGTGGATTCATCAGCTGGGTTCGGGCAAGGAATGGTGGGTGGCCAGAAGCCGGTCGACCGCACTCAGGCTGTTGTCGGCCAGACCCTGCATGAGCAGGGGGGTGTCATGCTCGAAGGGGTGCAGCAGACTCTGTGCGGCAGGGCCATTGATCAGGTGGGCATCCAGAACGCTGCAGAGCCCGGAACGCATCAGCGCAAAGCCTCTGTCACTGCAACCCACCAGCGCGACCGGCATGGGGTCGAGTAGGGTGAACACATTGGCCAGGCCTTCTCCGATAGCCTTGCCGGCCGTTTCGAACGCCAACCTTGCCGCCTCATCGCCTGATTCGGCAACGCCGAGAAGCGTTTGCATGGAGGTCTTGGCAACGCGACCGGCCGGCGGTGTATCGGCTGGCAAGCCACTGGCGACGCGTTCGATACCGTAGTCGGCAGTGTAGGCTTCTATGCAACCTCGCTTGCCGCATCGGCACAGAGCGCCGTCCTCCCTGAAACGCAGATGGCCGATTTCCATGGCAGAGGAGCGGGTGCCCGCAAAGGGCTGCCCGTTCAGGTAGAGGCCCAGGCCCACACCGTGGCCGAACAGGACCGTTGCGAAGTTGTTGCCGAGCCGCTCGGCCTGACGACGACTGAGCGCCTGCGCAATCAAGCGGCAATCGTTGTGCACGCTGACACCGACGCCATAGCGCTGTTGCAGCGTGGTGCCCAGAGGCACATTGCGCTCGCGAAGGACCGGTGACCAGAGCAACTTGCCGGAGGCGTGTTCGGTCTGGCCCTGAAAGCCGACGCCGATATGATGCAGCCGGATGTCCGGGTGCCCCCGGCGCAGGGTATCGATGCTCTGACAGATCTTCGCCAGCAATGCTTCCATGTTCAGGCTGCGGGTATCGACGATCTCCCGGCAGTCGTCACAGACGTTGCCGGCGTAATCCACCAGCTGGACGCGAATCAGATCGATGGTCAATGTCAACGTGAACACATGGGCCGCATCGGGGCACAGCGACAGCACGGAGCGTGGCCTTCCCCTCAGCGGCTTTTCCCTGTCGATCTGGTAACGCTCACTACCGAGGATGCCCTGATCGATCATCTGGCTGGACAGGGTCGAGATGGAGGCGGGACTGAGACCGGTTGATTTACTCAGCCGAGACGGTGTGCTGGGGCCATTCATCCGCAATGTATCGAGCACGCGCCGACGATTTTCGTTGCGTAGATCGTCACTGCGAATGATGGCTGATTTCTGCATCTATGAAGAACAGGCGCGGTTGATGTGCTATTCGAGAAAAAACAACTTGACACATTTTGGTGCTGAAGTCACTATTTATTCCAGCCGTGAATTAAATACGGCAGACACCAAACCACTGGAGTGAGCATGAAAACTACTGGAGCACTTGTCGTAGCTGCCTCGATCTCGGCCTTGTTGTCCGGACCGGTTCTGGCGGAGGGAAAGACCATCGGCGTTTCCTGGTCGAACTTTCAGGAAGAGCGTTGGAAGACCGATGAAGCGGCCATCAAGAGCGTGATCGAAGCCAATGGCGATACGTATATTTCCTCGGACGCGCAATCATCTGCCGCCAAGCAGCTGACCGATGTCGAAGCACTGATCTCGCAAGGGGCCGACGCCCTGATCATCCTGGCGCAGGATTCAAGCGCCATTGGTCCGGCAGTCGAACAGGCTGTGGCAGAGGACATTCCCGTCATCGGTTATGACCGCCTGATCGAAAACGAAAACGCTTTCTACATCACTTTCGATAATGTTGAAGTGGGTCGCATGCAGGCGCGAGCCGTGCTTGAAGCGATGCCCGAAGGCAAGTACGCCTTCATCAAGGGTTCCTCTTCCGATCCGAATGCCGACTTCCTGTTTGGTGGACAGATGGAAGTGCTGCAGGAGGCCATGGATGCCGGCAAGATCACCAATGTGGGCGAAGCCTATACTGACGGGTGGAAGCCGGAGAATGCCCAACGCAACATGGAACAGATTCTGACGGCCAATGACAACGAGGTTGATGCGGTTGTCGCCTCCAACGATGGCACCGCTGGTGGTGTCGTGGCAGCTCTGGCGGCGCAGGGCCTCGATGGGTCGGTACCGGTATCCGGTCAGGATGGTGATCACGCGGCATTGAATCGGGTGGCGCGTGGCACACAGACAGTGTCTGTCTGGAAGGACGCACGTGAGCTGGGCAAGGGGGCTGCCACCATCGCCACGATGCTGGCAGATGGTTCCGCTCCTGCCGATGTCCCTGGTGTCGAGCAGTGGTCGGGTGGTCCCAATGGCGTGACTCTGAACGCGCTGTTCCTGGCGCCAGTGGCCATCACTCAGGACAACCTCGACGTGGTGATCGATGCTGGCTGGATTGATCGCGACAAGGCTTGCGAAGGTGCCGCCGAGTCGGTTGCTGCCTGCCAGTAAACCGCCTTCTTTCGTAGTTCTTTCTGCCGGACGGCAACGTCAAACAGACGTTGCCGTCTTTCGATTCGGCCAGCCCCCAAGAGGGGCCTATATTCCGGGAAGACCATTCCATGAGCGATCAAGAACCGACCGCGGCTGCGCTGGGGGCGCGGCAAAGTGAAGAATCCGCGCTGACGCGCTTTTTTCGGGCCACCGAGGTGGACACGCGCATGCTGGGCATGCTCGGCGCCCTGCTGCTGATCTGGGTAGCCTTTCATGTGCTTTCCGATGGACGTTTTCTCACACCACGCAATCTGTGGAATCTCTCCGTTCAGACCTCCTCGGTTGCCATCATGTCGACCGGCATGGTGCTGATCATCGTCACGCGCCACATCGACCTGTCTGTCGGGTCCATTCTGGGCTTCGTTGCCATGATCATGGGGGTCTCCCAGACCGGCTTCCTGGCTGACATGTTCGGGTCAGGCAGTACGATGATCTGGTTCACGGCTCTGCTGATCGGCATGTGTCTGGGGGCACTGATCGGCGGTCTGCATGGTGTCATCATCGCCTACCTGGGCGTGCCGGCATTCATCGTCACGCTCGGTGGATTGCTGGTCTGGCGAGGCGCAGCCTGGTGGGTTACATCCGGGCAGACAGTTGCACCCATGGACCCGACCTTTCGTCTCATGGGCGGTGGACCCTATGGCTCCATCGGTGCGTTCTGGAGCTGGGTGGTGGCAGCCATTGCCTGTGCCGGTATCGTGTTCATGCTGTATCACGGCCGCCTCAATCGTACCCGCTTCAAGTTTCCTCAACGCCCTGTCTGGGCAGAACTGACGCTGGCAGCGGTGGGCTGTGGCAGTGTCATCCTGGCCGTCGCCGTCGCCAACAGCTATGCCTGGCCCAAGGGCATCGTCAACCGCTACGCCAAAGCCAACAACATCGAAGTCCCTGACGGGGGATTGTTCATCGCGCACGGTATTGCCGTGCCGGTACTCATCGCCATCTGCGTGGGCATCATCATGACCTTCATCGCGACTCGCACGCGTTTCGGTCGCTATGTATTTGCCATGGGAGGCAATCCGGAAGCGGCAGAGCTGGCCGGTATCAATACACGCTGGGTCACCACGAAGATCTTCATCCTGATGGGCATTCTGTGCGCTATCGCCGGTGCGATCTCCACGGCTCGTCTCAATGCCTCCACCAATGCGCAAGGCACCCTGGATGAGTTGCTGGTCATTGCCGCCGCGGTTATCGGTGGAACATCGCTGGGTGGCGGTGTCGGTACGATAGTCGGCGCCATGATCGGTGCGGTGGTCATGCAGTCACTGCAAAGCGGCATGGTGCTGCTGGGTGTGGATGCGCCTTTCCAGAACGTGGTGGTCGGTATCGTACTGGTACTGGCTGTCTGGCTCGACGGTCTCTACCGTCGCCGCTCCGTTTAACGAATTCAGGGAGAACACGAACATGCATACATCCGCTCCCAAGGTAGTCGAGATGCAGGATTGCTCGATCGCATTCGGTGGAATACACGCCGTCGATCATGCCTCGCTGGATCTGCACGAGGGTGAAGTGGTGGCGTTGTTGGGGCATAACGGTGCCGGCAAATCGACCTTCATCAAACTGTTGTCCGGCGCCTACAAGCGTGACACCGGCACCATTCGCATTCGTGGCGAAGAGGCCACGATCAACAATCCGCGTGATGCCAAGGCCTATGGCATAGAGACCATCTATCAGACGCTGGCCCTGGCTGACAATGTCGATACAGCGGCCAATCTCTATCTTGGTCGTGAACTGCGCACGCCCTGGGGCACCCTGGATGACGGGGCGATGGAATCGCATGCACGCGAAGTCATGGGGCGTCTGAATCCTCGTTTTCAGCGCTTCAAGGAGCCAGTCAAGGCTCTGTCGGGTGGACAGCGTCAGTCGGTTGCCATCGCCAGAGCCATACTGTTCAACGCACAGATCCTGATCATGGATGAACCAACGGCGGCGCTCGGCCCGCAGGAAACGGCGCAGGTGGGAGAACTGATCAAGCAGCTCAAGGCAGAAGGTATCAGCATCTTCCTGATCAGCCACGACATCGAGGATGTGTTCGATCTGGCAGATCGTGTTGCGGTCATGAAGAACGGCCAGATGGTGGGCACCGCGCCCGTGAGTGATGTCACCCGCGATGAAGTGCTTGGCATGATCATTCTGGGCAAGTGCCCACCGGGCGCAACGCCCGGACCCGGAGCCGTGACACACGACTGAGCAGAGTCACGGAACGAGCGTCTTTTTCATCGTGGCCGCAGGGCGGGCTTACCGGTGACGTACCAGAAACGGCGCTGGCCTACTATCATCACTGGCAAGGGGCGGGTGATGATCCGCTGACGACCGGGCCAGTGGTCGACTGCCAGGCGATGAACGGCGCCGATGCGGTGACTGATATCACTGGTCTTGCAGGAACATTCTGCGGCTGCGTGGGACCAAGTGTCAGACCATCTGCTGGACAGCTCGTCACAGCTCGAGATGACATTGAGGCGCAGGTCTTGCAGAATGACATGACCTTCCATGGGCAAGAGGGCGGTAGAGGCTTGAGAACAGTGACAAAAGAGACGTATGGAGCCCGTGTGCTTCGCATGGGTGGCGCACTGGCCGCGATGCTGCTCAGCATGCCGGCATTCGCCGAACTGGCCATCTGTACAACGCCGCAGCGTCCGGATTGTCCAATGGCTCTGACGCAGCCTGCGGGACAGGAATTCACCTTCTCGCGGTTGATGTTTGCCGACAATCAGGTGGCCATCGAAAATCTGGGTGACCGGATCGGCTATCCGCACTGGCAGGCCGACTGCTCGGAGTCGGAACCGCATTTCATCGCCGCGCTAAAGCGTCTGACGCGGCTGGACACCAATTCGGCCAGTCAATCGATTTCCCTGCTCGACGACCGGATCTACGATTACCCGCTGCTGTATGTGGTGGAAGCGGGATTTGCCTCGTTCAGCCAGCCGGAGGCGGACAATCTGCGCGAGTATCTGCTACGCGGCGGTTTCCTGCTGGTCGATGACTTCCATGGATCCTACCAATGGGAAGAATTCGAGGGGTGGATGCGCCAGGTGTTTCCGGAGCGTCCCATCGTCGACATACCGCCCACACACGAGATCTTCAATGTGCATTTCGCCATCGACGATTTCATCCAGATACCCGGATTACGTGCTCTGTGTCTTAACCCGGGTGAGACCTGGGAACTACCCATCATGAAATCCTCAGCCATCAGCGAGAGCAATGCCTCCCGTCAGCAACCGCGCTGGCGCGGGGTGCTTGACGACGAAGGGCGCGTGATGGCCATCATCAACTGGAACATGGATCTGGGTGATGCCTGGGAACATGCCGACATGGAAGAGTACAGTGCGCTGTACACCGCCACGGCCTACCGTCTCGGCGTCAATTACGTCATGTATGGCATGACGCACTGACGCCGGAAAAGCGCCGGAAAAGCGTCTGACCAACGGCGCGAACGGGCGAGGGCGTTGCCGCCGGGTCGGGCAGCGGCTACGCCCTGACAAGGCGTGTCTCTAACTGGCCGGAACGTTCTGGATATGCAGGCCGACCATGTGCTGCATGACGCGCAGCACCTGCGTGCTGTAACCGAATTCGTTGTCATACCAGACATACAGCACGCATCGATTGCCATCGACGATGGTCGCCACCGAATCGAATATGGCAGGCTCAGGGGTTCCGACAAAGTCGGTGGACACGACTTCCGTGCTGTAAGAGTAGCTGATCTGCTGACTCAGCGCCGAGTTGTAGGCAATCTCGCGCACATGGTCATTGAGCTCCTCACGAGTCGTGCCTTCGTTCAGGTTCAGATTGCAGACCGCCATCGATACATTGGGTGTGGGTACGCGAATCGCGTTGCCGGTCAGCTTGCCTTCCAGTTCGGGCAGGGCCTTGGAGACGGCCTTGGCCGCGCCGGTGGAGGTCAGCACCATGTTCAGGGGCGCACTACGGCCACGACGTTCAGCCGAGTGGTAGTTGTCGATCAGATTCTGGTCATTGGTGTAGGAGTGGACGGTTTCGACGTGACCATTGATGATGCCGTAGCGATCATTGATGACCTTCAGAACCGGTGTGATGGCATTGGTGGTACAGCTGGCAGCACACACGATGGTGTCGTCGTCAGCAATCATTTCCTCGTTCACGCCGTACACGATATTCTTGATGTTGCCGCCTGCAGGTGCCGTGAGCAGTACCTTGCTGGCCCCGTTCGGCACCAGATGTCGACCCAGGCTGGCCTCGTCCTTGAACACGCCGGTATTGTCCACGATCAAGGCGTTGTCGATGCCATAGGCGGTGTAATCGATGTCTTCGGGCTGACTGGCGTAGATGACCTTGATGAAGTTGCCATTGGCAATGATGGCGCTGTTCTCCTCATCCACCGTGATATGGCCATTGAATGGACCATGAATGGAGTCACGTCTGAGCAGGCTGGCGCGTTTTCTCAAGTCACCCTCCTTGCCACCGCGAACCACGATGGCGCGCAGGCGAAGGGGATTGCTGGAGGTGGTGCGCTCGATGAGCAGTCGCGCCAGAATCCGGCCGATTCGACCAAAGCCGTAGAGGACGACGTCGCGGGGCTTGTCCAGCACCGACGGTGTGTCAGGGATCTGCTGCAGGGCGTCGCGCAGAAAGGATTCGAGACCTGCCTGATCCGTCAGCACGCCTGTCTGGCGTGCGGCAAATGCCAGCTTGCCGATATCGACCCGAGAACTACCCGGCTGGATTGACGAAACGGTATCCAGTACGGCAATGGTTTCAGCCAGAGACACCTTCTCGCCAACCACCTGTTGCGCCTGTCGGTGCGCCTTGATGATGTCGATGGTGGAGCCGTTCATCAACTTGCGACCGAAAACCGTGATGATCACGCCACGGTCCCGGTACAGGGAACCGACCGCTGGAATCATGCGTTCGGCCAGTCCTTGTTCTTCGATGTAGTTCGTCAGATGGGTGCTGGATTCTGTCACTGCGATGCCTTTGTGAGTGAGTCGACGGTAAATGTGTAGCTATCGGACGCAGATCTTAGCGGCTGAATGGTAGAGAAACGTAAAATACTCACTATTATGTTGTGGTCTTTGACATCAGTTGTGAATTGATGACACGAGTCAAGTACTATCTCTCATTCTACTGACAGGGTCCTCTCTGCGATAAATGCAAACCAACGCCCCTTATCGATCTCTCCGACAGGGAGAGATGCTCAACTGGTATCGCGTCGAGCGAATACTGGGGCGTGGGGGCTTTGGTGTCATCTATCTGGCCACGGACACCAACCTGGATGTACAGGTTGCCATCAAGGAGTACCGGGCGTTACTGCCGGGCAGTGAATCCGACACCGGCAGCTGGACCAGTCAATCACGAGGCTCGGGCCGCGACGGGGTGCAGAGCTTCATTCGTGAGGCGCGCAACCTCGTTCGTTTCAAGCATCCGAACATTGTGCGTGTCATGTCGGTATTCGAGCTCAACGACACGGCCTATATGGTCATGGAGTTCGAAGAGGGCAGTGATCTGCGAGATCATCTGCAGAAGCCGAGCAATGCGACCGAGAAAGCGCTGAAGGCCCTGATCCGGCCCATCTCCAAGGGTCTGGCAGAGATACACCGGCACGGCTTCGTACACCGTGACATCAAGCCTGCCAACATACTCGTGCGCAAGGATGGGTCGCCGGTGCTACTGGATTTCGGTTCGGCCCGCAGCTCGGCGCAGGCAGGTAACGATGATCACACGGCCCTGGTGTCTGCAGGCTATTCGCCGCTGGAGCAATACAGTGGCGATGGTGATCAGCAGCAGGGGCCCTGGACTGACATCTATGCACTGGGTGCGGTTCTGTATTTTGCAATCACCGGCAGCGAACCTGTTGATAGTGTCAAACGCGGATCTGCGCTGCTCAATGGAGGCAAGGATCCATTGCTGCCGGCCCGCCTGGTGGGACAGGGGCGTTATTCGGAAAAATTTCTCGAGGCCATCGACTGGGCTCTGGCCTTCCGTATCGCGGATCGACCACAGACGCTCGCCGACTGGATTCCGGCACTGTTTCGGGATAACAACAGCGCTCAGATCACGCGCAAGGTAACGCCGGACGAGACCGACGTTGCCAACAGGGCCACGGATACGGCGAAGTCGCTACCGGGTATTTCCATGCTGGGCGAGTCTGTGCCGCCTGAGGTCAGGGCAGTTCGAGATCAGCGCCACAAGGCGGCCGGGCAGAGCGTCGGCCGACGTGTTCCTGAATCCGCTGGCGAAGATCGACAACCCACGCAGCGGCTGGCCCGCGCTCACTCGAAAAATCGGAGTGGCCGAAGCAGGCGTCTGAAGACGCTTTACTGGTTGTTGCCTCTGACACTGGCCAGTGGGCTTGCCATGACCTGGTTGGTGCTGGTCATCAACGATGCCGATTCAACCGCCAGGGGACTGTCGGCCAGCTCTGAAACTCCGTCAACGACAACATCGGCGAACCCCCTGTCGGTTGCTGCGGGCCCACATGCGGAATCGCGTGCGAATGCGGCGGACAATGGTCCGGCAGAGGGCAGTGCCGATGACCAGGATCAGCCTGGCTCGGACACTACGTCGCCGTCCCTTTCGCAGCTGGCCGATGCCGCCGAAGGCGATGCGCAGCCGGCACCAACGGGCGAACCGGTGAACGAGGAGGCGGTAGCTGCGCAGCTGCAGGCGCAGGAAGAGGCTGCAGCTGCGCAGGCTCGCCAACTGGCCGAGGAGGAAGCCGCTGCCGAGAAGGCCCGGCTCAAGGCGCTGGAAACCGAACGAATGGCGCGTCTGCGGGCGCGGCGTCAGCAGCTGGCGCAGGCTCTGAGCGCTGCGGCGCTGCAGCTGGATGAGGGGCGGCTGGACGAGGCCCAGGCATCGCTGGATGAAGCGGCTTCGCTGGATCGCAATGATGCTGAATTGAAGGCGCTGCGCAGTCGTTGGAGAGCCGCACTGGTGGATGCGCGAACACCGGTCAGCGACAGTGATTTCGACCGGGTGATCGAGCGCTTTGACCGTTTGCGGCGAGCGATCGAGGAAAAGGACGTGGAGCAGATGGAGGCGCTGACCGAATCCTCCGGTCAGAATGCGCTGTTCAGGCAGCTGATGTCGCAGTTTTCGAAACTCGATATACGGATCGATCAGATTCGCGTGACCAATGCGGACAAATCGATCAATGCCCGGTTGCGCATTGTCAGAATGATTCGCGAGAACGGAGACCGGGCAACACCGTCGCCAGCCTATCGGGATCGCACCATCACCAGCCGCCGTGTGGAGGGCAACTGGTCATTGATCAAGTGGTAGGGTACTGTCGCTGGTGACCAGGTCTCGTGGTAACTGCAGGGCCCTGGCGTCCAGCATCATTCGCTGATGGAGCTCTACCGCGTCCAGATAGTCGCAGGCCTGCTCGATACCCGCTTCGCAAGGACCCGGCGTATCGAAGCCCCGTTCTTCCGCCTCACGAACCTGCTGACGCAACTTGCTGCTGACTTCATCGGCAAACTCGCGCAGTAATTGCTGCGACATCATCACACTGCAGGCAGCCTCCTGCATTTCGCTCAGAAGCTGCGGATTGCTGGGCGAACCTGCCGGTTCGTCGCGCCATTGTCGATAAGCGGTCTCGTAGCGGTGCCAGCCACCATCGATATAGAGCGCGTCAGCAACCGCTCTGGCCATGGAATTGCCGTGCTGGCGTTCCTGTAATCCGCACTCGCAGCGTCTGCGATCACAGAACGCGCGTTCTGCCGCCTGACCGGGGAGTTCGAACCACGATGGATGAATGTTGAACGGCAGGCTTCTGACCGTCTGAGTCTTTTTCGCCGAGTTCTGACTCCGGGGGCAGGGACGATCCTGGAAAATCGTGCTGCCATCGGCTGCCGGGCAGGTATAGATGGCCGCAGCCACGGTCGCCGGCATGCCCAACAGCAGGAGGCTCAGCGGTAACAGCCAGAGCACAAGTCGGACTTGCCGGCGTACCCGCAGAGCAATGGTGGTCAGTGAGTGGCGCATGGCAGAGTTATCGGCGGTTACCCCGACTACTCGATGAGAACCAGTTCTCACGCAGAAAAGTCGCCGTACCGCCCTGCAGACGTCAGGTTCAACATGCACACTCCCTTTGGTGCCCCTGCTACCGCCGGCCGCAGCGTGATTGTTGCCGAGCGCCGCCCGTCATCACGTCAGGGAAACTTCTTGCGGATATCACAGGGATCATGTCATTGTAGTAACCACCTTGAGACCGATTCCAGTCAGTAACCGTGAAAGGGTGGGCCGATGAAATCCAGATTGTCCGGGGCCGTGGGCCTGTGCGTGATCGCAACTCTGCTGTTGACTGCCTGTAGTAGCGATGACGATTCCGACAATGCATCGATCGATACCGGGAACGAGGATGGTTTCACGGTGGAGACTGTGGTGCTCGGAGACAGGCCTTCATCTTTGGTGGCACTACTGCCCGAGGGCGATCTGAAGACTCGTCTGGAAACCTGCGACGTCTCCGGGGTCCGACCCCAGGCGTTTTCGATCGGGCATCGCGGGGCACCGTTCCAGTATCCGGAACATTCCGTGGAAGGGTACCGAGCGGCGGCCGAGCAGGGCGCTGGTGTCATTGAATGTGATGTCACGTTCACCAGTGATCGTGAACTGGTTTGCCGGCATTCCCAATGCGACTTGCACACCACAACCGATATTCTCACGACGGATCTGGCGCAGAAATGCACCGTACCGCCAGACATGAATAGCGCCACTCCCTATCAGGATGTGCAGTGTTGCACCAGTGATCTCACGCTGGCCGAGTTTCGCACCTTGCGGGCCAAGCGTGATGGCGCCAATGCTGCTGCGCCAAACCTTGCCGACTATCTGGCTGGCACTCCCGGCTGGACCACGGACGAGAGCGCCGATTACGGCACGCTGCTCACGCACGCAGAGAGCATCGCCCTGTTCGACGAATACGGCGTGTCGATGACACCGGAACTCAAGGAAGCTGCTGTCGAGATGCCGTTTGACGGCGACTACACACAGGCGGCCTATGCACAGCAGATGATCGATGAATACACGCAGGCCGGTATCAGCGCCGATCGTGTCTACCCGCAGTCGTTCCATCTGGAGGACGTGTTGTACTGGATTACCGAGACGCCGGCGTTCGGTGAGCAGGCCGTTTTTCTGGATAGTCGTTATTCGCAGGAAGGGTTTGATTCCAACGATGCGTCGACGTTCAGTCCGAGCATGCAGGAGCTTGTCGATCAGGGGCTACGGTATCTGGCGCCGCCATTGCCATTTCTGGTGACTCTGGACGAGCAGCAGGCTATCGTCCCTTCAGCGTATGCCGATGCGGCCAATGCCAGCGATCTGGACCTCATTACCTGGACGCTGGAGCGCTCCGGCTCTCTGGCCGAGGGAGGTGGCTTCTATTATTCCAGTATCAGCAGTGTTATCGACGACGACGGGGACATGCTGCGCCTACTGGATGTGCTGGCACGGGATGTCGGTGTCAAGGCTGTATTCAGCGACTGGCCGGCGACCACCACCTTCTATGCCCATTGCAGCGATCTGGACTCATGATGCGATGCGGACGATGTGCTCCACAGGCGTGAACTCGGGAGTGAACTCGGGCGTGAAATGAGGCGTGAAATGAGGCGTGAACTCGGGAGTGAAATCAGGCGTGAGATCAGGCGTTCAGCGGCAAGTCAGGTATCCAGTTCCAGATCTTCTATCAGCATCGACCACTGCGCACCGTGCTGGTCTCTATCGAGGGCATGGCCCTGGGTGACCGGGCGATGGACGCTGAACTTGACCACGTTGAGCTCCGCGATGTCGAAGCGCTTGAGCGCGGTGGTCGCCTGTCCCATGGCGTCAGCCACCTTGTCGGTCTTCAAGCGATCGGCAATCGTGCAGTAGGCTTCCTCATTGCCGCAGAAGATATCGATCGTCACCCAGAACGGACCGGCATTCTTGGAACGCACGCTGTCCACGACGTCGCTGACCTTCATAGCGTCACCTGCTGCAGTCGAACGGCATCCATCGGTTCATCCAGTTCCAGTATGTGGTTCAGGCAGAACTCATACAGCGCACCGCGTGAAGTCTGGGCTGGCGAGTAGGGAAAGGCGAAGGTGGGCAATGGCTCGTCATCGGTCAGCGGATAGTGCAACAGAAAAGGGTTCACCAGTTTGCCGATTTCATCGGCCAGCGCCTGACTCTCGGCAGTGATGATGAGCAGCACCCCGATTTCGTGCCCGATGTCTGCCCGTGTTTCCAGATCGCCCAGTGTCGCATTGTCCCCGATAAGCCGGAAATCGAGCAGATAGGCGTTCGGTGCAAGAGACAGGCTTGCGTTTATCTCGCGGTGCAGATGATCCTGCAGGCGCGTAACCCAGGCGCGGGCATTCTTCACATAGCGCGCATTGCGCAGCAGTGCCAGCAGGGTTGTCTGGTAGCCGCCAAGTCTGGCCCCTTCGAGTTTGACGGTGTACGGGCTGGTGGGTACCCAGCGTGAGCCGGTGACTCTCACCCTCGTATCATCCAGTGCTTCATGCCTGGCGTGGCGTACATCCAGATGCCCGCCCGGTTCATACAGGATGAACGGATCGGTGTTCTCGTAGAGCATGTGGGCTGACACGGAATGGGGCGTGCAGCGTGCCTGATCGGCAGTGGGGTAGATCGTGAAGCCTGTGTCATCGATATCCACCACGATGACACCGCTGGTGGGGTGGGTGGAGCACAGCGCGCCGCATTCGGCTATCTTGGCGGCATGCCAGCAAGCGCCCGGGTGACAGCCCCTGGCCAGTGGCAAGGCGCTCACGACCGCCGTATCGGTGGTCCGTCCGGCAATGATGATATCGGCGCCGGTATCCAGTGCCGCCTGTATATGCTCGGCACCGGCCAGCGCAACGATATGCGTACAACTCTCCAGAATGGCGTGATCCAGCGGCAGCTCGGGTTCCAGCGCCTGGATTCGCCGCTGCACCAGTTTTTCCTGAAGAACGTGCCGGTCTTGTTCGCAATAGAGCAATGCAAGCTTGAGCGTCTGTGCCGCGTCATCCCGGGCCGTCTCCGCGGCAATCTCACGGGTGATCTCGAGCATCCAGTCGACCATGTCGTCACTGCCACAGGTGCCCGATGAACCGATGATCAACGGGACATCGAGCTGCGCGCGGGCCTGCATCAGTTGACGCCATTCGCGCACACAGACAGCCCGCGAATATTTCGAGGTACTCGTGCCGAGCGAGTAGGGGCCGCTGTCGGTCGAACCGCCATCGATGCAGATCACATCGGGTTTCAGAGCCACCGCTCTGGCAAGAGCCTCACTGTCAAAGCCGAGACCCAGGACACCGGAGGGCACCAGAATGCGTGTACGAGCGCTCATGTGGTATGGGCCTGAGGCTTCTTGAGAAATCGTCGCAGAAAGACCGGTGCGATGAACCCGGTAATGGCAGCTACCCAGAAACCGATGGCAATACCCGACTGGAACAGGTATTTCCAGTCACCACCGGATATGACCATGGCTCGCCGCAGGCTGTCTTCCATGTGGTTGCCCAGCAGAATGCCCAGAATGATGGGTACCGTTGGCACATTGAGCTTGCGCAGGAAGTAGCCCAGAAGGCCGAAGACAATCATCAGTACCAGATCGAAATAGCTGCCGGAGAGCGAGTATATGCCCACAAACGAAACCATGCAGACGCCGGGTAGCAGAATCCACGGCGGCACGCTGAGTACCTTGACGAATATCCGCACCATGGGCACGTTGAGGATAAGCAAGACGATATTGGCAATGAGCAGGGCCGCCATCAGGCCCCAGACCACCTCTGGCCGTTCGGTGAACAGCAGCGGACCGGGCGTGATGTTCAGAGTCATCAGCAGCGCCAGCAGCACGGCAGTCGTACCCGAGCCGGGGACGCCCAGAGTCAGCATCGGTACCAGGGCGCCGCCGGCTGCCGCGTTGTTGCCGGCCTCCGGTGCGGCCACACCGCGGGGGTCTCCGTGGCCGAACTGACTGTTGTCGCGTACCCAGGCCTTCTCGCCCATATAGGCCAGAAAGCTCCCGAGAGAGGCGCCCGCACCCGGCAGGATGCCTGCAACGAAACCGACCAGCGAGGCTCGCAACATGGTGCCGAAGGAGCGCACGATATCCTTCACGGGAACCGTGATGGCGTCCAGTTTGACGCCGATGGCCGACGAGCGGCCGTGACTCTCGATGAAGATGAACACTTCCGAGACGGCAAACAGACCGACGATGGCGACCAGAAAATCCACGCCGTCCATCAAATGCAGGTTGCCGCCGGTGAAGCGTCCCATGCCTGTGGAGTTGTCCAGCCCGATCATGGCGATTCCAAGGCCGATACAGGCTGCCAGCGCCGCCTTGCGCTGATTGTCCGAGGCAATGCCACCGAGCGTGGAAAATGCCAGCAAATACAGGGCAAAGTACTCTGAAGGACCGAACAGGTAGGCCACTCTGGCCAGCATGGGCGCCAGGAACATCAAGCCGATGGTGGCCAGCATGGCACCCACGAAGGAGGCGACGCCGGACAGGACCAGCGCATCGCTGGCGCGACCGGCCTTTGCCATGGGATAGCCATCGAGTGTGGTCATCAGCGCGGGCTCATCACCCGGTATGTTGAGCAGAATGGAGGAGATGCGCCCACCGTACATGGCCCCGTAGTAGACGCTGGTCATCAGGATCAGGGCCTCGGTGGCATCCAGCCCCAGGGAGAATGCCAGCGGAATGAGAATGGCAACGCCATTGGAGGGACCGAGACCCGGCAAGGCACCGACCATGGTGCCGATGATGCAACCGGCAACGGCCAGTGCCAGTGTGGTCGGGGTCAGGGCAACAGCAAAACCCTGGGCAAGCAGCGAGAAGGTATCCATGCGCCTAGCCCCCCATCCAGCTGCGTGGCACAGCAAACAGACTCAGTCCGAGAACAAATCGGAACAGGATGAACAGGCCAACGGACAGGCCGATGCCGGTCAGAAGTGCGGGTAAGGGGCGTGCATGAATCTGGAAGCTGAGCACCCCGGCGGCGACCGCCGTGGGAATCAGAAATCCCAGAGGCTTGAGGGTGTAGGCGTAGGCAATGAGTACCAGCAGGGCCAGCAGTAGTCTGAACCAGGTACCAAGGTCTGGCCAGTCGGGTTCCGCATCGGGCTTGATGAGGATCAGCAGGGCACACAAAGCTGCAATGGCGCTGACCAGGCGCGGGAACACCTTTGGCCCGAGCGGGTCAACCAGAAAGCCTGTCGGGATATTCGCTGCTGCCATGAAGTAGGCAACAGAAGCTATCAGGACGACCAGTCCGAACAATCGATCACTCATGACAGAATCTTGTCTCGCAAGGCAGTTTTCACGAAAGGAGGCAATGGCCACTGGCAGGCATCATCAGCCGGCGATCCCGGCAACAGTCTGCGCAAGACCCGGCCTGGCTTTGCAACGGGTAGCTGACCTGCGCGGCATCCTTGCCGGCAGGGTGCAGGGATTGGTGCGTACTTGCAGCTTACTGAATGACGCCGATCTCTTTGGACAGCGTGCGAATCTCTTCGATCACACCGTCCACATAGCCTTGAAAATCGGAGCCGATACGCGTGAATGGAGCCAGTCCATTGGCCGTCATCTGCTCGGCCCAGTCATCGGACTCCGCAACAGCCGTCAGAGCATCGGCCCATTTGTTGTAATCCTCATCGGAGATATCCTTCGGCACGTACAGTCCACGCCAGTTGACGGCGACCACATCGATTCCCTGTTCCTTTGCGGTGGGGATATCGCTGAATTCACCTGGCAGACGTTCGTCGGTGAAGGAGGCGAGAACACGCACATCGCCCGACTTGAGAAAGCCGACAACCTCCGAGATATCGCCGGTCATGGCCTGGGTGAAACCACCGATGGTCTGGGTGATGGCATCAGCACCGCCGTCCACGCCGATGTACTTGACCTTGGTGATGTCATCGAATCCGGCTCGGCCCAGTGCCATCAGAACCTTGAGGTGATCGAATCCACCGACTGCCGAACCGCCGGCAAAGGCAACCTTGCTCGGATCGGCCTTGACCGCATCCAGCAGATCGTTCAGGGACTGGTAGGGCGCATCCTTGGCCACGACGATCACACCCGGATCAGCGCCGATGGCGCCGAGAAAGCGTACCTGGTCGGATGTCATGCCACCGAAGGCATTCTGCGCCAGGCGCGTGGCCGTTGCAGAGGAGGCGGCAACGATCAGTTCTGCATCATCGGCCCGTTCGGTGACAACATGGGTGTAGGCAAGACCACCGCCACCGCCGGCCATGTTGGTGACCTGAATGGGTTCATCAACGGCCTTGATGTCGTACATGATCTTGCTGATGGAACGACAGGTGAAATCCCAGCCACCGCCGGGATTGGCCGGCGCAATGCATTCGGCAGCCTGTGCGGTGCCGCTGAGTCCGAGGCCGAGTACGACGGCTCCCGCCAGTCTTGTCAGGTGGTTCTGTTTCAAGTCTCTCTCCAGGTGATTCGTGATGAGGCAAGGGCGAGGCACCATTACGTGTGACAGCGCATCGTCTTGCCAGGTGTCAGTTGGCCGCAGGCCTCCCGTGATGAGCATTATCAGCATTGTTGCTGTCAGGGACAAGCACTGGTGAGTATGGATTACAAATGAATGTTCCAGAACCGGACATCAACGTGAACGAAGTTGCATTTGCCAGTTACTTCGCCGACTATCGTGTGATCTCAATCAAGGCTGAGCGACAGAATCCGGATCATGGCAAGAAAGCGACTGTTGATCGAAATGGGAATGGGTACCGATTTGCGCGGTCAGGACTATACCAAGGCTGCGGTGCGTGCCTTGAAGGATGCGCTGTGGCACAACTCGGTATCCATCGCACCGGCACTGGGTTATGAGCGTGAGTCCATGGAAGTGGATGTGGAGATCGGTGTGGCAGACCCTGATGCGGTGGATCGTCAGCTGGTGGCTGATGTGCTCCCCTATGGTCGGGCCCGGGTAAACGTGGTCAAGGGCGGGCTCGATATCGTCAACCGTGAATCCGGCAATACCACGGTGATGGCCAATGCCGTTGCCGTCGTGTATCTGGATATCGACGAACAGGCTCGCGATGGAGAACCGGCATGAGCATGAAGCGCGTCATCCTCGAAATGGGGACCGGGAATGATCTGTATGGCGAGGATTACACGAAGGCTGCCAGGCGGGCAGTGCATGATGCTCTGCACCACAGTTCACTGACGCTGTTCCGTACTCTGGGGCTGGATCGGGACGCCATGCAGATTACCGTCACGATCGGGGTGCAGAAGCCGCAGCAGGTGGATGTCGATGCGGTGGCGGCAGAAGTGCCGTTTGGCACCGTGCAGGTGAATGTCGAATTCGGTGGCTTGAATGTCGAGGATCCTGACGCCGGCACCGTGACCGTCATTGCGGCAGCCGGGGTGGAAGCACACCTGGATCTGCCGGAGGGCAGGTTCACGCTGCCGGCGAACTGAACTGAACTGAACTGAACTGAAAGGGCAGCCCCGCGGTCAATCGACCGGGAGCTGCCAAGAGGCTGATCGAAGAATCAGGCCCGTTTTCAGTCCTCGGCCAGAACCGTGCAGATGGCATCAGCCAGGGTGTCCAGACCGTCTTCAGGCAGGCCGGCCACATTGATGCGACCATCACCCACGATATAGATGGCGTAATCCTCACGCAGGGCATCAATCTGTTCGGTGTTCAGTGGCAATCGACTGAACATGCCCTTCTGAGAGGCGATGTAATCGAAACGCTCCGAGTTCGAACGCTTGCGCAGCGCCTCTGCGAATGCCTGGCGCAGACCGACCATGCGCTGTCGCATCGTTTCCAGTTCTTCGCGCCAATCGTTGTTCAGGCCCTCATCGCTCATGACGATCTCGGTGGTATTGGCACCGTGATCAGGCGGCATGGAGTAATTGGCTCGTACCACACTGCCAAGGCGGGCATGCGCGCGAGTTGCCTCTTCTTCACTCTTGCCGAGCAGCATCGCGGCACCGACACGTTCGCGGTACAGGCCCAGGTTCTTCGAGCAACTGGCAGCCACGACCATCTCGGGAACTCTGCTTGCCAACAGTCGTACAGCGGCGGCATCTTCTTCCAGCCCGTCGCCAAAGCCCTGATAGGCCAGATCGACGAAAGGAAAGAGATCCTTCTCGAGCAGCAGGTCGATGATCCCGTTCCACTCATCGAGGCTGAGATCTGCGCCAGTGGGGTTGTGACAGCAGCCATGCAACAGAACGATATCGCCCTTTGCGGCATTGCCCAGCGCGGCCAGCATGTCATCGATTCGTACCTTGCCGGTGGCCGCATCGTAGTACGGGTAGTTCTGCAGCCCGTAGCCGGCAGCCTTCATCAACGGTACGTGGTTGGGCCAGGAAGGATCAGAAATCCAGATTTCAGCGCCGGGGCGGCCTTCCTTCAAGAGGTCTGCGAGAATGCGCAAGGCGCCACTGCCGCCGACGGACTGTACGGCGCGCAGGCGTGATGTGTCTGCATCCTTGCCGAATACCTGTTCGATCATGGCTGCGCAGAATGGCGCGCTGCCGGTAGGGCTGACATAGGCCTTGGTATCCTGGGTTTCGAGCAGTCGGCCTTCTGCACTCTTCACGGCACGCATGACCGGGGTCTTGCCAGCGGAATCCTTGTAGATACCCACACCCAGATCCATCTTCTCGGTGCGTGTGTCTGCCCTGAATGCGGTCATCAGACTCAGGATGGCATCTGGCTTGGGTTCCGGTAATGCTTCAAACATGATCTTTCACTCGTGGTTTCGGTTGATCAATTGCTGAGTTGCCACTTGCTGGCAAGTTCGTCGAAAAAGCCTCGTTCGCTCTGCAAGCGAATCCAGGTGTTGAGATAGTTGATCCATACCTGGTCCTCCTGAGGCACCAGCATGGCAACAGGTGTACGAGCACGCGGTTGCTCGACGGGCACGATCATCATCTGCGGATATTTCGCCACCAGTTTGAAGGCTTCCACATTGGATGTAATGTGGGCATCCGCACGTCCTGCCAGTACTTCCTGAAAGTCACGGGCCGGGGATTCAATGATCTTGTAGGCCGCTTCGGGAAAGAAGGTCTTGACCTGCTGCTCCTGAGTCGTACCCAGGGTGGCGGCCACCGTGACTTCCGGCTTGTTCAGATCGTCCCAGTCGGAAAAACGCTCGGCATTGATGGCCAGCGTCAGAGGTACCGTGCTCAGTGAGAAATAGCTGTCGGTATAGCCGGCTGCCTTGGCTCGGCCAGCGCTGATGGAGGCGCTGCCGGTCATGTGATACTTGCCCGATGTCACGCCATTGACCAGCGTTTTCCAGTCTGCCG
The DNA here is from genome assembly GCA_947492525.1 of uncultured Granulosicoccus sp. Lineage (GTDB taxonomy): Bacteria > Pseudomonadota > Gammaproteobacteria > Granulosicoccales > Granulosicoccaceae > Granulosicoccus. The sequence continues at coordinate 29,645 of CANLNQ010000014.1, forward strand.
GAATCAATTCGAGCTTGACGTCCAGGTCTTCGGCCAGTTTCGTCACGACGTCAATGTCGTATCCCTTGTAACTGTTGGTGGCGGGATCCTTCAGAGTCATGGGGTCCCAATCGCCTGTCGTACCGACTTTCAGCGTGCCGCTGGCGAGAATCTCGGCCAATACGGAATCGGCGGCCATGGCGGACTGGCACAGTGTGCCTGCCATCAGAAGGGTCATTACCGTCGAGCTGATACCGCTGCCTACCAGTTTCTTGAGTCTTGCAAGCATGTTTCTCATCTAGTGTCGGTTGGGTAGTGGCAGTATACCCATTGAACTGATTTTCGTTTCGTTTTTGCGGACCACCTTACTGCGCTACACTTGCCCCATGTCATCGCCTGTCATCCAGATCAAGAATCTGTCCAAATACTACGGTGGTTTTCAGGCCTTGAGCGGTGTCAGCCTGGAAGTGGTCTCCGGTGAGCGCATGGTCATCTGCGGACCCTCCGGTTCCGGCAAATCGACACTGATCCGCTGTGTCAATCAGCTGGAACGGCATGATGGCGGGCAGGTCATTGTCAATGGAATCGAGCTGGGCAAGAGCCGCAAGGCGCTGCGAGAGGCGCGAACCCATATCGGCATGGTGTTCCAGCAATTCAATCTGTTTCCGCATCTGTCTGTGCTGGAGAATCTGACCCTGGGGCCGATGCGGGCGCGCAAGCTGTCGCGACAGAAGGCGGAATCTCTGGCGCGGCATTATCTGGAAAGAGTGCGGATTCCGGAACAGGCCGACAAGTACCCGGCTCAGCTGTCCGGTGGCCAGCAGCAACGCGTGGCGATCGCGCGCAGTCTGTGCATGGAGCCTGCCATCATGCTGTTCGATGAGCCGACGTCAGCCCTGGATCCCGAGATGATCTCAGAGGTGCTGGATGTGATGATCGAACTGGCCGACACCGGCATGACCATGATGGTTGTCACCCACGAGATGGGTTTCGCGCGAAAGGTCGCCGATACCATGGTATTCATGGACAAGGGTCTGATCGTCGAGAAGTCCGACCCGGCGAAGTTCTTTTCCAGTCCGGAAAGCGAGCGGGGCCGACTCTTCCTGCAACAGATATTGCAACACTGATGCCTGACTCGTCTCTGCTGGCGCGCGCCACCGCCAACCGTTATCGCCTCGGATTGTTGCTGACGCTGAGCGTGTTGCTGAGTGGCTGCGCCGGGCAGTTGCAGTGGTATGTGGTCTCGCCGATGACCGAAGCGGGGCGTGCCAATCTGCTGTTCATGCTCGGTGGCCTGAAATACACCATTCTGCTGTCGATGACTGCCATCATCATTTCGGTGATCATCGGTTTGCTGGTGGCCTTGCCCGGTCTGTCCCGAAATCCGTTTGCCCGGGGGTTCAACCGGGTCTATGTCGAGATCGTGCGTGCCGTGCCTCTGCTGGTTCTCATCCTGTGGGTCTATTACGGCCTGCCGATCATGCTGGGCATCACCATCAATGTGTTCTGGGCCGGCGTTGTTGCGCTGGCCTTGTCCGACAGTGCCTTCGAGGCGGAGATCTTCCGCGCCGGCATTCAGTCGATCGACCGTGGACAGCTGGAAGCGTCCGATTCCCTCGGCCTGGGTTATATCGACCGAATGCGCTATATCGTGTTGCCGCAGGCGCTGCGTCGGGTACTGCCTCCCCTGGGCAATCAACTGGTCTACATGCTGAAGATGTCCTCGCTGGTATCGGTCATCGGCATGGAAGAGCTGACGCGGCGGGCCAACGAGATGGTCACGGCTGAGTATCGTCCTCTGGAAACCTACACGGTGTTGATCCTCGAGTATCTGGTTCTGATTCTGGTCGTCTCTGCCGGTGTGCGCTGGCTGGAACGACGTCTGTCACGTCGCGATGTACGCTGACTGCCCATCAAGCGTTGCAAGACACACCCACCGCGCCGCCAACTGAAGAACCCCATGCAACGCTCACCGTTTCTGTTACCCGTGTTGCTGGCCTGTGCCAGTCTGACCGTCATGGCCGGCGCGACCATCGCACCCGGTTTGCCGGGGCTGCTGGCGCATTTTTCCGATCACCCGGATGCGGATTACCTGACACGCCTCATCCTGACGATACCGGGCCTGGCCATCGCCATCACGGCACCGCTGGCAGGCTTTCTCGCGGACCGCTTCGGTCGGAGAGTCCTGTTGCAGTCGGGTGTGCTGTTGTATATCGCCGCCGGCAGTGCGGGGCTGTGGCTGGATGACCTGAGCTGGTTGCTGTTCAGTCGATTGCTGCTGGGCGGCTCGGTCGGCATGATCATGGTGTCTTCCATGGCCTTGCTGACCGATCATTTCCAGGGGCCCGAGCGCGATCGCGCGATGGGCATACAGTCATCCGCCATGGCTGCTGGCGGGATCGTCTTCATCTCGGCAGGTTCCATTCTGGCAGACTGGTCCTGGCGCGCTCCGTTCGCCGTCTATCTGGCGCCCGTGTTACTGATCCCGCTGATTCATCTGTACATCAGCAAGCCACCGCCGAATGCCGAGCAGCCAGGTGTCGTGGAAGGTCGTTTTCCTTTCTGGCATGCCTTGTACATCTATTCGCTGGGCTTCGTGACCATGCTGTTGTTCTATTTCATCCCGACGCAGCTGCCGTTTCTGTCGCTCGAGCTGGGTGCAGAGAGCCTGAAGGTGGCAGGTTTTGCCGTGGTACTGAGTCAGATATTCTCGTCGGTCGCCTCGGCCAACTATCAACGCCTGCGAGCCCGGTTCGGCAATCGTCAGATTCTGCTGGGCAGTTTCGTGGTTCTGGCGGTCGGCTTCTTCATGCTCTCGCAGGCACGCTCGCTGCTGACCATGTATGCCAGCATGCCACTGATCGGGCTGGCACTGGGCTTCAATTTCCCGAACCTCACCATATGGCTGATGTCGACCGTGCCGGCTTCCATGAGAGGGCGGGCCTCCGGCGGTATCTCGACAGGCGTCTTTCTCGGTCAGTTTCTCTCGCCGCTGCTGAGTCAGACCCTGGTCGGTCGCTACCAGCTTGGCGGTGCTTTCTTCGGCGCCATGATTCTCATGCTCCTTCTCGTGATCCTGCCCAATCTGGCGATCATGATGCGTCAGCGTGAGGGTTGAGCGAAGCCTTGCAGTAACGGCTTTGCGGACTCAGTTGGCCGCACTCAAAGCCGAGAGATCGGCGACCAGGTCATTGAACTTCTCACCCTGGATGGCGATATGCGAGCGTATGGCATCCGCGGCAATCTCGGCCTGACCTTCGCAGACCGCATCGACGATGATGCGATGCTCGTTCATGGACTGACGCATGCGGTAGGGCACGCGCAGTTGCAGGCGACGATAGGGTTGCAGTCGACGGTGCAGGGAGGCGGCCTGCTGTTCCAGAAACCGGTTGCCGGAGAGCCTGTACAGTTCATTGTGCAAGCGCTCGTTGGCGTGATAGTAGAGGTCACTGTCGCCGGAGGTCATGGCCTGCTCGCATTGGTCTGCCAGCTCTCGCAAGGCGTTCATGTCCTCATCACGCATGCGCCTGGCCGCCAGTTTCACGCAGAGTGCCTCGAGCTCCGCCATCACTTCGAACATCTCCAGGAGTTCCTGCACGGACGGCGTGCGAACGAAAACGCCTCGGTTGGGGCGGTGCTCCAGCAAGCCCGAGGCCACGAGTTGCTTGAGGGCTTCCCGTATGGGTGTGCGTGACACATTGAATCGACTGCCAAGCTGAGTCTCGTCGAGACGAGAGCCGCTGCTGAATTCTCCCAGCAGTATGGCCTGTTCGAGCTTTTCCCGGATACTCGTCATGATTCAAAGTGCTTGCATTCAATAGGCTTGATATTGTATACAACATTTGAGCCGTTGAATACACGGACTGAGTCACCACCACTACCACCACGAGGATCCATCATGCGTATCAGACGAATCAGTGCCGCCACTGTCCTGGCAGCCACCATGACGTCGGCGGCTGTAGCCAATGCCGACGAGTTGAGACTGTCTCACCAATGGTCGACTCAGGATGTTCGCCACAAGGTTGCACAGATCGTGGCCGATGAGGTCGCTGCTGCTGGCGTCGATCTGGAGATCACGATCTTTCCGTCCAAGTCGCTGTTTCCGCCACGCGAACAATACAAGCCCCTGACCCGCGGTCAGCTGGACATGACCGTGCTGCCGCTGTCCTATGCCGGAGGCCAGCAACCCGCCTACAACCTGACGCTGATGCCCGGACTGGTGAAGAACCACGATCACGCCGCTCGACTTAACGATTCACCGTTCATGGACAAGCTGGAAGAGATCATGGCGGAGGACGATGTCATGGTGCTGGTGCACGGCTATCTGGCCGGTGGGTTCGCCGGCAAGGATAAATGCATCACCTCGCCGGAAGATGTTCAGGGCCTGCAGACGCGTGCCGCCGGCAAGGCTTTCGAGCAGATGCTGGCCTCAGCGGGGGCATCGATTGCTTCCATGGCCTCCAGCGAGATCTACAACGCCATGCAGACAGGAGTTCTGGATGCGGCCAATACATCTTCCTCTTCCTTTGTATCCTACCGCCTCTATGAGCAGGTCAAATGCTATACCCCGGCTGCCGATGTGGCCCTGTGGTTCATGTATCAGCCGCTGCTGATGAACAAGAGTACCTTCGAGGACCTGGATGAAGCTCAGCAGGCTGCGCTGATGGCGGCATCGAAGAAAGCTCAGGATTTCTACCTGGAAGAGGCCAAAAAGGAAGATGCTGCCTCGGTCGAGGCGTTCACGGAAGCCGGTGTCGAGATCGCTCAGATGTCGACCGAGGAGTTCGATGCATGGCGCGCAGTCGCTCAGGAATCTTCCTACAAGGCCTTTGTCGAAGACCTGCCCAACGGTCAGGAATTGCTGGATCTGGCACTGTCCGTTGAATGATGACTGAACGTACACACATGCCCGCACGTCCATTGTGGATGCGGGCGGTATCGGCAGTGTCTCGCCTGTGCGGGGCACTGGCAGCCAGCATGATACTGATGGCTGTGCTGCTTACCTGTCAGATGATCTGGGTGCGAAAGATCAACAATGCATCCACCGTCTGGCAGACCGAAACCGTGATCTATCTGATGATTGCCGCCACCTTGATCGGTTTGCCCTACGTCCAGCTGCTCAAGGGGCATGTGAATGTCGATCTGCTGCCCAAACTGTTGCCTGCCTCACTGCGTCGAGGCCTGGCCTGTCTGACCTTGCTGCTGGCCATCAGCGTCATTGGCGTCATGCTCTTCTACTCGGCAGAACTGTGGCACTTCGCCTGGAGCAAGGGCTGGTCATCGGATACGGTCTGGGGACCACCGTTGTGGATTCCGTATCTGGCCATGCCCGTCGGCTTCGGACTCTTTCTCCTGCAGCTGGCTGCTGATCTGGTAGCGATCATCAGCCGGATCGATGAACCTTATGCTGAGGCAACGCACTGATGGATCCCTTGCTGCTTGGCGCGATTGTCGCCATTTCCACCATTCTGGTCCTGTTCTCGGGTGTCTCGGTGGCCACGGGGCTGCTGATCGTCTCGGCCGGTTTTCTGATCATCTTCGACGGGCTTCGGTCGCTCGAGCTGATGCCTGAGATCTTCTTCGGAAAACTGGACAGCTTTGCCTTGCTGTCGATTCCCATGTTCATCATCATGGGGTCGGCCATCTCATCGACACGCGCCGGGGCGGATCTGTACGAAGCGCTGGATCGCTGGTTGACGAAGGTTCCCGGCGGACTGGTGATTTCCAATCTCGGGGCCTGCTCGCTGTTTGCGGCCATGTCGGGCTCCTCTCCGGCAACCTGTGCAGCCATCGGCAAGATGGGCATCCCGGAGATGCGCAACCGGGGGTATCCGGATGGCGTTGCGGCAGGGTCGATTGCTGCAGGCGGCACCCTGGGTATCCTGATTCCGCCGTCCGTGACCATGATTGTCTATGGCATTGCGACCGAAACATCCATTGGTCGTCTGTTTCTGGCTGGCGTGTTCCCCGGGCTGCTGCTGGTTGCCCTGTTCATGGCATGGTCGATTTACTCGACCTGGCGGCAACAGGGACGAAGTGGCGCGCTGGAGGCGAAACACTACAGCTGGAAGCAACGGCTGGAGATACTGCCTCGCGTGATCCCGTTTCTGCTGATCATTGCCGGAGTGCTCTATGCCATGTATGGCGGTATAGCCACACCCTCGGAAACCGCAGCCGTGGGCGCCTTGCTGTGCCTGCTGATTGCCGTGATCATCTATCGCCTGTGGAGCCCGAAGGCCTTGTGGGTGGTGTTGCGTGATTCCACGCGCGAGAGCGTGATGATTCTGTTCATCATTGCCGCTGCGGGTGTCTTCTCGTACATGTTGTCGAGCCTGAGTATCACCCAGTCGATTGCCAGCTATATCGGTACGCTGGAAGTGAACCGCTGGGTGTTGATGGGGATGATCAACGTGTTCCTGCTCATTGCCGGCTTCTTTCTGCCACCGGTGGCCGTCATCCTGATGGCAGCACCGATTCTGCTGCCGATCATCACCACCGCAGGCTTCGACCCCTACTGGTTTGCCGTCATTCTGACCATCAACATGGAAATCGGTCTGATTTCACCGCCGGTAGGACTGAATCTCTACGTCATCAACGGCATTGCGCCGGACATACCCCTGAAGACGATTCTGCTGGGATCCCTGCCATACGTGGCCTGCATGATTCTGGCAATTATCATCTTGTGTCTTCTGCCAGGTCTGGCAACATGGTTGCCTGACTACGTCATGGGCGAGGCGGTATGAGCGCCTCTGGCGGGATAGCCGTAGAAGAGGTCTGTGCGTCATGAGCCGTATCAGTTATCTGTCCGAACTACTCAGTTCGGTCTTTGCACGCGACGAATCACAACATCGAGGCGAGGGGCAGGGGTCGTTCGCCGAGTTGTGCGATGCATTGCTGTCGCAGCGAGGAGAAATGTCCGGTCATCGATTGGCGCGTGGTCTCCTGAATCGCTTTGCGGCCGCCGATGAGGAGGAACAGTTGCTGTTCTTTCGCTTGCTGGCAGATCGTTATGACATCAATGCCGAGCATGCCCTGCGAGCTGCGCAGCACTACTCGGAAGAGAAGAGTGCGGATAACCTCTCCATTCTCATCGAGAGCGTGGAACCGCGTCGACAGGAGCTGTTGCGTCGACTCAATCGAGTGCCGGGAGCGACCAATGAGCTGGTGAGGATGCGGGCTCAGTTGCTGGCAGCGTGCAGGCAGTACCCGGAGCTGCTGTGCATCGATGTCGACTTTCAGCACCTGTTCCGTTCCTGGTTCAATCGCGGTTTTCTGGTTCTGCGTGAAATCGACTGGCACAGCCCCGCCAGCATTCTGGAAAAGATCATCGCCTATGAAGCGGTGCATGCGATCAACAGCTGGTCCGCTCTGCGCAGCCGTCTGGAACCGGATGACCGGCGCTGTTTTGCCTTCTTTCATCCGGCGATGATCGATGAACCACTGATATTCGTGGAAGTGGCGCTGACCCAGTCGACGCCTGCGTCGATTCGCCAGGTATTGCAGACGACGCGTGACATCGTGCCGCAGCAGGAGGCCACCACAGCGGTCTTCTACTCCATCTCGAATTGCCAGAAAGGCCTGGCGGGCGTCTCTTTCGGCAACTTTCTGATCAAGCAGGTGGCCCAGGAACTGTCACGACAGCTACCGAATCTGCAGACCTTCAGAACGCTATCTCCGGTGCCCGGCCTGATGCGTTGGGTCGACAAGGTCGTGGCCTTGAGTCCGTCCGCGCCGTCAGATGCACAACAGGATGACGAAGAGGTGCAAACCCGTCTGCAGGAAGCCTTGCACACGGCCCAACGCATTGCAGCGATGGACACCTTCGAACTGGTCGACAGCGATAGCGAGCAACTCAGCTTTCTGGTGGCGCACTATCTGAAGAACGAAAAGCGCTCTGACAATCTGCCACTGGATCCGGTCGCCCGATTCCATCTCGGCAACGGTGCCAGTCTTGACTATGTGCTGCCCGCTGCTGATGTCTTCAAGAAAGGCTTGACGCAGTCTGCAGGGGTCATGGTCAGTTATCTCTACGATCTGGACAAGGTGGAAGATAATCATGAGGCCTATGCCAATGACTGCGCCGTGAAGGTGTCCGCCGAAGTGGAAAGCCTCTTGGCGAAGCCAAAACGTACGCTCAGACGAGCCTGAGTACCGATACAAGCATGAAGGAGAGAAAAAGCGGATGAGTAACGTTCTGTTCGATGCCATTGTGGCTGGTCGCGAGCACGGTAACGGCGAACTGTTCATTGGCGGTGCGGGTGCTGACACGGATGATCAGGCGTTTCTCGATCTGAGCGCCCGCATGGCAGCCGTACTGCTCGATCGTGGCGTGGATCCGGGAGACAGGGTTGCGGTACAGGTGTCGAAGAGCATAGAGGCGCTGGCCTTGTATATCGCCTGCATTCGTACTGGCGCTGTGTTTCTGCCACTCAATACCGCTTACACGGAATCAGAGCTTCGATACTTCATCGGCGATGCAAGTCCCCGTGTGCTGGTGCTGGATCCGCAGAAGCGTGACATGGGGGAGCGATTGATCGGACCATCGCAACTGTTGACCCTGGATGCCGGCAGGGGCGGCAGTCTGATGGACAGGGCCTCGGCCAGTGAGGCGCTGCTGGATACCGTGCCGCGCGAAGGTAGTGATCTTGCCGCCATTCTCTACACATCTGGCACCACCGGTCGATCCAAGGGAGCCATGCTGACTCATTCGAATCTCCTGTCGAATGCGCGGACACTGGTGTCATGCTGGCAGTTCTCTTCCTCGGATGTTCTGCTGCATGCCTTGCCCATCTTTCATACACACGGTCTGTTCGTGGCCTGCAATGTGATGCTGCTGTGCGGTGGGCGAATGATATTCCAACCCGGGTTTTCAACCGATGCCGTGCTTGAGGCCTTGCCATCCGCCACGACCATGATGGGCGTGCCGACCTTCTACACGCGCTTGCTGGCGGACAAGCGCTTCACGCGCGACAGCGTCAGCCACATGCGCCTGTTCATCTCGGGGAGCGCGCCACTGCTGGCCGACACGCACCGGGAGTTCGAAGCGCGCACCGGTCAGCGTATACTGGAACGCTATGGCATGACGGAGACCAATATGAACACCTCCAATCCGGTCGACGGCGATCGTATTGCAGGAACCGTGGGGCTGGCCTTGCCAGGTGTGGAAGTGAGAGTGTGCAAACCCGAGACGACAACTCCCTTGCCTGCAGGTGAAGTGGGGATCCTGCACGTGCGTGGCCCCAATGTATTTGCCGGTTATTGGCAGATGCCGGAGAAGACCCGGGAAGAGCTGCTGGAAGATGGCTTTTTCATCACCGGTGATCTTGCCACCATTGATGAGCGGCAATACGTCACGATCGTGGGCAGATCCAAGGACCTGATCATTTCCGGCGGTTACAACATCTACCCCAAGGAGCTTGAATTGCTGATTGACGAGCTGCCGGGTGTCACCGAATCGGCCGTTGTCGGCGTGCCGCATCCCGACTTCGGAGAGGCAGTGGTTGCGGTCGTGGTACGCGATGGATCTGCAGCGGCCGATGAACTGAATGCAGAAAACGTGATCTCTGCGCTGGCAGACAGGCTGGCGCGTTTCAAGCAACCCAAGAAGGTGGAGTTCGTGTCGGAACTGCCGCGCAACACGATGGGGAAAGTGCAGAAGAATCTGCTGCGGGACACCCTGAGCGATTCCTTCGTCTGATCAGTGTCTGTATACGGGGCTTCGTGATGGGAACTGGAGCCGGGAAATCCTTGTCCCGGCGCCCCCTAATTGGCTGTCACGATTGTTTCAGCCCTGAACATGACCTCAATGTGTCACGTCCCGTCATTCTTGCGCGATGACTTGATTAGGGATAACGACGTCAGCAGCGACAAATGTACGACTCAGGATGGTTTCTGAGTGCTCTTTGGCGTTTGCGCTTGTCAAACTAGCAACCGGTAGACATTAATCGCGTGTTGTTGCCTTCCTGGCCTGGGAGATGGCCTTGCCCGGAGAGGTGTCTCTGACCAGCGCCAGCGGTTCGAAGCCCCGCTGTTCAAGCTTGTCTTCACGCCATTGATTGGCATGACGGAACGGCAGGTACAACAACCCGATGAAGGCCAGGACGCCGAAGCCGTTGGTGCTGGCCTTGATGGCCAGACTGGCTGCAGATCCTGCATCGAGCCAGGCCAGGCCAGAGATCAGCAATCCGCCGACCAGTATCAACCACATGATCAGATAGACCACGGCGGTGCCGAACAGATGGCGGTAGATCAGAAAGGGCAGGGTCAGGAAAAGAGCCGACCAGGAGCCGCCGCGTTTGACCGCCTGTGTTTGTGTATCACGGCGCAAGACACTGTAGAGAGCGCCCTTGGATCGTGCTGCGCTGAGGTCCAGTGGCAGGTCACCGCCGGAAAGGCTTCTCGCCGACCCGGTCGTGGAGGCGGCGTCAGCCCCGACGGAGGCGGATGACTGCACTGCACCGGCCTGAACGCGTCTGGTCGGTATGGGCTGCGCCGCGTCTGATGAAGCCGTTGCAGCGCCGATCGCGGCTGCGCCGGCCGCCGCCATCGCTGCGGCAGGCAAGTGCTCATCCCGCTCGCTCTGATCGCCCGAGTGGCGGAACTGATCATCAGCAGCATCGCTGTCGGCATTCGCATCCAGCGCGGGGTCTGCCGGCTTCGATGCATCGGCTGCAGCGGGGCTGTCTGCCTCGGTGGTGTTCTGCGTTTTTCCGGACACTGCCTTATCGGCATCGTGTTCGATGGAATCGAAGATGGAGTCCAGTCCGGTCGAGCCGGTGGAATCTCCGGTCTCTTCCCCGGCTGATTCCTGATCGAGAACCAGAGCCAGTTGCTCTTCATCGCTAACTGCGTGCTCGTCGGCGGGCTGTTCGCTGGGTGCGACGCTATCGCCGGGAAACGCCTGTTCGTCGGCGGATTGCTCGCTGGTTGCGGCAGTATCGAAGGGAAGCGCCTGATCGTCGACTGTCTGCTCACTGGTAGCCACGACATCACTGGGCAGTCCGGTGATCTCCTCGGCCTGCCGTTCCAGTTCCCTGGCCAGCTTGTCGGTATCCCGGAAATCGTCCAGGGTCAGATCGTCATCATCGCCATCGGACAGCGTGATCAGTTGATTCTCGTTGTCCGATTCCGTGTCGATCGGATCATCGTCGCTCAGCGACTTTTCATCCAGCCATGAAAGGTCATCGTCCATTACCGGGTGAGAGCCGCTGACATCGCTGAAGTCCGCTGTCATGGCTGTCGAATCGTTGTCGTCACTGGCGGTGACCGGGGCTCCGGCTTCATAGACACCGCCAAGCAATGCTTCCAGCTCTTCGTCAGCGCTGAGTTCAGGCGTGTTCTCGCCGCCTTGTGTGTCGTCGGCATCGGGCAGATCCGAGTTGTCCAGCTCGAATACCGCTGTGCCATCCAGCTCCGAGGTCAGATTGATCGTTTCATCGAGAAAGTCATCTGCGGCATCGTGTCGAGGTTCGGCTTCGTTCTCATCGTGGTCGAATCCGGCATCGAAGCTTTCCTCGAAGTTGCGGCTCTGCACGGCATCGAATTCCGATTCGATTTCCGACAGGTCGTCCGAGGCGAGCGACAAGGCGTCGTCGTCGTGCGAGCTGGCCGATTGATCGATTCCCGACGGTGTCGAGATCGATACCGGTGCCTCCTCATCGCTGGCGTCGTCGAAGTCGAGAGGCTCGAGAGCCAGTGAAGCGTCCGCCTCGTCCGTGTCGCTGTCCGTTGACGATTGCTCAGCAGCGGCTCGTTCTGCGATCAGCTCCTCGACGCGCAGGTTGGTGTACAGGTATCGCGCTTCATCGTGATCGTCACTGGCCAGAGCGCAGGCTCTGGCCCAGACATGCGGCCGCCGTTTATCCGTGTTCAGTTCATCGGCGGCTAGCTGGTAAAGATCTTCATCTATCATGTTTGGTCAATCAATCATGGTTGGCCGCTTGTTGAGTCGGCGTCCTGATGCAGTCCGGTTGGCTGGTAGCTTGCGCGCACTGACGACTCGGCAACGGAAGGGGAAGTTTAACCTTTATGTTGTATAAAATCCGCTGTTCGGCTGCCGCACCGTCCCGGTGAGGCACGACCGGGCCGGTGTCGTCGGTTCAGGCAAATGGCTCAGTGATCCCTATTGGTCGCGAAAACCGTGCCGGATTGCTCGAAGCGGTGCTGACGCGGTCTTCGCCGGCGAGCCTGACAGCTCATCACGCAGCCAGGCTCGACGCTGATACTGACTGCGACTGCGACTGCGACTGCGACTGCGACTGCGACTGCGACTGCGACTGCGACTGCGACTGCGACTGCGACTGCGGCTGCGACTGCGATTGCGATTGCGATTGCTACCGAGGTTGCGCGGGAACGGGAATGCCTCACGCCTCGTCCAGTGCAGTCGAAAACATCCCGTTACGCTGCTATCTGCTTATCTGACGCGGTTCAGAGGCTGTCTCGTAGCGGATTTGTGCGGTGCGCAGTCGGGCAGATAGTTGCAACCGGTTGCAAAAAGTACTTGCAACGGAGTACAGTGAATCGCATAATCACAGCTGTTGTGAACATTCGGGCGCATTCATCTCTCATTCTGCAGGAGGAATCTTGTACAGATTTGCACTCAATCACATGACGTTAGCCAAGGCCTCGTACACGCAATTGCTGGCAATGGCCGCGCAGCTGGGCTGCGTGGGCGTCGAGGTTCGGAATGACCTCCGTGGTGAGCTGTTCGACGGGATGTGCGCAGCGGATGCAGGGCAGGCTGCACGTGATGCAGGTCTGCAGATTCTGGCACTGGCCGAGGTGTGCGCCTTTGACAATGGCCATGCAGACAAGTTGGCCGAGACGAAAGCCCTTGCCGCGCTGGCCTCGGCGTGCGGGGCATCCTGTATCAGTCTGATCCCGCGTAACGATTCCCCCGAGCTGAGCGAAATCGATCGACGACGAAACCTGACCGCGGCACTGCAACAGTTTCAGCCGGTGCTGGAGGCGTTCGGGCTGGTCGGACTGATCGAGCCTCTGGGTTTCCAGAGCTGCTCGGTTCGCAGCAAGACCGATGTCGTTGAAACGATCGAGACTCTCGATGCGGCACATTGCTACAAGCTTGTCCACGATACCTTTCATCATCACCTGGCCGGTGGGGGCCCCGTCTTTGCGGAACACACCGGTATCGTCCATGTGTCAGGTGTGTCGAATGCTCGATTGTCAGTCTGTGACATGCAGGATGCCGATCGAGGTCTGGTTGACGCCGGTGATCGGCTGGGCAATCGCGAGCAATTGCAGCAGTTGACCGATGCCTGCTACACCGGGCCGGTATCGATCGAAGCCTTTGCAGCGGATGTTCATGCCTTGAAGGATCCGTTGTCGGCGTTGAGCGACACGATGGCATTCCTGCAAGATGCCGTGCAGCTCGAGCCGGCCTGATGAGAGAATTTACCTTGTTGTTCAAAAAGCCCTGCTCAAGGGGCGCTTCCGGTTTTGAAACCTCGTGCACCGGACACCACACCACTGGAGAAGAGAAATGAAAAAGACACTGATTGCCGCCGGCATTGCCACCATGATCTCGGGTTCGGCCATGGCTGAATCCATCGGTGCCACCATTGCCAGTTTCGACGACAACTTTCTGACCGTCATGAGAAATGCAATGACGGATCATGCCGAGTCGATCGATGGCGTCGACATCCAGGTAGAAGACGCGACCAACGATGTCGGCAAGCAGCTCAATCAGATTCAGAACTTCATTGCTGCCGGTGTCGATGCCATCATCGTCAATCCGGTTGATACCGATGCCACGGCCGCCATGTCGAAGGCGGCTGCCGATGCAGGTATCCCGATGGTCTATCTCAATCGTGAGCCGGTCAATGTCAACGAATTGCCTGAAAACCAGTCATTCGTAGGCTCCAACGAAATCGAGTCCGGCACCTTGTCCGCTTTCGAAGTCTGCAAGGAGCTGCGTGCCGCGGGCAAGTCTGGCGGTGCCAACGTTGTGGTCATGATGGGACAGCTGAGCAATCAGGCTGCGGTACAACGCACCAAGGATGTCAAGGATGTCGTCGGCATGGACATGTGCAACTTCATGACCATCGTTGAAGAGCAGACTGCCAACTGGAGTCGTGTCGAGAGCCAGGATCTGATGACCAACTGGATTTCGGGCGGCGTCGAATTCGACGCAGTGCTGGCCAACAACGATGAAATGGCGATAGGTGCCATTCAGGGCATGAAGGCCGCGGGCATTGACATGGCAGACGTCGTGGTGGGTGGTGTGGACGCCACCTCCGATGCGCTGGCCGCGATGAAGGCGGGCGATCTTGACGTGACGGTCTTCCAGGATGCGGGAGGTCAGGGCGCAGGTTCTGTCGATACAGCACTGAAACTGATCGCCGGCGAGGAAGTCGATCAGAAAGTCTACATCCCCTTCCAGCTGGTCACACCCGCCAACGTGGATCAATTCTGATTTCACACGATGTAACTTGTCTTGTGGGCAGCCTTTGCAGGCTGCCCCTTCGGTATTGAACAGGAGTCTTAATCGTCATGGTAGGAGAATCAGCCGCGGGTGCAGCGTTGCCTGGAACCAAGAAAAAGCGCCACTGGCCGCCAGAGCTGAATGCCCTGATCGGACTGATCGGTATCGCGATCATCTTCGAGATACTGGGCTGGGTGGTTCGCGATCAGAGCTTCTTCGGCAACATCGTTCGACTCAAGATCATGATTCTGCAGGTATCGATCATCGGTATCATCGCGATCGGTGTCACGCAGGTCATCATCACTGGCGGTATCGATCTCTCATCCGGTTCGGTTGTGGGTGCCACGGCAATGATCGCCATGAGCTTTGCGCAGGTCGGCACTTACGATAAGGCGATCTTCCTGGAGCAGGGTTGGGTGGATCTGCCAGTCATCGTACCCATCATCGTTGGACTGGCCTGTGGACTGTTGGCAGGCTTCATCAACGGCGCCCTGATCGCGTACACGAAGATTCCGCCATTCATCGCCACACTTGGCATGATGGTCTCGGCCCGGGGTGTGGCCAAGTGGTGGACCAAGGGTCAGCCAGTGTCCTTTCCCACCGACCAGTTCGCCGCGTTGGGTGAAGGCATGATGCCGGTGTTCATCTTCCTGGGGATTCTGCTTCTGTTCCACCTGATCATGACCTATACCGTCTATGGCAAGCACACCTATGCCATCGGTTCCAACCAGGACGCCGCTCGCATGTCGGGTATCAACGTCGAACGGCATCTGGTGCTGGTCTATTCCATCGCCGGATTGCTTGCCGGGGTGGCGGCAATGGTTCTGGCAGCCCGTGGTCTGACGGCGCAATCCGGCATGGGCGTGATGTACGAGCTTGATGCCATCGCCATGACCGTCATCGGCGGCGTATCGCTGGCCGGAGGACGTGGCTCTCTGATTGGTACGGCTATCGGCATGCTGATTTTCGGTGTCATCATTTCCGGGTTCACCTTTATCCGGCTGGACGCCTTCTATCAGGAAATGATCAAGGGCGGGATCATCGTGGGAGCGGTGGTTGCCGATGTCTATCGTCAGAAACGACGCGCAGCGGAGAGTTGAAGAACATGAGCGATATCATTCTCAAGACCGAAGGACTGACCAAGCACTACGGTGGTGTGCACGCGCTCAACGATGCGAATTTCGAGCTGCGTGCCGGTGAACACGTTGCCATCATGGGTGATAATGGAGCCGGCAAATCCACCTTTGTCCGGCAGATCACCGGCGTCGAACGGCCCACGCGGGGCAAGTTGTTCTTCCTTGGCAAGGAGGTACATTTCTCCGGTCCGCTGGATGCACGTGAAGCGGGTATCGAGACCGTGTTTCAGACCCTGGCATTGGCTGATGATCTGGATGTGCCGTCCAATCTGTTTCTCGGTCGCGAGAAGACGCTGTTGAATCTGGGGCCGTTTTCCATTCTTGATCGACGCGGCATGCGCAAGGCCACCGAGGAAGGCTTGAAGCGGACAGCGGTGAAGATTCCCAATATCAATAACCCGATTCGCAATATGTCAGGGGGGCAGCGTCAGTGCGTGGCCATCGCCCGAACAGCCACCTTCCATTCGAAGCTGACCATCATGGATGAGCCGACGGCAGCTCTGGGGGTCCAGGAAACCGAACAGGTCGAGAATATCGTGAGGACCCTCAAGGCGGCAGGTGAACCACTGATCCTGATCAGTCACAACATGCGGCAGGTTTTCGATCTGGTTGATCGTATAATCGTGTTTCGTCGGGGACGAATCGTGGCCAACCTGAACGCGTCGGAAACGGACGGGCAGGATGTCGTCGCCTACATCACGGGTGCCAAGACCGGTGCCGAATACGCAGGCGCTGCCTGATGCAGATACTAAAACGCATACCATGCAACTTTTCGAACTTCAGATAGATTTCTTCCGGCCAGTATGGCGTCGCTTCGTACTGGTCGCCATCTGTCTGGGCTGGGCCATCTTCGAATTCATGACGGCTGCACCGTTCTGGGGGATGATTTTCGGTGCGCTGGGTGTGTATGCATTCTGGCAATTGTTCCTCTGTCGCTGGCCGGATGACAGTGCCGGACACTGAGTCGTGAGCGTGGTCACACTCAAGGACGTGGCGGAGAGAGCGGGAGTGTCCCGTTCCGCCGTGTCTCGCGCCTTCACCGATGGTGCCTCGGTATCGGAGTCCATGCGGCGCAAGGTGGAGAAGGCGGCGGAAGAACTGGGCTACATGCCGAACGCGCTGGCATCGAGCCTGACCACCGGTCGTACGCGGCTGATCGGCCTGGTGTCCAACAACTTTCACAACCCGATATTTCTGGAAGTCTTCGATCTCTTCACCCGCGGCTTGCAGGACAGGGGGCTGCGCCCCTTGCTGGTGAATCTCAGTGATGAGACAGACCCTGACAGTTCGCTGCGCATGTTGAGACAGTATTCGGTGGACGGCGTGATCGTGGCTTCCTCAACCCTGACCCCTGAATTCTCGCAGGCCTTTCGTCGTGCCGGCATGCCGGTCGTGCATTCCTTTGGGCGGCAGTCCAGCTCGCCTCAGGTGCACGTGGTCGGTATCGACAATGTCGAATGCGGTCGGATCGCCGCGCGTGAGCTCTTGGCTCGGGGGCATCAGCGAGTGGCCTTCATGGGAGGCCCGGAGACGGCTACCTCCACACAGGATCGCCAGGCGGGTTTTCTGGCAGAGCTTTCGCAATACCCGGATGTCGAGGTGTCCTGCTCGCACGCCGACAACTACTCCTTCGACGCTGGTCGCAGGGAAATGTTGCGACTGTTGCAGAGCCCGGCTGCGGAAGCCTATTTCTGTGGTGACGATGTGTTGTCGATCGGCGCCTTGAGTGCCATTCGAGATGCAGGTTTGCGGGTACCCGAGGATGTGGGTGTCATCGGCTTGAACGACATGGAGATGGCAGGCTGGGAAAGCATTGCCTTGACAACCATCCGGCAGCCCATTGCGCAGATCATCAGCTCGTCGATCGAGCTGATTGTCGCCATGCTCGAGGAGCCGGATCGCTATCCGGAAGCCCGCTTGTTTCCCAGCACGGTGGTGGAGCGAAGCACCTTGCGGGCGCGTTGCTGATCGGCCTGATGCCGCTTTCACTCCAGCAGGTACAGACACGATTCGCGGCGGCAACAGCGCCGCGAATCGTCACTCCTCGGTAACAGTTCAGCGAAACATCGGCGGGCGAGCGTCCACCCACTGACCGTCGGCGGCACCGGAATCGGCGACGGCCACGACAGCTGCCATCGAGCGCAGGCCATCAACCGCCCGTGGGTACAGATTGGCTGCGGGATCGATGGCACGTCCCTCATTGTTTGCCTGAATGGCTTCTGCGAGATCCTTGTAGATATTGGCGAAGGCCAGCGGCATGCCCTCGGCATGACCAATGGTGACGCGGGTCGTGCGGTCAGCCTCGGGTGAAAGACCGGCTTCGCCACGTTCGATGATCTGCACACGTTCGTTCAGCGGCATCCAGTAAAGCTGGTTAGGGTGCTCCTGAGACCAACGCAAACCGCCTTTTTCACCGAACACCTGGATGCCCAGGCCGTGCTGTCGGCCAATGGCGATGGATGACGTCCACAGGCGACCGACGGTGCCACCACTCATGCGGAAATTGACCATTGCATCGTCTTCCAGTTCACGCGAGGCGATGCAGGAGACAGTATCAGCCGACAGGCGCGTGACTTCCTGCCCGGTCACAAAACTTGCCATGTGCAGGGCATGAATGCCGCAATCGGCGAACTGTGCCGACACCCCTGCCTGGGCCGGGTCATAACGCCAGCGTACACGCGGGTTGTCCGCATCGGCCGCGTCAGCATGATGCCCGTGGGCAAACTCGGCATTGACGAGGCGAATGCTGCCCAGGTCGCCACGCGCAATCATGGCTCGCATGTGACGCACCAGAGAGTAACCGGAATAGCCGTAGTTCACGGCGCAGATTCGCTGGTGCTGTTCTGCCGCTCTGACGATCTGCTCGCCTTCGTCCACAGTCATCGTCATGGGCTTTTCGCACAGGACGTGAAAACCTGCTTCCAGAAAGGCCTTGGTGATTTCAAAATGTGTCGAGTTGGGCGTCGCGACGGTCACCAGCTGAATGCGATCCTCTCGCGCTGATTCGCCTGCCAGCATCTCTCGCCAGTCGCCGTAGGAGCGCTCTGAGGCAAGGCCCAGTTGCTGGCCATACTGACGCCCTTCATCAGGCCGGTGGTCCAGCGCTGCGGCGCTGAACTCGAACAAGCCATCCAGACCGGCGCCGAGACGATGAGCCGGCCCTATCTGGCTGCCTTCTCCACCGCCGATCATGCCCCATTGTATTTTCTTCATGGTCGTCAATCCGTGCTGTGGGGTATCAGGCAAAGCCGATGGATTGCAGGTATTCGCGATTCAGGCGCGCATCGCCTTCCGGGTTCGGATCCAGCAGCGGGTCGCAATCCTGTTCGATGGTGCACCAGCCTTCATAGGCGTTGTCCAGAAGCAGTTTGCGCACGGCCGGAAAGTCCACTTCACCGTCGGCGAGATTGCAGAAGATTCCCTGACCACAGGCGTCGTAGAAGCCTGTGCGGTTGGCAATGGCTGCGGCCTTCACCTTGGGGTCGGTCGATTTGAAATGCACGTAGGTGATGCGATCCATATGGCGTTGCATGAAAGCGACAGGGTCGAAACCGGCGTAAGTGCAATGTCCGGTATCGATGCAGATCTTCAGTTCATCCGGATCGGTTTCGCTCAATAGACGTTCCACTTCGGGTTCGAAATCCATGAAGCCACCGGCGTGTGGGTGAATCTCGGGAATGAGGCCGTACTCTTCACGACCCATCTTCGCGATGGTCATGATGCGATCGCGATAGGCCTTCCATTCTGCGCTGTCCATCTGTTCGGCCTCATCGGCACGACCGGCGGTTGGCGCCCGGCGAGGGGAGATGGAATCGATCAGCACGAAATGACTCGCACCGTGTGCGCTCAATGCCTTGCAGGTCCTGACCGCACCATCCATGACATCGTCCCATTGAGCCGGATCGTGAAAGGCGCGAAAGACCACACCCGCGATCAGCGTAAGGTCTCTGGCTGCCAGCGCATCACCCAGTTCGGCAGGGTCTTCGGGCATGTAGCCCACGGGGCCCAGTTCGATACCCGAGTAGCCGGCTCGACTGCATTGGTCCAGCACGGTCTGCCAATCGGGATTGCGTTCGTCTTGCGCGAACTCGACACCCCAGGAGCAGGGTGCATTGCCTATTCTTATCGTCATGTGTGGTGGGTTTCCAATGGTTTGCAACCGGTTGCATTTATTGTATTCTGTGGACTGTCAAACCGTCAACACAAGGTGCTCATCCATTTTGAGCCCTCAACCCGATAGCGAGCATTGATCATGGCTGATAGCAGCGCTGGCACGTTTACTCGACTCACACTGGCTCAGGCAATCGTCCGCTGGATGGCCAATCAGTACATTGTCATCGACGGCGAGGAGCAGCGCCTGTTCGGCGGCGGGTTCGGTATCTTCGGGCACGGCAATGTCACCTGTCTGGGAGAGGCGCTGTACCAGAATCGCGATGCGCTGCCGCTGTATCGTGGCCAGAACGAGCAGAGCATGGGGTTTGCTGCCGCCGCCTATGCCAAGTATCACCTGCGCCGACGCATGATGTTCTGTACGGCCTCTGCAGGCCCCGGTACCTCCAATCTGCTGACCTCGGCTGCGCTGGCGCACGCCAATCGTCTGCCCATGCTGATGTTGTGTGGAGACGCCTATGTCACCCGATTGCCGGATCCGGTGCTGCAGCAGATGGAGCACTTCAACAACCCCTCTTTCGGTGTGAACGATGCTTTCAAGGCGGTGACGCGCTACTGGGATCGCATCGTGCATCCCGCGCAGATCATCCAGAGTCTGCCCAATGCCATTGCCACCATGCTGGATCCGGCCGACTGCGGGCCTGCATTTCTGGGTTTGCCGCAGGATGTGCAGGGGTGGGCTTACGACTATCCGGAGAGCTTCTTCGAACGTCGTGTGCATCGCATCCGGCGCAGTACCCCCGATGTGCACGAATTGTCCGATGCCGTGACAAGGCTCAAGCAGGCTGAACGGCCGCTGATCATTGCCGGCGGCGGCGTGCAATACTCAGGTGCCGTCAAGGAGCTTGCCGCCTTTGCCGAGACGCACCGTATTCCCGTCGTGGAAACCATTGCGGGTCGTGCCAATCTCAAGGCCACGCACCCCCTGAATGCAGGTCCCATCGGTGTCACGGGGTCGGACTCTGCCAACGCGCTGGCCGAAAGGGCCGATGTGATTCTGGCGGTCGGTACCCGATTGCAGGATTTCACCACCGGCTCCTGGACGGCATTTGCGCAGGATGCCGATTTCATCTCGATCAATGCCGGGCGGCATGATGCCGGCAAGCACTGCTCCCTGCCAGTGGTGGGTGATGCAAGACTGGCCCTGGAGCAGTTGTCGGTACTGATGGGCGGCCATGCCTGTCCGCAGTCCTGGGTCGATTTCGCCGCCGCGGAACGCGAAAAATGGGATGCCTATGTGGCCGTGAATGTGGCTCATGGCAATCGCCCCAACTCCTATGCTCAGGCAATCGGTGTGGTCAACGAGCTTTGCGATCCGCAGGACAGAATTGTCGCGGCCGCCGGTGGTCTGCCGGCTGAAGTGACGGCCAACTGGCGAACGCTGGAGCTTGGCACGGTCGATGTCGAATTCGGATTTTCCTGCATGGGTTACGAGATTGCCGGTGGCTGGGGTGCCAGAATTGCACAAGCGGAAAAGCAGGCAGACAAGGACACCATCGTCTTCACCGGTGACGGTTCCTACATGATGCTGAATTCGGATATCTACTCCAGCGTTCTGACTGACAAGAAACTGATCATCCTGGTGCTGGATAACGGGGGGTTTGCCGTTATCAACAAGTTGCAGAACAACACCGGCAACGAGAGTTTCAACAACCTGATCGCGGATACGCCGACGGCGGTAGAGCCGTTTGCGGTCGATTTCGAAGCGCATGCGCACGCCATGGGCGCGATTGCAGAGACGGTGCAGAATGCGGCTGAGCTTGGTGAGGCATTCAAACGCGCGAAGGCAGCCAGCAAGACCTCGGTCATCGTCATGAACGTGGATGCCTATGAAGGCTGGACAACACAAGGTCATACCTGGTGGGAAGTCGGAACACCACAGGTGAGTGACAGTGACAGCGTCATGGAAGCACATCGGGAAGTGGAATCGAGCCGTGCTCGACAGCGTCGCGGCGTATGAACACCTCGAACATCCTGACGGGGAACCGCTTTGTCGTGTTGGGTCGGGCCGGCATGGATTTCAGCCCGGAGCCTGCGGGAACTGCCATTGAACAGGCCACGACATTCTCGGCCAGTCTCGGGGGCTCTTCTGCCAATATCTGCGTGGCCATCAATCGCCACGGCGGGCAGACCTCACTGGTAACCTGTGTATCCGATGATGCCATCGGTCGCTTCGCCCTTGAGCAGCTGGATCACTACGGTGTGGACCGGCAGCATGTGCGCGCCGTTGGTGGCGAGTATCGTAATTCCCTGGCTGTGTCGGAGAGCCGGCTGGAAGGGCATCAAACCGTCATCTACCGCAATGGTGCGGCGGATTTCCAGATGGATATCAAGGATGTCGAAGCCGTGGACTATTCGCGATTCTCGGCGCTGATCACGACCGGTACGGTGCTGGCAGTCGAGCCGTCTCGCGGTGCGGCCTTCCGTGCTTTCGACCTTGCGCGCGCAGCAGGCATTCCATTGATCTTCGATGTGGATTACCGGCCCTACAGCTGGGCGTCAGCAGAAGAGGCCGCTGATGTCTACAGCCGGGCCGGTGAACTGTGCGACATCATCATCGGCAATGATGTCGAATTCGGTTTCATGGCAGGCCGTCATGACGCTGGACTGGACAAGGCGCGGCAACTGGTTCAGGGCGGTGCTGCCATCGTGGTCTACAAGATGGGTGAGCAGGGCGCCGTCACCTTGAGCGCCGATCAGGAGATTCGCACCGGTATCTATGCCGCCGACGCGCTCAAGCCAACCGGTGCCGGAGACAGTTTCATGGGCGGATTCATCGCCGCCCTGGCCGAAGGCCGCGAGTTGAAGGATGCCGTATTGCGCGGCTCTGCCTGTGCCTCCATGGTCGTCAGCCGTGTCGGCTGTGCCCCTGCCATGCCAACCACCGCCGAACTGGATGCCTTTCTGGCCACGCATCCCGGCCCCACTCACAGTTGAAGGATACCTCTCATGCACATTGCCCCCTATGACAACCAGAACAAGCCGATAGTCGACATCGACGACGCCACGGTTCCGTTGAACTACTTCAACATCGTGAAGTTGAAGAAGGGTGAGGCCTTCGAATACACGGTGCCCGGCTATGAAACCTGTATCGTGCCGGCGACCGGTACCGTCCATGTGGACGTCGAAGGCGTCTCCTTCGAGTCGCTGGGCAATCGGGGTGTGGATGTCTGGGATGGCGAGCCCGAGGGTGTCTATGTGCCGGTCGGTGCGAAAGTGACGATGTCCTGTGTGTCCGATGCCGCGGAAGTGTTCGTGGCAGGGGCACGTTACGACAAGGTCCTCGATCCGTTCGATGTGCGCGTGGCCGAGCTGGATCGTGTGCAGTATGGCTCGGACGAGACGAAGACCCACAGAAAGATCAAGCACATTCTCGGGCAGAAGCAGCACGACAAGGTCGGACGATTGCTGGTCAGCGAACTGTTCACGGTGGGTCAGGGGGGCTGGTCCGGTTTTCCGTCGCACAAGCACGACACAGACCGCCTGCCGGATGAAACGCGCCATGACGAGACCTACAACTTCCGTTTCCGACCCAATCATGGTTCCGGGGTGCAGATGTTGCAGCGGGTCGATAACGAACCGGGTGATGCTTATCACATCGTTGATGGTTCAACCATCTGTCTGGACAAGGGTTATCACCCCTGCGCCGCATTGCCCGGCTATGAAATGTACTACTTCACCATCCTGGGGGGATTGTCTCAGCGGTCTCTGGTGCAGTACTTCCAGCCGACGCATGCCTACCAGATCGAGACGATCCCGGGCATCAAGGACATGATAGCGAAGTTCAAGTAATGGCGCTGGTAACACTGTCCGAGGTTCTTCAACCGGCGCTGCGCGAAGGTCGCGCGGTGGCCGGCCTGGTGACGCTTGGCTGGGAGGACATGCGGGCGTTCGTCGCTGCTGCCGAGGCGGAAGATCAACCCGTCATACTGCAAGCCGGACCCGGTTGTCGGTCGCATACGCCACTGCCTGTTCTGGGCCGGATGCTGACCTGGCTGGCCGAACAGGCTTCTGTGCCGGTGGTGGTCCATCTGGATCATGGTTACAGTGTCGAAGAGTGTCGCGAGGCCATCGATTGCGGATTCAGCTCCGTTATGTTCGACGGTTCGCGCAAGCCGCTGACCCAGAACATTGATGAGACCGCTGCCATCGCGGACATGGCACATGCTGCCGGCATTTCCTGCGAAGGAGAGATCGGTTTTGTCGGGTATGCCGATGGCGAGGAATCGGCAGGAACGGATCCGGAGGAGGCCCGGCAGTTTGCTGCCGAGACGTCCGTGGATGCCATGGCGATATCGGTGGGCAATGTTCACCTGCAACAGGATGCCGGTGGTCGGCTGGATGAGCAGCGCATACGAGCGATCGAGGCGGTGACCGAGGTGCCTCTGGTGATTCATGGTGGCTCTGGTGTACCGGCCGACCAACGCGCCTCGCTGGCGGGGTCCAGTCATATCTGTAAATACAATATCGGTACCGAGCTGCGAATGGCATTCGGAGCGGCCTTGCGTGCCTCACTGGACGCAGATACCGAGCGTTTCGACCGCATTGCCATTCTTGGTGCCACGCATGAGCCGATGGTCGCGGCAACGCGTCAGGTGCTACGCAGTCTGGGCAACCAGCCTCGCTAGCCTCGGTGTTGAACGCCGGGAGCCAGGGCGCGATAGTAGTGCCAGCGCTTCTTCAGGCAGGCGAAGGGCAGCAGGTCGATGTTCTTGCCGGCTTCGACCCGTTTAGACAGCCACAGCGCGATACTGAAGGCCAGTATGCCGGCCAGCATGTTGCCCATGGCCTGGCCGGCGAGCACACCGCGGGCACCGAACAGCTGGCTGCCCAGGTAGATCAGCGGGATACCCAGACACAGGTCGCGCACGATGTTGCTGATCGTGGCGTATCCCGGATGACGCAGGGCGGTGAAGAGAGGATTGGCTGCCAGTTGCAGGCCGTACAGCCAGTAGCTGATGACAATGAAGCTGCAGTAGAAGCGCAGTAGTTCGGCGGCGGCGGCTTCCAGCTGGAAGATTCCGACCAGCAGGTCCCTGAGCAGGAACATGGCAATGGCCACCGGTACCACGTACAGCGTCACGAACAGGCCGCCGGCCCGCAGGGTCTGGGTGACGCGCTGTGGTTGAGCTGCGCCGACATTCTGCGATGCGACCGGGCCGATGGCGCCTGACAGGCCATACAGTCCGGCGAAGGCCACCGGGGTGATGCGGCCGACGACAGCGGCAGCCGCGACGGCATCGGTACCGAAGCGCGCCATCTGTGAGGTTGCGTAGGCGGCGCCCAGAGGACCGGCCAGATTCGTGATCAGGGAAGGTATCGCGATGGCAGCCAGTTGTTTCAGATCAGCCAGAAGCTCGCCGCAAGCCGGTCGCTGGATCAGTTGATGGCGGCTGGCGATGTAGTACAGGGCCAGACCTGCCACGGTGCAGCGGGACAGCACCGAGGCCATGGCGGCACCGACCAGATCCAGACCGAATCCGAATATGAAGATGGGGTCGAGAACGGCATTGACCAGGCCTGCAATGATGGTGGCCCACATGGAAAGACGCGCTTCTCCAACGGCTCTGAGCAAGGAGGTGCCAGCCATGCCGAGGCCCAGAATGGGCAGTGAGGCCACCACGATGCGGAAGTAGACCACGGCCAGATCCAGGGTTTCACCCTCGGCACCCAGCAGGGCAATCAGCTTGCGGGCAAAGACAAGGCAGAAGATCGTCAGCGGGATCGTCAGACACAGGCCTGCCAGCAGACCATGCGTCGCCACTCTGGCGGCTTCATCGTGTCTGGCCGCGCCAATGGACTGGGCGACTACGGTCGAGGTGGCAATCGACAGGCCGATACCGATGGCTGCCCCGAAAAACAGGGCGGTGCCGGCAAAGCCGACCGCCGCGGCCAGTTCCGGATGACCCAGCATGGCGATGAAAAGGACATCGACCAGGTCGACTGCGAAAATGGCAAACAGGCCGATGGCCGAGGTGATCGACAGCCCGCTGACATGGCGGAATACCGATCCCCGGGTATAACTGGATGCACCTGCCTTCACGAATGGTGGGTGCCGATGAGATTATCTGCCGTGTGGTCGTGTGAATTCACTGCCTGGCGTTGCTCGGCGAGGGGGGCGTCAATGCGTGGCGATGTTTCTGGGTACATAGCTTCCGCTGCCGAGTCGTTCGAACTCCACGGCAATTCGCGGATGCCGTAGTGGCGTGGCATCTTCATCAGGCAGCAGGTTCTGCTCCGAGACGTAGGCTTCGTAGACAGACTCCTCGTTCTCGGCGTAGAGGTGGTAGAAGGGTTGGTCCTTGCGTGGGCGAACAGCTTCGGGAATGGCCTCGTACCATTCGTCTGAATTGTCGAATACCGGGTCTACGTCGTAGATGACGCCACGAAACGGATACACGCGATGTCGCACAACCTGACCGATACTGAATTTTGCGTCTCTTATCATGCCGACCAGTTTAACCGGCGAGGCTGCTTTGCGGCTAGAATCCTCTCATGAAAACTCTTCAATACGCCATTATCGGCTCCGGAATGATGGGCCATGAGCATCTGAAAAACCTTGCTCTGGTCAGGGATATTCACGATTTGCCACTGTCGGTGGTGGCCATCATCGATCCTGATGATGCCATGCGCGAATCCGCACTGGCATTGGCGCACTCTCTGGGCAATACCGATGCCAGGGCCTACAGAGTGCTCGCGGACGTACCGACGGACGAGGTGGACGCCTTCGTGATCGTGTCACCCAATTTCACGCACCATGCAATCATCACCGAGCTGTTGCCACTGGGCAAGGCGATTCTCACCGAAAAGCCACTGTGTACCACCGTTGAACATTGCCATGATCTGCAACAGCAACTGCAGGGCTACGAGGCCCCTTTCTGGGTGGCCATGGAGTATCGCTACATGCCGCCAACAGCCAGGTTTCTCGAGCGCCTGGCCACGGGTGAGACTGGCAGAATACGGCTACTGAGCATCAAGGAGCATCGCTACCCGTTTCTGCCGAAGGTGGGAGACTGGAACCGTTTCAACGAAAACACCGGTGGTACGCTGGTGGAAAAATGCTGCCACCACTTCGACCTGATGCGGCTGATGACCGGGGCCGAGCCCGTTCGCGTGTATGCCAGCGGGTCGATGGACGTCAATCATCTGGATGAAGACTATCAGGGGCGTACCCCCGATATCCTCGACAATGCCCTGGTGATCGTCGATTTCGACAATGGCGCTCGCGGCGTTCTGGAACTGTGCATGTTCGCTGAGGGCGCCGAACCACAGGAACAGCTCACGGCCATTGGTGATCAGGGCAAGCTTGACGCCTTCATTCCGGGGCCGGACCGTTTCTGGCCGGATACCGGTGAGCGTCATTCCCGTGTGGTCTTCAGCCCACGCGATCAGAGCGCACCGCAGGAAGATATCATCAGCATCGATCCGGCTCTGGCCGCAGCGGGAGATCATCATGGTTCCACGTTCTTCCAGCATCACCGGTTTGCCCTGGCGGTGCTGAACGGTGCGCCGGTGGAGGTGACCGCCAGTGATGGTGCCATTGCCGTGCGCATGGGGGTCGCTGCCCATGAATCGATTCGCACCGGTCAGGCTGTCGATCTGTGACGGTGCAGTCAGTGAGCGCCGAAGCTCTGTCCCTTTTCAAGCAACACGCAAGCAAAGCAGGTTAATCATGACAACAATTCCCACGCTGGCAGTCGGCGATGACGGTCAGATGCCGGTCATCGGTCTGGGCCTCTGGAAAATCGATCGCGATACCGTGGCGGATGCCGTGGTTGAAGCGATTCGAGCCGGGTACCGGCATCTGGACAGCGCCTGCGATTACGGCAATGAAAAGGAGGTGGGCGAGGGCATCCGCAGAGCCATCGAAGAAGGGCTGTGTACGCGAGAAGAGCTGTGGGTCACGTCCAAGTTGTGGAATACCTACCACCATCCCGACCATGTGATCATGGCCATGGATCAGACGCTTGAAGATCTGGGACTGGACTATCTGGACCTGTACCTGATCCACTTTCCCATCGCCCTGGAATTCGTGCCGTTCGAGACACGCTATCCACCCGAGTGGGTACATGATCCGAGTGATGAGGTGCCAATGCTCAAGCCTGCCAGTGTGCCGCTACAGGATACCTGGCGTGCCATGGAGACGCTGGTGGACAGCGGCCTGGCGCGCCACATCGGTGTGTGCAACTACGGTGTCTCATTGATGCGTGATCTGTTGAACTACGCGCGCATTGCACCGGCGGTTCTGCAGGTGGAATCTCATCCCTACCTGACGCAGGCAAAACTGATGCGCTTCTGTGCCGAAGAGGACATTGCCGTCACCGCCTTCTCACCGCTGGGTGCCTTGTCGTATCTGGAGCTGGACATGGCCAGTCAAAGTGAATCGGTTCTGCAACAGCCAGCCGTCATGGCCATCGCAGAACGGTTGGGCAAGACACCGGCACAGATCGTTCTGCGCTGGGGCGTTCAGCGCGGCAACGCCATCATCCCGAAGACCTCCAGACCGGAACGCCTGGTCGAGAATGCAGACATCTTCGACTTCGAACTCAGCGCAGACGACATGGCGCAGATCAATTCACTCGATCGAAATCAGCGTTTCAACGATCCAGGGGTATTCTGCGAGAAGGCATTCAACACGTTCTTTCCGATCTACGAGTAAGGGCTTGCGATCAACGGCACCCCGGTACGGGGCCGCTGCTCCGCGCCGTCGTTTCAAAAGGCGGGCTGTCATGTCAGCCTTTCTGAATTATTCACATCGTCAGAGGAGATATCCACCGATGAAGACTTCCGTTTCACCTGTACGTGCAGCCTTGCTGCGAGCCTGTTCGCCGGCCCGCAGCCTGCCATGGCTGTTGACATCCGCGGCGATGTCCGTGGGTACGCTGGCTCATGCCGACGATACCATCACCATCCTGCATAGCAATGACTTCCACTCTCGCGTGGAGCCGATCAGCAAGTACGACAGTCCCTGTTCTGCCGAAGACAATGAGGCGGGCGAGTGCTTCGGGGGATATGCCCGCATGGTGACGGCCGTTGCCGAGGCGCGAGAGCGCCATCCGGATGCACTGTTGTTCGACGGTGGTGACCGCTTCCAGGGCTCGCTGTTCTACACCTATTACAAGGGCAAGGTGGCAGCCGAAATCATGAATACGCTGCAATACGACGGCATGACCGTCGGCAATCATGAATTCGATGATGGGCCGGTGGTGTTGCGGCAGTTCATCGATAACGTCAACTTTCCGGTGGTCATGTCCAATGCCGATGTCAGCAAGGAGCCGGCGCTGGCGAACAAGATCATGAAATCCACCGTGGTCGAGAAGGCTGGTGAGAAGTACGGCATCATCGGTCTGACGCCTCAGGACACCAGCGAGCTGGCCAGCCCCGGCAAGAACATCAGTTTCTCCGACCCGGTTGCTGCCGTGCAGGCTGAAGTGGATGAGCTGAGCGCGCAGGGCATCAAGCGCATCGTGGTGCTGTCGCATTCCGGTTACGAGGTCGACAAGCGGGTGGCTGCAGAGACCACAGGTGTCGATGTCATCGTGGGTGGGCACAGCAACACCTTTTTGTCCAACACATCTGAAGACGCTGCGGGCCCTTATCCGACCATGGTCGGAGATACCGCCATCGTGCAGGCCTATGCCTATGGCAAATACCTGGGTGAACTGGCAGTGACCTTCAATGATGAGGGTGAAGTGGTCGAAGCCGTGGGCGAACCCGTGACCATCGATGGCAGCATTGGCGAGGATGAAGATATTCTGGCTCGCGTGGCAGAGCTGGCACAGCCTCTGGACAGTATTCGCAACAAGGTGGTCGCGGCAGCCGATGCCCCGATCGATGGCAACCGCGAAGTCTGCCGCGTTCAGGAATGCGAGATGGGCAATCTGATTGCCGACGCTCTGCTCGATCGCGTCAAGGACCAGGGTGTGAGTATTGCCATCATGAATTCCGGCGGTGTGCGCGCCTCCATCGATGCCGGTGAAATCACCATGGGCGAAGTGCTGACCGTTCTGCCGTTCCAGAACACCCTGGCCACATTCCAGCTCAGTGGCGCCGATGTCATTGCCGCACTGGAGAATGGTGTCAGTCAGGTCGAGGAGGTCAAGGGGCGGTTTCCACAGGTCGCTGGTCTGAGTTTCACCTGGGATCCGTCGGTGGCGCCCAATGAAGGTCGAATCAAGGAAGTGCTGGTGGACGTCGATGGTCAGATGCAGCCGATTGATCCTGAAGCCATCTACGGGGTTGTGTCGAACAACTACGTACGAGGTGGTGGAGACGGCTACGCGATGTTTGCCGAAAAAGCCATCAATGCCTACGATTTCGGCCCCAATGTCGAAGATGTCGTGTCGGAATACCTGGCCGAGCATGCGCCTTACAAGCCGGGTGTGCAGAAGCGCATCAGCCAGCTGTAAGCCGCGCTCGACGCACGAGGCAACTTTTTCATGAGGCAGGTATTCTTCGCAACGTTTCTGAGTCTTTTCATCAGCGTTGAAGCCGTCGCCTCGGAGAAGCTGCCTCGTGTCGTCTCGATCAATCTGTGTGCCGATCAGCTGGTCATGCTGCTGGCGGATCCGTCGCAGATTCTGGCCTTGTCTCGACTCAGTCGCGATGAGGCGGGGTCGCGCTTGCATAAGGAGGCGATGCAGCATCCGCAGGTGCAGCCGGTTGCCGAGGATATCGTGCCCCTGGCTCCGGACGTCATCGTCACGGGTCCGTATACCTCGCGCTATACCCTGTCCCTGCTTGATGAACTGAATTTGCCGGTCGAGTCACTGGAGATTGCAGAGTCGGTGGAGGCAATGTTCGGCAATATGCGGCGGGTGGGGCAGCTTCTGCATCGCCAGACGCAGGCGGAGCGTCAGATTGCGGCGCTTGAAAAACGCCTGGCGCTTGTTGATGAACGAGTGAGGGCGCTGAACCGGCAGCGAGAGGACACGGGTGTCGACGTGCCGCGTGCTGCGGTCTACGATGCCAATGGTTATACGGTCGGGCCGGGGTCGCTGCGCGGCGAGGCCATGCGCCGAGCTGGCTGGCACAACGTGGCTACCGACATGGGTGTGGAGTCCTACGGTGTATTGCAACTGGAGGACATGATCAGATTGGCGCCCCAGGCGCTCATCGAGTCTCCGTACAGCAAGGGCACCTATTCGCGTGGACAGATGCTGGCAGAGCATCCCGCCTTGCGCAAGTCGGGACTGGACCCGATGATCATCGCCTTGCCCAGTAATGAAACCATCTGTGCCGGTCCCTGGCTGGTGGATGTGATCGAACGTCTGTTGGTTGCCAGAGAGCGATTGCAGGCCAGTGCATCATGACGTGTACCGACCCTGCAGAACAGGGTTCAGCGCGTTGTCTGCAGGCATCCTGTCATTGCGGCACCGTTCGGTTCGATCTTGTCCTGCCGCCGGGAAAGCCGGAAGTCAGACGCTGCAATTGTTCCCTGTGTCGGCGCAAGGGCGCGGCGATGCTCACGGTCAGGGTGGGGCAATTGCGTATTCTGTGCGGCAGTGATCGATTGACGCTCTATCGCTGGAATACCGGTACGGCCAGACACTATTTCTGCAGTCAATGCGGCATCTACACGCACCATCAGCGGCGTCGCGATCCCTTGCAGATCGGGGTCAATGTCGGTTGTCTGGAAGGGGTGGACCCCATTGAGTTTGAAACAAGCGAGGTTCGCGACGGTAAACTCGATCCCTGAGGGCACGACTTCAGGTGGCTGGGTTATGCTGTACGCCCTGTTTCACAAATAGCGGGTTCGAATCAGAAAATGGATCTTGGTATCAGCGGCCGCAAGGCCATCGTATGTGCCTCTTCACGCGGATTGGGCAGAGCCTGTGCCATGTCACTGGCTGAAGCTGGCGTCAATCTCGTGATCAACGGGCGGGATGAAAAGCAACTGGCGCAGACGCGCAAGGATCTGGAAGCCTTCGGCGTGGATGTCTCTGTGGTCATGGCCGATGTGTCAACGCCGGACGGTCAGCAGGCGCTGTTCGCGGCCTGCCCGGAGCCGGATATCCTGATCAACAACAACGGGGGCCCGCCGTTTCGGGATTTTCGCGAGATCGATCGTGAAGCCATGCTGACCGGTGTGACCATGAACATGGTGACTCCCCTGGAGTTGATTCGCCAGTGTGTGGACGGGATGGGCGAACGTGGCTGGGGCCGCATCGTGAACATCACGTCCTCGTCGGTGGTGTCACCGATTCCGGGTCTGGATCTGTCCAGTGGCGCCCGGGCAGGACTGACATCGTTTCTGGCAGGTGTGTCGCGCTCGGTGGCCTCCACCGGGGTGACCATCAATCAGATCATGCCCGGTGCGTTCGACACGGATCGCCTGCGCGGCGGCTTCAAGGTCGCCTCCGAACGCACTGGCAAGGCCATGGATGACGTCATCAGCGAGCGAGCTGCCGGGATACCTGCCAAACGCTTTGGCCAGCCGGAGGAATTCGGTGCCGCCTGTGCCTTCCTGTGCAGCGTTCACGCCGGCTATATAACCGGCCAGAACCTGCTAATCGACGGCGGCGCCGTCAACAAGGCATTCTGACCCCACGGGGTCGGACCACGAGTGATCAATCAGCCAGGGTCGGACCACGGCTGGTTCATCAGTGGCTAATCACTCGGGGTCGGACCACGAAGGCCCATTGTCGACGGCACTATCCATCAGGATGGTTCCCTCTTGTTACCGCCATTTTGCGATGATTTACGTTGTTCAAGGCCGTATTTGCCGTGGCTGAGCGGCGATATATCTTGTAATAACAAGGGGTTATGGTGGTCCGACCCGGGTGGGTGGGGGACTGTTACATTTGGGGGGATATCTATAGGATGGGGCTCGATTTGCAACAGTGGAGTTTGCGGTGAAAACATATGGATATCTGTTCATTTCCGGCATCGGGCTGGCGATGGGGCAGGCATACGCCATGGGTGTCGAGAACGTCTCGGCTGAAGCCATTGGTAGTAGCGGTGTGCGGGTCAGTTGGGATGCTTCGGAAGGGGCAGCTTATTACGAGTTGTACCAGGATAGCCTGCTGCTGCGCAGCGGTATCAGCGAGACGGAAGCGGAGGTTTCGGGCCTGTCGGCGGGAAGTGCATACCAGTTCTTCGTGACTGCCTGTGATGCCTCTGGCATGTGCTCGGAGGCTTCCATGCAAGCCGATGTCATGACCACTGCGGCAGTCAATGCAGGCCTGGGGGCTTGTGATGCTGGCGCCATCGCACCCGACGTGGCGTTGCTTGGCGGAGACGACGGACTGGCTGTGCTGTCCTGGTGCTCCGTAGCTGAAGCGCAGGGCTACAATCTGTTTCTGAACGGTGACTATCTGACCACAGTCGGTTCAAGCACCTATTCGACGGTCGTGGACTATTCCGGTGCCGAAGAGTACCAGGTGGCATGGTACGCAGATGGTTTCTATCCCCCGAAATCGGCCGTAGCTGCCGAGTCCGATACCCCGGTCGAGCCGCCTGCAGACTCGGATGAGGATATGCTGGCTGCACTGGATGCTGCCAGTAGCGACAATCCGGATGACGTGGAAATCTACTTCACCCGTCACGCGGAGAAGATGACTCAGCTGGCTGAACAGGAGGACGGGTCTTTCATCGAAGTGTGTGGTGAATCCAAGTGCGCCGAAGTCTTGAACGCCAAGGGGGAATTGCGCGCCGAGCTGTTGGCTGGGTTGTTCAGCGATGCCGGTATCACACAGCGATTGACCAATGCCTTCTCCAGTCACAAGATCCGCACGCGCCAGACCATCGAGCTGATCACTGCGGAGGCAGGATTGACGGGCGATATCGACAAGTTCCCCAACGATGGTATTCAGGAATATCCAGTCAGCAACGATGACGGTACAGCGGATGCGACTGAACTCGACCCCGAGAGCACGTCACCATCCGAAGCGCCGGTCATTGAAGCCTTGCTGAGTCTGCCAGCCGGTAGTGTGGCGCTGGTTGCTGGCCACAGCGGTACGCTCTACGACATCATGGCGGGAATCGGACTCGGTGATGTCTGCCTCAAGGATACCGTGGACAGCTGTGACACCAATCGATATCCCATCGATGAGGATGTCAAGGTGAAGAACTTCGGCGATATCTGGAAGGTGACACTGCAGGATGGCGAAGCGAATTTCGTGTATCGCGTCAACCTGCAACCTGCTCAGTTGCACGTGCAGGAGTTGGCTCAGTAGCTTCTGTACCCTGCCGGGTAATCCACCGCGGATTATCCGGCGCATCCCCTCGGGCAGTGTGAACGCATTGGCAATCGTCCGTTGCGACTCGTGCATCGCCCACAGAACCGGGGTGTCGAACTCGCCCAATCAATTTTCGTGCCGTTAGAGTTTTCGTGGCCTGAGTGATTCATTGCTGAGGTTGCAGTGAAAACACCTATAAAAAGAGGCGCGATTGATAATGAAGCGCACAAGGTATCGGTACTTGGTGACAGGGATGTCACTGGCTTTGTTCCTATCCGGCTCGGCCATTTCAAGCGATTCACCTATCCCGTCAGAGACATCCTCGACTGTCGTCGATGCGGCCACCGAGTTGTTGCAATCCAGTGGCATGAGTGAGCAGCTGCACAGCCTGCCCAGGGCCGTCATCGAAAGCTTTGAACAAGCCATCGCTGCCGACGGATTGCAGCTGCCCTTCGAGGATGAGGACGTCCCCTACCTCAGATCGACGCTGACCAGCGTCTTCAATAGCGAACGACTGCAACGCGCCGTCGCCGTGCGCTTGCGCGCCGGGCTGGCTGAGCCGCAGTTCGAGGCGCTCATGCGCTTCTATCAGGGTGAGCACGGTCAGCAGATTCGCGACGCCGAGATTGCCAACTCGATTCTGCGACATCGGGATCGCTTCAATCTGTGGTACGTGGCGGGCGGTTTTCACGCCTTGAGTGATGCGCGTCGGATCGCCATTCAGGACCTGGAAGAGGCGCTGCAGGCAACCGATTCAGCGGTCGACACCCTGATCAGCATGCAAGTCGCTCTGCAATTGAGTCTGTCACCAGCCCTGCCAGCCGAACATCGGTCCAGCGCCAGAGAGCTCATCAGCTCGGCAAAGGCGCACAGACCACAACTGACAAGGCTCTATCGTGAGAGCTCGCTCGAATCCATCGCCTTTCTCTACCAGCAGCTGTCGCTGGATACCTTGCACGCCTTTACCGGCATGCTTGAAACACAGGCCGGTCAGCGCTATGTCCAGGCATTGAATCTGGGCCTGAGCCACGGCATGCTCGATGCCGCCGAGGCGCTCGGGGAATCGATGAAGCCGTTACTCCTCAGACGCCTCGGTCAAGGCGCCTGAGACCAGCAGGGAGAGGCTTCTGCTGACGTTCACTGCGCTCCTGCAGCGTCTCTGTATCATTCAGTCTCGCGTGGTGGCAAACCCGTGTGCTGCGACAGTATCTGACCCTTGCGAACCTTGCCCGCAGCACCGCGCCCGCGGTTTCTCTGTACCGGTGTGCTGTTCTTGTTGCGGGCGCTCTTGTAGCCGTCACCCTTGGGTTGGTATTTGGGGATCAGGTGTTGCTTGCCATTGCCGATCAGATCACTGCGCCCCATGGCGCGCAGCGCATCGCGCAGCATCGGCCAGTTCTGCGGATCGTGATAGCGCAGGAAGGCCTTGTGCAATTTGCGCTGTGTACCCGATTTGGCAATGGGTACATCGCCGCCATCGCGCCGGATACGTTTCAGCGGATTCTTGCCGGTGTGGTACATCGTGGTCGCTGTCGCCATGGGCGACGGATAGAAATTCTGCACCTGGTCGGCCCTGAATCCGTAGCGCTTCAGCCACAGGGCCAGATTCATCATGTCGGTATCGGTGGTGCCCGGATGTGCGGCGATGAAATAGGGGATCAGGTATTGCTGCTTGCCGGCCTTGCGGCTGAATTTCTCGAACAGCTCCTTGAATTCATCATAGGCACCGATGCCCGGCTTCATCATCTTGTCCAGTGGACCGCGCTCGGTGTGTTCGGGCGCGATCTTCAGATAGCCACCGACATGATGGGTGACCAGTTCTTCCACGTATTCCGGCGATTTGATGGCAAGGTCATACCGTAGTCCGGAGGCAATCAGGATCTTCTTGACCCCGGGCAGCTCGCGCGCACGCTTGTACAGCTGAATCAGCGATGAGTGATCCGTGTTCAGATTCGAGCAGATATCCGGATAGACGCAGGAAGGCAGCCGGCAGTTGGCCTCGATTTCCCGCGATTTGCAGGCAATCCGGTACATGTTCGCGGTCGGTCCACCCAGGTCGGAGATGACACCGGTGAATCCCGGGACTTCGTCGCGAATCGTCTCGATTTCCTTGATGATGGAATCTTCGGAGCGGTTCTGGATGACTCGCCCCTCGTGCTCGGTAATGGAGCAGAAGGTGCAGCCCCCGAAGCAGCCACGCATGATGTTGATCGAGAAGCGGATCATCTCATAGGCCGGAATGCGAGCCTTGCCATAGTGCGGGTGAGGCACCCGGGCATAAGGCTGATCGAACACGTAATCCATTTCCTCGGTCGTCAGGGGAATGGGGGGCGGGTTGAGCCACAGTTTCTGGCCACCCTGATTCTGCACCAGTGCACGGGCATTGCCCGGGTTGGTCTCCAGATGCAAAACCCGATTGGCATGGGCATACAGGATCTTGTCATTGCTGACCATGTCGAACGAGGGCAGCCGCAAAACCGTCTTGTGGCGTTTCTGCTGGCGTATCGCCTGACGTTCCTCGCGGCTCATGAAATTGAGCACCTGGATGTCGCCACTGCTGGATACCTGGCTGACGACCGCGGACTCATCGCCGGTGCTGGTCGCGGATTCGGGCATGGAGCCATCCTGGCAAGGGGCTCCCTGCATGTCGGAGGCGCTGTTCTCCGGCACGATGTAGGGATTGACGGGTTCTTCGATGCGACCGGGCTTGTCGACCTTGCTCGAATCGATCACGATCCAGTCTTCCGGCAGGTCTTCCACCATGTAGGCGGTGCCGCGCAGATCCGTGATATCCGTGATGGCCTGTCCGGCAGCCAGACGATGCGCGATATCCACGATGGCTCGCTCACCGTTGCCATACACCAGCAAGTCGGCCTTGGCGTCGGCCAGGATGGAGCGTCGCACCTTGTCCTGCCAGTAGTCGTAGTGGGCAATGCGCCTCAGAGAGGCCTCGATGCCGCCGATGACGACAGGGACATCACGGTAGGCTTCGCGGCAGCGATGCGAATAGACGATGGAGCTGCGATCGGGTCGCATGCCGCCGATGTCATCCGGGGAGTAGGCATCATCGGAGCGGATCTTGCGATCGGCCGTGTAGCGATTGATCATCGAGTCCATGTTGCCGGCGGTCACCCCGAAGAACAGATTCGGTGCACCCAGCGCCTCGAAAGCCTTCGTGTCATGCCAGTCTGGCTGGGAGATGATGCCGACTCGAAAACCGTGCGCTTCCAGCAGGCGTCCGACGATGGCCATGCCGAAGCTCGGGTGATCGACATAGGCATCGCCGGTCACTACGATGATGTCGCAGCTGTCCCAACCGAGTTCGTCCATCTCTGCGCGGGACATGGGCAGAAATGGCGCGCGCCCGTAACACTCCGCCCAGTAAGGCGGATAGTCGAAAAGCGGACGGGCGGGGGTTGCTGGAAGCCTTGAAGCCATGGGACTGATCTACTGTGCAATCCGCTATGGTACCTGTTTAACCGTGGCGGGTCTGAGAGTGAGTCTCAATAGGCCCGTGACGCCGTGATTTCAAGGCGTACCGGTGGTCTGAACCCCTCAGCAACGCGCCAGCTGCATTCTCAGTTGCCGCTGCTGTGCGCGAAGACGCGTCTGTTCCACGGCCGATGCGCCTTGTTGCATCAGGGCCTGGGTGTTTTCAAGCGTGCCATTGATGCGCTGTCGGCAGGCGGACTGCTGCTGGGCCGCCATTCTGCTGGCAGAGGCTTGCGGATCTGCAATGCTGGCAGCGGGCGCAGGTGGTGCATAGCTGGCGGGTAGCGCTGCGCCGGTCACGGGTTCGGCAGTGTCGCCGGCTGTCTCGTCACGCGCGGCGGCGCAACCGCCCAGGGTTTGTATGAATTCGTAAGGGTAGAATTCGCAGCGCCGGACATTGGCACCGAAGGAGCCGACCTGGCAGCGTTCTGTGGCCAGCGTGGCGATGCGGCTGGCACTGACCGCCTCATTGCCGTGAAAAGTGTAGATGTAGCTGATCAGCCCCATCACTTCGGGTGACAGGCTGTCCATGCCGCCGTGGGAGTTGAACACGGATTCGGATGTCTCACCCTGTTTCATTCGGCGCGTGGTATCAAACGCCAGTTTGCGGGCAATGCGGCAGTCGAGGCCGGCCACGGCCGTGGCATTGGCGGAGATGCGCCGTGTCGATTCGTCATGGGCACACGGCGTGCTGGTGTAGGTGATGTCGCCAGAGGCGCTGACACATTTGAATATGGCCGCGTCGACCGGTTCAGGCATCAGCAGGGCCGTCTGCAGAATGACGAGCAGCAGAATGACAGACAAGCCTTGCGGCTGCCGGGCGAGGTCCCGCAACCGTGGGCAAGGAGCGAGTGCATGAGTGTGGCTGGGCGCGGTCATTGCTGGTCCGGTGTGGCGTGTCGAGAGCATCCTTGTAGGGTTAGCGGCTTCGTGTCGAACAAGTTCACCTACCACTGTGC
This sequence comes from uncultured Granulosicoccus sp., assembly GCA_947492525.1. Lineage (GTDB taxonomy): Bacteria > Pseudomonadota > Gammaproteobacteria > Granulosicoccales > Granulosicoccaceae > Granulosicoccus. Next base: position 68,001 of record CANLNQ010000014.1, read on the forward strand.
GCCGATTGGCAGCTACCATGCAGACTGGTTAATCATTCGGCGAAAAATCCCGTGAGCACATCAGGTTCCGATACAGGGCGCAGCGCTGGCGAGCAGCAAACGCGTTCAGGCGCTGAACACCGGCAATTGCTGAACGAGATCACGACGCTGTTCGAACACAGGATCTGCTTCAACGAGTTTCTGGGCTTCCAGATCCGTCAGCTGGACCCGGGTCCGGTTCGTGTCAGCTTCGAGATGCGGCCTGAACTCATCGGACATTATCTGTTCGGCCGCTTGCATGGCGGTGTCATCTCATCCGTTCTCGATGTCGCCGGTGGTCTGGCCGTGATGATGGGCATTGCCGGCTTTCACGAGGAAGAGAGCTGTGATCAGATCCTGCAGCGATTCTCCCGCCTGGCCACCATCGATCTGCGAGTCGATTACCTGCGACAGGGCATCGGCAAGGAATTCACGGCAGAGGCGAAGGTGCTGAGACTCGGTCGACGAGTAGCCGTTTGCAGCATGAGCCTGACAAACGATGAACAGACTCTGATCGCGACCGGCAACGCCAGTTATATCGTCAGCTGAGTGCCGGTACGCTCAGGTATCGGCAAATTCCGGGTAGCACCAGTGTCGCCAGATCCTGCGGCGTGTCTCCTTCTTCGGTTGGCCGTCGGTGCTGGTTCGCAACTTGACGACGTGGACTTCCAGAGTTGCCAGTTGCGTATCGCGTGAACGAGGCTGATTGTTCCAGCTCTTGCACAGATAGCTGCCGAAGGCTTCACGAACGGCATTGTTCTTGTGGCTGTCGACTCGACCCAGGTACTTGCGCCAGCGATAGCCGTCGTACAAGGGATAGAAGCGCTGGGGCACCTGCCAATCCGGCAGACTGGACGTCAGGGGGTACACATCGACCTGCTCACCGTTACGCAGGTTTCCGGGTATCAACAGGTAGGAGGAACTGGTCAGCGGATAGGGCGCAAACATGTCCCAGCGCTGATTGAGCCGGAAGGCTCTCGCCAGGTGATTGACCGACTGCGGCATCTGTCCCTGCATGCCTGGCATCATGTAGACATTGAAGGCGGTGACGACAACGAAGAACACCGCCGCCAGCAGGGAGCCGAGAAGGGTCGCTCGTAGTCTCAGCGCTCTGAAAGGAAGAACACGCTCGCTCAGGGTGCCCATCAGACCGCGATTGTCGGCGACCCAACGATACACACGGTTGCCGAGACTCAGCAAGGGCGGCAAGGACATGATCCAGGCCAGTACCCTGAACGGCCAGCGTTGTCGAAACAACAGGACCATGGCATGCCAGTGAATGTGCGGCTTGCCGTCGGCGTCGGTGACTACCCAGGAATTTTCGCGTTCCATGATGGCGTGAATGGCCGGGTAATTCTGCGCTTTGAGGATTCGGCACGTCTGTGGAAGCAGGAAGCTGCGCAGGATCAGGCAGGTCTTCAGGCAGAAGCCACAATCCTCGTCGTAGTAGATCACGATGGATGATTGTTCTGCCCGACGGGCTTGCTGCTTTTCGGAGCTGCGCAGCCATACCCAGGCAGAGCCGGGAATGAGCAGGCTGAGCGCCATGAAGTCGATCAGGGGAAACAGGCCGATATGCAGCATCAATAGAAACGCGGCATGCAGCGAGGCCAGCAGCAGGAGCCCGATGATCCTCAGTCGCGGCCAGTAGAACGGGCTCAGTACCAGCAGAGGCGCGATGAATTCGACGGCCAGCACGTAGATCGTTGCAGGTTTGAGCAACAGTGGGAACTGACTGATCCACTGGCCGATCGGTGTGGCGAAATGCTGCAGGCTGACCGCATAGTAGGCGGCATCAAAGCGACTGATCCAGGCATCTCCGGTTTTCAGGAATGCGGTGAAGATATACAGATACAGCACCTGGAACACGATGGCGATGGTGGCCACCGAAAAATAGGGCTGTTCCCGAAAGGCATTGGCGGGGATGGCATTGGGGTTGTCCCGGTGAATGGACTGCAGGGCACTGTCGACGGAGTAGCGCGCACCCAGCGGCAGGAACATGGCCCAGAAACTCATGACCACCAGCAGTATGTCCCCGCCTTGCAATAGCAGGCCATTGCGGTTGAGCAGGGAGGCCAACAGTATGAAGGAGGCGGCGCTGGCCAGCTTGCTGCGATAACCGAACAACAGTGCCAGCGCAAACCCGGCAGCCAGCACGAACAGCAGAACCTGCCACCACAACTCACCACTGGCAGCGTGAATGGACCAGTGCCACTGATGGGTGACCTTCAACCACTGATGGCGAGGCAGGATGCCGTCGTCGGTATAGAACACCGACAGATCCAGGCTGCGCAGCGCAAGGTCTGCGAGCAGCAGCAGAGCAAGCATGATGCGAAACAGCGCGATGGATCTGAGATCCAGGCTGAACACACGTCGAACAAGATGCATGGCGTTGGCCATTCCGGTATCGATCGATGAAGGAATCGCGATAGCTTACGATTTATCGTGAACCGGCGCCAGAGCCGCAAAATCAATCCACTGGTCTTCCTGCTCGCCGTCGATGTCCAGCAAGGCTCGGCTGTGGATGTAATCTGCATCCTTGACCGAGGCCCGGCGGTCCCGAAACGGGCCGCTCTTGATGGCGATGGATAGCCCGGGCGTCAGGGCGGGCAATCGATTGCGAAGTACCTGCTGCTTGCGCGCTTCGGTGTTTGCCAGCATGGACAACAGGGAGCGGCGTCGCTGTTCCAGTTCTTCGGCAGACGCCTGTGAGAGGTCGTCCGTCAGGTCGATATGGGCTGGAGGATCCTCCTCATCCCCGGGAGGCAGATCCTTCTGCATGGCCTTCCAGAAGCCGTGGTCGAAATCCTTTTTGTTCCCGGGTTTTCTCATTGTTGCAACGATAGCACCCTATGAGGCCAGTCTGTCGGCAAGGAACTGCCAGGTTTCCACGATTGTGTCAGGGTTCAGTGATGCACTCGAGATCCCTTGTTCCATCAACCACTGGGCCAGATCCGGGTGATCCGATGGGCCCTGACCACAGATACCCACGTACTTGCCCTGCCTGTGTGCCGCAGAGATGGCCATCTGCAGCATCTTCTTGACTGCCGGATCCCGCTCATCGAACAGATGCGCCACCAGCCCTGAATCACGATCCAGTCCCAGCGTCAATTGCGTCAGATCGTTGGAGCCGATGGAGAAACCGTCGAAGCGGGTCAGGAACTCGTCGGCCAAGATGGCGTTGCTCGGTACCTCGCACATCATGACCACACGCAGATCGTGCTCGCCACGCTGCAGACCGTTTTCAGCCATGAGCGCCAGCACCTGATCTGCCTCTTCGAGCGTACGAACAAACGGCACCATGAGTTCGACATTCCTGAACCCCATGACCTCGCGCACATGTTTCAGTGCGCGGCATTCGAGCTCGAAGCACTCGGAGAAGGAGGAAGACAGATAGCGTGACGCGCCCCGGAATCCGATCATCGGATTTTCCTCCTCGGGCTCGAACAGCACACCACCGATCATGTTGCGGTATTCATTCGACTTGAAATCGGACAGGCGAACGATGACCGGGTGCGGTGCAAAGGCGGCTGCCAGCGTTGCCACACCTTCGGCAATCTTGTTCACATAGAATGCCAGCGGATCGGCATAACCGGCACTGCGCTCGGCGATCTGTTGCTGGACATCCTCGGGCATGGCATCGTGATTCAACAGCGCCTTGGGATGAATGCCGATCGTATTGCTGATGATGAACTCCAGTCGTGCCAGTCCGATACCGTTGTGCGGCAATTGACTGAAGCCGAAGGCCCGTTCCGGATTACCCACATTCATGGTGAGCTTGAAGGGCAGTTCGGGCAGCTTGTCGAGCTGGGTCTCGGCAATGTCGAATGTCAGGCTGCCTTCATAGATGTAGCCCGTGTCGCCTTCGGCGCAGCTGACGGTGACTTCCTGGCCATCCTTGAGCTGGCTGGTGGCATCGTTGCAACCGACGACAGCCGGTACACCCAGTTCGCGAGCGATGATGGCGGCATGGCAGGTGCGTCCACCACGGTTGGTCACGATCGCCGCTGCGCGTTTCATGACGGGCTCCCAGTCGGGGTCGGTCATGTCGGTAACCAGTATGTCACCGTCCTGCACGCTTCCGATCTGGGCAATGCTGTCCACGATTCTGACTACGCCCGCACCGATTCGCTGACCGATGCTGCGTCCGCTGGTGAGGACGGCTGCCTGATGAGAGGCCAGCTGGTAGCGGGTGATGACATTGCGATTGCTGCGTGATTCAACCGTTTCGGGACGCGCCTGCAGTATGTACAGCTTGCCATCGTTGCCATCCTTGCCCCATTCGATATCCATTGGTCGGCCGTAGTGCTTCTCGATGGTCACGGCCATGCGCGCCAGCGATTGCACATCGTCATCATCGAGTGAGAATCGCATCTGGTCCTGCAGATCGACATCGACGGTGTCAACGGCCGTATCCTGACCGTAGATCATCTTGATGCGCTTGGCACCGCGGCTGCGCTTGAGTATGGCCGGCCGATCGGCCAGCAGCGTCGGCTTGTGAACGTAGAATTCATCGGGATTCACCGACCCCTGCACCACGCATTCACCCAGGCCCCAGGAGGAGGTGATGAAAACGGCATCGCTGAATCCGGACTCGGTGTCGATCGAGAACATCACGCCGCTGGCACCGATGTCGCTGCGTACCATCCTCTGGATGCCTGCCGACAGCGCAACATCGGCATGTGCAAATCCCTGGTGTACCCGATAGGAGATGGCGCGATCGTTGTACAGGGAGGCAAACACCTCGCGGATTCGCAACAGTACGTCGTCCAGGGATTGCACGTTCAGAAAGGTTTCCTGCTGTCCGGCAAAGGACGCTTCCGGCAGATCTTCGGCCGTGGCCGACGAACGGACAGCGACCGAGGCCGCACCACCTGCGCCTTGACTGATCTGCTCCCAGCCTTGAGTGACCGCGTCGACCAGACCCTGCGGCAAGGGGGTGTCGATGACCCACTGACGGATTCTTGCGCCGGTTTCTGCCAGGGCCTGCATGTCATCGGTATCCAGTTCGTCCAGACAGGCATTGATCCGCTCATCCAGACCGCTGACCTGCAGATGCTCGCGAAACGCATCGGCGGTGGTGGCAAAGCCATCCGGTACGCTGATGCCGGCATTGGACAGATTGGAGATCATCTCTCCCAATGAGGCATTCTTGCCGCCCACTACCGGGACATCGTTCATGCCCAGGTCCTTGAACCAACTGATGTATTGAGTCACTTCAACTCCTTGTTACAAGACGTTGCCAGTGGCAACGGTCAGTATCCAGGCGTGGCGGAACGCTTGCCTGAAAGCTCGTCGTATCGCACAGTGCACGATATGGTAATGGATTTGCCCACCGCAGATTGCACTGACATACAAAGCTCATGCCCAACACACAGAAACGTACTGCCTTTATCGTCTCGGATCGTACCGGATTGACAGCCGAGGCCATGGCTCACAGCTTGCTGAGTCAGTTCCCCAGCATCGATTTTCATATGGAGACCTTCACCTTTGTCGACACTGTCGGCAAGGCCAGGAAGCTGGTGGACCGTTGTCATCAGATCCAGCAGAGCAGCGGTATGGCTCCGTTGATATTCCTGACCATGGTCAACGATGATCTGCGGGCAGTGTTTGATGAAACGGGTATGGAGATCTTCGATCTGTTCCGAACGTTCATCGGCCCTATGGAGGAACGGCTTGGTGTCAAATCGTCCCATACGATCGGAAAATCGCACGGTGTTACCGATGAGAAGGCCTATACATCGAGAATTGCCGCTGTGCACTTTGCGCTGCAGACCGACGACGGGATGGACCTGGAGCACTATCGACAGGCAGATCTGATCATTGTCGGTGTGTCGCGTTGCGGCAAGACGCCCACATCCCTGTATCTGTCCCTGCATTACGGACTGTATGTGTCGAACTATCCACTGACCGATCACGAACTGGAAAAGAAGGAGCTGCCACCTGCCTTGCAGCGTCATACCGACAAGCTCTTCGGCCTGACGATTGACCCGTTTCGCCTGTTGCAGATTCGCCAGCAACGGTATCAGGGGTCGAGCTACAGCACCGCAGCCACCTGCCAGCGCGAAATTGCGCAGGCAGAGGCCCTGTTTCGCGCCAATGGCATACCCTGGCTGAACACCACCCGAATGTCGGTAGAGGAGATCGGGGCCATGGTGGTCAACCGAACGCGCGCCGAGCCTTCTGTCTGACAGAGGGCAGACCGGGCGACTGGGCGATCGTTGGGGCCGGTCGCAACCTGCGCGTGCACGCGAAAGGCGATCACGCGGTGCGCGCCGCTCCGACAGAGGGATAATCGCGCCTGCTTGACGCGGCGCTTCAGCTGCCTGTAACCGTTTCATGGTCTATGGGCTTAAAGTAATCGCACACGGTGCCGCTGGGAGACACAAGTCATGTTTCCAGAGGTTGTTCAGTGCCGATACCGTGTGGCAGTTCGCAGCATAGAGAAAACTCATGCGCCGTCAGCATGGCCGTGCCTGCGAGCGTCCTGCTGTCGCAGTACGCCGTGCGCTGTGCGCTGTTGCCGCTCATGCTGCTGACGCCCGTGGTCGCTATGGCTCAGAGCGCTTCGCCGGATTCGATGGCAACCTCGTTTGCCCAGGCCGAGACGCCCCGGGTGGTCGAGGGCGACATTCTGGTCTCCAGCTCGGCCAACAAGACACGGTCGATCGGACTCGCCAAGGCGTCCTCCCTGTGGCCTGACGGTATCGTGCCGTATCGCCTCGATGCCAGTCTGTCGAACAGTGGAGTCATCGCCGTGACACAGGCGGTCGAATACTGGAACAAGGTCAGTGGGATCACGCTGGTGTCTCTGGACGAGTGGCCAGCCGGGCAGGCCAGACCCACCGATTCGGTCGTCTTTCAGGATGGTGACGGTTGCGCGTCCTGGGTGGGCAGACGCGGTGGCGAGCAGGAGATCTGGGTGGCGGCCAACTGCAACGCGGGCAGCATGATGCACGAGATCGGCCATCTTCTGGGGCTCGAGCATGAGCATACGCGTCCGGATCGTGACCAGCATATCCAGATCCACTGGAACAACATCAGCGCTGACAAGCAGCACAATTTCGACGTGGCACCAGCCGGCACTCGCTTGCTTGGCGACTATGATTACGCGTCCATCATGCATTACGGTCCCATGAATTTTTCGGCCAACGGTCTGCCGACCATCACGCCACTGGTGGATACGGAGGATACGATGGGGCAACGTATCGCTCCCAGTGCCGGTGATCTGGCGGCGGTGGCCGAGTTGTACGCGGCGGATCTGTCCATCGTCACGACCATGGCGTCGGAGGCCGACCTGGCGCAGGTCAGTCTGCATGTCAGTAATCGCGGATTACAGGGCGCCCATCAGATTCTGGTCGAAGTTGCGTTTGGCGATGGCGAACTGTTGGCTCATTCCGGCGAGGGTTGGCAATGCCGCAGTGACGAGACAGGGCTTGCCAGTTGCGAGCTGGCTCGATTGAGCGGCGGTAGCAACAGTCAGCTGGTGCTGGAGCTTTCAGGCTCTCTGTCCAGCGGTGATATCCAGGCGCAGGTAAGTTCCAAGACACCGGATGATGACCCTGAAAACAACGCAGACAGTGTCGCCCAGGAGCCTGCGCAGGGGGCTGCCAACGCGCTTGAGGATCCGACGGTGACCGAGGTGACGACGACAATCACCCAGTTGGGTGCTGCCAGCTGGGTGTGGTTGCTGCTATCCGGCTTGCTACTGCACCGGTTGACCGGTGAGTGGATCTATCGGCAAGCCACTGACCGGGTCGAAAGATTGCGGCGGTGGCGCAGATCCGTTCTGCGGGTCGTCAGCCGGGTTCGCTGACGGTACATCAGAGGCGTTGGCAGGGTCTGTAACCTGATCGGTCGGGATGCCTTCATCATTCAGGGGCTGATCCTCGACGATGATGTCATCGGCGGGAGAACCGCTCGGCAGGAACTGATCGTCGCTGCCGCCACCGCCGCTGGCACTGCCTTCGCCCATCATCAACACCACTTCAACGATGGTGCTATCAGGCGCCTCGCTGCTGCGCACCAGCATGTGATTGGGGCTGAGTTTGGCCAGCGCCTTGTTCAGTGGCTCTTCGACGATGTCGATGTTCACCAGAGATTCGGTGTCACCTGTCACGACCACGCTGATGCCCAGCTCATCGGTCAATACCTGAGCCAGCGTACTGGCCGATGTGTTGCTGGCCTGTACGGACAACAAGCCATCATTCTCGCTTACCTGAATCGATTGCTGGGCAGATACGGGAATGGAGAGCGTCAGGGCAAGAGCGCAGAGCATGGCTCTCGGGGACAGGTTGCGAACAGGTGATTGCAATACAGTTGACCGTGACATGAGCGTCATCCGAAGAGTACTGCTCGGGAGTGTAATCCTCTGAGAGGGATTGGGGATGGCGAAGTGGTAACACGTCGAGGCGTATTGGCGCGTTCAGACAAGAAATTCACCGGATTTGCCGACTGCTCGATACTGCCAGCTCCTCCTGGCCGCCGCGTTGGGTCGGACCTCCTCCCGGGGTCGGACCTCGAACCGTGGTCCGACCCCGGGTGGGCAGCGCGTTGCGGCGCCGCGAGCAAAACACCAAAACCGTGTATATATTACAATGCATCATCTGGATGGCGCGTCCGGCGCAGATACTCGGTGCATCGACAACGTAACGGAAGCCTGTTCATGCCCTCAAGACTGACTTCGCTGGTTCTGGAAGATGACGTCACCCTCGCACGAGCCTATGAGCGGGTGCTTGTCTCACTCGGCTATCAAGTGACCATTGCCCACCGGGTGGACGCCGCCCGAACACAGATACGGGACACGGCGCCCGATCTGATGCTGATCGATATCGACCTTCCGGATGGTAATGGTCTGGATCTGATGGAAGAGCTGCGCAACGATACGCGCGGTCGATTCATTGTGATCAGTGGTGACGATTCGCAACGCGCAGCCATCAAGAGCATCCGCAGCCAGGCAGTAGAACTGCTGTTGAAGCCGGTCGACCTGGCCAGTCTGCGAAAGATGCTTGACCCCGACAATCCGGATCTTGCCATCACTGCCTCCGACGAGCAAGGCTCATCGACCGCGGACAGTACGGAAGGGGGAGCGCAGACAAGTGCCGAGCGTACTGCCGGGGTGGTCGCTGCCGCTGACGCCAAGACCGGCTGGTTTCAGGTCGGCAAGCATCATGCACTGAGCACACTGCGCACGACCATGAGCTTCAGCGCCGAACGCAGTCGCGGGCATGCGCTGATCACCGGCGAACCCGGAGTGGACAAGCCGTCCGTTGCCCGGGCCATCCATCAACGCGGTCGGCGAACCGGCGAGTGCCTGATCATCGATTGTGCCGGTGAAACGGATGAACTGGCAATGGTCAGAATGTTCGGGCAGGAAGACCCCCGCACGGGTGAGGTCTTGCACCGAGGCTATATCGAGCAGGCCGCGGCAGGCACACTGGTGCTTGACCATGTCGAGAAGCTGCCGGTCGACATGCAATCGCGATTACTGCCGTTTCTCGAGTCCGGATCGTTTCGGCGGGTCGATGGCAGCAAAGGGGCGGAAGCCACCCTCTCGGTGATCGGCATCGCCCGTGACGCCGGAACGACCGATGTCGATGAGACCTCGTTGCGCTCTGACTTTCTGTTCCGACTGGCGCAGACCACACTGGCCGTACCCAACCTTCGACAGTGCCGGGATGATATCCAGGAGATTGCCGACTGGCTGGTGGCGGAGGCCGCCGGTTCGCGCGCAGGCAATCTGCAACTCTCTGCCGCCAGTCGTGAGCTGGTCGCCAACGCCGTGTGGAAGCGCAATGTGCGCGAACTGCGCAGTGTCATCGAGCAGGCCGTGGCGGCGACGGGCTCTGGTGAGGAAGTCGTGATCGAAGCCGACCAGACGGATGCCGTCAGTGCGGATTCCGGTTCGGACATCAGCCAATGGGTGGGCACCACCATCTGGGAGTTCGAAAGGCAGTTGCTCAATGCAACGCTTCTGCATTTCGACGGTGACAAGGAAAAGACCGCGAAGACACTCGGCGTCAGTCTCAAGACGCTTTACAACCGCATGAATGCGTACTGAAAGCCGGGAAACGAACAGACATGAGTGACATGAACATGAACGAACAGCCTGCACTGGATGTATTGATCGTCGAGGACGATGTGGCCACCGCCACCGCCTTGCAAAGAGTGCTCGAACGCGCCGAATTCAAGGCCGACAACGTGCAGACCTTGTCCGAGGCCATCGAAAGGGTGGAGCAAAGTCCTCCAGCGGTGCTCTTGCTGGATCTGTCCCTGCCTGATGGCGATGGCGTCGATGCCATCAGAAACCTGAGTGCGGCAGGCGTCGGGCAGATCATCGTGATCAGCGGCACCGACGATGCAGAACGAACCCGTCGCTGCCTGCAGGCCGGTGTCTTCGATTTCCTGGTCAAGCCTGCGCAGGCCCGTGATCTGTTGCTGGCAGTCCGACGTGCCGATGCGCATCGTCGCAAATCGACCGTTGCCACCCGGGACTACCCCCCGGAGCTGACGCTGGGATTCGGGGCGATGGAAGGCAAGTCGCAGGCAAGCCAGGATTTGTTCAGGCAATTGCGGCAGGTGGGGGACAAGGCTCCCTGTCCTGCGCTGATCATCGGGCAACCGGGTGTGATGAAGGATGACGTGGCCGCCTTGCTGCACCAGTTCGGTAACCGGCCGGGAAAGGCCTATGTCATCAGTTGTGCGTCCGAGACAGGACAGCAGGCGGTTGACCGCTTCTTCGGTAATGCAGAGAGTGATGAGGCCAATGGCATCGAGTCATACCTGAAGAAAGCCGATGGTGGCACTCTGGTGCTTGACGACGTATCGACGCTGTCTCTGGATATTCAACAGCGACTGAAGAGTTTCATGATTTCCGGCAAGGCCTTGTCAAGCAATGCGCTGACGCCGACGAAATACAATTGTTCAATCGTCGGCATCCTGCGCGAACCGGCAGAGGCTGCGCTGACGGAGGGGCGACTGTACGATCCGTTCTACTACACCCTGGCGAAGAACACCATTCGGGTACCCCCGCTGGTCGAACGCAAGGAGGATATAGAGCTGTTTGCCAGGCGTGCCGTCGATCAGCTCAACCGGGTTTTCGACAGCGAAAAGAGTCTGTCGACCGAGATGCTGGAGCAGCTGCGGGGACACTACTGGCCCGGTAACCAGGTCGAGCTGAAGAACACCTTGTTGACCGCTTACCGTCTCACAGAAGATGGTGACGAAATCGGGGCTGATCCGACGCTGTTTGTCGAAAGTGATAGTGGTGTCAGTGACCAGATTGCGCCGTTCATCGGCATGGCCTTCAAGGACGTGGAAGAACAATTGATCAAGGCGACGTTGCAGGCGTGTGACAACAACAAGAGCCAGAGCGCCAAAGTTCTGGGTATAAGCCTCAAGACTTTGTACAATCGTCTCAATCGCTATGAAGAAGAGCAGACGGCCGTTGAAGACTAGCGTCTGATATCTGTGCCGGGTCCGTCCTTCATCGCAATGCGACTCATTCTTCGGGGACGGAAGCAAGATGGTTCGATGGTTTGGCAGAGTGCTGTTTGCGGCGGTGGTATTGCTGGTGGCAATACTGCTGCTTGCGGCCTTTCTGCCCGGCCAATGGCTGGCCAGAGGTCTCGAGCCACTGCTCTCCAGGCAATTGCAAGCCGGAGTTGACATTTCCGGAGTGAACGTTGCGCCATTCGGCATGGAGCCCCAGATGGAACTCAGCGGTTTGAGCGTCGGAGTCGGGCAGGCAGCGACGCAACTGGCTATCAGCTCGGTTCAGCTGTCTATCCGGCTCGAGGATCTCATGCGTGGCGATCTGGTTCTGAACCGACTCCGGATAAGCGATGCAGACCTGGTGGTGAACAAGCCTGTGGATGCCTCGATGAGTCTGCAGTCACTCCTGGCGGTCGTGAGCGATGAAGACTCGGCTGTGAGTCGCGTCGTTCAACGGGTACAGGATCTGCCCATCAGAGACATCCTGCTGGACACGATGAGCCTGCGTCATGGCCTGGATAGGGACAAGGACAAGCTGGATCTGCGCATCAATGGCGCGGCCTCGACACATGCGTCCGGCAGTGTTACCCGCTTGCAGCTCGATGGTCAGTTTCTCATGGCGCCGATGGCTGTCACGATGGAATTGCCGAACTTGCACTATTTGCGTGAGGGCTTTCCGGAAAGGGCAGCATCCGAACGCATCAAGATCGATGCAGTTCTGGGAGACAGCCGCTTTTCGCTGGAGGGCGATATCGGAGAACCTGACAGGATGGAAGGTGTCTCGCTGCAATACGCGCTGGATATCGTTTCCAGCGAGGACTGGCAGCGGCTGCTTGTCTCGGACGATCAGGCCATACCGGCAATGTCCGCATCAGGCCGGGTAGAGCGGGACTCAGATGTCTGGCAGTTCGACAGCATGCAATGGCAGCTCGGCTCGAGTGATGTGGCCGGCGAGCTGCGACTTGATCGCCTGAAACACCCGACAACGATTGACGGCAGTCTGAGTTCGGACGTGTTGCATCTCGATGAGCTGTCTTCCCTGGCCATACTGGAGGGGCAGGTCGAGGCTCTGTTGCCGTCGAGCATCGACGAGACGATCTCGACCTACGGCCACTTGCTGAATCGCTTGCGCCATCTGGAACCTGGCGTTCGGGGGCGCATCAGCTACAGAGCCGACAGGGTCGAGGCGGAGAGCTGGCCTGTCACGATGCTGGATGTACAGGCAGCCGGTGGCGGTGAGCAATTGCTGCTGATCTTCAACAGTATCGAGCTGGAACGAGGGCTGCTTGAAGGGACGGCAGATATCGACATGTCGGATACGCAGACTGCATCAGCGCTGGATCTGAATCTGAAGCGTTATGTATTGACGCCGGATATTGCAGCTGCGGATACCCCGGGCAGCCTGACTGCACATCTCGATCTGCGGATATTGCAGGACATGAACGATAGTCTATCGGTGATCGAGAGCGGTCGACTGCAGGCACTGGCCGCGGGTGGGGATGTCAGCCGAGCCCTGATCTGGCTCATGGGCATGGGCGATGCTCGGTTGATGATCGATCCTGTCAGCGCCGAGGGCGAGATGCCTGTCAGATGTTCCTACGCGGACTTGCAGTTCGATCACGAGAATGTGGATATTGCAACTCTGGTAGGAATGACCGGGAAGTCAGTGGTTCTGGGTGATGGTTCGCTATCCTGGCATGACCGCATGCTTGATCTTGCGCTCGAGTCGCACTCGATGGATGGTGACGCGGTGTCTGCCTGGTCTGTGCAAGGCACCCTGCAAACACCTGATCGTCAAGCCGGCAGCCCGGTGCTGGGGCGCGACACAGCGAAAGCCGTTCTGGCAGACATCGTCACGCCTGCCGTGCAGCTGATGCCGTTTCTGGATGCGCGTGGAGATACCGCTTTCAGCGATACCTGCTCGGGCCTGGCCAATGCGCTGCAAGGCGCGCAATAAACGACAACACGGAAAATGAACAAGGCATGAAGTTTGGTGAGATTCCGGTGTCCGAGGCCGAGGGTAGTTATCTGGCGCACTCGATCAAGACCTCTGTCGGCAAGGTTCGCAAGGGGCAGCTTCTGGATACGGCACTGGTTCGGCAGTTGATGTCGGACGCTGTTCAGAGCGTCGTCGTTGCACAGCTGGACGCGGATGATGTGCACGAGGACGAGGCAGCGTTGCAGCTTGCCACTGCACTCGTCGGTGAGGGTATCCGATTGGGCAAGGCCAGTACCGGCCGCGTCAATCTGCATGCCCTGGTTGATGGCGTCTGCGACTTCGACAGGGACATGATCGATCAGGCCAATCAGGTGGATGAAGGCATTACCATTGCCACTGTGCTGCCTTCGATGTCGGTGGGAAAATCGCGTCTGCTTGCAACGGTCAAGATCATTCCCTACGCCGTCAGTCGGGAGTCGCTGCAACGGGTATTGGCAGGGTTGCGCGGGACAATACAGGTACACGCGGCGCAATCGCATACAGCCTGTCTGATTCAGACGCGCCTGCCGGGCATGAAGGAATCCATTCTGGACAAGACGGTGGGAGTCACCCGGCAGCGCCTGCTCGGTCATGGCGCGCGCCTGCTGCAGGAATGCCGGGCGGCGCATGATGCCGGTGAACTTGCAGAGGCCATGAGAAGCGTGATCGACAGTGGACCGGACTGGGTGCTGGTTGCCGGTGCATCGGCCATTTGTGACCGCGAGGATGTCATACCGTCTGCGATCATGCGCCTCGGCGGTGAAATCGAGCATTTCGGCATGCCCATGGATCCCGGCAATCTGTTGTTGATCGGCAGAGTCGGCGAGACGCAGATCATCGGGGTGCCGGGATGCGCACGCTCACCGCAGGCCAATGGGCTCGACAAGGTGCTGGAGAGGATGGCCTGCCGACTGCCAGTCACATCCCGATGGATAGCGTCGCTCGGTGTGGGTGGTCTGTTGCATGAGATTGTCGACAGGCCTGAGCCGCGAGTCGCAGGCACGGGAAATCTGTCGGTGTCTGCACTGGTGCTGGCCGCCGGTGCCTCCAGGCGCTTCGGAGCGGACAACAAGCTGCTCGCCATGTGTGATGACAAACCGCTGCTGGCCCATGTTCTTGATGCCGTCAAACACAGCGATGTCGATGATGCCCTGGTGGTTACCGGCCATGACGCCGAATCCGTGGAAGCATTGTGCACAGAAGCCATGCGGGGTTCGAGTCTACCGTGGGCAACGGTGCATAACGCCTTGCACGCCAGTGGCATGGCCAGTTCCCTGATCTGTGGAATAGCGGAGCTCGGCGAGAAGGGGGTCGATGGGGTCATCGTCTGTCTGGCCGACATGCCGGACGTCAGCTCCGTGGTCATCCAGTCACTGCTTGCCGCGTTTCGCCTGTACCCCGGCAAGGCGCTCTACATTCCGACCTACAAGAGTCAACGAGGCAACCCCGTACTGATTGCCGCGTCTCTGTTCGATTCGGTGCTCATGCTGGAGGGTGATGTCGGCGCCAGAGTGCTGGCCCGGCAGTTCCCCGACAGCGTGATGGAGGTGCCCTGTGATTCGGCCGGTGTTCTGATGGATATCGATACGCCCTCGGAATTGTCGTCTGCCAGGTGACGCTCCGGAGCTCGAGCACTTGAGCTGACAGCTGACGAATTCAATGTAAACTGAGCGCTGACACGACCCTGTTCAAAGGAACCCGCTTATGTTTCGCAGCACCCTCGTTTCGGGCATCAGGCCCGCTCTGATCGTCCCGCTACTGGCCAGTGGTCTGATGACCAATGTACAGGCGGCCGATCTGCAGTTGCGGCTGATGCAGACCACCGATCTGCATATGCACGCACTGAACTTCGACTACTACAAGAACAGCGAGGTCAACGATTTCGGTCTGGCGCGAACCGCTACGCTGATCCGGGATGCCCGGGCCGAGGCACGCAACAGTCTGCTGTTCGACAATGGCGATCTGTTGCAGGGAAATCCCATGGGCGACTATATGGCGCGCTCGCGCGGGTTGAGCTATGGCGATGTGCATCCCATGTACAAGGCGATGAACCTGCTGGGCTATGACGCGGCCAATATCGGCAATCATGAGTTCAACTACGGCCTCGACTTCCTGCTCAAGTCGCTGTCGGGTGCCAACTTCCCCTATGTGCTGTCCAATGTCTTCACGGTGGATGGCGACGATGATGCATCCAATGATCAAAGCTACATCCAGCCCTACGTGATACTTGACCGCCGAGTCATGGATGATGATGGGCAGTGGCAGGATATCAAGGTGGGTGTCCTTGGCTTCACGCCACCGCAGATCATGAGTTGGGACAAGGGGCATCTGGAAGGACATGTCACCGTGCGCGGCATTGTCGAAACAGCCGAGGCTCTGGTGCCGGAGATACGCGAGGCAGGCGCCGATGTCGTGGTTGCCATCGCGCACAGTGGTATTGCCTCCTCGCACCCTGACGGCCTGAAGGAAAATGCAACGGCCGAACTGGCGCAGGTGGAAGGCATCGATGCCATTCTCTTCGGCCATGCCCATAGCGTGTTTCCTTCCGAAGCCTACGAAGGCTTTCCGGGAGCCGATCTGGAGGCGGGCACGCTGCACGGCGTGCCGGCAGTCATGCCGGGTTTCTGGGGGAGCCATCTGGGCATCATCGACCTGACGCTGACTCAGGAGGGCGATGAATGGCGTGTGAGCGACAGTGCCGTCGAGAATCGCGCCATCTTTCGCCGTGAAGGTCGAGAGAGCATTCCTGTCGTCGGCTCGCAACAGGACATCGTCGATGCCGTGACCGAGGAGCATGAGGCAACCATTGCCTGGGTAGGTCAGGCGGTGGGCAGTATCGCCTCGCCGATCAACAGCTTTTTCGCCCTCGTGCAGGATGATCCCTCAATCCAGATTGTCAATAATGCGCAAGCCTGGTACGGCGAACAGGTCATCGAAGGAACCGAATACGAAGGTTTTCCGGTATTGTCGGCAGGCGCACCGTTCAAGGCCGGTGGTCGCGGTGGCCCGGATTACTTCACCGACTTGCCGGCAGGTGAGATTGCCATTCGCAACGTAGCCGACCTGTACATCTACCCGAACACCGCGAGATTGGTCAAACTCAATGGGGCTCAGGTTCACGAATGGCTGGAGAGATCCGCTGCGCAGTTCAATCAGATAGACCCGGATTCCACAGAACCGCAGGCGCTGATCAGTGAAACGCATCCTTCCTATAATTTCGATGTCATCGATGGTGTCGATTACCTGATCGATGTCACGCAACCGGCCCGCTATGGTGACAAGGGAGAGCTGCTGGACGAGTCGGCTCATCGCATTACCGATCTGAGCTTCAACGGGGAGCCTATCGATCCGGAGCAGGAGTTCGTGGTTGTCACCAACAACTATCGCGCCGGGGGTGGCGGAAATTTTCCGGCGCTCGACGGCAGTACCATCATTGTCGAGGCACCACAGACCAACAGGCAGGTGCTGGTCGACTATATCCTGGCCTCTGGAGAGCTCGATCCCCAGGCTGATGGCAACTGGCGTTTCGCACCGATCAATGCTGAGGTCGATGTGCAGTTCCAGACATCACCGGCAGCAGTAGATGCCAGCAATGCCGATGTCTTCGAGTTTCTGGAAGCACTGGAGAGCGGTTTTGCCAGCTACAGGATACCGATGAGCGAATAGCGGCTTTCATCTGCCTGCAGGCCCGAGACAAGCCGGCGAGTGTCGGCTTGTCTGTCAAGCATTCAACCAGAAGATCGATAGCACCCTATGGACTGGATCGCAAAATTCCCGGCCCTGGCTCACTTGTCGGCGGAAGACCGTGAGCTGCTGATGCGCGAGAGCAATCTCATCAATGCACCTGCTGATACCACCGTATTCGGACCGGGGCAGCGGCCCGACCATCTGTTGATGGTTCTCGATGGCACGGTGCGGGTTCAGCACCTGTCGGAAAAAGGACGTGAAATCGTCCTGTACCGGGTCAAGGGAGGGCAAAGCTGCGTGTTGACCACTTCTTGCCTGCTGGCTCACGAGGAGTATTCCGCCTCGGGTGTGACTGAAACCGAGGTGCAGGCTGTCGCCATCCCGCGTCAGCTGTTCGACAAGTTGCTGGAGCATTCCAGTGAATTCCGGCAGTTCGTGTTCCAGTCGTACTCTCGTCGAATCAGCGATCTGTTCCTGATGGTCGAGGAGGTGGCCTTTCAGCGCATGGATGTGCGTGTTGCACAGAAACTGCTGGAGCTTGCCAGCGGCAGGACCGACATCGACATCACGCACCAGCAGCTCTCCGCGGAGCTGGGGACCGCGCGCGAGGTCATATCCCGGCAGTTGGCGGAATTCCAGCGGCGTGAATGGATACACCAGAAACGAGGGCATATCGAGCTGCTTGATAATGCCGCACTGGAGACGCTGGCACGTCAATAAACCAGGCTGGGGTGTCGCCCTGGAATCTGTTCAGGTATTCCATGAGCGTGATCCAGCACGGTTGTTGCGCGGCATCCATGCAGGTGCTCCATAAGCGTGATCCAGCACGAATGAAGCGCGGCATCCATGCAGGTATTCCATAAGCGTGATCCAGCCCGAATGAAGCGCGGCATCCATGCTGCAAACGCCCTGATCAGAACCCGCCGACGGCGGCTGATACCGTGACACTTCCATGACGGCGATACCCTTGCTGGCCGCTCACAGACGAGCCCGCATCAGTTACATGCGCTGTTGCTAGCACATGTTTTGCAATAGTCAAGGAAAAGACAACAGGTTCACTCGATATTTCTCTGGCAAGCAATTTGCGATTCCCTGCATATTCTGATCTGCAGGTCAAGCAGTGCATGAGAACGGACAGGAAACAATTTGCCTTACCCCCGGGAATACTGCTGGCTGGTGCTGTTGCCCTGTCCGCCATCTTCCTGTGCCTGATGTTCGATCTGGGTGGTGGCGCTCTGGCGATTGCGGCGAACAGCTTGCTGATCGGCCTCATGGTGCGACACATGCAGGGAGAGCCGCAGCGCATTCTGATGCAGGTGCGATCTCGCACGTCGGCGCTGCAGGACATCGCCTACCGCGACAGCCTCACGGGTTTGCCGAATCGCCGTTTCTTCATCTGGTATCTGGAGCAGAACCTGTCCATGCGCATGCAGAACCGGCGGCGCGGCTCGCGAGTCAATCGCGTCGTGCTGTTCGACCTCAACGGCTTCAAGGCCGTCAATGATACCTATGGACACGAGGCCGGTGATGAGTTGCTCAAGTTCATTGCCGTGACGCTGACAGCCTATCTGCCGTCCGATGCGCTGCTGGCACGCCTCGGCGGTGATGAATTCGTCGTGCTGGTCAGGGACAGTCATGGGGGCCGCAAGACGCGGGAGGTGGAGGCAACGATTCGCAAGGCCGCCGAAACCGTCTTCGTGTTTGATGGTCAGGACATCAGTGTCTCGGCCAGTGTGGGTGTGTCTTCGCCAGCGACAGTGCGTTCAACGGCTGAGCAGTTGCTGCGCGAATCCGATCAGCGCATGTATGCCGACAAGATCGCCCGCAAGAAGAAGCGCGGGGAGGCCATACCGGTTGAGGTCGAGGAGCCGGTAACATCGTCCGGCAAGGGCACGCTCAACGAGCGTCGACGTATCCGTGCACGTCTGATGCTCTCAGCCAGCAATCGCTGAGGCAGGACTGTCAGTCTGGGCCGGGTAATACACGGTCAATCCGGCGCTACTGTCAATTGCAGGCCGTCATGAGCCGGGATGACATGAGCAGGCAGTTGCTGCTGCAAGGTGGCGTAATCCAGCTCGGTCGCCATATTGGTCAGGATCGCCTTCTCGGGACCGATGCTGTCAATGAATGCCAACGACTCGTCAAGATTCATGTGTGAGGGATGTGGCTCGTATCGCAGGGCATCCACGATCAGGATGCGGCAACCCTGCAAGGCGTCCAGGCTGATCTGGTCTGTCATGCGTTTCATGTCGGGCAGGTAGGCGAGCTCACCTATGCGAAAACCCAGAGCATGGATGTCACCGTGTTCGGCGAGCAGTGGCATCGCCGAGATGCTGCCGCCTAGCCCGTCCACGACGCTGGGCACACCATGCGTGATGATTTCCCGTTGGCAGAAGGCCGGGTAGCTACTGCCCGGAGACTGGTGAAAGCAGTAGCCGAAGGGCTGCATCACGACATCGGCGGTCGACTCGTCCATGTGCACCGTGATGCTGGCACGCAGACTGATGGCCAGCTGGCGCAAGTCGTCGAGCCCGAAGATATGATCGGCATGCGGGTGCGTCAGCAGCACACCGTCAAGGTTCGTGACCTTGGCCGTGAGTAGCTGTTCTCGCAGATCTGCGCCGGTGTCGATGAGCAGGGTGGTAACCCCGCCATCGCTGCCGATGGCCTCTACCAGCAACGCGCAGCGACGTCGCTTGTTCAATGGGTTCAACGGGTCGCACACGCCCCATTGGTTACCCACACGAGGCACGCCACCCGACGAGCCGCAGCCCAGAATGGTGAATCGCAGTTTCTCAGTCATTTCGCCTACAGGAATCGGATACGACAGATACGCAATCCTGTCTGCACTGCTGATGGCAGCAACAGATCGGAACTTGCTGGCACGAATGGTAGCTGATATTGCGGTATTCGTGCCCGTCAAGCACCGGATATCACAGATTCCAGATCCGCATGGCGTTGTTGCGTAACAGAGCCGCCTTTTCGTCCGGCGAGCAACCCTCGATCAGTGCATGAGTGGCAGCTACCCACGTTTCGATGCGTCCGCCCTGGGTGCAGACCGGGCTGTCGCTGCCCCAGACCACACGGTTCCAGCCGAAAACGTCAATCGTGTGTTCCACAAACGGACGCAGATCGTCGAGGACCCAGCTATCCAGGTCCCCATAGGCCATGACGCCGGACACCTTGCCGACGACATTGTCACGGCTGGCGATGTCAGCCATGTATTCCTTCCACGGGGATAACTGCGCGGACTTCACATCGGGTACGCCGCAGTGATCGAGGACGAATTGCACCTCGGGACAGTGATCCACCAGTTCCATGGCCAGTGGCAACTGCCGAGCTAACACACAGAGGTCGAAGGTCAGGCCGGTACCTGACAGTCGTTTGACGTTGTCACGAAAGATTGACGAGGTGGACAGTTCATCGGGCATGACATGCAGGATACGACGCAGCCCCAGGATCTCGCTGCGCGACCGCTGGTCGTCCAGCCAGGCGGCAAAACCATCGGATTCGGGACGGCAGGATGCGATGGCGCCACGAATCAGGCTGTCTGGCTGATCCATGAGCGATCTCACCATGTCGGTTTCCGCATCACGATCCTCATCGGCGACATCCACTTCCATATGCAGGGCGCCGATGATGCCGATGCGCCGGGCGATGCTTGCATAGTCGGTATAGGGCCAGTCCCTGTTCAGCTGCTCGACGTTGGCCAGCCAGGGATAACGCAGTTTCTCGCGATTGATCAGATGCAGGTGGGTGTCGATCAGCATGGTTGATTCTCCGGCTGGGTGGTGTCCGATTGTGGGCTGAAGGGGCAGGGAATTTCAAGATAGAGCTTGATTGTATGTGAAACATACGTTTATATTTGAAAAACCTGTCGTATTCAGACATGGTTTCGTACTCACGAGTAGGGGGCATAATCTTGAAAAACACTAAACACTGGTCAGCCACCACGCTGGCCATTCCGCTTCTGGCTGTGTCTGCTTTCGCGACAGCCGCAGAATTCGATGGCGTGACTCTGGATGCCAAGCTCATCGGAGGACAGCAATACGAAGCACTGTATGCACGCATTGCCGATTGGGAAGCCGAGACCGGTGCCGAGGTCAATGTCATCTCCAAGAAGAACCACTTCGAGCTGGACAAGGAATTCAAATCGGATCTGGCTGCTGGCTCGCTGGGCTGGTGTGTGGGTTCCAATCACTCGTCCTTTGCATCGCAGTACCCGTCTCTGTATACCGATCTGACCCCGTATCTGACGCCGGAATTCATTGCCGATTACGTGGACTCCAATATCGCAGCTTCGAAGATCGGCGACAGTCTGGTCATGCTGCCACGAGCGCAGTTCGATGTGTCAGCCCTGTATTATCAGAAAAGCCTCTATGAGGATGCCGAGAAGCAGGCAGCCTTCGAGAAAGAGTACGGTTATGAGCTGACACCGCCCGATACCTGGCAGCAATTGACCGATCAGGCGATCTTCTTCAGTGATCCTCCCAATTTCTACGGTACGCAGTTTGCCGGCAAGGACGAGGCAATCGTGGGACGATTCTACGAATTGGTGGTGGCAGAAGGCGGTCAACTGTTCAATGATGACTGGTCACCCGCCTTCAACAGCGAAGCAGGTGTGCGAGCCCTGGACTGGTTCGTCAATATCTACAGCCAGGGGGCTGCGCCCAAGGGTACGACCTCCTATCTGTGGGATGAGCTGGGGCAGGGCTTTGCCTCAGGCACCATCGCCCTGAATCTTGATTGGCCTGGCTGGGCAGGCTTCTTCAATGACCCGGAAAGCTCGAAGGTTGCGGGTAATGTCGGCGTCGTGGTGCAACCTCAGGGCAGTGCCGGGGTGCGTACCGGCTGGTCCGGTCATCACGGTTTTTCGGTAACCGAATCGTGCGAGAACAAGGAAGCTGCTGCGTCACTGGTCGCCTTCCTGACCAATGAAGACAGTCAGAAACTCGAAAGTTCGGCAGGTCCGCTGCCCACGCGCAAGGCGGTGTGGGAGCATGTGGTGGCTCAGGCAGAAGGAGATGCCTATCGCACCGAAGTATTGCAAGCGTTTCAGGCCGCATCCGAGCATGCCTTTCCAGCACCGAAGACACCTTACTGGATAGAGGCCACCAATATCATCTATCCGGAATTGCAGGCAGCCATTCTGGGTGACAAGAGCTCGGCGGAAGCACTCGAGGTGGCAGCGGAAGCTGTCGACGAGATGATGCGGGAATACGGCGAGTACTAGCGTGACAGTCTCGGTACACTCACAGCGACGGAGCATGGCTCCGTCGTGACCAGACTCTTCCGTCGACTACCACCGTGGCTGGCACTGTTGCTGCCAGCCATCGTGATTCTGCTGGTGGTGGTACTTGTGCCACTGCTGTTGTCGCTGTATTCCAGCTTCACCCCCTACCGGCTGACCCGACCCGAAACGCTGTACAAGTGGATCGGTGAATACAACTACGTGAAGGTGGCCACTGATGCGAACTTCTGGTGGGCCTTCGGGCGTACGGTGTTTCTGCTCACCGTGGCTCTGAATCTGGAAATGTTGTTGGGTCTGGGCCTGGCCTTGTTGGTCAACAAGGTGACCTGGGGACAACGTGGACTGCGTACCATCATGATGTTCCCGATGATGTTCTCACCCATCCTGGTGGGTTTCCAGTTCAAGTTCATTTTCAATGACAATGTGGGTTTGGTGAACAATGCCTTGCAGTCACTGGGAATCACCGATCAGGCCATTGCCTGGCTGGTGGATGGCAAGCTGGCCATGTTTGCCATCATCTTCGCTGAGGTGTGGATGTCGACCTCGGTGTTCGCCATATTGATTCTGGCCGGGCTCTTTGCGATTCCGCGTGATCCGCTGGAGGCCGCCAAGGTC
Source organism: uncultured Granulosicoccus sp. (assembly GCA_947492525.1). Taxonomy (GTDB): domain Bacteria; phylum Pseudomonadota; class Gammaproteobacteria; order Granulosicoccales; family Granulosicoccaceae; genus Granulosicoccus. The sequence goes on from CANLNQ010000014.1 coordinate 91,043, forward strand.
GATGGATGCACGCCGTGGCAATCCTTCCGGCATATCAGTCTGCCGTTTCTGATGCCCTTCATCTACATCGCGATGGCCATCCGCAGTCTGGATGTGGCGCGTGCCTATGACATCGTGCAGATCATGACCAACGGCGGTCCCGCGCGGCGCACCGAACTGCTGTGGACCCTGATAGGGCGCACGGGTTATGTCGATGCCAAGATGGGTCTGGCCAATGCCATGGGCTATATCTCGATCTTCCTGGCCATCTTCTTCACCGTCTACTTCTTCAGGAAGCTCAACGCATCGCGCGCGGCGCTGGGGTACAACGCCTGACATGGATATCAATCAACAACATCGTTTCAGGAAATACGGGCTGAAGCTTGCGCATTTCCTGGCACTGTTCATCGCGATGTCGATCATCTGCCTGCCCGGCCTGTGGGTCGTACTCAATTCCTTTCGGCCCACTGTGGAGATCATGGCCAAGCCGCCCGTCTGGATTCCCGAAAAGCTCAGTCTGGATCACTACCGGGCCATGTTCGGCGCCGTGGGTGAAGGGGGCGTGCCGGTGGTGCGGTATTTCATGAATTCGCTGGTGATCTCGATCACCAGCACCGTCATTGCCATATTGATCGGCATCGCTGGGGGCTATGCCTTCGCGCGATATCGATTCCGCGGCAAGTCGGCCATCTTCGTCGGCTTCATGGTGACACGAGCGGTGCCAGGTGTTGCGTTGTCGCTACCGCTGTTCATCGTGTTTGCCAAGGTGGGCATCATCGACACGCATTTCGGTCTCATACTGGCCTATGTGGCGATGAATGTGCCGTTCTCCATCTGGCTGATCGACGGTTTCTTCAGGCAGGTGCCGCGCGAACTGGCCGAAGCTGCCGAGATCGATGGCTGTACACGCTGGCAGGCATTCTGGAAAGTGGAGTTTCCGGTGGCCAAGGCCGGTATCGCGTCGGCGGCCATCTTTGCATTCCTGACCTCCTGGAACGAGTATGCGCTGGCCAGCCAGCTGACGCGTTCGGTCTTTTCCAAGACCATGCCGGTCGGGCTGCTGGACTTCACGTCAGAATTCACCATCAATTGGGGCGGCATGTGTGCGCTGGCCGTTCTGATGATCATTCCGGCCCTGATACTGACATTCATCGTGCAGAAGCACCTTATCAGCGGTCTCACTTTCGGCGGAATCAAGGGATAGTCAATGGCAAGCGTTTCGCTCAGCAAGATCGTCAAGCGCTACGGCAAGATCGAGGTCGTGCACGGAATCGATCTGGATATCGCGCACAACGAATTTGTCGTTCTGGTCGGACCTTCCGGCTGCGGCAAGTCAACCACCTTGCGCATGATCGCCGGCCTGGAAGAGCTCAGCAGCGGTGACATTCACATCGGTGAACAGCGTGTGAATGATCTTCCGCCCCGGGACCGGAACATCTCGATGGTGTTCCAGAACTACGCCCTGTATCCTCACATGACCGTGGCCGAGAACCTGGGATTCTCGCTCAAGATAGCCAACCGTCCGGAGGCCGAGATAGACAAGGCCGTGGCCGAGGCTGCGGAGATACTGAGTCTGGGCGAGTTGCTGGAACGTCGGCCGGCCGAACTCTCCGGTGGGCAGCGACAGCGGGTAGCCATGGGCCGTGCCATCGTGAGGCACCCTGATGTCTTCCTGTTCGACGAGCCTTTGTCGAATCTGGATGCAAAGCTGCGCGCGCAGATGCGGATCGAGATCAAGAAATTGCATCAGCGTATCAAGACGACCATCGTGTATGTCACCCACGACCAGGTAGAGGCCATGACGCTGGCGGATAGAATCGTCATCATGCGTGACGGCCATATCGAACAGCAGGGGACACCCTTGCAGGTATTCGAAAATCCCGCCAACACCTTTGTAGCCACTTTCATCGGTTCGCCGCCGATGAACCTCCTGCCCGCGACCATCAGTGGCGATGCCCGGCATATTCAGCTCGAGGACGGAACACCGCTGCCGGTGCCGGAACGACTGCAGTCCGGCGTCACTGCCGGACAGTCGGTGATCTTCGGTTTTCGCGCCGACAATCTGATGCCTGAAGGTCACGGCCTGACGCTCGGCTCGCAAACCGCCAGTTTCGATCTGCTGATCAATCTGTCCGAACCACTGGGTACCGAAACCGTTCTCTTCGGCGAGATTGCCGGGCGGGAAATACAGGCGAAGATGTTGAATCCACGGCCAGTCAGCATGGGGGAGACACTGCGTTGTCAGTTGGACATGAGTCGCGCTCATCTGTTCGATGCAAATACACAACTCAGTCTGGGATGAATTTCAGGTAGCAGGAATGACATGGCAACCATAGAACATATCGAACTGTGCATGGTCGATCTCCGGCCCAAGGTCAAAAGGACCGATGCCATTCAATCCTTCGTCAGCCAGGAAACCCCTCTGGTGCGAATTACCGATACCGACGGCGCTGTTGGTGTCGGCTATTCCTACACCATCGGACAAGGCGGTCCGGCTGTCATGTCCTTGCTGGCCGAGACGCTGGCACCCCAGCTGATCGGTCAGGAAGCGGAGAATATCGAGCGGCTGTGGCGCCAGTTGCTGTTCTCCACACACGCCACGTCAGTGGGTGCCATCACCTCTCTGGCCCTGGCGGCCATCGACACCGCGCTGTGGGATCTACGCTGCAAGCATGCCTCGCTGCCGCTGTACCGAATGCTCGGTGGTGCCAGGGACAGCGTTCCGATGTACACGACCGAAGGCGGCTGGTTGCATATCGACACGCAGGCACTGGTTGATGATGCCGTGGCCGCGAAGGCGCGCGGATTTGCCGGGTCGAAAATCAAGATAGGGCGCCCACACCTGTCAGAGGATCGCAGGCGACTGGCGGCGGTCAGAGAGGCCGTGGGCGATGGGTTCGAGATCATGGTCGATGCCAATCAGGCATTCGGGCGGGCGGAAGCAACTCGACGAGCGCGGGTACTGGAGGAATTCGATATCGCCTGGTTCGAAGAACCGATGCCGGCGGACGACGTCATGGAGCACGTGCGACTGGCGGAGAGCACCACGGTGCCCATCGCCGTGGGTGAGAGCCTGTATTCGCTGAGTCAGTTCAAGGACTATCTGACTCTGGGTGGCGCTTCCATCGTGCAGGTGGATGTCGCCCGTATCGGTGGCATCACACCCTGGCTGAAGGTGGCGCATCTGGCCGAGGCGTACAATGTGCCGGTGTGCCCGCATTTTCTGATGGAACTGCACGTGAGCCTGGTTTGTGCCATTCCCAACGCGCCGTGGCTGGAGTACATACCGCAGCTTGACGATATCACCGCCAGCGGCATGCGCATGGAGAACGGACGCGCATTCCCCGCCAACGAGCCGGGTCTGGGCATTGACTGGGCGTGGTCCGAGATCGACAGCCGTCGAGTCGACAGACTGACAACACGAATCACTTGAGGGTACAGCAGATGCAACGCATGGGCATGGTCATCGGACTGAATGCAGAGAAGGTCTCGGAGTACAGGCAGTTGCATGCCGATGTGTGGCCGGGTGTGCTGGCGAAGATCAGTGAATGCAATATTCGCAATTACACCATTTTCCTGAAAGAGCCGGAGAATCTGCTGTTTTCCTACTGGGAATATCATGGCAGCGACTTTGCGGCCGATGCCGAGCGGATGGCGGCCGACCCCGAGACCCAGCGTTGGTGGAGTGTGTGCAAGCCGTGCCAGAAGCCGCTGGAAACCCGTCAGGAGGGGGAGTGGTGGGCGAGCATGGAAGGTGTCTTCCATCTGGACTGATTGATGCCAGGGGAATCTGGTACGACGCTCTCCTGAAGCGGGGCATGGATCATGGCAACCGAGGCATGACACGATGAATCTCAGACAGCACTGGGCACTGGCGAGCCGGGCCCGACCCATCGTCATCATGGGCGCCGGCTCGATTGTCTCCGATGCCCATCTGCCGGCCTATGCCAAGGCTGGATATGTTGTACAGGGTATTTACGACCCGGACCTGGGCAAGGCAGGCGCATTGGCAGATGAGTGGGGGTGTACGGCCTATGCATCCGTGGGCGAAGCCGCGGCTTCCGGTGATGTCGTGTTCGACCTGGCGACACCGCCGGCGGCTCATCTGGATGTGCTACGTCAGTTGCCCATCGGCGCCGCTGCACTGATTCAGAAGCCCATGGGCAGCGACCTGACCGAAGCCACCGAGATACTGGCGCTGTGCAGGGCGCGCAGATTGCAGGCCGCGGTGAATTTCCAGCTGCGCTTTTCACCCATGATGCTGGCCCTGCAGGATGCGATCGACCAGGGCCTGCTGGGTGAGGTACTGGATTTCGATGCCTGGCTTGCATTGGACACGCCCTGGGGGCTGTGGAAGTTCCTTGAGGGGCTTCCACGTGTGGAGATTGCGCTGCATTCGATTCACTACCTGGACTTTGTCCGCGGCATTCTCGGTAATCCGCAAGGTATCCATGCCAGGACCATCGGTCATCCGGCCAGCAGCATGGCGCAGACCCGGACCAGTGCCATTCTCGATTATGGTGAGCGGGTTCGCTGCAGCCTGTCGGTCAATCACGATCATGCCTTTGGCAGACGGTTTCAGGCCTGCGAGTTTCGCCTGTGCGGGTCAGAGGGGGCTGCCTATGTCAAGCTGGGGGTGAATCTGGACTATCCGCGGGGAGAGCCCGATGAACTCTGGCTCAACCCCGGGAATACGGGCTGGCAGCAGATTGCGCTGACCGGTGAATGGTTTCCTGACGCATTCGCCTCCCGGATGTCACAATTGCAGCGTTTCGTGACCGGAGAGGATGAGAGATTGATCAGTAGTGTCGAAGATGCCTGGCAGACCATGGCACTGGTGGAGGCGGCCTATATCAGTAGTGCATCGCCTGCAACGCCGATTGCGGAGCTGCCATCTTGAGCCGTCCGCAAGAGCGTTCCGATAAATACAGTGCACCGGCCTTGTCCAAGGGTCTGGACATACTCGAATTTCTGGCATCGGAAGCCGAGGCACAGAAGAAGGCTGATATCGCCCGTGCCCTCGAGCGTTCGATCAGCGAGATCTTCCGCATGCTGGTGGTGCTGGAACAGCGGGGCTATGTCGCCTTCGATGAACACAGCGAGCGCTATTCCCTGACAACCAAGTTGTTCGAGATCGCCCACCGGTATCCACCGGTCCGGCGTTTGTCGACAGTGGCTGCGGCATCCATGCAGACCCTGGCGCGCGACATCAATCAATCGGTGCACATGGCCATTCGCCATGATACCGAGATACTGGTCATCGCCCAGGTGGATTCACCGGGCAACAATGTGACATCGGTACGTCTCGGTGCGCGCATACCACTGGCGCAGACAGCATCCGGTGCCGTGCTCACCGCTGACCTGAGTGCCGAGGATCTGGTCCTGCTGGAGCAGATGCTGGCCGAACAGCCCGAGAAGCTGCGGCGCATGTTCATGCAGAACCGCGACTTTGCCAGCAAGCATGGCTACAGTGAGTGCAAGTCGATGGTCGTCGAGGGCGTGACCAATATCTCGGCACCGGTTCATGATCATTCAGGCCAGGTGATCGCGGCGGTGACCATTCCCTTCGTCAAGCGCCTGACCGCTGGCGAGCATCCCGGCAAGGTGCAGGCACGCAAGGCCCTGATGCAGATGTGCAGGAATGTATCGCGCATGCTGGGGGGCATGGCGGGCGAATGAAGGAGAAAATACCGGCAAGTTAACCGTTCCGTCATCTGTGGCTGCGATGCTGTGCGCTTCAGTCTGTTCGCACATCCATCCACCAAACGAGAAGTAATGACATGAAGGTTTTCATGAGCGGTGCTGTTCTGGCCGTTGCCAGTGTCGCCAGCGTTTACAGCGGTATATCCGCAGCCAGCCAGCTGGATCCGGTCCACCTCGGTCCACGACCGTTCTATCTGGTCGATCAGCTGGCCGACGGTGATCTGAAGGATACTCTGCAAGGATGTGCAGCCACCACGACGCAGTACGATCGTCGCAATTTCTCCATCGCCCATCGTGGCGCCTCCTTGCAGTTTCCCGAGCACACCCTGGAAGCGTATCTTGCAGCGCACCGAATGGGTGCGGGCGTCATCGAGTGCGATGTGACGTTCACCAGTGATGCCGAACTGGTCTGCCGCCATGCACAATGTGATCTTCACACCACGACCAATATTCTGGCGACACCACTGGCGGAAAAGTGTTCGATTCCATTCACGCCTGCCCAGTTCGATGAAAATGGCGAGATGATCGAGGCCGCCAGCGCACGTTGCTGTGCCAGTGACCTTACGCTGGAAGAATTCAAGTCGCTCGAGGGCAAGATGGATTCCGCGAATCGCGAAGCGACTACCGTGGAAGAATACATGGGTGGCACGGCAGACTTTCGTACCGATCTTTATGCCACGGGTGCCACCTTGCTCAGTCACAAGGAGAGTATTCAGCTGATCAGCGAGCTGGGCGGGCAATTCACACCTGAGCTCAAGGGAGTGACAGATGGCTTCGGTGAGTCGGGTCTGACGCAAGCCAATTATGCGCGCAAGTTCATCCAGGAATACGTCGATGCCGGCATCTGGTATGACGATGTCTGGCCACAATCCTTCGATATCGATGATACGGCGCTGTGGATTCGCGAATTTCCGACCTATGGCAAGCAGGCGGTCTGGCTCGATGGCCGGAACCCTGCCGACATGGCTGCAACACCGCCCACACAGGCAGACTTCGAGGCCTTGAAGCAGGCAGGTCTGAACATCATCGCACCGCCGATGCCCACGCTGCTGACCACTGATGAGAACAATCAGATCGTGCCGTCCGACTATGCCATGAATGCCAGAGCTGCCGGCATGGATATCATTTCCTGGTCTTCTGATCGGTCTGGAAGAATCGTGGAAGATGTCATCAATGGCAGCGGTGCCTATTATTATCAGAGCACGCTGGATGCCTTGCACAGCGATGGTGATATCCTGACGACCATCGACGTACTGGCGCAGGATGTCGGTGTCATCGGTGTGTTCTCCGACTGGCCGGCAACCACGACATTCTATGCCAACTGCATGGATCTGCCCTGAGCGGCATGTCGATACTGCCTGCAAGCAGCCGCTGTGCCGACAGGCAGGTGTAGAGCCTGCCTGCTACGGCCCCGTTCGGAAGCGGATGCAATCGTGACTGATTGCATCCGCTTTCCGGTTTGAACGGGGGCGGCCTGTTCGATTCCGCGATGTGAATGACACGATGAGCTGACGATGACTGAACAAAGACTGCGACACGCACTGGATGAATCCGAGTGGCTGGAAGATGAGATGGAAGAGCTGCTCAATGAGGACATGGCGCCGCTGTTCGATGGCCTGGACATGCCTGAGGAGTTGCTGGAAATCTATGCCGAGTCTCCACGATCACAGTTGTCCCGTTCAGCCTATATGCGTGAACTGCTGATCCTGCAACGTGAGCTGATCAGATTGCAGGACTGGGTAGTGCACAGCGGCGAGAAGCTGGCCATCATCTTCGAAGGGCGTGACTCTGCCGGCAAGGGTGGTGCCATCAAGCGAATCACTCAGCGGCTCAACCCGCGCGTTGCCAGAGTGGTGGCGTTGAACAAGCCCACCGAGCGAGAGAAGTCGCAGTGGTACTTCCAGCGCTATGTGCCTCATCTTCCATCAGGCGGTGAAATCGTCCTGTTCGACCGATCCTGGTACAACCGTTCCGGTGTCGAATCGGTGATGGGCTTTGCCAGCGACGACGAGGTGGAACAGTTCTTCCAGGATGTCCCCGAATTCGAGCGCATGCTGGTGCGATCCGGCATACGCCTGATCAAGTACTGGTTTTCCATCACCGATGAGGAGCAGCAACGTCGCTTCAAGATGCGTATTCATGACCCTCTCAAGCAGTGGAAGCTGAGCCCCATGGATCTGCAGGCGCGAGTGCAGTGGGAGCAATACACCAAGGCCAAGGAGCTGACTTTCGAACGCACCAACATTCCCGAGGCTCCCTGGTTCATCGTGGCTGGTAATGACAAGAAGGTTGCGCGCCTGAATTGCATCAGCCACCTGTTGGAGCAGGTACCGTATGAGGACGTGCCGCACGACCCCATCGAATTGCCGGAGCGTGTTCACAACTCGAACTACGAGCGTCAGGTGGTACCCAGCGAGCTGTACGTCCCGAATCGCTACGGCAAGTAGCGCCGAGCATAGTGCATCGGCTTGGTGCATCATAATGCCATTGTGCTGTGGTTCAAGGCGGAAAAAGCCGCTGCAAGCTGATGTTGGTGCAGCGCCTGACCCCTTTTCGGGCGCCTGATGAGTGGCAGGGGTTACAATCGGTGCCTTGTGGATCTGTCAACCGACCTCAGTGGAGAATCCCGCGTGAACCGATTGAAGAAGTACCTGGCATCATCCTGCCTGGCGGCCAGCCTGGCTGTCGCAGGCAGCAGTGCCGTTCTGGCAGCAGACGAGACCCTGCGTCTGCATCAGTTTCTGCCCGCTCAGGCCAATGTGCCTACGCTGATACTCGACGTCTGGGCCGACAGGATAGAGCAGGAATCCGGCGGACGTATCGAAATTCAGCGTTTCCCGTCCATGCAGTTGGGCGGCAAGCCGCCCGAGCTGATCGATCAGGCCATCGATGGCGTGGCTGACATCGTGTGGACGGTGGTCGGCTATACACCCGGACGCTACCCGCGAACCGAGGTGTTCGAGTTGCCGTTCATGATGACCAATGGTGAAGCGGTCTCACGTGCCTACTGGACGCTGTTCGAAAAGGAGATGAAAGACACCGAATTTGCCAATCTCAAGGTGTTGGGCACCTGGGTTCACGGTGCCGGCCTGATTCACTCGGCCGAACCGTTGGCATCGATTGACGACATGAAGGGTGTCAAGATGCGTGGCGGTTCCCGGATGGTGAACAAATTGCTGGAACGACTGGGTGCTACGCCGATTGGCATGCCGGTGCCTGCCGTGCCTGAAAGCCTGTCGAAAGGTGTCATCACCGCGACGACCATCCCCTGGGAAGTGACCACGTCCCTGAAAGTCTCGGAGCTGGTAGACAACCACACCGAATTCAGTGATCACGCCTTGTATACCCTGACTTTCGTGCTGGCGATGAACAAGGCCCGCTACGAGAGCCTGCCGGAAGATCTGCAGAAGATCATCGATGACAATTCAGGCCTGGAATTCTCGGCATTCGCCGGTCGTACACAGGAGGCTGCAGATGCGCCGGCCAGACAACTGGCCGTGGATAGAGGCAACAACATCATCGTTCTGGGTGAGGAAGAAGCGGCGCGTTGGGAAGAGACGGCTGCACCGGTCATCGAGGAATGGGTGGCCGACATGAACGAGCAGGGAATCGATGGGCAGGCGCTGCTCGACGAGGCCCGTACGCTGATAGATGAATTTACAGAGGCCGGGCAGTAGGATTTACGGCAACAGGCCTGCTGACCGCGTCATCAACAGTCGAGATGACGCGGCCAGCGGAAGGTGGGTTATCAGCTCTTGCAGCGGTCATAGGCGTCGACAATGGCCCGAGCGCGGCCAGCGACATCGTCCACACTGAACCCGGGCTTGTAGATCCCCGTGCCGATGCCAAAGCCACTGGCGCCTGCATCGATCCATTCGGCGAAGTTATCGGGCCCGACGCCACCGACAGCGTAGGTTTGTGCCGAAGCGGGAAGCACGGCCTTCAGTGCTGACAGGCCGGAGGTGCCGAGCAGGGATGAGGGAAAGAACTTCAGTCCATCGGCGCCACTTTCCAGGGCGAGAAAGCACTCTGTCGCGGTCATGACGCCCGGATAGGAAAACATGTCGTGAGCCTTGCTGGCCTTGATGACTTCAGGGTTGCAGTTCGGTGACACGATCAGCTTGCCACCTGCCGCGGCTACCTGTTCGACATCCTCTACCGTCAAGACGGTACCCGCACCAATGAGTGCCGAGTCGGCGTACTTCTCGACCAGCAAGCCGATACTCTTGATGGCATCCGGAGAGTTCAGCGGAACTTCGATGGATGTGATGCCGGCGTCAATGACGACGGCAGTGATATCAACGACTTCTGCAGGGGTGACACCTCGCAGGATGGCTATCAGATTACGCGTCACTGTGCTTGCGACTCCAGTTGGGTGTGATAGGCGGCGATCAGACCCGCCAGCGTCAGACTGTCGCCATTGTCTGTGGCGACTCGGGCTTCGACCTGAGACAGCGCCTGCGCATAGAGTCCGGCAAGTCTGTCATCGCCGACAATGGTAACGTGTTTGTCCTGCCAATACCTGCGGGTTGCCGCCAGCTCTGCGCCCAGCAGCAAGCCGGATAATCTGGACTTCAGTTCATGGCCCGGCACACCATTGACCAGGTTCTCCGCGCGCAAGGCAAACAACTGGCTGGAAAGGCTTTCGGGCGCGGCAATGATATCGGCAACACCCTCGGTAAACGCCTCATCAGACCAAGGGGCGTCCTGCAGGGAATGACGCAGCACCGATTGCGTCGAGAGCAGCGCGAACATCTCACCGCTCATGCAAGTCTGGAAACCGCTGATGCAACCGCTCTCCAGTCGGACCCACTTCGTATGCGTTCCCGGCAGGCAGACCGTGCCATCGAATTCAGGGTCCCGATGCAGCAAACCGGCCATCTGGGTTTCTTCGCCGCGCATGACATCTGCCGGTTTGAGCTGTTTCACACCGGGGAGAATGCTGACGCTGATCCGCTCATCGTGGCTGCTTACCGCATGCGCATTGCCCCGACGCTGTCCGTCAACCGGGATGGTGAGATAACCGGCATCGCTCCATCCCTGGCGTGCGCCTACCATGCCGCAGCAGATGACCGGCAGCGAGCGAGCGTCTTCCAGCCAGGGTTCAAGCAATGCAGTCAGTGTCGGTTCGAACTGGTCGGGCTGCAGTGTGCCCATGCCGGCACTGGATGCAAGCGTGTGTAGAGGCGCATCGTCTTCGCCCATGATCCAGACTCGCAGATTGGAGGTTCCCCAATCCACGCCTGCCCAGGTGGGTGCTTGCCTTGATGTAGCCGTCACTGTATTTCTCCTCGTTGCTGCTCGGTTGATGGGTGACACCGCGGGACAGACCGCTGTCTTGCGGCCTTGACATTGTCGCTGAAACGCTCGATAGCGGTGCAGCTTGCATCGAAATCGCGCAGCAGAACGGCCATTCGTTGATGAATGATGTTCACAACATTGTGTGCATTCATGTGTGCAATCTCTGGTCCTCTCGTGTACATTCGAGTCAGGCCAATCATCGGAGCACTACATGGCACGTACTCAAGCTGGCATGACGCCCGCGCAGATGCGCGATCCGAACTTCTTTCCCGGTATCGTCAAGGGAACCCCTCTGGGTATCCAGCATGTACTGGCCATGTTCGTCAGTAATGTCACGCCTGCCATTATAGTGGCTGGTGCAGCCGGCTTCGGTTTTGGCTCTGCCGATATCTCCGACATGATCTACATGATCCAGATGTCGATGATCTTCGCCGGCGTGGCAACACTCATCCAGACCATCGGCGTGGGCCCGATGGGTGCTCGCTTGCCCGTGGTGCAGGGCACCAGCTTTGCCTTCATTCCCATCATGATTCCCATCGCCATTCAATACGGCATGGCGGCACTGATGGGGGGCATCATCATCGGCGGGATCTTCCATTTCTTTCTGGGTACCATCATCGGTCGTATCCGCCACTGGCTGCCACCGCTGGTCACCGGTCTGATCGTTCTGATGATCGGTCTGGCACTGGTCAAGGTAGGCATACAGTACTCCGCCGGCGGAGTGCCACTGATAGGCAAGCCCGAGTACGGTGCGCTGAATCACTGGGGTCTGGCGTTGGTTGTCATCCTTGTCACGGTTGGTCTGAAGTTCTTCACCCATGGCATGATGTCGGTGTCGGCAGTGCTTCTGGGTCTGTTGGCCGGTTATCTGGTAGCCATTCCGATGGGTATGGTCAGCTTCGACAATGTCGCGCGGGCCGCCTGGTTTTCCGCGCCGAACCCGCTGCATTTCGGTATCGAATTCAATGCAGCTGCCATCATTGGAATGTGTCTGATGGGCGTCATATCGGCGATCGAAACCGTGGGTGATATCTCGGGAATCACCAAGGGTGGCGCCGGGCGCGAAGCCACCGACAAGGAGATTACAGGCGGTACTCTGGCAGACGGTTTCGGTACAGCACTCTCGGGTGTGTTCGGTGCATTGCCCAATACCTCCTTCAGTCAGAACGTCGGGCTGATTTCCATGACGGGTGTCATGAGTCGTCATGTGGTGACAATCGGAGGCGTATTCCTGATTCTCTGCGGCCTGGTGCCGAAGTTCGGTGCGGCTATTTCGAGCATGCCCATTGCCGTTCTGGGCGGTGGCGTCATCGTGATGTTCGGCATGGTGGCATCCGCCGGTGTGAGCATGCTGGCCGATGTTGTCTGGGACAGACGCAATATGGTCATCTTTGCCATTGCCCTGTCTGTCGGTCTGGGCTTGCAGTTGGAGCCCGGAGCCCTGCAGCATTTGCCATCGACTCTGAAGGTGCTGATGACGTCCGGTCTGCTTCCCGCTGCGATCATCGCCATTGTCCTGAATCTTGTCATTCCTCACGAGCCTGTCGAAGAATCGCCGGACATGGATGTTGCCACACCCGTAAGCACCGTCAGCGGTGCGAAAGACTGATTGGGTGATCCTGGCGGGCCCGTTCCTCCAACAGGAATGGGCCTTTTCTCGATGAACCTGTCCGACAGGCAGAATCGGTTTCAATGGTCTTGAATGATGCCATCGAGCCACTGTCTGAAGTGTCGTGAGGCCTCCTTGCGACGCTCGTTTTCGTGTCCGGGTTGGACAGTTGGCGTCGTCGATGGCCTGTCATCGATCGGTGTGACACCGCTATCGTTGAGGGAACTCGTGGGCTCCAGCAGGTAGTAATTCCAGGATTCCTTGACCATGATGTTCGAGAGCTGCACGAGACGTCCGCAGTTCAGGTCGTCCTGCAGCATTGCAGGAGGGCACAGAGCTACGCCCTGACCGGCCAGAGCCGCGGCGCGCAGCAGATTGAAATCCTCGAATACCGCACCGGGCAGCTCGCGTTCCTGTGCTGCAGCTCGGCGGAACCACTGTTGCCATCCAAGCGTGTCTGAATCATGCAGAAAGCTGATGTTGTCTGCTGTGAGGATGTCCTGTCCTCGCAGCGTGGCCGCAACAGAAGGACTGCAGACCGGCACGCTGGCACCGGGAAGCAGACAGGTGGCCCGGGTTGCGGGTATGCGCGGTTCTCCGTCTGCATAGATGAAGGCAAAATCCAGGTCACTCAGATCCAGCGTCTGGCCATGGAAGGCATAGATGATGCGGATGGTCACATCCGGGTATTGCTGCCGGAAATCCGATAGTTGAGGGATCAGCCAGCAGACGGCCACTGAGGGTATGGCTGCGATGACCAGATCAGCCGCTCCTGAAGTGCGAGGTCTGGCACGCTCGCAGGCGCGTTCGATTTCCGCCAGTGAGTGTCGCAGAGTGTCTGCCAGCTCCTCGGCGCGCTGCAGTGCCTGAGGTCTGCTGCCGCTACGATCGAACAGGGGGGCGTCGAACCACTGTTCCAGATGACGTATCTGGTGGCTGACCGCCGACTGTGAAACGCATAGCTCATCGGCTGCCGCTCGGAAACTGCCGTGCCGCACAACGGATTCGAAGACACGCAGGGCGTTCAGTGGGAGCTGCGACATGGGCTGCTGTTGACATGAGAAAAACTAAAGAATGCATGAAAATTGATCGGTTGAACAGAGCGGTCCCGGGGCGCATTCTCGGAGAATTGACAGACATCGAGATCAGGAACCGAAACCATGCAACGTGAGCGATTTCAGGATTACACCGGCAACGGTGACAAGGCGCAAGGCACATTCTCTGACGCCGAAATGCAGCGACGGGCTCATTCCATGCGACAGCACATGAGTGAGCAGGACATCGATGCGATTCTGTTCAGTTCCTATCACAACATCAACTACTACTCTGATTTCCTGTACTGCCAGTTCGGTCGTCGTTATGGCCTGGTCATGACCCCTGATGAGCTGACCAGTATCAGTGCCGGTATCGATGGCGGGCAACCCTGGCGACGCACGGCGGGCAGCAACCTGACGTATACAGACTGGAGCCACGACAACTATCTCCAGGCAGTCAAGCGACTTCTGGGTCAGGTTCGGCGTGTCGGTCTGGAGTTCGATCATGTGAATATCGACTTTCTGGCTGAGTTGAAAGCCTTCTTCCCGCAGATCGAGTTCGTGGATGTGGCCGCGGCTGCCATGCGCTTGCGCATGATCAAGTCGGAGGAGGAAATTGCTCACATCACGCAGATGGCGCGTATCGCCGATCTGGGTGGAGCTGCCTGTGTCGAGGCTGCCACGGTGGGTACCCCGGAGCACGAAGTGGCACTGCATTCAACCGCCACCATGGTGCGTGAGATTGCCCGCTGTTGGCCGCATGCGGAATTGCTCGATACCTGGACCTGGTTCCAGTCGGGTATCAATACCGATGGTGCTCACAACCCGGTAACCAGCCGCAGAATCGAGCGTGGCGATATCCTGTCGCTGAACTGTTTTCCGATGGTGGCGGGCTATTATGTGGCGCTGGAACGCACCCTGTTTGCCGAAGCAGTGGACGATGAATCACGTCGATTGTGGGAGATCAACTGCCGAGTGCATGAACGAGGCAGGGAGCTGTTGGTGCCGGGCAATCGCTGCGCAGACATTGCGCGAGAACTCAATGAACTGTACGCCAGTGAGGATCTGTTGCAGTATCGGTCTTTTGGCTATGGCCACTCATTCGGTGTTCTGTGTCATTACTACGGTCGGGAAGCGGGGCTGGAGCTGCGCGAAGATTGTGAGACCGTTCTGCAGCCGGGCATGGTGGTGTCGATGGAGCCGATGATCACCATTCCCGATCACATGCCGGGTGCTGGCGGATACCGTGAACACGATATTCTGGTAATCACTGAAAACGGGAACCGCAACATCACCGGCTTTGCCTATGGGCCAGAGCACCTGGTGGTGGGGGCGAACTGAGTCTTCCACATGACCACTGCCAGGGGCGAGTAACGGTGAGGGGCAGGGTTGGTATGGCTTTTGTGTGACGATGGGGTCGTGCAACGTCGCAAGGGGTGGCGTTCAGGCGAACTCACTTCAGGAAGATCTGGCATGATTCCCATCATCATCGATATAGAAGCATCAGGCTTCGGTAGTGCCAGCTACCCGATCGAAGTGGGGCTGGTCACGGCCGGCGGGCAGAGACACAGCATGCTGATCAAGCCTGCCAGTGACTGGACACACTGGGAGGCTTCGGCCGAAGCCGTACACGGCATTTCACGTGAGATTCTGCAAGAGTACGGAAAGCCGGTCAGAGAAGTTGCACAGGCGCTGAACGATTTGCTGGCCGGCAAGTCTACATACTCCGATGGATGGGTGGTCGACAAGCCGTGGATAATGACGCTGTTCCAGTCGGCAGGGATGGCCATGCAGTTCCGCCTGAGTCCGCTGGAACAGCTGATGACAGAGGCACAGACCGAGCGCTGGGATGCTGTCAAGCAAGAGGTACTCGATGAGTATCGTGAATCGCGACATCGAGCCAGTTATGACGCCTGGATCATACAGCAGACCTACCTTCGCTCCTGTCGGCCGGGAGAGCGCTCGAGCGAAGCGTGACTGACTGCTGGAGCAGCCTGCGCGGGAGCTTGCTGCTGCGTGCGGCATGCGATGTCGTTGGACGATCCGGGTGTGTATAGTTGCCTGTCCGAAGATGAACAACAAGCGGAGGAGCAACCATCAATACGATCAGCCAGAACAGCACTCCTGACCCTATCGAGACGGCGAGTATCGATGAACTGCAGGATCTGCAGCTCAAACGCATGCAGCACAGCGTGCGTCATGCCTATGACAGGGTTGCTCCCTATCGTCTCAAATGCGATTCACTGGGTATCTCACCGGATGACCTGAACTCATTGGCCGATATCTCCAGATTCCCGTTGACCAGCAAGGGGGATCTGCGAGACCACTATCCGTTCGGGCTGACGGCAGTTCCCATGGAGGATGTCGTGCGCATTCATGCGTCCAGTGGTACGACAGGCAAACCCACGGTGGTCACCTATACACGGGATGATATCGAGCACTGGGCCAATCTGGTTGCGCGTTGCATACGAGCCAGTGGCGGCACCCGCAAGGACATCCTCCATGTCTCGTATGGTTATGGCCTGTTCACTGGCGGACTGGGTGCTCATTACGGGGCGGAGCGCCTCGGCTGCGCCGTCATTCCCATGGGGGGAGGACAGACGGCCAGGCAGATACAGCTCATTCAGGACTTCAAGCCCAGCATCATCATGATCACGCCCTCATACATGCTGAATGTCATCGATGAGATGGAGCGACAGGGGATGGATCCTCGCGAAAGCTCATTGAAAATCGGTATATTCGGTGCCGAGCCATGGACCAACAGCATGCGTGCGGAGATCGAAGATCGGCTGGGTATCGATGCTCTGGATATCTATGGTCTGTCTGAAGTGGGTGGACCCGGGGTGGCCAATGAATATATCGAGAGCAAGAATGGACCAACCATCTGGGAAGATCATTATTACCCGGAAATCATCGACCCGGAAACCGGCGACGTACTGCCGGAGGGTGAGTACGGCGAATTGGTGATCACGACGCTGACCCGCGAAGCCTTGCCGATGATCCGGTATCGTACTCGGGACCTGACCCGACTGTTGCCGCCGGACAAGGGGCCGATGCGGCGCATGGACAAGATCACCGGACGGTCGGACGACATGCTGATCATCCGCGGCGTCAACATGTTTCCCAGCCAGGTAGAGGAAATACTCCTGGGTCTCGATGGTCTGTCGCCGCACTATCAGTTGCTGGTGGAGCGTCAGGCGAGTATGGATACGGTAACGGTTTTCGTCGAATCGCGAGAGTTGCTGGATGCATCGAGTATGGCCGTGCTTCGCACCGAGTTGGGGCGCAGGATCAAGTCACTGATCGGGCTGAGCACCACGGTGGAGCTGTCGGGGCCGGGTAGTATCGAGCGATCAGAGGGCAAGGCCAGACGCGTGATCGACAAGCGCCCCGCCTTGCGTTGAGCGGATGAGGGTCCGGATTCAATCTGTACCCATCTGTTTCCAGATATCCATCTGGCTCCAGTTCTCAAGGAAACGATAGGGGTAGGCGGGTAGTCCCCTTGCCGATACGCGTGTGAGTCGATCCTGGTCCGCATCGCTGAGTTGCAAGTCGGCCGCAGGCAGATTCGCTTGCAGTTGCTCCAGTGTGCGTACACCCAGCAAGGTGGATGCAACGCCGGGACGATTGGCTAGCCAGGCCAGAGCAATATGTGCAGGAGGGCGTCCATATTCCTGCGCGATGCTCTTGAGCACCGCAAGGATTTCCCAGGTCTTGTCCGTGTTGCGCAGGTACCAGGCTTCCACACCGCGATTCGGATCGACGCCCAGTCGCGTGTTGCCGACAGGCAGCGTGGCTGCTTCGTACTTGCCTGTCAACCAGCCACCGGCCAGTGGTGACCAGGGGGTCAATGCAATACCGTTGCTCAGACAGCAGGGCAGTACCTCCAGTTCTATACCTCGCTCCAGCAGACTATATTGCGGTTGTAGTGCGACCGGCATGGGGAGACGGTTCGCGGCAGCGGTCGAGATGATTTCCTGCAACTGCCAACCGGCCAGATTGGACCAGGCGATATGGTGAATCTTGCCGAGGCTGATCAGGTCAGCCAGGGCCGATAGTGTGTCCAGGACATCGGTATCCTTGTCCCAGCCATGGATGAAATACAGGTCGATCGCGTCGATCTGCAAGCGTTGAAGACTGGCATCCACCGAACGTGTCAGGCTGCGACGAGATGCGCCGTGACTGCCGGCAGGGGGGGCGAATCGCCCCTTTGTCGCGATGACCAGATCGTCCAGACCGCCGCGTTGCCTTCCCCATTTGCCGATGATACGCTCCGATGTGCCATCACTGTAGACGTCCGCCGTATCGATGAATGTCCCCCCGTGTTCCACGAAGTAGTCGAGCTGATCGAAGGCATCGGCTTCACCGGTTTCCGCGCCGAAGGTCATGGCACCGAGACCGATGGTCGATACCTGAGGACCTCCGCGGCCCAGGGTGTTGAGGCCGATAGTCGATGTCGTGGTTGTTGTCATGGGTCTGCTCCGTTGCATCAGGCTTGATTTGCATTCAGGCTACAGACTGCCAATGCGTAGCGATACGACCTGATATGAAAGGAACTTTTCATGAATGAAACGTCAGTGCAGTGGTCGGATCTCAAGCTGTTTCTGGCGGTCGCTCGGGAAGGCGGATTGTCTGCCGCGGCCCGCGCCACCGGCAGCAGTGCGGCCACTCTGGGCAGGCGGATGTTGCAGCTGGAAAGAGCGATGGGACGCGAGCTGTTCATTCGTCACGAGCGTGGCTACGAATTGACAGCCCGTGCACACGAGTTGCTGGTGCAATTGACCGATATCGAGACGCGCATCGCTTCATTGACAGCGAGACCCGCCGATACTCGGCAGCCGCTGGTCAAGGTCTCCGCCGGTACCTGGACCACCCTGGTACTACTGCGACACCATGCCGTACTCAGTGGCAGTCCGCCGGACCTCGGATTGCGCTTCGTACAAGCCGAAGATATTCTGAACATCCCTCGACGAGAGGTCAGCATCGGCTTCAGGAACCAGAGACCTGCCGACGAGCATCTGGCCACACGCAGATTGCAGCGTGTGGAGTTTGCAGCCTATGCGAAAGCGGGCGCACCACAACGCTGGATACGGGTGCTGGCTGACACGCCTTCAGCCCGCTGGGTGGCAATGACTGCCGGTGACGAGACGGCATGTGAAGTGAACACGCCGCGCAACAGTCTTGATCTGGCACTCGCGGGCGTGGGTGTTGCCGTTCTTCCCACCTTCATCGGTGATCGTGAATCGCTGTTGGAGCGCAAGGGTGGGACCATTGGCGAGCTGTCACACGATCAGTGGATCGTCACTCATCAGGAGGATCGCCACCTGCCCGAGGTGCGTCGCGCGATCGATCGCATGTGCGCCGTTCTGGGCGAATCATCGACCCATTGAGCGAAGAAGCCTGTCGTCTATCGCTGTGACGAACAGCGCCCGTGCGCCCGCACAAACGTGCGACTGCACGCCCGAACGCCCGAACGAACGCACGCCTGAACGCACGCCTGAACGCACGCCTGAACGCACGCACGAGCGCACGCACGAGCGCACGTACAAACGGCCAGCCCTGGTCAGGGCATCAATCGAGGATGCCGGGCAGGTTGAGGCCTTGTTCTCGTGCGCACTCGATGGCCTCCGGGTAGCCCGCATCGGCATGACGCATGACGCCGGTCGCCGGATCGTTCCACAACACGCGAGCAATGCGGCGGTCGGCGTCTTCACTGCCATCGCAGCAGATGACCATGCCGGAATGCTGTGAGAACCCCATGCCCACACCGCCTCCATGGTGCAGTGATACCCAGGTAGCACCGGACGCGGTGTTGAGCAGCGCGTTCAACAACGGCCAGTCGGACACGGCATCGGACCCGTCGCGCATGGCTTCGGTTTCCCGATTCGGAGAGGCCACGGAGCCAGAGTCCAGATGATCGCGACCGATCACGATCGGCGCAGACAGCTCACCGTTTCTGACCATCTCGTTGAACGCCAGCCCCAGTCGGTGACGTACACCAAGTCCGACCCAGCAGATACGTGCAGGAAGCCCCTGAAACGCGATACGTTCACGCGCCATATCCAGCCAGTTGTGCAGATGATGATCGTCAGCCAGAATCTCCTTTACCTTGGCATCGGTCTTGTAGATGTCCTCCGGATCGCCGGAGAGTGCTGCCCACCGAAAAGGGCCGATGCCTCGGCAGAAAAGAGGTCGGATATAGGCCGGCACGAAGCCAGGGAAGGCGAAGGCGTTCTCCAGGCCCTCTTCGAGCGCTACCTGTCGGATATTGTTTCCATAGTCGAGTGTGGGCACACCGGCGTTCCAGAAATCGACCATGGCTGCAACGTGGACCTTCATGCTGGCACGAGCCGCTTTTTCCACGGCCCGAGGATCGGTTTCCTGGCGGCTTTTCCACTCGGCCACGCTCCAATTCTGCGGCAGATAGCCGTGCAGGGGGTCGTGTGCACTGGTCTGATCAGTCACCATGTCGGGGCGCACGCCACGTCTGACCAGTTCAGGGTAGACATCGGCAGCATTGCCGATCAGGGCGACGGATCTGGCTTCGCCCTGACTGGTCCACTGCCTGATCATGGCAAGGGCTTCGTCCAGATCATGGGTTTTCTCATCCACGTAGCGGGTGCGCTGCCGAAAGTCGGCTCTGGTCTCATCGCATTCCACAGCCAGGCAACAGGCACCGGCCATGACGGCCGCCAGAGGCTGAGCGCCACCCATGCCACCCAGGCCGGCAGTCAGGATCCAGCGACCGCCGAGATTACCGTCATAATGCTGCCGTCCCGCTTCAACAAAGGTTTCGTAGGTGCCTTGCACGATACCCTGGCTGCCGATATAGATCCATGATCCGGCTGTCATCTGGCCGTACATGGCAAGACCTTTCTTGTCCAGCTCGTTGAAGTGATCCCAGGTTGCCCAATGCGGTACCAGGTTGGAGTTGGCAATCAGCACTCGCGGCGCGTCGGCATGCGTGCGAAATATACCGACAGGTTTTCCCGATTGGACCAGCAATGTCTCGTCGGATTCCAGGCTCTGCAGGCTGTCCACGATCCTGTCGTAGTCTTCCCAGGTCCGGGCGGCGCGCCCGATGCCTCCGTAGACCACCAGCTCATGCGGATTTTCGGCCACGTCGGGGTGCAGATTGTTCATCAGCATACGCAGCGGCGCTTCGGTCAGCCAGCTCTTGCATGACAACTCGGTACCGGTGGCAGGCTTGACCGTGCGTTGGTTATGGCGGGGGTCAGGCCGTGCTGTGTTGTCTGATTCGTTGGTGATGTCAGTCATGAGTGTGAGTTCCTTCAGGCGAGGATGGTTGGAGCCATGAATCGGTCAAGGCCTGCGACTCTGCACAGTTCACCCTGTTTTACCAGACTTGCAGTAGTCGAGATATCATCAGCCAGGTATCGATCCTCTTCCAGGCTGGCCACACTGTCTCGCAGTGTGGTCAGCACTCTGGCAAGGACAGGGCTGGTCGTCAGGGGAGCACGAAATTCGATTCCCTGCGCGGCGCACAGCAATTCGATGGCCAGTATATTTGCAAGGTTGTCGTTCATGCGCAGCAATCGGCGGGCACCGTGGGCCGCCATCGACACATGATCTTCCTGATTTGCCGACGTGGGGGTCGAGTCCGTCGAACAGGGGTTGGCCAGGTGCTTGTTTTCGCTCATCAGCGCGGCGGTGGTTACCTCGGCAATCATGTAGCCCGAATTCAGGCCCGGTGACGGGGTCAGAAAAGGGGGCAGGTCGAAGGAGAGCGTCGGGTCGACCATCAGCGCAACGCGGCGTTGCGCTATGGCACCGGTTTCGGCGATTGCCATGGCAATTTGATCGGCTGCAAAAGCCACGGGTTCTGCATGAAAGTTGCCGCCGGAGACGATCTCACCGGTATCCACCAGTACCAGCGGATTATCCGTCACGGCATTGGCCTCGATTTCCAGAGTGCGTCCAGCGCCCGACAACAGGTCGATCGCTGCCCCCAGTACCTGGGGTTGGCAGCGTATGCAGTAGGGATCCTGCACACGGGAATCGCCATCTCGATGGCTTTCACGTATCTCGGAACCATCGAGCAGCTGACGCATGGCATCGGCCACGGCGATCTGTCCCGCATGACCGCGCAATGCGTGAATGGCCGGGTTCAACGGTGCTGTCGAACCCATGATGGCGTCGGTTGCCATGGCAGAGATCAACGTGGAATTGGCGACCAGGCGCAAGGTGTTGAACAGCCCGGCAAGTGCACAGGCTGTTGAGAACTGGGTTCCGTTGATCAATCCCAGGCCTTCCTTGGGACCCAGTTTCACAGGCTCGAGGCCAGCTTGCTTGAGGGCCCGGCCAGCAGGCATTGTCTCGCCGTTGATGACGGCCTGACCTTCACCGAGCAAGGTGGCAGCGAAGTGAGCCAGGGGAGCCAGATCGCCACTGGCGCCAACCGAGCCCTGGACCGGCACAACAGGCGTGACCCCGCAGGCCAGCATGGCCTCGATCAGGTCGACCGTTTGCAGCGAGACGCCAGAGGCTCCACGGCCGAGCGACAACAGCTTCAAGACCATCATCAAGCGCGTGGTGTCCACGTCCAGCGCTTCACCGACACCGCAACAATGCGAGAGCACCAGGTTGCGTTGCAGCGTGGCGGTGTCCTCGGGCTGGATCTTGATGCTGGCAAGCTTGCCGAAACCGGTGTTGACACCGTACACGGCCACCTCGCCTGCTGCCGCTTGCGCCACAAGCTCCGCTGCGGCCTGCATCGCGGGACGTGACTGTGGGTTCAGTGAGGCGGTGCAGCCTGTTCGCCAGAGTGTTTCCAGTGTCGCCAGAGAGGTCGAGCCCGGGTCAAGAATCAGGGTCATGATGAGCTTGTCAGTCATTGGTCAGTTATGCCAATATGTCCATACATATTGAGATTGTCAAGTGGACACGGGCATATCGTCATGAAGAACATTCACGCAGCACGGGCGCTGTTACCTGATGGATGGGCAGAGAATGTCACTGTGGGCATAGATGACACGGGACGCATCAGCAGTGTGCACAAGGCGCCCACAGACAAGAATGAGCTGGCGCTGCTCTCGAACAGTTCGGATATCACTCACGTAGCTGTGCTGTTGCCGGCCGTGGCCAATCTGCACAGTCATGCCTTCCAGCGCGCCATGGCTGGCATGACCGAGAAACGCGGTCCCGATCCGAGAGACTCGTTCTGGACGTGGCGAGAGTTGATGTTCCGCTTTCTCGATCGTCTGACACCTGAGGATGTCGAGACCATCGCGGCTTTCGTGCAGATGGAAATGCTGGAAGCCGGCTATGCCACCAACGTGGAGTTTCACTATCTGCACCATCAGCCCGGTGGACCGGAGTATGGGGACGTGGCTGAGTTGGCCACTCGTATCGCAGCAGCCGCGACCACCAGCGGAATCGGGCTGACGCTGTTGCCTGTGCACTACCAGTACGGTGGTTGCGACAAGCGAGCCCTGGGGCCGGGTCAATGTCGCTTCGGTACGGATATGACAGCCTATGAAAGGCTGTGGTCGGCCAGCCACAAGGCACTCTGTGAACTGCCGGAGGATACGCGTATCGGGGTTGCGCCCCACAGTCTTCGAGCCGTCGACAGGAATTCGCTGGCGCCGCTGCTGCAGATTGCCCCTGATGCGCCGTTTCACATGCATCTGGCCGAACAGATTGCAGAGGTCGAGGAAGTCGAGCAGGCCTGGGGAGCGCGACCGGTGGAATGGCTGATGGATAACATCGCTGTGGATGAACGCTGGTGCCTGATACACTGCACGCAGATGCTGCCCCATGAAACTGCAGCACTGGCCGCGAGTGGTGCGGTGGCCGGTTTGTGCCCGATTACCGAGTCCAGTCTCGGTGATGGCATCTTCGATGGCGTCAACTACATGGAAGGTAGTGGACGTATCGGCATCGGTTCGGACTCGAACATACGGATATCGCTCAGCGAAGAGCTGCGCACTCTCGATTACTCACAGCGATTGCGGGATCACTCACGTGCAGCGCTCGCCACCACGGAGAAGTCCACCGCCAGGCGGCTCTATGATGAGGTTCTGCACGGCGGCGCTCTGGCAGCCGGCCGACAGTCCGGATGCATAGCGGCTGGGCAATGGGCCGATCTGATGTCGCTGGATGATCAGCATCCGGACATGGAAGGCCTGACGGGCGATAGTCTTCTGGATACTTTCGTGTTTGCCGGTGATGATCGCATGGTGACCGATGTCTGGTCCGCCGGACGCCATCAAGTGCGTGGTGGCAGGCATGTTGCCAGGGAGCCGATCGTAAGTCGCTATCGACAGGTCATGCGAAAGCTGCGCAGCCTCTGACAGATTGGCCACGACGCTCATCATGGCCGACCAGCCTGCGCAACGGCTTCTCGCGCAGCAATTTCTCTAGCGGTAGCCTGTCGTGGGCGAAGACTTGCTGTTGGTCAAAAGTGCTGGCGACGACTCGTGCTCAGTCGTCGACATCCGCAAACAGGCGCTGGTACAGCTTGTTGGTGCCAACACGATAGGATAGCTCGGCCGGGTGTTCGACATCCCAGATGGCCAGGTCCGCACGCATGCCTCTGCGTATGCGTCCGGTGTCTTCCAGGCCCAGAGCAGCGGCTGCATGGCAGGTAACGCCTGCCAGCGCTTCCGCCGGCGTCATGCGGAACAGCGTGCAAGCCATGTTCATCATCAGCAGCAGGGACGTTGCGGGAGAGGTGCCCGGGTTGCAATCGGTAGCCAGGGCCATCGCTACCCGGTGTTGACGAAACGACGCTATCGGTGGGATACGTGTTTCGCGCAAGGTGTAGAACGCGCCGGGCAGTAGAACCGCTGTGGTGCCCGCTTTGGCCATCAGCATCGCATCCTGTTCGTCGGCATATTCCACGTGATCGGCAGACAGGGCGCCGTATCGGGCGGCCAATGCGGTGCCGCCGAGATGTGACAATTGTTCGGCATGCAGTTTCACGGGCAGACCCAGGCGGATGGCCTCATCGAACACTCGAGCGATCTGTTGCGTGTCGAAGGCGATCCCCTCGCAAAACCCGTCAACGGCATCGACCAGCGATTCTGCCTGTGCCAGGCGCAAGGTTGGCAGGCAGATCTCATCGATATACTCATCGGCACGCCCCTTGTATTCGGGAGGGACAGAATGCGCCCCCAGAAAGCTGGTACGAACGCGCACGGTACGCAGGCTTTCCAGACGGCGTGCGGCGCGCAACATGTTCAGTTCGGTCTCTTCATCGAGCCCGTAGCCGGATTTGATCTCGATGGTCGATACACCTTCAGCGAGCAAGGCATCGACCCTGGGCAGGGCGGATGCCACCAGTGAGTCGACATCGGCTGCCCGCGTTGCGCGCATGGTGGAGACGATACCACCGCCGGCGCGAGCCACCTCTTCATAGCTGGCACCTTCGAGTCGCATCTCGAATTCCCGTGCGCGATGGCCACCGTGTACGATATGGGTGTGGCAGTCGATCAGCGCAGGAGTCAGCAGCCTGCCGTCCAGATCCTGAGTCTCATGTTCCGCATACTGCGCTGGCAACGCTTGCTCCGGACCCACCCACTGGATTCTGCCGTCCTCGATAACCACGGTCCCCTGTTCGATCAGACCATAGGGGCTGTCGTTATCCAGAGTGGCAAGGGTCGTATTGACAAGTCGCATGCTGTCGATCGCCATGGCAAGAATGAGTGCTGCCAATATGTTCATACATATTGACTTTGTCAAGTCTTGCATGCCATGCTGAATCCCGGTGCAAGGCAATGTTGGCCTATCGGCAAACCAGGATTCACTTCGACATGAAAGCGGCTTCCATCAATGGCTGGCAGGATGTACAGACCGAAGTGTTGCGGCGATTGCACGACAGGTTCTGGAAGCCCGGCGATCTGCTTCCCAGCGAAGCGGATCTGGCGGCAGAGTTCGGCTGTGCCCGCACCACGGTGAATCGCGCCTTGCAGGCCATCGCTGAAGAGGGGCTGCTGGAGCGACGTCGTCGAGGGGGCACGCGCGTTGTCATCAATCCGCAGCAACGGGCCACGTTCAGCATCCCGGTAATCCGGCAGGAGATCGAGCAGCGGCAGCAACACTACGGCTACAGTTTGCTGAAACGCCGTCAGCAGCGCCCCTCCAGAGCGGTGCGTGAACGCATGCAGGTGGAGGCAGATGCCAGCGTACTGGCTCTGCGCGCCTTGCATTCGGCGGATGGACGGCCTTATGTACTGGAAAAGCGCTGGATCGATCTTGCCGTGGTTCCGGCCGCCGGCAAGGCAGACTTCAGTGAACAGAGTCCGAACGAGTGGCTTGTGGCGCATGTACCTTTCAGTGGTGGTGAGCTGGTATTGTCTGCTCGCACTGTCACGGAAGAGGATGCCGCAGATCTTGCTTGTGAGGCAGGCGCATCGGTATTCGTGGCCGAGCGGCGCACACGCAATACCCAGGGGGCAACGATCACGGTTGTACATCTGGTCTACGCGCCGGGCTATCAGATGGTCATTGATCTGTAGTCAAGGTCAGGCACGAGCGAAAGGGGACATGCATGGCATGTGTCTCAGTCGCTTTTCCCGACCGCCTCTCTGCCGAATGGAAACTTAGGGAAAGTTGCCGTCACGTGGGGCCGCTAGTGTGCCTCAGTCTGTCCGTCCTGCACGTCCTGCACGTCCTGCACGTCCTGCACGTCCTGCACGTCCTGCACGTCCTGCACGTCCTGCACGTCTTGCACGTCTTGCACGTCTTGCACGGATTCAGTGCAAGACGCATCGAGTCCTCAGATGCAGACTTCAAGAACATCACCTGAACCGTCCCGAATGCCGCGCTCATCGTCGCCAGGTTGGGTCATCCACGCTCGTCACAGCCGAAATACCCTGTGATATGTCCATACATATGTGGTATATAAAAGGTGGATTCAGCAAGGTTCAGGAGCATCATGAAAAGACGGCAATTCGTAAAGGCAGGTCTGATGGGCGCTGCGGCGGCATCTTCTGCAGGAATCACGGCACCGGTCATTGCGCAGGATGTGCGCAAATGGAAACTGGTCACGGCATGGCCCAAGAACCTGCCGGGACCCGGTGTGGCAGCGCAGATGCTGGCGGATCGCATCACGGCCTTGTCCGGCGGACGCATTGAAGTGAAGCTGTACGCAGCCGGTGAACTGGTACCGGGCAATGGGGTTTTCGATGCAGTCTCCGAAGGCACCGCAGAGCTCTACCACGCGGTACCCGCCTATTGGGGCTCGAAGTCGAAGGGAATCCTGCTGTTCGGCTCGCAGCCTTTCGGCTTGCGCGCCGATGAGCAGTTCGGTTGGCTGGCGCATGGTGGCGGTCAGGCATTGTATGACGAGATGTACGGCCGATTCGATATCAAGCCCTTTCTCTGCGGCAATTCCGGTCCGCAATGGGCTGGCTGGTTTCGTGATGAAATCAATTCGGTCGAAGACTTGAAGGGCCTGAAATACCGTACCACTGGTCTGGCTTCGGAGATGGCAACCAAATTGGGAATGGCGGCGCAGGCCATGGGTGGAGGCGACATGTTCCAGGCCTTGCAGACCGGAGCGCTGGATGCAGGCGAATTCATCGGTCCCTGGACCGATTCGGCGCTGGGTTTCTATCAGGTTGCGAAGAACTATTACTGGCCCGGTGTCGGTGAACCTGCCTCTGCCGAGGAATGTGGCGTCAATGCCGAAGTGTATAGCGAACTGCCTGAAGACCTGAAGCAGGTCGTGGACTTTGCCTGCCAGAGTCTCTACAACCCGGTCTGGACTGAATACACGACAAAACACGCACAGTCACTGCAGACCATGGTTGCCGAGCACGGCGTGCAGGTCAAACGACTGCCGGATGATGTCATTACTGCCATGGGCGCTGCCGCCGCCGAAGTCATGGATGAGCTGCGTCAGGACGATGACGATCTGGTCAAGCGGATTACCGAAAGCTACCTGGCTTACCGGGATCTGGTTGGAGGCTACATGAGCTATGCAGATAATGGGCAGATGAATGCTCGCGCCGCGGTCATGGGCTACTGAGGCGAGTGCCAGACTAGTCACAAGAAAATCCATGCCCGGCGAACAAACACACCTTCCCGTTTGCTTTCGCCAGGCTGGCACCAGACCATGACAGAAACAATCCGGGTAGACGCTTGATGCTGCAGCTCGCCGACTTCATCGATACCATCAACAAGGGTGTCGCAGCCGTGGTCCGATGGCTGGTCCTGCTCATGGTGCTGGTCCAGTTCGGCATCGTGGTAGGGCGATACGTGTTCGGTCTCAACAGCATCGCCGTGCAGGAGAGCGTGCTCTACATGCACGCCACCCTGTTCATGCTGGCGGCCGGCTACACCTTGTTGGTGGACAAGCATGTGCGCGTGGATGTGTTCTACGCAAAGCTTGGCCCCGCGGCCCGTCGACGAATCGAGATCTTCGGTCATCTGGTGTTTCTGATACCCACCATGCTTGCATTGGTCTACTGGTCATGGCCATCGGTGGCGAACGCCTGGAAGATTCTGGAGGGCCCGATATCCGTCGGTGGTATCAAGGCGGTGTTTCTGATGAAGACGCTCATACCGGCCTTCTGCATACTGGTCCTGCTGCAATCCGCAGCGCTGTTGCTGCGATTGTTCTCGGGTGTGAACAAGGATGACTGAGTATCTCGATGTCTTCATGTTCGCGGCACTCATGGGGGCAATACTACTGGGCTTTCCCGTCGCTTTCAGTATCGGTGGTGTGGCCATCGTCTTCGCCTATCTGGGCTGGGCGCTGGACATCATGGATATCTCGCTGTTGGGAGCGACCAGTCAGCGTATCTTCGGCCTGCTCAGCAATTCGGTACTCATTGCGATACCGCTGTTCGTACTGATGGGGGCGGTACTCGAAAAGAGCCGAATCGCCGAAGAACTACTCGATACCATGGGACGGCTGTTCGGTCAGCTACGCGGTGGTCTGGGGATTTCGGTGGTGCTGGTGGGTACCTTGCTGGCAGCTTCTACCGGTATTGTCGGTGCCACGGTGGTGGCCATGGGCATGATTGCATTGCCTACCATGCTGCGCGCCGGCTACAACCCTCGCGTTGCCTCCGGCATCGTCTGTACTGCCGGTACGCTGGGGCAGATCATCCCACCGTCAACCTTGCTGATCATCCTGGCCGATGTCATGTCCAATGCCTATCAGCAGGCGCAATACGAACAAGGCAGATTCTCGGTGGAAGCCTTGTCCGTCGGGCAGTTCTTCGCGGCCGCCATCGTGCCCGGTCTGATTCTGGTCGTTCTGTATCTGTTGTACATCCTGCTGCGCGGCTGGATTCGGCCGCAGGACATGCCACCGGCCTCGATGGAACTGACCAGGCCATCGAGGCGGGAAGTGCTGGGGGCTATCGTGCCACCGGTACTGCTGATCGTGACGGTACTCGGGGCCATACTGGGCGGGGTGGCAACACCGACCGAAGCCGCCTCCGTCGGTGCCATCGGCGCGCTGCTGATGGCAGGCTTGCGTGTCGGGCAATACAGAGGCCTGATTCTCACCGGTGCGGCGGCGTTGATTGTACTGGGTGTCATGGCCGGACTCTTCCCGGTGCGGCTGCAACGCAATGACCTGGATACCGTGGCCTTGTCGGCCGGTGGTCTGTATATCGGTCTGACACTGATCGCAGCGCTGGCCATTCTGGCGGCTTTGCGTGGCACCTTTCGCCAACGCATCATTCACGAGGCTGTCAGTTCGACCATGACCATGACAGCGATGATCTTCGCCACGATTCTGGCCGCTGGCATCTTCTCTCTGGTGTTCGTCGGATTGGGCGGTGAGGAGCGTGTCGCGGAGATTCTTGCCGACATGCCGGGCGGCCCTGGCGGCGCCTTGCTGTTCTGTCTGGCATTCGTTTTCGTACTGGGTTTCTTTCTCGATTTCGTCGAAATTTCCGTGATCGTACTGCCCTTGATCGTGCCGCCACTGATTCTGATGGGGCACGATCCGGTCTGGCTGGGTATTCTGCTGGCCATCAATCTGCAAACCAGTTTCCTCACACCACCCTTCGGCTTTTCACTGTTCTATCTGCGTGGAGCTGCCCCCAGCGAGGTCACCACCGGCCAGATCTACGCCGGTGTGCTGCCATTCATCGGTCTGCAGCTGATCGGAATTCTGGTGGTCTGGCTGGTACCGAGCGTGTCGACGTGGTTGCCTGCGGTGTTGTTCCAGCCATAGCGCTCATGCCTCAGATGCCGATACCTGCCAGCAGTTCAAGGGAACGCAAGCGGGCACTGCGATCGAATATCGGCATGCTGATCATCAGTTCGTCGGCCTGAGTGCGTTGCAGGAATTGCTCGAGCCCGGCGCGGACAGTGTCGGCCGAGCCCACAAAGGCACAGGAGAGCATATGGCTCACTTGCGCTTTTTCCGCGCTGTTCCAGTACGACTCGATGTCATCGATCGGGGCCGGCATCAATCCGCGACGCCCTCGCATCATGCCGATGAACATCTGCTGCAGGGTCGTGTAGAGATAGCGCGCCTCGTCGTCGGTATCTGCCACGATCACATTGATACAGGGGACAGCGTAAGGAGCCTGCAATTGTTCGGACGGCTGAAAGCGCTCGCGGTAGGTAGCCAGAGCACTGTCCAGTGCGTCAGGTGCAAAATGGGACGCGAAGGCGTAGGGCAATCCGAGCTGCGCCCCCAACTGCGCGCCGAACAGGCTCGATCCAAGCATCCACAGCGGCACCTTGAGCCCGGCACCCGGTACGGCCTGAATCGGCTGGTTGGGCCTGGCCACATCCAGCAAGCGCTGCAGCTCTTGCACATCCTGCGGGAAGCGCTCTGCTGCGGCGTGCAGGTCACGTCGCATGGCCTGTGCCGTCAACTGATCGGTGCCGGGCGCGCGCCCGACTCCCAGGTCGATGCGTCCCGGGTACAGGGACTCCAGTGTGCCGAACTGTTCGGCGATCTGCAGGGGTGAGTGGTTGGGTAGCATGATGCCGCCGGAGCCGACGCGTATGGTGGATGTACCACCGGCCAGATAGCCGATGACAACCGAGGTGGCAGCACTGCTGATGCCCACCATATTGTGGTGTTCGGCCACCCAGAAGCGCTTGTAGCCCAGTCTTTCAGCGTGACGCGCGAAGTCCAGCGCTTCAGGCAGGGCATCGGCGGGCGTATTGCCTTCTCGGACATGAACCAGGTCGAGAACGGATAGTGTGGTCATCAGGATCTCCTGCAGCGTGGCCCGAAGAATCTCGGGCCAAAGCGTTGATGAGTGAAAGTACCGGAATATGGGGAGTACGGAGGAAATGGCAATGAGATGGCACGAATAGAGTGCCTTGCGCACTGGCCCAGTGCATACTCCTCATCTGGACGATGCAAAAAAGTATCGTTGCTTCGACAATCAGTACACATTCCAGAGGTAAGGATCATGGCGAAGAAACGCAAGATCGGATTGTTCGAACTGTACGCGAAGGATGCCGAGGCGGCGGACCGACAGGTCTTCGGCAGAGTCAGCCACCCGGATCGACGTGGTTTTCTGAAAGGTGCCGGTCTGACGGCCATGGCAACTGCTCTGGGTGGCTTCATACCGTTTCATCGCTACATGCCCGCAGGGTTGATTCCAGCAGCCATCGCTGATGGCACCGTGAACTTCGCTATCGATGGCAAGGATGGGCTGGTCGTGCTGAACGATCGGCCGGTCAACGCTGAAACGCCAGCGCATCTGCTGGATGCTGACATCACGCCCATCAATCGTCACTTCGTGCGCAATAACGGAATTCCACCGCAGGAGGTCAATGTTGATGAATGGACACTGAGCATCAGCGGTGAAGTCGAGAACCCGCTGACCTTCACCCTTGCGGAGCTGAAATCACAGTTCGAGGTGGTAGAGCTTGCCTTGCAGATCGAGTGCGGCGGAAATGGCCGTGCCGGCTTCAACCCACCCGCCAAGGGCAATCAGTGGACGACCGGCGCCATCGGCAACTCCCTGTGGACGGGGGTGCGCCTGAAGGATGTACTGGAAAAGGCCGGCGTGAAATCCACAGCCGTCTATACCGGTCACCTTGGCGCCGATACCCATTTGTCGGGTGATCCGGAGAAAGCCCCCTTGTCCCGTGGCGTGACGATTGAAAAGGCACTCGACCCTCACAACCTTATTGCCTTCCAGCAGAATGGTGAGGATATCCATCCGATGAACGGAGCACCGCTGCGACTGGTGATGCCCGGTTGGCCGGGGTCCTGTTCGCAGAAATGGCTGACCGGAATCGTTCTGGCGGACAAGAAGTGGAACGGTACCAAGATGGCACCTCCGTCCTATTCGGTGCCGTCCTATCCGGTGCAGCCCGGTGCTGACGTGGCTGACAGCGACTTCGAAACCTTTCATTCCATGCCGGTTAAATCCCTCATCACCAGCCCGCGTTCGGGAGAAACGCTGGCTGCCGGGCAGACTTCCCTGCGACTGCGTGGGCACGCCTGGGCCGGCGATGACACTGTCACCAAGGTGGAACTGTCCAATGATTTCGGTAATTCCTGGACCGAAGCCACCCTGGCGCCGTTGATGAACCCGTTCTCCTGGGCTACCTGGGAAGGAGAGGTAAGGTTTCCGGTACACGGGTATTACGAGATCTGGGCCAGAGCCACTGATGACAAGGGACGAGTGCAACCCTTCAGTGTGGGCTGGAATCCCAAGGGCTATCTGAACAATGCCATGCACCGTATTGCGGTCATGGTTCCCCAGGCATGACAGGGGAGCCGATGATGATACGATTCGAGCGATTGGGGCGATTCGAGCGAGGCATTTCCCGCAAGATCGGAAAATGTGGGGCCATGGTGGTATTGATTGTCCTGTTGCCGATGGCAAACCTGCAGGCACAGGATGATCCCTTTGGCGCCAACTGGCCGGAGGGTGAAGGGCGAAATCTGACTGGTGCCTGGTGCGGTGGCTGTCATTCTCTCAATCTGGTCACGCAGCAGAGGCTGACCCGAGATGGCTGGGATGTGCTGCTGAACTGGATGAGCGAAAAGCAGAAGATGCCACCCTTGCATGGCGAGCAGCGCGACACCGTGCTGGACTATCTGGCGGCCAACTTCGGGATCGATCACAACGGTGGTGAGCAGACCCGCATCATGGACAGTGAAGGTTTCTCGACGCTGAACCCCGTACAGGGAATCAATCATCGCCCTCTGCTGGAAATACGCCCTGCCGAGTAATCACGCGCCAGCCTTGCAGCTCTGAACAAGCATTGAACCCCTTGTCAGGGCTGCATGGCATCCGGATGGGCTGCCATGAACGCGGGATGCTTGTGGCAGGCTTCTGCTGCCTGGATGATCCTTGGACATCCCGAGAAGTCTGCCCCCCATCGTTCAGCATTGTACAACTGTGGCATCAGACAGATGTCGGCCAGGGAAGGCGTGTTGCCAGTACAGTAGGGGGCCTGTTCGAATCCTGCCAGCAAGGCTTCGAAAGCGGCCAGACCCGGCCTGATGAAATGCTGCATCCATTCGGTACGCGCAGGCTCCTCACCAGCCGTTGCATGCTTGACCACGGAAAGATTGCAGACCGGATGCACATCGATGGCCACACTGTGCGCCAGAGCTTCCACTCTGGCGCGTTGCAGAGGATCTGTCGGCAGCAGACCGAGATCACGCGTGCTATCCAGATAGTGCAATATGGCCAATGACTGGGTCAGGCTGTGACCGTCTATCTGCAGAACCGGTACCAGTCCCTGCGGGTTGCGTGCCAGGTGCTCCGCCGAGCGATGGTCCCCGGCAACCAGATCCACCGGAACGGATTGCCAGTCGATACCGGCGAGATTCAAGGCAATGCGAACCCGGTAGCTGGCGGAAGAGCGCCAGTAGTCATACAGAACAGTGGCACTCATTCGGGTATCCTCGCAGCGTTCAGTGCCTGAGTCAGAATCTTGCGGTCACCGATATGATTGCACAGGATCAGAATCAGCCGGGCATTGTAGGCTTCGCTCTGTTCATCGCTCAGGCCTTCGTGGGCGCGCAGCAATTCATCATAGAAGCCATCGCCGTCTGGCAGATTGGCCTGAAGCTGCAGTGTCGTTGTCTCGGTATTGCTCATGATGTCACCCCCTTGCCAATCGCATTCATGACGGCGGCTTGTACTTTATCCGCATCGAATTCGCTCCAGCGTGCGACCACATGCTGGTCAGGCCGAATCAGGTAGACGCCACTGTCCTTGTCACCCAGATAGCGTGTCTGCAGCTTGCCGCTCGGATCATGTTCCGATGACAGCTTCAGCATGCGTACCGCCAGGCCGTCGACCTGCAGGGAATCCGGCAGTACCGCGTTGATACCCATGAGCACGAAATCGTTGCCCAGTCTGTCCAGCAGAAACCCGTCATCCAGCTTGACATCGACACAGGCCGCGCCGACTCGGGTCGCAGCAGGACCATCAAGCAAGTCTTCGCCGTTCAGTGAAAAGTCGTCGTAGACGCACGGTACGGACAGTCGCCCGGAATTGACCAGCGGGCGGGCGAATTCATGATGCTGCGCCAATTGCAATACCGCGTTGCGAAAGGTCTTGCTGACCCTGGACTTGGGTGTCAGAAAGTCTGTCGCACGGCTTGAATTGAGAATGTTCTCATCCGCTCCGAAGACGCGTTCCTCGGAGTAACTGTCCAGCAGACTCTCCGGCGCCAGGCCCTTGATCACCAGGTCGAGTTTCCAGGCCAGATTGTCCGTATCCTGTATGCCGGAGTTGGCTCCCCGAGCGCCAAAGGGTGATACCTGGTGAGCACTGTCACCGGCAAACATCACCGAGCCATGGCGAAATTTCTCCATGCGCCGGCACTGAAAAGTGTAGATGCTGGTCCATTCCAGTTCGTAGTCGACACCGTCACCCAACATGGCATCCACCCGAGCCCGGATTCGTTCCACTTCGAGCTCCTTCTTGCGATCGATATCCCAGCCCAGCTGGAAGTCGATTCGCCAGACGCCATCGGGCTGCTTGTGCAGCAAGGCAGACTGCCCGGCATCCTTGAAAGGTGGCTCGAACCAGAACCAGCGTTCGGTCGGGAAGGGGGCGCTCATCTTCACATCGGCAATCAGGAAGTTGTCCTCGAAGACGCGGCCTTCGAAACCCAGCCCCAGCATATCCCGCACCGGAGAGCGGGCACCATCGCAGGCAATCAGCCAGTCGGCTTCCAGCGTGTAAGGGCCGTCGGGGGTATCGACTTCCAGCGAGACGAAATCACCGTGATCCTGCAGAGCCGTCACCTGATTGCAACCGCGGATATCGATGGGCTTGCCGCGCTCCTGCTCGATACGAATCTGCTCGACCAGGAACTTCTCGAAGTAGGGTTGTTGCAGATTGATGAAAGCCGGATTGCGCAAACCCTCCTCAGGTGAGAGGTTGAAGTCGTAGACTTCGCGCTCGCCATGGAAGACACGACCCACGTTCCAGACCACGCCCTTGTCCAGCATGCGCTGTTCACAGCCGAGTCGGTCCGTGATCTCCAGCGTACGACGGGCGAAGCAGATGGCGCGTGATCCCTGACCCACCCCGGCATGGTCATCGAGCACCAGGACCGGTGTGCCCTTCCGTCCCAGATCAAGGGCCATGGCCATACCTACCGGACCACCACCGACCACCACCACCGGGTGGCGTCGCGGCGTGGTTTCATCCTGATCAGTATGACGCTGGTAGGGATAGAGTTCGAAGGCAGTGGTGTACCTTACGTCGACCATGGCGGTTCTCTTGATGATGAAAACAGATCTGTTGATCAGGTAGTGGCTTGTGGATCAGCCTTGCAGGTCTTCCCACATCTTCTGATCGCGTTCGGCGGTCCAGATACGTGGCGTATCGATACCGCGAGCCTCATCGTAGGCGCGTGCCACGTTGAAAGGCAGGCAATGCTCGTAGATGGCATAGTCTGAAAACTTGGCATCACAGGCGTCACGTACGGCATCCCATGCCTGCTTCAACGAACCGCCACGGGCAGCGACCCTGGCAGCCGGTTTCCAGGTGCTTTCCAGGAAGTCGCGGGTACTGTCGATTGCCGCGTTGACCTGCTCACGTCCTACCAGTGCATCTCCACGACCGGGTGCGATCGCATCTACATCGAAGGCTGCGATATTGTCGAGCGTCTTGCCCCAGTCCCCGAAATGCCCATCACCGCAATAGCAGGCTGAATGGTCTTCAACGATGTCGCCGGTGAACATCACGTTCTCATCCGGTACGTGGATGACGATATCACCAGCGGTATGCGCCCGGCCCAGTTGTATGAGATCGACACGTCGATTGCCCAGATATACCGACATGCGTCCCTTGAAAGTCTGCGTTGGCCAGGTCAGGCCCGGAATGCTTTCATGACCCTGGAACAGGCGAGGGAAGCGACCGAATTCACTGTCCCAGTCTTCCTGGCCGCGCTCGACCACCATGGAGCGAGCTGTCTCGGACATGATGATCTGCTCTGCATTGAAAGCACTGGCGCCCAGTACACGTACGGCGTGGTAGTGCGTCAGAACCACATGCGAGATCGGCTTGTCCGTCACTTCGCGCACCTTCTCGATGACCTTGCTGGCCAGACGCGGTGTGGCCTGCGCTTCCACGATCATCACGCTGTCGTCACCGATGATGACGCCGGAGTTGGGATCGCCTTCAGCGGTGAACGCCCAGAGGCCGTTACCGACTTCGGTAAAACTGATGGTCTTTTCGGTCATGTCGCCTTGCGAGGCAAATGCCTTGGCCATGGTAATTCTCCTGAATGGGTTTGGGTTGGGTGAATCAGCGGGCGTAAGGGTCGTCGAGTGCAGGCACCAGGGTGCCGGCGCAATCGCCAAAGCCGATTCGGAAGCCATCGCCCTGGGCGTGACCGTGCAATGTCAATGTATCGCCGTCTTCGAGAA
The DNA here is from genome assembly GCA_947492525.1 of uncultured Granulosicoccus sp. Taxonomy (GTDB): domain Bacteria; phylum Pseudomonadota; class Gammaproteobacteria; order Granulosicoccales; family Granulosicoccaceae; genus Granulosicoccus. The sequence goes on from CANLNQ010000014.1 coordinate 127,476, forward strand.
ACGAACGTGTCTCTCCACTGTCCAGTGTCAAGGGTTCCTTGCCACCCCAGCTCAGTTCCAGCAGGGAGCCGCGCATGCTCCTCTCGGGGCCGGAAATGGTTCCCGAACCCAGCAGATCACCGGTTCGCATCGGGCAGCCCGACGTCGAGTGATGTGCCAGTTGCTGCGCGGCGGAGTAGTACATTTCACGATAGTTGGTACTGGCGATCGTGGTGGCGGGCTTGTCTTGTGGCGCCAGCGTCACTGTCAGATCGATGTCATACAGCATCGGTCCGGTGTCTTTCAAATGAGGCAGGAGTTCGAATTCACGCTCGGGTGTGCTGACACGAAACGCTTCCAGCGCCGCCGATGTGACAATCCATGGGCTGATGGTCGTGGCCGTTGCCTTCGCCTGGAAGGGCCCCAGTGGTTGGTATTCCCAGGCCTGGATATCACGCGCTGACCAGTCGTTCAACAGCACATAGCCGAAAATCATGGCATCGGCTTCATCCACGCTGACCGGCCCGTTGGACGCAGAGCCGACAATGGCACCCATTTCCAGTTCAAGGTCGAATCGACGTGAGGGCAGAAAGGCGGGCAGTTCCTGGTCAGGCCCCTTCAACTGGCCCCAGGGTCGTCGAACGTCCGTACCGGAAACGACCACGGATGAGGCTCGGCCGTTGTAGCCGATGGGGATGTGCAACCAGTTGGGTGGCAAGGCATTTTCGGCGCCGCGAAACATCGTGCCGACGTTGGTCGCATGGTGTCTGCCGGCGTAGAAGTCGGTGAACTCGGTTACCGTGAACGGCATGTGCATCTGTGCATCCGCCAGAGGGTAGAGGTATTCCTGCAATCGCGCCTGTTCTGCTGACCCTTCGCTCAGCAGCGCTATCAGGCGTTCACGAAACAGTGCCCAGCTGTCCTTGCCCAGCGCCATCAGAGGGTTCCAGCAAGCGTCCTGGCACAGCGGTGAATCACCGATACTCAGCAGTCCTTGTGACTCGACGGCGGCGAGATCGAGAACGTGCTCGCCAATGGCGACACCACAGCGGGGTGCCTCATCGCCGATCGAGAACACCCCATAGGGCAGGTTGTTCAGAGGGAAGTCGGTGGAGGCACTATTGGCCGAATCCACCCAGCTCTTCAGATAGCTCATTGTTTTTCCTGTTGACTGATTGACTGTGGTGCAGGCCATATTCTCACTTGAGGCCTGGAGTACCATCGAATTTCTTTTCGATGCTGTCCCAGCAGTCGATGTAATTGTCCTGCAGCGGTGCTTCGCTGGCTGCAAAGGCGGTAAGGTGCTGCGGAAAACGGGTCTCGAACATGAAGGACATGGTGTTGTCCAGTTTCTCGGGTTTCAGTTCCGCCGTGGAGGCTTTCTCGAAGGCTTCCTGATCGGGACCATGTGGCAGCATCATGTTGTGCAGACTGATCCCACCAGGTGCGAAACCCTGAGGTTTGGCGTCGTATTCGCCATAGATATTGCCCATCAGCTCGGACATGACATTCTTGTGATACCACGGTGGACGGAAGGTGTCTTCCATGGTCATCCAGCGCTCGCGGAACAGCACGAAATCGATATTGGCTGTGCCCGGTACACCCGAAGGGGCTGTGAGTACGGTGAAGATGGATGGGTCGGGGTGATCGAACAGAATGGAACCGACCGGGCAGTAGGTGCGCAGATCATACTTCACCGGCGCATAGTTGCCATGCCAGGCCACGACATCCAGCGGGCTGTGGCCGATTTGCGTGCGATGGAACTGGCCGCACCACTTGACGGTGACACTCGACGGCACTTCACGGTCTTCATAGGCCGCCACCGGCGTCTTGAAGTCGCGTCGGTTTGCCATGCAATTGGCACCAATGGGACCCCGACCGGGCAGTTCGAATTTCTGACCGTAATTCTCGCAGACGAAGCCACGTGCGGGCCCGCTGATCAGTTCCACACGATAGACAAGGCCGCGGGGAATGATGGCGATTTCCTTCGGCGCCAGCTCGATGATACCGAGTTCGGTGCACAGGCGCAGTTCGCCCTCCTGCGGAACGATCAGCAGTTCGCTGTCCGCCGAGTAGAAATAGTCATCGACCATCGATTGATTGACGAGGTAGACGTGCGTCGCCATGCCGACCTGGGTGTTTACATCGCCGGCGGTTGTCATGGTACGCATGCCTGTCAGCCAGTTCAGATCATTATCCGTATGTGGAATCGGATCCCAGCGATATTGCCCCAGACTGATGATGTCCGGGTCAATCCGGGGCGCTGACTGCCAGTAGGGCAGGTCGATCTTCTCGTAGCGCGCCGAGTGCTTGACCGAAGGGCGTATGCGATAGCACCACGTGCGCTCGTTCTGGTGGCTGGGGGCAGTAAACGCGGTGCCGCTGAGTTGTTCGCCGTAGAGGCCGTAGTTGCAGCGCTGCGGACTGTTGCGGCCTTGAGGCAAGGCATCGGGCAGCGCTTCGGTTTCGAAATCATTTCCAAAACCGGGCATGTAGTGAAGTTGAGTGTCTGACACGATGGGGAGGCTCCGCAATTCAGATGGCTCGATAGGGTGGAGTTCGACGGACCTGAGGCAGGCCTCGATCTCACATCGTGTAGAATCTAACGGTTGCAACTGCAACTGTCAAGAAAGTTGCAAATGCAACCATTGAAATCTGGAAATGTGTGGGCTCGATGACTGAACTGGAACTGACGAAATTCATCCCCTTCCGCCTGAATCGCCTGGCGGCGGAGGTCAGTAACAAGCTGGCCGAGGTCTACACCGATCGATTCGGTATCGACATCGTCGAATGGCGCATTCTGGTCACTCTGGCGGCAATGAAGTCGAAGGAATCCTGCAGTGCACAACATATCGTGCAGAGCACACGGACGCACAAGTCGCGCATCAGTCGTGGAGTAAATCGCATGATCGAACTGGACTATGTGACGCGCACCGAGAGTCGACACGATAGACGTGAAGCCAAGCTGCGGCTGACCGCCAAGGGCCGAGCTCTGCATCGCAAGGTGGCACCGGTGGTTCTGGAGCAGGAGCGCAACATTGTCTCCTGCCTGAACGAGCAGGAACTGCAGGCTTTCACGCAGGCACTGGACAAGCTCGAACTGTCCATGGGACTGGTGGAGCAGAACGAGGTATAACAGGGATCAGCAAGGTGCGCAATTCTTGACAGTTGCACGTGCAACGGATAATGTCGCCAGCCAGCCCGACGTTTGCGGGCGGATGGGCATCATCTGGATGCCTGTTGTCACCACTGGAGAATTCTGATGACTGGATTGAAAAAGCTCACCACGCTGGGAGCCATGCTGAGTGCAAGGGGTGGGGCCGTGATGGCAGGCGTCTTTGCTGCCTCGATCTCAGGCTCGCTGAAGGCCGATACAGACCTGGTATTGTCCAGTTGGCTGCCGCCACGTCATCCTGTAGTGCTGAACGCCATCAAGCCCTGGGCCAAGGAGATCGAAGAGGTCACCGAAGGTCGTGTCAGCGTTCGCGTTCTGGGCAAGCCTCTGGGCAGCCCACCTGCACATTTCGATATGGCGCGGGATGATGTTGCCGACATCACTTACGGCTTGCACAGCTTCAGCCAGGATGATCGTTTCACCAAGGCCGAAGTGGGGCAGTTCTCCTTTCTGGGAGATGATGCCGTCGAGACATCCAAGGCGTTCTACACGGTCTATACGGAGGATCTGGATGCCGAGAAAGACCACGAGGGCACGAAGCTGCTGGGACTGTTCGTCCATGGACCCGGGCTGTTTCACAACAACCAGCGCAAGATAGAGACACCGGATGATTTTGCTGGTCTGAAGATCCGTGTACCGGGCGGCTATGTGGCAAACCTGATGGAATCCCTGGGCGCTACGCCCTTGTTCATGTCGTCGACGGAAGTCTATGAAAAGTTGTCTCGTGGTGTGATTGATGGTGCGACGTTCACCTACGAGGCTCTGACAGCCTTCAACCTCACCGATGATGTGAAGTTCTCGATGACGGTGCCGGGTGGCATCTACAATACCAGCTGGTTCCTGGTCATGAACCAGGGCAAGTGGGACTCCATCAGTGCTGAAGATCAGGCAGCTATCGAGTCCATTTCCGGTCTGGCCTTTGCCGAACGAGTCGGTCAGGCCTGGATCGATGCCGATTCTGCTGCCGTTGAAGAGATCGAAAAGGCCGGCATCAGTCTGGATGCGGCGCCCGAATCTGTTCTTGAAGCCTTGAAAACCTCTGCCGGTGCACTGGAGAAGAGCTGGGCTGATTCCTTGCCGGAGGGGTATGATGGTGTAGCTGCCATTGCTCGTCTGCGTGAAATCACTGGCGTTGATCAATGATCGAACGAGTGTCTGCGATTGCACTGGAGATAGTCTCCGGTGCATTGCTGGTCAGTCTGATGATGGTGACCGGCATCGATGTCATCGGACGCTATCTGCTCAACAAGCCCTTGACCGGTGCCTTCGAGTTGACTGAATTGCTGCTGGGGGCGCTGGTTTTCGCTTCTCTGCCTCTGGTCAGTCGTGCCGGTGGTCATGTGGATGTCGACCTGTTGGTGAACAGCATTCCTGGTCGCGTCAGACATGTGCTGAACGTACTGGTGGGTGTTCTCTGCGCTACCGTATTGCTGTTCTTCGCCTGGCGCTTGTGGGTCCTAGGTGTTCGGCAGTTTGCCGACGGAGCTCATTCGGAATCTCTGGGTGTGCCCTTCGGCCTGTTTGCCATGTTCGGTGCGTTTTCCTGCGTTCTGGCTGCCTTGTTCGGACTGTTGAGAGAGTACCGCCAATGACGATCTCATTACTGGGTATCGGTATTCTGCTGATACTGATATTCCTGCGCGTGCCGATCGCCTTCGCCATGGCGCTGGTGGGCGGCGTCGGGTTTGCCATCATGCGTGGCTGGGCACCGGCCGGCTCGATGATCGGCAATGCCGTGTTCGAGACCGGGCTCAGCTACTCGCTGTCCGTCGTGCCCTTGTTCATCTTCATGGGGAACATCATGGCGAAGGCGGGTATCGCGCAAGGATTGTTTGCCGGCGCTGATCATCTGTTCGGGCGTATGCGCGGTGGGCTGGCATTGGCCACCGTCATCAGTTGTGGCAGTTTCTCTGCGGTTTCCGGATCTTCTCTGGCCACTGCTGCCACCATGTCGCGAGTGGCCATGCCGCCCATGCGTCGCTTTGGCTATTCAGACAGTCTGGCCGCAGGGGCCATCGCTGCTGGTGGCACGCTTGGTATATTGATACCGCCCTCGGTCATTCTGATCATCTACGGGCTGTTGACGGAAACCGATATCGGCAAGCTGTTCATTGCGGGTCTGCTGCCTGGACTGCTGGGCATCGTTCTCTATCTGGCTGCGGTCATGATCACGGTACGCATCTTTCCTGACCGTGCACCTCCGGTGACTGAAGCTGTTCCGATGAGTAAACGTGACCGAATCGGCGTATGGGGAACACTGGCTCTGTTTGCCTTCATCATGGGGGGCATCTATGGCGGTTTCTTCACCCCCATCGAAGCTGCCGGCATGGGTGCGTTTTTCTCCTTGATCCTGGCCCTGGCCACGCGCGGATTGACGAAAGAGGGATTCGCGTCGGCTTGCCGGGAAACGGTGCTCTCGACAGGCATGATATTCGTCATCGTCATCGGTGCCGAGATATTCTCTTCCTTCGTCAACTTTGCCGGTTTGCCGGATGCCTTGGTGGACATGGTGTATGACTCGGGCTTCAGTGCCTGGGGCGTCATCCTCATCATGGTTGGCATTTATCTGGTGCTGGGCTGCGTATTCGAAAGCCTGTCGATGATCCTGCTGACAGTACCGGTGTTCTACCCGATCGTGATCCAGCTCGATTTCGGAAGTGGACTGTTGGCTGATCCCGAACTGGTCAGTATCTGGTTTGCCATCGTGGTTGTCGTGGTGACAGAGATCAGTCTCATCACGCCGCCCGTGGGCATGAATGCCTTTGTTTTGCGGTCGGTGCTGACCGATGTGTCTCTGGCTACCATATTCAAGGGGGTGATCCCGTTCTGGTTTGCCGATATTGTGAGACTTGCCTTGCTGTTGCTCCTGCCCTGGATCTCACTGGCGCTGTTGGCGTGACGCAGGCATTGAGCTGCGGCACGATACTGCACTCTACCGTGTAGAAAGCGCAAAGCCTGATTTCTCCCGAGTCTCGTCGATAGACTCTGCTCCATCACATCGACCCGCAATAGCCCGCACCGCGAGCTGTTCGGGTCGATTCCATGGACAAATACGGGGAAAATGAGCATGGCGCAGATCACGACCACCAATCCGGCTACTGACGAGACCATCAGCCACTACGAACTGATGAGCAAGGAAGAGGCCTTTGGTAAAGTCGAGGCCGCACACGAGGCGTTCCAGCAATGGCGCGTCAAATCGCATGAGGAACGTGCGCCTTACCTGAAAGACATCGCGGCAGCGCTGCGTGACAAGGCAGACGAGTTGGCGACGTTGATGACCCGGGAGGTCGGAAAACTCTATCGCGACGGTTTGACTGAGGTAGAGCTCTGCGCGCAGATTTTCGAATACACCGCCAGGCAGGGACCATCGGAACTGGCCGATGAAGAGCGCCAGCACGGTGAAGACGGAAAACGGGGTATCGTTGCCTACTCGCCCATCGGTGTCATCTACAGCGTACAACCCTGGAACTTCCCGATCTATCAGCCGGTGAGGGTGCTGGCGGCCAATCTCATGGCCGGTAATGCTGTCGTGCTGAAGCACGCGGCCATATGCACCGGTAGCGGCCTGATGCTGCGCGATATCTGTCTGGAGGCCGGATTGCCCGAGGGCTTGTTCGATGTAGTGCTGATCGATCACGATGTATCGGATGAGATCATCGAACATGATCTTGTCAGAGGCGTGACGATGACCGGCAGCGACAAGGCCGGACGCCATATCGGACAATTGGCGACGCAGAATCTTAAGAAATCGGTATTGGAGCTCGGTTCCAACGATGCCTATCTGGTGCTGGAGGATGCGGACCTCGAACTGGCTGTTGAAACCTGTGTTCAGGGAAGGCTGTACAACAACGGTGAGACCTGTGTATCGGCGAAGCGTTTCGTGGTCACAGAGGCTGTCTACGATGATTTCGTGAGTGCTTTCGTCGAGCAGATGAAGTCGGTGAAGATGGGTGATCCCATGAGCGAGGATACGCAGCTTGGTCCGGTCTCCAGCCAGGAGCAATTCGATACCTTGCTCGAGCAGGTAGAGAAAAGCATTGAAAGCGGGGCAAGCCTCCTGTGCGGTGGGAAGCCACTAGAGCGTACCGGGCAGTATTTCCCCGCGACGGTACTGGCAGATTGCAAGCCCGGGATGCCCGCCTATGACGACGAGCTTTTCGGGCCGGTGGCTTCCATCATCAAAGCCAAGGACGATGAGGACGCCATGCGCATAGCCAATGACAGCCGATACGGGCTGGGTGGTGGCATCTTCTCTCGCGACGAACAAAAGGCCGTGAAGCTTGCTCGCGATCACTTCGATACCGGCATGGTGCGCATCAATTCATTTGGTGCAGCGGATCCGAACATGCCATTCGGCGGGGTCAAGGACTCCGGTTTCGGCCGCGAACACGGTGGATTCGGCATGAAGGAGTTCGTCAACATCAAGGGGATCTACTTGTCATGATTACCATCCACTGCCTTGCCTACTCACGAGCAATACGTCTGGTGTGGCTCATGGAAGATCTGCAGCAGCCCTACCATCTGGTGTCCTATGAACGGACTGACAGTTTCAGAGCACCGGAGAGTCTGGCCAAAGTACATCCCTTGGGTAAGTCTCCAGTGATCGTGGAGGGTGATCTGATGCTGGCGGAGTCAGCAACGTGTCTGCGCTATCTGTCCGGCAGATTCGGCAAGGGAAAGCACGAGCCGGAAGCGGGAACTGCCGAGCATCTGCGTCATGAAGAGCTGCTGGACTACGTTGAAAGTTCGTTTGCTGCAGCCGCGATGAATCTGTTGTTACCGAAGTTGCGGGGTGGGGAGCCGGAAGAGGCAGCCTTCGATGCGATGCGGAAACACTATGCCTATGTGGAGTCGAACCTGTCCGATCATGATCTGCTGTTCGGTGTGGAAGCCACTCTGGCGGATATCCAGTTTTCCTACCTGCTGGCCAATCTCGATGCAATGGGCCTGCTGGATGACAGTCCGCAATTGGCTGCCTATTGGCATCGCTTGCAGGAACAACCGGGCTATCAGGCGGCGGTAAAGCAGGCCGGACCGATGGCCCCTGACTTCTGAGCGACTGACGTCCCGCAGGTCAACGGACCATCTGATAACGGTACATCTGATGATGTACGCACAAATACACTGAAATACGGAGTAAATCATGCAGATACTAGTCGCCGGAGCCACCGGCAATACCGGAGCCCGTCTGGTCAGGGAACTTGCTGCTCAAGGGCACTCTCCCGTTGCGCTGGTGAGAGAGAGTTCAGATACCGGCAAACTGCCGCCGGATGTGACGCTACGTCAGGGTGATCTGACGGATCTTGATGAGGATGTCTGTGACGGTTGCGACGCCGTGGTATTCGCCGCGGGTTCCGGAGGAGACACCGGTCCGGAGATGACCGACAAGGTGGATCGTGACGGGGCCATCAACCTTATCAACATTGCCGTGAAGTCGAAGGTGCCCCGGTTTGTCATGCTGAGCACCGTCGGTGCGGACAAGCCCGACCAAGAGAGCGACCTGGCTCATTACCTACAAGCGAAGCATGATGCAGACGAGCACTTGAAGGCATCAGGTCTGTCCTACGCCATCGTCAGACCGGTGAGCCTGACCGACGACGATGGCGAGCGGGATGTAGTTTTCGGCAGTGACGTCGATGTCAAGGGAAAGGCGGCACGTGGTGATGTTGCCGCAGTGCTGGCCACTGCCGTAGATGACGACGACTGGACTGGCAAGGCGGTGCTGATGGAATCCGCATCGGCCCGTTGAGCGCCAGGCGAGGGTGTGGCGGCAGGGTCAGACGGCGGTATGTCGTGCCGTCAGGGCCCAGCCGCCGGCCATGGCCAGCAGACTGCCGCTTACTCTATTGAATCGTTGACGGGCCGTGCTTGTAGATAACAGCGAGCGGGCCTGTCTTGCAACTAGTGCATAGCGCATTGCGTTGACTGCAGCCAGCGTGACGAAAGTCAGCGACTTGCATTGGCCGTCGCACAACACGTCCTGTCGACATGTCGTGTAACGGCCACGATATGATGCTAACGGCAGCAGACGTACATTCACTGCCAGCGGTGGTCAGACCTTCAGGCTGGGTATGATCTGCTTCTTGCGGCTCACCACCCCGGGCAATGTCACTGTATCGCCAGTGACTGTTGCACCGAAGCTTTTCTCGGCCACTTGCTTGACCAGATCGTTGGGCACCAGCAGTGTCGCTTCTTCGGCGAGGATGTCGATGACAAACAGCAGAACCTGATCGGCGGCATCTTCAGTCGCCACGGCGGGCATGGCCTGCATCAGCGACTCCTTGCGCGCCAGTACCGTATCAGCTGAAGTGGTTTCCAGCACGGATACACGAAAACTCTTGTCGGCAATATCGTATTGTTTGGAGTCCATGCGCAGCAGCTCGGCATCGGAAAATCGGGAGACATCCGATTTGGCAGCGAACAGTTCTGCTGCATAGTCGGACACATTGATCTTCAACTCGGCTGCGATCTTCTCCGCCACCTCCTGATCACGTGCGGTGGTGGTAGGGGAACGAAATTCAAGCGTATCGGACAGTATGCAGGAGAGCATCGCGCCCTTGATGTTCTCCGGCATGCGAGCCGCATCTTCGCCCATCAGGTCGTGCATGATGGTTGCTGTGCAGGCGACGGGGCGTACCGTGATGGTGATGGGTTTACGCGTCTTGATGCCGCCGGCCAGCATGTGGTGATCGATGATCTCGATGACATCGGCCGTGTTGATGCTGTCCGGCAGTTCGGCCGGATTGTTGGTATCGACGATGACCACGCTGTCCTCTTCGCTGACATCGCTGATGATGGCAGGTTTGTCGAAGCCCCAGCGTTCCAGCATGAAAGCCGCTTCTGTGTTGGGCTCTCCCAACAGGCAGGCCTCTGCCGGTGTGTTACGAACGTTCGTCAGATACCAGGCCCAGATCAGCGGAGAGCCGGTGGAATCGGTATCAGGAGATTTGTGACCAAATACTTTGATAGTCATGGATTGAATGCCGTTACGAAAATTGCCAAGGAAACTGGTTTGTCTGGCGGATCGAAATCCGTTCGATCACTGACCGATCCGCATGATTTCTGGGGTCTGGCGCGAAGCCTGACGCTGCTACGTCATTGTAATGGCTATTGAAACTTGTTGCATGCCATGAACGACGGCATGCCTCTCTGAACAGCGAGAATCTTCACAGAATGCGCCCTTCAAGCCCGATTGCTCACACATTGGCAGGAGTGGGTGGCGAATTTTGATAACCATATGAATATAAGAGTAAAATATCAATTCTGGCGAGCCGTATCGCAAATGACGGAATCATGATGGCACCGCCAACCGCCAACCGCCAACCGCCAACCGCCAACCGCCAACCGCCAACCCCGAACCCCGAACCCCGAACCCCGAACCCCGAACCCCGAACCCCGAACCAACCACCAGGCGACCCTGCCCACGCACAGTCCAGGACACGGATGGGCTCAGCGCTGATGCAGGCAGCCTTGCCCCGTCGGGTTGTGCATTATCTGTCCTGATTCGATGGCGAAGAACAGAGCAGTTTGCCGGGGTCTGACCCTGCCGGGCTGCAGACCCACCGCAGACACAGCTGGCAGCAAGCTGCACGAGATCGTGCTGCACCGGGCGACATATTCGGTCGGCGTGTCAGTCAGAAAAATGCAAGTCCGTTCTGTTGGAACCGTAAATCAGGCCGGCGGTGCGATTGTCTCGCAGGGTGTCACGATGCTATCGAACGCGAACATCTGAAGGTATGATGGCTGGAATGGCGTTTCCGGCCGTGACGGTCAGCGCCAGGTATCCCATTGCAGCCTTGAGGAATACGTGTGCAAGACGAACTGGACGAGGTTCCGCGTGACGATCAGCAGGTCCCGCAGCTCTCAGCTATCGAACTGCGAGTGCTGGGTACCTTGATGGAGAAACAGCTGACAACGCCGGATCAGTATCCGCTGACGGTCAACAGCATACTGAATGCCTGCAACCAGAAATCCAGTCGAGAACCGATCACGAACTATCAGCAAGGCGAGGTGGTTCGCACCCTGCAAGGACTCGATGATCGGCATTTCGTGCGCAAGGAATACGGATCCAGGGCCGAGAAATACAGTCAGCAATTCATGTCGTATCTGGAGCTGGGCAAGAAGCAACAGGCGGTACTGTGCCTGATGATGCTGCGAGGTCCGCAAACGCTCAGCGAGCTCTACACACGCACGCAGCGTATGGCGCTTTTCACCGACAGAGACGAGCTGGCCCATTGTGTCGAGAGATTGTGTGAGCGCGCAATGCCTCTGGCCACGACTCTGGCCTCTCAATCCGGTCGTCGTGGCGAGCGTTTCAGCCATCTGTTCTGCGGCCTGCCGGATCCGTCACAGATAGATGCGCATTCGCCAGTCAAGGGCGATCAATTCCTCGGTATGCATGGCGATGCGACGGCCGCCGACACGCTTTCCCTCCTTGAATCGGAAGTGGCAGAACTGCGGGACACTATCAGCGCACTGCAACGGGAAAACAGGATCATCAGGCAGCAACTCGAGAGATTGCATGAGCTCACAGGCCATCCCGTGCCTGATTCCGACGCTACTGACCCGCCTGAGTGAGGTTGTATCGATTGCCTCGATCTGAACCGTGGAGCGATCCTCTGGCGAGCCGAGTGGCAACCATTTTCTGACTCAACCGCATCCGGTATATAGTGCGAAGGTACCACTGAGCACGTTCAGGGTAAGTGGAATGATATGTTCCGTTTGACATGTCATCGCACTGATTCTGGGAGTTGACTGCACCAAACCTCCGATTAGCAAAAAAATGCTCCTGAATTTTATTGCCCACTTGTTGCTGTTCTCCTGCTTGCCGTTCTACTTTGCCAGGCAAGACAGGTGGATACGAACCAATTCGTTCTATTGCTACATGAGCGCGTTGTTGATACTGGCCAATTACGGCAGTTCGATCTATGCGTTTCCCATTACCGAATCCATCAGCATTTCCGTTGGCACACTGGTCTATTGCGCTTTCATGATGACAACGGTCCTGTTCGTCATCATAGAACGTGACGTGGGGGTCATCAAAGGCATCATACGGTTGCTGATCAGCATCAATCTGTCCCTTGTCGTCTTGTCCATGATTATCAGATGGACCTTGTCGAACCCTGCAATACAGAATCATTTCAATACACCGATCGAGATCTTCAACGTTTCCCTGCTGGTCACGTCCATCGGCGGTGTCGTGACGATCAGTGAGCTCCTGCTCCTCATTTATCTGTTCGAGCGAATCAAGTCCCGTGTCAGCAACGCATTTACCGTTTCCTCTCTGTATATCGTCACATTCGTGACGATCATCTGCCTGGATGGACTGGTCTTTCCCTTGGTGATCAATCCGTTCAGTGGACACCTCATCAGTGACCTGAAAAACGGGATCACCGGCAATTTCATCATGGCGGTGGGCTATGGCATGCCCATGCTGCTGTTCCTGGTGTTGTTTCGCAAGCGCCTGGTCGAGTACATGAATCAACCTCTGTTGCTGCGAGAGCTGGTCAATGCGCCACGGAAAGTATTGATCGACGAGATCGAGAAAAAGGACAAATCGCTGGTATTGAGCGAGCAGAAGTTTCGCAATCTCGCAGAAAGCATCGACGACGTTTTCTTCTCCATGGACAAGGACTTGCGTTGTACCTATTGGAACAAGGCGGCGGAACGCTACGGCTACACAGCGGAGGAAATACTGGGCAAACATGTGCTTGACCAGTTTTCGATGCCAGAGGCTGAACCTCTGGCCGATTTCTATCAGAACGTATTACTGTCAAAGAAGCCGGATCAGATGGAGATCGTGTTGCCTGCACAAGAAGGCTTTCGCGATTTTGAAATATCTGCCTACCCGTACGAAGCAGGGATATCCGTGTTGGTCAAGGACATAACGGATCGAAAGGAAATGGAAACCCGACTGTTGCAAAGCCAGAGAATGGAATCCATCGGGCGTCTTGCCGGGAGTATTGCACATGATTTCAACAACCTTCTTGTCCCGATGACCGCCAATGCGGAACTGGGAATGATGCATCTGCCTCGTGGTGACAAGGGGCATGACTACTTCAAGAGAATTTCCGATGCGGCAACACAGGCTGCTGGCCTGACTCGGCAGATATTGGCATTCAGTCGCAAGCAGGTGCTGGAGATGCAGGTACTTGACCTGAACACGGTCGTCAGGGATTACGAATCCATGATCAAACGCCTGATTGGCGAAGACATCAGAATAGAAATCATGCTTGATACGGAACTGTCTCCGGTCAATGCCGATAGAGGGCAGATCGAACAGGTACTTCTCAATCTGGTCGTGAACGCAAGGGATGCCATGCCCTCGGGCGGCACGCTGACCATCGGTACAGCCAACATCACTCTTGAAGAGCCGCACAAGGAGCAATACGGTGAGCTGCAACCAGCGGGCAGTTACTCGATGCTCGTGGTCAAGGACACCGGGCACGGCATGGACAGCGATACGCGCAAGAACATCTTCGAACCATTCTATACCACCAAGACGCAGGGCAAGGGTACCGGACTCGGCCTGGCGACCGTTTACGGTATCGTCAAACAACACCAGGGCAATGTGCGGGTCTCCAGTGAGCCGGGGCTGGGAAGTACCTTCAAGTTGTACTTTCAGCATGCCGAACAGTCGGTACCGGCACCTGATCGCAAGCCATCTTCCAGCAGTCTGGAGATGGGAAGCGAAACGATTCTGCTGGTGGAAGATGGGGTCATGGTGCGCAACATCCTGCGCGAGGGACTGGAGGCCTATGGCTACACGGTACTGGAAGCACAGGATGTCGCCGATGGCCTCCGGTTGGCAGCTATCCACGACGATATCGATCTGCTGATCACCGATGTGGCAATGCCGGACATGAATGGAAGAGAGCTGTATGACGAGGTAGTCCGTCTGCTACCCCATATCAGTGTCCTGTTCATTTCCGGGTACACCGATGATGTCATTGTCGATCAGGGGATTCTTGAAGAGGGCGTCAATTTTCTGCAAAAACCCTTTTCCATCACGAGTCTTGTACAGAAAGTCAAACAGTGTCTTGAGCAGACCACTGCCTGATGGCCGGATGTAACAACGTTAGCGGTCGGGTTTTCAGGGTTGTCACGGCGCGAGCCTGGCCGGATTCATGCAGCACCATTGCGTGAAACCGTTGTCTTATGCCTGACAAACGTATCTGCCTGATCATGTATTGCAGTTGATCCGGCAGATCGAGCCGTTTGACAGGCCTGAGTCGCCATGGAGGTAAGCCTCATGAACAGCTCGGCATTGGTCAGGAAGGAAGACTTCGCAACGCCAGAACTACTGCAGACGCCATTCGATGAGTGCGTGCATACGCTGAACGGAATCTCCCTGAGCTACCGTCTGTTCATACCGGAGAGAGTGGATGAAGAACCGGCGCCGTTGTTGTTGATGCTTCACGGCTGTGGTCAGAATGCACAGGATTTCTCCATTGGAACTCAGATGGATGCCATCGCGCAGGAAGCTGGCATGTATGTTCTGTACCCGAATCAATCCACGTCGGCGAATCCCAATGGTTGCTGGAACTGGTTTGTTCCGCAACACCAGGTCCGTGATGGTGGGGAACCCGCTGCGCTTTGCTCACTGACGCAAGAGGTCATGAACAAGCATCCGATAGATACGGGCAAGGTCTTTGTGGCCGGGCTGTCTGCCGGAGGTGCAATGGCCGTGATTCTGGCCGAACAATACCCCGAAGTCTTTGCAGCGGCTGGTGTGCATTCAGGCTTGCCGAGCGGTGCGGCCAGCACGATGATGGAGGCCTTCAATCAGATGCGTCGACCGCGCGTTCCCGGATCGGTGCGAAACGCTGCATGGGATAGCCCCAATGCCGATGTCGTACTTGAACCTCGCGCCGGAGGAAACAGCTCACTGACAGAGTCGCGCAGCGCGGTGGAACGTCATACGCCACTGATCGTGTTTCATGGCAACAAGGACCGGACAGTCAACTGCGACAATGCCGCGTTGATTGTCGATAACTGGCTGGCGCGCGAGAGTGCCAAGCTGGGCAGCGCGACATGGCGAGCCTCGTCGACAACGCACGCCTCACCTTGCGGTCGGCGCAGTGTCGTCACCACCTTCGCGGCGAAGAATTCGCACAAACGAGCCAGGTGTGAATACTGGCAACTGATCGATGCGGGCCATCAATGGTCCGGTGGCTGTACCGAGGGTTCCTGTACGGACTCTGCAGGTCCGAACGCTTCTGCCGAGATGGTGCGCTTCTTCATGGGGTCTGTCTGACGGCTTCGACTACGCCCCTGCAGTCTTTAGAACAGGATGCCGACGATCGCCGTCAACAACAGCCAGGCCAGCGTGAGAATGACGGCACAGGCCAGCAGCAGAAACACGACCATGAGAACGACCCACACTGTACTGCGCCTGTGAACCTCGCGGGCATCCTCCTGGTGGTTCAGCAGTAACCTCATGTTTCGGTTGTTGGCCTTGAACGCGAAGTCGAACAGATCACCCACCAGAGGGATGCTGCCCAGTCCGGTCTCCAGCAGTACATTGCCGACCATGCGCGCCAGTAACGGTCTTGATGCACCCAGTGTCGCGGCCTTGCCGATCAGATAGCTGGAGATGAGCAGGCCTACGGCATCACCAATGCCGGGCACCAGGCCGATGATGCCATCCAGACCGATTCTGAATCCACCCGGCAGCCTGATGGAGCTGTCCATCAGATGCGCCAGCCGTTGCATGCGTCGTCGTTCCTTGTCTGCGTTCGTGTCTGCGTTCGTGTCGATGGGGAGTCTCTGCCTGATCATTACCTGACAATCTTCCACGAAAAGCACGATGAACGGCAGAATGCACCCCGATAATTGCATTTATTACAGTCTTCAGGCAGGTTTCCGCCTGCTGTTGTTCGTTGCTGCTGGTCTTGTCGCGCAGTAGCGACGTAGCAATGATTTCCGATCACCGTCCCGCGCAGGCCAACAGAGTTCCGATGGATTCCATATCACAGATCGTTCTTGGTGCGTCCCTGGCTCATGTCACTCTGGGAGAGAAGCTGGGCCGGCGAGCCTTGTTGCTGGGTGCCGCACTTGGCACCTTGCCCGACCTGGATGTGCTGGTGCCCTACGAGGACGCCATAGAGAGCTTCACCTATCACCGTAGCTGGAGCCACTCCCTGTTGGTGCTGTCATTGATCAGTGTTCCCATGGCGATGTTGTGCAAGAGGCTGGTAAAGCGCGCAGACATCTCTCTGTCTCGCTGGTGGTTTTCCCTGTGGTTGATCCTGATCACTCATCCCTTGCTCGATGGCTTCACCGTATACGGTACACAGCTTCTGTGGCCACTGCCGGTGCCGCCCACGGCCTGGGGCTCCGTCTTCATCATCGATCCTGTCTATACGCTTCCGCTGATCGTCGGCGTCGCTGTCGCCTGGCAACGCCAGTGGCTGCAGGCGAGGCCTCTGGTCCTGACCGGACTGGGTCTGAGTACCGCCTACCTGGCGTGGACGCTCGTGGCGCAGCAGATAACGTATCGAAAAGTGGTCGCCACGCTCGAACTCCGTGACATCGAGGCCAGCCATGTACTGGTTGCACCGTTTCCATTCTCACTGCTCTGGCGAGTCGTCGTCATCAATGGTAATGAGTATCTGGAAGGCTACAGCTCATTGCTGGACAGTCAATCGACAGTGCCGATGCAGACTTACGACAACGGTAAGGCAGGCTGCGCCGACTGGCTGGATAGCTGGCCGGTCGCAAGGATGGACTGGTTTACACGCGGTGCCTTTGCCTTGTCTGTCAGGGAGGGGCAGTTGGTACTGTCAGATCTCAGAATGGGTATAGAGGATGAGTATGTGTTCGAGTTTGCGCTGGCAGAATGGAGCGATGATCAATGGCAGCCGATCATTGCCCGGCAGCTGCCAGTGGATATCGATCCCGAACGAATGACGCTGTTGCTGCAACGTGTCGCGGATGAACGCATCGATCTGACGTCGCCCGGCAGTGTGCAAGCGTTGGGTTCCTGTTCAGCTCTCGAGCAGTACACGGGCTGAGCGAATGCGTACACGGTAGCGATCGGGACCTGGCAGAACACGGAAGGAATGCCGCTCATGGTTGGCCACCCGGACCAGTCACTCGTTCAGCGGTTCGTCCGATGGTACGGTGCCGATGGTCCGCTTGATGATGACCCAGGCCACGGCGGCGACGGGGAGGGCCAATAGCACACCCGTGAGGCCGAACAGCTGACCACCGGCCAACACCACGAAGATCACCACCACCGGGTGCAGATCGATCTTGTCGCCCACCAGCTTGGGCGTCAGTATGTTCCCCTCGATGAATTGTCCGATACCGAAGACGAGTCCGACCAGCCACAGCTGTTGCCATTCACCGGTCTGCACTACCATGGCAATGGCCGCGAGTACAAGTCCGGTTACCGTGCCCAGATAGGGAACCACGCTGAGAAGGCCGGCGATCACACCGATCAGCAGACCGAACTCCAGGCCGATAAGCCAGAGGCCGGTGGAATACATGACCGCCAGACTCGCCATGACCAGCAGCTGTCCCCACAGGAAACCTTGCAGGACTTCGTCCACATCACCCGCGACCACGGCGGTCTTTTCACGGTACTTCTCGGGAACCAGTCGCAGGGACTGCCGGCTCAGGGAGTTCCAGTCGCGCAGCAGATAGAAGGCGAGTACCGGCACCAGAAAGATATTCATCAGCGTCTTGGCGACCGCCATGCCGGATCTGGCCACGGCGTTGACAGCCTTGCCGACGGCATCGGTGGCTTGAGGCACTGCATCCTTTGCCAGACCGACAACCGATTCAGCCGAGTCAGCATCGCCGCTGCCGGCCTCACTGCCTTGTCCGGACCCGCTATAGGAGTGCCACAGATCCAGAACGGGTTGCAGATAGCCGAGCAGGGTTGACTTGTAGCTCGGTGCCTTGTCTATCAGCTGTTCGAGTTGTTCCTGGGCCAATGGCAGAATGAGCAGCACGATCGCTCCGGTTACCCCCAGTATCAGCAGATAGCCCGTCAGGATGGCTGCCCAACGCGGCAGCTTCCAGTTTTCCAGAAAACGCACCACAGGCTCGCCAAGGTAGGCCACGATGAAAGCCACCAGAAACGGTGTGAGGATCGGTGAGAGCAGATAGATCAGCCCACCCAGGAGAATCGCGAAAACGAGCCACATCAGCGAATTTTGACGGTGTACGAAATCTGAGTTCATGGATGGTCAACGGCTGAGCCAGGTGAGAGGCGCTTGGGTGGCATGGTGTCACAGTTGGTGGCGTTGCCGTCGCTTTCACCCGTGGTTGTTGTAAAAATGGGGTGGTATCGAGTAGCCAGTGGTAACAGAGTCATTGCGGCTCAAGGCGTGATACTTGCTTTTGACCAGCCTGAATGCACCATTGCAAGCTCGAGAAAGGGTCAACCCGATGAGTTCCATCATCCGCGCAAGTATGCTGTGCCTCATGCTGAGCGCTGTTGCAGGAACGCTGCAAGCCGCGCCGGGAGGTCGGCTCATCGCCACCGGCGGTGCCATGACGGTTGAAGGGGCTGCCGGAGGCGGCATCGTGCCCTGGGCGCTATTGGCCGGTTACGCGGAGGATGAGCAGTTCGGTGGCTCCGCCTGGTACACACAGGTGCAGCCGAAAGACTTCACCATGCAGGCTTATGGCGCAGCGCTCTCCCTGCACAACCGCGTGGAATTGTCGATCGGCAAGCAGCGCTTCGACATCGATGAAGTGATACCGGGTGAGCAACTGGAGCAGACCATCCTCGGGGCGAAGCTGCGTCTGAACGGCGACCTGATCTATACCCGGCTTCCCCAGATGACCCTGGGTCTGCAGTACAAGAAGAACGACACATTCGCCATACCCGAGAGTGTGGGGGCGCGTGACGACAAGGGGCTGGATATCTATCTGGCTGCCAGCAAGCTGTGGCTGGATGGCCCGTTTCATCGTTCGCTGTTCCTGAATGCCACCGTGCGGGCCACCAGGGCCAATCAGGGTGGTCTGCTGGGTTTCGGCGGAGATCGCAGAAACCGGCTGTCGCTACAGGCCGAGGCGAGTGCCGGCTTGTTCATCACCCGCCAGTGGGTGCTTGGCGTGGAATACCGGCAGAAACCGGACAATCTGGGCTTTGCGCGCGAAGATGACTGGTATGACGTTTTCCTCGGCTGGTTTCCAAGCAAACGGGTGTCGCTGGTTGCCGCGTGGTCCGACCTGGGTTCGATAACAGGTCTCGACGATCAAACCGGTGTCTATCTGTCCTTGCAGGTGAGCCAATGACGAGGCCTAGCATGAAACCCTCGTACTCCATGGCCATGGGCCGCCTTCGCAGATGCCTGGCGCCAACAGTGCTGCACATGCTCGTTGCCATTCTGGTCGGCGCCTGTTCGGCCACGTCCCCTGCCAAGCCGGAAATGACCCTGTATGAACAGCTGGGCGGTGAAGCCGGGGTGGAGCAACTGACCACCGATTTCATTCGCGAGATAGCCGCCGATGAGCGAATCAAGGGGCGTTATCGGCAGACAGACATTGGTCGCTTTCACCGCATGATGACCGAGCAGATGTGCATGGAAACCGGTGGTGGTTGCACCTACAGCGGAGACGACATGCTGCAGACCCATGCCGGCATGAAGATCACTCGTGTGGAATTCAATGGAATCGTGGAAGCCCTGATGCGCGCCATGGATCGCAACAGAATTCCTCAAGGCGTGCAGAATCAGCTGCTTGCGCTCTACGCACCGATGCACGCTGATATCGTGAACCGCTGATGCAGCGATGATCGGGTGCTATTCTGACGCCTTGGGGTACAGGGTAGTGGCTTCCGGTGTCAGGTTGGCTGAGACCGCCACTGCGCTACCGCGACTCTCGCTTATCGCCGGGCTGCTCCATAGCCGGAACAGGGCAGTCATGACGGTGAGGCCCGCTGTGACGCTCAGCACATGGAACATACCGGCAGGACCGAAGTGATCGATGGTGAAGCCACCAAGGGTCGGGCCGAGTGTCATGCCTGCCGCAAGGATCAATACCAGCGTTCCACTGGCAGCAACCACCTGAGAGCGGTTCAGGTGATCGTTCATGTGAGCCATGCAGATCGAGTAGACGGGCAGTGTCAATCCTCCGAGCAAGCCTACCAACAGGTACAGCAAAAGCAGATTCTCTGCAGGATTGTCCAGCAGCGCAATCAGGATGCAGATCGGAATTGACAAGCCCGGTACACCCGCGATAAGCAAGCGCCTGTCCATCATGTCCGACAATTTCCCCAGGGGAAACTGGAACAGCATTCCGCCCAGCGTCATGCTGCCGATCATGGCACCGATGGCACCCTGACTCAGTCCGAGAGAGCTGCCATAGAGCGCCAGGGATACGTACAGCATTGTCTGAGAGATTCCGTTGAGGAAGCTGCCCGTGAGCGCCATGGGAGAGAGTCGGAAGAGATGAATGAAGGTAACCCGTTCCGGCACTTCGTAGGGGGGGACGGCATCATCTGATACAAGCATGGGAACCAGGGAAAACGAGATCAGGATGGAGACGACAACGAACAACAGGATGCTGTCCGGATTGGAGAAATTGAGCAGAAGCTGACCGAGAGCGACACCACCGGTCTGTACGATGAAGTAGACAGACAGGAGGCTGCCGCGATTGTCGTTATCGGCGCTGCTGTTCAACCAGCTCTCGGCAACGATATACAGGCCGGAAAAGCAGAAGCCGGTGAGCAGGCGCATGCTGCCCCAGATCCAGGGGTCGGCCGTAACCAGGTGCATCAGCGCAGCGGCACTGGCCGTGGAGGCGAGTGCTGCGAAGACGCGGATGTGGCCAACACGCATGATCAATCGTGGTGCAATCAGGCAGCCGAGCAAGGCGCCTACCGGATAACCGGATTGCACCATACCGATGGCGGAGTCGCTGAAACCCAGGCTGCTTCCCCGGAGGGTGAGCAAGGTGGTCAACAGGCCATTGCTGACCATCAGGAAGATCATGCCGGCAAACAGTGACCACGATCCTCGAATTGCCGCCCACATCCCGTTGCCCTGATGGTTGTCTGAAAAACACCGCCACATCATACGCGGGCGGGAAGGCCGGGGTGCAGATGCTTTGCTCGCCCATGCCAGGGCTGTTTCTTTACCCGTTCATGACAATCGCCTGTGCCAGCCTGCCAAGGCAATCTGTTGACGGCCGATAGGGTGTATGCTGCAGCTCAGTGCTTGTACGACAGCATCGATGACGGGGTGGTCCTGATGATCCTGAACCCTGCCGTTGATCGATCGAGCCTCCATCCGTTCAGGGAGATGCACAGCATGATGGAAAAGACGAGTGGCCATGTCTACATGGCAATGAGCCTCGATGGATTCGTGGCGAGGGAAGACTTCGGGCTGGACTGGCTGATGAAGCAGAACACCGGGGGCGAGGCGCACTCACACGAAGCCTTCATGGACTCCGTGGATGGCGTGGTCATGGGCAGTGGTTCATTCAGAACGGCGTTGAATCACGATATCTGGCCCTACGACAAACCGGCAATCGTCTTGAGTCATTCGCTGAACCCGAGAGATATCCCCGACAAGTTGCGTGATCAGGTCAGTCTGTGCGAATTGAGCCCGCCGGACGTCATGGCATCGCTGGCGGAAAAAGGCTGGAAACGCGTCTATGTCGATGGCGGGAAAATCGTGCAGAGTTTCCTGCGTGAAGGCTTGATCGAGAACATGACGCTGACACTGGTACCGGTTCTGATCGGCTCCGGCAAACGCCTGTTCGGCGAACTGGAAGCCGACATCGATCTGCAGTTGCTGGAGGCCAGTTCTTTCCCATCAGGCCTGGTGACCACGCGATACAGAGTCGTCGCACCGGCCTGATCTGGTTCAGTGCAGGTCCGGTCGTTCCTCACGGTCACATTTCAGGCATTCCAGCATCTGCCCCAATCTTGACGCACGGCCTTCTTCAGACTCGACCCAGGGCCGGTTGGTCCATGGCGGATTGTGGCGTACGTGCTGTGTGTGCCGACATTCCAGTTCGGCTACCCAGTCGTCCAGTTCGTCCCGGTGAAAGCCGGTGATCTTCTGCTTCATGGCAAACCCCGGATTAACGGATGCAGGCGATCAGTGTCTGGTGAAGGCGAGAATGCCATCTGCGATGTACTGGACAGACAGAGCGGCCAGCAGGACCCCCAATAGTCGTGTAACCACCAGTTTGCCGGTAGCACCGATGTATTTGTCCAGCCAGTGTGCGCCGGTCAGAGCAGCTGCGGTCAATGCCATCATGATGGTGATGATGAGGATCAGTGTCAGACGTCCCGCCCAGACGCTCACGCCCGGATCCTGAGAGAGTTCGGACGAGAGAAGAATGGTGGCTGAAATGGTACCGGGCCCTGCCAGCAGAGGAATGGCCAAGGGGAACACCGCCAGGCTCGCGATATGATCGGCCGCGGCCGTGGTGGACGCTTCCTC
Source organism: uncultured Granulosicoccus sp. (assembly GCA_947492525.1). Classification (GTDB taxonomy): domain Bacteria; phylum Pseudomonadota; class Gammaproteobacteria; order Granulosicoccales; family Granulosicoccaceae; genus Granulosicoccus. The sequence goes on from CANLNQ010000014.1 coordinate 150,042, forward strand.
GCGCCGCTCCTGTCGCAAACCGTAGATCATTTCGAAAGCCGTCACGAACAGAAGCAGGCCTCCGGCAATTCGAAAGGCATCGATGGTGATGCCGATGGCATCAAGTACCGCCATGCCCGTGATGGCAAACAGTACCAGGATCGCCAGCGCGATTCCCGATCCGCGAATGGCGATGCTGCGTCGTACTGTTGCGCTCATGCCCGCTGTCAAGCCCAGAAACAGTGGCAAGTTGCCCAGCGGGTCGATGGTGACGAAAAGCGTGATGAAGGCGTTGATCACGCTGTCCATTGATGGCATGGCAATGATTTCGGTGGTGTTGTTCGAAGCGGTGGATGATCGACGTCCCGATCACCCACGTCAAGTCCTGCGGTGTCACACCGTGCAGGGGTGCTTTTCCAGCCAGTGTTCGGCAATATCGATTCGTCGCGCCACCCAGACCTCGTCAAAGGACTGTATATAGTCGAGGAAGCGGGCCAGTGCCGCGATACGGCCGGGCCTGCCGACAAGGCGGCAATGCAGACCGATGGAGAGCATGCGAGGCGTGTGAGCGCCTTCGGCGTACAGCGTGTCGAAGCTGTCCTTCAGATAATTGTAGAACTGATCACCGGCATTGAAGCCCTGCGGGGAGGCGAAACGCATGTCGTTGGCATCCAGGGTATAGGGCACGATCAGTTGTGGCTTGTCACCGTAGGTGGCGTCCCAGTAAGGCAGGTCGTCGGCATAGCTGTCGGCGTTGTAGGCAAAGCCGCCTTCCTCTGCCACCATCCGGTGCGTATTGGGGCTGCAGCGACCCAGATACCAGCCAGTGGGGCGTTTGCCGGTGACACGTGTGTGTATCTCGATGGCCTTGTGCATGTGTTCACGTTCGATGGCCTCATCGATGAACTGGTAGTCAATCCAGCGATAGCCGTGACTGGCGATCTCCCAGTCGGCATCCAGCATGGCTTTCACCGCGTCGGGATTGCGCTCCAGCGCCATGGCAACACCAAAGACCGTCACGGGCATCCGGCGCTCGGTGAACAGGCGATGCAGGCGCCAGAAGCCGACACGTGAGCCGTATTCGTAGATGGATTCCATGTTCATGTGCCGCACACCGGTGTGCGCCTGCGCGCCGACGATCTCCGACAGAAATGCTTCGGATGCCTTGTCGCCATGCAGGATGCAATTCTCACCACCTTCTTCGTAATTGATGACGAACTGCACGGCTATGCGCGCCTTGTCAGGCCAGGCGGCCTGTGGCGGCTGATTTGCGTAGCCGAGCATGTCCCGTGGGTATGGCGCCGCTGCCAGCGTTTCCAGGCGCAGCAGGGCGATACGATTGATCTCCTGCAAGGCCCGTTTGAATTCGGTGACAGGTTCGTTCTTCAGGCGCTCTTCGAAGCCTGCGAGAATCTGGTGCCGATCACTGCCGCGCACCGCCATGATGAATGGCATGTCGAAGCGTGCCTTGTAGGCTGAATTCAATTGCTCGAAGCGCGCCAGCTCTTCCCGGCTGCATTGGTCGAGACCGGCACTGGCCTGTTCATCGGTGGAATCGCTGGTCAATTCCCCTTTCAGCGCTGCCTTGCCGGCCAGATCGGGGTGGGCGCGTATGAGACTCAGTTGTTCTGCCTTGCTGGCCTTGTCCAGTGTGTCGGCCATGGCAGCGCCCAACACGACAACCTGTGAATGGCTGCCGTCAAGCCCATGCTGCCAGGTGCGCTGCGCAACCCAGGGGGAGTGCTCATAAACCCCGCCGAAGCGATCGACGAAGGCCTGCTCACTGAGGCTTGCTGGGGGTTCGGCGAATACGGATTCCGTGTGAATGCTGCTCATGGCGTGATGATCGTGTTCGAGTCAGGAGGTGGAGCGATAGCTTCCAATGTCTTGTGTGTTTTGTACACAAAAATGGATACAAAGACAAGTACAAACATGTTGACACTTGTCGGGCAACCCTTTACTGTCCTGCGAGGACCGGCGCTACGGACGCGCCATGGCTGTTCAAAATGACGATACCGACATCAACCGGGAGCTTCTCGCCATGGGAAAACTGACCACTCATATTCTGGATACCACACGAGGTACACCCGGACAAGGTATACACGTATCCCTGTATCGAATTGAAAACGAACAACGCACTCTGCTTCGCCAGATGATCACGAATGATGATGGTCGGTGTGATGAGCCCCTGGCCAGTGACGAGGCGCTGCAGACGGGTGTCTATGAACTGCTGTTTGCGGTGGGGCCCTATTTCGATGCGCGGGAAGAACAGGCCGTGAAGCAGGACATACGTTTCCTCGATGATGTGCTGATCCGCTTTGGCGTACCCGACGCCGAGCAGCACTATCATGTGCCCCTGCTGATCACGCCGTTCAGCTATTCGACCTATCGCGGCAGCTGAGGAGAGCGCAATGGAAGGCTATATTCTTGAATGGCTGAATCTGCTGGGGCGCTGGGTGCATCTGGTGACCGGTATCGCCTGGATCGGTGCATCGTTCTACTTTGTCTGGCTGGACAACTCGCTGCGCGCGCCGAAGGAGGCGGCCGATGTGGAACTGGGTGTGGGTGGTGAAGTCTGGTCCGTGCATGGCGGGGGCTTCTATCATGCGCAGAAGTACAAGGTAGCTCCACCGGAACTGCCGCAGACGCTGCACTGGTTCAAGTGGGAGGCCTACACCACCTGGATCACCGGCATGTTCCTGCTGTGCCTGATGTACTGGTACCAGGCAGAGATCTATCTGATCGATCCCAGCGTCATGGCGCTGAGCAAGCCGGTTGCGGTGCTGCTCGGCATGCTGACACTCGTCGTGGGCTGGGTGGTCTACGATCAGCTGTGCAAGTCGAAGATCGGCGAGAAGGAAAACCAGCTGAGTCTGGCGATGCTGGTGTTCACCAGCATCGCGGCGTTCGTGCTGTGCCAGATTTTCGGAGGGCGAGGCGCCTATCTGCATTACGGCGCCATGTTGGGCACCATCATGGTCGCCAATGTGTTCTTCGTGATCATGCCGGGGCAGCGGGATCTGGTGGCAGCCAAGAAAGAGGGGCGTGCTCCGGATCCCAGTCACGGTATCAGAGCCAAGCAACGCTCCGTACACAACACTTTCTTCACCCTGCCGGTGCTGTTCGTGATGATCAGCAACCATTATTCGATGACCTGGGGGCATGCCTACAACTGGCTGATCCTGATAGCCCTGTCGGTGGCAGGCGCGCTGATTCGGGTGTACTTCGTGCAACGTCATCATGAAAGGGAAACGCTGATTCCTCTGGCCGTGGCCGCTGTGCTGATTCTGGGTGTGGCCGCTGCCATCGTACCGAAGCCTCCCGCTGCCGTTGCCGTGGATACCGGTGTCAATGCATCCGAGCTGTTTGCCAGAGTGCAGGTCGCCATACACGATCGATGCACGGCGTGTCATGCAAACGCCCCGGCGCAGCCCGGCTTCAGCGCACCGCCAAAGGGAATCGTGCTCGAATCAGCCGATGACATGTTGCGGCAGGCCGAGACCATCCATCAGCAGGTAGTGGTCAGCAAGGCCATGCCGATCGGCAATCTGACGCAGATGACCGATGAGGAACGCGGCCTGATTGCCCAGTGGTACCAGACAGGAGCACGAGCAGAATGAGTACGCCCATCTATCAGGCGCCACACGGCGGCTTGCCACCGCAGACCAATCTGTTGACAGACAGGGCGGTTGTCAGTGACGCCTATACCGTCATCCCCAAGGGTGTGCTGAGAGACATCGTCACCAGCTATCTGCCGTTCTGGGAGAACACGCGGGTGTGGATCATTGCCCGGCCCATTGCCGGCTTTGCCACGACGTTCTCGCAGTACATCATGGAAGTATCGCCCGGTGGGGGCAGCGACAAACCAGAGCCGGACAGCCAGGTCGAGGGCGTCCTGTTTGTCATGGAAGGGGCCCTGTCATTGAGCATTGAAGGACAGGAACATGAGCTGACACCCGGCGGTTATGCCTTCCTGCCGCCACGCTGCAAGTGGCGCGTGAAGAACAAGGGAGATCAAGCCTGTCGTTTTCACTGGATCCGCAAGGCCTACGAGTTCGTGGATGGCCTGGATGTGCCGCCCGCCTTCGTCACCAATGAACAGGAAGTCGCACCGACGCCCATGCCCGATACCGATGGTCGCTGGGCAACTACCCGCTTTGTCGATCCGGCAGACCTCAGGCACGACATGCACGTGACCATCGTGACACTGGAGCCGGGCGCGGTCATCCCGTTTCTGGAAACCCACGTGATGGAACACGGCCTGTACGTGCTGGAAGGCAAGGGCGTGTACAGGCTCAACCAGGACTGGGTAGAGGTGGAAGCCGGTGACTTCATGTGGCTGCGCGCTTTCTGCCCGCAGGCCTGCTATGCCGGGGGCCCCGGCAAGTTTCGCTATCTGCTGTACAAGGATGTGAATCGACATGCGGTTCTGGGATGAGGTGCCGGCGTTGTAATTTTCATTTGTGTACAATCGTTGTTCTCTGAATCCGGGTGACAATGTAAACAGTGGGCAAGAACACCAAAGCCGCAACGTCGGGCAGGGAGCTGGGCGATATATTGCACCCATCCGAGAAGCAGGCCAGCCAGACTCAGGATGAGAGGCTCTATACCGAGATTCTCGACGCCATCCTGGATCATCGCCTGAGCCCGGGTGTAAAGCTCAAGGAAGACGAGCTGGCTGATATCTTCTCGGTCAGTCGTACGGTCGTGCGGCGAGCCTTGCTGCGTCTTTCGCATGATCGTATCGTCGACATGCAGCCCAATCGAGGTGCCACCATCATCCGTCCGGACGTCCGCAAGGCGCGGGAGATACTGGGGGTGAGGAAGATCATCGAAGCCGAGGTGGTGCGTGAAGCCACGCGGCGAGCAACGCCCGAAGCACTGGCCGAACTGCGCCGCTGTGTAGAGAACGAGCGCGATCATGTGCAACGCCAACAGCATGGCGCAGGTTTGCGGCTCTCGGGGGATTTCCATATTCTGCTGTCAGCCTTGTCAGAGAACAGTACGCTGCAAAGCTATCTGATGGAGCTGGTACCGCAGACCTCGCTGATCATCGCCATGTACCAGACCCCGCAGCATGATCTGTGTTCACATCAGGAACACTTCGACATCGTGGATGTCATGGCGACCGGGGACGCAGACGCTGCAGTGGCCAGTATGGCCGAGCACCTGCAGCATCTGGAAGACAAACTGGATCTGGATAACGAACGCTCGCCCGGTGACCTGTATGCCGCATTTGCGCACGTGAAGAGCGCAAAGAGCACGAAATAGACCAGCGTTGACAAAGCGGGGCGGTAAACGCCCCGCAGGTCACGCGGCGAAGGTCTTCTTGTCTGCCAGCGAGCCGTCTTCTCGCACCGTTTCCAGGTGCATGTCAAAGCCCCATAGTCGCTGCAGGTGTCTGAGGACGATATCCGATTCCTTCGACAGAGGGCGTTTTCGATGCAATCGATGTTGTACGGTCAGTGAGCGATCACCGTGCAGATCGAAGCCGGTAATCTGCAAATCCGGATATTGCCCATCGCGATTGTACTGTTCTGACAGCAGACGGCGAACTCGCCGGTATCCTTCCTCATTGTGAATGCTGTCGATTTCCAGATATTCCTTTTCCTCTTCATCGGAAATGGCGAATATGTGGAATTCACGAATCAGTTTCGGTGACAGATACTGCGCAATGAAGGACTCGTCCTTGTAGTTTCGCATGGCGAAATCCAGGGTTTCCTGCCACGGTGTATCGACGACTTCCGGGAACCAGTGTCGGTCCTCTTCGGTGGGATCCTCGCACATGCGCTTGATGTCCATGAACATGGCAAAGCCGAGTGCATAGGGGTTGAAGCCGCCATAGCCGCGTTCATCAAACCCTCGCTGGGCAATGACGTTCGAGTGCGAGGCGAGTATCTCGATCATGAAGCCATCATCCACCAGGCCCTTGTCGTACATCCTGTTCAGGATCGTGTAATGCCAGAAGGTTGCCCACCCTTCGTTCATGACTTTCGTCTGACCCTGGGGGTAGAAGTACTGTCCCATCTTGCGCACAATGCGAATGATCTCGCGTTGCCAGCCAGCGAGCTTTGGCGAGTATTTTTCCAGAAAGTACAGCAGATTCTCTTGCGGCTCTTCGACGTCACCTGCCGCTTTTTCCGGTGTATCCTGACTTTCTGCAACCGGAACCGTCCGCCATATCTCATCGTGGCGCGACCATTCGTATTCTTCCCGTTCGCGTTGCCGGTTCAGTTCCTCGGCAACCGAGAGTTGCCGCGGTCGCTGATAGCGCGACACACCATAATCTCGCAAGGCATGGCAGGCATCGAACATGTCTTCGACCGCCTGGATGCCGTAGCTTTCTTCGCAGCGCCGCACGAAATTCTTGGCAAAGACCATGTAGTCGACAATGGCATCGGCATTGGTCCATTGTCGGAACAGGTAGTTTCCCTTGAAGAAGGAGTTGTGTCCATAACAGGCGTGCGCGATTACCAGCCCCTGCAGTGGCATGGAGTTTTCTTCCATCAGGTAGGAGATGCAGGGGTCGGAATTGATGACGATCTCATAGGCCAGACCCTGGGCACCCTTTCGGTAGGCTTCCTCCTGGATGATGAACTGCTTGCCGAAGGACCAGTGAGGGTAGGAGATCGGCAGGCCCGATGAGGCATAGGCATCGAGCATCTGCTCCGAGGCAATGATCTCGATCTGGTTCGGGTAGCAGTCCAGGCCGAATTCACCGACAGCGATCTCCTTGATCGCCAGATCGTACTTCTCGATCAGATCGAAGTTCCAGTCAGGTCCCTGAGACAATAATCGAGAGCTGGTCATGTGGCGCTTCCCGCGGTGTCGGTGGAAAACAGCGTACGGAACACCGGGTAGATATCGCGGTGATCATTGACGGTGGCCATTGCAAAATGGGGAGAATCGATGCGTTGATACGTGGATGCCAGCGTCGAGGTACGCGTGGTGGGCGTCTCACAGACCTCGATATAGGCGTAGTAGCGAACCAGCGGCAGGAGCTGGTCTTCGAGAAATCCACGACTGCGTTCCGGATCGGCACCGAAGGCGTCTCCATCGGATGCCTGAGCGGCATAGACATTCCATTGATCCGATGGATAACGCGCCGCGATCACCTCGCGCATCAGCTCCAGCGCCGAATACACCACGGTGCCGCCGGTCTTGCGATCGTTGAAGAAAGTCTGCTCGTCCACTTCATCGGCATCGTTCGTGTGGCGAATGAAGACGATCTCCACGCGTTCGTATTTTCGGCTAAGGAACAGGTGCAGGAGCGTATAGAAGCGTTTTGCCAGATCCTTTCGCTGTTCGTTCATGGAGGCCGATACATCCATCAGACAGAACATGACCGCCTGACTCATCGGTTTGGGCACCATGATCCGGTTGCGAAAGCGCAGATCGATATCATCCAGAAACGGCACTCGTTCGATGCGCTTTTTCAGCAATTCGATCTCGGCCTCGTCTATCAGTGGATTGTCCTTGTCAGGATCATCGCCTTGCAGGGCCTCGATCTCCTCGAGTCTGCGTCGGGCACCACTTTGCAGCGCGATGCGTCTGCCCAGCGCCTGACGCATCGTGCGTACCACGGACAGGTTGGTGGGCGAGCCCTGGGAGGTATAACCGGCCCGTTGTGGCTTGAGTTCCTTGATATCGCCTACCTGTGTACGTACCAGGTGGGGCAACTCGAGATCATCAAAGAAGAGGTTCATGAATTCCTCACGCGACAGCGCGAAAGTGAAGTTGTCTTCGCCACTGCCGCCTTCACCATCGCCGCTGCCGTCGCCATCACCTTCGCCGCCGGAAGGCCGCTTCAGGCGATCTCCCGGGGTAAAGGTGCGGTTTCCCGGAAGGACCATCTCCCGGTCGCCACCCTGGCCATGACGCAGGTGAGGTTCCGAGACATCACGGGCTGGCAGCTTCACCTTGCCACCTTTCTGCATATCCTCGATGGATCGCTCGGACACCATGTCCGCGACGGAGCGCTTTATCTGAGCCTTGTAACGCCGCATGAACCGCGCCCGATTGGCGGCGTTCTTGTTGCGATCATTCAGACGTCTGTCGATAATCACGGACATGATGTGTTTCTCCCGCTACTGCGACTTTCTTACCCGCAGATACCATTCGCACAGCAGACGTACCTGCTTTTCGGTGTAGCCCTTTTCTATCATGCGCTTCACGAAGCTTTCGTGCTTGCTTGCCTCATCCGAGGATGATTTCGCATTGAAGGAGATGACCGGCAGCAGTTCTTCGGTGTTGGAGAACATCTTCTTCTCGATGACCTCCCGAAGTTTCTCGTAACTGGTCCAGGAGGGGTTCTTGCCACCCTTGTTGGCACGAGCCCGCAGTACGAAATTGACGATCTCGTTGCGAAAATCCTTGGGGTTGGCGATACCGGCAGGTTTTTCGATCTTCTCCAGCTCATCGTTGAGTTGTGCTCTATCGAAACTCTCTCCGGTCTCCGGATCCCGATAGTCCTCATCCTGGATCCAGTAGTCGGCGTAGGTCACATAGCGATCAAAGATGTTCTGGCCATACTCGGAATACGATTCGAGATAGGCTGTCTGGATTTCCTTGCCGATGAAGTCGGCGTAGCGGGGCGCCAGATAGCCCTTGATCAGCTCGATATAGCGTCGCTGTACTTCGTCGGGTAGCTGCTCGCGCAGCAGTCGCTGTTCAAGCACATACATCAGATGCACCGGATTGGCTGCCACTTCGCTCTGATCGTAATTGAACACGCTGGACAACACCTTGTAGGCAAAACGCGTCGAGATGCCACTCATGCCTTCATCGATACCTGCGAAGTCGCGATACTCCTGAACCGACTTGGCATCGGGTTCCACATCCTTCAGGTTCTCGCCATCGTACACACGCATCTTGGTGAACACATTGGAATTCTCGGGCTCGACCAGTCGTGACAGAACGGAGAATTGCGCCATCATGTTCAACGTGCCGGGCGCACACGGTGCATCCGACAGCGAACTGTTGGCCAGCAGTTTCTCGTAGATCATGACCTCTTCGGATGCCTGGAGGCAATAGGGCACCTTGACGATATAGATGCGATCAAGGAATGCTTCGTTGTTTCTGTTGTTGCGAAACGAGCGCCATTCGGATTCGTTCGAGTGCGCCAGGATCACACCCTGGAACGGCATCGCAGAGAAGCCCTCGGTTCCCTTGTAATTGCCCTCCTGCGTGGCCGTCAACAGCGGATGCAGCATCTTGATGGGGGCCTTGAACATCTCCACGAATTCCAGCAGACCCTGATTCGCCTGGCACAGGCCGCCGGAATAGCTGTAGGCGTCCGGGTCGTCCTGTGAGTAGGATTCGAGCATGCGGATATCGACCTTGCCCACCAGCGAGGAGATGTCCTGATTGTTCTCGTCTCCCGGCTCCGTCTTGGCGATGGCTACCTGACGCAGCACCGAAGGCTGTATGCGAACCACCTTGAACTTGGTCAGGTCACCGTCGTATTCCGCCAGGCGCTTGATGGCCCAGGGGCTCATGATGCCCGAGAGATAGCGTTTGGGAATGCCGTATTCCTCTTCCAGCGCGTCAGCTTCGCGTTCCGGGTTGAACAGGCCCAGAGGAGATTCGTTGATTGGCGAGCCTTTCAGGGCGTAGATGGGATAGGACTCCATCAGCTGCTTCAGTTTCTCGGCGATGGAAGACTTGCCGCCTCCGACGGGGCCGAGCAAGTAGAGAACCTGCTTGCGTTCCTCCAGACCCTGGGCCGCATGCGTGAAGTAGGAGACGATCTGCGAGATCGCTTCTTCCATGCCGTAGAAATCCTTGAAGGCCGGATATCGACGAATCACGCGATTGGAGTGAATGCGAGACAGGCGCGGATCCTCCCGGGTATCCACGTACTCCGGCTCGCCGATGGCTGCCAGCATTCGCTCCGCGGCACTGGCGTATGTCATCGGGTCTTCCCGACATAGCTCAAGGTAGTCCATCAAGGACATTTCTTCATCACGAGCCTTTGCATAAGTCTCGCGGTAGGTTTCGAACAGTTTCACGTTAGAACCTCCAGAGCAACCTTTCGCACACACCGACAGAGCATGTCGTTCAGTTGCGGATCAAGTTTTCATGGCACGAACATCTAATTGATACGTTGCAATCCCTTGAAGCGCTCACCGTTGTGCCTCGCAGTTTCAAACAATCGATAGCTGTAGTCTTGCTTTAACGATAGTGACTGATTCGGCTTCTGTCACGGAGTGATTAACACTGATTTCCGCGTCGTTCCTGTAGAGCCTTGTACGTGACTACTTCAGCAAGAAACAGTCCGTTACTCAAGTGAAACACTGTATTTTCCCCGTGAAAATTCGTTACACATGGCTGAGACTGCGGCGCATGGGGATTTGTTCCGTGTCGTGCAAACGGTATCTCGCGCCGATGATTTTCAGGCAAGAGGCAGAACGTGTGCAATGGAAGCTGTCTGCAGACTCATGTCAGTGCAATGAAATACGATGATTGCCTTGGATTGGGGCATGGGGTAATTTGACCATTAGCGTGCGTAAGGTCAGTCAGATTCCAACGTTACGGTGCCATGACGGAGTCGCGGTACTCCTGTTCAACGGTCCTGCCGAAAAAGTCAGTCCTGGCTACCCGAATGGGCATGGCAGAGTCAGACAGTGGTGATGCGTCGAAAGCTCGCATACCGCATCGCATCGGCAGGGTGGAATGCTCGATGATCCCCTGATTGTCCTCGATACGACCGATGCAGAATTCCTGGTCAAAGGCGTCCGCCAATGCCGTGTTGTCGCCGCAGGCGATGGCGTGATCGACCTCGTCGGGTAGTGAACGGCTCTGGCCAGTTCTATCCTTCCAACCGAGCCCCATGGCAAAGCGGGTTGTTGTCCACAACAGAAACAGCCTCTGCCCACTTGCGTTTGTCATCAGTCGGGTCTGAGGGATCGTCGTATCGACACGCTGCCAGAGCTCTTCATACGGATCATGTATACCGACTTCGAGCAGGCCTTCGGCGGTCTGGATGATTCTGCCGGTGTCTATTCCTTTCAGCGGACCCTGCAAGTTGATGATACGCGTCCAGGTGCAGATACCGTTTTCCACGGACGTTGTTCCGGCGAAGCCTTCTGCGCGTGCCAGTACACGCAGTTGTTCCGCACTGAGCGACGACAAGGAGGGTGCCTGATCGAGTGACATCGCTGCAAGCGGTAGTCGCATATCCACATGGTGATGCTCGCCCTGCATCCACATGACACGGGTCGTGTGGTCCTCAAGCTCGGGTGTGCGTAGCCAGTATCGTTGCCACAAGCCATGTGTGTCGGCAAGCGTCGGCAGAGGCTCTGTCATCAAGCTACCCGCCGCGACTGCTGTTCAAGAGCCTCGGTGAGAGCGTCAACGGTGCTGACAGCGCCGCTTTGCAGGTATTCCATGGCGGCCAGCGCTGCGCGGTGTGCCTCTTCCGAGGTACCTCCGAGCGCATCTTCCGCCACGCGGCAGTAGTAATCATGCTGATGCGCATCGGCAAAGGTGTAGTGGATGCAGACGTCAGTCATGCCACCTACCAGCAGCAGGGTTTCCGCCTTGAGACCCTTCAGCAATATCTCCAGTTCTGTGCCGAAAAAGGCCGAGTAGCGGCGCTTGCGCACGAGATAGTCCTTGCTGGTGAAACCCGTTTCTTCGGCGATACGAGTACCCGGATCGTTCTCCAGCAGGTGAATCCCTTCCGCACCGTCCAGTTCTCGCCCGTAGTCAACGAAATCCGGCCGATGACATTCCTGCAGAAAGACAACGGGTACTGACAGGGCTCGCGCATTCTCGATCAGTGTGCAGGCTCGACGCATTCTTTCACGGTAGTCAGCGACTTCGGGTATGCCGGCCGAATACCCCTCCATGAAGGCGCCCGCCTGTATGTCGATCACCAGAAGTACGGTCTTGCCGACCAGTAGAGGTTGTCGAGTCATTTGCAGTCTTTGCCTGTCAGCTGATGTCGCGCCCTGTGTGGACCATGTGTCCGCTGTCAGGAGCCCTTGTTGGTTGGATCCGCACCTAGCAGGTGTGGCAAGTCACCAAAGCGGCCCACAAGTCCATAGACGAGGGCTGAAGTGGCAATGAAGGTGATGGCACCGACGGCCATGGTGGGCGTGAAGCCATTACGCAGGGAATTGAATATCTGCAGAGTGACCGTCGAGTAGCTGGATGAGCTGACAAAGAACATGACGATGAACTCGTTGAAACTCAGTACCAGCGCAAACAGGAAGCCCGATATCGTCCATGCGATGGTCTGCGGAAGTATGACTGTACGGAATGTGACTTGCTCGGTAGCGCCCATCGTGGCTGCGGCGTCCAGATGGCTTCTGTCAATGGCGTTCAGCCCGATGGAGATGGTTGCCAGAGGCAGGGCAAGGTGCAGCAGCGCATGGCTCAGAATGCCTGCGCCGATGGTGCCCAGCAAGCCTGAGAACGCCCACATGAAGCTCAGGCCTACCCCGAACACGATGGGTGGCAGGACAAAGGGAAGCGCCGTCAGCCCGGCCACCAGTCGAGACCAGCGATTGTCGAATTTCCACAGCCTGTAGGCAATCGGCCAGGCCATCAGCGTGGCCAATGCAGCGCTGCTGAAGGCGATGAGAATGGATGTTCGCAGACTTCTGACCCAGATCTGTTCATTGATGAAGAAGTCGGCAAAGCGTTGCAGACTGGGATCCTGGGGAGGGAACAGCATGGTACGGCCGCTGTTCAAGGCCGCACCGCACACCACGACCACCGGCAACAGCAACACGATGAGGCAGAAGCCCATGTACAGCCGCCCGATTATCTTCATCTTCATGATCGACTCTTCGAACGGTTGGCCAGATAATGGCTTGCCCCGAGGCACAGGCAGGCCGAGACCAGCAGAACCACCGCCTGGGCGGCGCCGAACGGTGCATTGAGCGTCGCGCCACGGATGGATTGGTAGATGGAGAGCGTGAGTGTTTGCTGCGGAGGAGCGGCGAATACGGACACCGTGACATACACGCCTAGCAGAAACACGAAGAGCAGCAGAGTCGTACCCATGAGAGGAATGCGGATGGAGGGAAGAATGACTGTTCTCACGACGGTCATGGGTCTGGCGCCCATCGTCTGCGCAGCTTCCATCAGGGAGTTGTCCATGCGACTCAGGGGCGGGAACAACAGGATGACGGCGTAGGGCCAGACGAGATAGGTCATCGTCAGAATGACCGCGAAACCGGATGTCTTGAATTTCAGATCCCGCGGGTTTGCCAGGCCCCATTCGCGCAGCAGAGGAAAGAAGCCGTTGTCCTTCAGCCAGCCGGTAACGCCTGCTTCGCGCAGTACCATGGGCAGTCCGGAGCGGTTTGACAACAATACGTCCCAGCCCATGACAACAAAGACTTCAGACAATGACACGATGGACAGCAGCACCACCAGCCACACCGTTTGCAGTTGACGAGACTGCCGGGTCATCAACCAGGTAAAGGGAAAGGCCAGAGTGACGGCCAGCACGGCGCCGACAGTTGCGTAGTAGAAGGAATAGAAGAGCTTCTGGCTGTAGAGAAAGGACACCGAATCCGGCCACTCGAGACCGACGAAGAATCGACGATATTGCGAGAAATCCAATGCCCACTGCCAGGCCGCGCCCTCGATCTTCTCGCCCAGACTGATCACCAGAACCAGAGCGAACGGCAATAGACACAGCAGGCAGGTCGCACCGATCAGCAGAGGTAGTAGTAAAGGTCGAAGCATCACTGGCTCGCTACTGGCCGTTTCCTGTAACCCGGCGGGCAAGGGCTTCGTGATGACACTTGCCACCGGTTCAGGCGCTTTCCTGGCGTGGGTAGACATGAAGTGCCTCACTTGGCATTTCAATTCTGACCGCATCACCCGGACTCAAGCGCGTCGCGCCTGCACTGGGCAGTTCACAGATCAGCTGCCGATCGTCTGCATCCAGATACACCTCGCGGACCGGTCCGATATCTCGCACCAGCTTGACACTGGCCGGAATGAACTGATCGGACGACTGGCTATCGGTGTGCAGAATCGTGCGCTCCGGCCGACAGCCGACCGTTACCCGAGCACCGTTGATGAATGACGGGGGAGAGGAGGGCGTCAGGCGTACTCCGGCCACTTCGACCTGCCTGTCGTGTACAACGCCTTCAAGCAGGTTGGTCTTGCCGATGAAGGAGGCTACAAAGGAAGAGCGCGGCGAGCTGTAGACGGCCTGCGGTGAGCCTGTCTGTTCCACGTGTCCGGCAGACATCACCACGATACTGTCCGCCATGCTCATGGCTTCTCTCTGGTCGTGGGTGACCACAATGGTGGTGATGCCCAGTTCCTGCTGCAAAAGTCTCAATTCGATCTGCATTTCCTCGCGCAGCTGCGCATCGAGAGCAGACATCGGTTCATCCAGCAGGAACAACCTGGGTTCCTGTGCCAGCGCTCTGGCTATGGCTACCCGCTGTTTCTGCCCTCCGGACAGTTCGCCGATGCGGCGCGCGTGCAAGGGGGCAAGTTTGACCAGATCCAGCAATTCCAGTGCGCGCTTGCGGCGCACTGTCTTGTCCACTCCAGAGATGGACAGCGCATAGGCGACGTTGTCTTCGACGCTCAAATGCGGGAACAACGCAAAGGACTGGAACACCATGCCGAATCGCCGTTGATAGGCGGGCATGGTCGTGATGTCCGATCCGCCGAGTATCAGAGTGCCGGTGCTGGCAGATTCCAGCCCGGCAATGATACGAAGCAGTGTTGTCTTGCCACATCCTGACGGTCCCAGCAAGGCGGTGAGCTCGCCTTCCGGAAACGACAGATTGATGTCGTCCAGTGCGGTTGTTCCATCTGCGAACGTCTTGTTGACGTTCTTCAGTTCGAGGCCCTGTCCTGATCCGGTTGAAGTAGTCACGTCAACTGGCCAGCATCTTTTCCCAGTTCTCGGAGATGAAGGTCTCGTTGTCCAGGTAGCTTTCGTAGGCTGGGGTGATGGCAGGTGTGCCTGAGACAGCCGTGAACTCGTCATCGCTCAGATCAGTCTTTGACTGCGCCAGCAACGGGGCCGTACCGATCTTGCGACTCATCAAAGCCTGTGTGGAAGGGTCACAGGAAAAGGCGATGAACTCCTTGGCCTCATCGGATTTTTCACTCAAGGGTGAAAGACACCAGGAACCGTAATCCTGTGGATTGCCTTCCTTGGGAAAGACAGATGCGATGGGGAAACCGTCGGAGGCCATCAGGGTTGCCACATCGTGGAAATACATGCCACCAATGACATCTTCGTTTTTCATGGCTTGTTCCATCTGGCTCTCTGCAGACCACCACAGAGCCACGTTGGATTTGAGCTCGGCTATCTTCTCGATGACGGCAAGGATTCCCTCCTTGCTCGATAGCGTGGCTGCGCCATCGAAAAAGGTGGCCGCCGTGATGTCAAGCAGGAAGCTGTTGAACAACTTGGACAAGCCCAGCGAGGCTTCGAAGTTCTCGGAATCCCAGAAGTCTGCCCAGCTAGCCGGTACGTCCACCTGATCGGGGTTGACCACCATGGATACGAACCATGACATGGCGCCCACACCCAGAATGTCGTCTTCGGGTTTGTAGATGAAGACCTCTTCAAGGTTGTTGACCGAGGAGTTGCCTGCAAGATCCAGAGGGGCGATCAAACCGCCTATTCTGCTAGCCTTGATCATGGTGTCGCGTGCGAACAGGGAGAGGTCTGTTGGAGAACTGCCCGAGGCCGCTGCCTGCTGCATGGTGACCAACCAGTCGGATGAGTTGGGTTGGGTGACACTTTCAACCGCAATGCCGGTGGCTTCGGTAAACGCCGGGTAGACGAATTCCTTGAAGCTGTTCTCGAAGTAGCCGCCATAGGTGCCGATTCTGAGTGTGCGATCTGCAGAAAACGAGGGAATCGAAAACAGGCCGCCTGCAGCCAGAGCCGTGGCGCCTGCTCCCAGTTTCAGTGCTTGCCGACGGGAAGGTGATGCAGGTATGCCGCTGGCATTCGAATTCATGTACGTGTTGGGGGTGACAGGCTTGCGTTCAGGCATGGGTTGAT
Organism: uncultured Granulosicoccus sp.; assembly: GCA_947492525.1. Taxonomy (GTDB): domain Bacteria; phylum Pseudomonadota; class Gammaproteobacteria; order Granulosicoccales; family Granulosicoccaceae; genus Granulosicoccus. The sequence goes on from CANLNQ010000014.1 coordinate 166,027, forward strand.
CAAGGCTCGAGAGTGAATTTGAAGGTCTACAACCGTTGGAAACGCTATCATTCGAATCCGTTCCAATTGCATCCTGCACGACATCAAAGCTGTGAATGGCGCTTTTCCGCGTTACGGCATGAACCCTGTAACCCTCGTGAAAAATAGCTTTCTATTGGACTATTCCTGCAATTTACGCATCCAACTGATGCAACTGCGACACCATGCGCACCAAAACGGAGCAATGATGAAGACCGAAGAAGTGATTGTCGATGGTACTGATCAACAGATCGCACTGAGTCAGGCGAACCTGCCGGTGATCGATATTGCAGCACTGAGTGATGATACCGACGACGCGGCGAGAGAAGTGGGGCGACAGTTGGGTGAGGCAGCTCGCACGTCCGGCTTCTTCTATATCACCGGGCATGGTGTGCCACAGGACCTGATCGATGAACTTTTCGCCGCGTCCAGGGCTTTCCATGAGAAGCCACGATCGTACAAGATGAGATACTGGTCAGGTTTTACCAGCAACCATCGGGGCTACGTGCCCTTCGAAGAGAACGGCTTCGATTTCCCGGCCAGAATCAATTTCAACGAGGCATTCGATCTGTCCTGGGAAGCACCGGCTGACCATCCGGACTATCTGGCGAAATGGCGCATGACCGGGCCCAATGTCTGGCCGGATATCCCCGGTTGGCAAGAGGTAGTGGCACGTTATTACGACGCAGTCTTCGAAGTGGGATTGCGCTTGCTGGACAGCCTGGCGATGGAACTCGAGATTGATCCTGCCAGTCTGCGTCAGTACATCACTTGCCCGACCTCTCAGCTTCGCTTGCTGCGCTACATCGAGAACGATTTGCCGAAGAGCAAGGACCTTGTCGGCATCGATGCGCATTCAGACTTCGAGTGCTTCACCATACTGTTGCAGGGAGGGCCGGGTTTACAGGTCATGAACAGTGAGGATTACTGGGTGGAGGCGCCGCCGATTCCCGGGTGTTTCATCGTGAACATCGGCGACATTTTCGAAACCTGGAGTGGTGGGCAGTTCAAGTCGACGCAGCACCGAGTGGTCAACACGGGCCGTGAGCGCTATTCATTTCCCTTGTTCTTCGGGCTGGACTATCACGCGGTGGTCGAGCCCTTGCCGGGCTATGACACACCCGAGGCCTGTGAGAAGTATCCGCCAATCAAGGCCGGAGATCACTTGATGCGCATGAGTGTCAAAGCGTTCCGCTACATGAATGAATCTCTGGAGAACGGTGACATAAAGCTGGATGTAGAAGTGCCGGAGAACAACCCGTTCAAGAGGGTCGCGAACGTCATCGACGAGACGATGAAGGCATGAGCCGGAATTGAATCGCGCCGGTGGGCCGTGGCCGGGCAACTCAGCCCGGCACTTCTGCATCCCGAACCTTGCGCAAAAGGTCTATGAATCCACCAACCTGATGCATGGCAGTGGCTTCGCCCTTTTCCTGAGTGCCTGCTGATGCATTGCCCACGGTTCCTTCGTCATTCAGATCGGACGCTATCCAGCCGCGACTGATCGAACCGATGGGAGATATGGTCGAACTTTCCGCGTTCGACTTGAAATCGACAGCCTGGGACATGTCAACGCAATCCGGTTCGAAGGCGAGCATCAGCGAGGTCTCGACATCGCCGCCGTGAATACCATAGGACAGCTCATGGGCAGAATACATATTCTCCGGGTGGCCAAAACTGCCCCATTGGCATTTCACGGCGAGCATGTTTGCCTGGACCCGCAGCTCGCGGGATAGTATCGATATCAGATCCAGGTTGCCGCCGTGAGAGTTGATGATGACGATCTTGCGAAACCCGGCCCGGGCAACAGACAGTCCGATGGCTGTCCACGCCGCGAGAGCCTCGGTTGCCGACAGTGTCAGAGTACCTCTTGCCCACAAATGCTCGTTGGATTTCCCGACGGCCTGGATCGGCAGGATGTACGGGTTGATGTCGTCCGGGCAACTGCGCCTGAAGGTATCGAGCATGCCTTGCATGATCATGGTATCAGTGCCCACCGGCAGATGCGGACCATGTTGCTCAATGGCGGCAGTAGGAAGAATGGCGATGGCAGTCGAAGGGTCGATTGCCTGAAATTCCGGCGCTCGTCGCTCTGCCCAATCCAGCCTTCGTATCATTGTCGTCTTGTCCACTACAACGCTTCCATGGCTTTCCTGACCCGCGTCAGATGAGCCGTCAACTGCTTGTCCGTGTTGTTGTTCATGTCGTACAGGGCGATATACTTGCGCTTCGGCATACCGCAGGTGTACCAGACCGCACGGGTGACGTTCTTGCGCGGTGGATCGCCGTTGAGCATGGCGCGAAAGCGGTTACCGCCGTAGGTGCAACAGGCGGCGAGCGTCTTGATGTTGGTCAGCCCCGGCCGTATGCCACCCCCTTCGAGTTTGAAACTGACGCCCGGCAGGAAGACACGATCGAGAAAGCCCTTGAGGATGGCCGGATAGCCGAAATTCCACACGGGATACACCATGATCAGCGCATCGGCGGCCTGAAGACGCTCCACCCAGGGTCTGACCGATTCTATGTTCTCGGGTTCGTCGTGGTAATGGCGTCGTTCGAGCTCGGTCAGAACCGGGGAGAAACCTTCGGCATTCAGATCGCAATCATCCACTTGCCAGCCACGGCCGCTCAGTGTCTCCACGACTACCTGATGTACGGCTGCGTTGAAACTCTCGGGGCAGGGGTGAGCGTAGAGAACCAGTGCACGAGTCATGTCACGCTGGCTCCCGTCGGTCACAGTTGTAATCGTACATGCGGGAATAATCCCAGTCCGGTCTGTCCCAGGTAATCATCTTTCCGGGGTTCAACAGGCCCTTGGGGTCGGCTTCCTGCTTGAATGTCAGCTGCGTATCGTCTGCGTGTTGCCGGCCGCCTTCTTCCAGGGTATAGCGGTGCGGATTGAAGATCAGTGCACCGGCGGCTTCGTGAATGGCAATGATCTCGTCAAGCCGCTCTTCGGTAGTGAACTTCACGAGGGACAGGCCTGCAAAGGCAATCTTGCCCTCCATGCGAATCGCTTCCAGATGCTGGATGACTTCGCCGGGAAAGCTCTGGCGCATCTTTTCCACGAGAGCCCTGTGATTCGGGTAGCCGTAGCGTACCTGCAGATAGGTGATGGTCGGGTCCACCTTGATGGCGCGCAATGTGGTGTGATTCCAGCCGAATTCGAAAACGGGGCCGGGTTTCTTCGGCCAGTCGCAATCGTCGGAGCGGTATATCATTGTCACATCGGGGCGGCGCGCAAGAAAGGTCAGAAAACTGTCCATGTTATGCGGTGCGATCATCAGGCCTAGCAGGTGATCACTGTCATCCACATATGGGGCCACCCGGTTGAAGTAGGCGTGCGCCGTGGGTGCTTCGTAGACGCTGGCCAGCTTGATCAATATGCCGTCCTCGTTGGCCAGTTCATCGGCAAATGCTGCCGCCGCCGTGAAATCCTTGCTGCTCAGCAGCACATCGGTCCATTCGTAGGCGGGAGCCAGAGGCAGTTCCAGTTCAGTGATGATGCCATTGGTGCCATAGGCGTGAGACACTCGAGACAGCTCTTCGCCCGTGAATTCCAGCACACGAGGCTCGGCTTCCATGGTCACTACCCTGAGCCGCAGAATATTGCCAAGATCGCGGAGTGAACCCCAGGTGACCGAACCGACACCGCCTGAACCGCCAGCGATGAAGCCGCCGATGGTGGCGGAGGCCCAGGTGCTGGAGAACATCCTGACTTCCTGGCCCGAGTGTTCCTTGCAGTGGGCATCCAGATCCTTGATGATGCAGCCGGGTTCGACAATCACGCGGCCGGGCTCGACAGACTTGACGAGGTTCATGTGGCGCATATGCATGACACAGCCACCTTGCATGGGCATGGCCTGACCATAGTTGCCGGTGCCGGCTCCACGCGTTGTCACCGGGACGTTGTGCTGGAAGCAGCTTCGCAGTATCTCGATGACCTCCGCTTCGCTGCGCGGGCAGATGATGAAGTCGGCTTCGAGGTGATCCATTCGTGCCTTGAGTACCGGCGAGTACCAGAAGCAATCTCTGGAATAGGTGCGAATCAGCCTGGGTTTATCGATGATATCGAGGTGCGACAGAGCCGACTTTGCGGCTTCTACATTGGGCGTCATGTTTCTCATTCAGAAAAGATCATCAAGTTCTGCATAGTCGGGCAAGCGACGGTCAATGGCAGCGCCATGACGCATGACGATGCGATCGGATTGTGGCCTTGCCAGCAGTTCAGTCCAGTTGCGCGCGCGACAGATCAGAAGGTCGGCGGGAGCGCCTGTGGTCAGCGCGGCAGGGGCAAACCCGCAGCTTTGCGCCGGTGTGGATGTAAAGGCCTTGATCCAGTCATCTGCCGAATGATCCAGGTGCGCAATTCGTGTTGATTCGCGCAAGACTTCCAGCATGTCGAGATCACCGTAGGCGTAGAATGGGTCGCGCGTATTATCGGAGGCGAAGCTGATCGGAATGCCGCGCTGTTTCATTTCATGTACCCGCGTGACACCACGCAGACGTGGCGTCTGGTTCTGCTGGCGATCCTGCAGATACAGATTGCACATCGGCAGGCTGACGACATTCAACTTGGCCCTGGCCACCAGATCCAGTGTGTCCATGGCTCTGTCGTGTGTCTGTGCGGACAGTGAACAGACATGGCCGACCGTCACGGGTGACTGAAAGCCGGTCTCGAGAACAGCCTGGCAGACACTGCGCAAGGTCTCGACCGTGGGGTCCATGGTTTCATCGACATGCAGATCAACGTGCAGGTTCAATTCGCCCGCCAGTTCAAGGAATTCTCGCAACACGCCATCAAGACCTTCCATGGGGTAGGTGACCATGCCCAGCACGCCACCATAATGTTGCACCAGCCTTGCAGTCTGCTGGAACCTGCCATGCAGATCGATCATGTCGCAACCCACCAGGCACGATGCCTGAAGTTCCACTCTGCCGGACCATTCTTCACGCAGTCGGTCGAATACCGGCCAGGAGATGTCATCCTGCGGGGGTGGGCTGTCCAGATGGGTGCGAATGGCACGTGTGCCATGAGCATGGGCACAGCGCAGGGCGAAGTCGGCGCGTCGGTAGATGTCCTCTGCTCGCCAATTGGCATGATCCGCACGGACGGTTTCCAGCGCGCCGCTGAAGGAACCATCAGGGTTGGCGGCGCGAGGCAGGATATGGCCCTTGTCCAGATGCGTATGCATGTCGACGAAGGCTGGAAGAACCATGGCTCCGGCCATGTCGACAAGCTGGCCACCGGGCTCGGTGATGACACCGTCAGCGATACCGATGTCTGTGCGAACCAGGTTCCCGGATCGACCGATGAGACAGGCAGGCACCGTCACATTGCTCAAGGTCAGCGGCCCCGTGGGCAGGCTCATGAAATCCATCATCATTCTCGCTTCAATGCGCTTTCGTGCCAGCGACACAGGGAGAAATGGCTGATGAGACTCATCAAGGCAAATATCAGAATGCCCATGACGGAAATCAGTACAAGGGCCGCATACAGACGGCCGAAGTTGAAACGGTAGGACGCTTCGAGCAATGTGGACGCAAGCCCGAGGCCGGTACCGGCACGGCCGATGACGAATTCTGCGACCACGGCGCCGATCAAGGCCAGGCCACCGGCGATTTTGAGACCACTGAGAAAGTAGGGCAGAGCCGAGGGCGCGGCCAGATAGCGCAGGCGTTGCCAGCCGGTGGCCCCGTAGATGCTGAAAAGGTCTTGCAGATTGTGGTCGGCCGATTTGAGACCGGTAGTGGTGTTGGACAATATCGGGAAGAAGGCGACGATCCAGGCGCACAGCAGGGCTGCGGAGAACGCGCTGTCCATATAGATCTGCAGCAAGGGTGCTATGGCGACCACGGGCGTCACCTGCAGTATGACGGCATAGGGAAAGAACGACATCTCGACCCACTTCGATTGCGTGAAGGCCACGGCGATGGCAAGACCACCGATGACCGCCAGCAACAATGCCAGGAATGTCAGACGACCGGTTATCTGCATGGCTGGCCACAGCACATCCCAGTCACTGATCAACGTCTGTGCTATCAACAGCGGCGATGGGAGGATGTAGTGGGGAACCTGCGCCAAGGTCACATACGCCTGCCAGGACCCGATGGCCAGTACCAGAACCAGTGAGGGCAAGGTCCAGCGACCGATCTGATACAGTTTCCTGCGTCGGGCGATCGCTGCCTCCTCGGCATCGATGAGGCCCGGTGACGAAGCTGTGTTTTCCTGTACGGCGTGTTGATTCATGAACCTGCCGATATGGCCTCTTGTAGCGCATCCGAGGCGTCGCGGGCATGATGGGAAAATTCCATGGATGTCTTGAACTCATCGGTTCGCAGACCATCGACATGCACGCCTACTTCGCGCACCACTCGACCCGGTCTTGCGGCCATGACAACGATGCGGTCTGACAGGAATACGGATTCGAAGACAGAGTGAGTGACAAAGATCACGGTACAGCCAATGGCATCGCGCAGGGTCAGCAGATCTGTATTCATCTTCTGCCGAGTGATCTCGTCCAGTGCCGCGAAGGGTTCATCCATCAGAATGAGTCTCGGTTTGGTCACCATGGCTCGCGCGATGGAGACGCGCATCTTCATGCCGCCGGATAGTTCGCGCGGGTAGGCATTCTGGAACTGGTCAAGCCCGACCAGTTCCAGAGCGTGCATGACCTCATCCTTGTAATCCTTGTACCGCTTGCCACGCAGACGAAAGGGCAGCCAGACATTGTCCTTGACCCTTGCCCACGGCATCAGTGTGGGCTCCTGAAAGACCACGCCCAGATCGCCTTCGTTCTGCCCGCCTGTCCAGCTGATGGAGCCGGATGTCGGCCGAGTCAGGCCTGCGATCAATCGCAGGGCCGTTGACTTGCCACAGCCAGAAGGGCCGAGCAGGGAAATGAAATCTCCCTGGTTCACGGTCAGGTTCATGTCGCGCAGTGCCACCACATCACCGACAAAGGACTTTTCCACATGGCTCATCTCGAGCAGCATGCGGTTGTTCTCCGAGGGTGTTTGCACACCGATGATGGGGCGATCCATCAGCGTTGATGAGTTCATCAAGCCAGCGTCTGATTGATCAGTTGACCAGGTCCATGCCGAGGCCCTTGCCCACGAATTCAGTGGTAAACGCCGCAGAATAGTCGACTTCCTCGTCGATCACCCCAGCGGCAACCATCTTGTCAAAGAAATCCTTGACTGTCTCGTCGGTCATGACGCCGATGCCCATGGTCTCGGCATCGCCTGAGATCACGATGCCTTCGGATTTCAGTTTCGAGATGGCAAAGTCGATCTTGTCCTGAGTCATTTCAGGATTGTCTGCCATGATCAGTTCATTGGCCGCCGTATTGTCCCCGTAGAGGTAGTTGTACCATCCCGTGATCGAACCTTCGACGAAGCAGGTCACCTCATCCGGTTTGTCGGTGATGGTGGGTGCCATGGTTTCGATGGTGGTTGCATAGGTTGAGTAGCCCGCGTCTGCCAGCAGGAAGACATCCGGTACAAAACCACCTTCCTTCTCCACGAGATAAGGCTCCGAGGACAGATATCCTTGCATTCCCGTGTTCTCGTCGGCGAGGAAAGGGGCCGGGTTGAAGGTGTAGGGCGCTCGCTGCTCGGCAGTGAATCCGTACTGGGCAATCATCCACTGGTAGTAGCTCTGATAGCCGTTGTCGCCCACCAGCAGCTTGAGCGCTTTCAAGTCTTCAAAGGTTTCGGCTTTTCCCGGATGCGCCATGAGGACCTGAGGAATTTTCTGGAACATGGCCGCAACCGCCACGACCGGCACCCCTTCCTTGACCGCGTTGAACGCCTGCAACATGTCCCCGCCCATGTGGTAATCGATCTTGCCTGCCAGCAACAGAGCACGGTTGTTCACCTGAGGACCGCCGGGCAGGATGGAGACATTCAGGCCACAGGCCTCGTAGGTGCCGTCAGCGACGGCCTGATAGAAACCACCGTGTTCCGTCTGTGCCAGCCAGTTGCTGCCAAAGGTCACATCCGTCAGTTCTGCCTGTGCGGTGCCGGCGCCCATCAAGGTTGCAGCCATGGCTGCCAGGATCGATTTATTCATTACGGTCTTCATATTCGCGAGTGGTTTGTTCAAGAGAGTCTGTGAGCGGGCCTGAGCGTTGGATAGCATGCACAACTTCGCGAGGAACCCTCTAGACTTGTGTTTTGTCGCACCCCCCGAAATCGTTTCATTGGAGAGCCATGTCATGATCAAGAGCCTTGTTCCGGAGTCCATCGCACCACCCTTTGCTCGCTACGCTCACGGGGTTGCCGTGGGTGGACCCGGTGGCCTGGTATTGACGTCGGGTCAGCTGGCATTGGCGCGGGATGGTTCGATACCCGATGGCGCCAGAGCGCAGGCCGAATTGTGTTTCGCCAACATCGACGCGATTCTGTCGGAGGCAGGGACGAGCTCTGAGCATGTTCTCAAGATCAATGCCTTTGTGACTGGACGAGAGCACATGGCCGGGTATATGGAGGCACGAGATGCGTGGTTGGCGAAGGTCGCTCATTTGCCAGCCTCCACGCTGATGATCGTGTCGGGCTTTACTCGTCCGGAGTTCGTTGTCGAGATTGAAGTGACTGCTGTGTTGCCGTGAATGTGTTTTCTCATCTGTGTCACTTCTGAGTTGCAGTGATTTTCCTTCCGGATCGGGGCGGATTCACCCCGATCCGGGTCAGTTCAGATAACTGAGTTTGTATTGCATTTCGGCCAATCCCGACCGACGACCACCCTCCCGAGCCAGAAGCTCAAAGCCTGCGTCCACGTTAATTCAATAGCCTTGAATTTGTCCGCTGCTAAAAACGCATTGCCCCGCTGCAAAAAATGATTCGCTGAATGTGCTGATGCGCTGGCATTCGGGCCTTGCAAGATTTACGGTGACATGTGCGCAGGCTAGCGCGGGAATACGATACTCTCTGGTCTCATACGAGCTGGGTCATGGACACATCACTGCAGACATTGCATCGTCAGATTCCGGGTACGGGACGTGTCGAGGACACGCTTGCCTACATCAGGAACCCGTACACCTTCATACAGGAGCATTGCCGAGAGCTGGGCAGCGACATCTTTGCTGGTCGCCTGCTGATGGAGAAAACCTTGTTCATCAGTGGCGAGGAGGCCAGCGAACTGTTCTACGACACGTCGAAATTCAGTCGCAAGAATGCCATGCCCGCGATCATCAAGAACGTGTTGTTGGGTGAAAGCGGCGTGCAGGGCCTTGATGGTGAGCAACACTTGCACAGAAAGCAGATGTTCATGGACATCATGACACGGCAGTCGATCAGCCATCTGGCATCCGTCTTCGAAGACGAGCTCGACAAACGCGCTGCCAGGTGGGACGGAGAAGCAAGCGTTTGCGTTTTCAACGAGATGTGCTCGGCCTTGACACTCGGCGTCTGCAAATGGGCGGGAGTCGAGCTGGAAGAGTCGTCAAGGTCGCAAGTGACCCATGACCTGACAGCCATGTTCAATGAAGTCGGTACGATCGGCCTGGGTCATCTGGAGGCGCGTAGAGCACGCAGGCGTGGCAATCGCTGGGCCGCTGCAACGATACAGCAGATACGAAACAGTGGGCGCGAGGCTTCTGAGAAGTCCGAATGGTCACCAGCAGAAGTCATAGCCTTTCACCGAGATTTACAGGGAAACAGACTCGAGGAGGACGTGGCAGCGGTTGAACTTCTAAACATTCTCAGACCCACGGTTGCGATATCGGTCTTCATCACGCTTGGTGCACATGCATTGCATCGCTTTCCCGATGCCAGACCGTCCTCTGCAATGGACGATGATGAGTTGCGATGTCTGGTACAGGAAATACGACGTTTCTACCCGTTTTTTCCCCTGGTTGCTGCGCGCACCTCGACATCCTTCGACTGGAAGGGATGGCATTTTTCGGACAAGCAGCTAGTGCTGCTTGATCTCTACGGAACCAACCATGATCCACGTATCTGGCATGAGCCTGACCGTTTCGATCCATCACGTTTCGTCGAACGCAAGGGAAACTCTCATGACTTCATTCCTCAGGGTGGTGGGCAATTCAGTGAAAACCACCGCTGTGCAGGAGAGTGGATCACCATCAGGCTCATGCAGGTTGCCATGCGGTTCCTGATGGAAAAACTGTCTTACGAGGTTCCAGAGCAGGATCTGTCGATCGACATGTCGAAGCTGCCAGCCTTGCCGGCGAGTGGGTTCGTGATTGCTGATGTGAAAACTGATCCTCGACCTGTCTGACGGACCTGCTGCATAGTGTTGCACTGAGCGGTTTTATCCTAGCGCCCCTTCCACACCGGATCGCGCTTCTCGGCAAAGGCGCGAGCCCCCTCCAGCTGATCTTCCGAAGTATAAAGGCGCTCGACGGTCTCGAACTGACTCCGTGTAATGCGATTCAAGGCATCCTGGAATTTCATGGATTCGGCTTCGCGTACGATCTCCTTGATGGCGGCTTGCACCAGTGGCGGGCCACTTTCCAGCGTTCGAGCCAATTCCCACACCTTGTCTTGCAGGTCGGCCAGAGAGGTGATTTCCCGCAGCAGTCCCCAGCGCAGCGCTTCCTCAGCGTCGAACCAGCGGCCGGTAAGCAGGAGATCCATGGCAACGTGATACGGAATGCGTTTGGGCAGTTTGATGGATGCGGCATCGGCCACAGTACCGGATTTGATCTCTGGCAGCGCGAAAGTGGCTGTGTCAGCTGCAACGATGAGGTCGCAGGAGAGGGCCAGCTCAAGGCCACCGCCACAGCAGATACCGTTGACGGCACAGATGACCGGTTTGTTCATTCGGGGTAATTCCTGCAAGCCGCCAAAGCCGCCCGGGCCGTAGTCCCCATCCACCGCATCGCCGTCAGCGGCAGCTTTCAGGTCCCAGCCCGGGCAGAAGAAACGATCACCTTGGGCTCGAAGTATGGCGACCCGCAGGCTGTCGTCGTCACGGAAGTTGCGGAAGGTCTCTCCCATGATGCGACTGGTGGCCAGATCGATGGCGTTGGCTTTTGGCCTGTCGAGAGTGACTTCCAGTATGGCACCCTCGCGCCGGGTACGAATGGGACCATTGCTCATCTGCTTCTCCGTCGAATGACTGCATCAACTGCCACAGCACCCTGGCTGCGCAGTATCAGTGGATTGATTTCGATATCTGTCAGGTCTTCATGTGCCAGCGCCAGCTGCTGCAACTTCAACACGGTCTGCACGGCCGCGTCCACATCTGCGCGGGCTCGACCACGATAGCCGTCAAGCAGTGGCCAGAGGCGCAGACGACGCAAGGCCGCGTGAATGTCGGCAGCGCCGACCGGAGCGATCAAGGTTATCGTGTCCGCCAGCAACTCTGCCTCGGTTCCTCCAGAGCCCAGCACGAGAGTCAAGCCATAGGGCGGTGCGCGGCGCAGTCCCAGCAACAATTCTGCAACACTGTCAGTCACCATCTCTTCTGCCAGGTAGCCCTTCGCACCTTTCATGGGCGCTTGGCCTTCAAGCGTGCTCATGTTCAGACGAACAGCACCGGCTTCCTTCTTGTGCAGAAAGCCGAGACCCTTCATGGCAAGTGGTGCTGTCAGTGTTTCAGCGGATCTTGCCAATGCGTCGACCGTCGGTTCGACCACAAAACGAGGCACGCTTATCCCATGGTGACTCAACAGGGATTTCGCCTGAGCCTCATCGAGCAAGTGAAGCTTAACCTCTTCTAGTCTCGAAAGGGCCGTGCCTGCATTATGACTTGTGTCGGCCTGACTGGCAACAGGCCGCCAGCCTGGCAAGCCCGGCGGTGTAGAAGCCGCAGCGACGGCTCGAATGGCGCATTCCAGGCCGAGCAATGGCACGATGCCTCGTTCGATCAAATCACTGATGCGCTCTTCGCCGAAGTTCTCGGGCAGCGATGCGACCGGAAAAGCGGGCAGGCGCAGTCGGCCGGAAGCGGCCTCGACCGCATCCAGAGCCGGTTGAAAGGACGTTGGATCACACCGATCTGCGCGTGGCACATCGATCACGAACAAGCCGGCATCGTAGTCTTGCAGCATGGATTCGAATACCCGAGTTGTTGCAGAGGTATCCCCCCACAGATAGGTCTGGTAATCCAGCGGATTGGCCAATGCGATGTCTTCCCCGAGTTCGATTGACAATCGTTCGCATTGAGTCGATGTCGGCGCCGGGAGGTCGAGTATGCCCTCAGCCAGATCGGCGAACAGCGCAGCTTCGCCACCGGAACAGGTTACTGCGCAGAAGCGCTGTGCGTTCAGGGGGCCATGGACGTGCAGGATCTTCAGGGTTTCAACCAGCGCATCCAGAGTCGTGACTTCTGCGATGCCTGCCTGGGAGAGAAAGGCTCGGGAGGCGGCATCGTCACCGGACAGGGCGGCGGTGTGGGTCGCCGTAGCCGCGGCGCCTGCGGAGCTGCGACCGCTGCGCAGAGCAACCACGCCCTTGCTGCGTGAACGTGCGTTCTGCGCCAGAGCCGCCAGTGCTTCAGGATCATCGATGCCTTCGACATACAGGCCCAAAGCGGAGACGCGCGAATCCTGAAGTAACTCCTTCAGCAAGTCTGCCAGCTTGATCTGCGCCGCATTGCCGAGGCAGACGATATACGCGATGGGCAATCCTCTTGCCTGCATACTGAGGTTGATCGCAATGTTGGAGGACTGGCAGACGATGGCGACGCCACGTTCGACGCGCCGGCTGCCGTGCTGATCCGGCCAGAGTAGAGCACCGTCGAGGTAGTTGATGAAGCCGTAACAGTTGGGACCCAGCACAGCCATGTTGCCGGCGGCTGTTACCAGTCTATCCTGCATGGCCTGCTCCGCGCGTTCAGCCCATCCCGATGAAAAGCACACCGCACCTCCTGCATCCATGGCAGAGAGGGTTTGCACGCAGTCGAGGGTGGCTTCACGGTTGACACCGAGAAACGTTGCATCAGGCGCTGCAGGAAGTGCGTCGAGCGATGGCAGGCAAGCATGGCCTGCGATGGTGGTACGAGTCGGATGGACAGGGTAGATGGGATCGGAGTATCCGATCTTGTCCAGTTGCTCTATCACGTTCTCTGCCCATCGTCCGCCCAATACCGCAATCGAGCGTGGGCGGAGCAGGCGTGCCAGGTTCGACATGTGGTGCGACTCAGGAGCCCAGCGGGCGCAGCAGTTCCCGGGAGATGATGTGTCTCTGGATTTCGGAGGTGCCATCCCAGATACGCTCGACGCGCGCATCCCGCCAGAAACGCTCGATGGGCAGATCGTCCATCAGGCCGGCACCGCCGAAGACTTGCAGCGTGGCATCGGTGACTCGCCCGAGCATTTCCGACGCGTACAGTTTTGCCGAGGCAATTTCGCGACTGGCAGGCAGGCCCTGATCGAGCCGCCAGGCCGCGGCCAGAGTCAACCAGTCGGCGGCGTCGATCTCTGTCACCATATCGGCCAGCTGAAACCCCACTCCCTGAAAGCGACCGATGGTCTGGCCGAACTGCTTGCGCTCTGCGGCGTAGGCCAGGCCCAGATCAAAGCAGCGGCGCGCCCTGCCCACAGACATGGCGGCAACCGTGATTCGTGTGGCATAGAGCCATTCGTTCATCACCTCGAAGCCGCCGTCGACATCACCAAGCACCTGCTCATCCGACAGGCGACAGTCGTTGAACTCCAGCACGGAGTTCGGGTAGCCGTGATGACTGACGGAATGGTAGCCGGGGCGAATCTCGAAGCCGGGGGTACCGCGATCTACCAGAAATGTGGTGATGCGCTTCTTCGGGCCGCGCGGTGTGTCATCCTCACCGGTGGCGACGAAAACGATGACAAAGTCGGCGTGTTCTGCGCCGGAAATGAAATGCTTGCTGCCGTCTAGTACCCAGTCGCCGCCCTGACGACGGGCACTGCAGGACATGGAACGAACATCGGAACCGGCGCCGGGTTCCGTCATGGCCAGTGCATCCATCTTCTCACCGCGTACCGCCGGGAGCAGGTAACGCTCTACCTGATCACCCTGGCAGGCCATCAGGATATTCTGAGGACGTCCGAAGTAGTGGGTCAGGGCCATCGAGCCGCGGCCAAGTTCACGTTCAACGAGCGCGAAGTCCAGGTGGGACAGTCCGGCACCGCCGACAGATTCCGGAAAATTGCAGGCGTAGAAACCCAGCTCCAGTGTCTTGCTGCGTATGCTCTCGGCAAGCTCGGGCGGAACACGGTTGGCTTTCTCGACCTCGGCTTCGTAGGGGTAGATCTCCTGTTCCACGAAACTTCGTACAGTGTCGACAATCATCGACTGCTCTTCGCTCAAACCGAAGTTCATGGGGTTTGCTCCTTGTGCGCGGCGGCAAGGCTTGCCAGAAACTGGCTGATGGATGCGTCAGGATCGCAGGAGCGTCTCGAATCGAGACTGACATGCAGCAGGAATTGCTCGCAAAGGGACAGCGCACTGTCGTCGGCAAGGCGGCGCATGTCGTGTTGCAGTTTCAGCTTCTTGCCTTCGGCGAACAGCACGCGCGTCCTGACGATGATCGTCTCGGCGGCGTGTGTCTCGTTCAGGTACTTGATGTTGTTCTCGGCCGTAAACCAGCTCAGACCCTTGTCCACGTATGGCTGACCGCAGCCTGCCAGCGCCAGCACGGCGTCTGCGGCGTCGGAAAAGACCTGCCCGTAGCGACTTTCATTCATGTGTCCGTTGTAATCGGTCCAGTCAACGGGGATGGTGCGATGAACGGTGAGCAGAAAACCGTCGGCAGTAATCTTTTTCGAGGACGCAACCGTGTTTGGCAGTGACTGCTCGTGTTCGCTGATCAGCAGACCGGCCGCGGCACCCTGTCCCTTGAGTGCGCGCATCATGGCCACCAGGTTGTCGTCACGCAGACGCTCTAGTTCGCGGATGCTGTACTGTCCTGACTGCGCATCCGATTGAGATGCGATCAGCTGCACCAGTTCCTCGGTCAGCTCAGGTACGTCAGTCAGCCTGGTCCAGGGCCATTCCAGGCAAGGGCCGAACTGCTGGACGAAGTGTGCCATGCCACCTTCACCACCGGCAATGCGATAGGTCTCGAACAGGCCCATCTGCGCCCAGCGCAGGCCGAAGCCATAGCGTATTGCATCATCGATTTCCCGAGTGCTGGCATAACCGTCGCGCACCAGCCAGAGTGCTTCGCGCCAGACGGCTTCCAGCAGACGGTCGGCGATATGCGCATCGTTCTCGCGGCGCAGTTGTAGCGGGTACATGCCAATGCCTTGCAATAGGGTGTTCGACCTTGCCTGAGTTGCAGTATCGCCGCCTACGATCTCGACCAGTGGCAACAGATACACGGGGTTGAAGGGATGGGCAACCGTGATGCGCTCAGGGTGTGCGGCTCCTTCACTGAGTTCCGAGGGGCGGAACCCGGAGGTGGATGAGGCGATGGGCAGGTCGGCGGGGACGAGTGCCTCGATGGTATCGCGTACCGAGTGCTTAAGGTCGAGACGTTCGGGAACGCTCTCCTGTACCCAGTCGACGCCTTGCAGGGCCGACTCCAGCGTATCGCACAGGTGAATCCGGCCTTCTGGCGGAAGTGTTTGCTCATACAGCATGGGCAATGCACGACGCGCATTGCCAAGCACTTCATCGATAAGGCGCGCGGCATCCGGAGCAGGGTCGAAGACGTTGACATCCCAGCCATTGAGAGCGAATCGAGCGGCCCATCCGCCACCGATGACGCCGCCGCCGACAATGGCAACACGTCGCGTATCGCAGTTGGCTGGTTGCTTCATTGTGGTGCTCGCTTGGTCAGGTTCAGTTTGTCTCGTACGGCCTCGGGGCCCATGATCCTGGATCCCATCCCCTCGATGAGAGTGACTGCCCGTTCCACCAGTTGTGCGTTGGTCGCCAGTACGCCTTTGGACAGAAACAGATTGTCTTCCAGTCCAACGCGGACATTGCCACCGGCGAGTACCGAGCTTGCCACATAAGGCATCTGGTCACGCCCCAGACTGAAGGCAGACCAATACCAGTCGGCTGGTACCTGATTGACCATGGCGAGAAATGTACCGAGATCGTTGGGAGCACCCCAGGGGACACCCATGCAAAGCTGTACCAAAGCAGGTGAAGGCAGAACTCCTTCTCGAGCCAGCTCCTTCGCAAACCACAGATGTCCGGTGTCAAAGGTTTCTATCTCCGGTCGTATGCCCAGTTCGATCATCTTCGTGCACATCGCCTTGAGCATGCCCGGGGTATTGGTCATGACGTAATCGGCTTCGGAAAAATTCATGGTGCCGCAGTCAAGTGTGCAGATCTCGGGCAGGCACGCAGCCAGGTGTGCAACTCGCTCACTGGCGCCCACCATGTCCGTGCCTGCCGCGTCCAATGGCAGTGGGTTCTCGGTGCTGCCGAAGACGATATCGCCGCCCATGCCGGCGGTGAGATTCAGCACCACATCCGTGTCCGAATCCCGAATGCGTTCGGTGACTTCCTTGTAGAGATTGATATCGCGCGACGGTGCGCCCGACTCCGGGTCCCGAACATGGCAGTGCACCACGGCAGCACCGGCCTTGGCAGCATCGATGGCACTTTCGGCTATCGCTTGCGGACTACGGGGGACGTGCGGCGAGCGATCCTGTGTCGAACCTGAACCCGTGACTGCGCAGGTGATGAAGACAGAACGGTTGATCTCCAGAGGCATGGTCAGGGTCCGTGGTGGGTCCGAGGTGTGGCCGTGGCAAGGCCGTGGCTGAAACTGTACAAACCGTAGCAGACGCCGTAGAGTTCGACATTGCCCATTCTGCCAATTTGATAGCCATTCATGCCAGATCAGTCATTGCAGGTGAATCTTCTGCTGTGCGACGGTTTTTCCAATCTGGTTCTGGCCTGTGCGCTGGAGCCATTGCGGGCAGTGCGCAACCAGGGGCGGGAGACAGTCGACTGGTCCATTCTGGCGCTTGCCGGGAAGGATGTCTGCTCTTCCAGTGGTTTGCGCATGGCGGCGGATGGACCAACGGATCAGGCTCGGCCTTGCGATGTACTGATCGTCATAGCCGGTTATGGCTATCGGGAACATGCCAGTCCGGAAACACGCCGGCTTCTGCGCACACTGTCTCGGCGGGCAAACACCCTTGTTGGCGTGGATGCCGGCGCCTGGTTGCTGGCGTCTGCCGGGCTGCTCAACCATCGGGATGCCACCATCCACTGGCAAATCGAGTCATCCTTTGCCGACGCCTTCCCCTTGGTGCGGCTGAAACCGGATCGCTTCGTCAGAGATGGTCGCTTCTGGACCGCAGGCGGGGCGTCGACAGTGCTGGACCTGATGACCGTTTTGATCGAGGAGCGCTTCGGCGCCGCCATGGCCTTCGAGGTCTCGACACTGTTCCTGCATGACAGCGCACGACAACTGAGCAGCGGACGTGGTCCGGGTCATCTGAACAGTCCCGAAACGCCTGAATTGCATACGGCAATCAACCAAATGGTATCGACGATAGAGCAGCCTGAATCACTGGAGCACATCGCCAGCGCAGCCGGTCTGTCCCTGCGTTCCATGCACCGACTCTTCATGAGCAGGCTGGGCATGCCGCCTGGTCGGTACTACCAGTCCTTGCGCCTGGCCCGGGCAAAGGATCTGGCCGAAACGACTGATCTGTCGCTGCAACAGCTGGCCGTGTTGACTGGATTTTCCATGGGTACAACCTTGAGCCGGGCCTACAAGGCCCGTTTCGGTACGACCATCAGGCGTGTGCGTTCCAACCGTTCTTGCAGGACGTGATGTTCAATTTAGGGCCAGTTTCGCCGGTAGATTTACTTGATCCCTGTTGAAACGATTGTCTTGCGAGGTTCCATAGCAGAACCTATCGATAACCATGTCGACGTTGCCAAGCATTACCGGCGAACCGGTTTGTGATTGCTGATGCGAAACTCGATAGTCACGGCAGTGACTCGCAAGCCACTCCATCATTATCTCTATCAAGACGGTGTGGATCACCCGGTCTGGATGCTTCGAACACACGTTGAGCTTCGGCCTGCGTGTCGAAGTCGCTGCAATTGTAATCATCGGTCTGACTTGGCTGCGGCTCGGGTTCAGGTTGTGGTAATGGCTCCGGTTCAGGAATGGGCTCAGGTTGCGGCTCAGGGTCGGGTATCGGCTCAGGTTGTGGTTGTGGTCGTGGGTCAGGTTCAGGTATAACCACAACCGGCACGATTGCAGGTACTTGAATCACCGGGCCACCGTAAATATAAGTCGCTCGGCAACCATCGAATGTTTGTTTGAATTCAAAGACCACGGTTGTCTCTATCCCAGCCCATTCAAGCGAAGCAGTGTCTATCGATCCACCCTCGATTGACGCGGTGTTTTCACGATCTGTGGGTAGTCCATAAAGATCCAGTGCCAGATTGATGAGGCCGGTACAGTCAGTGTCCGTGGGGTCTGAGACGACAACCCGTGCATCCCCTTCGTTCTCAGGTGGAACATCCGGTTCTGGTTCTGGTTCTGGTTCTGGTTCTGGTTCTTCCTCTTCATCTTCCTCTTCGGCTGGAGGGAGTGTAGGTGTGATCGGTTCAGAAGGAGGTGCTTCTGATGGGGAAGGGACAGGCTCGAATGGATTGATTACATCATCCTGAGGGATATCAACTTCGGCGTGGTCGGAATCTCCGCTACCGCCCCCGCACCCAGTCAGATAAAAGGTTGCCGCTAACAGCGCTAGAGTCGTACGAGTCATTGTCTTGATAAAATTCCCGCTTTCTGTCTCCAAGTGTGCGTTGGAAGTTAGGTTGAATACAGGTTACATGTCCAGCAAATAATTGATCATGCCAAATCCAGAACGATGCAGGAGCAGAAGCATTTAGAAGACGAGGCTGCTCTATCCGGCCTGGCAGTAACCTCAATTCCTGAATGCTCTCTACGCTACTTCAACGGTAGCATTCTCTTGCTTGGAACGAATTTTTCGGTATAGATAATAAATACTGGTCTGGTTGTCAATATGGTGGTTAACACGTCTAACTCAGTGCTTGATATTCCTTACTGATAAATAGAAAAAGCAGCCGATTGCCAAGGCGCATCTATCAAGTAGTGTCTGTAAATCTAGTCTATTCGTGTTTTAAACGATGCGATTCGAATGGTACGCCGCGGGGGCAAGGTGGTGTTGGTGGGAATGATCGCCTCACAGTCATGCGCGGTACCGTTCAATCAGATGACGACGCGGGAAATCGACTTGATTTCCACATTCCGGCAGAATGGTGTTTTCGCTTGTTCAGCGCAAATGCTCGTCAGTGGTGCCGTTGATCCGCGTCCTATCCTGACCGGTGCGTTCGAGCTGGCGGATGTGCAGGCCGCCTTCAGCGCATCATTCGATTCCGAACGGCGTCTGAAGGTGTTGTTGAACGGTCCAGCAGGGTAGAGACACCATGTCGTAACGCATCACCTCACCGGTTTTGGTGTGTAGTTGCTGTTCATAGCTGCCTGCACATGTATCGATTTTGCCCGTATTGCATTCGTAGTGCTGCGCCTTGCACATGGCATCGGCCTCTGCGTCCAGCATGGCATTGAGCGTTTCTTCCATCCTGCTCCTGACCAGGTTGTCCATATGATTTCTCGCTCGGCTGTCATCAATGCTAATGACATTCTTCAGCACTTTGATATCCTGACTCATGGTGGTGGTTCTTCAGGTCAATGAGATGAAGCTTGGTAACTAAATCTCATCAACCTGAGGCCACCGCCTCAAAAGTACGAAACCTATCGTACGCTACCCCCCAGGCCAGATGTTAACTGCTAAGCCATAGGCCAGACAGACTGCAACTTCTCACCAGCCAACAAGCGCTCCCGCGCCTGATGCTCATTGTCCCCCAGACTGTCAGCCGCATCAGCCACAGCCTTGACATGTTCCTTGGCGATAACAACCACACCATCGATATCACCGAAGATAATATCGCCAGGGTTGACGGTCACCTTGCCTAACGTAAGCGGCACCTGAGAATACTTCGGCTCTTTCTTCCCAGTGACCCCAACCGGGCTAGGGTGCGTACCAAACAAAGGATAGCCAAGGCTGCGCACCTGAGCCAAGTCACGCACAGTGCTGTTGACCACCGTAGCCTGCAGCCCTCGAACCTTGGCACCGGTAGACATCAGCTCTCCACTGCAAGCGCCATCCGCACAGGACGCATCCACGACCATCACGCCGCCTTCAGGCGCGTTGTCGATAGCGTTGTGGTAAACATCCTGTGGCTCGCCCTTGCGATCACTGCATTCAAACAGCACGGTGACAGCGGGGCCGCAGATGACGGCGCCGGCTTCAAGATGCCCTTGTAGAGAGATGCCTTCCAGATAGCCCCACAGGCCAAGCGATTCCATGCTGTCGTGGATGTCCCCGGAGTACCACTTCTGCAGTCGCTTGATCGAGTCCCAGTCGGTGTCGGTGTAATCGAATTTATTAGTCATCGGTGTTGCCAGTGGTGTCTGATTTCTGAAGGGCGGCCAGCAGGTAGCCGCTGCTATTGTCAATATGAGCTTTCATCGTGCGTCGGGAGACAAGCTTGTCGCGGCTGACGATGGCGTCGAATATCTCGGTATGTTCCCGGCAGGCCACGGTCAGGGTCTTCTTGGGTACCCGGCTGGATACCTTGATGACCTCCGTAATCAGGCCGTACAGATTGTTGTAGAGCAGATAGAGAATGTCATTACCGGTGGCCTTCACCAGCTCCCGGTGGAATTCGGCGTCCGCAGTCGTGAAGTCGGCGAAGCTCTTTTTCTTCGCGCAGTCGTTCATTCGGGCCAGTGCATCCTCGATGCCTTGCAGGTCTCGCTCTTCCAGTGTGCACAGGGTGCTGGCGGCTTCCACTTCAATCATGCGTCGCACGTCCATCAGCTGGAAGAACGCATCCGGATCGCTGGACAGGTGCTGCCGTACGGTAGTGGACAGGGCCCCCAGGAAATTCTCCACATCCGAGCGAACCACCAGGGTCCGCTCTCCGTGCCGGCGCTGCACCAGGCCCTTGATCTCGAGAATCTGTATGCCTTCTCTGACCGAGCGCGTGCTGATACCGTACTCGCGGGCAATCTCGCCTTCAGCCGGCAGTCGGTCACCGATGTTGATTTCACCGGAGAGAATGCGCGACTCCAGATCTTCCGCCAGAGTGATGTGCAGTTTGGGCCGTGTTTGCATGATTGTTTCGGGTTTTCTCACCAGGCGGTAAAGCCGCCATCGACGACGACATTGGAGCCTGTCATATAGGAGGAGGCATCCGACGCCAGGAACTGGACAACGCCATTGTATTCGTCCAGCTCGGCCTGTCTGGCCATGGGCACGCGTTCGAGGAAGGCATCAATGAATTCCTTGTCGAAGCTGGCGGTCTTCACACCACCAAAGGAGATGAGGTTGGTGCGCACCTTCTTCGGTGCCCAGTAGGTGGCCAGATACCGAGTCAGGTTGATTAAAGCAGACTTTGAGGCCGCATACGACACCGCCTTGATGAACGGCACACCGTCGCGTTCTTCGCGGTAGGCATACAGTGCCTGGTTGGGTGATACCAGACCATAGATGGAGCCGATGTTGATGATGGAGCCTGCCTGCGCCTTGGCCATCTCGGTACCCACCACCTGGCTGGTCAGCATGACGCCGGTGAGGTTGGTGTCGATGATCTCGTCCCAGTACTTTTGCGGGTAGTCTTCGAACGGCGCATTCTGCTCGGCAGAGCCATCGGGTTTGGAATCGATACCGGCATTGTTGACCAGTATCTGTGGCGCACCCCAATCGGACATCAGCTGCGCGGTAGCCGCCTGCAGTTGTTCCTTGTCGGTGACGCTGGCTTCATACACCCGAATCCTGTCGCCCAGCCCGGGGAATTTCTCCTCTATCTGTTCCTGTGAGAAGGGGCGGCGGCTGTAGATGGCCACTCGGGCACCGGCCTCCGCCAGGGATTTGCTGAACTGTGTGCCCAGCTGACCCAGTCCACCGGTGACCACGGCTGTCTTGCCTTCTACACTGAATACATTACTCATTGATTCTCTTCCTGTTGTCTCGATTCAAATAGGGTTGGGTGAGGAGGTGGATAGGCGCAGCTTTCGCACGATGGGCACCAGCAGCAGAATGATCACGACCGTGCCAATGGAGGCGGCGATGGGTCGGTCGAAGAAACCGGTGAGCTTCCCGTCGGCAATCTGCATGGACATGATGAAATTTCTCTCCAGCACCGGGCCCAGCACAATGCCGAGGATAATCGGCGCAATGGGGAAGCCGTTCTCTTCCAGAATGTATCCAGCCAGGCCTGCGGCAAACATGATGCCGACACCGAACAGGGTGTTGTTGATGGCAAAGGAGCCGAGAATGCAGAAGATCAGCACCACCGGCACGATGTAGCAACGGCGGATGGACAAGACATGTCGTGCCCCCTTGATGGCGAGATAGCCAATGGGGAACAGCAGCAGATTGGCGATGAAGAAGGTGAAGATGATGGCCGTGGGCATGGCCGGGTTCTCGATGAATAGCCGAGGCCCGGGGTTCAGTCCCTTCATGTAGAGCACGCCAACAGCAATGGCCGTGATGGCGTCACCGGGTATGCCGAAGACCATGGCCGGTATCCAGGCACTGGAGAGGCCGGCATTGTTCGAAGAGCTGGCTTCCACCAGACCTTCTTCATGCCCGGTGCCGAACTTCTTCGGTGTCTTTGAAAACCGGCGACTCATGCCATAGGCAATCCATGCGGCGATATCACCGCCGACACCCGGCAACGCGCCAATGGAGGTACCAAGGCCTGCGCCTCTGAGGTAGCTCCACTTGTACTTGCGTAGCAGGCCGCCCATGCCATGAAAGGGCCGAAAGGCCGAGGTCTCTGGTGCAGGCGGATAGGCGGCCGTGGATGAAAAGCCGCGGAGTATCTCGGCGAAGGCAAACATGCCGATCATCACCGGAATGAAGCTGATGCCGCCGTAGAGCTCCACCACGCCAAAAGTGAAGCGCGGCTGGCCGCTGGTAATGTCGAGGCCGACGGTGGAGACCAGAATGCCCAGCACCAGAGACACATAGCCTTTGACAGGGCCAGACGAGCTCACCAGGGCGGACGTCATCAAGCCGAGCATGGCCAGCCAGAAGAATTCGAAGCTGGAAAAGTTCAAGGCCACCTTGGCCAGCAGCGGCCCGGTAATCAGTAGGAAAATCGCGCCGAACATGCCGCCCAGTGCCGAGAACATGATGCTGATGTTCAGCGCCACTTCGGCCTTGCCTTTCAGGGTCAGGGCGTAGGATTCATCCACGTAGGCAGCGGAGGCGGGGGTGCCGGGAATACGCAGCAAGGTGCCCGGAATATCACCGGCGGTGATGGCCATGGCGGTGGTGGATACGATCAATGCAATGGCGGGCACCGGGGCGAGGAAGAAGGTCACGGGCACCAGCAAGGCGGTGGCCATGGTAGCGGTAAGGCCGGGAATGGCACCGACCATGAAGCCGTAGACGGCGCCCGCGACAATCGCGGCGATGACAGGCCAGTCCAGAACGATGCTGGCGGCGGCAAGGTAGGTGTTCAGGTCCATGGGATCAGTGCGGGTTCACCAAGGAAGTGGTAATGAGCCCCTGGGCAGGGGCACGTAGAACACCTGGGTGAACAGGTAGTAGGCCGCACCGAGAGTGACAGTGCTGATGATCAGGGTAGTCAGGAGCCTGCCGCCCATGATCAGCATCAGGCCCATCATGAACACAGCGCCGTATAGCAGGAAGCCGATGGCAGGCATCAGGTAAAAGCCGGCCGCAACCCCTGCGAATGTCCACAGGGCGGCAATGCGCAGGCTGCCCTTGTTGGTCCAGGCACGCCAGTCAATCAAAGGCTGCTTGTACTGCGCTCGGTGCGCCTGCCAGAAGATGTGGGCACCGAGATACAGCAGGGCGACACCCCCCAGGGTAGGCAGCAGCCCCGGCCCATAGGTGGTGCCGGGGACGCTGGACAGCTCCCCGGCCTGCCAGATGATCAGCGCGGCAAACAGGCAGAGCAGAATGCCCTGCACGCGTTCGTTGATAACCATGGTCTTGTGTTGCTGGTCTGGCTATCAGTTGGTTTCGGCAAGACCCACGGACTTCATGGCACTCACCAGGCCGTCGCGTGAGTTCATGACCGTCTCGGTAAAACCTGCAGAATCCTGATAGGCAATGGAGAAGCCGCGTGACTGCATGAATTCGATGAACTTGGCGTCTTCGGTAATGGCCTTGAGCTCGGATTCCAGTTTCGCGCTGACCTCTTCTGGCAAGCCGGCGGGGCCAGCCATACCACGGAACGGCAGTGGTGACCAGTTGATGTCAAAGGTCTCGGTGGTGGTCGGCAGGTCCGGATAGGCCGCACTGCGCTCGTTGGATAACAGCGCGAGAGATTTTGCCTCACCGGCTTCCACCAGAGAGCGGGCTTCGGACGGGGAGGTGGAGACCACTTGGATGGCATCGGCGGCGAGTTGCTGCATGGCCGGTGCGGAGCCGTCAGAGGCTACCCAGGGGCTGGCTTCCGGGTCGATGTCCAGTGAGTTCAATAATCCTGCCCAGGCCAGGTGGGACAGTCCGCCTCGGTTGGCGCCCGATGCCTTGATGCTGCCGGGGTTCGCCTTGACGGCCTCTATCAGCTCTTCCACATTGTCGTAAGGTGCATCGGCGCGCACGTTCACACCAATGGCATCGGCATTGAAGCGACCAATGAGGGTGAAGTTCTCGGGGGTGGCGCCGGGAATGCCCTGAGCGTCATACATGGTGGTTTCGATGGTGATGACGCCCAGCGTGTAGCCATCCGGCGCGGCATTGGCGATGGTGATATGCCCGACAAGGCCTCCGCCACCGGTTCGGTTGACGACGTTGAAGGGCTGGCCCAGACGTTCTTCCAGCTGCTGTGCAACGGCTCTGGCCGTGGCGTCGGTGCCGCCGCCGGCAGACCAGGGCACGATGATGGTGACGGGGCGTTCCGGCCAGTCCGCCATGGCCATGCTGCTATTGAGTCCGCCGCTCAGGGCGAGCACCAAGGATGCCGTGATGCCGGCAAGCTTTCGCAATTTCATTGTCTGTCTCCTCGTTGCATCGGCCCGGGTGAATCGTGGTGATGGTGAGTGACCGTGCGCAATAATGATGTTCTGACATATGACATAAGTCAAGAGTAAATGATGTCAGTGTGATCTACGACTGTTGATCGGTCACGTCAGAGGGGAGGGAGCTGACAGTCAGGGAGTCACTGCCAGGTAGAAGAGCGCGCTTGTAAGAAACGGAGCCAGCGTGCCTTGCTGGGTTGGCAATTACTGCCTCTGGTCGTCCTGATTTGGTAGCGATGGACCGACGGACCCTTCTTCCAGGATGATTCAGACGACACTTTTCAATTAATTTTTCTGTGATAGTCGAGTTCCGGTGCCGAGAATTCGTGCTCTTTTCGGAACGCAAAATTGGATAGCCGAAGCTCTGGGTCGTTCTATCTCGGCCTGAGTGGATCGGAGTCAGATGTTGGGTAGCGTGCACCAGGCTGATGCGAGCCGTCTTCTCTCTACCGGCATTGCCCGTACCCCTGTTGGATTTCCACGGTCTTTGCCCGTTCGAGTGATGTCCTGGCACCCGTCAACAACGAGTCGGATCAAGGCGCGCAGACAGCGTTTTCCGAGTTGGGAGCGGACTTGTTGTTGATTCGCAATGGTGTCATTGCCGTTGCAACTCGCCGTGCCAACTTTTCAGCACCAGTCTGATCGGTTCAGTGCTTCATTCCGGTGCGCGGATGAACCGTCTGGCGTCGAGCGTGGATGATCGATCTGAAACTGCAAGTGAATGCCTCAGAAAATGTGCAATAGCTGACCCCTTGGGTGTGATTTTTCGAGCGGTGGTCCGGCGAAATCCCCCCCTTTCAATTCTTTGAAAAAGCGTGTAGAACTGAATCATCACAAACAAACAATCACTACTGTTTGTAAGTGTGTAATCACAGATTGATCAGGGGAGAGCGAATCCTTCATGTCCGATGAGAAGCAACAAGCGGCGGAAAAAGGCAGTGTTGGCAAGGGTGCTGGCAGGCGAACTCAGACTGAACGCTCGGCTGAAACCATCGACGCATTGCGGCGTGCAACCATCGCCTTGATGAGCGAGGTGGGTTTCGTGAACATGACCACCACGAGCATTGCGAAGCGTGCCGGGGTGTCGCGAGGTGCCATGCTGCATCACTTCAGTAGCAAGGTGGCCCTGGTGATGTATGCCACCGGGGAAATGTGGAACGGCGTGGTTGTCTCGACCGATGCGCTGCGAGCGCAATGTGATCCGGACAAGCCTGACCCCAGAATGTTTGTCGATGCACTGTGGGATGGTGCCATGGCTGAAACCCATGTATCAGTCACGGTTGACATGACGCTGGCAGCACGCGGCAATCCGGAACTCAAGGCTCATCTGGATGGCTGGGTAGGGCGGATGTTCAAAAGCTATAACGCAGCGGGTCGTCGTGCCTTTGGCAAGGCCGGCTTGACGAACCGGGAATGCGACGCCTTGATTGCCACCATTGCCTCAACCCTGCGTGGGCAACGGGTTGCGCAGATGTTCTCACCCAAACCGGCAGCCTCTCGTGCCGTACGCACAATGCTGACACAACTGCTGACCGACAGGCTTGAGAGGGCAGCGACATGAGCGTCATGCTGTCTGCAAGTGGATTGTTCCGACGTTTCGGCGGTGTTCAGGCCGTGAGCGATATGGGGCTGGAGGTCGAAACTGGCTCCATCACGGGGTTGATAGGGCCGAACGGTGCGGGAAAATCCACCCTGTTCAACCTGCTGAGTGGCGTCATACGCCCGCAAGCCGGCAAGGTATTGTACAAGGGGCAGGATGTGACCCGCTTGGCCCCCTACAAGCGTGCCAGGTTAGGCATGATAAGAACATTCCAGTTGTCCAGAGAGTTCGGACGACTGACGGTACTGGAAAATCTGATGCTCTCCCCGCAACAGCAATTGGGGGAGCAGCTGTTCCCATTGTTTGCAAAGTCTGAAGCGGTTGCACAGTCCGATGATGTGGTGTACGAGCGCGCCCTGGAGGTCATGTATATTGCAGCACTGACACCGCTTCGTGACAAATACGCCGCAGATTTGTCTGGTGGCCAGAAGAAGCTGCTGGAGTTGGCTCGCACACTGATGATCGACTGTGATCTGATCCTGCTGGACGAGCCGGGTGCAGGTGTCAATCCTGCATTGATGGGGACACTCATAGACATGATCCGGCGTTTGAATACCGACTACGGAAAGACGTTCCTGATCGTCGAGCATGACATGGATCTGATCGGCAAGCTCTGTGATCCCGTTGTCGTGATGACGGAAGGAAGTTATCTGTCATCAGGACCTTTTGATCAGATCAGGGAAGATCCACGAGTTATCGAGGCTTATCTGGGAGGCGTCTTTCTTGACTGAAGCAATCTTATCCGTGGCCGGCTTGCGCTCGGGCTATGGCCGCACAGTGATCTGTGATGACATCTCCCTGCAGGTGTCAGCAGGGCAGATCACCTGCATCATCGGTCCCAATGGTGCGGGAAAATCAACCTTGTTGAAAACCATTGCCGGGGTGGTGTCGGCCATCGATGGCAGTATCCGCGTTGCGGGTGTCGAGATGGCAGGTCTGCCAGCTGCGCGAGTCGCCGGATCAGGCATGGCCTATGTACCGCAGGAGGCCAACGTCTTTCGCGCGTTGACGACTCATGAGAATCTGGCCATGGGTGGCTGGCAGGATGAGGGGCGCACACAGGCAGCGCGCGACAGGGTCTACGACATGTTCCCCGACCTGCAACCGCTGGCACGTGTTCCCGCTGGCAATCTGTCGGGCGGACAGCGTCAGATGGTGGCCTTTGGTATGGCCCTGATGCTGGAGCCACAGGTACTGCTGCTCGATGAACCTTCAGCCGGGCTGTCCCCCTTGATGGTTGGCGAGATGTTCGAAACAGTTCGCCGGGTCAATGCCGAAGGCGTCGCCATCCTCATGGTGGAGCAGAACGCGCTGCAAGGATTGAAAACGGCCCACGAAGGCATCGTGATGGCCGCGGGCCGTATAGCCATGCAGGGGGCTGCATCGGAACTGTTGAACTCGGCAGATGTTTCTGAACTCTACCTGGGGTCGCGCATATGAACCTGCAGATATTCGTCAATGCGCTGGTGAATGCCGCTCTGATAGCACCGCCGGCGATGGCGTTCTCCTTGCTGTTTGGTGTTCTGAAGTTTCCGAACTTTGCCATCGGTGGCTACATCACCCTGGGTGCATTTGCGGCCTATACCTTCAATGTTCCTCTGGGTTTGCCTTTGCCTCTGGCAACGCTTGGCGCCATGCTCTTCACCGGGTTTGTCGTCTGGTTGGCCCATGTCTGGGTGTTCAAACCCATGCAGGATCAGTCCGCGGTGACATTGCTGGTCGTGTCGATCGCACTGACGCTGATTCTGGAGAGTGTGGTACGTCTGTTCTTTTCTGCCGACGTACGTGGATTCGATATCCCGCTGGAGCGGCCCTGGAAGTTCTGGGGTGCACGGATCACCAGGGAACAGGTTGAGATCATTGCCTGTGCCGTGGTGCTGGCGACAGGCTTGCATGTGTTGCTCCGCCATACGCGTATAGGCCGAGCCATGCGGGCAGTTGCAGACAACCCGATGCTGGCGGCGATTCGCGGTGTGGATGCAGCGAAGATCACGGCGCTGACCACGGTCCTGTGTGGGGCAATTTTCGGGCTGACCGGTGTGTTTGCCGGGCTGGATCTGGTGATTGAACCTCTGGTGGGCTGGAACCTGACCATTCCGATTTTCGCAGCCGCGATTCTGGGTGGCATCGGATCTCCCTACGGGGCCATTCTGGGCGCCTTGTTGCTGGGACTGGCGGAGGAGCTGACCATTCTGGTCCTGCCATCTACCTACAAGATTGCCGTCGGTTTCGTGATCATAGCCATCTTTCTGCTGTTACGGCCACAGGGTCTGTTCGGCACAGCTGAGATAAAGAAATGAGCGCATATCTGGTATCAATGGCCACCTACGCTGGCTTTTTCATTATTCTTGCCCTGGCCCTGAACCTGCAATGGGGGTTGACCGGCATGGTCAACTTCGGAATTGCCGGGTTCTATGCCCTCGGTGCCTATACGTCGGGGTTGCTGTCGGCGAAGGCTGGTTGGCCACTTGGAATGAGCATACCCATGGCCATTGCCGCGGGTTTTGCCGCGGGCGGTCTGGTGGCACTGCTGTCAATGCGCTTGCGAGAAGACTTCCTTGCCATTGTCACGCTGGGTGTCGGTGAAGTCATCCGTCTGGTTGTGTTGAACGAAGATCAGATCACCGAGGGTCCTCGAGGCTTGCGCATCGAAGCCCAGCCCTTTCAATCGTTGATAGCGCCTGAGAACTACCCGGTGTTCTATCTGGGATTTGTTGCCTTTTTTGTCGCCATTACCTACTGGATCTGCGAGCGCATTCGCAAGGCCCCCATGGGACGTACCTTGCGCGCCATACGCGAAGATGATGTGGTTGCCGGCGTGCTGGGCAAGAACGTGTTTCGTCATCGCATCCAGATCTTCGCCATTGGTGGTGGTTTCATGGGCCTGGCGGGTGCGCTGTATGCGCATTACTCGCAGAACATCAGTCCGGAAGTCTTCATGCCCACGGTGGCCATGTTCATCTGGATGTCGGTGATCGTCGGTGGCGCAGGCAACAACCGAGGTCTGCTGATCGGTGCGGGGACGGTGATCATGTTCCTGGAAGGCACCCGGTTTTTCGGGGACGTCCTGCCATGGCTGGATGCAGAGACCATGAGTTCCGTGCGCATCATCACCATCGGGCTGCTTCTGATTGTCACCTTGCGTCTGCGCCCCCGAGGGCTGCTACCCGAACCGAAATTTACCTACACCAAAGACAAGATCGCTGGATAACCTGAAAAGGAGATAGACAAGATGAGCTTTCACATGAATCGCCGTAGCTTCCTGGCAGCAAGTACTGCCGCACTCTTGGTCCCCACCATCCTGCGGGCTCAGGAGAGTGACATTGCCATTGGTTCCCTGACGCCCAATACCGGTGGAGGTGCGCCTTTCGGCCCGAACATCACCGCAGCACACAAACGGGTGGTGGATGCGGTCAATGCCGCAGGTGGCATTCTCGGTCGGCAAGTGCGCTTGTTTCAGGAGAATTCCGAGACCAACCCTGAGACCGCCGTGCGGGCCGCTGACAAGCTGATCAATGTCAATGGCGTGTGCGCCATAGTTGGCACTTTCTCATCCTCGGTGACGCTGGGTATCATGCCCAAATGCCAGGCGGCTAATGTCGTGCAAATGTGTACCTCATCTTCGTCGGATATTCCGGTTGCTGATGAAAAGGGCCTGGTTTTCAACTTCCAGCCCTTGTCACCGATCTGGGGGCGTGCCATCGGTGAACTGGTCAAGTCCAGAGGCATCGAGACGTTTGGTTTGATGGCGCTGAACAACGACTTTACTCGCTCCATGATGGATGGCTTCATCGAGATCGTCGGCCAGGATGCGCTGCTGAACGAGCCGTTCTACTACAACGCGCAGCAATCGAGTTACCGCTCGGAAGTCACTCAGCTGATCGAGAAGAACCCACAGGCTGTATTCGTTCCATCCTACGTCACCGACTTCACGGCCGTCTACAAGGAGCTGTACCGCCAGGGCTACGAAGGCACGGTCATCACCACCTCTTTGTCCACCGGGCCGCAGTTCAAGGAGGCCATCGGTGGAGCCGCCGAGGGTATCGTTCACGGATTTCCGGTTCCCGCCATCAATTCCCCAGCCTACAAGGAATATCTGGTGGAAGCCGGGCTTGAGGCATCCGATTCCGTGCAACATCCGTTTGGAACAGCAGGTCGTGATCAGCTGACCACCCTGTTACTGGCGATTGAAAAGGCTGGTAGCACGGCGGGGCCGGATATTGCCAAAGCCGTGTGGGAGGTAACCACCGGCGAGGGCAAGACGACCGTCTACAATCTGGCTGATGGCCTGGCGGCGCTACGTGCGGGCAAGGAAATCAACTATTCCGGAGCCTCCGGTTCAATCGAATTCGATGAAGAAGGCATGGTCTTGGGCCGAGATTTTCAGCTGTCAGAGATTCGTGACGGCGAAGATGTTGTCATCGAACGCCTCGAATACTAAGAAGCAACCGGGGAGCGCAGTTGGTGTCGCTCCCCGCACTTGAAACCAGGAGTCTGAATAATGGCACGTGTCAGTGATGTTGATGTTTCGCAGGTACCCGAGGATGTACGTCCGATTTACGAGCGTTATGCTCGTGAGTACGGTCCGTTTCTGAATCAGGTGCGCGTGTTTGCTCATCGCCCGGCGGCATTGAAACACATCATGGGTTTGCTTCTGGAGTTGCATGACGATGCGATTCTGTCCAAGCGCTATCTGGAAATTGCACTGGTTGTGGTGTCCACTATCAATCGCTGCGAATACTGTATCGCGCACCACGCTCCGCGGGCGCTGGAGCACGGCCTCAGTGCGGCGGCCATTGACGACATTCTGGGCGAAGCGCCAGATGGGTTTGATGAGCTGGATAGGCTGGTGCGCGATTATGCAGTGCAGGTGACCAATGATTTCAACAGAATGCGCGACGGCGTTTTCATCGAGTTGAAAAAGCATTTCAGCGAGGAGCAGATTGTCGAGTTGACACTGCGAATTGCCCTGTGTGGCTTCTTCAATCGCTTCAATGATGCCTTGCAGATCGAAATGGAAGAGGGGGTAGAGCGCACCCTCATCTGAGGCACGCCCGGACAACATCATGAGAGATCGTAGCAAGGAAGGTCTTTGGGCCTGGAAACAAAGCGAAAACAACAACCGGATGATCGCTCTCCAGAGTGGAGAGCAATCGCAGGAATCAAGGGCGGATGCCATCAAGCTGGCGTATTTTGGTGGTTCCTGCTTCCGAATCACCACGCCTTCGGGCCTGTCGCTGATGATCGATCCCTGGCGCAATCCGCCATGGGGTGGTTGGGATTGGTACCTCTACGATTTCCCGCGTTGCGAGGTGGATATCGGCCTGTCAACGCATGCGCACTTCGATCACGACAATCTGCATTCGCTGCACGCCAGTACGCTGCTCGATAGACTGGTTGGGCGGTTCGAGTTTGCTGATGCAGTAATATCCGGTATTGCAGACAAACACGTCTCGGACTCCACTCATGGCGTATACGACTGGGCGGGCTTGACGCGAAAGCTGACAGCGATGGAAACGGTCCCTCCCGACAACTGGCGATCGTTTGACAACTCCATACTCGTCATCGAAACAGCCGGTCTACGTATCCTGCATTGGGGCGACAACCGACCCAACCCACCCGAGGCCGTCTGGGATGCCTTGGGTGAGATCGATATAGCGTTATTGCCGATCGATGGTTCACAACATGTGCTGAGTTACGAGCAGATTGAGCATGTGCGCGACAGACTGCACGCGCGAATCACCATTCCTCATCATTACTTCGTCTGGAACGTGACGCATCGCGCGTCCACCTTGTTGCCACCGGATGAATGGATGGCCAGTCAGCCAGATGCCCACTACACGGATGCCGGCGAAATTGTCTTGAGTGTTGATCAGGTGAAGTCGGCCACCAATCAGGCTTTATGCTTTGGCGAAAAAGTCGCATTCGATCCTGGTGCAGAACTTGCCGGAAAAGCGCAAGCTGCAGGGGCGTAGTTAGTTCTCTCGCTCAGGGTTCCCACAGGATTGAAGTCAGCAGCCCGTTCTGCGGCTGACACGCAATCAACAGCTTCAGTAATGAGTTTGTGTTGTATGCTGCCACCATAGCCCATCAAGTTGAATCAGGGGGTAAGTACCAGTGTTCGTGGTTACCGGCGCAACCTCAGGCATAGGTCACGCCACCGCACAGGCACTCGCAGCTCGCGGTCATCCAGTCATGGCTGTCGGGCGATGTGTGGAAGCTTTGCGCCGGCTGGCTGATTCCCACCCGGAAGGCATTCAAACCACTTGCGCCGATCTTTCAACGGACGCAGGGGTCAATGTCGTGGTCGAAGCGCTTCAACCCTGTGCGAAAATCGATGGGCTCGTACACGCAGCTGGCTCTGCCGTACCGTTGGGCAGTTATCAGGATTTCAACGCTGAGGACTTGTCGCATCATATGGCGGTTCACGTTGCCGCTCCGGTTGCGCTGAACAATTGTTTGCGGGATAAACTGCAAGGCACACGGATCGTGTATCTGGACTCCTACTCGGCGAACTCGCC
Source organism: uncultured Granulosicoccus sp. (assembly GCA_947492525.1). Classification (GTDB taxonomy): domain Bacteria; phylum Pseudomonadota; class Gammaproteobacteria; order Granulosicoccales; family Granulosicoccaceae; genus Granulosicoccus. The sequence continues at coordinate 199,136 of CANLNQ010000014.1, forward strand.
TCGCGTCGGCTGGAGCACGTACTCCATCGTCAAGGCCGCAGCTCGAATGGCCGCACGTGCAGCTGCCGCCGAAATGGGCGAATCGACAGTCATACGTGTCTTTCCGGGAGCAGTGAGAACACCCTTGGTGGAAACCGTGCTGGCGTCCACGGCTCCCAGCGAAACAACGGAGGCCTTCAGAAAAATCCAGGCAGAGGGAAAGATGGCCGAAGCAGCAGAGCTTGGTGAGTATCTCGCTGACATACTGCTCCGCGCGAGCGAAGAACAGATATGCATTCGTGAGAGCTGGGATTTCAACAACCCTGAGGACCGGATATTCTGATGAAATATCTCTGGCTTGCGGTCTTCTTTCTGGTACTTGTCTGGTCGGGGTATCAACCCAATGAACCCTACACCTGGGTGTTGGAGGTTGCTCCAGCGGTTGTGGGCCTGGCAGTCCTGATCAAGACGCGCAAATCCTTCCCACTGACGTCATTGGTCTACGGCCTAATCCTTGTCCATTGTGTGATCCTGATGGTGGGAGGTCACTACACGTATGCTGAAGTCCCACTTTTCGACTGGATACGCGATGCCACGGGAGGGGACAGAAACAACTATGACAAGCTCGGGCACTTTGCGCAGGGCTTTGTACCCGCCATGATTGCGCGGGAAATCATTCTCCGAAAACATCTTGTCAATGGAGAATTCTGGGTCAACTTCTTCAGCGTCTGCTTTTGTCTGGCATTCAGCGCTTTCTATGAGTTGATCGAATGGTGGGTAGCGCTGCTGTCAGGTAACAGTGCAGAGGCCTTCCTTGGCACGCAGGGGTATATCTGGGACACCCAGTCCGATATGTTGATGGCTCTTGTCGGGGCGTTGGTAGCTGTCGTCACGCTGCGTCGCTGGCACGATCGGCTATTGTCCATGCTCGGGGACGACTGAGAGTAACCAGCAACTTTCAGTCGTCATGCTCTGCAAAGAACGACAGTGTTCTCTCAAGCATGGCGTCCAGAGTGTCGGTGTCGGAGAAGACATTGAACACATGATCCATCTCTGCCGACCATAATTCTTCTGGCCCTTCATGTGCGGCTAGATAAGCCTCGGCAGCGTCGGGCAACACCGTGGTATCCAATGTTCCTTGGGTAACGAAAAGTGGCCCCGAATACCGCTCAATCTCGGCCATCGGATCCATTTTCTCCAGACCGTGGAAGAAAGCACCATTGAGTGATACCTCCGGCCCCCAGGGAAGCTTCGTTACCAGAGTCTGGTCAACCGCCGCCGCTTTACCAGCAGTCAAAAACTCCTCACCCAGAACGCTCCCATAGGTGGCGTTGATATTTCCCACAGCCTGCCACAATGCAACAGCGTCCGGCTTGCCGCTGCGCCCGGCTGCCGCCGCGGCCACAAGCCCACCCTGACTCCAGCCAATGACGTAAATGTCTTCACCATCGACCCTGTCGAGTGTCTCCAGGAAATCGATTGCCGCGATCGCGTCCTTGATCTGACCTTCCATGGTCGTAGATTCAAACGTAATGTCAGCGATGCTCTCACCTAAACCCCTGAAGTCTATACGCAGGCTTGCATAGCCGTTTTCGGCAAGCGTGTTCGCCGTGCGCACGAAGACACCTTCACCCGTGCTGGGAATGACCAGTTCGTCTCTGGTCCCTGTAAAGCCGTGCAATAGCAGAACTACAGGCGCAAGCTTGTCTCCAGGTAGTTGTAAAGTCGCCACCATGTTTTGGCCTTCGGATTGAAGGATGATTGTCGATTCAGAGGTTTTGGCAAGGGCGAAAGCGGGCAGGGTCAGGACGGTAAATGCAACTACGGTGAGAAGGAGTCTTTGCATGTTATTTTTTCGGCGATGGCTGAGTTCTGTCAGCATACTCCACCGTTGAAAAATATCCAAAAGTGATGAAAGTAGTGCCAGTACCTGCCGAGTACCGAATGGAGTTTCAGTTGGTGAGGTTCATTGGGGCCGGGGTTGAGCAGATACCCAGGCCGGCTCCCGTAGCTAGGTACGAAATCAAGCTGATGACCCAATAACTCAGCCCAGTGCGTTGATAGTCAATCGTATTGACAGTCACTCATATTATTAGTCACTCTAACCTGATGAGAACTATCGGGTGTGATGTGCTGTGGTGCGATGCACTGTCACGGTAGAGATAGATTGAATACCCCGCTCATTGCGAACTCTGTGGATTGAATGTGCAATTCGAAAGGGTTCAAATCGACCCGTTCTTGAAGCTGTATAAATAAACAGTTTGTGGTTGCGATATCGGTATGCAGATGGTAACTTGGAACCCTGGGTAATGGGAGCACATCATGGATGATTCAGGCAACTCTTCGAACGACTATGGGTTCGAAAATAATGCAACCTATAGCAGCAGTAGCTCCGGGAAGGGCAAGCACAAGGCGCGCATTCCTCTTGGCATGAATTCCTTCGACGCGGATGCTCAACAGCGTTTTGGTCAGAGCGTTCGTCTGGCCATGGCCTTCATGGACGGCGCTGATATTCCGCTTGATAATGATGCTGGGCATACAGGTGATGACTGTGCCGACGATTGGGTGGAGCATGATTCAGCTCCAGAATATGGGGATTCCCGGGTATGCGAGAACGATGCGGCTTCTATCGCGCATCGGTTGAAACAGCTGGGCCGAAATCAGGCATCGGGTATGGCGGAACAGCTGGAACTGCTCGTACGCTTCGATGAACTGAAGGGGTGGGAGCTGTCCGGCTCCAGGCACTGTGTCGCCTGGATGAATTTCGAGCTGGGGATCAGTACGAAGCTTGGTTGGGAATATCTGCGCGTGGGGCGAAAATTACGCAGTTTGCCGATTACCACCGCACTGTTGCGGGATGGCAAACTCGGCTGGTCAATGGTACGGCTCCTATCAAGAGTGGCCGATGATGAGAACGAACGTGTGCTTTGCCATGCTGCGCTGGATGCCTCGGTGTCCGACGTGGAAAGATTGTGCAACGACTATCGGTGGCAGCAGGATCATGCGGGCGGTGGTGAAGAGCAGGAAAACATCAGAAGTCTGCAACAGATCGAAGCGCGTACCTTCAGTTGGCAAACTATTAGCAACGGCAATACACTCATAAAACTGGCATTGCCTCCGGAAGTAGCCCAGGCATTCCTGAAGTGTGTCGAGCAGGCGCTGGGACAGTTGGAAGAATCGGAAGACACCATGTCGCAACGCCGTGCTGATGCTGCGGTGCTGATGGCCGAGAACAGTTTGCAGTTTTCCGGCAGAGACATGGCAACCGCCGATCGCTATCAAGTCATTGTTTCCGTGGATGCGGCGGAGCTGAGTAAGGAGTCTTCTTCGGCTTCTGTCGATCCGTCGAATAGCGTGGTCGATACCAGTTTGCCGAAGAAACGTCCACTCGTTCAAGGTGCCGGACCGATAGCCCGCGAAACTGCTCGTCGCATTGCCTGTGATTGCAGTGTATCCAGCGTGATACTCAGCAATGGCGAACCTGTCGATATTGGCAGGAAGTCGCGCATGTGGTCCCCAGCCATGGCGAGAAGTATCAAGAGCCGGGATCAGCATTGTCAGTTCCCGGGTTGCACCCAAACACGACATTTGCAGATTCACCACATTCATCATTGGGCGGATGGAGGGTCTACATGTGTAGACAATGGCGTTTGCCTTTGCTCTCATCACCATACCCTGGTGCACGAGGGCGGGTACCGCATAGAGCGGGTAAACGAACTGTCAGGCGCTTCGGAAGAGCAGTTCGCTCGTCAGCAAAAGCCCGGGTGTGTTCACGGTAGCGTGGAACATGAACTCCGCAATGATCGAGCATCTTTCAGTCAGGTCAGGCAATTGCTGCCAACACGATTCCGATTTCGCGTCGTGAATCGTGATGGGCTGGATATACGCGATTTGCAGGGATTTGATCCAGAGCCAGCGGCTGAGTCTACACACGTAGACTCTACCTGCGAGCACACTTTTCACGGCAGTCCCAACGACCCCACATACTCGGACAACACGCCGTTCGAAAAATGGTGGAGTGATGTGCAAGCAAGCTGTGAGGCGACAGACACTCTGGATAAAAATGGATCTGGCGTGGAGGAAGAGTGCGCGATATATGAGGTGGTTCGGTGCTGCTGATGTGCTGTCGACAGCAGCCGGACACCAAGCTGCTATTGGCAGCTTAGTCTGTATTCATCATCAAGACTGCGCGGCAGTACCAGGCTGCTGAATTGCTTGTCGTTGAATTCCTGACAGTAGGCACTGAAGTCCGCTGGTGTGTTGATCAGTTCTGGACGGTATTCTACATGCAGGACCGGTTTGCCCTGGTTGATGAAGACGTCCAATCGATCACATTCGTTGTAGCGGTCACAGGATTCGTTGATGGTGAAGTCGTAGTGATCAACAAGCTGTCTGACCTGACCGACGTTGTTTTTGAGGCCAATCGCCAGGCCTCTGTCATGGGCATTGCTTGACAGGAATCGGTTGAATGAGAGTTGATCGCTGCTGGTCAGACTGATACCTGTGGGATTGCTGTATCCGTCCACATTGTCGGGATCCACGCCGTCGCAGCCTTTTGATCGAGCCAGGTCCAGACGAGTCTTCATGATGCTTCTGACGTTGTCACTTCTGACGTCAAGCCAACGCTCACCGGGCCAATCGTCGAGATCATCCCCGAGGTCGGATGCATCGAATTCGCCAGCATCCGAACGCCATTCTTCGTAGGTACCTGCTGAGAAATAGCAGATGACCGAGATCCCGCGGCTTTGCATCGATGCAATCTTTGACTTAGGAGTATCGAATAGATCCATGACGTAGAGTTCAGCGTCATAAGAGGTGTTTGGTGCACCTTGCAATTGCAACTGCCAGGTGACCAGCACAGGCGGTTGATAGTGACTGCCGGTACTCGCCTCCTGTTCTGGCTCTGGCTCTGGCTCTGGCTCTGGCTCTGGCTCTGGCTCTGGCTCTGGCTCTGGCTCTGGCTCTGGCTCTGG
>CANLNQ010000015.1 GCA_947492525.1 uncultured Granulosicoccus sp.
AGAATCCTCCGTGACAGGAGGGCTCTTCTTACCAGATCGACCACGATCACCAGATGGGCTTGGCGCTAATGCCAAGCTCCCGGGCTACGACCGGTTCAGCAGCTTCGGGCTTACGCCCTGCGCTGCTGAACCGGGGAACTACAGGTGTCTCAGGTTGATTGTCGCTGTTGTCTCACCTTGATTGTCGCTGAACAGACGCCGAGATCATGCTGCCCAGGGATACGACCAACGCCACGGATACGATCAGTTTTCGTACGATTCTGGACTGCCGGGGTCGGGGAGGCGCATTTCTGCGGATGTTCATGGGCACGATAGTGTCCTGATAGCGAGGAATGTGAGCGATCTGCCTGAGCAGTGTCTCCAGACGATCACTCTATGATCTCTGCAACGTTCAGCAAGGAGGCCGGAAAATCCAGACCATAGCGTGTGATGGCGCTGATATTCACCATCAATACGGGTTCCTCATCGATCTTGACCGGTACTTCGGATATCTTCTTGCCGTTGATGATCACATCCACCAGCGAGTCTGCCAGCATGCCGCCCAGTTTGTGATCGTCGGCGATAACGCCCCCGGCAGCGCCGTTGGCGACGCCCTTGGCGGCGTAGGAGAATAGCGGGGTTTCGCTGTTGTTTTCGATGATGACATCGGTGTTGTCAAACACTCTCCCCTGATTGCCCATGACCATTGCCGAGAACTGATGACCTTTTTCAAGAATCACCTGCTTGAGCTCTTCGCGACTACCGACCAGGGCCTGTTCACACCGGAATCCGAATTCCTTGCAGGCGTATTCCGTGCCTTCCCAGTCAATGGCCGAGGAGACATAGTTGGCTTGACTGATCAGCAGTATCGAATCCATATAGGGGTGGAGCAGCATGAAGCTTTCGATGGTTTCGATGATGGGCACATGGTACGTGACACCGGTGACCAGACCCTGAGGGCTGTCCATGCTTTGCAGTGTTCCCAGCTTGACGGGATGGTTGTTACCGCCAATGAAGGAGGGGATGGACGGTGGATAGTCTTTCAGATACACAGTGCCACTGGAGCGCAGGATGATCTGCCCGGCCTTGCCCTCGGCGGCGAAATTCCTGACCACGGCATCCATTTCTTCGACCGATCCCAGTTCCCCGTGAATATCCAGTTTGATGGAAGGGGCGATCGTCTTGAGTCGATCCTGGACGCCGACCAGAACGGCGCTGGCCATACCCGATTTTCCCATCCACGCAACCCCGACGTCCTGTGCGACAGAGGCCTGGCTGCTGAATATGCCAATGACAGTAAGCAGAAGCGTGCAAGCGAAACGAGGTTGTTTCATCGGAGTTACCCATTGTGTGCGAGACGGTCGAAACAGAGAACGCGATAGAGCTCCCTGATGGTGCTAGCGACTTGTCTGTGGGTGGCTTCAATGGAGGGTGTTAGTATTTCCGAGGGATGGGGCTTTGCGGTGGAGCGGGTAAAGCCCTTTAGCCGCCTGAGCGGAAGTCGGGAGTGATGTCATGACGCGTCATGCCCATTCCCCTTGATCGGATAGAGCCGCCATTAGGACCTGGACCATGAGATGACCGCGAATTGTGACCATCCCATGTCCGCGGTATCAAGACGTTAAAGTGTAATATAATGCAGCTATTTTTCGTGTGTCAGGAAATCGACACCCCAATCCACTCTTTCGGCAGCCAAGTCGAACGGTACTATCCAGAGTTTGTGATTATCAGAAAGCTGAATCGCTGACATCTGCTCATGAAAATCTGAAGACTTGGGAAAAATCAAAAACAAATTACCTCCCTGCGGCAAGATTTTCTTCGCGTATGCAAACATCTGGTAAAGGTCGGTTCTTGAGATGTTGCTTGCTACTCCAGAACCCTTGGTGGATGCCTTCAACCTTTTCCACTTAGCGTCCATAATAGAAACGGTTTGATTGTTTTGTTGAATCTGGATGTCAGGGCGGAGGGATACCAAGAACTTGTTTTCATGCTTCGCCAGCTTTCCACCTTCTCGATCGTGCAACAAAGAGAATCCAGGCGTTAGATGGCTTCTGAGTACCTCTGCAACATATCGCTCAAACAACTTTTCCATAGGAAACAGCATTGAAACTCCTGAGTGAGCTCCCTTCTGAGTTAGAGGGGATTGCCCGCTTAGGATCAGATCGATCCATGGTTTCAGTGGCCTGTAGTGGCTCATCAGTCTTTGATGGCTCCACTGGCGCATATCAGCAATGGGCTCCGCACTAACGGGGATTTCAGAGAGCAGCATCATGATCTTTCGAGCGTGTGTTCGGTGATGACTATCCTTGCTCCAGCGAAAAACAGTTCCAACGGCCCAGTGTAATAGTCGATTCTCTGGTCTGTCTGATACATACTCGCTGTATTCCACCGGGAATCTTAGCCTCCTGCTGGGAGGCGCTTGTGCATACTGGTTTACCTTGAGTTTTCCACGAAGGTAAGTGCTATTTTCATCTACAGATAGGTAGTCGTACTTCAACCCTCTATTGATTACTTGCTGGACTACCTGAAGAAAGCGTCCAATCAGAATTTCGATCAATGGACGCTGAAACATTGCCAGATTTGTGTCATTGGACTGTTTGAGAGGCAGGTGATGCACTCGCGATAGCATCTTGAAGACACTGGACCTGCTCTCATCAATCGTATGGTGTTCAGAAATTTTGGGGAGAATCTCCAGGATCTGCCCACTAGGAAGTTGAATCAGGCCGACGAAATTGCATACTTGTAGAGCAAATGTTCTATTCTTCAGTATGGGTCGCAGGAATTGACCGCCATCGTCAGCAAAGCGTGGTGCCTGATCGCGGAGCCAATCCCAATCTGTTTCATTCATGGATTGGTTGTCTATTCTGCTTCGCACACCCCCGCGGTAGAGGATGCCGAATTCACGAACCGTCAGATGATCCAGATTCATCATAGGTTTCAGGCTGTCCGCTATAAATACCGACATAGCTTTCGACTTCAACTAATGCATCGTCGTTGATTTGCCATATTACCTCAGCACCATGCTGCCATGAACTTCCGAGCAAACGATCAACTTGATGATCATCATATTTCTTGGTGATAATCTGATATTGAGGCTCTTTCTGATGATCCCCCAAGACTCTGTGAATTTTTTCCCAATCATCAAAGAAATACTCTCTGAGCTGAGGAATAATCGCATTACTGAAAATCTGGCTGAGCTTTGTCATGGAAGGATCTTCGTTCAGCGGCAGGAAATAGCTATGCCCCAGCAAGAACTCCCTACCCAATAGCAATTCTATGCGTTGGTTGATTGCCGTAAGCAGTTGGCTGACCTCAACTTCATCTATTTCAATCAACGCAAGTAAGTCCGGATCGGGTTCTACTTCGATGAAGTTGAAGCGTCTTCGCAAGGCGGTGTCCATACCTGTAAGCGATCTGTCGGCTGTATTCATCGTCCCGATGATGTAGAGGTTGTCCGGAACTGAAAATAGTTCTTTTGAGTAGGGTAGCCGGATCTGAAGAGCTTCCTTTTGGCCAGCTCTCTTGTTATCTTCAACGAGTGTTATGAGTTCGCCAAATATTCTAGAAATATTTCCGCGGTTGATCTCATCAATGATCATGACGCGTGCATTTGACTCGGCAATGGCACTTTGATCGTTCAAAGGTGTAGAAAGGAGGTCTGCCAACTTTGAGAAGCTGATAGAGCGCTCTTTCAGCTCATATAACGTCATTTGAGAGAAAATATTGTTCATCAGGTCTTCGAAGGGGCGCGAAGGGCTGTAGACACGCAACCAATTGACCTCCCGTTTCTGTGTGTAGGTTAGTTGGTCTGTCCTGGCGTGGAATTCGTAGTCCGAGGTTATTTCACCGATGGCACGAAATTTTCTGTTGCCGTCAGTGATGACAACAATGTCGCCAACCTGTATTTCGAAGATAAATCGTGTTATCGACGTGACTGCATAGTCGTTGATAGCGTAGTCGAAGCCTTCGTCGTTGTAGCGTTGGAGTATTTCGGGTTTCGACGTGGCATTGGAAAAATCAACTCCGTTCCCGTATCCCAGCAATATAATATTTGATTCAATGCATTCATCAAAAATAAATGCATCGTCGCCAAGCGTATTGCCTAAAGACATTTTCCAGACACGTTTATTCGTTAATGAGACCGAATTGTTGTCACCTGCGGTAACTTTTGACGCGGCAGAGATGCAGAGCGTCTTGAAAATACCGTCTTCTACCTCATAGCGAAGGCTGCCGTCGTCATTTGTCTGAACCTTAAGACCTTCCACAAATTCTTCGTAACTGAAGCTCTGATGGAAAGTAACGAAGCTGATATGTCCTCGATTTATCAGGTCAGTAAATCGATTGTGAATAACCAGTCTATTGTCTTGATTTTCAAGAAAGTATCCTTTGTCTAGAATCTGAACAGCTCGAGTGACTGTTTCGTATGTCTTCCCAGTCCCCGGGGGGCCATAGAGTATTGTGTTTCGGGGTATTTCCACGATATCAGCAACTTCCAGATCCTCTTTCGAACTCGTCGATTGATCTCGCTTTTTTGGACGTATTCCTAGGTCATTCTCGTATAGCAAGACCGAGAAGCCCTTTGGTGTTACACCGGGGAATTTGGTCTTGATCGATAAAAAGTATTCCCACAGTAGTCTGGAAAGTGCGAAAGGAGATTTTGGAAGTGCGGACTCTTCAAATCCGAAAACCCTCAGAAAATGCCTGAGATGATGTGGAGAGTTGATCGACAACATCTGTTCAGGATGGTAGGCGTGAAATATACGAAGTTTCCTCGCAGAGCCCATGCGGATTTTTACGTCGCACTTGAGTTCCTCCCGTATAGCATCATTGGTATCCCAGCGCTCCGCGTCGGCCAATGATTGGCTGAGGCCGATGAGTTGGGTAGCGCGTAGTACGATGTTCAGCGCTTCTTGGTCGGTCTTTCCATCAAAGTTTTTTGTCCGGTAGTAGGAGCCGTCCGGCATTCTGTAAATCAGATGCCCCCTGGATGAGCCCGGTGAATATTGCCCTAGTGCTGTGTGAAGACCTCTCTCAATGTACCAGGAAAAACTCTCTGGCTGTGATCCTCTACCGAGGCAGTAGTCCTCTAAAGTCAACGAGTGCAAAGTTTCTGCTGGAAAACGGGCAATGAATTTCCGCCAATTATCGTCACGATCTATATCAATCTGATACTTGGATGTGGATTCTTCATACTTCGCTTGTAGTCTTCCTAATAGTTGCTGGTTGAGTTTGTCGGGCATATCCTTATTCAGTATCAAGTGGCGTACGTGGAGGTCAGTGTGACTCTGATAATATTTTTGAACCGTCGTTCCGGTTTATAGCTTTGCGATAATTTTATCAGCTGCAATGCTATCTCGGATAAAGAATGTCTAGCTATAAAGAAAGAGATCTAGAATGGGAGGCCGAAAAACCATCCGATAATTGAAAGCGGGCTGACAGGGTTAACGACCTCATCAAACAAAGTGTCACTTACCGCCTGTTCTAATACTGCATCTTCGATACCGGAGTCAGTTACCAAGTCGGGGTCAAAAGATGCAGCAACTTCTGATGTGGTTACAATGTCAATGTCTGGGTTTTCAGCGATTGTTGCATTAACGTAGCTGACGCTATCGGTTGCCTTGAGTTGTATCTCGTTGACGGAGAGGCCATCTTCAAAGATAGAAATATCGGTCATTGGGTGATTGGTAGCATCAAAGATTTCTGCGTGTATTCCTGTAAAGCCGAGTTGCTCGACATATTCTTGTTCGAATAAAATACCCTTGATATGGCTTAGGTGACCTGCGATTGATTCTTCTTCGATGCCTGCGAAATAATCGAGAATTGAGGTGTTCGACTCGTTTGCAAGTTCGGAATAACCACGTCGAACAGAATCAAATACGGAAAACTCTTCAATCACTTGGTTAATCCGCCATTTCTGACAATTAGATCAACAATTTCGTCATGCTTGCTTTCTAATTTGAATTTTCGCGCGTGATTACGTCGTTCAATAGCATTGTCAAGTACCCGATTCCCATGCTTATTCTTACAGTTCAGATCCGCACCTGATTCGATCAAAAGAGCCACAGTTTCCAAATGTTGCTCTTGAGCTGCGAGCATCAACGGTGTGAACTTATCGTCTGTAGACTTATTAACAGCCGCCCCTCGATCAATTAGTAGTTTGCACAGTGCACTGTTACCTAGATAGGCTGCTCCTAAAAGAGGGGTCCAGCTATTTCCATTTGTCACGTTCACCGATGAACCGTGCTGTACAAGTAGCTCTGCTATCTCGAAGTACGCTAGATCAATAGCAAGTTTCAGAGCTGGGCAGGCATTGGCAGCTCTGCAGTTCACATCAGCCCCGAATTCAAGCAACAGCTCCACAATATCCAAATCTCCTCGTCGTATAGCCAATATCAAAAACGGATTGCCCTTCGCATCAACAAAGTTGACATTGCAACCGTCCTTGATCAATTTCTTGACGAGATCGTTGTACCCATATTCATAAGCAGACAGCAAAGCTGCTTCATTGTATTTCCTTCCGAAATGGGCCGATTTAGCTGTTAGCAGTTCAACGATGTCGGTTCGCTGCTTGAAAAACGCGCCGGTGAGGGCGTTCCAACCATCATCGTTACATATGTGTACATCCGCCCCGTTAGACAGTAAAAACTCTACAGTTTTTTTATAACCCTTGATGGAAGCCCAGATCAATGGCGTCCAGCCCTTGTCATTTCGTATGTTGACCTCGGCACCGACTCCGATCATCTGTTGCGCTAAATCGTAGTATTCGAACTCAAGTGCCAGCATAAGGGCATTGTGTGAGTCATCACATCGAAAGTTCGGATTGGCGCCTTTCTTCAATAGTACGGAGGCCAGATCGAGATATCCCAATTGGATGCATAGTCGGAGCGGCTCGCCTTCATCGATATTTGGGTCAAAACCGTCGGCTTCAACAAGTAATTCTGCGATCTTCTTGTAACCAGATTCCAATGCTATCCTGAAAGATGCTCCGCTTATTTCTACCGGTTCTTCCTCTTCGTATTCATCTTCATCGATGTCTGAGTCCGCATCTACGTCTTCTCCCCCCGTCATTAGAAGAATAGACCTGACAGCTTCAAGATCGCCAATGGATATAGCGTCGTCTAAATCACACATGTGTTTCTACCCATCCTTCAGCTTGTTGTGATGCAATACCTGTTTACAAATCCAGACTTGCACCGTATTTTCTAAGCCAATCCTTACGCTTTCGGTAGTCAGGCATAACCTTATCGACCTCATTCCAGAACGCGTCATCGTGATTTCTGTAGTGTAAATGGCAGAGTTCATGTACTGCCAGGTAGTCAATCACCTGAGAGGGAGCCATCATGCACTTCCAGTGGAATTGCAAGTTCTTGTTTTTTCCGCAGCTGGCCCAACGATAGCCTGTGTCTTGTACCTTCACGCTGTTGATGGTGACACCGACTTTGGGGGCCAAGACGGCGACCCGGTCATTGAGTCTCTGGGTTCCCTTGTCAATGTAATAGCGAATGAATGCCGATCGTGCTGCCTCTACGCCGCCTTGTTCAACTATCTGTCTGCTTAGGCAGAAGCGTCCGTTGATAATCTGCAATGGTCGGGCAGGGTTGTTGACGAGTGAGAGTCGATAGGTGCGACCGAGATAGAGGAAAGACTCGCCGTCAACCCATTCGCGAGTCACCGCACTGGCATTCATGTCTTTCCATTCAGCCAAGTTTCGGTAAATCCACATTCGTTTGTCGTCAACGACCGCGTCTACCTGCTCTGGTGAAAAAGACAGAGGGGGGCGGACGGTGATCGTGCCATCTCGTTCGATGACTATGTCCGTTGTCTTGCGAGCCCCGCCAGGCAACAGTTTGTATTCGATATCCCTGATGCGCCTTGAAATCATCGCTCTTCTCGCTGCGTCTTGCTGCTTAGCAACTGATCGTGCCGGTTTTTGGCTAGTTTCATGACCTGGATAGCAATTCTTTCTCGGTTGGTCTTTAGCTCTTTGATGTTCGTGAGTGACAAAGCCGTCTTTATTTCGCTTCTGGCGCGTTTTTGCTTATCGCTGTTTTTCCAGAAGTCCAGGCTGCCGATGGTCTTTTGCAGCGTTTCCACAAGAGTTTCCATCAGTGCTTTCATGGTCTGTCGCTCGGCGGCAGGTACCTTGCCATCGTCGAATGCTTCCTGAGCGATGAACTCGTAGAAGGTGGTTGCTTCCTTGCTCATACCATCCTCACCGGATGTTCTTCCCCGTACGGCCTCTCCTCGCAGTCTCTCGAGTTCCTCGGCCAGCAGGTCCCATTGATCCTGATGTTTGTCGATGAGCTCTTCTACCTTCTCGGACAGGTTCTTGTAGAAGGCGGGGTCCTCGTCGTGGTGTACCGTGCAGTGCTTGCGAATGGCATGCTCCATCTCGCTGGCCTTTGCTTCGTCATTTCCACCAGCGTGCTTGTTCAGGTTGGCGATGAAGTCCTCGGATAACAGCTCTACAGGGGCTACCTTCGGGTTTATTCCCAGGCTGATCAAGTGCTCATTGATCAGGTTGCGCACTTTTTCACCGGCATCGCCCAGATTCAGGCTCTCGTCCTTGTAGCGCTCTTTGGCAACACTGAGTATGTAGCCAAACCGCTTGGCTGGCACACGGAAAGGGTGAGCAGCTTGATGGGGAAGGATGATATCCATACTCGTAAGGAATTTCTTCAGGAACACGTCGAAATCAGCTCGAACATGTTCATCCTTGAGCACTTTGACAGCTTCGTTTACAACGCTTGCCTCCTGTTCGATGCCTGCCAGCTTGCCCTCCACAAATTCCCGAACCTGTCCAACCTTGTGCTGGGCAAACAATTGCAGAAGCCGCTGATAGCGCTCTTCCAGCACTGGTATTTCAGTGGTGATACTCAACAGGTTATTGGCCAGTTCCACTTGTTCATCGGCAGCGGCATAGAGTTTGAGTGCGTCCGTCAGGTTGACGGTCAAGCCAATGTAGTCAACCACATAGCCGCGGCTCTTGCCTTTCTTCACGCGGTTGGTTCGCGCGATTGCCTGAAGCAATGTATGCTCTCGGATGATCTTGTCGATGTACATGACTTGCTCGATAGGTGCATCGAAGCCAGTGAGCAACATGTCGCAGACAATCAGAAAGGCGATTCCAGTGTGGGGTTTGTCCGGGTCATCGAATGCGAAGGGCCGGCAAAAATTGTCCACTGCATTCCAGGCGCGTGCTTGTTTGCGAGACTCCGTGACATAAGCTTGCTCATTGGTGCCATCGCCGGATACCACTACCGCCGCTTTGAGGAATTTGAGTTTATCTATCCAGGCAGTGTCGGGTGCTGCCTGATTTTCCAGCTCTACAATGGTCTCTGCCAGCGCTTGATGAATGGCTTTCTGATAGCGCACGGCGGCAAGCTTCGAGTGACAGACCACCTGAGCCTTGAAGCCATTGGGAAAAATGTGCTCCAGATAATGCTTCACCAGGTCTTTAGCGATAGCTGCAATGCGTTGTTCGGCTTCGAGCAGGTCGCCGGTCGCACCGTATTTTTTCTTGATGGCCAAGAGCTCTTCGTCACTGCGGTCTTTGAACAGATTCTCGAATTGTGTTTCAAAGCCAAATTTGTCGTTCAGCGCGGAATCGGCAGTGCGGCCCTCGTAGAGGATTTGCAGGGTGGTGCCATCTTCCACGGCATCCATGAGCTTGTAGGTATCGATGTACTCACCGAATCGCTTGACGGTTTTCTTCTCGCCGTGGCGTTCAGTGATCAGGGGGGTGCCGGTGAACGCGATACGGGCAGCGTTGGGGAAGGCTTCGAAGATGTTTTCACCCAGGTCGGAGCCTTGTGTTCGATGGGCCTCATCAATCATCAACACGATTCTTGGGGAAGGGTTGACTACACCGAAGCTTTCACTGCTGGGCATGGCCTGATAGGTGCCAAGAGCGTCCGAAACCTTGATCGGCAGGCTTTTGTCGCGTACCTGAAATTTGTGCACCATCACCATGTTGAGATCAGAGCTGTCGGTGGACAGCTGTTGGCGCAGTGAAGCTGTTGATTCGATGGTATTGACCCGACCTCCGATGAGTGTGGCCGTCTGGCCAAGTTGGTCCTCAAGGTCTGTTCGGTCATTGATCAAGAGGATCTTGTAGTCGGCAAGATCACGAGATGCTCTTAACATTCGGGCAACGAAAACCATGGTGAGGCTTTTGCCTGATCCCTGGGTGTGCCAGACAACACCGCTTTTCTCTTCGGCGGTTGTTCCGTTGCGCAGTCGCTCAATGATCTTGTTGGCGGCACGAAACTGCTGATAGCGACAGACGACCTTGATGCGTGGACCTGCATCGGTGTCCATGAATACGGAGGAGGTGCGTAGCATGCTCAGCAAGTTGGCTTTGTTCAACATGCCGCGAATCAGTTGCTGCTGCTGATTCATGCCTTCAGCGACAGTATCGTCATCTGGCCACTGGGTCTTCCACGGATAGAAGTGTTCTTTACCCGAGGTAATAGTGCCGTAGTCGGCTTCAACGCCACTGCTGCGGATGAGTAGCAGGTTGCAATGAAACAGGCGAGGTTCGCCTTCCTTCAGGCCTTGTTGCCGGGTTGAGGGCCGTTGATTGCCATAGCGCTGCAGTTGTGCAAATGCTTCAGCCATCGGATTGGCACAGGTAGGGCCGCCTTTCTTGCATTCCACGACGGCAACGGGTATGCCATTGATGAACAGAACGATATCGGGAATGATGAATTTCTTGACGCAGCCTGGCGTGTCAATACGAAACTGATTGATGGCAAGGAAGTGATTGTTCTCAGGTTGAGCAAAGTCGATGAGTTTGACGACAGGGTCGTGCTCACCAGTTTTTTCGTTCACGTCAACCTGAGCCTTGAACAGTAGTTTCTGGATGGCTTCGTTGGCTTCCAACAAGGTTCTGTTGGGTTGGCGCAGTATCTGGTCTTGCAGGTCCTGCAGCTGCTTGTCAGTGAGCCAGGGTGTGCCGTCACTAGAGGCATTCAGCGCGGACACGGACTGATTGAATAGTCCCGCGAGAACCCACTGCCGGAAGCTTGTGCGGTGGCTGCCGGTCGGGTCAGAGGGGATCTGCTGGCCCTGGTCTATCACGTCCCAACCCTGAGCCTTGAGCTGCTCCAGAAAGGGTTGTTCTACCTCCGTGTATTCACTCATTGTCTGACCGGTATTCGCCTTTGTCTTCGGCCACGCTGGATTCTCGAGTGGCGACCGGCTTCAGCTCCTGAGAGAACAAGGCATGATCATCGGCGGCGTCATCGAGTAGTGCAGGTTTGCCGTCGCGCCATACCACCGCGTACTGTCCCAGGCGCTGCTTGCGCTCCAGCGTGTTCTTCACGGCGCGTCTGAGCGCTGCCAGCGTCTCGGTTGCGTCAGCGGATGGTTCTTTGACTTCATAGCTCATAAGCCTGCCTCCTGTTGCAAGTGTTGGTAGTGATCAGCGTGCAGCACTTTGCGAGCTTCGCCTTGCTGCTCGAATATCAATTGAGGTTCGCTGTCACTGTTCATATAGCACTGACACAGGTCGGCTGCAGCACTGAAACCTGTCAGCAAGTTTTTCAGACTGCGTGGGAAACGCCGTTCGATATCATGCAGTGGAATGTTATGCCCACCATGCCGAACACGTTCTGCCACACGTAATTTGGACAGTGATACATGGGGCAGAGCAAGGTAGATCAGAACGACACGCCATCCGGATGCTCGCAGGCGCTTGATCAGTTTCAGGTAGGAGCGTCCCGATAAGGTGGTCTCGAAAGCGAAATCCTGATTGGCTTGAATGCAGGATTCAATCTCGCCCAGAAACAGGCGGCTGGCACTCAGCAGTTGTTGCTCGGGAGACAGGGGGGAGAGGCCGGCTGCAATCAGGTCGGCATTGACAAAGCGTCGGCAGCCCACGACCTCTGGCAGGTACTCCAACGCTAAGGTTGTCTTGCCCGCACCGTTCGGGCCTGCGATGATCCAGCAGGTAGGCATTAGCTGGGTGTATGCTCGGGTGTTGGGGTATTGACTTGGACTTTGCCGGTTAGGAGGTCTTGCATGAGTCCGGCTTTGTGTTTTTCCAATTTTTGCAGTGCATTGGTTTCGCTACTCAGCTTTTCATTGCAGATCAAGTATCTTTCTAAAAGTAGTGTCTGCTCGTTTTTCGGCGGAACTGGAAGTTGTAGGTTGCGGAGAGTCTTTGACTGTATTGCATCCATTATTCCACCTTGAGTTTGCTGCCGGAACCAGGATTTCACCCATGGGGCACTGTTTAGTTGCCAACAAATAAGTTCAGGTTCTACAAGCTCTGTATCAAAAGTCATCGTCCAAAGGTGCTTTGATGATAGTGCTTTTCCAATATGACTCGGTATCAGAGCTGAGCGGCCTACTGTACCCATTATTGTAATCACCACATCACTTGGCCTAACTGCGTACTTGGAGAGTTGTAGAAATTTATTTCGTGACACAAATCGTTTGAAGTTTTCGTCGAAATACTCCGGAAATATGTTGTCAATGCCGAGAAAAGGTATTCCGTTTTCTACCAATTCAGATTTAAGCAAGGCGCTGCCGAAAGGCCCGCTGCGGATATTGTTTGGGACATCAGCAAGCAAGGTGTCCAGCTTCTTGACTTGCCAATCCCGCGGAATCCACCCAATCGCCGTCTCCTGATAAAGCTCCGGCGCTTCCTCCCGAGGCGGACGAAGCTTGCCGTCAGCACCGATGCCACGTGTAAAAAGGTCGTGCATGAGTCCTGCTTTGATCTGCTGGTATTTTTCGATGAGAGCTTCGGTTTTTTCAATGGTTTTGTCTGCGGCTTCAAGTATTCGTCGGATCTTTCTCTGCTCGTCTATTTCTTTCGGAAATTGAATCGGGAGCTTACGCACAACTGCAGCATTCAAGTTCGATTGTGTCGTTTGAGTAGTAAACTTCCAAATTGTAGGGCGAATAAATTCAAGGCTGTAAAAGAGGAAGCCTAGATCAATTTTTTCATCCACCTTAAGTGCGATAATTGCTTGATTGGTGGCGCATGTGATTTGGTTTATTACAGGTTTCCCAACGGTTGCATACATTGAATACAGAATATGCGAGCCTTCAATAATCCATGCTGCGCTGTTTTTTAGCCCCTTCTCCGTGAGAGTCTTCTCGGTAGAAATAAGGTATTTGTTTATCTGAGTCATATCCTCGATAACAACGAAGGGGATATCGCCTCCGTAGTAATCAGATATCGAAGAAAGCGGGGTTCCCCCAGCTTTCTGGTAAGTCGTCACTTCTCCAACAGTACCGTGAACCCATTCACTCATACCCCAACTCCACCAAAAATCCCCTCAATTCCTCAGCAGCCCGATCCCGCTCCCCCTCAATTTCTTTCGCAGTAACGGCATACTTCCCCCACAAATTCTCGATCGCCTTCACGCAAGCTCGCTGATCCGCCCGTATGTAGGCGCGATAAGTATCCAGTAACAACGTCCGCAGTCGTTCCACAATCACCTGTCGTGCATCATCGTTGCTGATCTTTTCTCGTGCACTCTGTACCAGATCATCGCGGCGGTTTTCTATGGCTTTGATGGTTGTCCTGAGAGTCTTCACCTCATCCTCCAGAGCCTTGTGTTTTTCCAGGTAGCCAGTGATTACATTTGAGCGTTCGAATCCCTGACGTCCTGCTTGCATGGCATTTTGCAGGGGAGTCAGATACTCGCTTGGGAAATTGTGCTCGGCACACAGATCAACAATGCGCTGAGCGTTGTCAAACTGTGGATCTTTGACAACCAAGCCCTCAGAGCAATAGAAGCCCTTTTTCTTGCCCTTGGGAATCAGACCAGCTGCATTGAGCTCCACAAACAGATTGCCCAGCAGGCTCTTCAGTTCCTTGAGTTCGGCCTTCCATGAGGCGTTGACTGTTTTCAGTTCACCTTTCAGATTCTTGACCTCAGAGGAGGGAAGAACACCGGTGTCGTCCGTGTCGTCAAAGTCCTCCTCGCTGGCAGCAGCAAACAAGGCTTGTAACTCTGCAAGACGTGCTTGCGCATTCTCCTGCTCCTTTAATACTTCAGGAAACTGGCTTTGCAGGATGTCTTCATCCGGAATAAGCTCAGGTCCCCAGCCGCTGGCAGCGATGGATTTGAAATCGGCCTTCAAGCTATCGGCATAATTCGCAAAGGCACCGCGAACCTGAAAGGGCGTAAGCAACTGTTGGTGAGCAAGCGTCTGTTCGATGCTGTTGAGTAGGCTGCTGCGCATGACATAGACATTGCGCGGTCTGTCTTGCTGATTAGCGGCATCAGGGGCAAGGGCCTCTACGATAGGCATGTTCTCATACCACCAGTTTTCCAGTGTCTGCATGAATTCAGAGTGGCGGTCCATGACGCTCTGATGCGTGGCGACAAAGTTTGCAATGTCTCGCTTGTCACTGATAACAGGGGCGAAATCCAGATAGGTCTCATCACGACCCTGGAATAATGAACTTCCCCAACATTGGCGGACACAGAGTTAAGCAGCGTGTTCCAATTCGTATTGGACCGGGCTTGTGTTATTAATTGATGAATGATGCCGCTGAGTATTGTAGTCTAACTCGATGTAGTCGAAGATTACTTTTCTCATCTTGTCTCGGGTTTCGATAGTTTCTCCGTGAACAGCTTCCACTTTTAATGAATGGAAGAAGCTCTCAGCACAGGCATTATCATAGCAGTCACCCTTCTTGCTCATGCTGGAGAGAATGCCATTGGTTTTGAGCTGTCGCTGAAATCGTTTTGAGCAGTACTGGCTACCACGGTCTGTGTGCATGATGACGCCTTCTACTTTGCCTCGATTACTGATCGCCATGTTCATGGCATCACACACCAAGTGAGTTGTCATTCGGTGGCTCAACGACCAGCCTATCACTCGGCGAGAGAACAGGTCCAATACCACGGCCAAGTACATCCAACCCTCGTCGGACCATAGGTAAGTGATGTCGCCACACCACTTTTCATTGATGCTATTGCAACTGAAATCCTGCTCCAGTAGGTTGGCTGCAATGGGCAGTGTGTGGCTGGAGTTGGTGGTCGACTTGAACTTACGCCCGGCCTTCGCTACAAGGTTCTGTCGGCGCATGCTGGCTGCGACCGTGTTCTCGGCAATGGGGAAGCCAGCCTCATTCAGCTTGATCGCCAACCGCGGTGATCCGTAACGCTCACGGCGATCTTTGAAGGCAATGGCAACGGCTTCATCTATCACGCTTTGTCGCTCAGAGCGCTTCGCAGGCTTATTCTGACGGGTCTGCCAATCGTAGTAGCCACTGGTCGATACGCCCAGCCACTTACACTGCTTTGCGACGGGCACGCCGCAGATGTTCTGTTTGATAAAAGCGTACTTCACTTCAGGTTCCTTGCGAAGTACGCCGACGCCTTTTTTAACAAGGCGAGCTCCTCTTTCTGCTCAGCGACCTCACGCTTAAGCTTGGCGTTCTCGGCCAGCAGCTGATTCTCTATCTCGGTCGTCGACGCCTGGACTCGCTGCTGGTTTCTCCAGCTGTATATCTGAGAAGTCTGTATCCCCAGCTCCTTGGCAGCGGCAGTAGTACCGATGCTTGCAGCGAGCCTGACAGCTTCTATCTTGTACTCATCCGGGTAGCTAGTCCGAGCCTTCTTTTGGGTTTTCTTTCGTGTTGCCATAGTGCACCTCTGTTACGATGATAATCGCTTAACAGAGTGTCCGTTGGGGTTGGGGAAGATCATATGTCCTGTTTCAGTTGCGGGTAGTTCTGCCAGTAATGAGCCAGACTCTCCACCTCCACGATGGGCACTCCGCCGTGCAGATGCGCACGAACGTCCTGTGGCTCGGGCGGTGGTGCATTGTCTACATAGCGGCGAATATTACAGTTGTAGTCTTCTTCGGCAATCTCAGCTCTGGGTACCTTGCGCGCGTACATCGGAACATCGCTGTGGGCACCTTCGGCGACATCGCTTAGCGCAATGTCTTCGCCCTTGCGGTAGGCGTAAATGATCTTGTCTATGTCTTCTGGCCGCAGGTGATTCTGGGCTTTGCCCTCGCGATATTCCCTGTCGGCATTGATAAAGAGCACATGGTCTCGATTAGCGGCACCTGCCTTGTTCATGACCAGAATGCAGGCGGGTATGCCTGTTCCGTAGAACAGGTTGCTTGGCAGTCCGATGATGGCTTCCAGATAGCCGTGATCGATGAAATGCTTGCGTGCTTCCTTTTCCTCGCCCCCACGGAACAGGACGCCGTGTGGCATCACGCTCGCCAGTCGACCATCATGCTTGAGTACGGACAGCATATGCTGGACAAACATCAAATCGGCCTTCTTGCCTTTCTCGGGCATCATCACGGGGAAGCGGCCCGGAAACTTCAAGTCCTTGCGGATGTAGTTCTGGCTGAATGGAGGGTTGGCTGTGACTCGATCAAAGCGTTTCAGCTCGTTGTCTTCGTCCAGATGTTGAGGCTCTCGAAGGGTGTCTTCCTGGCGAATATCAGCATCGGAAATGCCATGCAGCAGCATGTTCATCTTGCAGATGGACCAGGTGGTGCCCATGCTTTCCTGCCCAAACAGAGACAACTCCCTGGCGTCTCCACCTTTCTCACGCAAGTAGTCGCGCATCTGGATCAACATGCCACCTGATCCGACGGTTGGGTCATAGACGCTCATGTTCTCACCAGGGTCGCAGATTTCCACACAGATCCTGACCACTTCGGCTGGGGTGTAGAATTCTCCCGCTTTCTTGCCAGCGGAATCCGCAAAATATTTGATCAGCCATTCATAAGCGGCGCCCAGCAAGTCTGGAAATTCAAATTCGCTGTCTTTGAGCGGAATCTTCTCGAAGTTCTGGATGAAGTCGGCGAGCACATCGTCATCGAGGGTGCGCTGACCAATCTTTCTGTTGAAGTTGATTCCTTTCAGAACGTCTTCCAACGCCTCCGGATTGGCGTCTTCTATGGCTTCAAGTGCCTTGTTCAGGGTAGTTCCTACGTTCTCCTTCACGTGCTTCAGGGCTGGGCGCGGTTCTATACGTGTTTCGACAACGTTTCCATCTTTGTCAGTTTCGACAACTTCCTCTTCCCAGCCATCATTCCAACGCGCGCGAGGTGGCACGTAGAAATATTTTCCGGAATAGTTGTCTCTATCTTCCAGCTCGACAAGAATGTCTTCCTCGGTCATTCCGTTTGCTGTGGACTCCTTTCGGATTTCAGCTTGCCGTTGATCGAAGAGGTCACTGGCTCGCTTGAGAAACAGCATGCCGAAAATGTATTCCTTGTATTCGCTGGCATCCAGACTGCCGCGCAGGTCATCGCAGGCGGTGAGCAGGAGGCTTTCGAGTCGAGCAAGGGTTAGCTTCATGTTGCGTTGTTCTGGGTGGTCACAGTGGTTCCGTACCTTTGTTCAACAAGTCAAGGTAGCGGTGGTAAGCGTATCGTTTGTCCCTTTGTCTGCCAGAAGTTTCTATCAGGATGCCTGCGTTTTCCAAGTGTTCGATGGATTTTCGTATGGTAGGAATCGAGATGTCCAGTGATCTGGCTACTGTTGGGACGGTCGTGTAGGGCTTGCGTTGCAGGTATTGATGCACGCGCAGTGCTGAACCTGCGGCGCGTCCGAGAGATTCGATCTTGGTTCGATCTTCAGAGAAAATCTTGAGTATTTCCTTCGCTGTGTTGCATGCCTGATTGGATGTTTCAACAACGCCTGTGAGGAAAAATTCCAGCCAAGTCTCCCAGTCGCCTGAATCTCTGACGGATTGCAGTTGCTCATAGTAAAGCTTTCTATTCGATTTCAGGTACAAGCTCAAATAGAGTAGTGGCTCAGACAGGACATGATTGGCACAGAGGATGAAGGTGATCAGCAAGCGTCCGAGGCGACCATTTCCGTCAAGGAAAGGGTGAATCGTTTCGAACTGCACGTGTATCAGTGCAACTTTGATCAAGACGGGGAGGCCGCTGAGATCTTCATGCATGAAGATCTCTAATTGGTGAAGGCACTCCATCATCTCGGCGGGAGGAGGGGGGACATAGGCAGCGTTTCCTGGGCGTGTTCCGCCGACCCAGTTTTGCGAACTGCGAAATTCACCAGGTTGAAGTGCCGAACCCCGTCCACCTGACATCAGTATTCCATGAATTTCTCGAATGAGTCTGAGCGACAGAGGAAAGCCGTTATTGATCCGCTTTAGCCCATACTCCATGGCGTTGACATAGTTTGAAACCTCGGTCACATCGTCAATCGGGACGCCAGGCTCGTCGGAGTCTTCGTGAGCCAGCAGGTCGGACAGCGATGATTGTGTGCCTTCGATTTGTGATGACAGCAAGGCCTCCTTTCTGACATACATGTACAAGAACAAAGGAGTGTCGGGGAGAACCGAGGCAACGCCGTCTAGTCGCCCTAGCGATTGGTTGGCGTCGGCTAGTAAGCGCTGAATAGAAATCAGATCGAGATCAGGGCTCGGTGGCAATTTATCGGGCACAAAAGCCGTGACGGTTTCGCCCGGAG
The DNA here is from genome assembly GCA_947492525.1 of uncultured Granulosicoccus sp. GTDB lineage: Bacteria > Pseudomonadota > Gammaproteobacteria > Granulosicoccales > Granulosicoccaceae > Granulosicoccus. The sequence continues at coordinate 18,422 of CANLNQ010000015.1, forward strand.
TCGGAATCTTCAGCCATCGTCCGCTCGTCCTTTCTGTTTTGAGGGAAGTCACGTTAGGAAAGGATCCTTTCTTAGTGATTTTCGTTAAGAAAGTTTAGTCTACTAAACTTGCTTTAGTAGAGAGTTGTTTTGATATTGGCTGATTGGCAGGCAATAAAAAAGCCGCACATGGCGGCCTTGGAACGACTTTGATCTGCATGAAATGGTGGGCCCGGCAGGACTCGAACCTGCGACCAAGGGATTCACTTGTACCGAGCATTTCTGCACGGAGCGGACTATCTCATCACCCTCAATCGAAGTGACTGGTGGGGCGCGGGACGCTCTAGCCTGTTATCAAGAACACTGAAGTTCTCAGGTAGTCTCTGCACCTTCCAGAAGTGTACTTCTGGCTTGGCTCAGGATTGCCATCAGCCTCAGCGATTCGCCGAGCTGTTAAGGTTTCCCTGAATTCATCCCGTTCATTCCATGTCTTACAACATGGACGCACCATTTAGATGAGTCCCCTGCTCTAACCAACTGAGCTACAGGCCCACAAGGGCGCTATTCTAACTCATGCAAGTGTATAAGTGTGCCGCTTTTCGAGAGCTGAAGGGCGGGTGGGAGTGTCGATGGCGCTTGAGCAGAGTTACATGGCCGAGTCGCGAGAAGGGCAGTACCGCTGCCCACGTTCGGGTAGCGCTGTTTAGTCGCCTAAACGATTCTTCGTGACGCAAGTCTCGTAATTTATCTGATTCGTTTAGTCGTCTAAACACTCTGCGTGACGCAAGTCTCGCAATTTGTCTGAATCGTTTATTCGTCTAAACACTCTTCGTGACGTAAGTCTCGCTATTTGCTGGAATCGTTTAGACGACTAAACACTTTCTGGTGAAGCACGCCTTGCAACTCGCGGAACCGTTTACTCGTCCCAACGTTCGCGCCACGAATCGGAGTCTGGCCTTCGAGGAAGCTCTCTTCCGGACCACCCTCGACTTGTCCGGATATCAGCTTCCCGAATTCCAGACGAAAAAAAAGCGCGGCCCCCTCTGCAACAAACAGAGCGAGCCGCGCTTTTCACGAAAAGCCTATTCCTGATTATCCAGAAAGCTTCGCAACTGCTCTGAACGGGTAGGGTGGCGCAGCTTGCGCAGTGCCTTGGCTTCAATCTGACGGATACGCTCGCGGGTGACGTCGAACTGCTTGCCGACTTCTTCCAGCGTGTGGTCCGTGTTCATGTCGATGCCGAAGCGCATACGCAATACCTTGGCTTCACGTGGGGTGAGGCTGGCCAGTACTTCGTGCGTGGTTTCACCCAGGCCGAGGCCTGTGGCGGTTTCAACCGGAGACAGGATGTTGTTGTCTTCGATGAAGTCACCCAGATGGCTGTCTTCGTCATCGCCGATCGGTGTTTCCATGGAGATGGGCTCCTTGGCAATCTTCAGCACCTTGCGGATCTTGTCTTCCGGCATCTCCATCTTCTCGGCCAGCTCTTCAGGCGTGGCCTCGCGACCCATGACCTGCAACATCTGCCGGGAAATACGGTTCAGCTTGTTGATGGTCTCGATCATGTGCACCGGAATACGGATGGTGCGGGCCTGATCCGCTATGGAGCGGGTGATGGCCTGACGAATCCACCAGGTGGCGTAGGTCGAGAACTTGTAACCACGACGGTATTCGAACTTGTCCACCGCCTTCATCAAGCCGATGTTGCCTTCCTGGATCAGATCGAGGAACTGCAGTCCACGGTTGGTGTACTTCTTGGCAATCGAGATAACCAGTCGCAGGTTGGCTTCCACCATTTCCTTCTTGGCGCGGCGGGCTTTCGCCTCACCGATGGACATCTTGCGGTTGATTTCCTTGATATCCGTGATCGGCAGCAGGCTGCTGACACAGATCTGCTGGATGCGAGTCTGCAGCAGTTCGATTTCGGTACGGCGCTCTTCCAGGGCCTTGGTGTAAGGCTTGTTGGTCTTGATGACGGAATCGAGCCATTCCAGATCGGTTTCATGACCGGGAAAGCTCTGGATGAAAGCGCTGCGTGGCATCTTGCACTGCTTGACACAGAGGTCGCGAATCTGGCGTTCCAGAGATCGGATGCGATCCACCTGGCCGCGCAGACCGGCCACCAGCGTGACAACGAAGGCCGGCGCGTACTTGAATTCAAGGAAGATTTCGGACACGGCTTCCATCTCTGCCTTGCCGGCTGCATCCTGAATGCCGCCCGCCGCATCAATGGCTTTCAGCGCCTTGCCGTAGGCCTTCTGCATGGCCATCATGCGCCGCTGGATTTCTTCCATGTCCGGGCCGGTATCGGCTGGCTCGTCGTCTTCGTCATCATCGGAAGGTGGCTTGGCTACCTTGATCTCGTCAGAGGTTTCCATGAAGTTGACGATGATGTCGGTGAAACGCAGCTGCTCTTCCTGGAATTGCTGGTAACGTTCCAGCAGCAGATTGATGGTTTCAGGGTAGGTGCCCAGAGCGCGCAGAACCTGCTTGAGGCCATCTTCGATGCGCTTGGCAATCTCGATTTCGCCTTCTCGGGTCAGCAGCTCGACCGTACCCATTTCGCGCATGTACATGCGAACCGGGTCGGTGGTGCGGCCGAATTCGCCGTCCACCGTGGCCAGTACGGCAGCCGCCTCGTCGGCAGCGTCGTCATCGGCACTGGAGTTCTTGTCGGATAGAATCAGGGAGTCGGCCTCTGGCGCGACTTCTCCCACCGTGATGCCCATGTCGGCGATCATGGCAATGATTTCTTCCACCTGTTCCGGGTCGACTATCCCTTCAGGAAGGTGATCATTGACTTCGGCATAAGTCAGGAATCCCTGCTCTTTGCCTTTTGAAATGAGTTCTTTCAGGCTGGACTGTTGCGACTTGTCCATTGCAATGCGAGCGGTCATAGAGTACCTGCGGTCAGCGTAACCCCTTATTATACTCGGAGGGGCGCTAATTGGTAGTAGGAAAGGTCGTTTCTGGGCTATTTCTGGTAAAAAAAGTGGGGTTATTCCGCCTCATGCGTCCACAGACGACGAACATATTGCCGACTGCATCAATTTAAAGGTGCCTCCTCGCTTATACTGCGGCCCCTGGCTTCACTAATACCGTGGTGTCCGGGGCGTATTCGCCGCGCTGCCACTGGTGCGACCAACCACAGGAGATCGTTTTCGCATGACCACTCGTCGCGAACTTGCAAATGCCGTCAGAGCCCTGAGCATGGACGCCGTCCAGAAGGCCAATTCCGGCCATCCGGGGGCCCCCATGGGGATGGCCGACCTGGCAGAAGTGCTGTGGAATGACTTCTTGCGACACAATCCTTCCAACCCCAACTGGGTCGATCGCGACCGCTTCGTGCTGTCCAATGGCCATGCGTCGATGCTGCTGTATTCGTTGCTGCATCTGACAGGTTACGACCTGCCGATCCAGGAGCTGAAGAATTTTCGCCAATTGCACTCGAAAACGCCGGGTCATCCCGAATACGGTTACGCGCCAGGCATCGAGACCACCACCGGCCCGCTGGGGCAGGGTGTCGCCAATGCGGTGGGCATGGCGCTGGCAGAACGCACGCTGGGAGCGCAGTTCAACACGGCCGAGCACCGCATTGTCGACCACCACACCTGGGTTTTCCTGGGGGACGGGTGCCTGATGGAAGGTATCTCGCACGAGGCCTGTTCGCTGGCCGGCACGCTGGGGCTGGGCAAGCTGATCGCGATCTATGACGACAACGGCATCTCGATCGACGGAGAAGTGGAAGGCTGGTTCACCGATGACACGCCAAAGCGCTTCGAGTCCTATGGCTGGCACGTCATCAAGGCGGTAGACGGTCATGATGCAGACGCCATCAAGGCGGCGATCGAGGCGGCAAAGGCGGAAACCGGCAAGCCGACACTTATCTGCGCGCGCACCACCATCGGCTTCGGCTCTCCGAACAAGGGTGGCAAGGAAAGCAGCCATGGCGCCCCGCTGGGCGATGAGGAAATCAAGCTGGCCAAGGCGCAGCTGGGCTGGGAGCATGAGGCTTTCAAGATCCCCGAAGAGATCTATGACGGCTGGAACGCCTGTGATACCGGTGCCGAGCGAGAAGCGGCCTGGGACAAGCTGTTTGACGAATACGCTGCCGCCAACCCGGACCTGGCTGCGGAATTCGCACGTCGCATGGCGGGTGATCTGCCTGAGAACTGGGCCGCAGATTCGCAGGCTTTCATCCAGCAGGTGATCGACAAGGGCGAATCCATTGCCTCACGAAAGGCCTCGCAGAACACACTGAACGGCTTTGGCCCCCTGTTGCCCGAAATGCTGGGTGGTTCGGCAGATCTGGCCGGGTCCAATCTGACCATCTGGAGCGGTTCGAAGGTGGTTCATGACGATCCGGCAGGCAATTACATCAACTACGGCGTGCGTGAATTCGCGATGACCGCCATGAGCAATGGCATCAGTCTGCACGGGGGCTTCCTGCCGTATACCGCCACCTTCCTGATGTTCTCCGAATACGCGCGCAACGCACTGCGCATGTGTGCGCTGATGAAGTTGCCGAACATCTTCGTCTACACGCACGATTCCATTGGCCTGGGAGAAGACGGGCCGACGCACCAGCCTGTGGAGCAGACGGCCACGCTGCGCCTGATGCCCAACATGGCAGTCTGGCGCCCTTGCGATGCAGTCGAATCCGCGGTTGCGTGGAAGCAGGCCATCGAGCGCAAGGAGGGTCCGAGCAGTCTGATCTTCACGCGCCAGGCGATGCCTCACCAGGCCAGAACCGAGCAGCAAGTGGCAGATATCGCACGCGGAGGTTACATCCTGCACGAGCCCGATACCGCTCCAGTCGCTGTCATCATCGCGACAGGCTCGGAAGTGGGCATGGCGATGGACGCGGCGCAGGCCCTGGCAACGCAAGGTACAGCGGTGCGGGTGGTTTCCATGCCGAGCACGGATCACTTCGATGCGCAAGATCAGGCATACCGGGATACCGTACTGCCACCCGGGTTGAAGGCGCGCATGGCGGTTGAAGCCGGCACCACGCATCTGTGGGCCAGGTATGTCGGTCTGGACGGTGATGCGATGGGAATCGACACATTCGGCGAGTCAGGGCCTGCCGCCGAGGTGTTCAAGCACTTCGGCCTGACTGCCGAGGCACTGAGCGAACGTGTGAAGGCGCTGGTCGCGACTGTCGGCTGAGCGCTTGAACAAGGCAACGAAAGACTACGTGCACAGGCTTGTCACAAGCGGCATGTAAGATTCCCTGACGATCGGCGTTGTCGGCCGTCAGGGTGCATTTGAAAAAAGAACAGATCAACAACAGGGGTAATTCCAGATGACAGTCAAGATTGCAATCAATGGATACGGTCGGATCGGTCGCAATGTTCTGCGAGCCATACATGAACTGGGACGAAGCAGTGAATTCGATGTTGTCGCGATCAACGATCTGGGCGATGCCGAAACCAATGCTCACCTGACGCAATACGACACCGCGCATGGCCGATTCCCCGGCGAAGTGACGGTGGAAGGGGACGAGATCGTGATCAATGGCGACCGCGTCAAGGTCTTTGCCGAGCGCGATCCGTCAAAGCTGCCTTGGGGCGACCTGGGCGTTGACGTGGTACTGGAATGCACAGGTCTGTTCAAGAACCGTGAAAAGGCAGGCATGCATCTCACCGCCGGTGCCAAGAAGGTCATCATTTCGGCGCCGGGTTCCGCCGATATCGATGCCACTGTGGTTTACGGTGTCAACGAAGGTGTCCTGAAGTCATCCGACCAGATCATCTCCAACGCGTCGTGCACCACCAATTGCCTGGCGCCCATGGCCAAGGCGCTGAACGATTCCGTGGGCATCGTCAACGGTCTGATGACGACCATTCACGCCTATACCAATGATCAGGTTCTGACCGACGTCTACCACTCGGACCTGCGTCGTGCCCGTTCTGCCACCATGTCCATGATCCCGACCAGCACCGGTGCTGCGAAGGCGGTCGGACTGGTACTGCCGGAACTCAATGGCAAACTGGACGGTTTTGCCATGCGTGTGCCTACCATCAATGTCTCCATCGTCGATCTGACGTTCACTGCAGGACGTGACACGACGGTTGACGAGATCAACAGCATCATGCAGAAAGCGGCTGATGGCAAGGTTCTGGCCTATAACGACCGGCCTCTGGTGTCCATCGATTTCAATCACACACCCACGTCGTCCAACTTCGATTCCGGCATGACCCGCGTCATGGACGGCAATCTGGTCAAGGTCTGCAGCTGGTATGACAACGAGTGGGGCTTCTCCTGCCGTATGCTCGACACCACACTGGCGGCGATGAACGCCTGATGATGAAGCTACTCAAGGAGCTGCCTCTGGCGGGTCAGAGGGTGCTGGTACGTCAGGATCTCAATGTCCCGCTCAAGGATGGCCAGATAACCTCCGACGCACGCATCCGGGCCTCTGTGCCAACATTGCAGTACGCCATTGAAGCCGGTGCTCGTGTGCTGGTCATGTCGCATCTCGGGCGGCCCGTCGAAGGGCAACCCGACGCGGAATCGTCGCTGGCGCCGGTTGCCCAGCGGCTGAGCGAGTTGCTGGGCCAGCCCGTACGGCTGGTTACCGACTATCTCGATGCAGAGCCTGAGGTGGGCGAAGGTGAGGTCGTATTGTTGGAAAATGTACGCTTCAATGTTGGCGAGAAGGCCGATGATGATGCGCTGGGCAAGCGTTACGCCTCATTGTGCGATGTGTATGCCATGGATGCCTTCGGTACTGCGCATCGAGCACAGGCGTCCACGCACAGTGTCGGCCTGCATGCACCGGTCGCTTGCGCCGGGCCCTTGCTGGCGGCCGAACTGGATGCCCTGAATGCTGCTCTGGACAATCCCCGCCGACCGCTGGTTGCTATCGTGGGCGGTTCCAAGGTGTCGACCAAGCTGCAAGTGCTCGAGTCGCTGACCGACAAGGTCGATCAGCTGATCGTGGGTGGTGGTATTGCCAATACCTTCATTGCTGCGGCCGGTCATGAAGTCGGCAAGTCACTGTACGAAAAGGACCTGGTCAGTGATGCTGCCAATCTGATGCGTCGCGCTCAGGCACGGGGGGCGGCCATTCCGGTACCCACCGATGTGGTGTGTGCCCCTGAGCTGGCTGATGATGTTCCGGTCAGCATCCGGGCAACGGATGCGGTTGAAGCTGAGGACCGTATTCTGGATATCGGCCCGGAAACTGCAGAATCCTATGCCGCCATTCTGCGTAATGCCGGAACCATCGTCTGGAACGGGCCGGTTGGCGTGTTCGAGCTGGACGCCTTCGGCGAAGGCACTCGTGTGATCTCCGAAGCGGTTGCTGCTTCTGCGGCATTCTCGATTGCCGGTGGTGGAGATACGCTGGCCGCTGTCGACAAGTATGGTATCGAAGACCAGGTGTCCTATATTTCCACGGGTGGCGGTGCGTTTCTCGAATTCATCGAAGGCAAGACACTGCCCGCGGTGGCGATGCTCAATTCCCGCAGTACATGAGATTGATTTCTCACTGACGTTTCCTTTGGCTTTTCATGTCGATTACTACACAGGACGAATGTTATGACCGATACGGTTTCTCTACTGGGCGATGAAGCGGAATATCTGCTTGATCACACCTGCAAGGGACTTCCCAAAGAACTGGTGCAATTGCCCGGTCCCGACTATGTCAGCAGGGTGATTGGTGTCAGCGATCGTGGTCCCGGCACCATGCGCGCGATGCAGCAGTTGTTCAACACAGGCCGCCTGGCGGGTACCGGTTACATGTCCATGCTGCCTGTTGATCAGGGTGTCGAGCATTCGGCAGGTGCATCCTTTGCCCCGAACCCGATCTACTTCGACCCGGCCAATATCGTGGAACTGGCTATCGAGGGTGGGTGTAATTGTGTTGCCTCGACGCTGGGTGTGCTGGGTTCCGTGTCACGTCGCTATGCGCACCGGATTCCGTTCATGGTGAAGCTCAATCACAACGAGACGCTGACCTATCCGGCCATCTACGAGCAGACCCTGTTTGCTCAGGTAGAACAGGCCTTCGACCTGGGAGCCCTGTCCGTGGGTGCCACCATCTATTACGGTTCACCGGATTCACGTCGTCAGATCCAGGAAATCTCGGAAGCCTTTCACCGGGCGCATGAGTTGGGCATGGTGACGGTACTGTGGGCTTATCTGCGTAATTCGGCCTTCAAGAAAGATGGTGTGGATTACCATGTGTCAGCCGATCTGACGGGGCAGGCCAATCACCTGGCAGCCACGATCCAGGCCGATATCGTCAAGCAGAAGCAGGCCGAGAACAACGGTGGCTACAACGCGGTAAGTTTCGGTAACACGCATCCGAAAGTCTATTCCGATCTGACAACCGATCACCCGGTCGATCTGGTCCGTTACCAGGTAGCCAACTGCTACATGGGTCGTGCCGGCCTGATCAACTCGGGCGGCGGATCCGGTGATAACGATCTGGAGCAGGCGGTGCGTACGGCGGTCATCAACAAGCGTGCCGGAGGCATGGGCATGATTTCCGGTCGCAAGGCCTTTCAGAAGGATATGAAAGATGGTGTGGCGCTGCTGCATGCCATTCAGGATGCGTACCTCGACGAGCGCGTCACGGTTGCCTGATCAGGCCTTGCCGTTGTATTGATGCAGTAGAGCGGCGACTCGCCACGGCGGGTCGCCCTTGTTCCCGCCTGGGAGCCGATCAGCTGGTCAGGCGGCTGACAGCCTCACGGTAACGCAGCAAGGTGCCCTCGATGACCTCTGCGGGCACTTCCGGTCCGGGAGGCGTCTTGTCCCAGTCCAGTGTTTCCAGCCAATCTCTCACGAACTGCTTGTCATAGCTTGGCGGGCTGATACCCGGCTTCCAGGTGTCTGCTTCCCAGAAACGTGAGGAATCCGGCGTCAGTATTTCATCCATCAGCACCAGATTGCCATTGGCATCCTGACCGAATTCGAATTTCGTGTCTGCGATGATGATGCCGCGCTCCAGCGCATGGCGAGCCGCATCCTTGTAGAGCGCCAGGCTGACACGGCGAATATCCTCGGCCAGCTCCCGGCCGATGGTGGCCACCATGGTATCGAAGCTGATGTTCTCGTCATGATCGCCCAGCTCCGCCTTGGTGGCGGGAGTGAAGATCACCTCAGGCAGCTTGTCTGCCTGCTGCAGGCCGGCGGGCAGGGTATGACCGCACACTGCGCCGGTTTTCTGGTAGTCCTGCCAGCCCGAACCAATGATGTAACCGCGAACCACCGCTTCCACCGGAACTGCCTTCAGACGCTTGACGATCATGCAACGGCCTTCCGCCTGTGCCCGTTCGGCCGGATCCGGCAGAATGTCTTCCAGCGGAATGTTGGCCAGGTGATTGGGGATCAGGGCTCTGACCCGGTCGAACCAGAACAGGGCCAGCTGCGTCAGCAGTTTGCCCTTGCCTGGTATGACGTTGGGCATGATGACATCGAAGGCAGAAACGCGGTCCGTGGCGATGATCAGCCAGTGGGCATCGTCTATGACATAGATATCGCGCACCTTGCCGCGATATTGCAGCTTCAGGGAGCTGATCGAGGTGGTGTGCAGGCCTTCATCGGGGGAATGTGCGCTCATGCTCTGGAGGTTTTTGGCAAGCTGGGAAAGAGGCTCCAGTATACTGCGCCCTAAAGACAACATTATGTAGAAGTGGCTATGACGGATATCAAGGTTGGCGTATTGATGGGCAGCAGCAGTGACTGGCCCGTGATGCAGTGCGCAGTTGAATTGCTCGAGGAGTTCGACGTCGCGCATGAAAAGAAGGTGATTTCCGCTCATCGCATGGCCGATGAGATGTTCCAGTACGCCGAACAGGCGGCTGGAAGAGGGCTGAGCTGCATCATAGCCGGAGCCGGCGGGGCTGCTCATCTGCCGGGTATGCTGGCCGCGAAGACAACCGTACCGGTTCTTGGCGTACCGGTACCGAGTCGGCACCTGAAGGGGCTGGATTCTCTCTATTCCATCGTGCAGATGCCTCGGGGCGTACCGGTCGCCACCTTTGCCATCGGTGAGGCTGGAGCCGCCAATGCCGCTTTGTTTGCCGTGGCCATGCTCGCGGTGGGGGATGCTCGTCTGGCGGCCAGTCTGCAGGCATTCAGAGCGGCTCAGCAAGCCAAGGCCGAGGCCATGACTCTGCCTCCCGAGCAAGCGTGATGACGGACAACACAGTGAACGACAGCGTGCAGGCACTGCAGCCGGGTGCAACGGTTGGCGTTGTGGGTGGTGGTCAGCTGGGCCGATATTTCGTGATCGAGGCCAGGCGGCTGGGTTACCACACCTGGGTACTGGATCCGGACGAAAACGCGCCGGCCATGCAGCTGGCCGAGCACAAGCTGGTCGCAGCTTATGACGACCGGCAGGCGCTGGAGACGCTCGGCCTTGCCTGCGATGCAGTAACTGTCGAGTTCGAAAATGTGCCCGCTGAAAGCCTGCAGCAGCTGGCGCAGCATTGCCGTGTCGCGCCGGGCGCTGACAGCATTCGCATTGCTCAGGATCGTGTGCTGGAAAAGCAGACGGCGGAGCAGCATGGTCTGCAGGCGGTACCCTATGCCGCCTTGAGACAGGTCAGCGATATTGCTCCGGCTGTTGCCGCGGTCGGTTTGCCTGCCATTGTCAAGACAGCTCGGCTCGGTTACGACGGCAAGGGGCAGGTAGTCTGCAAGACGGAGTCGGACGTGCGACAGGCCTTCGCGGATCAGGGGGAAGTGGTCTGCGTGCTCGAACGTCGCATCGCCCTGGAGGCGGAGGTGTCTGTGGTTCTGGCTCGTGGTTACGACGGGGAAACCGCGGTTTTCCCGGTTGCGCAGAACGTACACGTCAATGGTGTCCTGCATACCTCTACCGTCCCGGCGAGCGTCGACGAATCGCTGGTCGAGCGTGCGCGTCACATGGCCCTGACTCTGGCAGACGGGCTCGACTATCACGGCGTGCTGGCCGTTGAGTTCTTCATCGATGCGGATTCCCGGGTCTTCTTCAATGAAATGGCGCCGCGTCCGCACAACAGTGGTCACTACACGCTCGATGCCACGCTCAGTTCGCAATTCGAGCAGCAATTGCGAGCCTTGTGCGCCTTGCCTCTGGGCAGTACGCAGCTGCTCTCGCCCGTGTGCATGCTGAATCTGCTGGGGGATACATGGACAGCCGGCGAGCCTGACTGGCAGACGCTGTTTCAACAACCGGGCGCGCATCTGCATCTGTATGGCAAGGCAGAGGCCCGGCCCGGGCGCAAGATGGGCCATGTCAACTGTCTGGCAGACACCGCTGCAGCCGGGGAGACGCTGGCCGATCTCGTCAATCGACAGTTGTAGAACACCCGTCTCGAGAGACGCGTGAACGGGACATCGTCATGCGTGCTGTCAAAGCTGTTTTCCTTCTGTCCGTGACCTGAAAGTCACGGACAGGAAACAGAATTGCCGAATACTTTTATCGGCAACGCTGATCACATCATCTGCTCTGGTACGAAACTGGCAAGTGTAGCTTCGACACTTGCCTCGGGTCACTGACCTGCGAAGAACAGATAACACGATGAGCATTACTCAACTATCCACGCGATCCAACGATCATTCGTCGAGCTTCATCCCTACGGCGGTTGAATCGCTCACCAATCAGAGTAAGGCACTGTCCACCATCGCCCAGAGACTGGGTTCGGAATTCGATGATGCGGTCAGTCTGATTCTCAGCTGCAAGGGGCGAGTGATCGTCTCGGGGATGGGCAAGTCGGGCATTGTGGGCAAGAAGATTGCCGCGACCTTTGCCTCGACGGGAACGCCCAGTTTCTATGTGCATCCCGGTGAAGCCATACACGGCGATCTGGGCATGATCACCGCCGAAGATCTCATCGTGCTGATTTCCTACAGTGGCGAGACCGAGGAAGTCGTCAAGCTGATGCCTTCGCTGAAGTATTTCGGCAACAAGATCATCGGCATGGTCGGCTCTGACAATACAACTCTGGGGAAGCAGGCCGATGTAACCCTGAGAGTGGATATCGAGCGTGAGGCTTGTCCGAACAATCTGGCGCCAACCACCTCTGCGCTTGCCATCATGGCCCTGGGTGATGCACTGGCAGTCTGCCTGATTCGTGCCCGAGACTTCAAGCCGTCGGACTTTGCCCAGTTTCATCCGGGCGGCATGCTGGGGCGGCGATTGCTCTCGCGCGTCGTCGATACCATGCTCACTGAAAATCTGCCGCTGATCGGTCCGCAGGAAACCGTGAGAGAGGCCATCTTCTGCATGACATCAGGTCGGCTCGGTCTGTGCATCATCGTGGAGAACGATCGTCTGCTGGGCATACTCACCGACGGTGATCTGCGTCGTGCCTTGATCATGGACCCGACGATGCTGGACAAGCGTGTACGGGACTTCATGACACCGGTGCCGGTCACCATCTCGGCCGACGCCATGGTCAGCGAGGCAGAAACTCTCATGCGCAAATACAAGATCCGGGCGCTGATCGTGACGGGCGCACGCGAAGGCGAGGAGGATCAGGTGTGCGGCTTGATCGAGATATTCGCCAACAACAAGGGTTGAGACCAATGAAACAGGCCATGAAGCACGACAGGCGCTGGCTGGCGCTGATGCTGCCGCTGTTGCTGGGAGCCTGTGCCAGCGGGCGAGACGATGGTCCTGCTCTGGGCGCCGCCTATGGTGGCGATGTCCAGCAACTGCTGGTGACGCCCGAGTCTGCTGATGAGCTCAGTGTCAAGGGCCTGGGCAAGGTCAAGGTCGGACGTACCTATCTGGCGGCAAGTGGTCGCACATGCCGCGAACTCAACAGAGCCGACGGCAGCGCCTTGCCACTGCGTAGTTGCCAGAAGACGTCGGGCGAGTGGTACACCACCCGCAGTATTTCAGCGCCGGGTCATTCGAGAGCTACTGTGCCTGTAGTGCCGGTAGCCTCGAGCGGTGAAACGGTGGAGAGAACATTGAAGGATGGCGAGTCGCTGTGGACCTTTTCATCCAGAGTGACGGGCAGTCCGCTGAACTGGAAACGCATAGCGGCGGACAACGATCTGTCGGATGTGGACAAGGTCAGGCCCGGTCAAGTGCTGCAGGTGGAACTCTCCTTGCTGAAGGACGCGCCCTGACATGTCGCGAGAGGTCTCGCTGGAATCCACAGGCGAGGGGCAGGGTTTCGACTCCGGCATGGGGGCGAGCGCCGCAGAGGCGCAGCCAGGCGATGCATCGCCATTGGAAAAAAGCATCGAATGGTCTGACATCAAGGGCGCCCTGGTAACGCAGTCCAGAGTCATTCATGCGCTGATCATGCGTGAGACACTCAGTCGCTACGGTGATCACAAGCTCGGATTCCTGTGGGCCATTCTCGAACCACTGCTGATGGTGACGATGATCGCCAGTGTGGTGTCTCTCATGCGTGGCAACTCATCGGAAAGCATGCCGTTGGTGCCGTTCATGATTACCGGCTTTGTACCGTTCTTCATGTTCAGAAACACCATGAACCAGCTGAAGAATGCGGTCGCGTCGAATCGGCGCCTGCTGGGTTTCCCGCAGGTAACGACCTTCGATGCGATCGTCGCCAGAGTGCTGCTTGAGGGTGGCGTGCTGCTGTCCGTTTTCGTTTTCATGCTCAGCATGGCCTACCTGATCGGATTCGAATTTCGTGTTGAGAACCCCTTGGGCGTCCTCGTCGTCTGTCTCTGTCTGTTGTTGCTGGGTACCGGGATAGGCTTCGTTCTTGCAACACTGATACCTGTCATGCCGTCGGTAGGGCAGGTGTCCAGTCTGATCTTCGGTCGTCCCATGATGGTGACCTCCGGACTGTTCTTCACTGCCGAGTCTGTTCCCGAACCCTTTCGAGGCTGGTTGTTGTACAACCCGATTCTTCACTTGATGGAGCTGATGCGTTCCTATTTCTTCTACGAGTTCGAAAGTCCACACGGTAGCTGGTTCTATGCAGGCAGCTGGGTGGTGGGTACATTCACCTTTGGCCTGTTGATTCATCAGGCGTTGAGGCGACGTGCGATTGTCGGCCTGTAGAGGGCGGCGAAGTCGATCATGATCAGGTTGCAGAACGTCAGCAAGCGCTACAAGACGGCGGCGGGGATTCGTACGATCCTGGACGATGTCAGCATCACCTTTCCCAAGGGGCACAGCGTTGGCATCCTGGGGATGAATGGGGCCGGAAAGTCCACGCTGATCCGCATCATCGGAGATGCCGAACCTGCCGATTCGGGGCGCATCATCCGTGATTGCAAGGTGTCCTGGCCTTTGGGGTTTACCGGTGGTTTTCAGTCGAACATGACGGCGCGCGAGAACGCACGCTTCGTGGCCAGGATCTACGGGGAAAGTACCGATTACGTGGAGCAGTTTACCGAGGAGTTTGCCGAGCTTGGAAAGTACTTCGATGTGCCGCTGCGCAGTTACTCTGCCGGCATGCGTGGTCGATTTGCCTTCTCGGTCAGCCTGGCTTGCAATTTCGAGTACTACCTGGTGGATGAAGCACTGGAAACCGGTGATGCCAGATACCGGGAGAAGTTCCGCAGAGCCTTTGAAGAGCGGCGGGAACAGGCATCCATGATTCTGGTTTCCCACAATGAACAGACGATACGCCGGAACTGCGATATGGCCGCCATTCTGTATGACGGAAAGATAGAGATGTATGACGATCTGAAGGAAGCGATGCGCTTCTACAAGTTACTACAGACCAGAGCGGCCTGATTGATGAACGCTATCCTGCGAAGCCTGTTGACTGTTGTCGGAGTGCCAACACTGCTGGCAATCGTGTACTTCGGTTTCATTGCCTCCGATGTCTATGTGTCCGAGGCTCGATTTGCCATAAAGTCTGCCAAGAGCGGTGGTACGTCAAGTGGTCTGGAAGCCATCATCAGTACGCCGATCGTGTCAACGGGTGACAAGGAGGGACTGGTCGTCACCGATTACACGGCATCGCAGGACATGATGCTCAAGGTGCAGAATGAGCTCGATATTCGGGCGCATTTCAGTGATTCTTCCATCGATGCCTTGTCTCGCTTGCCGGCGGAGGCCACCGTCGAGCACATGCTCGATTACTTTCGTCGTCATGTACACGTCATGCGTGATTCGCAAAGCGATGTCATCACGTTGAAGACACGTGCCTACGATCCGGAGATGGCCAGGCAGATTGCCGAGCTTGTGATCAAACTGAACGAACAGCTGGTCAACGACATGTCCAGCCGCATGGAAGAGGATGCGCTGAAGACAGCTCGGGACGAGGTAGCCCTGGCCGAGGAAAAGGTCAAGCAGGCCAGTGCATCGGTCACTGCCTTCCGCCGTAGCAGTTCCTCACTCAATCCCGCCGCTGAATCCAGCGCCTTGCTGGGCATCGTGTCGGGTCTGGAGACGCGGCTTATCGAAGCCCGTACCCTGCTCAGCGAGAAATCCGCCTACATGAGAGAGGACTCGCCGGATGTGGTGAGTCTGAAGAACAAGATCCGCGCGTTGTCACGTCAGATGGCCTTGGAGAAAGGGCGTCTGGCGGGTGAAAGCGAATTCGAGATGGGGGGCTTGATCGAGACCTATCAGCCTCTGATTCTGGATCAGGAGCTGGCTCGGCAGCAATACGCATCTGCCTTGAGTTCGCTGGAGCTGGCGCGGATAGAAGCGCAACGCAAGAAACAGTATCTGGTGACCTTCATTCAACCAAGTCTGCCGGAAGAGGCCGTGGAACCCCATCGCCTGAACCGCATTCTGACGGTCATGATCTTCTCGTTTCTGGCTTATCTGATCGGGGGATTGATGTGGTCAGCCCTGAAGGATCATATCGGCCGCTAGTCAGAATCCGGCAAACAGGCCGCACCCATACCGGCAAGCCGCTGCTTGGTAGGGAGGCAGGGTCTGGCGGCATGCAAATTGCGATGCAGAACACATTGACGATTCAGGGGTGGACTCTGAACGAAACCAATCAATGCCCAAGGCGAATACGTGAACAGAATCCATAAACTCTCTGCCTGTCTCCTGTTGCTGTCGTTGCTGCAGGCACCTGCCTCGCAGGCTCAGTCGCTGGATGCTGCCGGTGCCCAGGCGGAGCAGGCCGATCTGTCTGCAGTCGGGCTACTCAATGAGCAGCAGCATCAGAACGCCCTGTTGAGTCATGACTTGCCGGAGCCCTTCGGCAGCAATCTGTTTACTGGCGGATTCAGTGATAGCAGGGAAGATGGTCTCAATCCCGGCTATGTGATACAGCCCGGTGACAGAGTCAGCGTGCGGATCTGGGGCGCGATCGAATACAATGAAAGTCAGGAAGTGGATCCTCGCGGCAACATCTTCCTGCCTTCGGTCGGACCGGTATTGGTGGGTGGCGTCAAGAACAGCGATCTCAATGCACGGGTTTCGCAGGCGGTTTCCACGGTCTTCATCGACAACGTCAAGGTCTATACCAGTCTGGACAGCTCTCAGCCTGTGGCCGTCTTCGTGACCGGCAATGTCATGGCCCCGGGGCGCTATGCCGGTATACCGTCGAATTCCATCCTGTATTACATCGACAAGGCGGGTGGCATCGATCCGGTCAAGGGAAGCTACCGCAAGATCGATCTGTTGCGTGCTGGCCGTGTGATCGAGAGTGTCGATCTGTATGAGTTCATCCGGGATGGAAAGCTGGTCAATGTACAGTTCAAGGATGGCGATACCATCCTGGTGAAGGAGCGGGGTGATGCCGTGTCGGTGTCAGGTGATGTCGTGGATACGGCCCTGTTCGAATTGCTGGGTACGAAGGCCAGCGGCAGGGAAGTCATGAACATGGCGCGTTTGCTGCCCGGTGTCAGCTATGCCGGTATCTCCGGTATACGCAACAACAAGCCATACTCGGACTACATGCCCATCGACGAATTCGAGAGTGTCTCGGTCTCGGATGGTGACCTCATCAGTTTCCGGGCCGATCAGCATGACAGCGTCATTGTCGTGGATGTCGAAGGTTCGCATCTGGGACCTTCCAGGTTTGCCGTGCCCCGTAACACGCATCTGCAGGAGTTGCTCGACTTCATCGAAGTGGATCCGCAGCTGACCGATCTGAGCGCCATCTCGCTCAAACGTCAGAGTGTTGCCATGAGACAGAAGGAGGCGCTGCGCGAGAGCCTCAAGCGACTGGAAGCCAGATACCTGACCGCCTCTTCGCAAACGGATGAGGAATCTGCCATCAGGGCTCAGGAGGCGCAACTGATCAGCCAATTCGTGATGAACGCCAGGCAGGCCGAACCCAGCGGTCGCATGGTGGTGGCCAGAAAAGGCAAGGTTGCCAATGTATTGCTGCAATCAGGGGATACCATCACCATTCCCGGTGTTTCCGATTCGGTACTGCTCAGCGGTGAAGTGCTCGTTTCGCAGGCCATACTCTACGAGAAGGGGCTGCGGGCGCTGGACTACATCGAGCGATCAGGCGGATTCAGCCAACAGGCACTGACGAAGCGGCTGGTTGTTCTGCATGCCAACGGGGAAGTGAGTAGCGGCAAGAATCCGCTGGTGCTGGCAGGTGATGAGATCATCGTTCTGCCGAAGGTGCCCACGAAGAACCTGCAGCTTGCGTCAACCATCGTTGACATTCTCTACAAGATCGCCATTGCAGCTTCGGTTGCAGTGCAACTCTAGGTCAGGAAAAAAAACGCACATGAATGGCACGTCTGCGGTATACAGCGACGACAAGAGCGCTGCTCATCCTGTTTCTCTGTTTCAATTCTGGGACAACGATATTCCCGACGCGGTAGCGGAGCTGACCCAGGGCGTCGCCAAGGTCAATGCCGCGCTGGATTACATTCTGTTCGATGATGACAGCGCTACCGATTTCATCCGAAACGAGTTCGGCGCCGAGGTCGTCAAGCTGTATGGCAGTTGCGCCATTCCGGCCATGCGAGCAGATCTCTTTCGCTATTGCTTCCTCGCTCGCCGTGGCGGCATTTACATCGATGCTGATTTTCCTGCCGTATCGAGTCTGCAACCCATGGTGCTGGCCGACTGGAAAGGCTGTCTCTATCAGCGGGAGAGAGGGCTTACCAACAGCATGATGTATTTTCGCGAAGCGGACAATCCGCTGGCCGAAAAGATACTGGAAGAGGCGCTATACAATATTTCCAATCGTACGTCGAACAATGTCTGGCAGGTCACCGGGCCGAATGTGCTGCAGACCGTTTACGCCGAAAAACGCAATCATGCGTTGTTCGACGGAATCCACTTCATGGACGAAGAAGAATTCGCCCGCTATTTCAAGCTGGCCGTCAGCCTGGATTACAAGAGCGACGACTCGCATTGGCTGGTTGCCAGGCAAAAGGGATTGAACATATTCCGGGATTAGTACGAGCGTGCGAACGCAGCACGGGATTTGTTGCTTCGAGAGTCGCACCCAGCGTGTCTGGCTCGTACGCTGGTTGACTGGCGAGCTGCCTGAGTGCTGCCTGAGTGCTGCCTGAGAGCTGCTTGGTCAGCTACAGCAAAAGCCCCGGAACGGGGCCTGTTTCCCTGCATTGACGGGCGTTTTCGATTCAGAACCCGTCGGTCAAACCTGTCCGCGGCCTTTCCTCGAATGACGACCGGATTGCGTTCGGTACAGCCCAGGCAACAAGAGAGCGAGCAGACTCAGCCATGACAGGGAGCCTCCAGAGGAGCTTTTCCTGGACTCTGCCGTTTCCGTTTCATCCGGCTCGGAAGGTGTCGTGACCTCGGGCTCGTTGTCGGTTTCGTCCGTTTCCGGTGGAACGACTTCGTTGACTTCCGGCGGTGGTTCTACCGGGGCGTTCTGCGCATCGACGTTGGCCTGCCAATCGACACAGAAGTCACTGTCACCCGACAGCAACAGTCTCGGAAGGAGTTCTGATGAGTGCTGAGAATAGATCTCCAGAGGATCGCTTCCGGTGTCGCTGCTGATCATGATGGTATGAACAGCATTGCCGAGCAGCTCTGCAGGCAGTGTAGACTGCATTCTCGCGTCGGCATTCCAGCCACCGCTCGATTGACTCAGTGAAAGCATCATTTCAGGCTTTGCAGCGGTGCCATCCTCTCCCGGCCAATCGCTGTGGGATGCCAGGGCATATCGAAGGCTGCCATCGGCCGGTAGCGCTCCGGTACTGTATTCGATGACTGCGCTACTGGCTTGCGGAACGAGCGACAGGTCGAATCTGGCTAGCAGAGTGGAGGTCTCCGAACTGACTGTCAGATATTCGCCCTGCCGATAGGCCGATGCGGAATCGGACGGGTCGAACGCCATGATGGCCGATGCAGGTAATGCAAGGGTGTTGTCGATACACTCGTTATTGATTATCTGCTCCCAGGAGTCATCAGCGATATACAGATTTTCCCGGTCGACTGAAACGGGTGGCGTTGTTTCCTCTGTTTCCTCTTCCCCTGTTCCTTCTTCAGTCTCTTGTTCCGTTTCTTCCCCGGTTTCTTCTCCCGTTTCACCTTCGGGGTCTGTCGAGTGATTGGGGTCAACCACGGTGCCATCACCTGTGACCACACTTGACAGTTCCCAGTTCTCGATACGGTTCGCGTTGTAGTTGACGTCTTCATAGCGATACAGGGCGATCGTATCGATGGCATGACCGATGGAACGTCCCGAGATCTCCAGAGTATGATCGCCCTGTGAGAAGTACTGGCGAATGGGATCGCCGACATGATCCACCGTCTTGGATGTCCAGGTCCAGCTTCCCAGCGTGTTCATGTAAACCTTGGTCCAGCCATCCAGCGGTTGTTCCTCGGGCACATCCACACCGGTGGCCAGCCGAATCCAGGAATCGTTGGCTTCGGTATTGCTCTCACCGATCACAATGCGACTGCGCCAGCGGACCTGATAGTTGCCGGGCGTCTGGATTCGAAAGTGATAGGTGATGGTACCTTTGCCTGCCGAGGACAGCGGGAACGAGTCGGGACCGGTCCATTCGAAGTAGCCGCTGCCCCGATAATCAGGTTCATCGGTTTTCAAGGCCCAGCCTTCAGGCGGCAGTGCATCCTCTACTTCGAAGAGAATGATTCCATCTTCTTCCAGATAGGTGTGATCCGGATCGGCCCAGACGGTACCTGTTGCAAGGCCGCATAGCAGTGGTATCAGGGCGCTTGCTGGTCGATGGTGCATGAAGAATTCCCGTCTTGATTCTGTGTACGCTGATAACGGTTAGCGGCACTTCAGGAAATTTTCCGTAGCCTGCAAGCCCTCCCGGCTTCTCCGTTTCCGACTATTTGTGAGCGGACACACGTTTATCTTCTGTTGTGGTGCGAACCCTGCCGATCAAGACGCACCATGTCTTGCAGCGACACCGTCGGGAAGGAAGGCGCAAGGGAGCTGTGGTGGCTCAGGAGGGCTTAGGTGGCTTGCAGTGAGCCCAGGTGCAGGGCATCAACGGTAGGCAGGGTAGAAAGGGGATTCTGGGCGAGACGGGCGAGACGGGCGAGACGGGCGAGACGGCGAGATGGCGAGACGGCAGACGGCAGACGGCAGACGGGTGAGACGGGTGAGACGGGTGAGACGGGCGGAGAATCATTCAGGAATGGAACGCAATAGTTCCTGCGATACCTTGATCGACGCGACAAGACGTTCTGCCAGATTCTTGTTACTGCTGGTGACTTCCTTGTCGGTGATTCCAGAGCAGTTGTAGTTGTGATACCGCAAACCCAGAGCACTGGAAATGGACCAGAAGCAGGGCTGGACGTGATCGCCATGGAATTCATGGACAGCAGTACCGTGCCTTGCGAACGCTAACAGACTCAATCCGGCACCATGAGGCGACACTATGTGCGTGGCGTTGGCGAACATCGCAACCTGGTCCAGATAGGAATGGTTTTCCAGTTGCACGCAGGTGTAGCCCTTGTCTTCCAGAATGCCATAGGCGGTTTCCGGGTCGGTGAATCCTCGAACGTCACGCTTGATTGCCAGACGCGACGGAAATCGCTGTTGCTCCCCAGTCGTCCTGCTATCCAGACTGGGCAGGAAGGTTCTTCTGGCCCAATCAAGGTGACGTCGACTCTGGGCCATGCCCTGTTGATTCCGGATTCGTGCCATCAGCATCTGGTCGCAGGTCAGATGGCTGTCTTCGACATCGATGAATCTGATCTGCTCTGGCCGGATGCCTGCTGCCGTGAGTGTCTGAACCTGAAAGCCGCGATCGCGATCGTCTATCAGAATATGGTCGATCTCAGTCAGAGGAATACCAGCCGATTGCACCAGTCCCAATGCGGGAAGGCAGTCATAGTGCCAGTGGTAGAAATTGTGAGAGTTGCGAGCCGCGAGCAGAATCGACAGCCCCGGCAGGTGTGTCGCCTTGTCTGTCTGTGTCGCTCGCGGGCCCAACAGGAACGCATTCATGGTGGAATGGTCCGAATTCATGACGCCATCCTGATCGATGTAGAGCCTGTTGCGCCCATCGTAGATCAGGGTGCAATTCTGCATGACATCCAGGTACTCGGTACCGGTCTTGATCTGTTTTTCCAGAAAGGCGGAATTTCGATGGGGGTCATCGTTCAGGGGCGGGGCGAGCCAGTATTTTTCCTGCCCGTACCAATCGAGTCGGTGGCAGGAAGCCATGTCGAGAGAACTCCCGTGCCTATAGGGGTTGAGCCCATGTCGTTCCTGTATGGATCGAGGTAGATTGCCTCGGTAAACTGTCCGGCTTTCTTCAATGGATCCGGTTTTCTCGAGATAGTCGGCCAGCGCAACGTAGTTGGAGCGCAACTGCGGCTGACGTCTGATGGCGTCGATCAGGCTCTCCTCGCTCTGCGAGAGGTGGGATTGAATCAGATCTGGCATCGGGAGCATGTTCTTGCGCTCGTGTATCGGTAGGGTTAAGCCCGGGGCTCGCGGATGTCGAGATGATCGAGCAAGGCGGTCAGGGTTGTCAGGTCCACGGTCAGGTCACTCAGTCGACGCCGGTCTGCACTGGCGTGATAGCGCTCTCCATCAGCGCCTGCGTCGGGCACAAGGTTGGCGTCGTTGCCACAGTAGTGCACGGCATGTCGCAGCGCTGTTACTTCACTGGTCAGCCAGTAACAAGGGGCAATATGATCCTTGTAGAGTTCAATGATCGTGGTCTCGGGCTGGCAGAATACGATATTGGTAAATCCGGCACCATGTGCACCAAGGATGACAGATGCGCTACCGAACAGGTCGGCCTGTTCGGTTATGGACAGGCCTTCCAGATGAACACATTCGAAACCGCGTTTCTGCAGACACAGAACCAATGATTCTTCGTTGAGTATGGATCGACCGTTTGCGTGTTTTCTGCTGACGTACAGCCGTCTGTCTGCTGCAGGGCGGGTTCCTGTACCGAAACTGTCCTTGAGAAATGCCGGCGTCCAGGGAGCCAGGCCCTTGCCCAGGGAATTGCTGCCGAACAGCGGTATGTACAGTTGTTCGCAATCGAAATAGCTGGACTCGTCGCAGAAAACAAGCCTGTCCCTGCCAATGCCGAATCGTTGAAGAGACTCGAACTGGAAGTCATGCTGCAAGGGGTTGATCACGAAGTTCCGGATGCTGTTCAGTGGTACGCCGCTCTTCTGGAGAACCTGAATGCGGGGGAGGATGTCGTTCATCCAGTGGTAATAGTTGCCGGAGTTGCGATTTCCAAGCACACAGGTTCTGCCGGGCAATCTGTGCGCAGTGTGATGTCCCAGCGCGTCGTGTACGACCTCGGGAAGACCGCGCGAGGCATCATCGATGACACGTCCCGACTTGTCCCAGGCTACCGTATTGAATCCGTCGAACCACAGCGAGCCCTTGTCAAGATGGAAGGTATACGCCGCAGAGGAATTCAGCTCCGTCTGTGACAGCTCGGCTATCTCATGACGAGGCAGCATCAAGGGGGCTGTCAGCTGTCTGCATGCCGCTGTGTACGCCATCAGTTTGCTGACATCAGTCGATTCACTGCTATCGATGATGGATAGCTCATCAGGGCTGAAATGTCGTGCTCTGATCGATGACGGCAAGCGATAGCGATGGCAGAGTGCAGCATCGGCCAGGCGATCTCTACCCTTGAGAGACTTTCCCAGTATTCTGATGGCTGCACCACTGTCGGGGCGTTTCTTCAGCGTTCTGATGGCGAATTCTTCGGCCGTCTCCCAGAGCTGATGGTCAAGGGCAATCTGACCGATTTCCCTGTACAGTGCGTGCGCATAACGGATATCGTGCGGGGCATCACGACAGACATCGAATGAACTGTCCTCAAGTTCGTGTCTGGCATTCGCTTCCATCTTCAATTGGTCGAGTGCAAGCAACAATGCAGGTTTGCGCCGCATCAGGATGCCATGGCCCTTGTTCGCATCAGTGTGTCCAGGTACGACAGCAGATCATCCACATCCAGGTTCATGCCCTGATTGCGACGCTCGGCCAGACTCGACACCTTTTGCACGGGCTCGCCGGCTTGCTGCGGTGATGGGGAAGGAGAACGGGCGAAATAGGCGTGGTAATCCAGTTCTGCCAATTCACTGAGTGCCCAGTAGCAGGGTACGACATAGCCATCGAAGAGTTCGATCACGGTGGTGCCTGCTTCGCAGAAGGCGATATTGGTCAGACCTGCACCGTGAGGTGCGATGACCAGTGTTGCGCTGGAGAGCAGGGAGGCTTGTTCCGTGACCGACAGGGTTTCCAGCGTGACAGTGCGCACGCCTCGTTGCCCGAGCTCCCGAGTCAATCGTTGTTCCTGACGGGGGGATCGGGTACCTCGGGAAGCGCGGGAGATATACAGCATTTCGCCACGAGTCGACGCCGGGTTGACGAAAACGGATTTCAGCCACAGAGGTACCCAGCGCGCCATGCCCAAGCCCAGTCCATTGTAGAATCGATCGCCGCGATCATTCTTCAGATAGGGCACGATCAGTTGCGTGCAACGTGTCAGGCCTTCGCTCCATGGGGCAATCAGTTTCTCTTCCGGTATGCCCACGTGCGTCAGTGTCTGTCTCTGAAAATCCGACTGACAACGCACCACGAAATGATCGATCGATCCGAGATCGATTCCTGCAGCGGTGAGTATCGCAACCTTGGGAAGCACATCCATCATCCAGTGATAGTAGATCGAGGAGCTTCTGGCATCGAGAAAACAGACCGTGCCCGAGATCGTTCTTTCCGGGCGTTGCCTGGCGATATCCCTGATCAGGCAGGCATTGCCCTTGATATGTTCTTCGACCGTGTTGTATTCATTGTCGACAACCACGGTGTTGAATCCATCAAACCAGAAGGCCGCAGAGTCCATGACGCTGACGAAGCTGCCTCGGGACTCGGTTCTGCCTGCACGAAATTCCGGTCGTGTCGACGGGTCTGCATTGGATGCGGGAAGGCGAAGACGCAGGCTTTCACTACGGTGTGTCTTCAGGTGCTGACAATTTGACGCCTTGCGTGATCTGACAGTTCGCTGGATTGCAGATGCGGCATTGAAGTACTGCTTTTCTGCTGCCTCTGGTATGACTCCACGATGGCAGGCTATCGCTGACTCGGTGTCACCCATGGCTTCATAGATCCTTCCGATCGAATGCAGCACGGGAGTAACGCCAGGACGAAGGGCATAGGCCCGAAACATGATTGCCAATGCGGGTTGGTATTGTCCGGTTTCGCTCAGTCGCTGACCTTCTTCTATCAGGCACTCCTGCAGTTTCTTCGTGGCCCTGCTGCAACGTTCTTCGGGGTCTATCTGATCTACTGTCATGACTCCCTTGCTGGTTCATGAATCTGATTGCCGATTTACCTACACAAGCCATGCCAGCGATACCGACTGCTGCATTTCGGTGGCACGCTACGTGCAGATTCTCCCGGGTGAGCTCCGACCATTCGACTGGAAACGAATCAGACGCCGGAGGCTTCAGTTTTCGATGCAAACACGGGGCAGTGCAATGAGTTCGAGCAGGTCTTCAAGCAGAAAGTACAGTGGCACCTTGCTGGCAGGTGACGGCGTATGAAAATCATTTTCCTGCTGCAGAAGGATGCCTGGTTCATCGAACATCAACAGGCCTGGTACCGCCTGAACGACAAGGCCGAGCTGGGTCTTGCCTTGAGCGCACTGGCCTTGAGCATGGTCAACCAGCATGACCTGGTCGAGCAACCTCATCAGGCGGGCACCGCCAGCATCAGTCAGACGGACAGTCGAACCTTGTCCGTCGTATTGAGTGGACCGGACAAGCAGCTCATCGACACCGTGGATGTGGTTCTGGATGAAAAGACGCTTCTGAACGTCGACTGGAGCACCAAGCCGTTCAGAGACGGGTGGATGAGTTCCGATGCCGTTGTGACACTGGATAATGTGGGGTCGATGTACCTGGATGCCTATCTGCCAGCGCGCAGCGACTCTGATGGAAAACTTCTGACCATCTCCAATAGCGAGTCTGGTAGCCGCGTGGAAGTCTGGATTGCCAGGGATCAGAAAACACGTATTCCGCTTGTCGAGCAGGGTCACAAGGGAAAGGTCAGTTTGAGTCTGAGTTGCGAGCCCGAGAAGATCGATCAGACCACCGATCCTCGGCAACTGGGCTTTGTCATGATTTCCGAAGAAGCCTTGCCGGTCTGATTCAGAGTGAATCGGCTCGATGGTTGCTGTGGGTAACTCGTCACGGCATCCGCATGGTCACTGCAATTCATACGAAGTGACCCACCAAACAAAGAAAACAAGGATCGAAGTCAATGCATCCCAATGATGTCAAGGTAACCCGGCTGACACGAAACCTGATCAGCTTTTCAGAAGAGGTTGCAGCGTTCAGTCAGTCTGAAGCCAGACGGTACAAGACTGGAATCGCCGATGCTCGCAAGGCTGCCTTGAAGTCTGTACAGGAAGAACCCAGGACGAAGAAGCGTGGTCGTGCGGCGGTCGTTTCCTGGGACCTGGCGCATAATCCGGCAGGGCGGGCCTATGTCCTCTATCAGTTGCTGAAGAAGGACTGGAATGTCGATCTGATCGGTCCGATGTGGCCGCGCTACGGAACAGCCCTGTGGGGGCCGCTGACAGATTCCGATATGCGGGTACGCAGTTTTCACTGTGCCGATTTTTCCGAATTCGTACCAAAGGCAGAAGCGCTCGCAGCTGGCCATCATTACGATATCGTGTACGTCTGCAAGCCGCGATTGCCCTCACTTTATCTGGGTGCGCTGATCAAGGAGGCCTGTGGTTGTCCTCTGGTTCTGGATGTAGACGACTTTGAATTGTCCTTCTTCAAGGACGAAAGCTATGCGAGTGTCGCCGATCTCAAGGCTGATATACACGCCGCCTTGCATTTGCCCTTCGAGGAGCTGGCAACGCGCTATGCACAGAGCCTGATTCCGTCCGCGGATGCCGTGACTGTGTCAAACGTGGCATTGCGTTCACGCTTCGGCGGGCACATGATTCGTCATGCACGGGACGAGACGCTGTTCAGCAATTCGCCAGAGAGACGGGCGGCTGCCCGGCAGAAGCTGGGTATCGCCGACAACGAATTCGCGTTGGTATTCATCGGCACACCGCGTCCTCACAAGGGCGTGGTGGAAGTGACACGTGCGCTGGATGAACTGAATGATCCGGATGTCGTCTTCCATATTGTCGGAACAATCACTGACAAGGCACTGAAGGAAGAGCTGGAGAGTTTCTCTCGGGCGAGGGTCGTGATGCACCCGAATTGCGCTTTTGATGAATTGCCCGATCTGCTCGCCGGAGCCGACCTTGTTCCACTGATACAGGATGTGGACCATGCGATCAGCCAGTACCAGATTCCTGCAAAGGTATCCGATGCCCTGTCGCTGGGTGTACCTGTCATTGCAAGCCGAACGCCACCCCTGGAAGATCTGATTGCAAGTGGTGCCATCCAGGAGACCGACAACGAACGATTGAAGGATACCATCGCCCGGATGAAGGCCAGGGCAGGTGAACCGGCAGGGCAGGCCTCTCGGCAAAGCATGAACCAGGAGCGCCGGAGCTTTCTGGGCGAACTGGGGCTGGCAGTCAATCGTACGCGTCTCGATCAGGCCATCAGCGAAGCGCGGAGCGCCAGTCAGTCAAGGGCCGAGTCGGTCGAAGCCGCGGCAGGCGTTTCGCTGTTCCCCGCCAGAAAACCACAGCTCGATGATCGATGCTTGCCGCCTGAACTGGCGGAACTGGTTGATATTTTCCGCGATCACTATCGTGGATTGAGAGGCGAAGTCTTCCGCTACGCCCGAGAACGACGGGGCGAACTGGAGCCTGTCAGGTCGTCGAAGCCTTCCGGTAAACCAGGCATTCTGCCTGCGATCATACGATCGCGTTCGACCAGCTATGACATTGCCTTCTTCTGGAAACAGAACGACAGCAACATCTATGGCAGGCGTTCCGACATGATCGCCAAGGAGTTTGTTCGATCGGGCCGTGTCAGGAAAATGGTGCATTTCGATGCCCCTGTTTCGATACCGTCAATGAACGATCAGTTCGAGAATCCGAAAGCGGAGAAAAACGGTCAACAGCAACTGATCATGACCAATCTCATTGATCGACAGATGGGGATATACGATACGAGTATCGTGCGTAACCGAACCCATGTCTTTTCGAGGCAGCCCAAACCTGCGCGTCTGCTGGGTCAGGAGGTGCACTCCAAGGGCTCCTATGTTCGCTATGTCAATGAACAACTGGAAGCGCATGGCATGCGTGCCCGCAATACTCTGGCCTGGTTCTGTCCGGTTATCTGGGATGCCCCGGAACTTGTCGAGAAGGTGGGTTTCGGTGGCGTTATCGCCGATCTCATCGATGATCAGCGAGCCTGGGATGGTACGCCGACTGCCAGGCGGCAGTTGGAAAAGAGCTACCAGGACACTCTGGGGGTTGCCGACCTGGTGTTCGCGAACTGCGATTCTCTGGCAGAAGCCATGCAGGAACATGCCAGCGATCGGATACACGTTGTGCCTAACGGGGCGGAGCGATTCGATCGTTTTCCCGATGCGCCCGTGCCGGATTCACTGAAGGATATCAAGGGACCCATTGTCGGCTACGTGGGTAATCTCAGAGACAGGATAGACTGGACCCTGTTGCATGAGGTGGTGGCGGCAATGCCCGATGTTTCCTTCGTGTTCTTTGGTCCATCGAGCGACAATCCCAATGCGGACAGCCTGTCGAAGCATGCAAACGTGCATGTACCGGGGGTTGTACGCTATGACGAACTGGCATTTCATCTCAAATCCTTTGACGTTGGTATCGTGCCTCATCTGAACAATCAGTTGACCGAGCGCATGAACCCGCTGAAGGTATACAACTATTTTGCGGCAGGTCTGCCGATCGTCTCGTCCGAAGTGGCGAATCTGGAGAGCCTGGGGAGTGGGCTGAAGACAGCAACGAATGCTGCTGATTTCATCAAGGCCATCAGGGAATCTCTGGACAGTCCCGTGGACACAAGCTCTGCAGACTGGCAGGCCACCATGGACGTCATCGCCTGGGAGAGCCGGGTAGGCGAAATACTCGAGATCATGGATCAATCCTTGCACCGCAAGTTACGCAAGTCTGCCTGAACCGTTTTGCTGGAATAGTGCGTCATGTGCCTGCAGTCACGTTCGGTATGAGCGGTCTGCAAGGCCATCATTGAATAAACCCTGATCGGAAGATCATGGGCCGGGATCTTGCCGGCCCTACGCTGGAGAATAGAAAATGCTGTGGTGTGATGATTACCTGTTCGTACACTACCCGAAAACAGCCGGAAAGACGCTGACACGATTTTTCGTACAAGCATGGCCCCGACCGATAGCCGGGTATATTTCCAAGGGTCAGGTCAACGAGCTGGCAGACTGCGAGCTGGAAAAAACCGGTATCGTGGTGGGACGAGGACATGAGAATCTGAGTCAGTCAGACGAGATCGTCTCTGCGCAAGGAGGGGACATCCGAAAGATGAAGGGAATCTTCTGCTGCATCCGCAATCCCTATGATCTGATGGTCTCGAACTACCATTTCATGAGGCAGACCTACAAGGCCAACATGGAACGACCGAATTTCGTCATCGCGCATGAAAACGATTTCACGAGTTATTGCGAAAAGGTTGGTGTCAGTTCTCCGAAGAACTGGATGACCATTGACGGTGAACAGCCGGACAATCTGCAGATAATCAGATTCGAGCAAATGAACGATGATCTCAACCGTTACTCGGAGAAGTTCGGTTTCGACATGCCGGTTCTGGGGCATCTGAATGCCTCAAAACGCGCTCACTACAGCGAGTACATGTGTGATCGTTCCGAACAGGCCATCGCGAAGAAGTTCGCCTACTGGTTCGATGAGGGGTACTACGAGCGAGAGTCATTCGGAGACAAGGCACAATTGAAGTCTGCGTGATAGTACTGTCATGGCAGCTGTAGCATCCACCACCACTTCTGCGCAGAAGACAACGGTTACAGGCCTCATCGAGAGAGTCGAGGGCAACAAGGTATATGGCTGGGCCTTCGATAGCGAGCGACCGGAAGAAGCGGTACAGGTGGGCGTCAGGGCAGGTGCCCATTGCATCGGTACCGGCACGGCTGATCTGTTGCGACCGGAACTGCAACGAGCCGGCATAGGCCAGGGCCGCCATGGCTTCAGTATCGACGTCAACATTCCGTTCTACAGTGGTCAGCGAATCGAGCTTGAACTGTTTGATACGGGCACTGGCTCAGCGCTCGCTGCCGTGCCCTTCATCTTGCATTGCCGAGATCCTCGAGGTGTCAGAGTCGAAGAACTCGATTCGAGAAGTCTGCACGGTCTGACACCGCGACGCAGAGGCCGCAACCGGCGCCGGTTTGATGCGCTGATGTCTCCGGTGCTCAAACCGATCAGACGGGTCCGCAATCAGTACAAGGCACGATCGGAACCTCGAGTGCCGGCGGGCACGCAGGCGAAACTTGCCAGACTGGAAAGTCAATCCATCACCTGTCTCGAGAACCTGCCATTCTGGCCGCGACTGAGTCTGCCGGCATTCGATCAGGAGAGTTCCCAGGCCAGTGTCAGCGTCATCATTCCTGCACACAACCAGTTCCAGTTGACGTATCAGTGTCTG
This sequence comes from uncultured Granulosicoccus sp., assembly GCA_947492525.1. Taxonomy (GTDB): domain Bacteria; phylum Pseudomonadota; class Gammaproteobacteria; order Granulosicoccales; family Granulosicoccaceae; genus Granulosicoccus. The sequence continues at coordinate 48,294 of CANLNQ010000015.1, forward strand.
AGCTCACTGATATTGTCCGGCGACAGGGCCAATGTGGAATTCATTGTCGTGGACGATGCCTCGAGCGATGCGACTTCTGCGATGGAAACGCGTGTATCGAATCTGCGCGTTATCCGTAACGAGCAGAACCTGGGCTTTCTCGATAGCTGCAACAAGGCTGCATCCATGGCTCTGGGCACTCATCTGGTATTTCTCAACAACGATACCGAAGTGCAGGCTGGCTGGATAGACAACATGCTGGATGTCTTCGGTAATTTCAGCGCAGTGGGGGCTGTCGGTGCGAAACTGATCTATCCAGACGGAACCTTGCAGGATGCCGGCGGCATCGTCTGGGAAAGCGGCACACCCTGGAATGTCGGGCACGGCAAGCAGAGTGATGATCCGGAATACAACTATGTGCGTGAGGTGGACTACCTGACCGGTGCCGCCCTGATGGTATCGCGTAAGGCCTGGGATACCGTCGGTGGTTTCAGTGAGAAATACGCACCGGCCTACTATGAGGATACGGATCTGTCGTTCAAGCTCAGAGCTGCAGGCTTTCGTACCCTGTACTGCCCGCAGGCTACAGTCGTGCATTACGAAGGCCGTAGTCACGGCACGGATACGAGCAGTGGCGTGAAGCAGCATCAGGTAGTGAATGCAGAGCATTTCAAAGCCACCTGGAAAAGTCATTTCATCGGGCAGGGCAAGGAAGGGGTAGACCTTCGCAGACAGAAGGACAGGAATCGGGGTCTGCGAGTACTGATGGTGGACAACGGCTTTCCTCGTCTGGGTCAGGACGCCGGCAGCTACGCAGCGATACAGGAAATGAGACTGTTACTGGCGCTGGGTTGCAAGGTCACCTTTCTACCGCACAATCTACTGCACCTGGGTGTCAACGTCGACTATCTGCAGAGGCTGGGAGTCGAGTGTGTGCATGCGCCGTTCCATCGCTCCATACAGAAGTTCATGGAGCGTCGCGCAGCCGAGTTCGATGCCGTGTATATCACGCGCTATGTCGTTGCCGAGAAGATCATCCCGCTGGTCAGACAATACAGCCAGGCTCGAGTCATCTTCAACAATGCGGATCTGCATTTTCTCCGGGAAATGCGAACGGCCTGGGTAGCCGGTCAGTCTGACTTGTCGGCAGCCGAGGAAACGCGTAGACGGGAGCTGCGGGTCATGCAGTCGGCAGATGCCGTGCTGTCCTACAGTGAAGTGGAAATCGAGATCATTGCCTCGCATATCATGGACAAGCAGAAGCTGTTTCAGTGTCCCTGGGTGCTCAGGCCCGAATCTTCAGGTGCGCCCTTCAGCAAGCGCGCCGGAATATCGTTTCTGGGTGGGTTTGGTCACCCGCCGAACAGAGAAGCCGTCTCCTGGTTCGTCGAGAATGTCATGCCCCTGCTCAGGCAGGCACGACCGGAGCTGAGCTTACATGTCTGGGGTAGCCACATGCCGGCAGACAGTGGTTGGGATCATCAGGAAGGCGTGATACTGGAAGGTTATGCGGAAACGCTCGATGAGGTGTTCACGAACACCCTTGCATTTGTCGCTCCCCTGCAGGCAGGGGCCGGCATCAAGGGCAAGGTGCTGGACAGCCTTGCGTACGGCGTACCCACCGTTCTGTCTCCCGTTGCGGCAGAGGCCACGGGGCTGATAGATGGCAACAGTACACTGATTGCTCACACACCCGAACAATGGGTCGAGCACATCGAGAGCCTGCTGGATGATCAGGCCATGTGGGAACGAATCCGGGCCAATTCGGTGCAACTCAGAGACCGGCGCTATTCAACGGCAGCAGGCGTGGAGGCAATGCAGCGTGTATTCGACTTTCTGAAGCTGGATACCAGCGTTATCGGGCAACAGGTAGAAAAACAATGAGCCAGACCGCCGCCGCGAGATCGGTGATCGTACATTATCATCTGTTCAAGAACGCAGGCACTTCGGTAGAGCGACTGCTACGACAGTCTCTGGGTGATGCCTGGGCGTCCTGGGACAAACCCGAGTCCGGGGCCAAGATATCCGGTCAGGAATTGCAGCAATGGCTGGAAGACAATCCGAAGATTCGAGCTGTCTCCTCACATCAGTTGGTCCCGCCTGTGCCACGAGGGGGTTTTCACGTCACCCCCGTGGTGTTCGTACGCGAACCACTGTCGCGGGTGCGTTCTGCCTGGTTGTTCGAATGGCAGAAGCAGAAAGGCTTGAGTGAGCCCAAGGGCTCGTTGACTGACTACATCGAGGAGAAGTTCAAGCAGAAGAATACCAGCGTGATCGCCAATTTTCAGGTATCCAGGCTGAGCAACCTTCAGTATGACAATGTCAAACAGCGACTGCATCGATACAACCATGAGCTCCTGCCGGCGGCTTGCGGTTTCATCGAGTCCCTGCCATTCGTGGGGCTGGTCGATCGCTTTTCGGATTCCCTGCGTCTGATGGCGGACTGCACGCGCAAGCGTTTTCCGGATCTGGTCGTACAGGAACACCGTGAAAATGTCACTGACGACAGCAGCAGTACACTGGAACAGAGAATCGAATTGCTCAGAAAGGAGATCGGCAACGATCTGTTTGACGAATTGTGTGTCAGAAACCGACTCGATCTGCAGCTATACAGCTATGCCAGTGGCAGATTCTCATCCGCCCTCGAGCGACTTGACGATCGTGCGGGAAGGACGCAGTCACGCCGCCTGACTCTCGTCAGATAGCGAGTGATTCGTTCATCCTCATGGCGTTGTGGTCTTGCGTCGGTCCAATGGCATGTTTGCTGCTGCCTGACCCATGAAACCTGATCGGATTGATAAACGCGTGTCTCAACCTGCCGTCGAAAAGAAACAACTACCGGCCAATGATGCCGAGTATGGTCGCGCGGCTGAAATCGGGCCGGTCGGGGAACCCGAGAAAACAGAAAACGCCGAGCTGACTGAGCAAGCCGAGCAGGTCGAGCAAGCCGAGCAGGTCGAGCAAGCCGAGCAGGTCGAGCTGACTGAGCAAGCCGAGCAGGTCGAGCAGGTCGAGCAAGCCGAGCAGGTCGAGCAGGTCGAGCAGGTCGAGCAGGTCGAGCAGGTCGAGCAGGTCGAGCAGGTTGAGCAGGCAGAGCAGGCAGAGCAGGCAGAGCAGGCAGAGCAGGCAGAGCAGGCAGAGCAGACCCCCAGATCACGCTCGACCGCCGATAATCCGGTCAAGCGAGCGGTCGAGGAGTTCAGCGATCTGATCAACGAGATGGACGACCTTCGAGAACTGCTGCGCGCACATGGGGTACCTCTGCGCACGACTCGAATGATCGTTGAACTCGGTATCCAGAAAAAACCGGACAAGCAGGCAGTGGCCATCGACAGCGCGATGGAGCAGGCCGAAAGCTCATTCGGTGAAGGAGGGCTCTCCCGACAGGTGCTGGAGAACCATATTTCCACGATTGTTAACCTTGAGCGTGATCTGAGCCACGCAAGATCGGTGGCGCGTGAAGAGGGTCTTGACGCTCAGGCCTTGTCCACCCTGACGCAGATGGTGCAGCAGAATCCGGGCGATGGAGGCGCCAAGGCGGTCAACACCTTTCTCGCCTATGCGATTGCCTGCGATATAAAAACCGATCAACTATCTGAAATTGCTGGTAATCTCGTGCGACAGCCTACCTCCGTCCTGCCGCAGATTCCGCGCAAGGCAGACCCCGTCAACACCTGGTCCCGCAAACGACTGGCCAGAGACCTGTTGACTGGTCTGGTCATCGGTATCGTGGTCATTGGTCTGCTGCTGTGACAAGAAAATGGCGCAAGAAAGAGGTAAGCAGTAACGCCAGGGGTACTTGCCACTGGCTCGGAATTTGCTCGATTACGGCTGAGGTGTAATTGCGCGAAAACCATATCGTTGACTTTAGCTCTTATAATGTCTGCCGATCTCTCAGACCCTGTTCCTTCAGGCTGACCTTTTACACATTCATGCATTCAGGAAAAACATTCATCCGATGAACGACGCTAACTCAACGCCCGGCAGCCTGGTCCGGAAGAGAATTCTGGTTACTGGTGGGGCAGGTTTCCTCGGCTCGCACCTGTGTGAGCGTCTTCTGAACGAAGGCAACGAAGTGATCTGCATGGACAACTACTTCACGGGGTCCAAACAGAACATCCTGCCTCTGATGGACAATCCGAGTTTCGAGTTGTTGCGTCATGATGTGACGTTCCCCATCTATCTTGAAATCGACGAAATCTACAACCTGGCTTGCCCGGCGTCCCCGATTCACTACCAGCACGATCCGGTGCAGACAACCAAGACCAGTGTTCATGGCGCCATCAACATGCTTGGCCTGGCCAAGCGTACCGGCGCAAAGATCTTCCAGGCGTCAACCAGCGAAGTCTATGGTGATCCGAAGATCCATCCTCAGCATGAAAGCTACTGGGGTCATGTGAATCCGATCGGCTTCCGCTCCTGTTATGACGAAGGCAAGCGTTGCGCAGAGACACTGTTCTTCGATTACCACCGTCAGCACGATCTGCGCATCAAGGTGGGTCGAATCTTCAATACCTATGGTCCGCGCATGCACCCGAATGATGGGCGCGTCGTGTCCAACTTCATCATGCAGGCTCTGACCGGCGAACCCATCACCATCTACGGTGAAGGCGATCAGACGCGCTCATTCTGTTACTGCCTGGACCTGATCGATGCCTTCGTACGCATCATGGGTACCGGCGACGACTTTACCGGACCGGTCAACATCGGTAATCCGGACGAATTCACCATCAGGCAACTGGCGGAAAAGGTCATCGAGATGACCGGCTCCAGTTCCGAACTGGTGTTCAAGGAATTGCCCAGCGATGACCCCACACAGCGTCGTCCGGACATCACCAAGGCTCGCGAGGAACTCGATTGGGAGCCGAAGGTAAAGCTGGAGCAAGGTCTTGAAAAGACAATCGCCTATTTCGATGGGCTTCTCAAATCAGGTGCCACTGGGCACAAGGCAGCTGGAGCAAAGTAAATCATGAAGGGCATCATACTGGCAGGTGGTTCAGGAACTCGGTTGCATCCGATGACTCAGGTTGTTTCAAAGCAACTGATGCCGGTTTATGACAAGCCCATGATCTATTACCCGCTCAGCACATTGATGCTGGCGGGTATTCGCGAAATCCTGTTGATATCGACGCCGCGAGATGTGCCCTTGTTCGAATCCCTGCTTGGCGATGGTAGCCAGTGGGGAATCGACCTCAGCTACGCAACACAGCCCGAACCCGATGGTCTCGCTCAATCGTTTCTGATAGGGGAGAAGTTCATTGGCGATGACTCTGTGGCTCTCATCCTGGGTGACAACATCTTCTACGGGCACGATCTGAGCAGCTCGCTGCTCAACGCTGCCAGCCAGACCAGTGGCGCAAGCGTATTTGCCTACCGTGTCAGCGACCCCGAACGCTATGGTGTCGTCGCCTTTGACAGCAATGGCAAGGCCACGGATATCGAGGAAAAACCGGCTGTTCCGAAGTCCAGCCATGCCGTAACCGGCCTGTATTTCTACGACAACGATGTGGTCGACATTGCCAGGTCCATCAAGCCTTCTGCGCGAGGAGAGCTGGAAATCACGGACGTCAACAAGGTCTATATGGAGCGGGGAGACCTGATGGTTGAAGTCATGTCTCGCGGTTTTGCCTGGTTGGATACCGGAACCTGCGGATCCCTGCTGGAGGCCAGCCAGTTTGTCCAGACCCTGGAGAGTCGGCAAGGTGTGAAGATTGCCTGTCCGGAAGAGGTCTCATGGCGACAGGGCTGGATCAGCGACAATGACTTGCTGACCCTGAGCCGACCTCTGGTCAAGAGCGGCTATGGTGATTATCTGGTATCTCTGGTCGAAGAGCAGAGTAGTCTGGTTCAGCTCAAGCTCGCAAGCTAGCCAACTCGGTTCGTGCGTCAGTGAGTTCCCCAGTCGCTCGCTGGCTGCTGCGACAAGCCGGCCGACACCTCGAGGTACGCCAACCGGCGGTGCAGGCAGGGATGGTGACATCCCGATCAGCGCAGGGTGAAACTGTCCGGTACAACGCCGCCCCTGTTGATCAGCTGACTCGCTGGGAATTGAATCGATTCCGACTCGTGGCGGGCTGGTACATGCTGGAAATCGAGCATTCTCTTGCCAGCATCGGATGCGTGCTGACGCTTGCGAACGAGTCTGGTCTGCAAGAGCATCTGTTACTGACATCCAAGCCTGTCTGCAAGCGGATCATTCGGCTCGAGCACACACTACAGAGCTGCAGTCTCACCATCGATCAGCCCGATTGTTCGCTCGAGCGGGTATCGCTGACCGGATTGACCCCCGGATTCGCAATGAGCCGGATTCGCCAACGCCTAGAACACCGCGGCTGCATCAACAAGCTCGACTCACTCGATGCGTCTGCACTCTATGCCGATTATCGAAGACATGTGCACGAGGCGATATTCCCCACCTCGTATGCGCCCGACTCTGAGGATACCTCTCCCGCATCAGCGGAACGTGACGGGGCTGTAGAAGAGCGTTCGAATTGCCTTTTGCTGCTGATCCGGGAAGAGGCGCAGCAAGCAACCGACGACTCGGTCCTGGTGGCCGTGAGCTACGCGCGACAGGCAGGGTGGCAGATTGCCTGGCAGCCGGATATCGGCTCGGACTCCCCTGATTCTGATCATTACAAGGCCAGACGCGTGTTTCGCATGCCGATACCAACGGGCTATCGGTGCCGGCCAGAGTTGTTTCACCAGATGCTGCAAGCGGCAGATGATGACAGCGTTCTGGTCTATGCCGACCACGATCATGTCAGTGCTGATGGCGAAAGATCCGATCCTGTGTTGAAACCGGCATGGAACCCCGAACTGCTGTTGAACAGGAACTACATCGGGTTTCCCTGGATGGCATCAGACGATTGGTTTCGTCGAGCCGAGTTCCCGGCAGCCACGCGGCGGCGACAGCATGACCGGGTTCTGCTCGCGGCATCGCTCGGCGTCAACGACGTCGGTAATAGCGTGAAAGACCAGAGTGACCAGGTTTTGCAAGACCGGTCCGTTCACCAGGTGATTCAGCCCTTGTGCGACCAACAGGTGACGAGGGTCCCCCGGGTACTGGCAACTCGTTTGCTTCCTGATGGTATGAACGCTTGCATCGATGATGACGGTTGGCAACAGAGCATCGCCGATGCCCTGTCCAGAGCCGGCAGCAAGGCGAGCGTGCAGAAGGGGCTGGGCGAGGGCGTCAGTCACGTGATCTGGCCCTTGCCTGCGAGCCCGCCAGCGGTGGATATCATCATCCCGACTCGCGACAAGGTAGAAATTCTACGCACCTGCATTGAATCCGTACTGGGTAAGACGACGTATCCGAACTATCGAATCCTGCTGGTGGACAACGATAGCGAAGAGCCGGGAACTGAAAGCTACTATCGCAGCCTTGCAGGAGACTCTCGTATTGAACTGCTTCGGTTTGCAGGCCCCTTCAACTATTCGGCCATCAACAATCATGCGGTAGCGCAGGGCAACTCTCCGCTGCTGGTTCTGTTGAACAATGATACGGAGGTCATTTCGGAGAACTGGCTGGAGGAAATGGTTCGACAGGCCATGCGGCCGGAAATCGGATGTGTCGGCGCGAAGTTGCATTACACCAATGGCCGGATACAGCACGGCGGGGTTATCGTGGGTATCAACGGCGTGGCCGGTCATGCGCATCGTTACAGCCCCGGTCATGCAGCGGGCTACTGCCAACGGCTGATCTGCTCGCAGAATCTGACTGCAGTCACGGCTGCCTGTCTGGCCGTCAGGCGGGCCACATTCGAGCAGGTGGGTGGGCTGGACCAGCAGCAGCTGGGCATCGCATGGAATGATGTTGACCTGTGCTTGAAGGTACAAGGCGAGGGGTACAGAAACCTGTGGACGCCATATGCCCGATTGTTTCATCACGAAGGTCTGAGCCGAGGCGCTGACAATACCCGCAGTCAGATTCGCAGAGTCGGGCAGGAGAGGCAGGTCATGATGCAGCGCTGGGCTCTGCAGGGTTTCGATGACCCTGCCTATCACCCCTTGCTCGCACGCGACAACGAAAGCTTCTGTTTAGGGAAAACAGTCGACTAACCATCGTGCTTCAGCCTCCCAGTTGTGCCTGAGCGAACGTGCCTGATTGTCGGCATGATGGTTACCGTGAGCCTCATGTTCGCTGACACATCGTGTGAAGCCGTGACATTGAACGTCGAGATTCATCGACTTCAATGATGCCAGCAGCAGTGTGCCTGCACTGGGAGGGGCCTTGAAGCAGGCAACCAGTTCATGCCATCGGCTTGCAGGGCATTCACTCAGGTATCTGCCTTGTGTCGGAAGAGTCTTCCAGTAGAAAGAGGGGCGAGTCAGAGAATTCAGTCCGCTGACAATGATGCCTCTGGCGTCGTCGGGGCACGACGAAAGTGGTGTCGATGGTGACATCACCCAGATATCAGTGCGACTTCCGGTATGCCGGAACTTGCCCGGGTCTGCGGAGACGGTGTTGAATCTGACCACGAGGTCTGCAGCGTCTATCGCTGTTCCTGCATGGCTTTGCAATATGGCAGGCGAGTTGCCGACCACGGCGACTCTTGGTCTGCGCGGTTCGGATCGCGTGTCAGCGGCTTCGCCCAGACCATGCCGGATGAGCTCCTCGAAAGGGCGTGTCAATACCTGTAACTCGGTCGCTGCCTGGAGTGTTCGTCTGCTCGGCAAGATGACGTTCGCAGACAATGTCCTGCGCAGCGACTCTTCCTGGGTCAGCAGGCAGGGGTAATGGGACAGTCGAGTCCCCAGATAGCCCGATTGCAGGAGATCGCGTATGCAGTTGATCGAGGATGACTGCGCGGACGAGAGCAGGTGAATGCGTCGAGATGCTCGCTCAGCGGTACTCAGTGCCGGAAAGGTCTCGGCACAGGCTATGAGGTTGATGAGCTTGAGCAGCAGTTTCGGGGATGCGTAGCGGTTTGCGCTGTAGTGATTGGCGACATGCTGCCAATCGCGCAGGGTGAGTCCCTTGATGGCTTGCGAGATATCGACAAGGTTCAGCCAGTCGCAGGGCTCTCCGCTGTTCTCGGCAAGGGCCAGTGCCTCCTCCACCAGAGAGGCATCCCATTTTCCCTGACGATACAACTGTTCCAGATCACTGCGAGCTGGACGACACCGTGTCATCGGGCGGTTCGTCCCGAAACCAGTGAACGCAGGATAGCGCTCTGACTGTCTTCCATGAAACGCGTGGGAGACTCCTTGAACTTCTGGAATTTCCTGCGACTGGATTCCAGTCCGGTCTTCAGCCGAACGGCCTTGTTGGCCCGGGAGCACAGGGACTGCTGGGTGCGCAGAACCAACTCCTCATAGTCTTCACTGCTACTGACGGAGGCTCGATGAGATTCATTCTCTTCCGGGTGTGCGACGGCAGCATTGCGTGACTCACCAGATCCCTCTCTCGCCACGTCGGCAAGATGCGTCTGTATCAGTGAATGCAGCGTGCATTGATTGCTCATGACATGATACTCAGTGGCAGCGCTGTCGAGTATGTCTGCAAGCGCTTGCTGCTGCTCTCTGATCAGCCGGCAGGGGTCTCCATGCGCCAGGAATGCGGTAACGCAATGCTGGATCTGTTCGAAGCCGGCTGGGATGTCGGTGATGAAGGCAGCCGGTACGGATGATCGCAATGCGTCCACGGCGATGCCTGCCGAATCACAGAGCACCAGATCCGCCTTGCCGATGACATTCAGTCGGTGGCACAGATTGGAGAGCTGATACAGCTCTACCAGAACATTGTCCATGCGCCGACTTTTCAGACTTCCTCCGGGCTCGCTCTTGCTATCCAGAAAATGCGGAATGAGGACGTCGCGAGGCGTTCGGTTTCTGTACTGCTCGGCATTGAGCTTCAGGTGCAGACTGCGCATCATTGCGGTGTCGGACTGCTGCAGGTTCGATTCATCGTCAAGAATGGCAATGGCATGCCTGCCAGCTCTGTACATCAGGCCACCAAGGTAGCTGGGTAGCGGTTCCTGAAGGCGGTAGTGGAGGCTGGTGTCCACAGGAAAGTCCAGAGCGCCTCTGTCCTGCCCGATAGTCTCCGCCGAAACGCGCCTGGGCGCGCCCTTGCGTATGACTCCCGGAAGGTTCACTGCAATTTCGGTGCTGAGCAGAGAGTTGGGGAACACCGGCCACGCTTCGAGTAGAGAGGGTCTCGACGAGGCCGGGCTTTCGGTCCGCTTGCGGCGCGAGGTATTGCTCTTCTGTCGCCGCAGATTCTCGACGACAATATATCCTGGCCATCGGCTACAACGCGTCTTGCGCAGCAGCGTCGAGTAGGCTGGGTAGCTGCTCACGCTGATGACAGAGGTTATCGCGTTGTTTATATCTATGTATTGCAACGATGGCAGGTTCATGTCATTGACTGCTTCGCTATCCGGATCTTCAGGTTGGCAGGAGCGCTGGCCATCGCTACACGGCAGCGTTCTGCAGTGTGTGTGTTCTATCCCTTTGCCAGTGCGCCAGCAAGGTTTCGGCAGATTCGTCGGCCGTGGCAGTTTGACGCACGTATTGTTCCATCAGGCAAAGCTCCGAGCTTTCGCGCGGATTCGACAGGGTCTTGTTCAAGGCCGCGTACCAGTCATCAGGGGTCTTGGCGATGTGCAGACCGTCAACGTCGTGTCTGCAGATGTCATGATTGGGAGAGCAGATGGCCGGTGTTCCGAAGGCTGCCGACTCGATGAACTTGATGTGCGACTTGGCGTGGGTGAATGGAGAGTGCACCAATGGCGCCAGTGTGACCGTGCTGCTGGCTATGATCTGCGGAAGCTTGTAGTAGTCGATCCACGGAGAGCGGGACAAGCGATTGCGAGGAAATTTCTTCTCCTCGGTATTCAGTGAGCCGACTATCAGCAGTCGGATATCCTTTTCACGATTCACGGTCTCGGCCAGTATGTCGACGATTTGCGAAAAGTCCTTGTTGTGACTGTTCGATCCGGGCAGATAGGTAATGGTCCGAGGAGCGTTCGCCTGCCTGGCGGTACGTTGCACCGGGGTATCCAGCCAGCGCGACGACAAGCCATTGGGAATGACGGTAACGCGATTCCTGCCTGTCTGCTCACGCCAGTGATGGGCCAGGGGCTCCGTCGCCACCGTGACTTCATCGAAACACAGCATTGCCTGAAGATTACGCTTGAATTGCGCTCTGACGCTGAATTCTGTTGCCTGGTCATTGATCACGCTGGGGGAGAGTGCCGAATACCGCGGAATGAAGACCAGGTCATCCACGTCCGCGACAGTCCGGATACCGAGTCTTCGACAACGTTTGAGAATCTGGTCCAGAATCTTGCTGGTACGGGGCCGCAACACGCAGACGGTGCGGTATCTGCTCAGGTGCTCGATGCGCACTTCTGTCAATGGTGCAATATCGGCGATATGCCCCTTTTTCCGGAGTGACTCTGCCAGGTGGTAGCAACGATATCGTGTCGAACCATCTCGCCAGGGAGTGAGCTCATGACGCGAACTATGCAGAAACAGTGTGTTCAAGACAACTCGGGGTTCCGACTGAGAGTGAGTTTACATGCAGTTTGCAAGCCAGCAATGTGCGAACTGTGAGAAACGTTCACGTGGGCTGGCTTGAATGCTGCTTGTTTCCTCAAGACGCGAATCATGGGGACGACCTACTTTAGTGAGCACGTTTGAGCTGCAGGACAGTGTCATTTGCAAAGAGCAGGGCAATCGCCACAAGACCTCCAGTTTCGCGGTCACGTTCTCCAATGGCATTCGCAGAATCAGGAACATCAACCGATTTCTGGGTGTTACCGAAGTTGTCAGCCCGGTGCAGGCGGCCAGGCGAAGCCTGCCCGTGTCCAGTGTCGTGGTATGGGGGCGCAAGCAGAACAGTGAGCGAGCGCTACGCTATGCGTCGCGTCACAAGCTGCGAGTTCTGTATGTCGAGGATGGCTGGATACGTTCCTGTTCGGCCAACGCGCATTCGCGGGTGTGTTATTCACTGCTGATCGATGATGTCGGCGTGTATTACGACAGCACGACTCCCTCTTCTCTGGAGTGCTATCTGAATCTTCCCGATGAACAATTCGACACGCAGTGCAATACCGTAGATCTGAGATACGCAGCGGCGTGTCGGCAGTTGATGATCGACAGGAACATCACCAAATACAATTTCTGCAAACAACCCGATCCGGCCAAGCTGCGAGGCGATGGCAAGCCACTGGTGCTGGTACTGGATCAGACCTGTGAAGACGCCTCCGTCAGGTTCGGAGCGCTGGATGCAGCAGGTTTCAAGGCCATGCTGGATCGAGCCATCGAGGAGAACCCCGAGGCGCGTATCGTCGTCAGAACTCACCCGGATGTCGTTGTCGGGCGGCGTGAAGGCTATCTGCAGGAACGAGCGCGGCAACTGGGCGTGGAGCTCAGCGCCGATGGCGACAACCCCATTCCCTGGTTGAAGCAGGCCAGCGTGGTCTATGCGGGTACCTCGCAGCTGGGGTACGAGGCTCTGCTGTGTGGCTGCACCGTCAAGGTGGCCGGGCAGCCCTTTTATGCCGGCTGGGGCCTGACCGAGGACTGGCAGGCGATTGAACGCAGAACGGCGACGCGTACGCTTGATCAGCTTTTCCATGCGACACATGTGCACCACGCACGCTATTGCTGCCCGGTAACTGGCAAGCGCTGGTCACTGCGGGACTGTCTGGAACATGTCTGCCTGCAGCAAGACTATTTCGAACGAAATTCCGGAAGCCGAGTCTGCATCGGCATCACGCCCTGGAAGAAACGCTATCTCGCGCAATTTCTCCGCTCTCCGGACGGGCGTCTGCGATTTTCCAGCAAGAACGATGCTGCTCGCAGTGAAATGCCGCTGTGTTGGAGTTTTACCGATTCGGAGAAGGGAGCTGACGGTGCGCCCGAGACAGAAGGTCAGTCGAGCCCTGACAGGCGTGACGCCTTCATTCGCGTGGAAGACGGATTCATCCGCTCCAGAGGACTGGGTTCTGATTTCGCCCCGCCTGCGTCGCTGGTATTCGATGAAGAGGGCTTGTATTTCGATGCCGGTGCGCCAAGCACGCTGGAGAGATTGTTGAACGAGTACCGCTGTTCAGACGCGGAGCTTGCACGGGCAAGCGTCCTGCGCCAATCCATTCTCTCGGCCAACCTGACCAAATACAATGTCGGTCTGCAGGACGGTACCGCGACATCGCGCAGCACGAGACCCGGGGGCAAGAAGAAGATTCTGGTCGTCGGCCAGGTAGAAGGGGATCAATCCATTCTTCGGGGTGGCAAGGATGTCAGGTCCAACGGCGGGCTACTGACAGCGGTAAGAAAGGCCAACCCGGATGCCTTCATTGTCTACAAGCCGCACCCCGACGTTGTCAGCGGGAACCGGAAGGGGGATGTCAATGCCAGTATTCTCAACAGCTGTGTGGACAGAGTCGAGAGCCTTCGCCATTTTCTGGACTGCCTGTACGAGTGCGACGAACTGCATACCATGACCTCTCTGTCGGGTTTCGAGGCCATTCTCAGAGACGTGCCGGTTGTTACCTACGGGATGCCGTTCTATGCAGGCTGGGGAATAACCACAGACACTCTGACCTGCGCCAGGCGCAAGGGGACGCGCAGCGTGGATGAACTCGTCTTTCTGTGTCTGATCGCATACCCGCATTATGTCGATCTTGCCAGCGGTGAATTCATCTCGGTAGAACAGCTGATCGAGAAAATGAGTGTTGCAGATCAGAGTCGCGGCCTGGGTGGGGTGCGCTGGATGAACAAACTGGCCAACGTCTGCGAGGCTCTGTCATACCGGGCGTGAGCCGATGGACGCACCAGGCCTGACGATGTACCCATACGATCAACATTCCTGTCTATCAGAACTACCGACCAGCACCATGAGAAGAGTCATACTGCATATTGGACGTCACAAGACGGGTACCACCGCCATACAGCGTTTTCTGCGCAAGAACGGTTCCCTGCTGGCCGAGCATGGTTTCTGCTACCCCGACTACGGTATTCGCGGTTTTGGACATCATGAGATGGGTGCGCCGATGACACGTGGTGCCCTGTCTCGTTCACGGGACAGGGCCGCCGAGATCATTGGTGGCTTGCGTAACGGACTCGACACGGTCATCGAGGGGCAGGGCTTGCCATTGGTCATCAGTTCCGAAGCCTTTCAGAACTGTGACCCAGCGGATGTACGCGCATTGTTCCAGGGCTTTGACGTGGAAGTCGTGGTCTATCTGCGCGAGCAGGTCAAGTATCTGTTGTCGGCTTACGCACAGAAAGTCCAGGCAAGCGATTACAGCCACACGCTTGAAGAATTCTTTCTTGCCAGTTCCAAGTCTACCTACAAGGAATTCCTGGAGGACTGGGAAAGGCAGTTTCCGGGCAGAATCAGGGTGAAGAACTACGATCGGCAGGAGTTGCTCAGCGGCAATGTCGTGGTGGACTTCTGTCAGACGTTTCTGGGAATGGATGGTGATGTCGTCGCAGCAAGATGCCACGAGACTGACGCCAATCCATCGCTGACCAGCGATCTGCTGGAGTTCAAGTTGCGCGTCAACCAGGCTGAACCGCTTCCGGCAGAGCAGTCGAGAATCTTGTTCAACGCATTGGCAAGGCTGGCTGTTGAAGACAGAAGTGGTAGTCCACGGATTTCGGAAGCACTGGCCTGTCGGGTAAGAAGACGCTATGCCGAGTCGAACAGGCATATTGCCGACAACTATTTCGGACGCGAGGTTCTCTTTCGACCCTACAGCTGTACTGCAGCTCCGGCATTCGAAACCAGCCTGGAGACACGGTTGAACATGATCCGGGAAAAACTGATATCCGAGACGCCGGAGCTTGCTCCCTATTTGCCAGTCATGGCGACGTCGTGAACACGCAGCCGTTCACGCATCATCGCGTTTGCGCCGACAGAATCTGCCGGAAAACCTCGGGAAGAACGTGAGCTCGACAGTCGGTTGTAGAGCTGCTGCTGTGATGCAGTGCCATCGTTCATGCGCACCGCATCGCTGCGACGGGCGAGGTCTGGTCTGTCATGTCTTGTGCCTCACAGAATCGTTGATACCGTCTGGCACACAAGTTGTTAGATTCGGAAAAGGTGATGTAGTCAGGCTTCATTGGTGATCAGAGGCAGTAGGTTCTGTGCCAGGGAGAAGCGTTCAGTATTACCGTTACTGGACGATACCCAAGGTAGAGGTCAGTCGAAAGCGGGTAGTCATCGTGTTACCCCAATGCACATTCGGATAAAAGCAAAAATGCAGAAGAGTGCTTTACGCTCTATTGAGTCAGTGTCAGGTTCACAAGGGCCGCAGGAGGCATCTGCGCCTGACCTGTCGAAGAACGCACTTCTGCTGCAAGGGCCCATCGGGCCTTTCTTCTCCCGGTTTGCCGAGGATCTGACGACACGTGGCTTCAACGTCACGAAGATCAATTTCAATGGCGGAGACAGCTTCTTCTACCGGCAATCGGGCGCTCTGGATTACACGGGTACGCTGGACGATTGGGAGGTGTGGCTGGAACGAGTACTCATCAACTGCCAGATCGGTCGCATCTACCTGTTCGGTGACTGCCGCTCCTACCATCGCATCGCCAGAGAGTTGGCCAAGCGACTGCAGATCCGGGTCTTCGTGTTCGAGGAAGGCTACATTCGTCCCAATTTCATCACGCTGGAAGAAGAGGGCGTCAACGGACACTCCAGCATGATGTCCAGACCCTTCACCGGGTCGTCAGTGGCAGATGAATTGCCTACCGAAATGCAGCAGCCGAAGCATGTCTTCCATCTGACTGCCGTGTACTCGATGATGTATTACATGGCAAGCGCTGTACAGCGAGAGCGATTCATGAACTATCGCCATCACCGACCCTTCGAATGCTTGTCTGAAGGTGCCAGATGGATACGCTCCGGTTTGAGAAAGTGGAAGTATGGCAGACGGGAGAAGTCCGTTCTGAAGGACGTGCTGTCGCAGTATGATGGCAATTTCTTCCTGTGCCCCTTGCAGGTACATTGTGACATGCAGGTGATCGTGCATTCGGAATTCAATTCCATCGAGCACTTCATCGGTGATGTACTTGCATCTTTCAGAGAGCATGCCAGCAGCAACAAGGCTATCGTCTTCAAGCATCACCCGCTGGACAGAGGGTATACGGACTACACGACGCTGTTCGCCAACCTGGTGGCTGAGCTGGGATTGCAGGGCCGGGTCTTCTACGTCCATGATGTCTGTCTGCCTACCTTGCTCAAGCATGCTCAGGGCACCGTGTTGATCAACAGCACAGTTGGCTTGTCATCCTTGTTCCACGGCGCTCCGGTCAAGACACTCGGGAAGGCGATATACGATGTACCCGGTCTCACGGCGCAGGAATCACTGGACGAATTCTGGTCCTGCAAGAGGGTGGTGGACAGCGATCTGTTCAAGAGCTTCCGTTCTTTCCTGATCAACAGGAACCAGTTGAACGGCAACCTGTATCGCCGAATCAGCGGCGAGGGGGAAACCGGAATCGTCTGGCCGGGCAATCTTCTGGAAACCCATTCCTGGACGGAGCAGGACGAGACCACGCTGGTGGAGAAGACTGCCATGCCGCCACTCAAGGTGGTGGGCGGTACCGCGGTATCGGCATTCAAGCAGGGCGAGGACGGCAGCGCCGAGGCTGCCTGATCACCAACGTGTAGCGGGCATGGATCTTCATGCCCGGACGGTAGGGCCATTGTAACTTGGCAGTGTCTGTTACTGCGTCGAGATGGCCGATTGCGCCATGCCCGCCGAGTGAGGCTGCGTTTCCAATCATGTCGGGTATCGTGCAATGGTGATCCCGGTACCTTGTCTACCGAAAAAGGGCTGACTGGCTACTAATCCTGCCCGGTCGGTTCGCCACTCAGTCTTATCGCCTCGGACAGTGAAATGATGCCTTCCTGGGCCAGCTTCAGCAAGCTGCTACCCAGCGTTCTCTGCTGTTCCAGAAGTGCGAAGGCATATCGGTAGTCGGCGTCATAGAGCGCATCGCGAAGCTCACTGCTGATCGACAGCACCTCGAAGATGTCCAGCCAGTTGCGGGTGCCGACGTTGTTGCAACGGTCGCAGCCTTCGGAAGCGCTGAAGGAGGAGCGCATTCGGTGACGTAGCCAGTCATTGATGTTGCCTGATTTCATCGGGCTGTAGCGAGCAAGCCAAGCCGTACCTTCATCGTCGGGAGAAGCAGGCACTCTGCAATAGGGACAGAGACAGCGGACGCGATGTTGCAGTACAACGGCTGAGAGGCAATGCGCAAGCGTTTCGCTACGCACGCCCAGGCCGAGGAGGCGGGCAAGGCTTCCGGTCGCGCTGGAGGCTGCGATGCTGTTGACCACGAGAGTCTGCTCTGCGGCCTGATTGATCAGGCGTCGCGCGGCAGTGTCTTCGAGTGTCTGAGCCGTGACGATGGCATCGGCACCGAGACGGCACATGGCATCCCAGGTATGCTGTTGTGCCTCATCGGGTGGGAAGTCCATGCCCAGCTGAGTCGTTCTTGGAATGAGCGGGTGCACCAGTGTATCGGCGACCATCACCTTCATGTCCGGTGCAACCAGACTCTGAGCGATCGCGCGACTGGTTCTGCGCCTTGCCTGAGACAGCTCGCCAGCAACCACAACCAGTCCATTCCTCTTCTTCAAGGCGGCTTGCAGCGTGCTCAGCTGAACGCGGTTGAGACCGATATCTTCCAGCCGCGCCGGTTGCTTGCGCGAGTCGTCGAGATGTGCAAGGACAAAGGAAGGTCCTTTGCTGCTGTTGACAACATCAAGCTGGTACAGGCAGGCGGCATCGGAGACGGTGAAATTGAACCAGCCGCGCCGTGAGCTTGCGTTATTGTCGGTCTGCCACAGACTTTCCTGCAAGCGTGTCAGTGCATCGAGATAGGGTGCACTGTCCTCGATACGGATTTCGGTGAAATCGAACAGACTCCTGAAGCGTACGCGCAGGCAGTCACTCTCGGGTTCGAAATGAATTTCGAAGGCATCCCTGCCTTCTGCCTCATGAAGCACATTGCCGAGCGTGTCCCAACAAGCTCTTTCTTCAACGGGACAGGCACTCATCGCCTTGGTCAGATCCACGGGAGCGATGTCTGCTACGGGAGCAGGGATGGGCAAGGGACGAGACATCTGAAAGGTTTTTACACAATTGATTCAGACAGCTATCGGCGTGAGCCTCCCTTTTCGTTGCAGCAAAGAGTAAGGTGAGGTGCGATCTGTGATTGGACGCGCGCTTCGCTCATGGAAGTGTGATCAGTTTATCGTGCATTCGAGCGATTCCCCGACCCTGAAGCAGCGCTTGCCCGGCGCACAGGGGATACCCGCTGGCAAGGCACTGGAGCCTGCAGGGCAGGTGTTGCCCCGCTCTCCGGTGCACCACTTGCCGTTGTTGAGTTCGTAGCAGGCAGCGTCGTCCTGCAGGCACTGGCTGGCACTGCCCACTTGCGTGTCACCACTCTTGCACACCTCGGGGTGGCCCCCATTGCCGGATGGCCGGGGCGCCTTGCCCAAGGAACCGCCTGATGATGCGCAGGCACCGATCAGGACACACGCCGCGATAACGAGCAGACTCTTGCAGCTTGTAGATTTCATCACTTGAAATACACCGGTCGAACTTCGCCTCGATCCAGCTTGCCTTTCCACAAGGCAGGCCCGGTGACGTGAACCGACTCACCAGTAGTATCAACGGCCACGGTCACCGGCATGTCTTCAACCACGAATTCGTGTATCGCTTCCATCCCCAGATCCTCGAAGGCGACAACGCGTGACTGGCGTATGGCCTTGGACACCAGATAGGCAGCACCACCGACAGCCATCAGATAGACCGCCTTGTGTTTGCGGATGGCATTGATGCCGGCCTCGCCACGCTCAGCCTTGCCTATCATGCCCAGCAGCCCGCACTGGTCCAGCATCATCTCGGTGAACTTGTCCATGCGTGTCGATGTTGTCGGGCCGGCAGGTCCGACGACTTCATCTCGTACAGGGTCGACCGGACCGACGTAGTAAATGAACCGGCCGTTGAAGTCGACTCCCTCGGGCAGGCCTTCTCCGCTTTCCAGCAGACTCTGGATACGCTTGTGTGCCGCGTCACGCCCCGTCAGCATGGCGCCACTGAGCAGCAGTGTTTCACCGGGCTTCCAGCTGGCCACGTCCTCGGGAGTGACGGTGTCAAGGTTCACGCGTCTGGCACCGGCTCCGGCATCGTAGGTGATTGCCGGCCAGTCTTCCAGTGAAGGCGGTGTCTGCAGGGCCGGGCCGCTACCGTCGAGCACGAAGTGGGCGTGTCGTGTGGCAGCACAGTTGGGAATCATGGCAACCGGTTTGGAAGCAGCGTGAGTCGGGTAGTCGAGAATCTTCACATCGACCACAGTG
This sequence comes from uncultured Granulosicoccus sp., assembly GCA_947492525.1. GTDB lineage: Bacteria > Pseudomonadota > Gammaproteobacteria > Granulosicoccales > Granulosicoccaceae > Granulosicoccus. The sequence continues at coordinate 67,612 of CANLNQ010000015.1, forward strand.
GTAAGCCCGCCGAGACCTTGCGCACCGATACCCAGCGCGTTCACGGCTTCGAAGATCTCCAGACGAAGTTCCTCGATACGGTTCTTTGGCCCTCGATCCTTCAAAGCCTGAATATCGACTGGGGCCATCAGCGATTGCTTGGCCAGTACGGCTGCCTTTTCCGAGGTGCCACCGATGCCGATGCCGAGCATGCCGGGTGGGCACCAGCCGGCGCCCATGGTCGGAACCGTCTTGACAACCCAGTCCACGATGCTGTCGCTGGGGTTGAGCATGGCCAGTTTGGACTTGTTCTCCGAGCCACCGCCCTTGGCTGCAATCTCGAAATCCACGGTGTCGCCCTCGACGATCTCGGTATGGATGACCGCTGGCGTGTTGTCGCCCGTGTTCTTGCGAGCGCCGGCAGGGTCAGCCAGAATGGAGGCGCGCAGCTTGTTGTCAGGGTGGTTGTAGGCACGACGGACCCCTTCATTGATCATGTCTGTCAGGCTCATCGTGGCATCCCACTGTACATTCATGCCGACCTTGACGAATACGGTCACGATGCCGGTATCCTGACACAGGGGGCGTTTGCCTTCGGCACACATGCGAGAGTTGACCAGAATCTGCGCCATGGCATCCTTGGCCGCCTGCGATTCCTCTCGCTGCCAGGCTTCATGCACGGCATCGATGTAATCCTTGGGGTGGTAATAGCTCATGAACTGCAAGGCATCGCAGACACTGTCTATCAGGTCATCCTGGCGAATCACGCTCATTGAAGGGACTCTTTGCTGGGGTGGAAGATAGGCGGCCGCTGCCGCGCATATAGTGATTATAGAGCCTGAATTGCAAGAGAGGCTTGACGGGTGGCAATCAGGAAAGGCAATATCCACTTGCGATGAACGAATTCTCCCATAACAAGAGCTGTAGTACACAGAGTTGGCGCTGGCGAAGCTGATCGACCGCATCTGCCTGACTGCCCGTATTGGTGCCCGGAACAACGGATCCTGCCAATAGCCAAACCAACTGAAAGCCCTGTTTGAGAAACGAACATCATGACCCCCGCTGATTTTGAGCGCTATCGCGCCGAAGGTTATACCCGTATCCCCCTGAGCTGTGAACTCATCGCGGATCTGGACAACCCGCTCTCCACCTTCATGAAGCTGGCTGACCAGCCATACACCTTTCTGTTCGAGTCGGTGCAGGGCGGCGAGAAGTGGGGGCGTTATTCGATCATCGGGCTACCGGCAAAAACGGTGGTACGTGTGCGCGGCAAGCAGATCACCATCGAAAACGAAGGTGTCGAGTCTGCGCCGCAGGAAGTGGCCGAGCCGCTCGATTGGATAGAAGAATATCAATCGCAGTTCCGGGTGCCGGATATCGCAGGCCTGCCGCGCATCACGGGTGGTCTCGTTGGCTACTTCGGCTACGATACCGTACGTTACATCGAGCCGCGTCTGGGAGAAAACCCGCATCCGGACCCCATCGGCAACCCGGACATCCTGCTCATGGTGACCGATGAACTGGTGGTTTTCGACAACCTCAGTGGCAAGCTGACGATCATTGTGCTGGTGGATCCGGACGCTGAGGACGCCAGACTGGCAGGTATCAGGCGAGTGGCTGAACTGCACGATCAGATCCGTCAACCCCTGCCTGAGCAGAAGAGTCGGCATACCACCTCACGCGTGGCTGAAGCGGACTTCGAAAGTGGTTTTACCGAGGCAGGCTACAAGTCTGCGGTGGCGAAGATCATCGAGTACATCACCCAGGGCGAATGCATGCAGGTGGTCTTGTCGCAGCGGCTTTCCGTGCCGTTTGCCGCGCCGCCTCTGGACCTGTATCGCTCCTTGCGCACGCTGAATCCCTCGCCCTACATGTTCTATCTCGATCTGGGCGATCACCATGTGGTGGGTGCATCTCCGGAAATTCTGGTAAGGCTCGAAGATTCGGAAGTAACCGTTCGACCACTGGCCGGCACGCGTCCACGCGGCGCTGATGAAGCGCAGGATCTGGCGAACGAGGAGTCCTTGCTGGCCGACCCCAAGGAGCTGGCCGAACACCTGATGTTGATCGACCTGGGACGCAACGATATCGGACGTATCGCCAGTACCGGAACGGTCGAGGTGACAGACAAGTTCAGTATCGAGCGCTACTCGCATGTCATGCACATCGTGTCCAACGTGGTTGGCAAGCTGAAGAACGACATGTCGCCGATGGACGTTCTGAAGGCCACCTTTCCAGCGGGAACGCTCTCCGGAGCACCCAAGGTGCGCGCCATGGAGATCATTCAGGAACTGGAGCCGGTCAAGCGCGGTGTCTATTCCGGCGCGGTCGGTTATCTTTCCTGGAACGGCAACATGGATACGGCAATCGCCATTCGTACTGCCGTCGTCAAGGATGGCACCTTGAATGTCCAGGCCGGTGCCGGCATCGTCTACGACTCGGACCCCGAGAGCGAATGGCAGGAGACGCATTCCAAGGCTCGCGCGATATTCCGAGCGGTCACCATGGCCGAAGCCGGTCTGGATTCGCCGCCCGAGATGTTCGATGAACTGTCGTCCGGAGGTGAGCAATGAGCATGCTGGCAGTGATCGACAACTACGATTCCTTCACCTGGAATCTGGTGCAGTATTCGGCCGAACTGGGTTGTGATGTGCGCGTGTTTCGTAACGATGTCATCAGTTGCGATGAGCTGGCGCGATTGCAACCGGCAGCCATCATGGTCTCACCCGGGCCGGGGCGGCCCGAGAGCGCGGGAATTTCCCTGCCGCTGCTGGATCGCTTTGCCGGTGAGATTCCCATCCTGGGCGTCTGTCTCGGGCATCAGAGCATCGGCCAGCATTTCGGTGGTTCGATCGTGCTGGCCAGACAGATCATGCATGGCAAGCTGTCGCCGGTATTTCATGACAATACCGGTGTGTTCGAGGGCCTGCCGAATCCGGTCACGGTTACCCGCTACCATTCGCTGGTCATCGATGCCGACACTCTGCCACCGGAGCTGGAAGTGACGGCATGGACACAGAACGCCGATGGTACGCGTGAGGAAATCATGGGGGTGCGCCACCGCGACTATCTTCTCGAGGGGGTGCAGTTTCACCCCGAGTCGATCAGCAGCGAGCATGGGCACGACATGCTGAGCAGCTTCTACCAACGAGCAGGTCTCCTGCGCTGACATACGGGTTGAGCGAACATGAATATCCAGCAAGCACTCGAATCCCTGATCGAGCGAAAGGATCTGCAGGCCGCCGACATGGAATCGGTGATGCGACAGGTCATGACCGGCGAGGCTACGCCGGCACAGATAGGCGGTTTCCTGATTGCCCTTCGCATGAAGGGTGAGACTGTCGAGGAGGTGGCTGCAGCGGCCAGGGTGATGCGTGCACTGGCCTCGGGTGTTGCGCTAGAGAACCCCGATGCTATCGATATCGTGGGCACTGGTGGAGATTCCACCAGCACATTCAATGTCTCCACCTGCAGTGCCATCGTGGCGGCTGCCGGTGGTGCCAGAGTTGCGAAACACGGTAGCCGATCGGTGTCCAGCAAGTCAGGTGCGGCAGATCTGCTGGAAGAGGCCGGGGTGAATATCGACCTGACGCCCGATCAGGTTGCGCACTGCGTCGACACGATTCAGTTGGGCTTCATGTTCGCGCCGCGGCATCACAGCGCCATGAAGCACGCGATCGGCCCGCGACGAGAAATGGGCGTACGCACCATATTCAACCTGTTGGGTCCCCTGACCAATCCTGCCGGGGCACGAAGTCAGCTGCTGGGCGTCTACAGCAAGGACTGGGTCAGACCGGTGGCTGAGGTGCTCGAAAGGCTCGGCAGTGATCACGTCATCGTGGTGCACGGGCATGATGGCATGGATGAAATCAGTATCAGCGGCCCGACACAGATTGCCGAACTGAAGGAGGGCAAGGTGAAGGAATACGTGATCGAGCCGGCGCAATTCGGCATCGACGTGTCATCGCTGGACAGCATCCGGGTCCAGGGAGCTGCCGAGAGTCTTGGCATGATCAAGGGCGTGCTTGCCAACGAGTCGGGTCCGGCTCGCGATATTGTCGTTCTCAATGCTGGCGCTGCCCTGTGTGTTGCCGGTATCTCGGATTCGATTGCGGATGGGGTCGCGCTGGCCGATGAGGTCATCGGTAGTGGGGCGGCGGCCAGAAAGCTGGCCGAACTGATCTCCGTGTCCCAGTCGTTCGATCAAGCCTGACCTGCACACGTGGTGGCAAACATGAACAACAAGCTGGAAGTACCCGATATCCTCAAGCGAATCATCGCGCGGAAGCACGAGGAGATTGCGGAAAGGCAGCAACGCACGCCGTTGCATGCACTTCGGGCGCAAGCCGCGGAGTCTGGCGAATGCCGTGGATTCGTACAGGCACTGAACGCCAGGGTCGCAGCAGGACAGGCGGCCGTGATTGCCGAGGTCAAGAAGGCCTCGCCGAGCAAAGGTGTTCTCAGAGACCCCTTCGACCCGGCCAGTATTGCGGCCAGTTACGAAGCCGGAGGTGCCGCCTGTCTGTCAGTACTGACGGACGCTGACTTCTTTCAAGGCAGCGAAACCGCATTGCGGGAGGCGAGGGCGGCATGCGCTCTGCCGGTCATCCGCAAGGATTTCATCGTTGATCCCTATCAGGTCGCCGAGGCGAAGGCCATTGGTGCGGACTGCATTCTTCTTATCGCAGCAGCGCTGGACGATCGCTTGATGGCCGATCTGTATCAGCAAGCGGTCGAACTCGGCATGGATGTACTGGTCGAAGTGCATGATGCCGAAGAATTGCATCGCAGTCTGGCACTGTCACCGATGTTGCTGGGAATCAATAACCGGGATCTACGGACTTTCCAGGTGTCGCTATCGACAACCGAAGACCTGTTGGCGGAAATCCCCGAAGAGACGCATATCGTTACCGAAAGCGGAATCATGGATGCCGCTGATGTGCAGCGGATGCGCAATGCGGGTGTGCACACGTTTCTGATCGGCGAGGCGTTCATGAGAGCCGCCGACCCGGGTGCTGCGCTGCGGCAGATGTTTGCCGATTGATCAGCGATGCCTTCTCCGGTGGGAAGGGGGGCTATCGTTTACCGATTTGCACAGGATGCCGGAACGCTGGTATCAGTGTTCCGACACCCTGGTTGGCCATGCCGGGTTGGAAGCCGTTGGCTGCAAACTGCGCAAATGGACAGATGCCCTGACGTCGAGACGCGAAGAAAGGGGGGAGACATTGTCTGATGGTCGACCAGTCGAATGCCTCTGCACTCAACGGGTCCCGTAGATGACCATGGTCTTGCCACGGGCGTGAATAAGGCCGCGGTCTTCAAGCTCTTTCAACACCCTGCCGACCATTTCGCGAGAACAACCTACGATGCGGGCGATTTCCTGACGGGTAATGCGAATCTGCATGCCGTCCGGATGAGTGATGGCATCGGGCATCTTGGCCAGATCCAGCAGGGTGGAGGCAACTCGCCCTGTCACGTCGAGAAAGGCCAGGTCCCTGACCTTGATGCTGGTCTTTCGCAGGCGGGCGGCCATCTGTGTGGTCAGTGCGTAGATCAGATCGGGCTGATCAGCGGCCAGTCTTCGAAACTGATCGTAGTTCATTTCAGCCAGTTCGCATTTCGCTCTGGCCACAACCAGGGCACTGCGTCCGGCTGCTTCGTCGAACAATCCCATCTCGCCGAAGAAATCACCGGCGCTCAGATAGGCCAGTACGATCTCGCGACCATCGTCATCTTCTATGATGACGCTGACAGAACCGTCGACAATGTAGTACAACGTCTCGGGGATATCACCATGATGGATAATGGTGGTCTTTGCCGGATACTGTCGTCGGTGGCTGCTTCTCAGGAACATGTCCAACCATTCAACAGGCGGCGGTGCAATACGTGGCGCCAGCATTTTGTGATTCTCCGTACTCAAAGTTTGCGCAAGAACCGGACAGGTCTCTGTTGACCATCCAGGCTGTTTTTGTCTAACGTCAAACATTGATCGGCGGTATTTTTAAATTCTTCAATGAAATCGACACCACTGCGCGTGGCCGGTTCAGGACACGAGGACGAATAGCTTTGCACGCACGAGTAAAATGGCTTGATCATATGAGCTTTGTTGGTGAGTCCGGTAGTGGCCACTCCGTTGTCATGGATGGCTCTCCAGAACACGGCGGCCGTAATCTGGGCGTTCGTCCCATGGAAATGCTCCTTATCGGTTTGGGTGGTTGCACTGCTTTCGATGTTGTGCTGATGTTGCAAAAGTCTCGCCAGAACGTCGTTGACGTGGAAGTGGCGCTGGACGCGGAGCGCGCGGAGGAGATCCCTCAGGTATTCGCAGACATAAAGGTGCATTTCAAGGTCTGGGGCAAGGATCTGAGCGCCAACCATGTCGAACGAGCCGTCAAACTGTCCGAGGAGAAGTACTGCTCGGCAACCAAGATGCTCGAGAAAAGCGCAACCATCACCTGCACGTGGGAAATCATAGAGGCCTGACGGCCTGGAAGAGTGCTTCGACCGGCGCAGGCAGTCTATTTGAGGGAAGGGTTTGCCGAAGGGTGCGCGGAAAGGGCACGCCGAAGGCACGCCGCCTCATGCACATTCATGAAAGTGGTTGAAGCTCAGAGAATCAGATGGCGGCGTCGGGTTCTGCAGAAAGGTTGTCCGGCTTGTCCGGTTCGGCTGTGTTAACCGGTGGCGGCTGTAGTGTTACAAACCGTTTGGTGGCCCCAAACCGGTTGGTCGGTGCTGTATTGCCGGATTGTCAGGTAGCGGTTGGAATTCTGCCGAGCACTTCAGCGCGGACAGGGCCTTGCCGCTGTAGGTCGGGTTTGATGAGGAGTGGTTGTCCGGCTGCAGGGGTCAGGAAAATCGCCGCTTGTGCTGCATGAGCGGCCTGCTGGCGCAGAATGGCCTGACGTTTGCACCGTCGAGACGGCGCAAGTGACGTTTTCTCCTACATCTTTATTTACCGAGATGTCTTGCAGTGCGGTCGGTTGACCGCACTGATTCTTTGCGTGTCAACGTCAGATTGGCAAGATTGTGAGCCAGTGCTCTGTTGAAGGAGCATCACGGGCACAGGAAATGTTCTCCTGATGGTTGAGATTCGCGCGAACCTCCATTACAATTGTCGGCTTAGTTTCGACAGTGCCCTACCGAGATATATACGTGAACAAGACTACCGTCAGCGCAAAACCTGCAGAGGTCAAACGTGATTGGTTCGTTATCGATGCTGAAGGCAAGACGCTCGGTAACGTAGCAACAGAATGTGCCCGCCGTCTGCGCGGCAAGCACAAGGCCATCTACACCCCCCATGTGGACACGGGTGACTACATGGTCGTCATCAACGCTTCCAAAGTGGAAGTGACTGGCAACAAGGCCAAGAACAAACTGTACCGTCACCACACCGGTTACATCGGCAACCTCAAGACAACGAACTTCGAGAAGTTGCAGCAAACACATCCAGAACGAATCATCGAGCTGGCCGTCAAGGGAATGCTTCCAAAGAACCCGCTGGGACGAGCCATGTTTGGTAAGTTGCGCGTGTTCGCGGACGATAAACACACACACCAGGCCCAACAGCCACAGCTCCTGGAACTGAAATAAAGTATGGCAGCTCAACAGTATTACGGCACTGGCCGTCGAAAGTCTTCCACGGCCCGAGTCTTCATGAACTCAGGTAGTGGCAAGATCACCGTCAACGACAAGCCGCTTGACGAGTACTTTGGTCGAAAGACTGCTCATATGGTCATCCGTCAGCCGCTCGAGCGAACTGACACGCTGAGCAACTTCGACTTCAACATCACTGTCAAAGGCGGTGGTGGTAGTGGTCAGGCTGGCGCCATTCGCCTGGGCATTTCCCGTGCTCTGCTGTCATACGACGAAACGCTGCGAAGCACGCTGCGCGGTGCCGGGTTCCTGACTCGCGACGCTCGTGAAGTCGAGCGCAAGAAGGTCGGCCTTCGCAAGGCTCGTAAAGCGACTCAGTACTCCAAGCGATAATCATTGCGCGATGCTGCTCCGGCAGCATTGAAAAAACGCTTGCAAGGAAAGCCCCGCATGTCGGGGCTTTCCTGTTTCTACGAATCAGCAGTCTGGACGACTCGCCGCTTCGTAACATGATTTAGTGCCTGAACCTGCTTATCGCCAAGCTTCATTGAGTGTACTGTCGACGTCATGAATGCACCATTGGTCAACGATCCAATCGAACTCCCGGCAACGCAGTTGCGCGAGATTCCGTACAACTACACCTCCTTTTCCGACAGGGAGATAGCCTTGCGCTACCTCGGGAAGGAAGGCTGGCAGCTTATACAGTCATTGCGCAGTGAGCGTCAGACCGGTCAGTCAGCCCGGATGCTGTTTGAAGTACTCGGCGATATCTGGGTCATTGATCGTAATCCGTTCATTCAGGAAGACTTGCTGAGCAACCGCAAGCGACGAGACGCTCTGGTCGATGCGCTAAGACACCGGGTCCAGCAGATCGTCAACCGAGCCGGCACTGACCAGCGAGTCGATGAACTGATCCGGTTGGCCAGCGCGGCAATAGAATCCTTTCAGACACGATTGTCGGAGATGCAGGCGCTTCGCAAGCGCATGTTGCAGCAGATGCGAGGAGTCACGCACGCCGACAATGTGCGCTTCGATGGCCTGTCACGCGTCTCTCATGTCACGGATGCGACTGACTGGCGCGTCGAACTGCCTTTCGTCGTGCTGACACCGGACAGTGAGGCCGAACTGCCGGGCATCATCAAGCAGTGTATCGCTCTGTCCCTGACGATCATTCCCAGAGGCGGCGGCACAGGCTACACCGGTGGTGCAATACCACTGCACGCGCGCACGGCTGTCATCAATCTGGAGAAGCTGGATGCGCGCGGTCCTGTGCAGGAAACCAGCTTGCCGGCCGAACAGGACCTGCCGGAGAGGCAGATTCACACGATCCGCGTCGAGGCGGGCGTGGTCACGCGACGCGTCAGCGAGGATGCGCAGGCAAATGGTCTGGCCTTCGCCGTGGATCCCACCTCGCAGGATGCGTCCACCATCGGCGGCAATATTGCCATGAATGCCGGTGGCAAGAAGGCCGTGTTGTGGGGCACCACGCTCGACAATCTGCTGTCGTGGCGCATGGTCGATCCCGATGGCAACTGGCTGGACGTCGAACGTCTGGCCCACAATCTGGGCAAGATTCATGTTCAGCCCACAGTGCAGTTCCGCGTAAGCCGGCGTGATGCTGACAGCAATGAGCTGATCGGCGAACCCTGGATCATCGATGCACCGGGTTCGAGCCTTCGCCAGCAAGGTCTCGGCAAGGATGTCACCGACAAGTTCCTCGGTGGACTGCCCGGTGTGCAGAAGGAAGGTTGCGACGGCCTGATCACGTCGGCGGTCTTCATTCTGCACCGTATGCCGGCCCACGCGCGAACCGTCTGCATGGAGTTCTACGGACGCGACTTGCGACAGTCGGTGCTGGGGATAACCGAGGTCAAGGATTTCATCGACGCCACGGATGGTATTCAGCTGGCCGGCCTCGAGCACCTGGACGATCGATACATCAAGGCCGTGAAATACAGCGCCAAGGCGGCGCGTGGTGAATTGCCTCGCATGCTGCTGATGGCCGATATCGTCAGTGATGACGAAGACCTGCTGGGCAAGGTCGCCTCAGGTGTGGTGCAGCTGGTCAACAAGCGAGGGGCTGAAGGTTTCATCGCTGTCAGTGCAGAAGCACGCAATCAGTTCTGGGCGGCACGCTCACGCACGGCAGCCATTGCGGCGCACACCAATGCCTTCAAGATCAATGAGGACGTGGTCATTCCCTTGCCACGCCTGGCCGACTACAGCGAAGGTATCGAACGTATCAATATCGAACACTCGCTGAGCAACAAGCTGCGCATGCTTGACGAGGTCCGGCGATTGCTGAAGTCCGACGAATCTCGTGCTCTGGTGGCAATACCGGCAGAGGATTCGGACGAAGGCAGTGCGATCGTGCATGACAACCTGGCCGCAGGTGCAGCCATGCTGGATCGGGTTCACGAAAAATGGGCGACGCTCTACGATCAGCTGCAGCACTCTGAACAGCAGTTCATCCAGGCGCTGCGCGACAAGCGCGAGCCCGTCGAGCAGGACGCATGCGTTGCGGCGCTGTTGAGCCGGGAAGATGAATTCTCCTACCGGGCATCGGTCGAAAAACCATTGAAAGATCGTTTTTCCGGCAAGCGTTACGTGCGCCTGCTGAAGAAGATTGACGATATACACGGCCAATGGAGACCGCAGCGACTGTTTGCAGCGCTGCACATGCACGCGGGCGATGGGAACATCCACACCAATATCCCGGTCAACTCCAACGATTACACCATGATGCGTCAGGCGGAGGGCATCGTCGACAGGGTGATGGAACTGGCCCGTGTACTCGATGGTGTCATCTCGGGTGAGCACGGTATCGGTCTGACCAAGATGCAGTACATGGACGAGAGCGTGGTCAACGCTTTCGCGGACTACAAGCAGACGGTCGATCCCGATGGGCACTTCAACAAGGGCAAGCTGATGCCAGGCTCCAGTCTTGAGAATGCCTATACGCCGTCTTTGCGCCTGGTTCAGCAAGAGGCTCTCATACTGGAGCAGAGTGAGCTCGGTGCGCTCAATGACAGCATCAAGGATTGCCTTCGCTGCGGCAAGTGCAAGCCTGTCTGCACGACTCATGCGCCAGGTGCGAATCTGCTGTATTCACCGCGCAACAAGGTGCTGGGTACGGGACTGATCATCGAAGCCTTTCTGTACGAGGAGCAGACCCGTCGTGGCTTGTCGATCAGGCATTTCGACGAAATGAACGACATTGCCGATCACTGTACCGTGTGTCACAAATGCCTGGCGCCTTGTCCTGTGGACATCGATTTCGGCGATGTGTCCATCACGATGCGCAAGATACTCAAGGACAGGGGGCAGAAGAATTTCAGTCTGGGTACCCGCGCGTCCATGGCCTTTCTCAATGTGAAGGACCCGGCCACCATCAAGATCATGCGCAAGGGCATGGTGGGTCTGGGCTTCCAGGCACAGCGAACAGCCAGTGCGGTGCTCGGCAAGCTGCCTGCGGTGAGTCAGAGCCGGCAGCAACCACCCAGTACGACGGGACCTGCCAGGCCGATAGAGCAGGTTGTGCACTTCGTCAATCGCAAGTTGCCCAATCGCAGCATGTTGCCAGCCAAGACTACCCGGGCTCTGCTGGGCATCGAGAATCGGGACTATGTGCCGATCATTCGAGATCCCGAGAAGGCAAGCGACGAGAGCGATGCCGTTTTCTATTTCCCGGGGTGCGGCTCCGAACGGCTGTTCAGTCAGGTCGGGCTGGCCACACTTGCCATGTTGTACGACACGGGCAGCAAGACGGTACTACCACCGGGGTATCTGTGCTGCGGCTATCCGCAGACGTCCACCGGTGACGTGGACAAGGGCAAGCAGATAACGACCGAAAACCGGGTGCTGTTTCATCGTGTTGCCAATACGCTGAATTATCTGGACATCAAGACGGTGATTGTTTCCTGCGGTACCTGTATGGATCAATTGCTCAAGTATGAGTTCGAAAGGATCTTTCCGGGATGTCGCCTGCTGGATATTCATGAATATCTGATGGAAAAGAACTATTCCCTGGACGGGGTGGGTGGCGAGCATTATGTCTATCACGACCCCTGCCACAGCCCGATGAAAACCTATCAGCCGCTGAAGGTGACCGAAGCGCTGCTGGGCAAGCCAGTCACAGCCTCCGACAGGTGCTGCGGGGAGGCCGGTACCTTTGCCGTGGCTCGTCCGGATATTGCGTCGCAGGTTCGTCAGCGCAAGGCGAACGAGCTGGTGGCCAACCTCGAAGCCAACGGCGTTGCGAAAGGACAGACTGACCACAACGTGAAGATGATGACCTCATGCCCGGCTTGTGTTCAGGGGCTGAGCCGCTATCGTGACGAGACAGGCATGGATACGGATTACATCGTGGTCGAGTTGGCCAAGGGCTTGTTCGGCGAGAACTGGGCCAACGACTTCGTTGACCGGGCCAACCGCGGTGGGGTGGAGCAGGTTCTGCTCTGAGTTGCTGGCGCCCTGATCCGCCAGCTGGCGGATCAGGGTCTGTCGAAGATCGAGCCAGAGGTTGGGCTCAGCAACTTGTGATACAGCTTGCCGGCAGATACATCGGTCATGCTGGACAGGTAATCAGCAATGGCGCGGCGACCGATCCGTTCGTATTCGGCAAACACCGGTGTCGGTAGCAGACGTTCGGGGTTCGCAGCAAAGATCTCGAACAGGCGCACGATGACTCGTTGCCCCTTGTATTGCAGCATCTGCAATTCAGGACGAAATATCACATGACTCATGACAAAATCCTTTATCAGGCGAAGAATCCTGTAGGCAAGTGGTTCCATGACCGTCTGTAGTCTCAGCAGGGGGGCATCGAATTCGTCGACCTCCTGTATGACAATGCTACGGATCAGGTAGCCCACGAACCGGCTGATGGCATGCTTGCGGTCCTTTGCCGAAGCGCTGAACAGCAGGCGGTTGAATTCGTCCATATGACGATTTATCGGGTTGTCCGGCCATTCAAGCAGTCTTGATGACACCTGATCCATCCAGACTTCACGATCCACCAGGCCCAGTGCCAGGGCATCTTCCAGATCATGCACGCCGTAGGCGATATCGTCGGCCAGCTCCATGATGCTGGTGTCCAGCGACTTGTGGCGTGTATGTCCGTGCCCGGAGGGCTGTCGCTCTATTGTCAGAAATCTGTCGCGATCGGCCGGTGAAAAGGGTTCCAGCAACCAGTCGAGTACATCGCGTTCGGAGTCATAGATGCATTTCGGGGGTGCCCAGTGGTCGATATTCAAGGGGTCCTCCTGTTCCACGGGGACGTAGTTGCATACATCAGAGTATGTCGTGGGATACTTGATGGTCCCGAGCATGGAGCGGCGCGTCAGGTCGAGCCCGGAATCCGGGGAATACTCCCCGAGACGAGCCAGGATACGCAAAGTCTGACCATTGGCCTCGAAACCCCCGTGGTCGCGCATCATGGTGTTCATGGCCACCTCGCCGCCGTGTCCAAACGGAGAATGGCCGATGTCGTGAGCCAGGCAGATTGCCTCGATCAGGCTGAACGAGGGTATCAGAGGCTCATGGGCCGCGTTTTCGGGCTGATCACGCAGCCACTCGCAGATCCCGGAGCCCACTTGCGCCACTTCAAGCGAATGCGTGAGACGGGTTCGGTAGAAGTCGCTCTCGCCGAGGCCAAGCACCTGCGTTTTGGACTGCAGACTGCGAAACGAGGCGCTGTGTATTATTCGTGCCCGATCTCGCTGATACTGACTATCTTCTCGGGTACTATTGAATCCACGCCCTGGATGGCTCTGGTATTCTGATCGTCGTTCTAGCCAGACGCTCAAGGTGTTGCTCCTGCCAGGATCGGTAGGGACGTCCTGGCCGTGGTTTTTGATATCAGTCCGGTCAGACTGTCCAGGTAATGCCGATTGCGGGTGACAATTCCCTTTTGGCTTGAATATGCCAACAGTGACATCATAGTGTAAGACATTGACGCTCAAGGAGCGTACTTTAGAAGGTATGGTTTTTCTACAGGGTCGGAACGCAGGATTCAATCGGCAGTATGGAAAAACTTGCCGGGATATAATGTATGACACATATTCGAAATACAATTGATGGCCCTGAAGAGTATCTTCGATTCATGTCTCAAAGAATCTCGAGTGTCATGAAGGCAGTAGATTGACGCCCGTATTACCGCTTGCTTAACAGAACTTCAATTGACAATGGCCAGAAAACCAAGGATTCATTTCTCAGGAGCCGTCTATCACGTGACTCTCACGGGGCTCGACCAGCAGCCGATCTTCAAGACGGTTGCTGATCGACGTGCCTGGGAGTCGCTGGTGGAAGAAGGTGCTCAACGCTTCGGACATACCCTGCATGCTTACTGCTGGGCGAAGAACCACGTGCAGATGGCAATTCAGGTAAGCGATGCTCCGCTGTCGAAGGTGATGCAGAACCTGTCTTTCCGATATACACGGTATTTCAACAAGCACCACAAGAGAGAAGGCGCATTGTTTCAGGGGCGTTACAAGGCGATCCTGATAGACCCTGATGACTATCTCAATGATCTTGTGCGTTACATTCACAACAACCCTGTGCGCAATGCAAAAGCCAAGTCGGCAGAGGCGACCAAATGGACCAGTCATGCGGCTTACCTGGATGCTGACAAGCAGCCGGCATGGCTGACGACATCCACGGTGTTGTCCACATTCGGCAAGACCGACAAGGCTGCTCGCAAGGCTTTCGCCAAGTTCGTGGATGCGGGCCGTGACGAGGGTGAGCGAGTCGATCTGATGCGCGGTACGGATGGTGGACGACTTCTGGGAAGCGCCAAATTTGCCAAGAAGGCGCTTAAGCCTGTCAAGGTCAAGCCGCCGCTCATGACACTCAACCAGTTGGTCAAGCGAGTGTGCAAGGAAGAGGGTGTCAAGGAAGCTGAGCTGAAGAGCGAGAGTCGCGCTCGTCATGAAAGCCGGATCAGGCAGACCATCACCTATCTGGCGATGGAGTTGGAGGTTGCCAGCCTGACGGCAATGGCGGAGCGCTTCAACCGCGATCTGACCACCATGAGTCGCAACCAGCGCTACTTCCGCGATCGCCTCAATGATGATGCCGAGTTGCAGAAGCATGTTCGCAAGCTCCAGCGTCTGCTGAAGTCGGGCGATTGATCGACCTCGGTGCCTGCTGTGGATAACGATGGTCTGTCATGAGCGAATGGCTGGATATTGTTGACGAGACCGATTCGGTGATAGGGCGTGCCCCGCGAGAACGGATTCATCGCGAGGGTCACTATCACCGATCAGCACATATCGTCCTCTTCAACTCCGGCGGGCAGGTCTTCGTGCAGCTGCGTAGCCGTTTGAAGGACATGGCACCGGGCTTGTGGGATACCAGTGCCGCCGGCCACGTTGACAGCGGTGAAAGCTACGAAGCCTGTGCGATACGGGAACTCCATGAGGAACTGGGAGTCAGCATCACCGGTGACAGTCTGAAACCTGTGGGTCAACTGCGGCCCCATGAGCGCAACGGGTTCGAATTCACCCGTGTCTATACCGCCTGCTCGGATCAGACGCTGGTCTTGCAGGAAGAGGAGGTGGAAGATGGTCGGTGGGTCAGCCTGCCGGAACTGGAAGCGTGGATGGCGCAGGCACCAGCCGATTTCACCGACGTGTTCAGAGCCATCAGGCCGATGATCGGCACGATCAACCCGCACGACTGACTGGCCCCAATCAAAGTCTGTGACTGTCGGTCGACAGTTTGCACTCAGCTCTGATACAAGTGATGGTTGGAAGACTCGACCATCTACTTGATCAAGGAGCTACAGCGTGACAGATTCTTTGCCCGACAAGGCGAGCGCCGTCATCATCGGCGGCGGTGTTACCGGGGCCAGTGTAGCCTACCATCTGGCCAAGCTGGGGTGGCAGGATGTGGTCCTGCTGGAGCGCAAGCAGTTCGCCTGTGGAACCACCTGGCATGCCGCCGGCCTGATCGGCACGGTGCGAGCCAATGAAAGCCATGCTCGACTGACCGAATACTCCATGCGTCTGCTTCACGATCTGGAAGTGGAGACGGGTCAGTCCACCGGCTTTCGTCAGGTAGGCAGCCTGAGTATCGCCCACAGCAAGGATCGCTGGGAAGAGTTGCGACGCGTCGCAGCCATGAACAATGCCTTCGGCGTGACTCGCGTAGACACGGTTACCCCGGAAGAGGTCAAGGCCCTGTTTCCGTTGATCGACACGGACAGTCTGATCGGCGGTACCTTCGTCGAGCACGATGGCAAGGGCAACCCGATAGAAATCACCAATGCCTTCATCAAGGGGGCTCGGCAACGTGGCGCGCAATGTCTGGAGAACATCCTCGTCGAGGAGGTCCTGATAAACAATGGCAAGGTCACCGGCGTTCGTACCGAACAGGGAACGATTGCGACGGACTACGTGGTCAATTGCGGCGGCATGTGGGCTCGCGAGCTGGGTCGGAAGAGCGGCGTCAATATACCGCTGCACGCCTGCGAACATTATTATGCGGTTACCGAGAAGCACGAGCTGGTAACGCCTGACCTGCCCATACTTCGTGATCACGACAAATGTGTCTATATCAAGGAAGATGCCGGGGGCCTGCTGGTAGGGGCGTTCGAGAAAAAGGCCGTAGCCTGGGGACAGACGGGTATCCCTGCGGATTTCAGCTTTGACGAATTGCCGGGGCATATGGAGGAGCAGTTGATGCCTGTGCTGGAAGATGCCATGGTTCGCGTCCCCATGCTGGCAGACGTGGGCTGGCGCAGCTTCTTCTGCGGGCCAGAGTCCTTCACGCCGGATGATCAGTTCCATGTCGGCGAAGCGCCCGAGGTTCGCGGCTATTTCGTGGCGGCCGGTCTCAACTCGGTCGGTATTCAGAGTTCAGGCGGTCTGGGCAAGGTCTGTGCGGAGTGGATGCATGAAGGCTACAGCCCGCTGGACCTGTGGGGCAACGACATCCGTCGCATGTATCCCTTCATGGGAACACAGGCATTCGCAGCCGAACGGGCAGAGGAATCGCTGGGACTGCTCTACGCCAATCACTATCCGTTCAGGCAGTTCGAGACAGGTCGTGGGGTTCGACTCTCGCCGGTTCATCAGCGATTGCAGGAACACAATGCCTGTTTTGGCCAGATTGCCGGTTGGGAGCGCCCCAACTGGTTTGCGCCCGAGGGCGTCGTTCCGGAGTACCAGTACAGCTTCGGGCGACAGAACTGGTTCGAATACTCCGCTGTCGAACATGCGGCCGCACGTGAAAAGGTGGCCTTGTTCGATCAGTCCAGTTTCTCGAAATACCTTGTGCAGGGGCGGGATGCAACCCGGGTTCTGCAGCGGATCTGTACGGCCGATATCGATGTGTCAGCCGACAGGATCGTCTACACGCACTGGTTGAACGAGCGCGGTGGTATTGAAGCCGATCTGACAGTCACTCGTCAGTCGGAAAACGCATACCTGGTCATCAGCGGTGCGGCGACGACTCACAAGGATCTGCATTGGCTGAAGACCCATATCGGGCCCGATGACTTCTGTACTGTTACAGACGTCACCAGTCAGTTTGCCGTGTTCGGTGTCATGGGACCCAACAGCCGAGCCATGCTCGAGCCCCTGTTGCGCATGGATCTGTCCAACGAGGCCTTCCCCTTTGGTCGCAGTGTGCAAGGGGAGTTGGGGTATGCGCCGATACGGGTCACGCGGGTATCGTTTGTCGGCGAGCTTGGCTGGGAGCTGTGTGTACCGGCGGAAATGGCCATGCCGACAATCGATCGCCTGCTCGAAGCCGGACAGGCGCATGGGCTGAAAATGGCAGGGTTGCATGCCCTGGACAGTTGTCGCATCGAGAAGAAGTTCCTGCACTTCGGTCACGACGTCGCCGATGAAGACACGCCACTGGAAGCCGGTGTCGGTTTCGTTTGTGCGATGGAGAAATCCGTGCCCTTCATCGGCTACGATGCCATCGCTCGGCAGAAGGAGAGCAAGGCACATCTGCACAAGCGCCTTGTTCAGTTCGTCCTGCAGGATCCCGAGCCCATGTTCTATCACCATGAGCCGGTGCTGGCGGGAGACCACTGCGTGGGTTATCTGACCTCCGGCAACTACGGACACACCCTGGGAGCCTCGGTGGGTCTGGGATACGTCAAGAGCGATGAGCCGATCACTGCCGATTGGCTGGCAGCGCAGAAATGGCAGATCGATGTTGCCGGTCAGCGTCATGATGCCAGCGCAAGTCTTCGTGCGGCCTACGATCCCAGCGGTTCGCGTATGCGCTGAGGGTACCGTCAGGCGACAGAGGCTGAAGCCGGGCGGGGAGGTGGCCCGCCTCGTGCTTGCCTTGAGTGTCCAAATGGCTCACTCAAGTATTGGCATGCAAATCATCGATACAGCTCTGGAGGCTGTCAAGATTCTGGAACCAAGCGTTTTCGGTGACGACAGAGGTTTCTTTCTGGAGTCGTGGAACCGGCAGGATTTCGAGAAGAACGACTTGCCCGGAAATTTCGTTCAGGATAATCACAGTCGCTCCTCACAGGGAGTCCTGCGTGGCTTGCATTACCAGATCAAGCATCCACAAGGTAAACTGGTCCGAGTCACTCGTGGTGAAGTCTTCGATGTGGCTGTGGACATGCGCCGCTTCTCCCCGCAGTTCGGACAGTGGGTGGGAGTGACGCTCTCGGAGAGCAACAGACGCCAGTTATGGGTGCCCGAAGGCTTTGCCCATGGCTTCTATGTGGTATCGGAATCTGCAGATTTCCAGTACAAGTGCACGGACTACTATCATCCTGAATTCGAGCGGAGTCTGAAATGGGACGATCCGAGTGTGGGCGTCGAATGGCCGATCGCCGCTGGCACGCAACCACTACTGGCCGAGAAGGATGCCGCAGGATTGCCGCTGGCCCAGTGCGACAGTTTTGCCGATGTCGAACGACGTCTGGCAGCTTGACCGGAGAGTGGTTCTGACATGAAGGCATTCATTACCGGTAGCAGCCGAGGACAACTGTATTGGGAACTTGAGCGCACGGTCCCCGATGGTGTGGAAATCGTGCACCCGGCCGAGCGTCTCGATATCACTGATGACGAGGCAGTTCGGTCGATGATCGATGGCCTCAAGCCTGATGTCGTCATCAATGCGGCGGCATACACCGCTGTCGACAAGGCTGAATCCGAGCCGGAACAGGCAATGGCTGTCAATGCCGCAGCGGTGGAGTCACTGGCACGGGCATCGACAGCCTGCGGAGCACACCTGCTGCATGTATCCACGGATTTCGTCTTCGGCCAGGGGCGGGGCGTGCCGTTCCCCGAAGATGCCGAAGTTGCGCCGGTCAGCGTGTATGGCAAGACGAAGCTGGCCGGTGAGCAGGCCTTGCGTCGCCTCATGCCCGACACGAGTCTGTGTGTGCGTACCGCGTGGGTGTATTCCTCGCACGGCAACAACTTCGTCAAGACCATGTTGCGCCTGATGAATGAGCGTGGTGAGGTAGGCGTCATCGCCGATCAGATAGGCTCGCCAACCTGGGCCAATTCACTCGCCGGAGCGCTATGGCATGCCGCCTCGAGACGAGCCAGTGGAACCATGCACTGGACCGGAGCAGGGGTCGCGAGCTGGTATGATTTCGCTGTCGCCATTCAGGAAGAAGCTCAGAGCCTCGGGCTGATCGATCGAGCGGTGGTGGTCAACCCCCTGACGACAGAGCAGTACCCGACACCCGCGGCACGTCCTCATTACAGCGTGCTCGAACTGACCCGTACATGGCAGGCACTCGACCTGCGTGCGGAACACTGGCGCAATGATCTTCGAACGATGCTCAAGGAGCTGACATGAGACGCATGATGGTGACCGGCGCAGCCGGTTTTATCGGAGCCAATTTTGTTCGATACTGGCTCGAGACCTACCCCGAGGACCTTATCGTCGTCGTGGATGCGCTGACGTATGCGGGAAACCGTGCAAACCTTGACGGTGTATTGTCAGAGCGCTGCTCTATGGTGGAGTGTGATATCAACGACACGGAGACGATAAAGGCCCTGCTGCGCGATCAGCAGCTGTCGACCATCGTGCATTTCGCGGCCGAAAGCCATGTCGATCGGTCCATCGAAGGACCGGATGCCTTTATCGAAGCCAACATACTGGGCACGCATAGCCTGTTGAAAGCTGCCCGACAGGTCTGGCAGATTGAAGGCCTTGCACAGGATGAACATCGTTTTCATCATGTGTCGACCGATGAGGTCTACGGCTCGCTGGCCAGCGACGATCCCGCCTTCACGGAAAATACCGCCTATGCGCCCAATTCACCTTATTCCGCGAGCAAGGCCTCTTCCGATTTTCTGGTGAGAGCCTATCACCATACCTACGGTATGAATGTCACCACCAGCAATTGCTCCAACAACTACGGGCCATACCATTTTCCGGAGAAGCTGATACCGCTCATCATCATCAATCTGCTGCACGGAAAATCACTGCCTATCTATGGTGATGGCAAGAACATCCGCGACTGGCTATACGTCGAGGATCATGCACGGGGGATCGAACGGGTATTGAACAAGGGGACTGTGGGAGAAACCTACAACATCGGTGGCGTCAATGAATGGACCAATATCGACATCGTACGGCTCATCTGCGAATTGATGGATGAGCGCTTTGCAGCAGATCCGTCTCTGGCAGAAAAATATCCGGAGTGTCCGGCTGCAGCGGGAGGTGTGTGTGATTCCCTGATCAGCTATGTCACCGACCGGGCAGGCCATGACTTCCGCTACGCCATCGACACCACCCGTATCAGGGATGAACTGGGCTATGTGCCTGCCGTGACTTTCGAAACAGGCATACGTCGTACTGTGGATTGGTATCTGTCCAATCCCGACTGGTGGCAGGCGGTACTCGATGGCAGTTATCGTTTGCCCGCAGAACAATTGGAAGCCACTGCCTGACAAGCCTGATTTGATTTCGAGCGCACCCCCGATGGCGAGGGGTGCACCGCCAGCTTGTGTCAGATACCGACGAAAGGTTGCATTATCTTGCCAATCATGCCGGAGTAGTTCACGGGTGACTGCGTCGCAATCAAGGCGATGCACGGCATGTCGCTATCCACCACGGGTTGATGCTCGATGCTGCCATCCAGATCCGCTATATCACCCACCTGAAACCGGCCAATGCTGTCGCGGTAGGAACCCTGCACCAGGTAGGTCAGTTCCCGATCGTTATGGGAGTGCTCGCTCAGTACCGCGCCCGGTGCCAGATGCAGCAACTGGAATGCCCCATCGCGACGATGCTTGTCATCCAGCTTGTATTGCTTGATACCCGGCGCAACCCGCCGCCAGCGCAATTGTTCCAGCGGTGCAGGCAATAGTCTTCCCAGAGGACGTGGCACACCTTCGACTACATTTCCGTGATCGCTCTTGCCGTTGGAGCGTACGGTATCCGCCTCAGGGCTGTCGGTCGAGTGTGCAGCACGGGCGATCAGATCCAGTGCCGACACCCGGGGTGTGACGGGCTCGAGTCTGTCGAACAGTCCGCCGCCGACATCGTCGGCCATACCGGCACGGGCACGGCAATGACTGCAAACCGTCAGATGGCAGGCTACCAGCGTTTCCATGGCCGCATTCAGGCCACCCGTTGCGTAGTCGTGTAGGGTTTCGTCTGTCAGGTGATGGGAGACGCTCATGTCAAACTTGTCTGGCTCTGTTGGTCAATCGTTGATGGGACTGCCGGACTCCTTCACCGGAGCAGCATTGTTCTCATCCTTCAGACTTGACCTTACGGCTTGCATCGCCAAACGGATTCGTGATTTTACCGTACCGATGGGTAAATCCAGCCATTGTGCGATATCTCCGTGAGATTGCCCCCTGAAATATGACAGATGCATCACCTGGCGTTGCTCCTGCGGCAATTTTTCCAGCGCGCGGTGCAGACGCTCGGCAGCCTGTTCGGCATCAACAAAGCCGGCCTGTGTTTCCGACTCGTCGCTGTCGACATCCAGCATTTCGTCCTCGAGTTCTACCTCGATCCTGGAATTGCCTCGCAGATAGTCGATGCGCCGATTCCGGGCAATGGTGAACAGCCAGGTACTTGCTGCCGCCTTCGCAGGATCATAGCTCTCCGCTCGGCGCCAGACGATCAGCATGATTTCCTGCATCAGCTCGTCGGAGATCTCGTCCGACATGCCTTTTCCCATGAGAAAGGATTTGACGCGCCCGGCGTAGTAGTTGTAGAAATCTGCAAAGGCCGCCTCATCGCGATCGCGGCCGATGGCCAGCAGATTGTCACCCATGCGCTTGCGCAGCGCCATGGCTGCCTCTGCCTGTTCTCCCTGATCGGGTTTTGCCGTTTTGGTCATGCTTGGATTGTACCGTTGAGCGAATCGCAGGTCATGGTTATTGATCCCGATATCCGGATAATACGTAGCAGGGCATTCATGTATCCACTATAGAGTAGACTCGACGGTATGGTTCCAGACAGCAAAAAGCACATTGCCGTTGTTGGCAGCGGTGCAGCAGGATTGTCAGCTGCCTGGCTTCTGGCGCACAAGCACCGAGTCACGCTGCTTGAAAAGGATGATCGAATCGGTGGGCATGCCCACACTGCAACCGTGTCCGACGATGCGCAGGGTGGCAGGACGCTGGGAATCGACACGGGCTTCATCGTCTACAACGAGCCCAGCTATCCGAACCTGACGAGATGGTTCGAGGCACTGCAGGTAGCGACCGAAGACAGCGACATGTCGTTTGCGGTGTCTCGCGACAATGGACAATTCGAATACGCAGGTGGGCCGCTGTTTGGATTGCTGGCTCAACCCGGATTGCCACTCAGACCTCGTTTCTGGCGCATGCTGCTCGATCTCCTGCGCTTCTACCGCGAGGCTCCGCAGCAGATTCCGGCGGATGACGGCATGACGCTGGGCGAGTATCTTCAGCAGAATCGCTACTCTCAGGCCTTCATCGATGATCACCTGCTGCCATTCGGCGCGGCTATCTGGTCCACACCCAAGCAGCAGATGCTCGAGTATCCCGCAGCTTCCTTCATTCGCTTCTGCAGCAACCATGGTCTGCTGCAGATCAGCAATCGACCACAATGGCGCACGGTCACCGGGGGCAGTCAGTCCTACGTCAAGGCGGTTGCCGACTTCATCGGGCATGAGTGCATTCAGACCGGTTTTGCCGTGAAGGGCATCGAACGACAGAATGAGGGAGTCACGGTTCGGGCGGTCGACGGGCGAGTGGTCCGGGCCGATGAACTGGTGCTGGCGACGCATGCCGACCAGGCTCTGGCCTGCCTGGATGCGCCGTCATCCCGGGAACAGGCGCTACTGAGTCCGTTTCGATACGAACCCAATCTGGCGTATCTGCACACCGATATCAGTTATCTGCCCAGGCGCAGACGAGCCTGGTGCAGCTGGAATTATGTGGAGACGTCCCCGGAAGGGTCGCAGCAGGTGTCCCTGAGCTACTGGATGAATCGCCTGCAGAATCTCCCGGGTGAAACGCAGTACGTGGTAACGCTTAACCCGGACAGGGCACCGAATCCGGACTGCGTACTGCGCAAGCAGGCCTATGAGCATCCGCTGTTCAATGCGGACACCTGGAAGGCACAGCAGGAACTGTGGTCATTGCAGGGGCAGAACCGTACCTGGTACTGCGGGAGCTATTTCGGGTCGGGTTTTCATGAGGATGCGGTGCAGTCGGGTCTTGCGGTGGCTGAACAACTGGGCGGGGTGCAGAGGCCCTGGACAATCGACAACCCATCCAGTCGCATCGTTCTCGGCGGGCAGGCAGATGTCGGTGCAAGGCAGGCGGCTGCGTGACGACAGTCAGTCGACTCTACGCCGGACAGGTCTTTCATCACCGGCGCCGCCCCAAGGCTCATCGTTTGCGCTATCGCGTATTCTCGCTTCTGCTTGATCTTGATGAGATAGACCAGCTGGACAGGGAGCTTTGGCTGTTTTCACATGATCGATTCAATCTGTTTTCGTTTCACGATGCTGATTTCGGCGATCGCTCGGGGAAGAGTCTGACGGCTCAGATCGCGGCGCATCTTGCGGCCGCCGGCGTTCATCAGGTACCTGACAGGATCCTGCTCAGTTGCTACCCGCGAGTACTGGGCCATGCCTTCAATCCTCTGAGTCTCTTCTACTGTCTTGATGAGCGAGGCCAGTGCTTCGCAATCGTTCATGAAGTCCACAACACTTTTGGCGAGCGGCATTGCTACGTTCTGCCTGTCGATCTGCAATCGGGTCGTACCCCGCAATGGATCAATCAGAGCGCCGACAAGGAGTTGTTCGTGTCGCCGTTTGCGCAAATGGACATGCATTACGAGTTCAGGCTCAACCTGCCCGAGGAGCGTCAGGTCGTCGTCATCCGCGCCTGTGACGAGCAGGGACTGCTGATCACGGCCAGCTATGTTGCACATCAGAGATCACTCACGGCCAGGCGCTTGCTTCGCTACTTTCTTGTCTACCCGTTGCTTGGTGCCAAGGTTGTAGCCGGAATTCACTGGGAAGCGTTCATTCTGTGGTGCAAGGGAGTCCCCTGGTTCCGACACCAGCCCAAGTCATCTGCCTGAACATCACAACGAGCCCATTACACAGAAGACATGTCAGACATGGAAAACCAGACAATCAGTGGAGCTCTGCCTTCACCGCAGTGGCACCAGCAGCTACTGGGCCGCATCATCGGTCGCCGATTCGATCACCTGCTCGATGGCATCAGGCATGGCCAGTTGAGCCTGACGTGGCCAGATGGGCATCTGAGTCGACATGGCGAGAAATCCCTGGATCCGTCCCGCAACGCGCAGCTGACGCTGCATAACTACCGACCGATTCGACAGATGATGTTGTCAGGCGAGAATGGTTTTGCGGAGAGCTATCTCCAGGGTGACTGGACGTCAGACAATCTGCGCAATCTGTTTACCTTGATCGTCAATAACGAGGCGGAAGTCGCCGCCATGACGACGGGTAGCTGGTATGCGCGATGCCTCAACACACTGCACCATGGGCGAAACCGGAATTCACTGCGTGGCAGTCAGCGAAACATCGAGTTCCACTACGACCTGGGAAACGATTTCTACCAGCTCTGGCTGGATGAGACCATGAGCTATTCATCTGCCCTCTTCAAGGGTGATGAATCACTGGAGCAGGCACAGCTTGCAAAGCTGAACAAGGTGGTCGAGTCATTGAACCCTGCGCCGGGATCCAGGGTGCTCGAAATAGGCTGCGGCTGGGGCGCGATGGCACGCCAACTGGTGACACAGACCGCTTGTCACGTGGAAGGTATCTCGCTGTCACAGGAGCAGCTTCGATACGCTCAGGATGTCAATAATGTGACCAGCGACGGTGCGGCAACGGGCAGTACCGAATTTCGCTATCAGGATTATCGGGCGGTGCAGGGCCAGTACGACCATATCGTCTCCATCGAGATGTTCGAAGCGGTCGGCGAGAAATACTGGTCGACCTATTTTTCCAAACTGAGCCAGTTGCTGGGGCAGGGCGGGACTGCGCTGCTGCAGGTCATCACCATCGATAGTGAACGCTTCGATGAGTATCGAGCCAGTCCGGATTTCATTCAGCGCTACATCTTCCCCGGCGGCATGCTGCCGACTAGAGAGCATCTGAGCGGGCTAGTCGAGCAGGCAGGTTTCGAACTGGTGGAGGCGGACTGGTTCGGGCCAAGCTATGCGCAGACACTGCTGCATTGGCGGGAACGGTTCGATCAGGCGGTATCCGAGGTGATGACGCTGGGCTTTGACGAACGTTTCGTGCGAATGTGGCGCTACTATCTGGATTACTGCGAGACCGGATTCAGGTTGGGGCGCACGGACGTCGGTCAGTTGTTGCTGCGTAAATGCTGATCGTCTGACACCAGCACGCCCTGAACCAGAGCCCTGAGAGCCTCTTCATGTTGACGCCTGTGCACACCGGCTGGGGGTGACAGGGTCAGTGGATACCGCATTGCAAGTCGACTCAGGGCTGCATAGGTATCCATCAGGCTGCGCTCGGCGCTGGCAAATCGCTGCAAGAGCGACACATCGACAGGGTCGTCGGCTGTCGCAGGGTCCAGACCTTGCAGCCACTTGTGATTGTCGTCGTGGATGCGGGCAGCTTCCAGCAGGGCATCGTCCACGTCGGAATCCAGGGCCTTGAGAACGGCAACCGCCTGCGTGCCGGTACGCGGATTGCGTCTGAACCCGGTGTGAAAGCGTGTGAATCCATTGGCTGACCAGAATGCGAGATTGGTCTCATCTCCGGCGAAGCTGGCGCCGATGGCGGAGAGCGGGGCCGAGCACCGTGCAAGGCTGCCAGTCACTTCCTGCAGCAGCCTTGAACCCAATCCCCGGCGCCGGCAATCGGGCTTGACAGCGATCCGAATGACTCTGCCCATGCGTGACCGCAGCGGTTCGGTTCTGTTTGCACTCTGCGCCAGCAATTGCGGTAGCAGGTGGTGCGGCAGGCGCCGTTGCTTGCTGACTATTGCATCGTGCAGGTCGATGTCCAGTGCGCCTTCGATGGCCAGCAGCATTGCTGCCCTGATGCCGGATCCCTCCGCCAGTACCCAGATCTGCAGGTCCGGTCCGTCGAGCAGGTGTGCAATGTCGGAAGCACTGGTCTGGTAGTGGTTCTCTCTGAGCAGGCTGAACACCCCAGACAGCAGGGTATCGTCCTGTGCCAGTTCGTCCCGGTCGAGACGGCGCACCACGGGGCTGGCACTGACGGTTTCGGAATCCTTGTTCGGGCCACGGCACAGCCCCTGTGGTGACTCCGACTGTTGGCTGCAGGACTCGCCATGGCAAGAGCCTGGTCGCCGAACCAGCAGCAGGGTATCCAGAAATTCTTCCAGAGCATCCCCCGGACTCCAGCGCCAGGCAATATCGGGTTGCAAGGTCAGTACATCGCGCTGCTGCTCCAGTGCCGCCGTGAAACGGATATCGAATGCACGGCCCGCTTGTTCATAACCTTCCACGGTCGTGGCGTAGATGACATGTTCATGCTGCTGGAGGTAGGCAGTCAGCGTATCGACAGGCAGACTGGCCGCTTCATCGACCAATAGTACCTGACAGCCCGAGCGCACAGCGTCCTGAGCCGGCACGAAGTGAATCCCTTCGGCGTGCTTCTCCACGCCCTGCACAGCGGAGCGACGAGCTGCGGTCACTGCCACTGAAACTGCCTGCTGCTGCAGATTGTGCGCGATGCGACCTAGCAAGGCCGACTTCCCCCGACCTCGGCGTCCGGTGATGGTGATGCAGCCACGCGGTTCCTGCTGAAGGTGCCGTACAGCGTCGGCCAGAATGTCGTCCTGTTGGCTTGCCGCGGCATCAAGGGTCCGGTGTCGAGCCGGGAGGTCGGTTGGTCGGGCACTGTCTTGCTGCGGATACTTCCGGGCATGAGCGACAAGCGAGTGGAAATCATGAGAGGAGAGATCGGTTGCCTTGATCACCCTGATCTTTTCCCGGTACCTGTGAGCTGAGGACAGGAGATGCCTTGCCATGCGCTGTTCGAAGCGGTCCTGAGCGGCAGTCGATCCGCCACACCGTGCAGCGTCGAGCGCAAACGGAATACCCAGAACCAGCAGGCCCCCGGCCCTCACCGTGCCTGCCAGAGCGGCCAGCAGACCGGCGTCGACCGTGTCACCGGTTTGGTGGACGAGCAGGTCGAATTCCCGACCCAGTACTGCCGCGATCCGGTCGCTGCGATCGGCGTTCTCATGGGCAGCGACAAAAGTGGCATCCGCACTCAGCGCCAGGGATTTCAGCGTGTTGGCAGGGACTTCGTCGATCACCAGTAGTGCTCGGTGATCATCAGCGCGTGCTTGTTGAAGCAGAACGGATAAATCTTGCATTGTTTGCCGTGATTGCTGATACAGAGGCGCGAGACAATTGTTTCACTTTCACAATCAAAGGGGGGACAGTTTCGTATGATCAAGGCTCGAAAGTGTGGTGACTTTCGTTATTCCTCCTCCAAGTGGTATTGAGGCACGGAGCCGACGAGGCCATGGAAGGCCGTCTTTTTCATCCGGTGTGATCGTCGTGAATGTCACCGCGATCAGACGGAGTCGAGGATCTTCCATTTATCGGTATCGGGTCGAAATTCGGCAGGCGCGCTGGTATTGCGTTCTTGCCGATTCGTCGTCAGCGAGTATCACGTGAACCTGATCAACGGGTACTCGGATGACACTGACAGGGTGCGGGGAATAGCGTCGTAGACTGCCCAAGGCAGAAATTTGTCACAGTAGACATTTCCGGAAACGGTAAATCGCTGGTTATCGCAATTGCAATGGTCGACTTGTTTGGTTAAAATGATAGCTTATTCAATGGTTTGAAAGTTCTATGTGATTGAGTTCCTAGGGACAGGGCTGTGGTTGTTAACTGTTTCGTTGAAATATCCCGAGCGTCCAGTAACATGCGCGTTCGTCAACTGGCCTGAAGTCCTCTGGTCGCAGGAAGATGTCTGGTTCTTTGCAGACCGGATCGAATCTGCCCGCAGGAGATTTGATTATCATTGTGACCACGGTCATACCTGTTAAAGTCTGGACAAGATAGTTTTTGCAACGTGGATCGACATGCGTTGAACAGTTGGTAGTTTTGTCGGATACACTACACAGTGTGTGCGGCAGTTAATATTTCATGTTTTCAATCGAGGATCACTTATGATCAACAAATATTTTGCATTGACTCTTGTTGCTGCCAGCGTGGCAGTAGCTTCCGGCTGTTCTTCAGACGACGATGATGATGACACCACCGGTGGTGGTGGCGACGAATACGTATCGCCTGCTGCCACGCCTGGTGAAGGTGGTTCCGTATACGATTTCATCGTCAACTCTGACCAGCACGAGAGCCTGGAAGCAGCCATCAATGCAGCTGGCCTGGCGGACACACTGGATGACGAAACTCTCGAGTTCACAGTCTTCGCTCCAGATGATGCTGCTTTCGCAGCTCTGGATGCAGAGAACGAAGGCACGGTAGCTGCGCTGCTGGCCGACACGGATGCGCTGACTCGCGTTCTGCAGTACCACGTGGTTGAAGGCACTGTCGATTCCGCTGCCATCGGTACAGCCATCGCTGCTGCTACAGAAGAAGCACCAGCCACTCTGGCTACTCTGATCGAAGGCGAAAGCCTGACAGCTACACTGAGCGAGACTGCCGGTGCAGGTGTTGCGGTCAACGGTGTTGACGTTTCTGCTGCCGATCTCGTACCTGAAGTCGCTGAAGGCGAAGAGACAGTCGGTGTTGTGCACAGCATCGTTGCTGTTCTGGAAGCTCCTGAAGAAGTTGTTGATGGTGGCGAAACTGACGGTGGCGAGACTGACGGCGGTGAAACCGACGGCGGCGATACAACTGGTGGTGAGACAGACGGTACTGTCACATCTTCTCTGTCAGCCAACAACAGTGGTTTCCTGACTGCCTTCTCTGCAACTTTCGGTGCCCAGAAGCTGGATGCAACTGAAGATGCTGATCCATGGACCGTTTTCGCTCCAACTGAAGTGGCTGACGACATCGACGTTCGCAACTACCTGATCACTGGTGCAGCGCTGACTGCTCAGGAACTGATCGACATGGGTACTGGCACCACTTTCGGTGGCACGACTCTGACTTTCGGTGGAACAGCTGATGCGTTGACCATCAACGATCTGCCAGCTACTCTGGTGGGTGACGGCACAACTGCTTCCGTTACCTACTCTGTAGAAGGTGAACTGTAAGTCGTAATTGTTGATTGATCCCGAAGCCGATTTCGATCAGAAGTCGGTTCTCGGAACAAGAGCCGGAGAGTCCTTGCGACTTTCCGGCTTTTTTTTTGCCTTGTGCAAGCCGCTTGAGTGATCAGTTTCATCGGGACTTCCGACGACTTCGAGAGTTCAGAACCCAGTGCCCGGCGCTGACAGGTTCCGGGTGTCTCGTTTCTCGAGACTCCTGTTTGGGGAATCAGCTAATTCATGACAATCTGCATCAACAGCAGTTTCGACAGTGGCAACATCGAGGTTGTCGATGCCACTGACTGCGCATCCATCAATTTGCGGATCCGCAAGGACAGCAATTCCGATTTTCTGCAATGGTTTCATTTCAGTGTGTCGGGAATCAAGGGCAGAACCTGCCGGATAAACCTGGTGAATGCGTCCGAGACCAGTTATCCCAAGGGGTGGGAAGACTACGATGTGGTGACATCGTCAGACCGGCAGCTCTGG
The DNA here is from genome assembly GCA_947492525.1 of uncultured Granulosicoccus sp. Classification (GTDB taxonomy): domain Bacteria; phylum Pseudomonadota; class Gammaproteobacteria; order Granulosicoccales; family Granulosicoccaceae; genus Granulosicoccus. Next base: position 97,311 of record CANLNQ010000015.1, read on the forward strand.
TATCGCACACCGACCGACTATGATGGTCGGCAGCTCAGCTGGGCATTCGAAGCGCAGAGCGATCTTGTCTGGTTCGCCTATTTTGTACCGTACTCGATGGATCGCCATCTGGATTTCATTGCTGCGGCCGCGTCAAGTGAAGCGGTGCAATACGAGTGTCTGGGCCTTACCCATCTCGGGCGTGGTATCGACTATCTGAAGGTTACACCCCTGCAGTCGGAGGCAGCCAATGAGCCCCACAACAGCCAGCGTCGACAGCTATGGGTCATCGCTCGACAGCACCCCGGTGAATCAATGGCCGAATGGTGGATGGAGGGCTTTATCGATCGACTGCTCGATCAGGATGATGCGCGTAGTCGAGAGCTGCGATCAATGGCCGATATTCACATGGTTCCGAACATGAATCCGGATGGCAGTTATCTGGGGAATCTCAGAACCAATGCCCTGGGGGTGAATCTCAATCGCGAATGGCAGCATCCGAGTATCGAAAAGAGCCCGGAGGTCTACCATGTTCGCAGGCGAATGGAGCAGACCGGGATCGATCTGGCGCTGGATGTCCATGGTGATGAGGGCTTGCCGTACAACTTCATCGCCGGTACCGAAGGCCTGGCTCAATGGAATGATGAACGGGATGCGGAGCTTCGCGCCTTCAAACGTGAGTGGGCCGCCATCAACCCTGATTTCCAGTTTGCGCACGGCTATCCCAGAAGTGCGAAAGGACAGGCCAATCTGGCCATTTGCAGTAGCAATCTGGCAGACAGATTCGATTGCCTGGCCATGACGCTGGAAATGCCGTTCAAGGACACCTTCGATACACCGCGCCCGCTCACGGGCTGGTCGCCAGAGCGAAGTATTCGTCTCGGCGCTTCATTCGTGGACATGGCCCATCTGGCCTTGAGTGGGCGTTTGAAAGGCTAGGGCGTGCAGGCCCATCGGGGCTGCATCTGCAGCTCGATGGGCATTGTCGTCCGCGCTTCCCAGGCGGCGCAGCGCCTGGGAGATTTCTTCCCTGGCGATCTACTGGAAGGCGGTTTCGAAGAAGCTTCTGAGCTTTCTGGAATGCAGACGTTCGGATTTCATCTCGCTGAGTTTGTGCAGAGCCAGCATGCCGATTTCCAGATGCTGTGCGACCTGGTTCTGGTAGAACTCCGATGCCATGCCCGGAAGCTTCAATTCCCCTTGCAATGGCTTGTCACTGACGCAGAGCAGGGTGCCGTAGGGCACGCGCAGACGGAACCCGTTGGCGGCGATGGTTGCCGATTCCATATCCAGGGCAATGGCGCGTGATTGCGACAATCGGCGCACCGGTTCCTTCTGGTCCTGAAGCTCCCAGTTGCGATTGTCTATGGAGGCAACCGTGCCGGTTCGCATGATGCGCTTCAACTCGTAGCCGTCCAGGCCGGTCACCTCCGCAACAGCCCCTTCCAGTGCTTGCTGCACCTCTGCCAATGCCGGGATGGGGACCCAGACCGGTATATCGGAATCGAGTACCTTGTCCTCACGCACATAGGCATGAGCCAGTACGTAATCCCCCAGCTCCTGCGAGTTTCTCAAACCGGCGCAGTGTCCGAGCATCAGCCAGGCATGGGGACGCAACACCGCGATGTGGTCGGTAATCGTCTTGGCGTTGGACGGGCCTACGCCGATATTGACCATCGTGATACCTTTCTGCTTGCCGGCTTTCAGGTGGTAGGAGGGCATCTGAGGCTGGCGTGGTGGCGTCGTTCCGGAGCTTGGTTCTGTCTCACCGTTCAGCGTGATCACATTTCCCGGTTCCACGAAGGACTCATAGGAGGTGTCTCCCTTGCGCATCATGTCACGAGCCAGGCGGCAGAACTCATCTATATAGAACTGGTAGTTCGTGAACAGAACATAATTCTGAAAGTGTTCCGGCGCGGTGGCCGTGTAATGCACCAGTCGATGCAGGGAGTAATCGATGCGCTGGGCCGGAAACGGTGCGAGTGGCAAGGGCAGACCGGGTTCGATCTCGTGCGTGCCGTTGACGATATAGTCGTTGACCTGAGCTATATCAGGCACATCGAAGGCATCCCGCAGCGCAACGGTGATCTGTTGCGGTCGATGAACGGCCAGCGCCGAGCCGGACTCCAGTGCAAAGTGCAACGGGATGGGGACATCGGATTCCGCGATTTCAACCGGCTGGGCGTGGTTGTCGATCAGAAGGCTGAGCTGGTGTATCAGGTATCCGCGAAAGAGTCGAGGTTGCGTGATGGTGGTGGTGTACAGGCCGGGCTGGTCGACGTGTCCGTAGGACAGCCGTGAATCGACTCGCGCATAGGTGCTGTTGCGAAAACGAATTTCGGGGTAGAAGGCGCGATGCTTGTTATCGGGCAGGTCGCCGGCCAGGTACTGTGCAAAGGCGTCTGCGAGGAATGTCGTGTTGCGCTCATAAAGAGCGATCAGGCAGTCGACTGCCTCTGTGGCATCCGTGAAACTTGCCGAGGCTTGTGGTGGCGGGGTCGTTTGTTGTTCTGACATTGCAGCTCCGTTCTGATTCTTGAGCAACGATAGCATGCCTGCCGATCAGCTCCTGTCCGAGTAACGCAGGTACAGAGCCGATAGCAGGGCAGCTGGCAGGTAGAGATATTGCAGTAGCTGATCATGCGGCACGGGTATGACAAGCAATGCAACACCCAGCAGGCAAAAGCAGCCGCCCAGCCAGAACTGGGAGCTGTAGCTTTTCATCAGCAGATAGTGTTGGCCACTGCCTCGTCGAGACACATCGAAAAAGCGTTTGTTGAAAGCCAGTCGAAAGAAGGACGAGCAGAAGGTGATCAGGATCAACGCCACCCAGAGACTGGGCCCGGCAGATTCCTCGTTCAGGGTGAAGCGCAGCAGCCAGGATCCCAGATACAGGTACACGGCGGCTCGATAGACTTGTTCCGTGGCCAGTTGATCGATACGGTTCTTGATCAGATAGAAGAGCGCCGAGAACACCAGGGCCAGCACGACCACGGCAAGCCCCAGACGACCGAAATCCTTCTGCACCACGAGAAACAGTGTCAGGGTCCAGAAATGGCTTTCCAGATACAGAAATACCCCATCGATCAGGAAGGTGGAGCGGGAACCACGCTCATCCCGAAAGGTCAGGCTCTCGAGCAGGGAGGCGGGCTTGCCGTCAGAGTCCTTGACCAATGGCTGGCGACCCGCAGCCTTGTTCGCCAGATGCAGATTCACGATCAGGCTGGTTCCGGCAGACAGGGCCAGGAGCCAGACGAAGCCGCCGGTTTCCAGCAGCAGGCCACCGAGCAGAATGCCCAGCTTCAGGAAGACCATGACAAAGATCTGGAAATTGCCGTATTGGCGACCCGTATCGTTATCGCCGAGCAAATGCAGAAACAGGGTGCGCTGTGTGGTCCAGAAAAAGGCGTTGTAGAGTCCGTTGAACAGTCCGAGCACCGCTGCCGCAAGGATCAGGGCGGTGATGCTCGTCGAACTCTCACCGCCCGGCGCCGTGAACAGCGCAGCTCCCGGTACGGTGGTCAACAGCCCTACCGCGCCAAGCAGCAGCAGTTCGAGAAGGAAGCTCAGCGTTACCAGATGCCTCAACTTCCAGTGCCGAGACAGTGTCTGCCACAGAGCGAGGGATGCGGTGAAGCAGAGTCCGGAAAAGCCGATCATCAGGGACAGGCCAGCCAGGCCGAGCCCGTGTTGCCAGAGGTAGACCGGGAGGAAGAACGGCAACAGGCCGATCAGCAGCGAATGCGCGCCGAGAAACAGATAGAAGTAACCGGGACCGGAGTTGCCGGCAGGTAGTTTCAGGCGCATGGCGTCAGGCTTCTGATCACGGTGTCGGCAAGCGCAAACGGCTTGCCGCTGTACGACGAAGATGAAATCAGAAGGTGTCTGAATCCGCGATGACCAGCGCGTCCATCTCGCTGTAGAACTCGTCCAGATTTTCTGCCTGGCCGTATCGCGGCACGCTGTGCATCCGCGTGTAGGGGCGAGAATTCACTTCGAGAAAGATGCAGCGCTGCTCGCGGTAGTCCTTCTCGATGCCCTCCTCGAAAATCACGTCGATACCGAAGAGCTTGGCGTCAAAGGCCTTGATGACTTTCAGGAAGAGGTCTCGGTTGGCCTGGGGAATGGTTGACTGGTCGATGATCTCGACCACGCCACCCGGGGCAAGTGCCACTCGATTGAACGTGTATACACGTTCGCCCTCTGCCGGTATGGAGTCCAGAGTCTTGCCGTGTCGACGCAGGTAGTCGACCGTCGCCGCTGACTTCTGTATCGGGTGAATGGTCGGGTAGAGACCCATGCGCTCGCGGGTGGCATTTTCAGTGTCAATCAGCGTGCTGATGGAATCCTGCCCGTTGCCATCGACAAAGGGTGGGTAGCGTCGTATCACCGAAACCAGTGAGTCCGAGGTTGCCAGCACCCGGTAATTGGCGCCGAGCAGGTATTGCTCGACAATGCTGGTTGGCCACCAGACCTTGACCATCAGAGCCGCTTTCCAGAGCTCCCGATAATTGTTGATCGGGAAGTGGCTGCCACGGGAAAAACCACTGACATTGGGCTTGATGCACAGGGGGAAGCCATGTTCTCTGGCGAACAGGTGAGCCTTCCAGGGGTTCAGGAACAAGGTACCGCGGGCATGAGGGATGTCATGTCGGGCGAACATGTCTCGCGCCTGGCGCTTGGAGCGACTGGCTTTTCGCACCTGCAGAGAGTTGTAGTTGCTGCAGCCTGCCATGTATTTCTGGCTGACCCAGCTGTAGATCAGCGTCTTGATGGATTTCACGGTTGTATGTAGTGCTCGCCGATCTCGGGTGTTGATTTGCTGGTCGCGGCAACCTGGGTTGCACGGGGTTTGCCTCGGCCGTACAGCATCATTCTGGCGAAGATCGGCTGTGGCCGTCTGACGGGTTTGATCGAGCGGGTAGCCTGAGCCAGGCTCATCATCGCAGATCGTATGAATGTCCAGCGCTGGCTCCATGAATAGCCCTTGTCGAGCAGGTTGATGGGCATCGGCAGAAACAGATTGATCTCGATGACATGAAAATTGCCGGCGACCAGTTCCTCGTTCGAGTTGGCCCGAACGCTCATCCTGCTGATGCCGAATTCCCCGATCTGCGACAGGTAGTCTGCAACGGTGTCTTTTTCTGCTGCAGAAAACTGCTCGCTGATATCCACGTACCGCGTGTGCCTGTTGTTCTTGCTGTTGATCGGAAACTGCTCTTGATCGTTGGCAGCTTCGGTAATGGTGATGACGTCGTGCCTGCCATCGCCTCGATCGGCATCTATGCTGAATATCTCGTACTCACGTTTGCCGGGCGCGGCTTCCTGTATCAGGTAGCGCTGGGGCTCGAAACGCAAGACCGTGCGCAGTTGCTGCAACTGCCCGGCATTGTCGACCCGATGGATGCCGTGAGCATTCTGACCCCATTCGGGCTTCAGGAAAACGGGGTAGCTGCTGGGAATGATGGCGTCGGAATCGATGCTTTGCGGCAGTCTCCAGCGTTCGGGAATGAGCTCGTCCAGTGACAACTTGGAAAAGATGCCGTGCTCTCTGGAGAAGTATCGCGCATTGAGCTGCCAGTACCGCCACGGCGCCGCGCCGATGCGTGCGCAGCACACGATGTAGGTTACAACCATGATGATGGTGATATGCATGCTCAACCTACCACTGACTCCGTGACTCTCTGGCGAAAAATTCCACAACTCTCGATATTATAGTGTCATGGCGTGTCACTGCCACCGATTGGAAGGCCTGACGGCTTGCAATATCGTTACCCGACGTAAAGCTGTGAATGCGCGATCTCATTGGCGATTGTGAGCGGTCAGGCGCGGGAAGGTTCCATTGCCCTGTTCGGTATCGATGACCCGGGAAGCGTATCGTGACCTGATTCAGGGTTGTTCGAGGCTTGCAATATTCACCGATCGTCCTGCGCCGGCTGGCTGATGATCAGCTCACCGCGACGATGCAGAAGCTCATAGTGACGCAGGAAGTTCATGCCCAGCAGTGCCGTATCGCCCGCCAGTGCCGGATTGATGTGCGCCGTCACATCATATCGGGTGAAGGGTCCGATGCTCAGGCTGTCGAGTCGCGTGCGGTAGACGCGTGTGCTGCCATTGGCTGTCATGACTTCGAATGAGCGGCCTCTGGGCAGATCGAGCGCGTCGGCCACCGCTCCCGGTATGCTGATTCCCGACGCGCCGGTGTCTATCAGAAAGGCGGTGGGCCGGTTGTTGGTACTGCCGTCGAGCACGAACTGGCCATATCGATCGGCCTTGAGAACCAGCTGCTGCTGACCGCTTTCGTCTGTCGTCCAGCGGGCCGCCCGGTCTGCGTTGCGAGAGTCCATCCAGCCCTGTACCAGCCAGGTGCCACCGCCCAGTACGAGCACCCAGAGCAGGGCAATCATCCCCCCGGCTATGCGGTGGCTCTCATCATGTGCCGAATCTGACTTGCTATCTGACATTGCGTCCCAAAATTGGGTAGAATTGTGGGTTTACCGCGTCAGGCATCTTCTCGAAGAGGTTACATCTGATTCACGGCGCCGATGGCAGACACTGGTTCTGCACTTCATCGGACAGTGATCAGGGTATCGGGTTTCGGAGGTTCAACCTGTAGCGTATCCCAGCAAGGTAACGTCCGGGTTGGAACAAGACACCGGGCCATCAATCCCAGACCGTGAGCACCAAGATGACTGACCTTTCACACTACCGCAACATCGGCATTTTTGCCCACGTTGATGCGGGCAAGACCACCACCACAGAGCGTATCCTGAAGCTCACGGGCAAGATTCACAAGACCGGCGAAGTGCATGACGGTGAAGCCACTACCGACTTCATGGAGCAGGAGCAGGAGCGTGGTATCACGATCCAGTCTGCTGCGACTACCTGTGAATGGGATGGCCACCGCTTCAACATCATCGATACTCCGGGACACGTTGACTTCACCATTGAAGTGTATCGTTCCCTGAAAGTCCTCGACGGCGGCGTCGGCGTTTTCTGTGGTTCCGGTGGTGTAGAGCCACAATCGGAAACCAACTGGCGTTATGCCAATGAATCCGAGGTGGCGCGCGTCATCTTCGTCAACAAGCTCGATCGCATGGGTGCCGACTTCTACCGTGTCGTCAAGCAGGTCAAGGACGTGCTGGCTGCACGCCCGCTGGTCATGGTTCTGCCCATCGGTACCGAGGACGAGTTCGTGGGTGTTGTCGATCTGCTGACCGAAAAAGCCTGGATCTGGGATGACACCGGAAATCCGGAGAACTACACCATCGAAGACGTGCCTGCCGACATGGTCGAGCTGGTTGCCAAGTACCGCGAAGAGCTGGTCGAAACGGCGCTGGAAATGGACGATGAGGCCATGGAGAAGTATTTCGAAGGCGAAGAGCCGGATATCGAGACGCTGCAGCGCTGCATTCGCAAGGGCACCATCGCTCTGGAGTGGTTCCCCACGTTCTGTGGTTCCGCGTTCAAGAACAAGGGCATGCAGCCCATGCTCGACGGCGTTGTTGCCTATCTGCCAAGCCCGACGGAAGTCAAGCCGCAGCCTGAAGTGGATCTGGAAGGTGTTGAAACCGGTGAATTCGCCATCGTTGATGCCAGCCGTCCTCTGCGTGCACTGGCGTTCAAGATCATGGATGACCGCTATGGCGCACTGACGTTCATTCGTATCTATTCGGGCAAGCTGGCCAAGGGTGATACGGTGCTGAACACGTTCACGGGCAAGACCGAGCGTATCGGCCGAATCGTGGAGATGAACGCCGATGACCGAATCGAGCTGGATTCTGCTCAGGCGGGCGATATCGTTGCGGTACTGGGCATGAAGAACGTACAGACCGGTCATACACTGGCTGATCCGAAGCACCCGGCCACGCTGGAGCCCATGGTATTCCCTGATCCGGTCATCTCGATTTCCGTGTCGCCGGTTGACAAGGCCGGTACCGAGAAGCTGGGCGTGGCCATCGGCAAGATGGTTGCCGAGGATCCATCCTTCCGCGTCATGACCGACGAGGAAAGTGGTGAGACCATTCTCATGGGTATGGGTGAACTGCATCTGGACATCAAGATCGATATCCTCAAGCGTACTCATGGCGTGGAAGTCGAAGTGGGCAAGCCTCAGGTGGCCTACCGTGAAACGATCACGCAGAGGATCGAAGATACCTACACTCACAAGAAGCAGTCTGGTGGTTCTGGTCAATACGGACGTATCGACTACACCATCGAGCCGGGTGAGCCGGGTACCGGTTTCGAATTCGAGTCCAAGGTCACAGGCGGTAACGTTCCGCGTGAATACTGGCCAGCGGTCGAGAAGGGCTTCAAGATGTCCATGGACGAAGGTGTTCTGGCTGGATACCCGCTGCTGGACTTCCGCGTCGTACTGAACGATGGTGCTTTCCACGCAGTTGACTCCAGTGCTCTGGCATTCGAGATCGCGGCCAAGGGTGCGTACCGTCAATCGATTCCGAAGGCAGGTCCTCAGATCATCGAGCCGGTCATGAAGGTGGACGTATTCACACCGGAAGATCACGTGGGAGATGTCATCGGTGACCTCAACCGTCGCCGTGGCATGATCAAGTCTCAGGAGCCGGGCGCTACAGGCGTGCGTATCAAGGCGGATGTTCCCTTGTCCGAGATGTTTGGCTACATCGGTGATCTGCGTACCATGACCTCGGGTCGTGGCCAGTTCTCCATGGAGTTCAGTCACTACAATCCTTGCCCGAAGAACGTGGCAGATGTTGTCATCAAGGAAGCACAGGAGCGTAAGGCGGCGAAGTAATCTGCCGCAGCAAGCTGTGTGATGTGAAAGGCGCCCCGAGAGGGGCGCCTTTTTTTTGTCTGCCTCGAAAGGTTCAGTGCCCGTCCGAGCGGACGGGTGCGGCGCGAGTGCTGGACCTGGAGAGGGCGCGCCTCAGAAATCGATGATGGAGGCTTTCAGGGCCTTGGCAACGGCGTGCAGGCGGTTGGCGGCATTGAGTTTGCGGGTGGCGTTGCGCAGGTGATAGATGATGGTGCTTTCCGTCACGCCCAGGATCTGACTGATCTCCCAGGAGGTCTTTCCCTTCGCGGCCCAGTTGAGGCATTCCCGCTCACGGGCGCTGATATGACGATCGCCACCATCGTGCTCATGGCTGTCATGTCTGTCGCGTACGCTGTCACGGGAAATCAGGGCAGGCTGTACGCAGGCAGTGTCGTCGTCCGCATTCGAGCGTGTATTGACGTTGTTGATGAGGTCCATGACGCGCTGAGCCGCCATCTCCCCGATATGGCCAAGCCGCAGTTGCACGGTGCTCAGTGCCGGCCGCGTATGGGCTGCCGCAAAATGGTCTCCACATCCGATCAGGGAGATATCATCAGGAACGCGCAAACCGTTTTCCTGACAAACTCGCAATGCACCGATTGCCATTCGATCGTTGAGCAGGAACAGGGCTGTGGGCGTCACCTTCGAGGCCAGCAGGATGTTCATGGCATTGGCGCCGCCGTCTTCGTCCAGAGAGGTTTCCAGTGTCTGCAATTCCACTCCGCGCCCCAGTGGACCGTTCATCGTCTGCATGAAGCCTTCGACCAGGTGCTGGGTGCTGAATCGATGGAGCGGTCCGGACACCAGAGCGATTCTGCGGTGACCGGCCTTCAGCAAGTGTGCCGCGGCCAGTCGGCCGGTTTGCGTGTTGTAGACGTTGGCAAGCACCACATTCCTGCGCGTGCTGACAAGACGCGCCAACTGGTCGTTGGGGAGACAATCGGCATGGATGATGATGCCATCGCAATGACTGCGAGAGAGAATGTGCCAGGCAGTCTTCTCCTCTCGCATGCTGCGTCCCGAGGAGACCACGACGGTTTCGAAGCCATTGGCCTCGAGTCTGTCGACGGCGGCGTCGACCAATGGTGCCAGACTGGAGGCGCCGGTGAGTTCAGCCATGAGGCCGACACGCCCCGTCGCGGTGGGTAGAAAGCTGTCAGACATCGCGGATTCAGAGGCCTGCAGGTACATGGCGAGTGACGTGAGGCGCTATAGAATCGTGCAGAAATAATTTGACCGCGGAACCTTCCATGTGGGTGCCTGTACGTTGCTGTACGTGTAGGATAACGTCTTTATCAAGCACATTGCCCGGTACCATGCTCGACTCCACACTAAACGATGCGTCAGATAACCTTCTGCTACCCGATACCACGGTTTCCGTCAGGGAGGTCTTCGGGCTTGACGTGGATCTCATGGTGCCTGCCTATTCCAATCATACCGAGCGTGTGCCGGATATCGATCCATCCTATCTGTTTGATTTCCGCACGACAATGGCCATTCTGTCGGGCTTTGCCAATGACTGGCGAGTGCTGATTTCGGGGTTTCACGGAACGGGCAAATCCACCCATATCGAACAGGTTGCGGCCCGACTCAACTGGCCTTGCCTGCGCATCAACCTCGACAGTCACGTCAGCCGTATCGATCTGATCGGCAAGGATGCGATTGTTCTGCGCGACGGCAAGCAGGTAACGGAATTTCAGGATGGCATTCTTCCATGGGCCTATCAGCGCAACATCGCTCTGGTGTTTGATGAGTACGATGCCGGTCGCCCCGATGTCATGTTCGTCATCCAGCGAGTTCTGGAATCGTCCGGTCAGCTGACCTTGCTGGATCAGAGCCGTGTCATCAGACCGCATCCGGCCTTTCGTTTCTTCGCCACGGCCAATACGGTAGGCCTTGGTGATACCACCGGCTTGTACCATGGCACGCAGCAGATCAATCAGGCGCAGATGGATCGCTGGTCGGTCACTACCATCCTCAACTACATGCCGCCCGAAGAGGAGGTCAAGGTGGTGCTGGCCAAGGCGCCGCACCTGCAGGATGAGGCTGGCGAGAAGCTGGTCGGGCAGATGGTGGCGTTGGCGGGGCTGACTCGCAACGCTTTCCGCAACGGCGATCTGGCCACGGTCATGAGTCCTCGAACGGTCATTACCTGGACGCAGAACCTGACCTTCTTCAAGGATGTCGGCCTGGCTCTGGAACTGGCCTTTGTCAACAAGTGCGATCCGGCCGAGCGTGCCTTGCTCGGAGAGCTGTATCAGCGCGTCTTCGGCGAGGAGCTTCCGGACATTGGCGCCTGATGACAAGAAATCACCCGGGGCAGGGCAGGCGGGGGGTGTAACCGCTGCGGCTCCGGTCAGCGTGGGCCAGGGTATCAATGCACCGCGCAATGAAGACTCGAACATGCCCGAGGCCTTCCGGCAGTCAACCGGTGCCTGTGCGCGGGCGATCGCCCGTGACAAGTCCATCGACATCACCTTTGATGAAAATGCTGCTGAAGTCGACGGCATGGTGCTTCCGGGAATTCCCGAAGATGCCACCGAGAAAGAGCGACGACAGACGCGCGGACGCAGCGATGCCATCGCACTGCACAAGCAGCATCACGATGCACGTACCCATGCGCGCCACCAGCCCTCCACCGATACGTCGCAACGCCTGCATGCCATGGCGGAGCAGACTCGGGTCGAGTTGCTCGGTGCGAATCTCTATGAAGGCGTTGGGCGCAATCTGGATGCGGCACTGGATGCCCGTTATCGCCTGTTGCTGGATACGGTGCGCAAGCCGGTCATCGACATGCGGGAGAACAAGAACGAGCCGCGCCTGGGCATCGAACATGCCCTGAGCCTTTATCTGCGCGAGCAACTGGGCAATCGTCCACTGCCATCTGCAGCCGGCGAAGCGCTGTCCGACTGGCGTGAATGGCTCTCCAGCGATGTGGCTGACAAGTTCAGATCGGAGGATTTCGATCTCGAGAATCAGGCCGGTTTTGCCCGCGCTCTGGGGCAGTTGCTGCGTTCCCTGGAAATGGAAGACAGTGACCCAAGTGATAACGCGGACGATTTCGAGGACGAGGACCAGCAGTCGGATGAGGCGCAATCCGAGCAGGATCAGTCCGAGTCCAGTGAATCCGACAGCTCCTCACTGGAAGAGGATGGCGAATCGGAATCGATGGAGGAGGACGATGGCAATGCCGAGGATGGCAGCGATATCGTCGAGCCTGAAGAGGACATGCCCGAGCGCAGTTCGGAGTCGCCAGGCAGCGAGTGGAGAGCCACCGCGAGTGACGCTCAAAGGCGCTCACCCAACGATTATCACGTGTATACGCAGGAATTCGATGAGGTCATCCGACCACTGGATCTGTGTGATTCCGAGGAGCTGACGCGACTTCGTCAGACGCTGGATGGGCATATCGGTGACCTGCAACGCCAGATAGGGCGATTTGCCAATCGGCTGCAGAGAGTGCTGATGGCCCAGCAACGTCGCTCCTGGGAGTTCGATCTCGAAGAGGGGCAACTGGATACGGCCAGGCTGACACGGGTGCTGACCGAGCCGATGATGCCGTTGACCTTCAAGCAGGAATCGGAAACGCCGTTTCGCGATACCGTGGTCACTCTGCTGCTGGACAACTCCGGCTCCATGCATGGTCGTTCGATCCGCGTGGCCGCCGTGTGTGCCGATATCCTGTCCGCCACCCTGGAGCGTTGCGGTGTGCGCGTGGAGATTCTCGGCTTCACGACCTGTGCCTGGAAGGGCGGGCGCTCACGTGAAAAATGGGTTGCCGATGGTTATCCGCCGAACCCCGGGCGATTGAACGATCTGCGGCATATCATCTACAAGGCGGCCGATACGCCCTGGCGTCAGTCACGACGGAATCTCGGACTGATGATGCGCAAGGGCCTGCTCAAGGAAAACATCGATGGCGAAGCCTTGCAGTGGGCGCACGGACGTCTGCTGCAGCGCCCCGAACAGCGCCGTATCCTGATGATGATCTCCGACGGTGCCCCCATCGATGATTCGACCCTGTCCACCAATCCGGGGCGCTTTCTGGAAAAGCATCTGCGCCATGTCATTGCCCAGATCGAACGTCAGGGTGAAATCGAGCTTGTCGCGATCGGGATCGGTCACGACGTGCGCCAGTATTATCAGCGGGCCACGACCATCCACGATGTGGCACAGCTGGCCGATGTCATGACGAGCCAGCTGGTGGATCTGTTCTCAACCAACCGCGCTCGGCAGCCTCGCTGAAAATCGCATTGGCCAGTTGCCACAATCGGTCGGAACCCTTGCCTATCTGGGCGGTACGGGTTCTGACCTGATCCAGCGATACATCGAATTCGCGCCAGGTACCGCCACCGGTCAGGGCGTTGAGCAGTATCGGCTGCAGACGATCGATGGCCTTGGCAAACCGCGCCTCGGCACTGTTGCCCTCTTCGAATTCGTTCCAGCACTGTCTCAGCAGGCTGCCCTGATCCTCGGGTAGCAGGCCGAAAAGCCGCGTGGCGGCTGCCTGCTCCTCGGCTTCCCGGTTCGGATTCTGCTGCCCGTGAATGGGAACGTCGCCGGCATCGACCTCGACGATGTCGTGCACCATCAGCATCAGTATCACACGATCGACATCCACTGCCTCATTGGCATGTTCGGCCAGAACCCGGGCAAACAGCGTCAGGTGCCAGCTGTGTTCCGCGCTGTTCTCACGGCGTTCTCCCGAGGCAATCAGCGTGGCGCGATGAATCGACTTCAGGGCATCGATGGCAACCAGAAACTGCATCTGGGATTTGAGGCGTGGATCCAGGGAGTCGGACCAGGCGGGCAATGGCATGTGTTGCAGGCTCTTGAAAGGCGGGAAACGCGACGACCATAACCGATCGGTCGCGATTCGTTAAGGGCCTTGTCAGCAGGTGTGCGAACAGTACAAGCCGGTGTCGGGCCTGGTCTGGCGATCAACGTGCCCGGCGCTGGCCATTCGTCGCACCGGGCTGTGCGCCATTAAAAATTTGACCATTTGGAAAAAGATTGCTTTAATCGGATTCATCCCGTGGTCATCCGGTCCGGTTGATGCGCGGCAGCACAGACTGAAGAGGAGTCCTCAACGATGGCGTCCAGTAGTTACGAACAACTGCAACAAGACTTGCACCCTCCGTTGTCAAGGCACGAAGCTTCGGTGGAATCCGACCGTTGCTACTTCTGCCACGACGCCCCTTGCGTGACCGCCTGTCCCACGGGCATCGACATCCCTCTGTTCATCCGGCAGATCAGCACGGACAACCCGAAGGGCTCGGCTCGCACCATCTTCAACGAGAACATTCTGGGTGGCATGTGTGCTCGGGTCTGTCCCACGGAAACACTGTGTGAGCAGGCCTGTGTGCGCAACACGGCCGAAGACAATCCGGTTCGGATCGGTGAGTTGCAGCGTTATGCCACGGATCACCTGATGGAAACAGGCGAGCAGCCCTACAGCCGTGCACAGAGCACCGGCTGCAAGGTTGCTGTCGTGGGAGCCGGCCCGGCAGGTCTTGCCTGTGCGCACAGGCTTGCATTGCTGGGTCACGAGGTCGATATCTTCGACGCCAGACCCAAGCCGGGCGGGCTCAATGAATACGGCATCGCGGCCTATAAATCGGTCGATGAATTTGCGCAGAAAGAGGTGGCCTACATTCTTTCCATCGGCGGCATCACGCTGCATCAGGACCAGGTTCTGGGAGAGGATTTTCTGCTCGAAGACCTCAAGCGCGATTATCAGGCGGTCTTTCTGGGGCTGGGTCTGGGCGCTGTGAACGATCTGGGCATCGAAGGCGAAGAGCTTGCAGGCGTTGTGGATGCCATTGAATTCATAGCAGAGCTTCGCCAGAGTGCCGATTACACGCAACTTGATCCGGGTGATCGCACCATCGTCATCGGTGGCGGCATGACCGCGATCGATGCGGCCGTGCAGAGTCGCATGCTCGGCTGCGAAGAGGTCACGCTGGCCTATCGCCGCGGGGTCGAGCGCATGAATGCCAGTCAGTTCGAGCAGGACCTGGCCAAGGTCAATGGGGTGGTGATTCGCAACTGGCTGCAGCCTCTGCGAGTGCTCGGCGAAAACGGACAGGTCACCGGTGTCGAGTTTGCAAGGATGAGCGAAGAGGGCGGGCAGTACGCTCCAACTGGCGAGAACGTGATCCTGCCTTGCGATCGTGTGCTCAAGGCTATCGGGCAACAGTTCGTCAACAGCGTCCCGGCCGTGGACGGGGTGACTGCAATCGAACTGGAGGCGGGTCGCATTCGTGTCGATGATGAGCGTCGAACATCCGATGCCAGGGTCTGGGCAGGCGGTGATTGCATCACCGGCGGCGAGGATCTGACTGTTGCAGCTGTGCAGGATGGCAAGCTGGCTGCAGAATCCATTCATACAACTCTGACCAAGGGGCAGACACATGGCTGATCTGAGCAGCGAATTTCTGGGCATCAAATCCCCCAACCCGTTCTGGCTTGCCTCGGCACCACCGACCGACAAGGAATACAACGTGGTTCGCGCGTTTGAAGCCGGTTGGGGTGGGGTCGTGTGGAAGACCCTGGGTGAAGACCCGCATGTGGTCAACGTCAATGGTCCACGCTATGGCGCAATCTATTCCAGTGATAGAAAGTTGATCGGTCTGAACAATATCGAACTGATCACGGACAGGCCCCTGCAGGTCAATCTGGACGAGATCACTCGCGTCAAGCGCGACTGGCCGGATCGAGCCGTGGTTGTATCACTGATGGTGCCCTGTGAAGAACAGAGCTGGAAGAGCATTCTGAAGAAGGTCGAGGACACGGGTGCCGATGGTGTCGAGCTGAATTTCGGTTGTCCACACGGCATGTCCGAGCGCGGCATGGGCGCGGCTGTCGGTCAGGTGCCGGAGTACATCCAGATGGTGGCCGAGTGGTGCAAGCAGAATACGCAGCTGCCGGTCATCGTCAAGCTGACACCGAATATCACCGATATTCGCGCACCCGCCCGAGCCGCCAAGGCCGGCGGGGCTGATGCCGTGTCCTTGATCAATACGATCAATTCCATCATCAGCGTCAATCTGGATACGATGGCGCCGGAACCCTCGATAGATGGTTGGGGTTCTCACGGCGGCTATTGCGGGCCGGCGGTAAAGCCCATAGCGCTGAACATGGTGGCCGAGATAGCACGTGACCCGGAAACCGCCGGCATTCCCATCTCGGGTATCGGCGGTGTGACCACCTGGCGCGATGCGGCAGAATTCATGGCGCTGGGTGCCGGCAATGTGCAAGTGTGTACGGCAGCAATGACCTACGGTTTCCGGATCATCGAGGAATTGACGCAAGGCCTGTCCGACTGGATGGATGAACAGGGCCATGCCCGGGTGAGCGATATCGTTGGCAAGGCAACACCGAACGTCAAGGATTGGCAGAATCTGAATCTGAACTACATCAGCAAGGCGGTCATCGATCAGGATCTGTGTATCCAGTGCGGTCGCTGTCACGTCGTGTGCGAGGACACCTCACATCAGGCCATCACATCCACTGTGGACGGCAAGCGGCATTTCGAGGTCATCGATGAGGAATGCGTGGGTTGCAATCTGTGTGTCAGTGTCTGTCCGGTGGTCGATTGCATCTCCATGGAACAGGTACGCGAAGGCATGGATGTACGAACCGGCAAGCCCATCGTCAATGAGTATGCCAACTGGACGACTCACCCCAATAATCCCGCTGCCCAGCGCTGATGCTTTTCGGCCAGCGTCAAGCTGGCCATGGCCGGACTGCTGGAGGGCAGGGGTACGATCCGCAAAGGCTGCTTACGGCTCCGCTGCAGCGTGTCGAGTGACTCGCTGCAGTGACGCTTGAGCAGTTTCTCCGCAGCCCGTCCGTTACAGGCAATGCAGCGAAGCTGCGGATGGCGGGCGACCAGAGCTGCAATGTCATTGGCTTGCTCGGTGCTGCGCACGATGCGACTGTCGAGGCTTCCGGGTCTTTCGCAACTCGCCAGTACATCCCACAGTGCAAAACCGTTTGCCGTGAGCAGGGTGCAACGTTGTTCGTAGTCGATGGCCTGTGCGGAGGCCAGGCTGGCTTCTGGCAGACCCTGGATGATCGCCAGCATGATCGGCCAGAAGGCATTGCGAGGATGCGCATAGTAGCGCGCGGCATCCAGCGAGGCCTGGCCCGGCATGCTGCCCAGTATCAGCGTATGTGCCGCCGTACCCTCAAGCGGTGGAAAGGATTCGGCCATGGTTCATGCGGGGCAGTGGACACGACAGGGGTGACAAGGCAAGTCCGGTGATGCTCCGGTTCTCTTCGGTCGCCGAGCCGGCAGCCGCTTGCTGGCATTCATCAGGGTGCCAGTCCGCGAGTGAGCATGAGTTTGAGTGTCTGCTCGGCCTGCTCATGCAGAACGTCCTCGGGCTCGGTGTTGAGAGCGTTGATCTGTGGGGCGAAATCGGCATAGTGCTGCGTCGAAGACCAGATCAGGAAGATCAGGTGCAGGGGGGCAACCGGTGCCAGCTTTCCCTGATCAATCCATGTTTGTATTATCTGGCATTTCCTGGTGACCAGGGACTTCAGCTGATTCTCGAGAAATGGCTTGATGACCGGTGCGCCCTGCAGGATTTCATTGGCGAACAGGCGCGAGGCATGCGGGGCCTTGCGGGACAGACGAAGCTTCTCTTGCGTGTATTTCCACAATTCCTCTATGGGGTCGCCTTCGGCGTCCAGTTCGGCGAGTGGGTCAAGCCAGATGGTCAATGTGCGAGCCAGCACGGCCGCATAGATATCCTGCTTGGTGTTGAAGTAGTACAGTACATTGGCCTTGGACATGCCGGCGGTGTCGGCAATCTGATCGACCGTGGAGCCGCGATAGCCGTTGGAGGAGAAGACGTCCAGCGCTGCGCGTACGATACGCGCTTCGTTGCGTATCTGGATACGAGTGCGCTTGCGGGAGCTGGAGCCGCTCACTGTTGCATCGCCGTTGAGGTTGATCTCGTCGTCTGCCAAGAGAGTGTTCGTAAATTGTTGACCAAGTGGTCAAGATACGATAGCGTCTGCTCAATCACAAGTAAAATCAGTTCAACCCTGAGAGTTCAATCATGATCACGAATCTTGTCGGCGGCCAACGAGTAGCGACGAGCAGCGGTAGAACGCAGCCGGTGTACAACCCTGCCACGGGGGAGGCCATCGATGAGCTCGGTATGAGTACGGCAGACGAGGTTGCAGCTGCTGTCGATGTTGCCGCTGAAGCCTTTCCTGCCTGGTCTGCCACGCCGCCTCTGAAGCGTGCCGCCATCATGTTCCGATTCAACGAACTGTTGATCAAGCACGCGGATGACATTGCCCGCGAGATCTCCCGCGAACATGGCAAGACCCATGATGATGCGTTGGGAGAGGTGCAGCGCGGCAGGGAAGTGGTGGAGTTCGTCTGCGGCATACCACATCTGCTCAAGGGTGAGTTCTCACGCAATGTCGGCCCGCAGATCGATTCCTGGTCCGACCGGCAGGCACTGGGTGTCTGTGCGGGGGTCACACCGTTCAATTTTCCGGCCATGGTGCCACTGTGGATGTATCCGGTCGCCATCGCCTGTGGCAACACCTTCGTTCTGAAGCCTTCCGAGCGTGATCCTTCGGCTGCGCTCATGGTGGCTGATCTGCTGCATCAGGCCGGTTTGCCCGATGGAGTCTTGAATGTGGTGCATGGTGACAAGGAAACCGTGGATGCGCTTCTGGATAACCCGAAGGTTCAGGCCATCAGTTTCGTCGGCTCCACACCCATTGCCGAATATGTCTATCACCGCGGTACCAAGGCAGGCAAGCGTGTACAGGCGCTGGGTGGTGCCAAGAACCACATGGTGGTGATGCCGGATGCGGACATGGATCAGGCCGTTGATGCCTTGATGGGTGCCGGTTTCGGTTCGGCAGGAGAGCGTTGCATGGCCATCTCCGTGGCTGTGCCCGTAGGCGAGGAAACAGCCGACAGACTCGTCAATGCCTTGCGTCCGAGGGTCGAAGCCCTTCGCATCGGCCCGGCAGACGATCCCGATGCCGAGATGGGTCCGGTAATCACGGCGGCGGCCAAGCAGAAGATCACCTCGCTGATCGATGCCGGTGTCGAAGCGGGTGCCGAACTTGTCGTTGATGGGCGCGACATCACGTTGCAGGGGTACGAGAACGGCTATTTTCTGGGCGGCTCCCTGTTCGACAAGGTCACGACCGACATGCAGATCTATCAGGAGGAGATCTTCGGGCCGGTTCTGGCCGTGGTTCGCGCCGGCAGCTACGATGAAGCGGTGACCATGATCAATGATCATGAGTACGGCAATGGAACCGCCATCTTCACGCGTGATGGCGATGCGGCACGTTCCTTTACCGACAGCATTCAGGTGGGCATGGTGGGTGTGAATGTCCCGATTCCCGTTCCGGTGGCCTATCACAGCTTCGGTGGCTGGAAACGCTCCCTGTTTGGTGATCATTCGATCTACGGTCCGGAAGGGGTGCATTTCTATACACGACTCAAGACCGTCACCAGTCGTTGGCCGACCGGCATCAAGTCAGGAGCCGTGTTCACCTTCCCGACCTGATACTCGCCAGCACGGATTCCCGATGAATACGACAAGCCACAGCTGATCCGGCGCATAGCATGCTCACCGGACAGTGTGTGGCTGTCGACAACGACAACCGATCCAGACAGCAAGAGGGCAGACCATGGCCATTACCAGCAACATGCGTATCAACAGCGAACGTCTCTGGGACTCGCTCATGGAGATGGCCAAGATAGGGCCGGGTATCGCTGGAGGCAACAACCGCCAGACGCTGACCGATGAAGATGCTGAAGGCCGTCGCCTGTTCGAGCGCTGGTGCAAGGAGGCCGGGCTGAGCATGGGCCTTGACAAGATGGGCAATATGTTCGCGCGGCGCGAAGGTACGGATCCTGACGCGCTACCGGTCTATGTGGGCAGCCACCTGGATACCCAGCCCACCGGTGGCAAGTACGACGGTGTTCTGGGAGTGCTTGGCGGTCTGGAGATCATGCGCCAGCTCAATGACATGAACCTCAAGACGCGGCATCCGATCGTCGTTGTCAATTTCACCAACGAGGAGGGGACTCGGTTCGCCCCGGCCATGGTCGCCAGTGGCGTGTTCGCGGGCATGCATACCCTCGAGTGGGCATACGATCGTACCGATGCCGACGGCAAGCGACTGGGTGATGAACTCAAGCGCGTGGGATATCTGGGGGATGAGGAGGTCGGTGAGCGGAAAATGCACGCCTTCTTCGAACTGCATATAGAGCAGGGGCCCATACTGGAAATCGAGAACAAGGACATCGGCGTGGTCACACACGGTCAGGGTCTGAAATGGCTGGAAGTGACACTGATCGGCAAGGAAAGCCACACGGGGTCCACACCGATGCCCATGCGAGTCAATGCAGGCCTGGGCATGGCACGCATGACCGAACTGGTCAACGAGATTGCCATGAGCCACGCACCGCATGCCGTGGGTGCCATCGGTCACTGCGATGTCTACCCCAATTCTCGCAATATCATTCCCGGCAAGGTGGTGTTCACCGTTGACTTCCGGCACCCCGAGAAAGCGGTGATCACCGATATGGAAACACGGTTCCGCGCCGGTGCGCAGGAGATCGCCGACGGCATCGGTTTGCAGATGTCCATCGAAGAAGTGGGTGGCTTCGACCCGGTTGCCTTCGACCCGGATTGTGTGACCGCCGTACGCAATGCGGCAGAGAGACTCGGGTACAGTCATCAGGACCTGGTCTCGGGTGCCGGTCATGATGCCTGCTGGATCAATCGGGTGGCGCCCACGGCCATGGTCATGTGCCCTTGCGTGGACGGTCTGTCGCACAATGAAGCCGAAGAGATCTCCCCGGAATGGGCCGCTGCAGGCACCAATGTCCTGTTCCATGCGGTCGTGGAAACAGCCGGCATCGTTGACTGAAAGGTTCAGCCAACACGGCATGTCGAAGTTCGTCGAGTCAGGTACACAGGAGTCAGAGAAAACATGAGCAAGGTGATCAAGGGCGGGACGGTCGTCACCGCCGACCGCAGCTACAAGGCCGACGTCAGGATCGAAAAGGGCGTCATCACGCAGATAGGCAACGACCTCTCCGGTGACGAGACCCTCGATGCGACCGGATGCTACGTCATGCCGGGCGGCATCGATCCGCATACCCATCTCGAAATGCCGTTCATGGGAACCTATTCCACGGACGATTTCGAATCCGGTACACGAGCTGCATTGTCGGGCGGTACCACCATGGTGGTCGATTTCTGTCTGCCGGCACCGGGCCAGTCATTGCTCGAAGCCAGGCAGATGTGGGATAACAAAACCGTCAAGGCATCGTGTGATTTCTCGTTCCATATGGCCATCACCTGGTGGGACAAGCAGGTGTTCGAGGAAATGGAAAAGGTCGTCGATGGTGGCATCAACACCTTCAAGCATTTCATGGCCTACAAGGGTGCGCTGATGGTCAATGACGAGGAAATGTATTCCTCGTTCAAGCGCTGCTCTGCACTGGGCGCGATGCCCCTGGTCCATGCCGAAAACGGCGATGTCGTGGCGCAGTTGCAAGCCAGTCTCATGGCGGATGGCAACAGTGGCCCTGAGGCACACGCCTATTCACGACCACCACAGGTCGAGGGCGAAGCGGTCAATCGCGCCGTGATGATTGCCGACATGGCCGGGGTTCCCCTGTATGTCGTGCATGTGTCCTGCGAAGAGGCACACGAAGCAATCCGGCGGGCGCGACAGCTGGGCAAGCGGGTCTACGGTGAACCTCTGGTGCAGCATCTGACGCTGGATGAATCCGAATATGCTCATCCGGACTGGGATCACGCTGCCCGGCGAGTCATGTCTCCACCGTTCCGCAGTTCGATTCATCAGGATTCACTATGGGCAGGCCTGGCCGCGGGCAGTCTGCAGGTTGTTGCGACCGATCATTGCGCCTTCACCACCGAGCAGAAGCGCATGGGCCTGGGTGACTTCACGCAGATTCCCAACGGCACCGGTGGGCTCGAGGATCGTTTGCCGGTGCTCTGGTCCCGGGGTGTCAACACAGGCCGCCTGACGCCGAATGAATTCGTGGCGGTGACCTCCACGAACATCGCCAAGATCCTCAACATGTATCCGAAGAAAGGAGCCATCGTGGAGGGCGCTGATGCCGACCTGGTCGTCTGGGATCCGGAGCGTACCAAGACCATCAGTGCAGCCACGCAGCAATCGGCCATCGATTACAACGTCTTCGAAGGTTTCGAGCTGAAGGGGCTTCCGCGGTTCACGCTGACCCGTGGGCAGTGTGTGGTCACCGAAGACAAGATAGAGACACAGGAAGGACATGGCAAGTTCGTGGCGCGCGATGCCTATCCGGCTGTCAACCGGGCCTTGTCGCAATGGAAGGAGCTGACTGCGCCGCATCCGGTTCAGCGTGATCCGTCGAAGATGCCTGCCGGTGTCTGATGGGTGCAGCAGCCGGAACACGCCGACATGAATGATGCTTCAAGGGTTATCGAGGTCAATGGACTTTCGCTGATCTTTCCAACCAGTGACGGCGATGTCCACGCTCTGCAGGACATCGACCTGACCATCAATCAGGGAGACTTCGTCTCCTTCATCGGGCCTTCCGGCTGTGGCAAGACAACATTGTTGCGGGTCATTGCCGATCTGGAGCAGGCCACTTCCGGTTCCATCGAAGTCAATGGCATGACGCCGGAAGAGGCCCGTCTGGCCAGGGCCTACGGGTATGTGTTTCAGGCCGCATCCCTGTATCCGTGGCGCACCATCGCCAGCAATGTCGCGCTGCCACTGGAGATCATGGGGCTGAAGGGCGATGAAATCCGTTCCCGTGTCGAGCATAATCTGGCACTTGTCGATCTGGCAGGCTTCGGGCGTAAATACCCCTGGCAACTCTCCGGTGGCATGCAGCAGCGCGCCTCCATCGCGCGCGCTCTGGCGGTCGAACCGGATCTGTTGTTGATGGATGAGCCTTTCGGGGCGCTTGATGAGATCGTCAGGGATCATCTCAACGAACAGTTGCTGAAACTCTGGGCGAAGACCAACAAGACGGTTGTGTTCGTTACCCACTCCATTCCCGAAGCGGTCTTTCTGTCCAACAAGATCGTCGTCATGTCGCCGCGTCCCGGGCGCATACAGGAGGTCATCGAAAGCGATCTGCCTGCCGAACGTGATCTGTCGATTCGCGAGACTCAGGCCTTTCTGCATCTGGCCAACCGCGTGCGCGACGGTTTGCGCGCCGGGCACAGCTACGACGAGGTCTCCTGACATGGTCTCTCGCCATGTGAATGCTGCCATACCGGTGATCGTCGTGACGCTGGCCATCGTGGTGTTGTGGTACGTCGGTGCGGCACTGCTCAATCTGAGCTGGGAGAAGAGTGTCGCCGAACGCAACGGCACCGCACCCTCGACCATCGAGATGCTGCGCAATACCATGCATCAGGAACGGCCGGTACTCCCGGCGCCGCATCAGGTGGTCAGCGAAATCATCGACACGACCATTCACAAGAAGATCACGTCCAAGCGTTCATTGATCTACCACGCCGGAATCACGCTCTCATCATCCATGCTCGGATTCCTGATGGGAACACTGCTGGGTATCGTGCTGGCGGTGATCATCGTCTACAACGATGCGCTGAACAAGAGCCTGCTGCCGTGGATCATCGCCTCTCAGACCATACCCATCCTGGCAATCGCACCGATGATCATCGTGGTGCTGAATGCCGTGGGTATCCAGGGTCTGTTGCCCAAGGCCTTCATCTCGATGTATCTGAGTTTCTTCCCGGTTGCCGTGGGCATGGTCAAGGGACTGAACTCGCCCAGCAGCAGTCATCTGGACCTGATGAGAACCTACAGTGCGTCAAGCTGGCAGACCTTCCTGAAGTTGCGCCTGCCAACCTCCTTGCCGTTTCTGTTCACCAGCATGAAGGTTGCCGTGGCGATCTCGGTGGTAGGTGCCATAGTTGCGGAACTGCCGACGGGTGCTGTCGCCGGTCTGGGTGCGCGGCTGCTTGCCGGCTCCTACTACGGGCAGACCGTGCAGATCTGGTCGGCCCTGGTGGTGGCTTCGGTACTGGCTGCATTGCTGGTGGTGATCGTGGGCTGGCTCGGTGATTTCGTCAACCGTCGCATGGGGTTGGCGCATGGCTGAGTCCGTGAATCTGCATGTGATCACCGGTGAGCCGCAGGCGGCAAGGCCTTACCGGTTCCGGGCCATGGAACGCTTCCTCTTCGGCGGGGCCGGCATGCTTGCCTTGCTGGGTTTGCTGCTGCAGGCGCCGTGGCAGATCAGTCTGGCGACACTGGCAGTGGCGCTGATCGCCTTCCTGCAGTTGAAGCGCTCACGCCTGCTGGCCGCCATTGCAACAGGCGCGATGGCCCTGGTGGCAGCCAACAGTCTCATCGACCTCGTCGATCAGCCAGAGGCGATCAATGCCGGCTTCTGGTGTCTGGTGGCCGCTGCCTGGCTGCTGGCCTGGGGTTGTGTGGATCAGCTGTCTGCGATCAAGACCCTGTCACGCAGCTATCGCACCGTCCTGAATGTGCTCATCCCCGTCTTGTTCGGCCTGTGGCTGCTGATTCTGTGGGAATTGCTGACCCGGGGATTGAACGTGCCGCAGGTCCTGTTACCGGCGCCAAGTCAGATCGGGCAGCGGTTCATGGAATCCAGAGCCATCCTGTGGATGGATTTCAAACAGACCTTTCTGCGGGCCGTGCTGATCGGTTATGCGATTGGCTGTGGCGCGGGATTCATCGTGGCGATACTGATTGATCGATCGCCGTTTCTGCAGCGAGGATTGCTGCCCATCGGCAATCTGGTCTCAGCCTTGCCGATTGTCGGTGTCGCGCCGATCATGGTCATGTGGTTCGGCTTCGACTGGCCGTCGAAGGCGGCCGTGGTCATCATCATGACCTTCTTTCCCATGCTGGTGAACACGGTCTCCGGTCTGTCGGCTGCGCAGCCCATGCAGCATGATCTGATGAAAACCTATGCCGCCAGTTACTGGCAGAGTCTGTTCAAGCTGCGCATCCCCGAGGCGCTGCCGTTCATCTTCAATGCACTGAAGATCAATTCGACACTGGCGATGATCGGCGCCATCGTGGCGGAGTTCTTCGGTACGCCGACGCTGGGCATGGGGTTCCGTATTTCCACCGAAGTGGGGCGCATGAATGTCGACATGGTCTGGGCAGAGATTGCGGTAGCGGCACTGGCCGGTTCCCTGTTCTATGGCCTGGTCGCCCTGCTGGAGAGAATTTTCACGTTCTGGCACCCTTCCGTTCGCAGTTAGTCTCCTTGTGGTGGAGGCGAGCAACAGGGGGGTTCCGGGCAAGCTGTAAAACCTGAGAGAAAATAGGAGCAAGCATGAAACGAATGAAATACGGCACGACGATGGCGGTTCTGGGAGGGGCGCTATTGGGCGCTTCCTTGCAGGCAAGTGCGGCAGACGATGTTTCCCTGCAGCTCAAATGGGTCACGCAAGGGCAGTTTGCCGGCTATTACGTGGCTCAGGACAAGGGCTACTATGAAGAGGCCGATCTGAATGTCACGATCAAGCCCGGCGGGCCGGACATCGCTCCGCCTCAGGTCATCGTGGGTGGCGGTGCCGATGTCATCGTCGACTGGATGCCTTCTGCACTGGCCAGTCGAGAGAAGGGTGTTCCCCTGGTCAATATCGCACAGCCCTTCAAGCGATCCGGCATGATGCTGACCTGCCTGAAGGAGAGTGGAATCACGTCGCCGGAAGATTTCAGGGGGCGTACTCTGGGCGTCTGGTTCTTCGGTAACGAATATCCGTTTCTGAGCTGGATGTCAGCCCTGGGAATTCCTACCGAAGGCGAGGAAGACGGTGTTACCGTGCTGAAACAGGGCTTCAATGTGGATCCGCTTCTGCAGAAGCAGGCTGACTGTATCTCGACGATGACCTACAACGAGTACTGGCAGGTGATCGATGCGGGCATCACGGAAGATCAGTTGGTGGTCTTCAAATACGAAGACACCGGTGCATCGACCATGGAAGATGGTCTGTATGTGCTCGAGGAAAATCTGCAGGACGAGGCTTTCGTCGACAAGATGGCTCGATTCGTTGCAGCCAGCATGAAGGGCTGGGAGTATGCGCGTGAAAACCCGGATGAAGCGGCCGAGATCGTACTCGACAATGACGCCAGTGGCGCCCAGACCGAGAAACACCAGCAGCGCATGGTTCGAGAGGTCAACAAGCTGACCGAAGGCAGCGATGGCGCTCTGGATCCAGCCGATTACGAGCGAACCGTACAGACCTTGCTGTCCGGTGGTTCCGATCCGGTCATCACGCGGGAGCCCGAAGGCGCGTGGACATCGGTCGTGACGGATAAAGCACTGGCCATGTAGCACGGAAGGGCGTACTTTAGTGCGCCCTGTTCAGTAGAAACCGTGTGGCATGTCAGATCAGAGAATGTCGGGTTCCGGCATGAGTATGCCGAGGCCCAGTATCGGTCTGGTAGTGGGGATTCTGGTGCTGGCCTCCAGCATCAGCATCATGTCCACCGACATGTACACACCAAGCCTGCCGGATCTGGCGCTCTGGTTCGACACCACGCCGACCCATGTCAAGCTGACCATCAGCCTGAACATGCTGGCCTTCGGTCTGGCGCAGCTGGTTCACGGCCCCTTGTCCGACCGATTCGGCCGTCGACCGGTCCTGATGAGTTCTCTAGTCGCCGTGGCTGTCCTGTGCCTGGCCTGCGCAGCGGCACAGAGCATCGATCAGCTGATCGTGGCCAGAGTACTGCTGGGGTTCGCCGCAGGTGCCGAAGCGGTTGTGGGGCTGGCCATCATCAAGGATCTGTACTCCGAACAAGAGCAGGTCAAGGCCCTGGCTTTATTGGGCATGGTGATCGCGGTGGCGCCGGCTGTGGCACCGATACTGGGCGGTTACATGCACGTGGCCTTCGGCTGGCAGGCCAATTTCGTCGTGATCGCCGTGATGTCGTTGCTGGCCGTGGGTATCGTGGCCAGACTGTTGCCTGAATCCACGCAGGCAGATCCGCAGGCCATACAGCCTGCCGTGGTGTTCAGGGGCTACAAGTCGCTGCTGGGCAATTCGGATTTTCTGACGCATACCGCGATGTTGGGTGTGGCGCTGGGACTCATCTTCGTGTTCGTCACCGGGGCGCCTTTCGTCCTGATGGACATGATGGGCGTGCCGGCAGACGAATTCGGCTACTACCAGGCCGGCATCGTGGTGGCCTTCTTTCTGGGCAGCGTTCTGGCTTCACGCCTGGCCGATTACTGGCAGGCGAGCTCGCTGTTGACTCTCGGCGTCATGCTGATCGTCGTGGGGGTGACAGCCCTGGCCCTGGTGGTCATCCTGCAGGCCGACAACCCGACCTCACTGACACTGGCCTATTCGCTCATCACATTCGGCATGGGGCCGCTGTTTGCGGTGGCGCCGAGCCGAGCCCTGCGATCCATCGAGGGGCAGGCCGGTACGGCATCGGCAATGCTCAGTGGTGTCGAGCAATGCATGGCCGGCATGGCCGCCGTCATGGTCAGTCTGCTCACTGACGGGACGGCCAGACCGATGGCGATCATGTGCATCGTTCTGGCCGTTCTGCTGATCGTGTTGTTCAGGCGTTCACGCGTGGAAGATCGAATGCGTGCTCGCGCATTGGACGCGATGCGGCTGTGACCTCGGCCCGACGGTCGCCAGCTGCTCAGTCGCTCTGATTGTCGATGCTGACGTAGCGCTCCATCAGAGCGATGCCGGCAGCGCCTGCGAGCATCAGCAGGATGGCCAGCCAGGTACTGCCATCGGCAAGGTTCGGCAGAAACCACTCATAGCTGGTGACGACTTCGCGCGGCGGTTTGCCAACGCGTTCCACCGTATGGGTAATTGCGTTCTTCCATGGCCAGATGACTACCAGTGATCCGATGACGAAGCCGGTCATGACCGCCAGCGTGATGTCGGCATAGCGTTTGAAGACCCAGGACAGCACATGCGAGAACGCCACGAGGCCAAATGCACAACCCAGCGCCAGGGGGATCAGGATGCCCAGTGAGAACGAACTGATGGCGCCCAGCACCAGCGCATAGTTGCCGAGCAGGATGAGCACGAAAGAGCCGGAAAGCCCTGGCAGGATCATGCTGCTGATGGCCAGAACTCCACACAGGAAAACATAGGCTACGCCATCGTTCTGTGAAGCCGGGGCCAGCATGGCGATACCCACGGCCACGCTTGTGCCGATGATCAGCGCCAGTATCGTGGGCAGATTCCACTGCCCGACACGCCGGGCAACGTACAGGATGGACAACAGAATGAGGCCGAAGAAGAAGGCCATGGTGTAGCGCTCATGGTGTTCCAGCAGAAACTCGAACAGCCGGGCCAGCGACAGGATGCTGATGGCCACCCCTCCGAGCAGGATACTCAGCCATTGGCCGTCGACATGCTGCCAGCAGGCTTTCCACTGACCGCTGAAGAACAGGCGGGCAGCGGTCAGATCGCAGCGTTTGATGGCATTGATGAGTCGCTCATAGATGCCCGTGATGAGGGCGATGGTACCGCCCGATACGCCGGGTATGACATTGGCTGCGCCCATGGCAAGCCCCTTCAGAAAAAGACCAATGGCAGCGTTCATGAGGGTTCGACAGTGTCCAGATCGGCAAGAATCGGCAGCATCCAGGGTTTGTTCTGACTGATCTCTTCATGGGTCAGCCCGCTCAGTTCGTAAGGCATGACCAGCCAGTCGTCAGAGGTGTTCACGTAGTAATCCGGTTTCAGGGTGGTTCGGTTGTGCGCGGGTTTGTACCAGGGCACGGCAATGCGCACATCCGATGGCATGTTGTTCTTCAATCTGCTGGTCAGGCGCCGAATCACGGCGCTGCTGGTCAGGCCCGAGCTGAACACGTCATCGACGATCAGCAGCGAGTCGTCCCGGTCGAGCGTATCCAGCAGGTACTGGGTGCCATGAATGCGGATCTCGGTCTCGGGGTTGTCGACCATCTGCTGGTAGCTTGCCAGCCCGCGGTAGGATGTGCGAATGGCAATGTGATCGGTCGGTATGCCTATGTACTGAAGACACTCCTGCACGGCAATACCGACCACACTGCCGCCGCGCCACAGGCCGACAATGAAGGTAGGGCGAAATCCGCTTTCGGCGATCTGCACACCCAGCCGGTAGGCGTCGTGCAACAGATCGGTTTCGGTAACGTAGTGTTTGGCTTGCACAATGGGGTGCCTGCAGTGAGTCGAGGGGAGGTCGATGACCGATTTCCGGGGTCTTGTACTTCGACAACACCGGAACCGAACCGCCTGGTCGGGCAGTTTAACCAATTTAGCTATCCGGTGGCGGCAACACAGTCAGGCCTGACAAGTGATGTTGTTCAGGTAAACTGCTTGCATGAGCGAGAAACTGTATCTGAATCCCCAGCAGCTGCTGGAAGACTCCTTTTCACTGGCTGCCAAGGTCTATCGAAGCGGATTTCGTCCCAGTTTCATCGTGGCGGTCTGGCGTGGTGGCGCACCCATGGGAATCGCGATGCAGGAATTGCTGGCGTACCGGGGAGTGCACTCCGATCACATTACCGTGCGGACTTCGTCATACCGCGACATCGACAAGCAGGCAAGCCAGGTACAAGTCTTCAATCTGAACTACCTGGTACGCAAGATCAGCGCAGAGGACCGACTGCTGATCGTCGACGATGTCTACGACACGGGGCGTAGCGTGCAGGCGATCATCGAGACACTGCGACAGAGGACACGGCGTAACCTGCCTCATGACATTCGGGTGGCTGTGCCTTACTACAAGCCGAGTCGCAACCAGACCGGCAAGGCGCCGGACTACTACCTTCACGAAACCGATCAGTGGTTGAAATTTCCGCATTCGCTGGAAGGTCTGTCGCACGACGAGGTACGCAAAAGTCGTCCCGAACTAGCGGAAATACTAGACAAATATCTGACGCCTGACGCGCCATAGTGTCCATATCTGTGCGTGTTTCACGAATCAAGGTGAGCGCTTACCTGCACTGATTTCAACGTTGTACACTCGACGCAAACGCGGTGGGCCACTCCGGGATGATGGTTGCACCGTATCGCAGGTCAGCAGACCTTCGTCTTCGCGAAAGTTGTCAAAACGCCATCCATGAGTGCACAGCCCGATAGATCACACACTGCCCAGATAGTGGACATGGTGAGATTGCTGGATTCATCCAGTCGCAGGCGCGAGTTCTCTGCTGAGGAACCACGCGGTTCGGCCGTTCTGTTGTCCATCCGGCAGAACCTGCGGCATCAGGCATCCATCGGCTTCGATGACATCGACAGCCTGCAGGCCGAATACCCGAAAGCACACCTGGATGACTATCACCGACAGGTTCGCGGATTGCTCGATGCGCAGTTCGGCAGGCTGCGGGTCTATCGTTATCGGCAGGCGTTCAGTGTGGGTCATCACGACCTTGAAGCGCTGATTGCAGGCCTGTTGCGCGTCCAGTTCGATGCCAGACAGCTCAAGCAGTCAGACCATGCCGTGCGCTCTGATCAGTGCGAAAGACCCCGGCTACAGCTGGGTTGGGGCATCGGATCCACGGTTCCGGAAGCCGACTACGAGCGCATTCACAGACGCCGTTCAAATCGTTGACTGGTCGATAGCCCGGCTGCTCCCGTTTCTCTGCCGCAAGCGGGCTTCCAGCCGACGCAACAGCAGGGACAGGACAATGGTGACCAGCAGGTAGATGTAGGCCACGATATTGTAGGTTTCCATGAAGCGGAAGGAGCCTGCCGCATAGATCTTGCCCAGCTGAGTGATGTCGGCAACACCCAGTACGGAGACCAGCGCCGAGTCCTTGATCATGGCAATGAAATCGTTTCCCAGTGGCGGCAGTATGGTGCGAAAGGCCTGCGGAAACGTGACATAACGAAATCTGTCCAGAGGCGTCAGCCCCAGCGAGAGTGCCGCTTCGGTCTGCCCACGTCCGACCGATAGCATGCCTGCGCGAAACACTTCGGCAATGAAGGCGGAATAGCCCAGCGTCAGGGCCAGGATCGCTCGCCACATCAGAGGGAAGTCGCGGGTTCTCAAGGGCGCTTCCAGCCAGGGCTGGAGCGTTGTATTGAGCAAGGCCACGACAGCCGGTGCTGCAACGAAGGCGATATAGAACAACAAGACAAGCATGGGAATGCCACGCATGATTTCTATATAGAAGCGTGCGCATTGCCGGACGATCAGCCAGGGGGAGAGTACGGCGGCAGCCAGCAGCAGTCCCAGGGCACTGGCCAGCGCAAAGGCGGTGACGGTGACGAACGCGGTGACGCCGACCCCCCTGACCAGCACATCGAAGACTTCCGCGTGGATGTCATCGTTGACTATGCGATAGCCAAGCCATACACCGATCGCCAGCGTGGCGAGCAGCCACCAGGGGAAATCGCTGGCTGACGGATCTGCCTGATCCTTGTCGTGCTGCACGGGTCAGTCTCTTGCGGCGCAGGTCAGCACCCGTGACGGTATCCACTCATCAGAGATTCATTCACCGAGTTTGTATTCCAGAAACCAGGTCACGTTCAGTTTCTCCAGGGTGCCGTCTTCCTTCATGCTGGCAATACCGGCATTGATCGGTTCCACCAGCTCTGAGCCCTTGGGAAAGATGAACCCGAAGTCCTCGCTGCCCATGGCCTCTCCCACCAGCTTGAAGGTATCCGGGTTGGCCGAGACATAGCCGTTGCCGGCGGTACCATCGGTGAGGACCAGATCGACGTCATTGCTGCGCAGGGCCTGCACCGAGGCACCGAAGGTCTCGAACAGTTTTATCCGGGGGTTCTGCTCATCGCCGTCGAGTACTTCGTAGACAGCGGTATAGAACGGTGTGGTGCCCGCCTGCGCGCCGATCAGTCCATCCTCGAGTGCTGCGAACTGTTCGGCGTTCTCGAACCGATCCTCGTCAGCTCGCACCAGCATGAACATTTCGGAGCGCATGTAGGGCTCGGAGAAATCCACCTTCTCACGGCGATCATCACGAATGGTGATGCCGGTCATGCCGATGTCGTATTGTGCTTCGCTGACCGCCGGTATCATGGCGTCCCAGCTGGAATTCTCGATGACCAGTGTGAAATTGAGACGTCTGGCCAGCTCTTCCATGGCATCGTACTCCCAGCCGATGGCCTCGCCACTTTTCGGGTCGACAAACTGCAGGGGAGGGTAGGCGTTTTCCGTGACGACGACGACCTCGCGACCGTTCAGATCCGGCAACTCGGCGGCACTGGCCAATCCCGGCAACAGGGCGCCGAACAGCAGTGAGACGACGGCTGCGAAAACCGGCTTGACGGACCGTTGGCGGTGATCCGATCGCCACTGTCGGCTCGATGATGCCGAACTGGAAAGCACGTTCACTGATCGTGGGCGTTCTGAAGCGTTCTTGTTCATGAGGTCGGGAAATTGTCGTGTGCCGGTCGTAGCCGCATTGTGATACGCCTGTGCTGCGCGCGCAAGCCGGCTGGCACGAATCGACTCACCAGAGGCTCAGGTCCAGCCATTGGCTGAGCAGATACAGCAGGCTGCAGAGGATCAGGCCCACGCTCCAGACTTTCATCCACAGGATGTTGCCGTGTCGGGCAGCAACAAAGAGGCAGATTCCGATGAAGATGGACATGAACATCGACAGCGTCAGCATGTCGTGCATGGTTTCGCCGTAGGGGGCCGCCGGATCCGGCGATGCGTTCTCGGGATATCTCATGGTGACAGGGTTGACTGACGACGCTTGCATGATAGCGCGTCGGTCTCCGGCTGCCTGCAGGAGAAACCCGCGAAAGTGCTCTGGAGGACCACTTTCGCGGGAGGACCTGGTCGCTCATGCGATTCGGTCAACGGCTTGACGAGATCAATGGTACGCAAGAACGGATAGCCGGAAGCGGACACAGATCGCTATTCGGCATGCGCAAGCGGCTGTGATCGAGCAAAATGTCGATCAGCTCGGATTTCCACGGATGATCAGTGTCTGCATGGCACGGCCAACCACGCCCCGGGAATCGAACAGCTGTGCGTCGGCCAGGCCGATACCGTTGGGTTCCCAGTAGTTGACGCTGTCGGTACCCAGCCACTCGCCAAGCGGATCCCGGTGCAGCACGATGGTCAGATCGGTATTCATGAAGGTCAGTTCGCCAGGTTCTGCATTGCGCCCGAAGGCGTTGCCGCAATCGGCCAGAGGGCAGATACGCTGAAAGGGACTGGGGGTTTCATCGCTGAGCAAGGGTACCGTTTTCATCCAGGCGCGGGTCGGGCCCGGCGAACTGTCCTGACCGGCGGGGTAACGGACAGCGACACCGGGGCCGCAGAAAGTCGGTTTGTCATGCAGCGTCTGGCGAATCGGAAAATCGCCCGGCAGGGCCTCCTCGGGCGTGCCCATGTCCAGGTGATGGCTGGGTAGATCCGGCATGTGCGACGGGCGCAAGTGCATGCCGGCGGCAGTAATGACACAGCGGCCATCCTGATCCAGCAGGCTGGCTTCGGAGAGGCAGACCGTTCGCCCCTGACGAACGATGCTGGCTGCCACGCTGAATCCGGAAAAAGGCACGGGACGTTGCAGATTGACGGTAAGACGGCTCAGGCGATGCTCGGGAAACAGCTGTTCAACCGCCCGAGCGAGCAGGCCCGTGGGCGGGCCTGCATGACAGGCATGCTCATCCCAGGGGCCGCGCGTGTGCTCGGTAGGCTGAAACCACTGACCATCGGTTGTGGTAAAGAAACTCTCACTCATGGCAACGTCTTCTGCAGGCAAGGGTACGGCCTGTCAGCATGCCACACACCTCGGTTTTCAGGGCTTGAGCAGATCCGCAAGATACGGGGCTGTGCGTGAGCGTTTGGAGCCCGCTACCTTCTTCGGCACTCCTCTGGCCACCACCCTGCCACCGCCGGTGCCGCCCTCCGGTCCCATGTCGATGATCCAGTCAGCCTCTGCCATGATGTCCAGATTGTGCTCGATCACGATGACTGAATTGCCGGCTTCGACCAACCGGTGCAGCACATGAATCAGGTTCTCGACATCAGCCATGTGCAGACCCACCGTGGGCTCATCGAGTATGTACAATGTGTGTACATTGACAATGCTCTTGCCCGAGGAATCCTTGACGCTCGGTTTCGCCTTGGCCAGTTCCGATACCAGCTTGATACGCTGCGCCTCGCCGCCGCTGAGGGTACGGCTTTGCTGGCCCAGTGTCAGATAGCCCAGACCAACATCCTGCAGCAGCTTCAAGGCATGGTGAATGCTGACGTGGGCTTCGAAGAACTCGACGGCCTCGTCCACGTTCATCATCAGCACCTCGCCAATCGAGCGGTCCTTGTACCGGACGGATAATGTCTCGTGGTTGAAGCGTTGACCGTTGCACACCTCGCACAGCACACGCACATCGGGCAGGAAGCTCATCTCGATGCGTTGCATCCCCTGACCGCCGCATTCCTCGCAGCGACCCTCGCCAGTATTGAAGGAAAATCGACTGGCGGTATAGCCACGAATGCGCGCCTCCGTGGTGTCTGCGAAGAGACGGCGGATGTTGTCCCAGAAGCCGATATACGTGGCCGGGCAGGAGCGGGAGGTCTTGCCGATGGGCGTCTGGTCGACTTCCAGCAGACGCGAGATGCTCTCCCAGCCCGTGATCTGCTCACAACCGATCAGGGGGCCGAGCTTGCGCTTTCGCTTCTGGGCATTGAGTACGCGCAGATTGTCGTGCACGACGTCGCGTATCAGGGTGCTCTTGCCGGAACCGGACACACCGCTGACACACACAAGCTGACCCAGCGGGATATCCACCGAGACATTCTTCAGATTGTGCAAGGTGGCGTTTTCGATGTGCAGGCTGTGTTCTGGCTTGCCGCGAGTCGGGTAGAGCGGATGTTGCAAGGGGTGATCCAGCAGCTTGCCCGTCACCGATTGCGGGTTCTTGCGAACCTGAGCCACCGTGCCCGAAGCGACGATCTCGCCCCCACGAACGCCGGCGCCAGGGCCGATGTCGATGACATGGTCCGCACTGAGAATGGTCTCCTCATCATGCTCCACTACCACGATCGTATTGCCTTTCTTCTGCAGTCTGGCAAGGGTATCGAGCAGCATGCGGTTGTCGCGCGGGTGCAGGCCGATGGTGGGTTCATCGAGGATGTAGCACACGCCCTGCAGATTGGAGCCGAGCTGTGCTGCCAGTCGAATGCGCTGCGCCTCGCCACCGCTGAGTGTCGGGGCAGAGCGGTCCAGTGACAGGTAGGAGAGCCCCACTTCATCCAGAAAGGACAGACGAGAGTTCAACTCCTTGAGACTGTCACGAGCAATGCTCGCCTGTCTCTCCTCGAGCTTGATCGTGGCGAACACCTTGCCCGCTTCCACGATCGAGAGCGTGGTGTAGTCGGCGATATTCCAGTCCTGGAAATACACGGCCAGTGATTCCGGTTTGAGTCGCTGACCGTGACAGGCGGAGCAGACTACCGGTTCCTGATCGCTGCCTGACCAGTTGCGTTCCTCGCCGGTCTGCTCTTCATCGAAGCCCGGGATGATCTCTCCGGTACCGAAACATTCCGGGCACCAGCCATGTCGTGAATTGTAGGAGAACATGCGCGGATCCAGCTCGGCAAAACTGCGCTGGCAGCTCGGGCAGGCTCTTTGTGTGGAGAACAGTTTCTCGCTGCCCTTGCCGGTGCCGATCTTCACCACACCACTGCCGAAGTCGATGGCGCGCTGTATCAGCGCCTGCAATTCGGCTTCATGACGGACATCCACCATGATGGAGGCGACAGGCAGATCGATGGTGTGCTCCTTGAAGCGGTCGAGTCGTGGCCAATCGGCCGTCGGCAATGCCTTGCCGTCCACGCGCAAGGTCTCGAAGCCCTTGTTCAGAGCCCACTTGGCCAGGTCGGTGTAGTAGCCCTTGCGATCGACAATGAGTGGCGCATGCAAGTGGATCTGCTTGCCGCGATGACGCTTGATGACCTGAGCGGTGATGGCATCAACCGATTGCGCCGAGATCGGTACTTCGCAGTCCGGGCAATACTGCTCGCCCAACTTGACGAAGAGCAGCCGCAGAAAGTGATAGATCTCGGTCATCGTCGCCACGGTGCTCTTCCGACCGCCGCGACTGGTACGTTGCTCGATTGCCACCGTGGGTGGAATGCCGGTGATGGCATCGACATCGGGTCTCGAGGCCGGTTGCACGAACTGCCGGGCGTAGGCATTGAGTGATTCCAGGTAGCGGCGCTGCCCTTCATTGAAGACAATATCGAACGCCAGCGTACTCTTGCCGCTACCACTCATGCCGGTGATGACGGTCAGCTTGTCTCGCGGGATGCTGACATCGATGTTCTTCAGGTTGTGCTCTCGAGCCTTGTGCACTTCGATGGCATCACCGGGTTCCGGAACCGGTACCAGCGTCTGCAGTCGCGCCTCTGGCTCTGCCACGACTGCCGTGTGACGCAGGCGGTCGCTGGCTTCCTGATAGTCGCGCAGCGAGGCGGCCGTGACGCTCGTCTTGTGAGACATGACCTGCTGCGGCGTGCCGGTACACACGATACTGCCACCGGCTGCACCGCCAGCCGGGCCCAGATCGATGATCCAGTCGGCATTGGCAATGACATCCAGATTGTGTTCGATGACAACCAGTGAATGCCCCTGTTCCACCAGCTGTTCGAAAGCACCCAGCAATTTGTCGATATCCTCGAAATGCAAGCCTGTTGTCGGTTCGTCGAACAGGAACAGGGTCTGGCCCTTGATGGTGCGCTTGGAACGTGTCATCGCAGCCTGGCCCAGATAGGCTGCCAGCTTGAGGCGCTGGGCCTCGCCACCGCTGAGCGTGGGTACCGGTTGTCCGAGTTGCAGATAGCCCAGTCCCACATCGCTCAATGAGCGCAAGGCCGTACTGACCGCCTTGTCGTCCACAAAGAATTCGAGTGCGCGGTCAACCGTCATGTCGAGCACATCCGCGATCGACTGGCCTTCTTCCTCATGGGCGTTGAACAGCTTGATTTCCAGCAGCTCCGGGCGATAGCGACGCCCCTGACATTCGGCACAGCGCAGATAGACATCCGAGAGAAACTGCATCTCGACGTGCTCGAATCCATTACCCGAGCAGGCCGGGCAGCGCATGCCGGAATTGAAACTGAAGGCACTGGCCTTGTAGCCGCGCTCCTGGGCTTCGGGGACCTTTTCGAACAGCTTGCGAATCGGCTCGAAGGCTCCCGTGTAGCTGACAGGGTTGGAGCGGGCCGACTTGCCGATAGGGGACTGGTCCACCAGAATGACATCGCTGATCTGCTCGTCACCGCTGATCGATGCAAACGGCAATGCCGTTTCCTTCGGCTTTCCCTTGAGCGCCGAGAGCGCATTGAACAGGGTGTCCTGTATCAGTGTGGATTTGCCGGAACCGCTGGGACCGGTCAGGCATACCAGCCGGTTCAGCGGGATCTCCAGGCTCACATCCTTCAGGTTGTGGCCGCGGGCTCCAGACAGGAGCAGCAGTTCGGCTTTCCCGTCAGCGCGTGGCGGTGACTCGAAGTGCAGGGTCTTGTCGCCGTTGAGGTATTTCGCCGTCAGCGACTTGCGGCTCTTCAGCATGGCGGCCGGCTTGCCATTGAACACGATGTTGCCGCCGTTGCGACCCGGGCCGGGGCCGATATCGATGATGCGATCGGCGGCCATCATCAGTTGCGGATCATGTTCCACCACGATCAGGGTATTGCCGGCATCGCGCAGACGCTGCAGCACCCGGATGACGCGATCCATGTCCTGGGCATGCAGACCGATACTCGGCTCATCCAGCACGAACAGGGTATTGACCAGTGAGGTGCCCAGAGCGGTGGTCAGGTTGATACGCTGAACCTCGCCACCCGAGAGCGTGCGCGATTGACGATCCAGGGTGAGATACCCCAGGCCGACATCATTGAGGTAGCTCAGCCGCGCGCGCATCTCGCGCACCACCATGTCGGTCGGGTCATCCACATGACCCTCGGCAAGGGCGTCGATGAACTGCAGGGAGGCCGACAAGGGCAGTTGCATCAGGTCGACGATGTTCAGTCCCGGCAGGGTCTTCATGACCTTGTCCGACAGGGGGGACTCAGTCGAGCGGTAGCGCGCCAATGGGTCGATGACCTTTCGTGCATCGTCGAGTGTACCGACCCGCCAGTTCAGTGATTCGGGTTTGAGTCGAGCCCCATGGCAGGCGGGGCATTCATCGTAGCTGCGGTACTTGGCCAGCATGACGCGCACGTGCATGCGATAGGACTTGCGCTCCAGCCAGTCGAAGAAGCCGACCACACCGTACCAGTGATCATCGCCATCCTTGCCATCGCCCTGGATGACCCAGTCCTGCTGCTCCTGACTCATGGCTTCGAAAGGCACATCCAGCGGTATACCTTGCTTGCGTGCGGCCTTTTCCATGTCGCGCTGGCAGACCGAGCTCTTCTCTGTCTGAAAGACCTTGACGGCGCCACCCTTGAGGGTCTTGCTGACATCAGGGAGTGCCAGTCGATAATCGATGCCGATGACCCGACCGAAACCCTTGCAGGTCTCGCAGGCACCAATGGGAGAATTGAAGGAGAAGCTGGACGGTGTCGGTTCGCGGTAGCGGATACCACAGTCCTCGCACTGCAGGGCGACCGAGTAGCTGGTCTGAGACGTGGACTGGCGATCCTCGCCCAGGGTGTGCACGGTGACCTTGCCCTGGCCGTAGCGCAAACCGGCTTCGATGGCTTCGATGAAGCGCCCGCGGTTGTCCTCGCGGGTACTCAGGCGATCCTGTATGACATCGATGCTGGTCTCGTTCTGCTGATGCACCCGGGTATAGCCTTGACGCGCCAGCCAGTCCTGAATCTCGGTCGCCTCGAAGTTCTCGGGAACGGGAATCCGGAAGGTCACCATGATGCGACCGGGTTCACCACCGTCGAACCAGTCGCTGCTGATGTTCTCCGGTGTGTCGCGTTTCACCGGCTTGCCGCAGCAGCCGCAATACAGCTCGGCGGTACGTGCGAACAACAATTTGATATGGTCGTTCAGCTCGGTCATGGTGCCGACTGTTGAGCGCGAGGTGCGCACCGGATTGGTCTGATCGATGGCGATGGCCGGTGGTATGCCCTCGATGCGGTCCACCTGGGGCTTGTCCATGCGGTCCAGAAACTGGCGGGCATAGGGCGAGAAGGTCTCGACGTAGCGCCGTTGGCCTTCCGCGTAGATGGTATCGAACGCCAGTGTCGACTTGCCGCTGCCGCTGACGCCGGTGATGACGATCAGCTCGCCATGGGGCAGTTTCAGATCAAGGTGCTTCAGATTGTTCTGATGGGCATTCTCGATCAGTATGTGCTTGCTCATGAATTATGGGGCGTTGTCTGACGTAGAAAGTGAGGCGAACGGTGTGGCTGAGAACGCCTTTGATCGGGTAGTTGGGTGGGTCCTGGGATAGATTTACCCGTGCGCTGGTCATAGTGTACGGATATACGGTAGTTTGGACCATGTCCGGTACTGACGCGTCGCTACTGTAAGATCAGGCAAAATGGCGCAATCTCAAGTTCACACGATTCGGGAGTTTAGGGAATTGGACGACATCAGCGAAGCAGTCAAGGCCTTCGAGCGCGATGGTTACTACGTGGCGCGATCACTGTTCTCGAGTGAAGACGTGCAGGCCCTGGTCGATCTCATCGACCAGTCTCTCTCGCCGGCCCTGGCCCCGGTGGAGTTCGAAGCCGACGTGCATTACCCCGGCGCGCCGAGTTCGAAAACGGCGCCCGGTGGCAATACACCGAGACGATTGCTGCATGCCTTCGGCCGGGATCGGCTGTTTCAGCAGGTAGGCAAGCACCCCAGGGTGGTCGCCATGCTCAAGGCATTGATGAAAACCGACCACATACGTCTGTCGCAGAACCACCACAATTGCGTGATGACCAAGCATCCGGGCTTCAGCAGCGTCACCAGCTGGCATCAGGATATTCGCTACTGGCGCTTCGATCGACGCGAGCTGGTCAGCAGCTGGCTGGCATTGGGGCCGGAAAATGCACATAACGGCGGTCTGCTGGTCATACCGGGATCCCACACGCTGGACTTCGAGCCGGGTCAGTTCGATGCGTCGCTGTTTCTGCGAACCGATCTGGCGGACAATGAAGAGTTGCTGTCGCGGGCAGTGGCGGTGGAGCTGGACCCCGGGGATCTGCTGCTTTTCCACTCGCGCACCTTGCACGCTGCCGGGCAGAACGATTCGGATGTCATCAAGCGGTCACTGGTCTACACCTACCGTGCGGAAGACAATCAGCCGATTCCCGAGACGCGCTCCGCCGTGTATGAAGACATCCCCGTGTCGTGAACGGGATCGGTGAGCCCGTTCTGAACCCCATCAACGGGTTGACCTACGCACCGGAATGGGCGGGCACCAATGTGTACCTTGCCTGCTGCGAAGTCGGGCAGGGCATGGACGATCTGTACCCTGCAGAGTTCGAGCTGATTGCCTCCTCGGCGCCACTTCGGCGTCGTACCTTTGCCAGCGGCCGATACTGCGCCAGAGCGGCGCTTGCCGAGGCCGGTCTGCCACCGGTCGAACTGTTGCGGGCCGATGACGGTGCCGTGCGCTGGCCGGAAGGCGTCATCGGCAGTGTCAGCCACACCAACGAGTGGGCCGTGGCTGCGGTGGCTGTCGAGCAGATGTGTGAAGCGCGCAGTATGGGCGTCGATCTGGAGCGCATCCAGACGCTCGGTGCCGGCGTGCTGAAACTGGTCGCCACCGATGCCGAGCGTGCCGAGATCGCGGAGGCGGGCGAGGAAGACTGGCATGCAACGGCTCTGTTCAGTCTGAAGGAGAGCCTGTACAAGTGTCTGCGACCGGTGTGCGGTCGTTTCATCGAGTTTGCCGAGGTCGAGATCAGTGACATCGTCTCGGGCCGGCCAAGGGTCTGTTTTCACAGCCGCGATCTGGCGGATCGCGTGGATGTGTCGGCGCTGAATCTGCGAATGGCCCTGACGCCGGGCCACGTCTTCACGCTCGCCTGGTTGCGCGCCAGCTGATGTGACGGCTGCACGCCGGAGCGTGGTAAGCAGTCCTGTGCAACAGGGCGGGTGGCAAGCTGCGGTCGCTGCTGTATATTAGGGGGTCCGGTCGCGACCGGACACAATCCCTCTTTCCCTGGCAATTCACCGAAGACATCTCATGCAGGACCAATACGACTTTCGCCGCACGGAATCCGAAGTGCAGGCCGTCTGGACCTCCAACGAAGCGTTCAAAGTCACCGAGGACACGGAAAGGCCCAAGTACTACTGCCTCTGCATGTTTCCCTATCCCAGTGGCAGTCTGCACATGGGGCACGTCAGAAACTACACCATCGGTGATGTGGTCTCGCGTTACAAGCGCATGCAGGGCTTCAACGTGTTGCAACCCATGGGTTGGGACGCCTTTGGCCTGCCAGCGGAGAATGCAGCCATCAAGAACAACACGGCGCCGGCCAAGTGGACCTATTCGAACATCGAGGAGATGCGCGAACAGCTGCAGAAGCTGGGTATCGCCTACGACTGGTCACGCGAACTGGCCACCTGCACACCCCAGTACTACCGATGGGAGCAGTGGTTCTTCACGCAACTGGTGAAAAAGGGTCTGGCCTACAAGAAAATGGCGGTGGTCAACTGGGATCCGGTGGAAGGCACCGTACTGGCCAATGAGCAGGTGGATGCCGATGGGCGTGGCTGGCGTTCGGGCGCCAAGGTGGAGCGGCGGGAGATTCCGCAGTGGTTCCTGAAGATCACCCAGTATGCCGAAGAGCTGCTGGAAGAGACCGACAAGCTGGAAGGCTGGCCTGAAGCCGTACGAGCACAACAGAAGAACTGGATTGGCCGGTCCGAAGGGGTCGAGTTCGAATTCGCTCTCGCTGGTCGCGGTGACAAGCCACTGGACATCACCGAGGATGGCATGGATGACGCCATCCGTGTCTACACCACACGGCCCGACACGGTTGCCGGCGTCACCTACATGGCGGTGGCTGCCGAGCATCCTGTGGCGCGTGCCATGGGCAAGCGAAATTCCGAAGTGGCTGATTTCATAGCGGAATGCACCAGCACGGGCACCTCCGAAGCCGCCATGGAAACCATGGAGAAACGCGGTGTACCGCTGGGCATCGAAGCCATCAATCCGGTGTCCGGCGAACGGGTGCCGGTCTACGTCGCCAACTTTGTCCTGATGAGCTATGGAACCGGCGCTGTCATGTCGGTGCCGGCTCATGACCAGCGCGATTGGGAATTTGCCAGCAAGTACGGTCTGCCGATCAAGCAGGTGGTGCAATCCGTCGACAGCCCCGTGGATGTCAGCGAGGCGGCTTTCACGGACAAGGAAAACACGATCACCATCAACTCCGGTGATTTCGACGGACTGGACCATGCGGCCGCGTTTGCGGCGACGGCCGATTTTCTCGTCGAGCAGGCCCGCGGTGAACGCAAGGTCAATTACCGCCTGCGCGACTGGGGTGTCTCACGACAGCGCTACTGGGGTTGCCCCATTCCGATCATCTACGATGAGGAAGGCAATGTGCATGTGGTACCGGAGGAAGATCTGCCGGTCCGCTTGCCCGAAGACGTTGCCTTTTCCGGGGTCAAATCGCCGATCAAGGAAGATCCGGATTTCATCAACACCACGGTTCCCGGCACGGACAAGCCGGGTCGACGCGAGACCGATACCTTCGATACCTTTTTCGAGTCCAGCTGGTACTACGCCCGTTTCTGTTCGCCCGATGCTGCCAGGATGCTGGATGAGCGAGCCAATTACTGGCTGCCGGTGGACCAGTACATCGGTGGCGTCGAACATGCCGTACTGCATCTGTTGTACGCACGCTTCTTCCACAAGTTGATGCGCGACGCGGGTCTGGTGGTGTCCGATGAACCTTTCACCCGGCTGCTGACTCAGGGCATGGTGGTCGCAGAATCCTTCTACAGGAACTCTGACAGTGGCAAGGCGGAATACTACAACCGCAAGGAGCTGGACATCGAGTATGACGACAAGGGGCGAATTGCCAGCGCGATTCTGAAGGCCGACGGTCAGCCAGTGACTGTCGGTCGTATCGAGAAGATGTCGAAGTCCAAGAACAACGGTGTCGATCCGCTAGAGATGATCGATCGCTACGGGGCGGACACCATGCGCCTGTTCTCCATGAGCGATACTCCGCCACACCAGTCTCTGGAATGGAAAGAGGGTGGCGTGGAAGGCATGCACCGCTTCCTGAAGCGTGTCTGGCGAGAGATCGGCGCTCTGGATGAATCCTTTTCCGGCGCGGTACTGGACGTCGATTCCCTGAATGCCGATCAGAAGGCCTTGCGCCGCAAGACGCATGAAACCATCGCCAAGGTGACCGACGATATCGAACGGCGAATGACCTTCAACACGGCCATCGCCTCGATGATGGAGCTGTTCAACGACGTGACCCGCTTCGATGATTCCAGCGAGTCGGGCAAGGCGGTGGTCTTCGAAGCCTGCAGTGCACTGATCCGTCTGCTCAGTCCTTTCGTGCCTCACATCACGCATGAGCTGTGGCAGCATCTGGGCTACAGCACGGCCTTGATCAACGAAGCCTGGCCGGAAACCGACGAGGCTGCGCTGACCCGGGATGAGCTGGAACTGGTGGTACAGGTCAATGGCAAGCGACGTTCTTCCATCACGGTATCGGCCGATGCCAGCAAGGAAGATTGTGAAGCGGCGGCGAAAGCCGATGCGGGCGTGCAGCGCCACATCGAAGGCCTGACCGTTCGCAAGGTGATCGTCGTACCCGGCCGTCTGGTGAACATCGTTGCAAACTGACGCGAACAGGGGTTGACGTCGTGATTCATCCGGCTGACGGTCGGGACGGGGCAGGATGCACCCGGTCTGGGTATCCGCACCGTTCGCTTCGGCCAGATGCTGCATCATGACGGCCCTCGTCAAACGGGCTTTCAACAGCACCATCGGCAATGCCTATCTGCTGCTGATCATCGCCCCCCTGTTATGGGGCGGAAATGCGGTCGCCGGTCGCCTGGCTACCGCCGACTGGCAACCCTTCACCGTGACCAGTCTGCGGTGGCTGTGTGCGTCTCTCTATCTGTTGCCATTCGCCTACGGCCCCCTGAAAAGAGACTGGCCGACGATACGCCCATACCTGTGGGTGCTGGTCTCCCTGGGCGCCTTCGGCATGGCGATGTTCAATCTGTTGATGTATCTTGCGCTGAATTACACCACAGCCATCAACGTGAGTATC
This sequence comes from uncultured Granulosicoccus sp., assembly GCA_947492525.1. Lineage (GTDB taxonomy): Bacteria > Pseudomonadota > Gammaproteobacteria > Granulosicoccales > Granulosicoccaceae > Granulosicoccus. The sequence goes on from CANLNQ010000015.1 coordinate 141,268, forward strand.
GAGCAGGCCGCCTTGCCGATGCTGATCATGCTGGCCAATTTCGTCTTTCTCTCGCAGCGCGTCAGGTGGCTGCAGATCGTCGGCCTGGTGCTGACACTGTTCGGTGTCCTGCTGACGGCAACGGCCGGAGAGCCCGGTCGTTTCCTGACCGAAGGGCTCAATCTCGGAGACGCCATCATGCTGGTGGCGTGTATCTTCTACGCGGGCTATTCCTTCGGCCTGCGATGGCGCCCGGATATCCACTGGATGAGCTTCATGTGGATCATCGCCACAAGCGCCTTCGTCATGACCATACCGTTTGCAGGTTGGGAAATCTCGCAGCAGGGCTTCAGCATGCCGAGCATCCGCGGTTGGATGGTGCTGCTGTACGTCATCATCTTTCCGACCGTGGTCAGTCAGCTGGCCTTTGCCCGTGGCGTGGAACTCATCGGCAGCAACCGGGCCGGTCTGTTCGTGAATCTGGTACCGATCTTCGGCTCGCTATTGGCGGTGCTGATTCTGGGTGAGCAGTTTCGCTGGTTCCATCTGGCGGGGCTGCTGCTGGTACTTGCCGGTATTGCACTGGCGGAAAAGGCCGCGGTCAAATCCGGAACCGACGCTCTCAAGGCAGGGACCTGAATCCAGCGGGTGTCCGTTCGATCGGTGCAGCCGCAACGCCCGCAGCAGTACAAGGGCGGCTGACAATCGCGACGTCGCCAGCCAGGGCTCTTGCAACCCACCAATCGCGACGTCGCCAGCCAGGGCCCTTGCGACCCATCAATCGCGCCAGTTGCGTTCGAACGGCAGCCGCCAGGCCCGGGGCCCGATCAATTGATGAATGGCGTTGGGTCCCCAGGAGCCCTGTGAGTAGCGCGCCACCGGAGGCGGGTTGTCCAGTAGCGGTGCAGACACTTCCCACAATCGCTCGATGCCGCGGGACGTGGTAAACAAGGTGTGATCGCCGCGCATGGCATCCAGAATGAGTCGCTCATAGGCTTCGAGAACCTCGCCGACCTGCTTGGTCTCGTCCATGGCGAACTGCAGGCTGTGCTTGTCCAGCTTCATGCCGGGACCGGGACGTTTACCATAGAAGCTCAGTGACGTACGCGAAGAATCCGACAGGTCGAAGGTCAGGTGATCCGGCCCGTGCAGACCCACGCCTGAATCACGAGGAAACATGCTCTTTGGCGGTTCCTGAAAGGCGATCGAGATGATCCGCTGCCCTTCAGCCAGCCTCTTTCCGGTGCGCAGATAGAACGGTACCCCCGCCCATCGCCAGTTGTCGATAGAGCATTTCAGGGCGATGAAGGTCTCCGTTTCCGAATCGGGGTTGACGCCGTCCATGTCGCGGTAACCGTTGAACTGGCCGCGCACCGCATGACGCGGCAGGATCGGCATCATGCTGCGGAAGACCTTGTTCTTTTCTTCGCTGATCGAGGCAGGCTCCAGAGCAACCGGTGGCTCCATCGCCACGAAGGCCAGAATCTGGAAGAGGTGAGTGACCACCATGTCGCGAAAGGCACCGGTCGTTTCATAGAATCCGGCGCGATTTTCAAGCCCGAGTGTTTCCGGTACATCGATCTGGACATGGTCGATGAAATTGCGGTTCCAGATCGGCTCGAACAGACCATTGGCAAAGCGAAAGGCCAGGATGTTCTGCGCAGGTTCCTTCCCCAGGAAGTGATCGATGCGAAAGACTTGCTGCTCATCGAATACCTTGTGCACTTCGCTGTTCAGACGCACGGCAGATTCGAGATCGACGCCGAAGGGTTTCTCCATGACGATCCGGGCACGCTCGATCAGCTTCGCCTCTCCCAGGGTGTTGATGACCGACAGCGCAGCCTTGGGTGGTACCGACAGGTAGTGGAGTCGGCGACACTCGGTACCGATGCCGGCCTCCGCTGCCAGCACAGCCTGCTCCAGAGCGGCGGCACCTGCCGACAAGGGAACGTAGGAGAGGCGGTCGCGGTAGGCTTGCCAGTCTTCGTCGCTCAGCGTGCGCTTGGAAAACTCCTCCAGAGAAGAACGGCACACATTCTGGAATTCTTCGTCACTGAGTTCCTCCAGCGAGACGCCGATGATCTTGCAGTCGGGTATGAATCCGGCACTGGACAGATGATAGAGGCCGGGAATCAGCTTGCGTTTGGCCAGATCACCTGTCGCGCCGAAGAGTACGACGACCTGTGGGTATTCAGGACCTACGCCTGGAGTTACTTTAGCCATGTTGTCAGGAATCTCGGTGTCGAATGAACGCTTTGTATGAAACAGTACACTAGTGTAGACGGGCGTCGCGTTGCCTTCATGCGCTCAGCACCTGGCTCAGTCCTGATGCGCCAGCGTGAATCGGAATCGCTTGCGTTCCTCATCGTAGCTTCTGACACAGAGTTGCACGCCGTCCCCCAGCACCCATTCAGGGCCTTGCGTGTCAGCCGGACGGGCCACGATCTCACCCATGTCGTAGCTCGTACCGAACTGTTCCTCGAGGTCCTCACGGTACACTTTGACATCCACGGCCAGCTCATCCAGGCTGATATAGAGCCTGTCACCGCGCAGCCCCATGATCGTGCCTTGGTGAAGAGGGGATTGGGGGAGGCTCATTTCATGCGAGAACACGCTGAACAGCGCTGCGAATTCGATGGTCTTTTCCAGCTTGCGTTGCACTTGTCGGGAGTGGTTGGCTGACTCGATCACGGCATCGCGCAGTTCCGTGTCGGTGTCCTTGTCATAGGCATGGCCTCCGACAGCCTCGAGCAGTTCCTTGTGGGTGAAGATGCCGACGACCTCGCGCATCGGTGATGAGAAGCGCGCGTAGCTGGCAGCCTTGAGTGCATGGTGCTCTCCGGCCTCTGGTGTGAAACTCGACGCGCGCTGCGCCTGCATGATCTGGCGCTGAATGGACTTGACCTGACGTTGATGTCGAGGTGTCCGGGGCAGGCTGTCGACATAGTCTGCAAGCGATTGTCCAGGCTGCCACCGCCAGGCCTCCGGGTCGCTCTGTCGTTCGGCAAAGCGGGCGAGCTTGTCACGCAACTTGCCCAGTTGCTTGCGCAGCGGCGCTTCGTGAACCCGAAATACCGCTTGAACGGCATCGCTGACACCTGACAAGGCGAGCATGATTTCGGCGCCCTGCATATTGCACATCAGGCTCAGTTGCTCGTTGTAGCGCTCGGTTGCGTAACGTTTGCGTCTGCCAGCCGAGAACCGGGGCGGTTCGCCTTCCACGCTGATCTGTGTTTCGGTACGGTCGAAGCGCACGACGCCACGTCGAGCCGCTGCCGCTATCAGCCGGTTTCCCAGTTCGCGCAACAACAACAGGGATTCTTCGTAGGGCTTCTGCGGCACGGGGTCGCTGTCGAGCCAGGCCTGAACACCCGCGTAATCGAGTTTGGCCTGACTGTGTATTCTTGCCCGTTCGATGCTTGTTCGAGTGACGACGGCCTCATCGTTGACGATCATGTCGAAGACCAGAGCCCGTCGATCCACCTGCGGGTTCAGAGAGACCAGGCCTTCAGAGAGTTCGACCGGCAGCATCGGCACGGCCAGAATCGGCGTGTAGTAGGTCGTTCCCCGGGCAAGCGCATCAGCGAACAGGGCCGAACCCGGCGGTACGTAGTAGGCAGCATCTGCCAGAGCGTAGCGGACCCGATAGGCGGTACTGTCGTGGCGCTCGATGAGCAGTGCCTGATCCAGATCGCGTGAATCCGGGTTGTCCATGGTGACGAACGGCAAGGCGGTAAGATCCACCAGAGACGGGTCGTCCAGACCCGGGTGCTCCAGCCAATGCGCGGTTTCCGCCATGCTGGCCGGGCTGTGAACCGTCGCGATCTCCAGCGCCTGCAGCGCATCGGCAACCAGCTGCTCGGGGCTGGGCGACGTCTTTGTTTCAATGGTCATGGTCATACCCAGTCAGCGGTGTAGTTCGATGATCGGATCCGGACAATGCTCCCGGCGCTTGCAGTCATGACAGTATTCTCCCAGATACAGTTCATCGATCCAGCGCATGAGTTCTTCCAGATGCCCCTTGTCGTCGAAGACGAAACCTGCCTCGAAATTGCGTTTGTCGGCATGTTTGGCGCCCAGACCTGCCCCTGTCAGATTGGCCGAACCGACAAAGGCGCGAACACCGTCGATGACAATGGCCTTGGTATGCACCCTGGGGCAGAGGATACGCTCGAACAGCTCGCTGTCTATCAAGGCTTCGCAGCGGTCGAAGTCTTCACGAAACCGTGGACCGGGTTCCTTGGCGTGAATCAGGCGCACTGCGACCCCTGATTCCACGAGGTCATTGAGTACCTCCAGCAGCGGTTTGTAGCGATGACCGTGCTCGACATGCAAGTCCTTGATATCTGCTGTCACGATCCACAGAAACCGTCTGGCCTCGGGGAGGTCAGATTGCAGGAATTCGGTGTAGATGTCTCGGTTCAGCAGAAGACGGTGCATGGTGAGAGTGTAGCGCTGCGTAGAAAAACTGCTGACGAGGAGTACACTACGTCTGACGAATTCATCTTCAAACGGTAAATATTTCATGCGAGCAGTCATTCTTGCGGTGGTCACCTTCCTTTCAGCGCATTCGGCCTTTGCCCAGGATGGTCTCGAAACCGTCGAGAGTCCTCATGATGTCGCTACGACCATTGATCGTTTGACGGCTGCGCTGGAGAGCAAGGGCATGACGATCTTCGGACGAGTCAATCATGCCGCCAACGCTGACAAGGTCGAGCTATCACTGCGCCCCACCGAAGTGCTGATTTTCGGCAATCCGAAGCTGGGTACACCGCTGATGAACTGCGCACCCACACTGGCCATCGATCTGCCACAGAAGATGCTGGCTTGGCAGGACGATGCCGGGCAGACTCATCTGGGCTGGAATGACCCAGCCTACCTGCAGGCCAGACATGGCATGGAAGGTTGCGAGGAAGTCCTGCAGAAGGTCAGTGCTGCGCTGGCCAACTTCGCCAAGGCTGCTACCAGCGAGTGATGTCAGGCATGCCTCGATCGATGAGGAGCAGAGCCTGGATTCTGGTGGGCGTCATCGTGTCCTGCCTGTTGGGCGGATGCGGTTTCCATCCGCGAGGCAGTGTTACTCGCCTGACGGATCTAGGTAGCATCTATGTCGATGCCTCGCGCAACCTGAGTATTTCGCAGGCTGTGGAAGAGGCATTGACCGATGCGGCATTCGAGCTGGCGCCCAATCGTGACGATGCCAACATCCTGTTGCGCCTGACTGATGAGGAGCAAACCGAGCGCGTGGTCTCGGTCAGAAGCACCGGTCGCGTCAGTGAGCTCGAGCTGAGTCATGCCGTCAGCATGCTCATCGCCGAATCGGTTGATGGCCGCGCACCGGCTTACCAGCCCGGGCAGACTTTCAACCGGGTGGATGTCACGCGCGAATACACCTACGATGAAACCAATGTACTGGGCAAGGAAAACGAAGCGCGCATACTGCGCTCCGAGATGGCGGAGGAGCTGGTTCGGCAGATCGTGCTGCGAACCATTGCAAGTCTGGCTCCTTCAGTATCCGCTTTGCCGGCTGACGACGCCTGAAGGCGTCTCTCCGCGGTCGATGGCCTCGATATTGGCGGCAATCTGACCGACTGATTCTTCCGTCAGACTCTGGGCGGCAACATGCGGCGTGATGATGATGTCCGGATGTTGCCAGAACGGGTGGGTCGCCGGCAGCGGTTCGGTGCTGAAGACATCCAGCAGGGCACCGCTTAGCTGACCTGAATCCAGTGCGGTCAGCAAGTCGGTATCGTTCAGATGATCGCCGCGCCCCGGATTGATCAGGAAGGCACCACGCGGCAGCTGTTCGAACAGTTGACGGTTGAGGATACCTCGGGTGGCCTCTGTCAGTGGCAGCAGACAGACCAGCACCTGGCTGCCCGCCAGAAATTCCGACAGGCCTTCTTCTGCGTGAAACATGCTGACCCTGCCGTCGGGGGAGGGCCGGGCAGAACGACTCCAGCTGCTCACAGGGTATCCGTTGAGCGCGATTTTCGTGGCAACCTGCAAGCCGAGAGCGCCGGCGCCGAGTACGCCGACGCCGGTATCGGCTGTTGCCCGCACCTTGACATCACGGCACCACTCGGCATCCTGCTGTGCCTTGCGCAGCATTCCCATCTGGCGCTGGTAATGGAGCGTGCCATACAGTGCGTATTCAGCCATCTGCTGCGACATCCCGGCATCCTGCAATCGAATGATCGTGACCTCCTCGGGCAGGCCGGGGTGCTGCAGCAGATGGTCGACGCCAGCGGAAAAGGCGTAGACCTGCTGCAGCGCAACCAGTTTGTCGAAGAAGTCGTCAGGTGGCATCCAGACGATGGCAGCCGTGATCTTCTCCGGAGCGGCGAGCGCAGACGCGCTGTTCCAGTCGATGATGTCGTGGTCTGGCAGGCGTTGTCGGAACGCCTGCAATACCTGGCCATCATCACCCTGACAGAAGAAGAGAATACTCATTGACGGGTATTTCCTGGTGCGAGCTTCTAGAGCGGGACGGGCTCCACGACTGCGAAGCGGCGATCCGTGTAGAGCAGTGGCTCTCCGCTGGTCGTCCTGACGTCCACCACCTTGCCGAAGAACACGCGGTGAGTACCCTTGACCAGACTGCTGTCGAGCTCGCAGTCCAGTGCAACCAGCGCATTGCTCAGCACCGGCGCTCCGGTTGACAGGGTGGTCCAGTGGCCGGTGTCGAACCGCGATTGCTCGGGATCATCACCCAGGCCGGCAAACACCATTGCCAGCTCCATGCAATGGCTGGGCAGTATGTTGACGGCAAAACGTCGGCTCTGATCAACCAGTGTGCAGAAATCGTTGTCCAGATTCACGCAGACCAGCAACAGGGCAGGGTCTGCACACACGGAACACATGGAGCTGACTGTCAGGCCAGCCTCCGTGTGTTCGTGTGATGTGGTAACCACCGACACACCATTCGCCGCTTGCGAGAGTGCCGAGGTAAATGCCGAGGCAGTGATGCTCGGCATGTCGGAATTATCTACCACTCGGGTAGTCGCGCATGGCAGCACCGGTATAGATCTGACGAGGTCGACCGATACGGAATTCCGGATCTTCGTGCATTTCCATCCAGTGGGAGATCCAGCCAACGGTACGTGACATGGCAAACATGACCGTGAACATGTTCATCGGAATTCCCAGTGCGCGCAGGATGATGCCCGAGTAGAAATCGACATTCGGATACAACTTGCGCTCGATGAAATAATCATCTTCCAGAGTCGCTCGTTCCAGTTCCATGGCCAGTTCGAACAGTGGCTGATCGCCGTCCAGATCCTTGAGCAGGTCGTAGCACATCTTCTGGATGAGCTTGGCCCGTGGATCGAAGTTCTTGTAGACGCGATGACCGAATCCCATGAGCCTGAAGGGGTCATTCTTGTCTTTTGCGCGAGCGATGGTCTGCTCGATGGACTCGCCCGAGTACAGGATGGCGTCGAGCATGTTGATGACCGCCTCGTTGGCACCACCGTGAGCAGGTCCCCAGAGACAGGCAACGCCTGAAGCGATGGACGCAAAGGGGTTGGCGCCGGAGCTGCCTGACAGTCGAACCGTGGAGGTACTGGCGTTCTGTTCATGATCGGCGTGGAGAATCATGATCAGCTCGATGGCCTTGACCGCGGTGGGGTTGAGCTGAAAATCCTCTGCAGGAACCGCGAACATCAGGCGCGTGAAGTTCTCCACGTAACCCAGGTTGTTGTCCGGATACATGAACGGCATGCCGCGATGATGCTTGTAACAGTAAGACGCGATGGTCGGCATCTTGGCGATGAGTCGCTGGGCAGAAATCTCGCGATGCTCCGGATTATTGATATCCAGTGAGTCGTGGTAGAACGAAGACATGGCGCCGACCGTTCCGACAAGCATGGCCATGGGATGCGCATCGTAGCGAAAGCCATCGATGAAATCGCGAATGTTCTCGTGCACCATGGTGTGCTGCGAGATGATGTGATTGAACGATTCGCTCTGTTCCTTGTTGGGCAGTTCGCCATACATGAGCAGGTAGCACACTTCCAGATAGGTGCTGTGTTCAGCCAGTTGTTCTATCGGATAACCGCGATACAGAAGAATGCCCTCATCACCATCGATGAAGGTGATGGCACTCTTGCAACTGGCTGTCGTGGCGAAGCCCGGATCGTAGGTGAACAGCCCGGTGTCCTTGTACAGACTGCGCACGTCGGCCACATCGGGCCCGTGAGTCGGGCTGATTCGAGGCAATACAGACTCACGTCCGTCATCGGTCGTGATGGTAATGGTGCGATCAGTCATTTGCTTTTTCTCCAACGATTCTTGCGTTGATTATACGTCCAAAGTGTCGTGCACAAGATTATAGAAACTATTGTCAGCTCATCCGCTGCTCGTGCTGCCGTGCTGCATGGAAGCCCCTGACTATACTCAAGCCAGACAGTATTCGCAGCCATTTTCGAGCATTACAGTGCAGATCGGGCTGGCGCGATCACGCTGCACCACGCCTTCATCACCGGCTTCTGTGGTCGTACCTGTCAGCTGTGCCGAGTGACTGCGCGTCAACAGTCGGCAATGGCGCTGCAACTGTCAGGGGATACAGTAATGCCGACGATCCATGTGCCCCATGTATTCCCCGGTTATCGGCATTCGCGTGAACAAACATGAGTCTCGCAGGCTTCATGAACGGACTCTGTCACCAGAGTCGAATCATCCGGCAGGCGGCGTTGATGGGGAATGAGCTGACTCGGCAGTCGACGAACGATGCGTGTTCGCCATGGTTGATCCTGATCATCAGCGTGATCAGGACAGATACGGTCGACGGCAGGGCGTGGCCGGTAAACATCACCGTCAGGGGCGAGTCCGCCAGGTGAGGATCATGATCATCCAGGTGGCACAGGAGAACCGGATCCGGATTCCGTGACGAACAGGCCTGTCATGGGTCAAGTATCCGGTCATGTTGCCGATACCAACGCGGGGCTTTCAGGGTCGGTCAGCTGCGGCCGGTCGTTCACGACATCGATACAGAGTCCCCGTGGCCGAAACCGGGTTGCACAGATCGCATTTCCGGCAGACAAGGGCGGTTCCAATCATTAACATTTGTAACAACTTGCCAGGCTGGATCAAGTCTTGTTCCGCGCAGGGTAACCTTGCCGTAATGTGGTACTTTAGTTTCACTTCCTAGACTTGGCATGGATGCAAATCCTGAGTGTGGAGTCTGGAGATCCCACATTTACAATCAACTTTCAAATTCGGAGCAATAAATGCACCCAGTAAAGACGATAGCGCTGTCGGTAGCTCTTGCCGCGTCAGCCGGTATGGCGCAAGCAGACGAGACTCTCGATGCCGTGAAGAGCAAAGGGTTTGTGCAATGTGGTGTATCGCAAGGACTACCGGGATTCTCGAATCCTGACGACCAGGGTAACTGGACGGGTCTGGATGTCGATTTCTGTCGTGCCATGGCTGCGGCGATCTTCAACGATGCCGATGCGGTCAAGTACACACCACTGTCTGCCAAGGTACGTTTCACCGCGTTGACGTCCGGCGAGATCGATGTTCTGGCGCGTAACACCACCTGGACAATGAGTCGCGACAGCGATTTCGGTGAGTTCATCGGCGTCAACTACTATGACGGTCAGGGCTTCATGGTGCCAACCAATCTGGGCGTCAGCAGCGCAACGGAACTCGATGGCGCAGCCGTGTGCACCAACACCGGTACCACCACCGAACTCAACGTGGCTGACTACTTCCGTGCAAACGGACTGAACTACACGGTCGTTGCCTTCGAAAAGGCAGATGAAGTTGTCGCTGCCTACGATGCCGGTCGTTGCGATGTCTACACCACGGATCGCTCGGGTCTGGCCGCTCAGCGTACCAAGCTGTCCAAGCCGGATGATCACGTCGTGCTGCCGGAAATCATCTCCAAGGAGCCACTCGGGCCACTCGTGCGTCATGGCGACAGCCAGTGGGCGGATGTCGGTCGCTGGACTCTGAACTGCATGATCAATGCAGAAGAAGCTGGCATTACCATGGAAAACGTGGCAGACATGGCGACATCGGCTGATCCGAACATCAAGCGAATTCTGGGTGCCGATGGCGACCTGGGTTCCAAGATCGGACTCGACAATGCCTTCTGTGCCAACGTCGTTGCTGCTGTCGGCAACTATGGCGAAAGCTACGATCGTAACGTCGGACCGGACACTGCCCTGAAGCTGGATCGCGGCGTGAATGCGCTGTGGACAGATGGTGGTTTGCTGTATGCCGCGCCGCAGCGATAAGCATCAAGCGCGAAAGTAGTTGAACGTGAGGGGCCGTTGCTCGATCTGGAAAAATCCAGAGAAGACGCGGCCCCTTTTTCAATTCATGGGGTCTACATATGGCAAAAAATTCAAACAATAACGCGCTCGCAGCGCCCGCACCGTCCTTCTGGCGGGACCCGGAGAAGCGAGCGATTGTCTATCAGGCCCTGGTGCTGGCCTTCATGGCCTGGTTGCTTTATTCCATTGTCAACAACACGGCGACAAACATGGAATCCCGGGGGCTGGCATCCGGCTTCGGTTTCCTGACGTCGTCGGCGGGCTTCGGCATCATCTCGACACCATTTGTTCCCTATACCGAGGATTCCAGCTACTTCACCGTTTTCCTGGTGGGGCTGGTCAATACCATCATCATCGCGTTCGTCGGTTGTGTACTGGCCTTGCTGCTGGGCTTCATCGTGGGCATCGCCCGCCTGTCAAGCAACTGGCTGGTACAGAAGATCGCGACATTCTATATAGAGCTCTTTCGCAACGTGCCGCTGCTGCTGCAGATACTGTTCTGGTACAGCGCTGTTCTGAAACCACTGCCAGGGCCGAGAGAGTTGCATGAGGCCGGCGAAGCCGTCTTCTTCTCCATCAACAATCGCGGTCTCATCTTCGCTGAGCCGGTAGGGCAGGAAGGCTTCCAGTATGTCTGGTATGCGTTCTTTGCCGCCATTGTGGTCAGCTGGCTGATCCGCAAATGGGCCAACGCAAGGCAGATGCAGACGGGTCAGCAGTTCCCGACTTTTCTGGTTGGTCTGGGTCTCATCATCGGCGCACCGTTGCTCACCTACCTGTTTATGGGCCGGCCGCTGGAATTCGTGCCGGCAGAAATGTCACGCTTTGCCTTGCGTGGCGGAGTTACCGTGATACCTGAATTCGTGGCCCTGCTGCTGGCGCTGGTGATCTACACCGCGGCGTTCATTGCCGAAATCGTGCGGGCAGGCATTCAATCGGTCAGTCACGGTCAGACCGAAGCCGCCTCGGCGTTGGGGGTCAAACCCTCGCACCGCATGCGTCTGGTGGTAGTGCCTCAGGCCATGCGGGTCATCGTGCCGCCACTGACCAGTCAGTTTCTCAACCTCACCAAGAACTCCAGTCTGGCCACCGCCATTGCCTACCCGGATCTCTTCTCGGTATTCGCTGGCACAACCTTGAACCAGACAGGGCAGGCGGTGGAAATCATGGCCATGACACTCGCTGTCTATCTGACCTTGAGTCTGCTGACGTCGGCGTTCATGAACTGGTACAACTCACGAATCAAACTGGTGGAGCGATAGGTCATGGCTATCAATGACAATGCGAACCCACAAGGTGTGGTTCATGACGGCAATTTGCCGGACAAGCCGGCACCCATGGCCACCGAGGGTGCGGTTGCCTGGATGAGAGACAACCTGTTCAACGGGCCTTTCAACTCGATTCTGTCAGTGCTGGCACTTGCACTGGTTCTGTACGTGTTGCCGGGTATGCTGTCCTGGCTCATATTCAATGCCAACTGGACGGGCGGGGCTGAGGCCTGTCGTGTGAATCCGGACGGTGCCTGCTGGCCGTTCGTCAGTTCGCGCTGGGAGCAGTTCCTGTATGGCTTCTATGAGAAGTCGGAGCGCTGGCGTATCGATATCCTGCTCATCATATTGGCCATCGGGATTGCCTGGCTGGTTATCGAACGTCTGCCGGGGCGCACCTTCGCCGCGATACTCATGCTCTTCGTGTATCCGGTCTTTGCCTTCTTCATGCTTTACGGCAACGAGAAAATGGGTTTGCCCATCGTTGAGACGTCGCAGTGGGGTGGATTCACGCTGACTCTGGTCATTGCCTTGAGCGGGATCGTGGCCTCGCTGCCACTGGGTGTGCTGCTGGCGCTCGGGCGGCGTTCGAAGATGCCGATCATCAGTCTGCTGAGTACCGTATTCATCGAATTCTGGCGCGGAATTCCGCTGGTGGCCGTACTGTTCATGGCAACCATCATGTTCCCGCTGTTTCTGCCGGCCGGTGTGACGTTCGATCAGTTGTTGCGGGCCGTCATCGGGGTCGCGCTGTTTTCATCGGCCTACATGGCAGAAGTGGTACGCGGCGGCTTGCAGGCGATTCCCAAGGGGCAGTACGAAGGCGCGATGGCGCTGGGGCTGCCGTTTGGCAAGATGATGCGACTGATCATCCTGCCTCAGGCGCTGAAGATCGTCATACCCGGTATCGTCAACACCTTCATCGGGCTGTTCAAGGATACGACGCTGGTCTTGATCATTGCCCTGTTCGACCTGCTCGGGGTCGTCCAGGCATCCATTGCGGATCCCAACTGGTCGATCCGATCCGTTCCCTACACCGGTTATGCCTTCGTCGCCATCGTTTTCTGGGTGTGTTGTTACAGCATGGCGCGCTATAGCCGGTATATCGAAGACAAACTGCACACAGGACACAAGCGATGATGCAAGGTGATCAGAACAGCCCGGACTCGGTAGCCGGCAACCCTTCTGCCATGCAGGTGGGTGATGAAGCGGTGATCAGCATCACCGACATGAACAAGTGGTATGGGCAGTTTCATGTGCTCAAGGACATCAATCTGACGGTCAGGCGCGGGGAGAGAATCGTTATCTGTGGGCCGTCAGGTTCGGGGAAATCCACGTTGATCCGGTGTATCAATCGACTGGAAGAGCATCAGCAAGGGTCGATCAACGTCGATGGGATCGAGTTGAACAACGACCTGAAGAACATCGATGCAATCCGGCGAGAGGTCGGCATGGTATTCCAGCACTTCAACCTCTTTCCGCACCTCACCGTGTTGCAGAACTGTACGCTGGCGCCCATCTGGGTCAAGAAGATGCCTCGTCGGGAGGCAGAGCAGATTGCGATGAAGTATCTGGAGCGTGTGCGTATCCCCGAACAGGCGAACAAGTTCCCGGGGCAGCTCTCGGGAGGGCAGCAGCAACGGGTCGCCATCGCCCGTTCGTTGTGCATGAACCCCAAGATCATGCTGTTCGATGAGCCGACCTCGGCGCTTGATCCCGAGATGATCAAGGAAGTACTCGATGTCATGATCGAGCTGGCGCACGAGGGCATGACCATGATCTGCGTGACGCACGAAATGGGTTTCGCCAAGACCGTTGCCAACCGCGTGATTTTCATGGATGGCGGTCAGATCATCGAAGAGAACGAGCCTGAGGAATTCTTCAACAATCCACAGTCGGATCGCACACAATTATTTCTCAGCCAGATACTTGCTCACTGAAAAAAGCATGTACAATACGGCACTCGGTTTTCGAGAATCCAACTGCCTGCGGGCAGCGAGAGACTGGAAAGCCGAGTATCAGTAAAAATATCCGTATAGTCTTGACATCTACGTATTCAGGTTTCATAATTATCGGCTTGCCCGATGGAGGGATTCCCGAGCGGTCAAAGGGGGCAGACTGTAAATCTGCTGGCTCAGCCTTCGGAGGTTCGAATCCTCCTCCCTCCACCATTCGTGGCAAGCAAGAAGTAGCGATAAGTTCAGTGAAATCAGTAAGTGGTTAGTCAGGAACAGCAGCAGGTCAATCAGTTCAAGCGTGCGGGTGTAGTTCAATGGTAGAACCTCAGCCTTCCAAGCTGATGACGAGGGTTCGAATCCCTTCACCCGCTCCATATCTCACTCGGCATACGCTGAAGTCTGGTGTGGCGCATTCAGGATGATTCGGATCAACTGTTGTTCTTGTGCAGGTTGTGGCACCCAAGGTGTTGCAAGTGATGAATCAGTGCTCATATAGCTCAGTCCGGTAGAGCACTTCCTTGGTAAGGAAGAGGTCATCGGTTCGATTCCGATTATGAGCTCCATTTGTCCAGAATGCCTGTTCTGCTTTTCTGGTTGCGGTGTTTGCAAGCAGTTGCTGGCTTCCAGTCAGGATTCACGGTAGCCGCGGCGTCGCGCGGCAATGTTTTCCAAGTCGACGACAGAACACAACAATCCGGTAGAGGCAGCGCCTGATGTCCAAGGAAAAATTCGAACGTAACAAACCGCATGTCAACGTAGGCACCATTGGCCACGTTGATCACGGCAAGACCACATTGACCGCAGCGCTGACTATCTGCCAGGCAGAGAAGTTCGGTGGAGCGGCTCGTGCATACGACCAGATCGACAACGCGCCGGAAGAGAAGGCTCGTGGTATCACGATCGCGACAGCCCACGTTGAGTATGAGTCCGACTCACGTCACTACGCGCACGTTGATTGCCCCGGTCACGCTGACTATGTCAAGAACATGATCACGGGTGCGGCTCAGATGGACGGCGCGATTCTGGTCTGTTCAGCAGCTGATGGCCCAATGCCTCAGACGCGTGAGCACATCCTGCTGGCTCGCCAGGTGGGTGTGCCTTACATCGTTGTCTACCTGAACAAGGCAGACATGGTTGATGATGCCGAGCTGCTGGAGCTGGTTGAAATGGAAGTTCGTGAGCTGCTGGACAGCTACGATTTCCCTGGCGACGACACGCCGATCATCACCGGTTCTGCGCTGAAGGCCATCGAAGGCGATACGTCCGACATCGGTCGTCCGTCCATCGACAAGCTGATCGAAGCACTGGATACCTACATTCCAATGCCAGAGCGTCCAGTGGACCAGCCGTTCCTGATGCCAGTGGAAGACGTATTCTCGATCTCTGGTCGTGGAACTGTTGCCACCGGTCGAGTCGAGCGTGGAATCATCAAGGTGGGTGAGGAAATCGAGATCGTCGGTATCCGTGACACCACCAAGACCACCGTTACCGGTGTGGAGATGTTCCGCAAGCTGCTGGACCAGGGTGAAGCAGGCGACAACGTCGGTATTCTGCTGCGTGGTACCAAGCGCGACGATATCGAGCGCGGTCAGGTACTGTGCAAGCCAGGTTCGATCACACCTCACAAGAAGTTCGAGGCCGAGATCTATGTACTGGGCAAGGACGAAGGTGGCCGTCACACGCCATTCTTCAACAACTACCGTCCTCAGTTCTACTTCCGTACCACGGATGTAACAGGCGCGGTTGAGCTGCCTTCAGGCACCGAGATGGTCATGCCTGGCGATAATGTGAAAATCACTGTTGCCCTGATCAACCCGATTGCGATGGAAGACGGCTTGCGTTTTGCGATTCGCGAAGGTGGCCGCACAGTTGGTGCGGGCGTCGTAGCCAAAATCATCGAGTAATAGGTTATAGTAGGCGGCTCGGGAATGTCTTTTGGCGTCCCGAGTGTCTATAGTAGTCAGGCTGATTCGTCAGCCCTGAGTTCGAATGTCAAGCCTGGTGCTCCTCAGTTCCAGGCTTTTCATGTTCTACCCGGGAAGCGTTTGTTTCCTGAAGTCACCGGATTAGGCCAGTAGCTCAATTGGCAGAGCGGCGGTCTCCAAAACCGCAGGTTGGGGGTTCGATTCCCTCCTGGCCTGCCAATCCGGTATGTGTCACACGTTGAGTTTTCAACTTTAGAGTTGCCGCGAGCATATTCATGGTCTCAAAGGCCGAAGTAACTAATAACAGCGCAGATACCATCAAACTTGCTTCAGCTGGCGCTCTGGTGCTGTTGGGCCTGGTGGCATTCTACTATTTCGCCGCGCAATCTCTGCTGCTGCGAGTAGTCGGTTTGCTTGTCGTTGCGGCTGTGGCGGCTTTCATTGTTTACCAGACCGAACTGGGCAAGCGTACCGTGGCCTTCTTTCGCGATGCGAGAACAGAGGTTCGCAAGGTTGTCTGGCCCAGTAGGGCAGAAACGACTCAAACAACGCTGACGGTATTCATCATCGTTGTCCTGGTCGGCATCTTTCTGTGGTTATTCGATATGTTACTTGCGTATCTCTTTCGCGCAATCACGGGAATCTAGACTGGCATGGCAATGCGTTGGTTTGTAGTGCAGGCGTTCTCGGGCTTCGAAGGCACGGTCAAGCGATCCATGGAAGAACGGATCGAGCGAGCCGGACTTGGTGACAAGTTTGGCGATATTCTCGTGCCCACCGAAGAAGTCGTCGAGATTCGCAACGGACAGAAACGTCGTTCAGAGAGAAAATTCTTTCCCGGCTATGTGCTGGTTCGCATGGAAATGGACGATGAGTCCTGGCATCTGGTGAAGGATGTGCCGAAGGTACTGGGTTTCATTGGTGGAACGGCCGACAGGCCTGCGCCCATTTCCGACAAGGAAGCGGATGCAATCCTGCAACGTGTGCAGGACGGTGTCGAGAAGCCGAGACCAAAAGTGTTGTTCGATGTTGGCGAAGTGGTTCGCGTGACCGATGGTCCGTTCAACGACTTCAATGGTGTCGTCGAAGAAGTCAACTTCGACAAGAACCGTCTACTGGTTGCGGTGCAGATCTTCGGACGCAGCACACCAGTGGAACTCGAATTCAGTCAGGTCGAAAAGGCCTGACAACAGTCGCAGGCCTCACGGTCTGTCATTCACGCAATTTGCGTACAACCATCGGGGAGTCGGGCAGGGCGCAAGCAGCTGTCGGACGTTTGAACCCGATCAGGAGCATTCAGTATGGCCAAGAAAGTCCAGGCTTATATCAAGCTGCAGGTGCCTGCAGGTCAGGCGAACCCCAGTCCACCGGTTGGACCCGCTTTGGGTCAGCATGGTGTAAACATAATGGAATTCTGCAAGGCTTTCAATGCCTCTACGCAGAGCATGGAAGCCGGGCTGCCGATTCCTGTCGTTATCACAGTCTATAACGATCGCAGCTTCACGTACATCCAGAAGACCCCGCCTGCGTCGGTTCTGCTGCGCAAGGCTGCCGGTCTGGCCAAGGGTAGTGGTCGTCCCAACACCGAAAAGGTCGGCAAGGTGTCTCGCGATCAGCTCGAAGAGATTGCAACCACCAAGAACCCTGATCTGACTGCAGCCGACATGGATGCAGCCGTTCGTACCATCGCTGGCACCGCGCGCAGCATGGGTCTGGAAGTAGAGGGCGTATAAGATGGCTAAATTGGGAAAACGCGCCAAGGCGATTCGTGAAAAGGTCGATGCTGAAAAGCAGTACGGCGTTGCCGAAGCCTTCGAGCTGCTGAAAGAGCTGTCCACCGTCAAATTTGCCGAGTCTGTCGACGTGGCGGTCAACCTCGGTGTTGATCCACGTAAATCAGACCAGGTTGTTCGCGGTTCCAGTGTACTGCCCAACGGCACAGGCAAGACGGTTCGAGTGGCCGTATTCGCTCAGGGCGCTGCAGCCGATGCTGCTCGTGAAGCCGGTGCAGACCAGGTTGGATTCGATGATCTGGCCGAGTCCATCAAGGCAGGAAACATGGACTTCGACGTCGTTATCGCCGCACCTGACGCCATGCGCGTTGTAGGTGCTCTGGGTACCATTCTTGGTCCTCGCGGTCTGATGCCCAACCCCAAGGTTGGAACAGTGACACCCAATGTTGCTGAAGCGGTCACCAATGCGAAAGCCGGTCAGGTTCGCTATCGCGCTGACAAGGGCGGTATCGTCCACTGCACGCTGGGCAAGGCGACATTCGAACCACAGCAGTTGCAGGAAAACCTGCAGACACTGCTGAACGATCTGATCAAGGCGAAGCCGTCAGCGGCCAAAGGCGTCTACATGCGCAAGGTTACCGTATCCACCACCATGGGGCCGGGCCTGACCATCGATCATTCCTCACTGGTCTGATCCGATCGAAGCCACTGGCCTTGCCATGCAGCTCGCAGGCAGGGCCAGTAGAACTAACATGCCAGCGGTATTCTCGCTGGTAGGGATGTAGTACAGAAGAACTTTGAGTGAGCAGACGTTGTGCCATGGCTAGCCATGACTTGGTCTGTCTCATCGAAGACCGCAGGTGTCAAGTCGTCATGATTGACTTAATGGCCTGCGCAGATGGGGATGCAACTGATGATCGTTTTTCAATTGCAGAACCGAGTGGGTAAGTTGTCTTTACCGGCAACTTGCAAGGCATGGCTTTTTGATTCGTTTGAAAAGCCGTTTAACTAAAGGTGCTCTATGGCTCTGACTTATGCAGAGAAGCAAGCCGTCGTAGCCGAAGTCGCAGATGTTGCGGGTTCAGCTTTGTCGGCGGTTGCTGCCGAGTACCGGGGACTTAGCGTCTCGCAATTGACCGATCTTCGTGCGAAAGCTCGTGAGAACGGTGTGTATGTGCGAGTCGTCAAGAATTCCCTGGCACGCCTGGCAGTCAAGGGGACTGAATTCGAGTGTATGAACGATCGCCTCAGCGGTCCGTTGATGCTGGCTTTCTCGCAAGAGGATCCCGGTGCAGCGGCACGGCTGTTCCGCGACTTCGCCAAGGAAAATGACAAGCTTGTCATCACCCTGGGCGCTGTTGGCGGTGAAACGATCGATGCTGGCGACATAGGCAAACTGGCCAATCTCCCGACACGGGACGAGGCTATTTCCATGCTGATGTCTGTCATGCAAGCGCCTGTTACCAAACTCGCGCGTACCTTGAACGAAGTTCCGGGCAAGCTCGTTCGTACAGTGGAAGCTGTGCGTGTGTCCAAAGAAGCTTAATACGAACCAGCTCGTCCGGTTCACTCAACTTAGACTTAACGGTTATCCGGCAATCTACCGGTAACCATTGGAGAAAGACAAATGGCAGTTTCAAAAGAAGACATGCTGGAAACCATTTCCAATATGTCAGTGATGGAGGTTGTTGACCTCATCAGTGCAATGGAAGAGAAGTTCGGTGTATCTGCAGCTGCAGCTGTTGCTGCTGCTCCTGCTGCTGGCGGCGACGCTGGTGCAGCTGCTGAAGAGCAGACTGACTTCGACGTGGTTCTGGCTGGTTTCGGCGACAACAAGGTTGGCGTTATCAAGGCAGTACGCGGCGCAACTGGCCTCGGCTTGAAAGAAGCGAAAGACCTCGTTGAAAGTGCACCAGCTCCTATCAAGGAAGGCGTGCCTAAAGCTGAAGCTGAAGAACTGAAGAAGGTTCTGGAAGAAGCCGGCGCCTCCGTCGAGCTGAAGTAATCGTTGTACCCCTCGTTGCAGCCCCGGAGCCGAGAGCTTCGGGGCAGTAACATCGACAGGCTGACAGTCGCTGTGACTGCCGGCCTGCCGTCGTTTCCGACGGAAAATTATCGAACTTGCGTGCTCGCCCGGCACGCGACCTTCAAGACTGTGAGGAACGTTGATGGCCTTTTCGTTCACTGAAAAAAAACGTATCCGCAAGGATTTTGGAAAGCGCGCTCCAATCCTTGAGGTGCCGTACCTGCTGCAAACGCAGCTGGACTCCTACCGCAACTTCCTGCAGGAAGACAAAGATGCGGAAAATCGTGCTGAAGTCGGCCTGCATGGTGCCTTCAACAGCGTGATGCCCATTGTCAGCTACTCTGGCAACGTCGAGCTGCACTATGTCAGCTATCGACTGGGCAAGCCTGCTTTCGACGAGCGGGAATGCAAGATTCGCGGCCTCACGTTCGCAGCTCCGCTGCGCGTTCTGGCGCGTTTGATCATTTATGACAAGACCGCCCCTGCGAGCAGCAAGGTCGTCAAGGACATCAAGGAACAGGAAGTGTTCATGGGTGAATTGCCACTCATGACAGATAACGGCACATTCATCATCAACGGAACCGAGCGCGTCATCGTGTCTCAGCTTCACCGTTCTCCGGGCGTATTCTTTGATCATGATCGCGGCAAGACGCATTCGTCGGGCAAATTGCTGTTCAGCGCGCGCATCATTCCTTATCGTGGCTCCTGGCTGGATTTCGAATTCGATCCCAAGGACTGTGTCTTCGCGCGTATCGACCGTCGACGCAAGCTGCCGGCAACCATCGTGTTGCGAGCACTGGGCTACGAAACCAGCGAGATTCTCGAGAATTTCTTTGAAACGCACAAGATAACCCTGTCCAAGACCAAGATCGAAATGGAGCTGGTTCCCGAGCGTCTGCGCGGTGAAACGGCGGCATTCGACATCAAGGCTGGCAAGGACGTGGTCGTCGAGACCGGTCGTCCGATCTCTGCGCGTCACGTACGCATGCTGGAACAGGCCAATATCAAGAAGCTGGAAATCCCCGACGAGTATCTGGTGGGCAAGATCCTGTTTCATGACATCGTTGATCCGGAAAGCGGCGAGATCATGGCTTTCGCCAATGCCGAGCTGACTGCCGAGATGGTGCAGCTGATCAAGGATGCGGGCATCAAGAAAATTGAAGTGCTGTATGTCAATGATCTGGATCGTGGTCCTTTCATTTCCAACACCCTGCGTATCGACCCGACCAACACGCAGCTTGAAGCGCAGGTGGAAATCTACCGCATGATGCGTCCTGGCGAGCCTCCTACCAAGGAAGCCGCGCAGAACCTGTTCAACAATCTGTTCTTCGAAGCCGACCGCTACGACCTGTCCCCGGTTGGTCGCATGAAGTTCAACCGTCGACTGATGCGTGAGGACACTCAAGGCCCCGGCACACTGGATAGAGAAGACATCCAGTCCGTGTTGAAGGTACTGATCGACATCCGTAACGGCAACGGTACGGTTGATGACATCGATCACCTGGGTAATCGTCGTATTCGTAGCGTCGGTGAGATGGCTGAAAACGTGTTCCGCGTCGGTCTGGTTCGTGTCGAGCGTGCCGTTCGTGAACGTCTTGGCATGGTGGAGTCAGAAGGTCTCATGCCTCAGGACATCATCAATGCGAAGCCTGTGGCAGCAGCCGTCAAGGAGTTCTTCGGATCCAGTCAGTTGTCGCAGTTCATGGATCAGAACAATCCATTGTCGGAGGTTACTCACAAGCGTCGTATCTCGGCTCTCGGCCCGGGTGGCTTGACGCGTGAACGTGCCGGCTTTGAAGTTCGTGACGTGCATCCAACGCACTACGGACGAGTCTGCCCGATCGAGACACCGGAAGGACCGAATATCGGTCTGATCAACTCGCTGGCTGTCTATGCCCGAACCAACAACTTCGGTTTTCTCGAGACGCCTTACGTCAAGATCGTCAACGGCAAGGCCACGGACGAAATCGAGTATCTGTCTGCGATCGAAGAGGGCAACTACATCATTGCCCAGGCCAATACCGAGCTGGATGCCGATGGCAATCTGGTCAACGAGCTGGTCTCCGTGCGTACCAATAACGAATTCACCATGGCTCGACCGGAGCAGGTGGAGTTCATGGACGTATCACCGAAGCAGATCGTATCGGTCGCTGCTGCGTTGATTCCGTTCCTGGAGCACGATGATGCCAACCGCGCCTTGATGGGTTCGAACATGCAACGTCAGGCAGTACCGACGCTGCGTGCCGAGAAGCCGCTGGTCGGAACCGGTATCGAGCGCATCGTGGCCGTGGATTCCGGCTCTGCCGTGGTCTCCAAGCGGGGCGGTATCGTGGATTCCGTGGATGCTGCGCGTATCGTGGTTCGCGTCAACGATGATGAGGCCGAAGCCGGTGCTGGTGGTGTCGACATCTACACGCTGACCAAGTACACACGATCCAATCAGAACACCTGTATCAATCAACGTCCTCTGGTGAAGCCGGGTGATCAGATCGAGCGTGGTGATGTACTGGCCGACGGTCCGTCCACCGACATGGGTGAACTGGCGCTGGGCCAGAACATGCTGGTGGCCTTCATGCCATGGAACGGGTACAACTACGAGGATTCCATCCTCATCTCCGAGCGAGTGGTTCAGGAAGATCGTTTCACGACCATCCATATCGAGGAACTGACATCGGTTGCGCGTGATACCAAGCTTGGGCCAGAGGACATCACGGCCGATATTCCTAACGTCAGTGAAGGGCTGCTGTCCAAGCTGGATGAATCCGGAATCGTCTATGTGGGCGCCGAAGTTCGACCCAGCGATATCCTGGTTGGCAAGGTAACGCCCAAGGGCGAAACCCAGCTGACACCGGAAGAGAAACTGCTGAGAGCCATCTTCGGTGAGAAGGCTTCGGATGTGAAGGATACGTCCCTGCGAGTACCACCCGGTATGGATGGTACGGTCATCGACGTTCGCGTCTTCACCCGAGACGGTGTCGACAAGGACATGCGTGCCCAGCAGATCGAACGTGAAGAGCTGAAGCAGGTACGCAAGGATATCGATGACGAGACTCGTATCATCGAAAACGATATCTACCAGCGTATCGAGAAGCTGATCGTTGGCAAGGAAGCGGACAAGGGACCCAACGGGCTCGGCAAGGGTGACAAGGTGACCGCTGAATACCTGAATGGACTGGAGCGCGAGAAGTGGTTCCAGATCTCTCTGCAGGATGAGGATCTGAACGTACAACTCGAGAAGATCGGACAGAGCATCTCCGATCATCGCGATGCCTTCGAGCAGCGTTTCCTGGAGCAGAAGGAGAAGATCACCTCGGGTGACGACCTGGCGCCCGGTGTGCTGAAGATGGTCAAGGTCTATCTGGCCGTGAAACGTCGCCTGCAACCGGGTGACAAGATGGCCGGCCGTCACGGTAACAAGGGTGTCATCTCGATGATCGTGCCCACTGAAGACATGCCGTATTCAGAAGATGGTGCTCCGGTGGATATCTGCCTGAACCCGCTGGGCGTGCCATCGCGCATGAACGTCGGACAGGTTCTGGAAATGCACCTGGGTTGGGCTGCGAAGGGACTTGGTCACAAGATCAATCGCATGATCAAGGCGCAGAAGGCGGTTGGCGAGATTCGCGAGTTTCTCGACAAGATCTACAACCATGAAGGGGCAGGACAACACGTCGATATCGATAGTCTGAGCGATGCGGAGATCAAGGAACTGGCGCATAACCTGATCCGCGGTGTTCCCATGGCAACACCGGTCTTCGATGGTGCGGCAGAGAAGGAGATCCGGCAGATGCTGGCGCTGGCAGATCTGCCGGAATCAGGTCAGGCCTATCTGTTTGACGGTCGTACCGGCGATAGCTTCGAGCGTCCCGTATCGGTCGGCTACATGCACATGCTGAAGCTGAACCACCTGGTGGATGACAAGATGCACGCCCGTTCAACCGGTCCGTACAGTCTGGTTACGCAGCAGCCGTTGGGTGGTAAGGCACAGTTCGGTGGTCAGCGCTTCGGTGAGATGGAAGTCTGGGCTCTGGAAGCCTACGGTGCTGCGTATACCCTGCGTGAGATGCTGACGGTCAAGTCCGATGACGTGAAAGGTCGAAACACGATGTACAAGAACATCGTCGACGGCGATCACCGAATGGATGCAGGCATGCCTGAATCCTTCAACGTACTGCTCAAGGAAATTCGCTCGCTCGGAATCAATATCGAACTCGAGCAGGACAAATAAGGCATTGAGTTCAAAAGACAACATTGCCCGAATGATCGTGCGAAATACGTTTTCCGCTGTAAAAGATAGGGGAATCAAAGAATGAAAGATCTGCTAAATCTGTACAAGATGCAGGGCCAGACCGAAGAGTTTGATGCGATTCGCATCAGACTCGCCTCACCGGAGACCATACGTTCATGGTCCTACGGTGAGGTCAAGAAGCCGGAAACCATCAACTACCGGACGTTCAAGCCGGAGCGTGATGGCCTGTTCTGCTCGAAGATCTTCGGACCCGTCAAGGACTACGAGTGCCTGTGCGGAAAGTACAAGCGCCTGAAGCACCGCGGTGTGGTGTGCGAGAAGTGTGGTGTGGAAGTGACCCAGACCAAGGTACGCCGTGAGCGCATGGGTCATATCGACCTGGCCAGTCCGGTCGCTCATATCTGGTTCCTGAAATCACTGCCAAGCCGCATCGGCCTGTTGCTGGACATGACGCTGCGAGAAATCGAGCGCGTCCTGTACTTTGAAGCCTATGTGGTCATCGATCCGGGCATGACGACACTGGAAACCGGTCAGCTGCTGTCCGATGAACAGTATCTGGAAGCCGTGGAAGAGCATGGCGATGAGTTCGATGCACGAATGGGCGCGGAAGCGGTTCATGACCTGCTGAAGGACATCGACATGAACACCGATGCGGAGAATCTGCGTGAAGAGATCGAAGCGACCAAATCGGAAACCAAACTCAAGCGCTTGACCAAGCGTCTGAAGCTGGTTGAATCCTTCATCGCATCCGGCAACCGTCCCGAGTGGATGGTCATGACCATTCTGCCGGTACTGCCGCCGGATCTGCGTCCCCTGGTACCGCTCGACGGTGGTCGTTTCGCGACATCGGATCTGAACGATCTGTATCGTCGCGTCATCAACCGTAACAATCGACTGCGTCGACTGCTGGAGCTCAATGCGCCGGATATCATCGTGCGCAACGAAAAGCGCATGCTGCAGGAGTCTGTCGATGCACTGCTGGACAACGGTCGACGGGGTCGCGCCATCACCGGTTCCAACAAGCGTCCTCTGAAGTCACTGGCTGACATGATCAAGGGCAAGCAGGGTCGTTTCCGTCAGAACCTGCTGGGCAAACGCGTGGATTACTCCGGTCGTTCCGTTATCGTGGTGGGTCCGACCTTGCGTCTGCATCAATGCGGTCTGCCGAAGAAGATGGCTCTGGAACTGTTCAAACCATTCATCTTCTCCAAGCTGCAGATCCGTGGCATGGCGACCACCATCAAGGCTGCCAAGAAGATGGTGGAGCGCGAAGGGGCGGAAGTCTGGGATATTCTCGAGGAAGTCATTCGCGAGCATCCTGTCATGCTCAACCGTGCACCAACGCTGCACCGTCTGGGCATCCAGGCGTTCGAACCGGTACTGATCGAAGGTAAGGCCATCCAGCTGCACCCTCTGGTCTGTGCAGCGTTCAACGCTGACTTTGATGGTGACCAGATGGCGGTACACGTACCGTTGTCCATCGAGGCGCAGCTTGAAGCGCGTGCCCTGATGATGTCGACCAACAACGTGCTGTCGCCTGCCAACGGTGAGCCGATCATCGTGCCTTCCCAGGATATCGTTCTGGGTCTGTACTACATGACGCGAACACGGGTCAACGCCAAGGGCGAGGGCATGGTGTTCACGGACATCGCCGAGTGTCACCGTGCCTATCAGAGCAAGGTGGCCGATCTGCACGCCAAGGTCACCGTGCGCATAACCGATTACGTCGAGAACGAAGCGGGTCGCTGGGTTCCAGTCTCCAAGCGCGTCGAGACAACGGTTGGTCGTGCCATCGTGTCGGAAATTCTTCCGCCGGGTCTGGAGTTCGCCAATGTCGATCTCAACCTGACCAAGAAGAACATCTCCAAGCTCATCAACCTGTGTTACCGACGTCTGGGTCTGAAGGAATCTGTCATCTTTGCAGATCAGCTCATGTACCTCGGCTTCCGTTATGCCACTCTGGCCGGTGTCTCCATCGGAATCGAGGACATGATGGTGCCGGAAGACAAGAAGAAGCTGATTGCTGCGGCAGAAGCTGAAGTGAGCGAGATCCAGGATCAGTATTCCGAAGGTCTCGTCACCAAGGGTGAGCGCTACAACAAGGTTGTCGATATCTGGTCTGCTGCAAACGATCAGGTCGCCAAGTCCATGATGGCCAGTCTCGGTACCGAGAAAGTGGTCAACAAGGAAGGTGAGACGGTGGAGCAGGAATCGTTCAACTCGATCTTCATGATGGCCGATTCCGGGGCGCGTGGTTCTGCGGCTCAGATTCGTCAGCTGGCGGGTATGCGTGGTCTGATGGCCAAACCGGATGGTTCGATCATCGAAACGCCGATCATCGCGAACTTCCGTGAAGGCCTGAACGTGAATCAGTACTTCATCTCGACTCACGGTGCTCGAAAGGGTCTGGCCGATACGGCCTTGAAGACAGCCAACTCCGGTTATCTGACACGTCGTCTGGTCGACGTTGCTCAGGACATGGTTGTCGTGGATCCCGATTGCGGAACCACCAACGGTCTCACCATGAAGCCCATCATCGAAGGTGGTGATGTTGTCGAAGCGCTGCGTGAGCGAGTACTGGGTCGAGTCATTGCCCAGACCATCACCAAGCCCGGTGACGACAACACGGTACTGCTTGAAGCCGGAACGCTGCTCGATGAGCACATGGTGGATATGCTGGAAGAGGCTGGTGTCGACGAGATTCTCGTGCGATCAGCCATCACCTGTGAAGCTGATTACGGTGTCTGTGCGGCTTGCTACGGTCGTGATCTGGCTCGAGGCCATATCATCAATATCGGTGAGGCCGTGGGTGTCATGGCGGCTCAGTCAATCGGTGAGCCTGGTACTCAGCTGACCATGCGTACCTTCCATATCGGTGGTGCGGCCAGTCGTTCTGCTGCAGCCAGCAGTGTCGAAGCCAAGTCCAAGGGCTCGGTGCGACTGCACAACATGAAGGAAATCACCAACAAGGATGGCAAGCTGATGGCCGTTTCACGTTCTGCCGAACTGGCGGTCGTGGATGATGCGGGTCGTGAGCGTGAGCGCTACAAGATTCCTTATGGTGCGGTCATTCAGGCGAAAGAGGGTGAGGCGATCGAAGCGGGTGCCATTCTGGCTACCTGGGATCCACACACCCATCCAGTCATCACCGAGGTGGCTGGCTACGCCAAGTTCTCTGATTTCGTGCAGGGTGTAACCACGAAGGAAGAAACCGATCCGACCACCGGCCTGACCGACAAGATCATTACGGACCACAAGCAGCGCGGTGGTACCAACAAGGACCTTCGTCCGATGGTGAAACTGGTCGACAAGGATGGCAAGGATCTGAACTACGCGGGCACCGAGATTCCGGCGCATTACTTCCTGCCACCGGGTGCGATCATCAACCTGCAGGATAACGACGAAGTGCAGGTGGGTGATGTTGTTGCCCGTATACCGCAGGCGTCTTCGAAGACACGTGATATCACGGGTGGTCTGCCACGCGTGGCCGATCTGTTCGAGGCTCGCAAGCCCAAGGAACCGGCAATTCTGGCCGAGGAGAGCGGTACGGTCTCCTTCGGTACGCCGACCAAGGGCAAGCAGCGCCTGATCATCACGGGTCCAGGACCGAAGCCACACGAAGAGCTGATTCCGAAATGGCGTCATATCAACGTGTTCGAAGGTGAGACGGTTGAACGTGGCGAAATGATTGCCGACGGTGAACCCAATCCTCAGGATATCCTGCGCCTGCGTGGTGTCGAGACTCTGGCTGCCTACCTGGTTCAGGAGATTCAGGACGTATACCGTCTGCAGGGTGTGAAGATCAACGACAAGCACATCGAAGTCATCATTCGTCAGATGCTGCGCAAGGTGGACATCACGGTGGCTGGCGATACGCGTCTGCTTCGCGGTGAGCAGGTGGACTACCTGCGAGTCAAGGAAATCAACGAAGCCTTGCTTGCCGAGAATCCGAATGCACAGCCGGCGGAGTTCGAGAATCTGCTGTTGGGTATCACCAAGGCATCGCTGGTTACCGAGTCGTTCATCTCTGCTGCTTCCTTCCAGGAAACAACACGAGTACTGACCGATGCGGCAGTTCGCGGTGCACGTGATGATCTGCGAGGCTTGAAGGAGAACGTTATCGTTGGACGACTGGTGCCTGCGGGTACGGGTCTGGCCTTCCATAACGAACGCCGCAAGAGCCGGGCGAAGCTCAGTGCCGATCAGGCTTTCGACAAGGTGATCGAGCAGGAGTCTGCGCTGTCATCCGGCGTGGGCACCTTGCCGGACGATGCGGCGATGCCCAGTCTGCTGGACATGGGGTCTGACGGCGCTGCCGCCGGAGACGCCTGATCAGCCGATGAAGTAACCGCTCACCCCGACCCTGTCGGGATGGGCGGCATGCACCGATGCCCCTGTTGTCGCTGTAGACAGTCGGGGTTTGCCAATGCCCTCCACCGTGAGGGCATTGTCGTTTCCGGGCCCGGGTAAGGGTCAGTCCAGAGGGCCGTCGGAATCGCCCGCTGCCTGACGTTCGGCGATGCGGCGAGCGTGATAGCGCTGAAACGCTTCGTCACCTTCGTAGCCTTTCTCGCGCACCCAGGTGAACAGGTCCAGGAACGTACCCTTGCCGAAAGCGCCCGGCATGGTGCCCACGGCCACGGTACCGGCATCCTCGCTGCCATCGGCCTCTTCCGGCATGAACAGCCAGGTCGGCGTGAACATGATTCCCCATTTGGCAGCGGCTGTTTTCTCCGTCAACACCTCACCGTCCAGGTCGATGACTTCTTCGTCTCCATAGAGGTTGTATTGCACGACGGTGTAGTTCTCGCTGATGTAGTCGACGACCTCAGGGTCTGCCAGAACGGTTTCATGCATTTTGCTGCAGTAGATGCATCCGGCCTGTTCGAAGACTATCGCCAGGCGCTTGCCACTGGCCTGCGCGTCCGCCAGGTCCTCTGCAATGTCCTTGAAGGTCAGGGAAAACCACGCCTGTTTGTGGAGTCCGTCATCTCCCAGGGTTGCCGAATTCGCGACGCCGCTGGCCATCAGCAGTAACGCGAGTATCAATTTTCTTGTTCCAGAAGCCATGAGCGGGTGTCCTCTTGCGTAATGGGGCTTGCTGCATGGTTTCATGGCTTGATGCTGTGAGCAAGTTCTGCCATGCCGTACCCATGGACTGACAGCGCCTGAAATAGCGGGGCGGGTGGGTTTCAGGTGCCATCAATCCGCGAAAAGTCAAAAATTTGACCGCATTGTTCAACAGGCGAGTTTCTGGCCTGTTGGTGACTGGCAATGTTTTCGCCTGTGTTCATGGGGCACAGACGGTGTGCCGTGGCAGAAAGTGACACGACGACGCATAGTGGCGCTCCGGACCTCTGCGGGGCCATCTTCCCGTGATGTAACCCTCGAATTCCGCCGACTGATTCAAGGTTCGCCGCCTGGGGCACACGCCTTGCTCCACTGAGATTGATCACGGTAGGAGCCGAGATGAACAACTCAATCGATACAAATTCATTGTTGACGCAGCTTCGGGCGATGGCCCGAGATGCAGGTATTCCTTCATCCGAGGAAGTCTCGCCGGGGGCCAAGGCCGCTTCGGAGAGCATCGATTTCTCGAAGGTGCTGGAAAACTCGGTCAAGCAGGTCAACAACCGCAATACAGAAGTGAAGGCCTTGCGCGAGTCATTCGAAGCAGGCAATCCCAATGTGGAGCTTGCAGACGTCATGATCGCCGCGCAGAAGGCCCGAATATCATTCGAAGCGATGACACAGGTACGCAACAAGATGGTGGCAGCCTACAAGGAAATCATGAGCATGCCTTTGTAAGGTGAATCACCGTTGTACCTGATTGTCCATTCCACACGCTTGCGTGTCATTGATACTGCCGATAGCTGATACACCATGAGCGATGCCAACTTGATTAACGCCCAGCCCCAGGGTAATGCGGTGGCGGCGACTGTGCTGAGGAGCCTGGCTGCACCGCAGCTGGGCGCCTTGCTGGTCGTTGCAACTGCATTGACGCTGGGTGTCGGGCTGATCATTTGGACCATGCGGCCCGATTACGTGCCGGTAGGGGGGCAGGGTAGTCGCGAGGACTCGCTGCAGATCATCGAGATGCTCAACAGCTCGCAGGTACAATACAAGCTGGACCCATCCACCGGACTGGTGCTGGTGCCACAGGATCAGGCCATGCAGGTACAGATGAGTCTGGCTGCGAGCGGCTTGGTATCGGATCAGAAGCAGGTCGGCCTTGAATTGCTGCAGCAGGAACCTTCGCTGGGTACCAGCCACTTCACGGAATCCGCGCGTTACCAGCATGCGCTGGAAACCGAACTCAGCCGCACCATCAGCAGCATGCGCAATGTCGAATCGGCGCGAGTTCACCTGGCCATGCCCAAGCAGTCCGTTTTCATTCGCGACCGCGAGCAGGCGTCTGCGTCGGTCATGATCAAGGCAAAGCCGGGCCGCACCATCGAAGACGAGCAGGTCGATGCCGTCATCAATCTGGTCGCCTCCAGCATTCCCTATCTGGAAAGCGGGCAGGTCACCGTGGTAGACCAGTGGGGTCGTCTGCTCTCTACCGGTGATGATCAGACCGGTGGTGCCACACGTGACCAGTATCTGTATGCTCGCAAGCTCGAAAAGCTCTATGCCGACCGCATCGAATCGCTGTTGACGCCGATTGTCGGACCCGGGCGGGTTCGCGCCATTGTCACCGCTGATCTCGACTTCAGCTTGAATGAGCAGACTCAGGAAACCTACGAACCGGACGCCCAGCAGTTGCGCAGCGAACAGCTGGATACTCAGGTCAATCGCAATGGTGCCGGAGCCGAAGGCATACCGGGAGCCTTGACCAACCAGCCTCCGGGCAATGGAACCGTCGATCCGGGTGAGGCAGCCGGGGAAAACGGCGCCAATGGTGGCATCGAGAGTGAGAACTCCAGTTCAGTGCGCAACTACGAGCTGGATCGCACGATCACTCATATGCGTCAGGTTCCCGGAAGCGTGCAGCGGATATCCGCCGCCGTCATCATTGATGATCGCCTCGACATGAGCCCGGAAGGCGAGCCCATCCGAACGCCGCTGACGGACGAAGAGCTGGCGGAGTACACCCGTCTGGCGCAGGAGGCGGTGGGCTTCAGTGAGCAGCGCGGTGACAGTGTTGTCGTGTTCAACCGGGCATTCAAACCTGTCGAGGAAATCATTCCGATCGAGCCGCTTCCGATCTGGCAGCAGAGCTGGCTCTGGACCATGGTGCGTCAGGTGCTGACCGGTCTGTCCGTCTTGTTGCTGGTGTTGCTGGTACTCAGGCCTGCGGTAAGACGTCTGGTTCCGGTACAGGACAAGGTTGCGCTGGCAGCACTGGGTGTTGACGGCGAAGCCCAGGCTGATACCGATGGCGAGAGTGAGGCGGCCGGTGCTGGCAAGAATGCGCTGGAGGGGAGCTCTCCCGCGTCGCTCGAACCCCCTCCTGTGATCTACGGTGATATTCTCAATATGGCCAGAGCCATGGCCGCTGAAGACCCGAAGCGTGTTGCCAAAGTCGTCAAGGATTGGGTCGCTGAGCAGTAATGGCTGAAGAGGAAACGAAATCGGACGGGGCGGGCGCGTCCCCCGAAAAACCCGCACTGAGTGGATCCTGTCAGGCTGCCATACTGTTGATGGCGCTCGGCGAGGAAGAAGCCGCGGGTATTCTGCAGCACATGAAGCCCGATGAGGTTCAGGCTCTGGGCGAGGCGATGAGCGCCATCAACGGAGTGACACAGCAACAGATCGGGGACACACTTGATCAGTTCGTCAACCGGGTGCGCAACGAATCTTCTCTCGGCCTGGAATCTGCCAGTTATTTCAAATCGACGCTCACTCGTGCGCTGGGCAAGGACAAGGCGACCAGCGTGCTATCGCGCATGCAACCAGCCGATGATGATGGTCTGACTGCGCTGAAATGGATGGATCCGCGCGTGGTCGCCAAGATCATACGCAACGAACATCCGCAGATCATGGCAACGGTGCTCAGTCAGCTCTCGCGAGAGCAGGCGGGGCAGGTCCTGGATCTGCTTCCCGAAGAATTGCGCTCGGATATCGTCATGCGAATCGTGCAACTGGACAAGTTGCACCCGGCAGCGCTTGCCGATCTGAATGAGGTGATTCAGGAGTTGTTTGAAAACAATGCGACGATCGAGCTTTCGGGGCTCGGTGGCGTGCAGGTGGCCGCGGAAATACTCAACGGGGTCACGAAGGAATCAGAGGAACTGATTCTGGATGCCATCGAGGCGGCAGATGCGGAAATCGTGGAGCAGATCAAGGAAGGCATGTTCATCTTCGAAAATCTGCTCAATGTTTCGGACAGGGATACGCAGACCATGCTGCGCGATCTGTCGAACGACGATCTCATCGTTGCGCTCAAGGGAGCATCCGAAGAATTGCAGGCCAAGATCTTCAGAAACATGTCTTCACGGGCGGCAGACTTGCTGCGTGATGACCTGGATGCAAAAGGGCCGGTGAAGCTGTCCGATGTGCAGGAATCGCAGAGGGCCATACTGGTCACGGCGAAGCAGTTGGCAGACGATGGAAAGATCTCGCTGGGCGGCAAAGGAGACGATTATGTTTAGAGTGCTCTCGGAAGACGAAGCGAAACAGGTGACCCGTTGGCAGGCACCTGAGCTCAAGGGCTCCGTTCCCATTGCCAATACTCGCCAGGTGGCAACGCCTGTGCGTCTGGGTGAGACGATGCCCGGAAGAGCGGCACCGTCTGCGCCCGCGGGGTCCGGCCGATCGGAATCCACGGCCTCGACCCTGCATTCCGGCGGCGATGAGATCCAGACGACAGGCACGGGCGTGTCCGGTGATGCCACGGCAGCGTCAGGCGCTACTGGCGGTATCCCCATGTCTGGCCAGTCGGCTGACATGTTGCAGGCCAGCTACGATGAAGGTTATGGCAACGGTTATGCCGAAGGCAATGCACAGCTGCATCAGCAGTCGGTACAACAACTACAGGCGCTGGTCAGTGCCCTGGGCAGACCTGCCCTGAAAGTGCCGGATGCAGAATTGGAGCAGGAGGTGATGGCCTTGTCGCTGGAAATCGCTCGTCTGGTTCTGGGGCGTGAGCTGCAGATGGACGGTGAGGCCATGATATCCCTGGTACGTCGCGGTATCGAGCAGTTGCCCAACGCGGGGAAGGCCGATGTTGCCGTTCACCTGCATCCGCTGGATGCTGCCATGCTGGCAGAGGCGACACAGCTACCGGAGAACGTTGCTATCGTCGAGGATGCCAAGGTGAAGCGCAGCGACTGCAGGATAGTCTCCGAGGCCAGCACCGTCCGTGGGGGGCTGAATGACTGGCTTGCCATCGTTGGGGCGGAGTTGGGTATGGACTCTTTTCCGGGACAACAGGCCTGACACCCATGATCGATTCGCAAAGCGTCAACGCCAACGAATCGGTGTCGCAGCGTTTACGCAGACGTCGCCTTGCGCTTACCGGCGCGGAGCTACCGGTGGAAGGGCGATTGAGTACCTTGCGCGGGCTGACTCTCGAGGCCGAAGGCTGTCAGGCGGAAATCGGATCCCGGTGCCTGGTTGAAACGACCAATGGCTCCGACCTGGAAGCCCAGGTGGTGGGTTTCAATCGCGGGCGTACCTTGTTGATGCCGACGGGCAGTGTGGCCGGTTTGCGATCTCAGGCACGTGTCAAACCGATTGCCGGTCAGCTCAGTGCGCCTTGCGGTGATGAACTGCTGGGACGGGTCATCGATGCCCGAGCTCGGCCGATCGATGGTCTGGGGCCTCTGCGTACCACCTATACCACTCCGCTGATGGGCGCTCCGCTCAATCCCCTGGACAGGGCTTCCGTGCGAGAGGTCTTTGATGTGGGTGTGCGGTCGATCAATGGCCTGATAACGCTCGGGCGAGGGCAACGGGTTGGGCTATTTGCAGGCTCCGGGGTGGGCAAGAGTGCCTTGCTTGGCATGATGACTCGACATTCCGAGGCGGAAGTCACCGTCATCGGTCTCATCGGGGAGCGCGGCAGAGAGGTTAACGACTTCGTCAGGGAGACACTGGGCAGAGAGGGCATGAAACGCGCTGTCGTGGTCGCCGTGCCCGCTGATCAACCGCCGTTGATGAGATTGCAGGGAGCCATGATGGCGTCGGCAATCGCGGAGAGCTTTCGTGATCGGGGTCAACAGGTGCTGCTGTTGATGGATTCCCTGACACGCTTTGCCCAGGCACAGCGCGAGATCGGTCTGGCTACCGGTGAGCCCCCCACCAGCAAGGGCTATCCACCGTCGGTATTCGCCATGCTGCCGCAGCTTGTCGAACGGGCCGGTAACATGGCCAATGGCGGTTCGATCACGGCGATCTATACGGTACTGGCAGAAGGGGATGACCAGAACGACCCCATCGTCGATGCGGCCAGAGCGGTACTCGACGGCCATATCGTTCTTACTCGGGCACTGTCAGATGCCGCGCATTATCCGGCTATCGATATCGGTGCATCGGTCAGCCGTACCCGGGCGGCGGTCAATTCACGAGAACAGGAGCAGCGAATCCGGCGGTGTCTGCAGTTGGCAGCTGCCTACCGTGCACAGGAGGACATGCTGAGAGTCGGACTCTACAAGGCCGGTACAGACCCACTGCTGGATCAGGCGGTCACCTTCTGGCCTCGCTTGCAGACCTATCTGCAACAATCTTCCGATTCGGGTGTGACGGTCGGCAACGCCAGGGAGCAGTTGGCGGATATTCTGCGCACCGTATCACCCGCCAAGGCCTGATTCCGGCCCGCAAGACTACAGGAACGCTCTCCCGAAGCGGGTCGCCCGGGCTCTGAGAGTGTTCCTGTTGCTGACCTGAACGGCTGCAAGGCCTTCGCGTACCCCCGCAATGATGAAGGCGCAAGTCACAGATTGGTTCCCACATGTAACCATTTGTGTCATGTAACTGCGGATGGGTAACTTGAGCTGAACCTATCGGTTCTTTTGCCGAAACCGTGAGTATGCAATCACAATTCTGCTGCTCATGAGCTCTGGTCAACTATCAAAACTCGAAACGCTTTCGCAAACACGCGTCGATCAGGCGCGCAATGCCGTGGAGCAGCAACGTCTGGAACTGTCGATCATGGACAGGCAGCACAGGGAGCTCAGGGCCATCAACACAGAGTATCAGGAAGGGGTCATCGGCGAAACGAGCATAGCTCCTCAGCTGCTGGCACAACGCCGTGCGTTTGTGGCGCAGCTGACCGAGAAGCTCGACATGCTCAGTTTGCAGCGCCAGCAACGTGAGCAGTTGCTGAACACAAAACTGGCGGAGCAGAAGCAGCACACGGCGCAGACCGCAGCCATCGGCTCGATGGTCGAAAAGCACCGGCTGCACGAAGCACATATTGCAGCAAGACAAGAGCAGCTACAGCTCGAGCAGGCCGTACAGGGCTTGCAGCACGTGAGAAACGCAAACAGGGGGGATGAGAATGTCTGAACCGTCCAATAACTCGGTACAGGGACTGATCGGCTCTCTGGGGGCATCCGGAAAAGCCTCTGTTGAAAAAGGCGGCATTCGCCAGGCGAGTGACAAGCCGCAGGATGGTGCCTTTTCACGCGAACTGGGTCAGGCGCTGGAGAAGCACTCTGCCGTGAGTCAGCCTGACGGTGGCAGACCTGCGGCCAGGCAAGCAACTGAAGCCGGCACTGCAGCGGTGTCCGCTGAGGCGAAACCCGCTTCGGCGGCAGTCGATGATGCGAACCTGCCGGCTGCCTTGGCAGGATCTGCTGCCGAGACTGATTCTGCGGATTCAGCATCTACAGGGCTGTCCCCGGCTACCGCTGGACCTGCGGAGGAGAGCCTGCTTGCCGCAAGGCGCGGGCAGCCGGAAGCCGCCGTTGATGCCGCGCCCGTCGCGGCGCTGAAGGATACGCAGACAACGCCGGAGGCGAAGACTTCCGATACGGCGACCGGGCAAGCCCTGCCGTCGCCGACTGCGAATAAGGGTTCTGAGTCAGCTGCAGACTCGACGACTGTGCGGGTCGGGCATTCGGACGTCACCGAGCTTGCGGATCCCTCGCCCAGTGCGCAGACCGCTGCGTCGGCAGGATCGCCTGAGGAGGCCCTGCAGATTCCGCAGAACGATGCCCGGTCTGCCCCGACTGAGCAAGTCGGCGCCTCAGTGCTGCCTCAACCAGCCGCTGCGGTTTCTGCGGATATGGCTGGCAAACTCGCTCAGGCGACCGGAGACGAGAAACCCGGATTGGCGACGGTGGCGGCCTCTGGCAGTCGATCCGCCTCAGATCCGGCGCTTGCGACAACGACGCAGCCTCTGACATCCACCGTGGCAGCGACGTCCTCGTTGTCGCCACAGACCGCAAGCACGCCGGCCTCTGCGAAGCTGACCGCTGTGGACAGCGCGTCTCCTGCGGTTCAGGGCAGTGACGCCGAGCCGCTGACGATCAACCGAGCAGCATCAGAGTCCTCGCCGGAAGCGGGCGATACTGAGCCCGGCTTGTCCGATCAACGAATCCTCAGTGCGACGAAGGCCGCCCGGGCACCGTCAGCTACCGTGACGGCTGCGGCCTTGAGCAACGCCCTGTCGGCTTCCGGTGTTCAGGTCGATACGGAGTCGGCGACACCTGCCAGTCATGGTGCAAGCATGATGCAGCCTGTGGAGGTCGGTGAAGTCATTTCCCAGGCGTCTCTGGCAGCGCGATACCGTTTCGCCGGCACTGGACTGGAAGGCCAGCGTGCCGTGTCGCCTGATGGCGAGGCTCAGTCACTTGTTTCGGCTCTGGCCAGCGGGGTTGGTGGAAAGACTGCCTCGGCAGGCCAGCCTATCGAGACGTCTGCCGCCGTCGACAATTCCTTGACTCAGCTCGGAGCTGGCAAGGGTGCTGATGCCGATGCGATGCCGCTGAACATGACCGAGGCAGCCCTGGAGGAGGGCGAAGCGGTGTTCCGACATGCTGATCTGTTCAAGGATATACAGGCCCAGCGCGCTGCCCTCAGTGAAACAGCAGGCTCACAGGCAGCGCAGGCTTCCGTGGTCACGGGCGACACACTGGCCAGATCCGCTTCGGCAGATAACATGTTGCTTCCGGCTACCGGCGGCATCGTTACTGCTCCGGTGGTGCAGCGGGCGGATGCGGTGACAGCCTCGCCAGTCAGTGCGCCGTTTGATGTGTCAATGCTGAGCGAAGATGCTGAGACCGGTCTGGCTGGCAACGTCAAGTGGATGGTCAAGGAAGGCGTTCAGAATGCGACGGTAACGGTAACACCGTCTGGCATGGGACCGATATCCGTCAAGGTCGGGATCGATCAGGATCAGTTGAACGTGTCGATCATGGCGTCACAGCACACGACACGTGAGGCGCTGGATGCCATGTTGCCTCGCTTGCGAGAGCAACTGGCTGCTCAGGGGCATGAAAGCGTGAAACTGGACGTTTCCGATGGCCGAGGTGAACAGTCGAAAGGCGGTAACGGCCAGATGTTTGCAGGTACACGGAATCCGTCCGATTCCTGGACACAGAGAGAACAAGGTAACAGTGGTGGCAACGACAATCAGGCCGAGTACGGCAGTTCGGGCGACGCAACAGGGCATGCAGATGCGCACATGGCTGAAGATTTGCAGCGTGTTGTGCTCAGTAGCGCAGGAGCATCCGGAACGTCTTCTGCATTTGATGCCTATGTCTAGAGGAGTTGTGACATGAAGAAGATGATTCTCATTGGTGTGGGTGCGCTGGCGCTGGTGGGAATCAGTGTCGGCGCGTCGCTGTTTCTGACCGGCGCTCTGAACAAGGAACCTGCGGCAGGCGCAGCGGTAGAAGAGGAGGTATTGCCCGAAGAGGTCTTCTACTACAACGTGCAACCTGAATTCGTCGTCAACTTCAAGGGCAAGTCGCGCGTGAAGTTTCTGATGATCGAAATGGTTGTCGCCAGTCATGATGAGGAAGTACCCGTGGTCCTGAGCGATCACGATCCGGAGTTGCGTAATTCTCTGCTGATGTTGCTGGCAGAGCAGGACAGTGAAGAACTGAAGACAGCCGAAGGAAAGCAGGCATTGCGCGATGCTGCAATGGCACGAATCGATGAAGTGGTCAGTAATCATCACAAGCCGGAACGCGTTCTTGATGTATTCATCACGCGCCTGGTCATGCAATAGATCCGTTGGCAGGTTCGATAGCCGAGATAAACATGGAACAAGAGAAACAGCCGGCCACGGCCTACGATTTCGTACACCCGGGGCACAAGATGAACCGGCAGTGGCCGGTACTGGATCTGGTCAATGCGCGCGTTGCCACCGCATTCGGCACAGCTCTGAGCGAGCGGCTGCAAATCAATCTGCTGGGCCATTCGCTACAGACAACACGCGGCAAGTACATGGACTGTGTCGAGGCGATGGGGGAGACCTCTGTCGTCCATGAACTGTCCCTCAGCCCGCTCAATGGCGTCGTCTGGTTCTGTATCGATATCAGCATGGTATCGGCACTGGTGGACAGCTACTTCGGCGGAAAGGCCACCATCACGCCTCTGGACAGACCTCGCAATCTGTCTCGAACGGAGAGTCGGGTGCTGCAACATGTCATACAGGCACTGATCGAATCGATCACGTCCGGTTGGTCGATGGTGCTCCCGTTGAATACTGCCATGGTCGGGCCGATCGACGTGAGCAGATTGAGTAATGCCTCGCTTGAGCAGGTCATGGTGACCAACCAGCTCAAGTTGCAGTTGGGGGAGCTGGAAATGCCCTGTCAGCTCGTCTACCCTTTCGAGATGCTCAAGCCCCTGAGCACGCAGTTGCAACACGATACTCCGAAGGCTTCCGCCCAGGACATCGAGTTCAGCAAGGCACTGCGTTCCGAACTGATGAACTGCGAGCTGGATATCCGTGGTGTCCTGTCGGAAACCAAGATAACACTGGGCAAGTTGCTTGAGTTGCAGGCCGGGGACTTCATCCCGCTGAGGGATGTGCGCAATGTCTCTTTCAAGACTCAGCAGATGCCGCTGTTCGACGCTCGAATCGGCAATGTGAATGGACGTGTTTCCGCCAGCCTGTCTCGCTGGCACTTACCAGACGGTCAATGAATCATGTCTGAAGACAATACAGCAGAAAACATGAATGATGACGAGACCGGTAATGCTGCGGAGACCGAGAATGCGGCAGCCGTGGATCCGGCGGCCAATGCGGAAGTAGTCGGAGAGGCAGGAATCGACCAGGCTCAGCCGGTTGACATGCCGGACATGGTGGGGGATGCCCCGGGAGCGGCTGACGACCGACCTACCGCCGATATCTCGATGATTCTGGATATACCGGTGACCTTGTCGATGGAGATCGGGCAGACACGCATTTCCATCAGCGAACTGCTGAAGCTGAGTCGGGATTCCGTCATCGAATTGCAGCGAATGGCCGATGAACCCATGGATGTACTGGTTAACGGCACGTTGGTTGCTCATGGAGAAGCAGTGGTCGTGGGTGATCGCTTCGGTATTCGACTCACCGATGTCATCAGCCCACAGGAGCGGTTGAAGAAGTTCGGTTGATTCCAGCGCCGAATGGCGTGTGACGGAGTTCAGTAGCAAGACAGTAGCAAGCCTGCCTGCAAGAGCGA
This sequence comes from uncultured Granulosicoccus sp., assembly GCA_947492525.1. GTDB lineage: Bacteria > Pseudomonadota > Gammaproteobacteria > Granulosicoccales > Granulosicoccaceae > Granulosicoccus. The sequence goes on from CANLNQ010000015.1 coordinate 180,258, forward strand.
CAGGTCAAATCTTAAGGAGAAATTCATGTTCCGACTGCCTGCGGCGAGTTTTCTGCTGTGGTGTGGCGCCTGTCTGGGCAATACGGCCATTGCTGAAGAATCCAGCCGTCCAGTCATTTCGCCATTGGCGACGCTTGGCAAGCTGGCCATCGCCTTGCTTCTTGTCTTGTTCGTCTTCTGGGTCTTTGCGCGAGTCATGCGACAGATGCAGGGTACCCGGGGTGCAATCCACAGCGGTCTCAGGATAGTCGGAACGCTGTCTCTGGGGCAGCGCGAGCGGGTAGTGGTGATCCAGGCCGGTGAGGAGCAGCTGGTGCTGGGTGTCACTGCCAGTCAGGTCAACACCTTGCATGTGCTGTCCAGACCCCTTGCCAACTCTGGGCAGGAAGAGCTGGGTGACTTTCGTCAGAAACTCAGCGCCGCGCTCAAGCGTCAGGTTGCCGACTGATGCAATCGGCAGACATCAGCCGAGCTGGCAGGGTAGCGTGCAGGCGGTTTCGATCAATGAGCCAGGGCCATGTATTGTGGTTGGCCGTATTGCCTGCGCTGCTGCTGAGTTCCGGTGTCAGTCATGCTCAGGCAGGCCTTCCTGCATTGATCATCGATGGTACCGAAGATGGAGGCCAGACCTGGAGTCTGAGCCTGCAGGCCCTGGCGTTGATGACCATGTTGACGCTGCTGCCGGCCATCCTGCTGCTGATGACCTCTTTCACGCGTATCACGATCGTGCTGGGTATCTTGCGTACCGCGATGGGCACACCGACAACTCCCTCGAATCAGGTCATGATCGGACTGGCCTTGTTCCTGACCCTGTTCGTCATGCGGCCGGTATTCACGGAGATACACGAAGATGCGGTCAAGCCGTTCATGGCCGAGCAGATCAGCGCCGAGGCCGCCATCGCGGCCGCCGCCGTGCCTTTTCGAAAATTCATGCTGCAGCAGACTCGCGATAACGATCTGGAGCTGTTTCTCGAGATCTCCAATTCCCCGCCACCCCAGGGTGTCGAGGATATTTCCTACTGGGTGTTGCTGCCGGCCTTTGTCACCAGTGAACTCAAGACAGCCTTTCAGATAGGCTTCCTGTTCTTCATCCCGTTCCTGATCATCGACCTGGTGGTTGCCAGTGTTCTCATGTCCATGGGGATGATGATGCTCTCGCCACTGATCATCTCCTTGCCCTTCAAGCTGATGCTGTTCGTTCTGGTCGACGGCTGGAATCTGGTGCTGGGCACATTGGCTGGCAGCTTTTTCATCTGATGATGTATCACTCGGATAGCAGGAGGTGATGGCATGACACCGGATATCGTTATCGACCTCGGGCGCCAGGCTCTGACCACCACGGTGGCTCTCAGTGCACCGCTGTTGCTGGCGGCGTTGCTGACGGGCCTGGTGGTCGGCCTGTTCCAGGCTGCCACTCAGATCAATGAACAGACCCTGAGCTTCATTCCGAAACTGTTGTCGATGGTGATTGTCCTGATCGCAACCGGACCCTGGCTGTTGCAGGTCATTCTGGATTTTACGACCCAGCTGATCGTGGATACCGTGCCCAGAATCATAGGTAGCTGATGTCAGCCCTGACGATCACTGCAGAACAGATCAACGGGTATGTAGGACTGTTCATGTGGCCTCTGTTCCGGGTTGCAGGATTGTTTTCCATCATGCCTGTGCTGGGGGGCGGAGAAGTCCCGGTCAAGGTCCGTATCGGACTTGCATTCATGATAACGCTGTTGATCGTGCCGTCGCTGGGGCCGATGCCCGAGCTGGACCCGCTGTCGTTCGACAGTGTCCTGGTGTCCGTGCAGCAATTGATCATCGGCGTCGCCATGGGCCTGATGGTGCTTATCGTGTTCAATGCGGTCACGATGGCAGGTGAGAGCATTGCCGTCACCATGGGGCTGGGTTTCGCGATGCTCAATGATCCGCAGAACGGTAGCCAGGTTCCCACCGTGAGTCAGTTCTACCTGATCATGGCCACCTTGTTGTTTCTGGCCTTCAACGGGCACCACGCCATCGTGCTTCTGCTCACGGCAAGCTTTACCTATCTGCCCGTCGGACAGGCGCTGGGAGAAGAGGCCATCTGGGTGCTGCTCACCTGGGGCGCAATCATATTCAAGGGAGCACTGACCATTGCCTTGCCGGCACTGGCAGCCATGCTGACCGTGAATATCATCATGGGGGTGATCACCAGGGCAGCGCCTCAGCTCAACCTGTTCTCGGTCGGTTTTCCGATCACTATGACGGTGGGGTTTCTCTCCATCCTGTTTACACTGCCATCCTTCCAGGTGTCCTTCGAATCACTGTTGATACTGGTGCAATCCACCATTGTCGCCTTTCTGAGGGGCTGATACCTTGGCAGGCGCACCTGATAGCGGACAGGATCGCACAGAAGACGCGAGTCCGAAACGACTTGCCGATGCCCGCAAGAAGGGCGATGTTCCCCGATCCAAGGAACTCAATACGGTACTGATGCTTCTCGCCTCGCTGATCGGGTTCGCGGTGCTGGGTAGCGGCGGGGTCCATGCCTACAGGGACCTGGCGAGCCATCAATGGGATATCGATCGAGAGCGCATCTTCTCGGACAATGCGGTGCTCAATGGTTTGCTGACCCCATTCATCGAAGCCTTGTGGATAGCCGGTCCGTTTCTGCTGCTGATGTTTCTTGCGGTCTTCATCGGTCCACTGTGCATGGGCGGCTGGGTGTTCAGTACATCCTCGCTGAAGGTTGATCCGGGCAAGCTCAATCCTCTGAAGGGCCTGAAACGGATGGTAGGCCTGCAGGGGCTGGTTGAATTGCTGAAGTCCCTGATGAAGGTCATCCTGCTGGGAGGCGTGGCGGTCCTGTTGCTCAAGGGACATATCGATGACTACCTGAGCCTGGGCGTTCTACCGCTGGATGAGGCTGTCAACAAGATGTTTGTTGTCATGTTCACGATTCTGATGATCCTGGTCCTCTCACTCAGCCTGGTCGCAATGGTGGATGTGCCGTATCAGCGCTGGAGTCATGCGCGCAAGCTGCGCATGACCAAACAGGAGGTTCGCGATGAGAGCAAGGAGCAGAACGGTAATCCCGAAGTCAAGGCCAAGGTGCGGCAGATGCAACAGGTCATGGCCAACAAGCGCATGCTTACCGATGTGCCTGATGCCGATGTCATCATCGTCAACCCCACACACTTCTCGGTTGCCCTGAAGTACAGCGAAGACGAAGTGGCCCCCGTGGTTGTGGCCAAGGGCATCGACCACATGGCCTTGAAAATCAGGGAAATCGGCAAGGAGCACAAGGTCTCCATCTTCAGTGCTCCGCCGCTGGCCCGAGCGCTGTATCGCCACAGTGAAGTGGGTGAAACCATTCCGTCCGAACTTTATCTTGCCGTAGCTCAGGTTTTGGCCTACGTGCTGCAGGTAAAGAAACTGAATTTTGCAGACCAGCGTCGTCTCGTACCGCCGACAGATCTCGAGGTACCGGCGTCGATGCAGGATAAAAAGGATCAGTAGATCGGACCCCTCATGAAGAACATTCATCTTGTGCCAGAGATTGGCTCATCAGTACCGTTCTCCGGCACTGACAAGGACAGCAGCTATTGCCATGCGGATCTTTCGCGGTGGTGCACTGCTGCCGCTGTCTTTCCGCGAGTGATGGAAGAGGGCTGATCGATGAGCATGCAGTCAACCAGAACCTTTTTCAGGGAGTTGCAGCTGACCGGCCTTGGTGCGCCGTTCCTGGTGCTGTTGATGCTGGTCATGATGGTTCTGCCGATTCCTGCCATCGGCCTGGATCTGCTGTTCACCTTCAACATCGCCTTGTCGCTGATTGTACTGCTGGTGACGGTCTATACCAGCCGTCCTCTGGAGTTTTCCTCCTTTCCCACGGTCCTGCTGGTGGCAACCATGTTGCGCCTGTCTCTCAATATCGCCTCAACGCGGGTGGTGCTGATCGAAGGGCATACCGGGACGGCATCTGCCGGGCAAGTCATCGAGTCGTTCGGCAACTTCGTCATCGGTGGTAACTATGCCGTCGGTTTCGTGGTGTTCGCCATATTGGTGATCATCAACTTCGTGGTGGTCACCAAGGGCGCAGGGCGCGTATCCGAGGTCAGTGCGCGCTTCGTTCTGGATGCCATGCCGGGAAAACAGATGGCCATCGATGCCGATCTGAACGCGGGGCTGGTTGATCAGGAGGAGGCAAGAAAGCGACGTTCCGATATTGCCCGGGAAGCCGATTTCTACGGCTCCATGGATGGTGCCAGCAAATTCGTGAAGGGCGACGCCATTGCCGGTCTGCTGGTGCTTTTCATCAACATCCTGGGCGGTCTCGCCGTGGGTGTCGGACAGCACGGTCTGAGCTTTGCGGAAGCGGGTCACAACTACACGTTGCTGACGATTGGTGATGGACTGGTTGCACAGATTCCCTCGCTACTGTTGTCCATGGGAACCGCCGTCATCGTCACGCGTGTCTCGGCAGCCGAGGACATGGGTGAGCAGATCACCATGCAGTTGTTCAAGGATCAGCGGGCTCTCGTCATCACCGCCATTCTGATCGGCTTGCTGGGTATCGTGCCAGGCATGCCCAATCTGGTATTCCTCACCCTGGGCGCTGGTCTGGGCGCCTACGCCTGGTACACCCGTAACGCCTATGCGGAGAAGCCCGAACCCGAGCAGGAGGAGATCAGACCGGAAAAACCGGCGGAACTGAGTTGGGAGGACGTACAGACCACGGATATCCTCGGGCTGGAAGTCGGTTTCGGTCTGATACCGCTGGTCGATGCCCGACAGGGTGGAAAGCTGCCCGACAGAATCAAGGCGGTACGTCGCAAGCTCACCGAAGAGCTTGGTTTTCTGATTCACGCCGTTCACATCAAGGACAATCTCGATCTACCGGCCACGCGTTATCGAATCTCGATACTTGGCGTCACCGAGGGGGAGGCGGATCTGCACCCCGACAAGGAATTGGCGATCGGCAGCGGTATTGAAAGCAGCACGCTGCAGGGTATTGCCACAAAGGACCCGGCCTATGGAATGGACGCCGTGTGGATCCGTATCGATCAGCGAGACAGTGCACAGGCATTGGGTTACACGGTGGTGGATCCGGGCACGGTTATAGCGACACACATGAGCAAGTTACTCATGCAACACGCAGGGAGTCTGCTCGGTCATCAGGAGGCTCAATCTCTGCTGGATACGCTCAGCAAGAGTGCTCCGCGACTGGTGGAGGACCTGGTTCCCAAGATGTTGCCTCTACCGACGGTGGTCAAGGTGTTACAGAATCTGCTCGATGAAGGAATACCGGTCAAGGACATGCGCTCCATTGCCGAAACACTGGCGGAGAAGGGCACGCACACGACTGATTCCGAAGAACTGACCGCCGCCGTTCGGGTCGCCCTGCGACGCCAGATTACCGGTCAGCTGATCTCCTTCGAGGAAACGCTGCCGGTCATCACGCTGGATGCCGAGCTGGAGAAGTTGTGTCTGAGCTCGGTGGAATCGGAAAACAGCGGCGGCCTGGGCATAGAGCCCGGGCTTGCCGAACGTCTCTATCAGTCCCTGGCCGATAGTGTGCACAGGCAGGAAGTCAACGATGAACCAGCCGTTCTGCTGGTGAGTCCGAAACTGCGGCCATGGCTGGCAGGAATGGTGCGACACACCATCCCTCTGTTGAAGGTTCTGGCTTACAACGAAATTGCTGAAAACAAGCGGTTGAAGGTGATTGCGAACATCGGCGGCGAAGCTGTCGCGTGAAGAATCCGTTGCTGAATACTCTGCCGTCAACCCAATGCGAATCCTGACATGCAATTGAGACGATTTACTGCTGCTACAACTCCTGAAGCCCTCGGAGCGGTCAGAATGGCATTGGGTGATGATGCCATCATTCTGGCCAATCGCAGGGTGGGCGACCAGGTCGAGATCATCGCGACGGCACAGATGGACGATGTGTCTGCCATGGCCGCGTCGAGCGCCGCGGAAGCGCCTGCGCCGATGGCCGCTCGTCCTGCCGAGGCGGCGCAGATCCATGCGGATGGCTCGGTGGCGGCCTTTACACCTTCCAGCCCCGTTCGAATCGATGCCGATGTGGAACCTCGGCAAAGCAAGGCAGCGCCCACGCAGCAAACCGTCAGGTATGTCGATATAAAGGACTACGGTGACACGTCGGACGTGGAGGATGACACCGTCTCCCTGTCAAGCCTGGGAAGCTCGGCCTCCTCGCACGCCAACCGCAGTTTGCCGTTGCTGGCCGAGCGTAGTGCCGAATCGTCACGCTCCCGGGAGATACATCATGACAGCGCCAACAGCCACGTCCATGGTGCAAAACCCGAGGCTTTCGATGCGCGCAGCAAGAAGGTCGCGCCTACACTGGAATCGATAGCCGCCGCATTCAGCGCGCAATCACAGCTCATGGAGCAGCATTTTCGTGGTCTCGAGGTCAATCTGTGGGGCAAGAACGCACCCAATCGCAGCGTTCACCTGCAGCAGCTGCTTTCGCTGGGTATCGGCGCCGAGCTGGCCGTACGCCTGGTTGAGCGCTGCGCACCGGAACTGCCGGCTGATACGGCAATTCGTCAATCATTGGCCACACTCAAGTCATCATTGAATATCGCCAGAGACAAGACCTTCGATGTACCGGGTGTGACGATCATGTACGGACCGCCCGGTGCGGGCAAGACAACGGCTCTGATGAAGCTTGCCACGGAGCATGTCAGGCAGAACGATAACCAGTCCATTGTCATCATCTGTGCGGATACGCGTCGTATCGGAGCCTTCGAAGAGCTGCAGGCTTACGGCAGGTTGCTTGGTGTGCCCACTGTCCATGCCCATGACATGGCCGAGCTGACCAGTCTGGCAACTGCATTCCAGCACAAGAAGCTGGTGCTGATCGACCACACCTTGCCGGCGGACCCCGGAGCAGTACCGCTACCACAATCCCTGTTGAGGCCATCGAGTGTGGATACGGTCAGGCACCTGTTTGCCCTGCCTGCCACCGCGCAGACGTCCACGGCCGAGTCGTTGATCAGGGCGCATTGCACCGGCCAATGGCAGATGAATCTGGTCCTGACCAATCTGGATACGAGTGCACGATTCGGAGAACTGCTCAATGCCATCATTCGCCATGAGTGCCCGGTGGCGTACTGGTCGGACGATGCAAGTGTGCAGCGACCACTGGAGAGGGCAGATGCCTCGGTCCTGATTGCCACGGCAGTGGCAATGAGGAAGCGTATCGAACAGTCAGCCGATGACCAATGGTTGCATCGACTGATTCAACCATCGAATCAGGCGTTTCCAACGCCACTGGAGGCGGCTGAGGGATCAGTTCAGAACTGCGCATGAATGCACTGCTTTTTCTGAGTACCGGTCTGACGATTCTTGTCCTGATTCCGTGCTTCATCATTCTCGCTCGTCTGGCTACCTTGCAAGGCCAGGCAAAGACTCAGCGTGAGCAGCTGGATCGCATCGAGGTCAGCATCCATGCTCTGGCCGATATGCATGACGGCATGCAGAAGCGGATTGATCAATTGGCAACCGATGTGTTGCAGCGTGAAATCTATCAGAACGCGGACGACCGGCACGAAAACGCCATTAAAGACGCAAGAGCGGGATGTGATGTCAGCATGCTTGTACACCGACATGGACTTTCTACCGATGAGGCAGCCTTGATACATGCCCTTCACGGTAAACATCAACCCGTGTCACTGATTGATGCCGAGATGGAAGATTCTTCATCAAACACCTGGTCGGGAGACATCTAATCCATGGATATCGCAACGCTACTCGGCCTGTTCGGGGGTCTTGCTGTCATCGTCTCTGCGATCTTTCTGGGTGGCAGTGTCAGCACATTCGTCAATATTCCCAGCCTGGTGGTTGTGGTGGGCGGGACCTTCATGGTGACGCTGTGTCAGATTTCACTCGCACAATTTCTGGGCTCCTTCAAGGTGACTCTGCGTGCGTTCATGCACAAGTCCATTGCGCCTGAAGCGCTGATCGAGGAGGCGATTACCCTGGCGGATGTCGCTCGGAAAGAGGGTATTCTGGCGCTTGAAGGGCACGACATACAGGATCCGTTTCTGGACAATGGTGTAAAGCTCTGTATCGATGGCCATTCGATCGATGTGGTGCAGAAGATGCTCTCGAAGGACATCAATCTGGAACTGCAGCGTCAGAACATCGGGGTCATGATGTTCAAATCCATTGCCGAGGCCGCACCCGCCATGGGCATGATCGGAACACTGATCGGCCTGGTGCAGATGTTGTCGAACATGGACGATCCGAAAGCGATCGGACCTGCGATGGCGGTAGCTCTGCTGACGACCTTGTACGGCGCCATTATCGCCAATGCCGTGGCCTTGCCCATCGCTGCAAAGCTGAAGGCCATCAGCAGTGAGGAACGTCTCAACAAGCTGCTTGTGCTCGAATCGGTCTCCGGTATACAGGAAGGAATAAATCCTCGGGTTCTACAGCAGCTTCTTACGGCCTATCTGCCTGAAAGCAAGCGCGAAGCAGCGGCAGCGGCGAAGTGATGCCGACGAGACAGGGCTGATAGACAATGGATGATGATAGCGAATGCGAAGAATGCGAATCGGGCGCACCGGCATGGATGGCAACCTTTGCCGATTTGATGTCACTGCTGATGTGCTTCTTCGTGTTGCTTCTCTCTTTCTCGGAGATGGATATCCAGAAGTACAAGCAGGTGGCAGGCTCGATGAAGTTTGCCTTCGGTGTACAGAGAAAGGTCGAGGCTGACACGATCCCGCGCGGTACATCGGTCATCAAGCAGGAGTTCTCTCCAGGTACACCGTCACCGTCCGCCATTCCGGTGATGCAGCAGCAGACCAAGGATGATTCTCGTCCCGAAGTCCGTGTCAATGCCAGTGTGTCCCCGGAGTTGGATGAATTGCTGGCGAAGATCGAAGAGGGAATGAAGGAGGAGATAGACGAGGAGATGGTTGAGCTGGTGCTGTTATCAGACAGTGTCCTGTTGCGCATCCGAGAATCCGATGCCTTTCCTTCTGGCAGTGCACAGATGCAATCTGCTTTCCTGCCGGTGCTGGACAAACTGGAAACCCTGCTGGAAGGTGAAGAGTCCGACAGCCGGATCATCGTATCGGGGCATACAGACAATGTACCCATATCGACAACACTCTATCCGTCGAATTGGGTGCTTTCAGCCGCCAGAGCCGCCACCGTCGTTCATTACATGTCCGAAGTTCGTACCATTGATCCGGAGCGGATGGAAATACGTGCGTTTGCGGATACCCAGCCGGTGGCCGACAACGATACGCCGGAGAATCGAGCGAGAAATCGCCGTATAGAAATCAATATCAGTGTACCCGAGGAGGAATACTGATGAGTGGTGATGATAACCGCAGAGAAGGCTTTCGCATGGATGACCTGCTCAAGTTGCAGGTCAAGCCAGTGGACAAGGATGACCCCGAGGGTATCGCCGCGAACTTCGACGACTATCGAATGCGTACCTGTCTGCAGTCGCATCTGCGTAACCAGAATGAATCCCGGCTGCCGATTCTGCAAAGCATTCGCAAACGCGATGCGGAGGTCGCTGACTATCTGGAGCACCTGGAGGCTCAGGTGGCTCAGCTGGCCGCCCGTCTGGCGAACGAGAGTGACCTGGAGTTCGGTGACATGCAGCAGGAAACCCAGGTCAACATGTCGGCCTCGGGCCTGCGTTTCGATTCCGATTTGCCGGATCTGGCGCCCGGTGGCCTGCTTGAGCTGGGCATGTTGCTGTCCACCAGTGGCACGGAGGTGGTGGCAATAGCCGAGATACTCAGAGTGGAACCGTCCGAGACAGCACAGACGGGTAGTGAGACGAGTGTTCAGGTGTCGACTCGATTCACCCGGATTCACCCGGATGACGTCGAAGCCATTATCCGTCACATGGCGAAGTTGCAGCTGCTACAGTTGCAGGCGAGACGCAGCGAGAACGAGATGCGCGGCTTGGACTGACAACCGCGCGGCCGTTTCTGCGTCATCCGTTTACCGTCTGCTCGTATGGGGTGAGGAAATGCTGCCCAGGTAAACTGCCTGAGCGGGTCAGCGTGGTTGCGGCAGTACGCTTGCTCTCTCAGGCGTCGAGCGGCATCTGACCAATCTGGGACAACGCCACAAAGCGCGCATCACGCCAGTATCCGGCAATCACATCCGGGTGCAAGGCGATGGCCTTGCCTTCGGCGTCTCTTTCTACTACCCATTCGTCAGGCAGTCCGCAGAATCCGTATTCGAGTGCCGGATGACCGTCTTCGGTCTGTGGCAAGTGTGCTTCACCAGTGCGCTGATTGTAGAACGCCGGCTGCATGCCTGTCAGAAAGTCAGGTAGCAGGTTGGGAGACGGGGTGGTCGACGCTGTTTCCGAGGAGGCTGTGGTCATGATCATGCATTTCCGTTATGCGCAAAGGCATTTGTTATTCTTGTTGTTCCGGTTTGCAAGCAGCTTCAGCTGTAGCTTCGAGACTTCATCTTGCTGGTTTCTTCGTATCCTTTCTTTGCATTGACTTGAGCTCGCATTCCACGAGACTCCGTCAACAGCGCCTCCTTGGCCTGCTCGATGGTCTTGCGTATCTCCACGTCAAGATCCATGACTTCATTGCTCAGACGACGGTAGCGCTCATCGGGAGCGCTGGTGTCTGTTCCCCTGGCCACGGGCGCCGAATGCGTCTCATCACGGGATGATGGCATCGTCCTGGCGGACGGCTCCAGTGCAAAGGGCCGCTGTCCGGACGAGATGGCCGGCCGAGACAACGCCGCCCTGTAGGTTTCGCAGGCGTCCTTGGGATAGTTCATGACAATTCGCCGTTCACTGTCCAGTCGAGACAATTCCGGCCAATTGGAATTTCGTGCTTCAAGAAGCATCGTATTCATGATGCTCTTGAGTCTTTCCAGTTGTTCGATGGACAGGCGTGATGTCATGCAGCTACTTCTTCCGGCGCGATGGCTTGCCAGGCATCTTTCAGTATCTCGATCAGCTCGAGACAGGTCAGCAGAGAAGCGTCATCCTTCTGCTGGTTGGCGGAGATCAATGTCGATGTGATGAAGCTGTAGAGTTCGAACAAGTTTCCGGCCAGTTCGTTGGTCTCGTAGTCCTTGAGGCTACCCTGAAGCTCTTGAATGATGGCTATGCTCTTGTCGATATGCACATGCATCTGGTAGCCCCTGTTCTGTGCAAGGTGCTTTCTGGCAATGCTGATATTGCTCAAGGCACCGTCGTAGAGCATCGCCGTCAGCTGGTGAGGGGAGGCCCCCTCGACCAGCGTTGAGCGGCGTACGGATTTGTAGGCTTGTAGTGTCATATTCAGTAGGTGAAGGTGGTCAGCTGGCTGGCCAGATATCCGCTGGTGTTGTTCAGGTTGGTAACGGCAAGGTCCATGGCGGTGAATTGCGCTCTCGTTCTGGCGCTGATCTTCTCCAGACGGTACTCAAGCCGGTCTATCTGATCATCAATCGTGCTCTTTCGTGTATCCACACCATCTTCACGGATGGCGATGACGCCACCGGATTGGGTGTACTCATCCACCAGGTCGTTGAACCTGGATGCAAGACCGTTGTCTTCATCGGCAAAGGCGGCCACATAGCGGTTCACACCCGCGTCGAGCGCTTCGTTGAATACGGAGTCGTCGATACTCAGCGTGCCGTAGCGGTCAAAGGTGAAACCAAGATCCAGTGCCGAGGTGCTGTCACCATTCCCGAGGTCTACCGCCCCCTGGAAGGCTGCTCGCATGCGGCTGTCTATACCGCGAGGGAGCTGATCGCCCTGCAAGTCCGACGTCGAGAGTTCGGTCAGCGTCGCGGCCATGGCGTTGTAACTGGTGACGAATGCGTCTACTGATTCCCGAAGTGATGTCGTATCACGCTCAGAGGTGACCGTCGACTTGCCGACACCTGTCAGGTTCAGGGTGACGCCTTCAATGGCATCGGTGATCGTGTTGGATGAGCTGGTGACGGTGAAGCCATGAACGATCAGGCTTGCATCGGCTGCTTCGGTCGCCTGGGTGAACCCTGCGTCGGTGTCGCCAAGAGGAAAGTTGGGCTCGCGAGTCACATCGATGATGCCGGCCGTACCCGCCTGCTTGGCAGTCAGAATGAGCCGGCTGCCCCCATCAACCTTGATGATGCTGGCGGAAACAGAGGTGTTGTCCTCCAGATCGTTGATGGCGTCACGAAGGCCGGTCAGAGTGTTGTTGCTATCGTCTATGACGATGTCAAAGGCATTGTCGCCAGCGGAAAACTTCATTGTGCCGTTTTCCACCGCTGAGTCGGCTGACGCATAGGCAGCGCTGGCCAGGCGATGATTACTTGCCAGAGAGAGCACTTCGATATCGACGTTCTGGGCAACCTCACCATCGCTGGCGACCGCCGTGAACACCTCCTCGTCGCTGCTCGTCGCCACGAATGCACCGAACTTCTGGTCGCTACCCAACGTCGTCACGCTGTCCTGGAAGGAGCTTAGAGCACTCTTGACCTTCCCGTATGCACTGAGTTCGACGTCAAGCGCAGCGCGCTTTTCGTTTAGCGTGTTGACTGGCTCTCGCTCCAACTCGTTGAGTTGAGTCAAGATGCTTTCAACATCAATTCCTGAGCCTACCCCGGCTGCTGTAATCATGGCTGTTTACCCCTCTCCTGGCGAGTGGTGTGAGAGCCTCGGGAGGGAACTCCCGAGGCTGGTCGTACTGGATACTTCCTGACGGGAATTGCTTATCCCAGAAGTTGCAGGACGCTCTGTGGAGCAGAGTTGGCCTGCGATACCATTGCGTTGCCTGCCTGTTGCAGGATCTGCGCACGTGTCATGTTGGCAGTTTCAACCGCGAAGTCCGCATCGATGATGCGACCACGTGCTGCTGCCTGATTTTCCATACCAACCTGGAGGTTGTTGATGGCGCTTTCGAAACGGCTTTGCATGGCACCGAAGTCGGCGCGTGATGCAGTGACCGTATCGATCATCGCATCAATGGCGTCAATGGCGCCCGACGCTCCGGATACCGCGAGGATGTCCACACCCGAGATCGTGGCAATCTGCTTCAATTCGATAGCCAGCGTGTTGGCACTGCCGTTGTTGGCACCGACCTGGAAGACAACTTCGACACCGGAGGCGGCAGACGCATCCAGAACGGCCTGACCGTTGTATACGGTGGTCTCGGCGATACGTCCGATTTCTTCGTTCAGAGCCGTGAACTCGGCATCCAGGTTCGCGCGATCGCTGTCGGAGTTGGTACCGTTCTTGGACTGTACGGCCAGCTCTCGCATGCGTTGCAGCATGTTGTTCACTTCCTGCAGACCCCCTTCAGCTGTCTGAGCCAGGGAGATGCCGTCATTGGCATTCCGGATCGCGACGTTCATACCGCGGACCTGTGTGTTCATCCGTTCGGCGATCGCCAGACCTGCGGCATCGTCCTTGGCGCTGTTGACACGCAGTCCTGAACTGAGGCGTTCCATGGACGTGGCCAGAGAGGACTGAGACTGAGAGAGGTTTCTCTGAGCCGTCAGGGACATTACGTTCGTGTTGATTGTCTGTGCCATTGTATTACCAGTTTCCTGAGGTATGGAAAATCCCTGTTTTTATGAGATGTGGCGTCTTCTCCTGAAGTAGTCCGATAAACGAACCATGCGCACATGGAACTGATATCGGATACGGGAGACCTCAACTGAAGGGAACTGAGCAACAATATTGCGACAAGACGGGTGACTTGTGTCTGCATTCACGCTTTCGAGTGATACTGTCAGGCGTGATGTCGATACCGGGTTGTCCGGCCGGGACCCGGATCGGGACTGAGCGCAGAGGCTCAGGTCATGAAGCGGTGGAATACAGCGGCTTCGGGCGAGCGGGATGCAGGGGAGATGCCTGTTTTCATGGTAGCGCTGCTTGTTCGAGGAAGAATGCGGTTGCTTGAAGTCACAGCGTAAGCTGGAATCGCTGGAAGGTGCGCTACTCATGCCTGCAGAATGCAAGTGCTTGCCCTGGCAGATCAGAAGTGGGGCAGAGCATGCAGGTTTCAATCAAATGGCCTCGGGAGAAATTTTCCCGAGGCCGGTACTGATGACTACTGGTCGATCAGGACTTGCTTAGCCGAGAAGCTGCAAGACACTCTGTGGAGCCGAGTTGGCTTGCGATACCATCGCGTTACCAGCCTGCTGCAGAATCTGCGAGCGAGTCATGTTGGCTGTTTCAACCGCGAAGTCAGCGTCGATGATGCGTCCGCGTGCCGCGGCCTGGTTTTCCATACCAACCTGCAGGTTGTTGATGGCACTTTCAAAGCGACTTTGCATCGCACCGAAGTCTGCACGTGAAGCGGTCACCGAATCAATCATCGTGTCGATGGCGTCAATGGCGCCGGAGGCTCCGCCGACAGAACTGATGGTCGCTCCGGAAATGGCAGCCACTTGAGTCAGCTCGATAGCCAGTGTGTTTGACGAATCGTTGTTTGCACCCACCTGAAACACGACGCTGGCGGCAGACTCGTTGAGAACGGACTGACCGTTGTAGACGGTGGTTTCGGCGATACGTCCGATTTCCTCGTTCAACGCTGCGAATTCAGCGTCCAGATTGGCTCGGTCACTATCTGAGTTGGTGCCGTTCTTGGACTGTACGGCCAGCTCACGCATGCGTTGCAGCATGTTGTTCACTTCCTGCAAACCACCTTCTGCAGTCTGTGCCAAAGAGATACCGTCATTGGCGTTGCGGATGGCGACGTTCATGCCACGTACCTGCGTGTTCATGCGTTCGGCAATTGCCAGGCCAGCAGCATCATCCTTTGCACTGTTGACGCGCAGTCCCGAGCTCAGTCGCTCCATGGAAGTTGACAGCGAGGACTGTGACTGAGAGAGGTTTCTCTGAGCAGTCAGGGACATTACGTTCGTGTTGATTGTTTGAGCCATGTTATTTCAGTTTCCTGGGGTATCTTGAATCCTTGTTCTTATGAGATGTGGCGTCTTCTCCTGAAGTGGTTCGTGAGATGAACCATGCGCACATGAAACTGTTATCGGGTAACTTGCCTCCCAACTGTAGGGAGCCGTCAGGAGAAATTGAATCAATCAGCGACCCGTTCGCGGTTCTGCAGAAAAGGCGGCAGCTACGGCGTCGAAAACGTGTAGGCGTTCACTTTTACGCAGTGTCCTGGTCTGTGCAGGGAAGGCAATAGGGGGGGTGCCGACATCTCATGAGGTCACCTATCTGGCCGCGCAGGGGATTTGCCGAGCGGCTATCGCTTGTTCAGCGTGACGGAGAGTGACGAGTAGTAATGGAGAGTGATGGGAGTGACGGGAGTGACGTGAGTGAGAGGGAGTGAGAGGGAGTGAGAGGGAGTGAGAGGGAGTGAGAGGGAGTGAGAGGGAGTGAGAGGGAGTGAGAGGGAGTGAGAGGGAGTGAGAGGGAGTGACAGGGAGTGACAGGGAGTGAG
>CANLNQ010000016.1 GCA_947492525.1 uncultured Granulosicoccus sp.
GAGCGAGTGCAAGAGCGAGTGCAAGAGCGAGTGCAAGAGCGAGTGCAAGAGCGAGTGCAAGAGCGAGTGCAAGAGCGGGTGCAAGAGCGGGTGCAAGAGCGGGTGCGGGTGTGTCTGCAAGGGAATGACTTCCTGAGGCGCCGGAAGGCGTAAAATGCCTGCATGCTCAGTTTCAATGATGTCGCCTGTAGACGCGACGGTAAACGCCTGTTCGGCGATGTCGACTTTGTCATTCATGCCGGACAGAAAGTCGGTTTGACCGGTGCCAATGGCACGGGCAAGTCGAGTCTGTTCGCCATGATTCGCGGCACGCTGGAACCGGATACCGGCAGCATCAGTTTGCAGCAGCAGGTGGGGATTACCCATGTTGCTCAGGAAACGCCCTCGTCGGAGCGTTCGGCGCTGGACTACGTCATCGATGGCGATGAGCGTCTGCGTGTCGTGCAGGCGGCCATCGAATCCTGCCCGGATGATCAGGGGGAGCGCCTTGCCAGCCTGCTTGCCGATCTCGAACAGGCGGGTGGCTATACGGTGAATTCTCGCGCCGGTGCCATGCTCAATGGCCTGGGCTTCGCCACCCATCAGCACCAGTGGCCTGTCTCGCGGTTCTCCGGAGGCTGGCGCATGCGGCTGAACCTGGGCCAGGCACTGATGAGCCCCAACGAACTTCTGCTGCTCGATGAGCCAACCAACCACCTGGATCTGGACGCCGTGTTGTGGCTGGAAAGCTGGCTGCGGCAGCGTGAAGGTACGCTGATCCTTGTCTCTCACGACCGAGAGTTTCTGGATGCGGTGACCAACACGACCTTGCATATCGAATCCGGGGAAGTGACTCTGGTCAGTGGCAATTACACCGCCTTTGAACGCTGGCGTGCCGCGCGGCTCAGCAATCAGCAGGCTGCGCATGAGAAAGCGCAGGCGCGGCGTCGGGAACTGCAGGGGTTTGTCGATCGCTTTCGTGCCAAGGCCAGCAAGGCTCGACAGGCACAGAGTCGCCTGAAGATGCTGGAGCGATTGGGTGAGACACAAGCGGTACGTCCCGATTCTCCCTTCACCTTCGGTTTCCGTACACCGGACACCATGCCCAGTCCGTTGGTGGTCTTGCAGAAGGCTGATCTGGGCTATGGCGATACCACGGTACTGAACAAGGTCAACCTGACGGTGCAAGGAGGGGATCGCATCGGTTTGCTGGGCGTCAATGGCGCCGGCAAGTCGACGCTGGTGAAGGCCCTGGTCGGCTCCTTGCCGTTACAGGCAGGCTCTCGCGTGCCTGCGCAGAAACTGCGAATTGGCTACTTTGCCCAGCATCAGGTTGATCAGTTGCGAGGTGACAGGACGCCATTGCAAGCGCTGATGAGCCACGATCCGACCCTGAGCGAAACGCAGGCACGCACCTTTCTCGGTACTTTCGGATTTGCCGGTGATCGCGCCTTGCAGGTGACATCCACGCTATCGGGAGGCGAACGTGCGCGTTTGGCCCTGTCGCTGATCGTGCAGTCTCGGCCCAATCTGCTGTTGCTGGATGAGCCGACCAATCATCTCGACATCGTCATGCGACAGGCACTGGCAGATGCACTGGTGGCCTTCGAAGGCGCGTTGCTCGTGATCTCGCACGACAGAACGATGCTGCGGGCGGTGGTCGATGACCTGTGGCTGGTGGCGGGTGGTGAGCTTGCCCCCTTCGATGACGACCTGGATGGTTACGCGCGCTGGTTGGCCAATCAGCGCCAAAGTGCAGCCTCCGAGCCCGAAGGCACTGAAGCCATGGCATCCGGCGCATCGGCCGAGGGGTCGGCGGGCAGTACTGCGACAGCGGCTGTTCCTGGCGCGGGTACGGATCGTCGTACCCAGAAGCGGCTGGATGCCGAGCGGCGTACTCGACTGGCGCCGTTGACTCGGGCGGTTTCGGATCATGAAAAGCTGTTGGACAAGGCGAGTAACCGTCTGGCAAGGGTGCGCGAAAAGCTGTCCGATGAAGAGTTATACAATGAAGACAGAAAAGCGGAATTGACGGACCTGCTCGCAGAAGAGCTGGCTGCCCGACAGGAAGTGGACAATGCGGAAGAGAAATTGCTTGAGAGCATGGAGTTACTCGAATCAGCCAGTCAGGCATCAGAGGAAAAACAATGACTTTCACCATTCAACGCAAGACAGGTCCGTGGACTGCCCTGATGCTCGCCTCGGCGATGATCGTGCCCGGTGTACTCCGGGCGGATTCCCTGGGTGCGCTGGGTAATCTGGATCAGGCGCAGTTCGAAGAACTGGCAGAGAATCTGGGTGCAGCGACTCACTACAAGGGCGTGACGCCAGCCGAGGGGCTCGGAATCATCGGTTTTGATGTCGGTCTCGTCTTTTCCAGCACGGATATCGACAGTCAGCTGTTCGATGATGCCAGTGAGGGGTCTTTCGATGGCAGTGACTTCAATCTGGCCCGTGTTCAGGTACACAAGGGCTTGCCCTTTGGCCTGGACATCGGTGCGTCGATAGCCAGGGGCATTGACAACGATGCAACCGTATTGGGTGCAGAGGTACGTTACAGCCTGCTGGACGGTGGTGTGGTTTCGCCAGCGATCGGTATCCGTGCCAGTTACTCTCAGATGGAAGGAATCGATGATCTGGACGTGAACAACGCCGCTCTTGAGCTGAGCATATCCAAGGGTTTTCTCATGCTCACGCCGTATGCCGGCATCGGCATCGTGCGAACCACGGCGGATCCGGCAGCGGAGACAGGCCTTGCCGAAGAAACGGTTGATCTGGAAAAGATGTATGTAGGCCTTACCATCAATCTGGGTATTGCAGTAACGCTTGAAGCCGATCAGACTGGCGATATCAATACTTACACTGCCAAGGCAGGAATACGATTCTAGAGGTCGAACAAGCCGCTGTTCCTGCGGCCGAAGAGGGCCGGAGAAAGTGACTGAAATGACCGATACGAACAAGCAAACCGACTCTGCTCCCGCGTCTGCGGCCGCACAGGGAGCAGAATCTGATGCCCGCTCCGGTACGGGCTTCTGGCAGGTCGCGCATAGCGTCGGTGCCGGTCTGCTCGGTGTTCAGTCGCGAAAGAATCGTGAACGTGATTTCACGCAGGGCAAGCCGATTCATTTCCTGATCGGCGGCGTGATCGGAACTGTGCTGTTTCTGTTTGTTGTCTGGCTGCTGGTGCAATATCTGCTGGCGACAAGCTGAAGAAGCGCTTGCTCGAAAACGCATGAGCCCTATCTGTCGGTAACAGGAACGGCCTCTGCCATCCGGCATGTCGTCAGGGTGCTTCTCTCGACCGCACCAGCCTGACGTCACGAGGCGGCAAGTCCTGATGTCGCGCACGCGCTTCATCCAAACCCCGAACTGCCAATGAACAATCGTTTACATCGAGCAGTTCGGGGTCGCTGACAGCCTTACATGGCTTCGATGCGTTGCCGTTGCTGTTCCAGCTGTTGCAACGAGGCCTTGGCATCGTTCAGTTTCTGTTGCTCACCTTCGACAACGTTTGCCGGTGCCTTCGCGGTAAAGCCCGGGTTACTCAGTTTGCCACTCAGACTGCCGACCAGTTTCGTCAACTTGTCGATCTCCCGTGTCAGTCGAGCCAGCTCGGCATCCTTGTCGATCAGGCCAGCCATCGGGATCAGCAATTTCAGATGATCCACCAGCGATACCGCTGATTCCGGCGCCTCGGCTTCGGCGTCGAGCACTGTGATCGTCTCCAGGCGGGCCAGTGACAGCAGCAGCTCCCGATGTCGGTCCAGTCGTTCGGTGTCGATGGCCTGGGCCTCGGCGAAATACAGAGGCAGGCGCTTGCCCGGATTGATATTCATCTCGGAGCGAATGCGCCGCACACCCATGACCACCTGTTTGACCCACTCGATTTCGTCCAGTGCCTGCTGGTCTACCAGTGAACTGTCGCTGATCGGGTAGGGTTGCAGCGAGATGGTAGGACCGGATTTGTCGGCCAGAGGCGCAACCTGCTGCCAGAGTTCTTCGGTAATGAATGGCATGATCGGGTGGGCCAGACGCAAGGTAGTTTCCAGCACACGCACCAGGGTGACTCGAGTGGCCTGCTTTTCCTCATCGCTAGAGTCACCGTTCAGAATCGGCTTGGCCATCTCCAGATACCAGTCACAGTACTCGTTCCAGATGAATTCGTACAAGGCCGTGGCAGCCAGATCGAAGCGGTATTCCTCGATATGGGTGGCCACCGCAGCCTCGGTGTTCTGCAGCTGGCTGATGATCCAGCGATCGATCGGGTTGCGCTCGGCCGGCACATGGCCGGGGTCCATGCCTTCGGTATTCATCAGGACATAGCGAGTGGCATTGAACAACTTGTTGCAGAAGTTGCGATAACCTTCGACACGCTTCAGATCGAATCGGATGTCGCGACCGTTGGAAGCCAGCGAGGCAAAGGTGAAGCGTAGTGCATCGGTGCCATAGCTCGGAATGCCGTCGGCAAATTCCTTTCTGGTCTGTGCTTCGATGGCTTTCGCCTTGTGATCCTGCATGAGGTTGGCGGTACGCTTCTCCACCAGCGCTTCAAGCTCGATACCATCGATGATATCCAGCGGGTCGAGCACATTGCCCTTGGACTTGGACATCTTCTGGCCGGCAGAATCACGCACGAGTCCATGCATGTAGACATCCCGGAACGGCACTTCACCGTCCATGAAATAGGTACCGAACATGACCATTCGGGCTACCCAGAAGAAGATGATGTCAAAGCCCGTGACCAGTACCGTGCCGGGGTAGAAGGTCTGCAGCCGATCGGTCTTTTCCGGCCAGCCCAGGGTGGCGAAAGGCCAGAGGGCCGATGAGAACCAGGTGTCCAGAACATCGTCGTCCTGGCGCAGAGGCAGATCTGCAGCCAGCGAATACTTGGTACGAACCGCCGCTTCACTTTCAGCGACATAGATATTGCCGGCTTCGTCATACCATGCGGGAATACGATGACCCCACCAGATCTGGCGACTGATGCACCAGTCTTCGATGTTCTCCAGCCACTGGTTGTAGGTGCGAGACCAGTTGCCCGGTACGAAATCGATACGACCACTGGACACGGCATCCAGCGACGGCTTGATGATGGCCGTGTGTCCACCCGGCCTTCCGTCCGGCTGTTCTTCACGGGTGAGATCGACATACCACTGGTCGGTCAGGTAGGGCTCGACCACGGCGCCGGAACGGTCACCACGCGGTACCATCAGCTTGTGAGCCTTGATCTCGACCAGAAGGCCTGCTGCCTCCATATCGGCGACGATCCGCTTGCGGGCCTCATAACGGTCGAGACCACGATAGACTTCGGGGACCGAGTCGTTCATCGCCGCATCGTCGGTCAGCACATTGATGACCTCGAGCTTGTGTCGAAGCCCGAGCGCATGGTCGTTGAAATCATGGGCTGGGGTGATCTTGACACAGCCGGAGCCGAACTCGGGGTCCACATAGTCATCGGCCACGATCGGTATTTCACGGCCCACCAGAGGCAGTGTGATGGTCTTGCCTACCAGGTGGCTGAAGCGCTCGTCATCGGGGTGTACGGCCACTGCGGTGTCACCCAGCAGGGTTTCAGGGCGAGTCGTGGCAATGACCAGAGAGCCGCTGCCATCGGTGAGCGGATAGCGGAAATGCCACAGCGAGCCATCTTCCTCCTCACTGAGCACTTCCAGATCCGATAGCGCCGTATGCAACACCGGATCCCAGTTGACCAGGCGCTTGCCGCGATAGATCAGGCCATCGTCGTGCAGGCGAATGAAGACTTCCTGCACGGCTTTGGACATGCCTTCGTCCATGGTGAAGCGCTCGGCCTGCCAATCGGGCGAGGCACCCAGCCGACGCAGTTGTCGGGTTATGTTGCCACCGGACTCTTCCTTCCATTGCCATACTCGCTCGAGAAAGGCTTCTCGGCCGAGGTCGTGGCGCGTCTTGCCTTCCTTGTTGATCTTTCGCTCGACCAGCATCTGGGTGGCGATACCGGCATGATCGCAGCCCGGCTGCCACAGGGTGTTGTCACCCAGCATGCGGTGGTAGCGGATCAGGGCATCCATGATGGTGTCCTGAAAGGCATGCCCCATGTGCAATGTGCCCGTCACATTGGGCGGGGGGATCATGATGCAGTAGGGCTTGCCGTTACCCTGGGGGGCAAAATAGCCGTTGTCTTCCCAGGTGCTGTACCAACGCTCTTCGATGGCTTGCGGGTTGTATGTCTTGTCCATCGGTATAGTTTACTTCTTCGGTTGTGTCTGAGGGCTGTGTGGGTATGGCACAAGTCAGTTCGCGATTGCAACTGGTCATGTCGGAATTGGCTGTCTGCTCGCCAATGGTGGAGTATAAGTGCTGTTGACTGCAGATCAGGGAATCTTGTGGTGATTCAGGGGATAGCCGCGCTGCTGATAGAAGCGATAGCGAATGCGACCGGCACTTTGCACGTCTGCCTGTTCATTGACCACCTCCAGTGTTCGTTCAAAGCGTGAGAAGAACGGTGGTACCTCGCTTGCCAGATTGATCAGCAGATTCCGGTCGTTGGCCGGTTCACCCGATGAGAGCTGTACCGGATCATTGTCGCTGCTGCTCGGGATATGACCGGCAGGCAGTCGCTGATGGGCGATGAAGCTCATGGCCCTGAAATCCCAGAGCGATTCATCCAGTTGTTCGAGCTGTTGTTCCGAATCACTGTAGATGAACACTTTCTGCCGGGCGCCTACGGCCTTTTCGGCCAGCTTGCAGACCAGATGTAGCCGTGCAAGCGGGTCATCGCCCGCCAGCACGTAGAAATCGATTCGTGTCACTGCTTCAACCCAGACGATTGAACAGGTAATTCATCAACAAGGGGACTGGGCGACCGGTTGCCCCCTTGTCCTTGCCACTGGTCCAGGCTGTCCCGGCGATATCCAGATGCGCCCAGTCGAACTGCGTGGCGAAGCGCGACAGGAAGCAGGCTGCCGTGATGGTGCCGGCTGGCCGCCCGCCGATATTGGCCATGTCGGCAAAGTTGGAATCCAGTTGTGGCTGGTAGTCATCCCACAGCGGTAGCGACCAGCATTTGTCACCACTGCTTTCGCCCGCCTCGAGCAGGGCGTTGATCGTTCCCTGATTGTTGCCGAGAACGGCGCTGGCCACGTGCCCCAATGCAATGATGCAGGCACCCGTGAGAGTGGCCATGTCGATGACCGTATCCGGCTCGAATCGCTCGGCATAGCTCAGCGCATCACACAGAACCAGACGACCTTCCGCGTCGGTGTTCAGGATTTCGATGCTCTGGCCGGAGAGGGACGTCACGACGTCGCCGGGTCGCGCAGCGTCACCATCGGGCATGTTCTCGGCAGCGGCGACGATGCCGATGACGTTCAGGGGAAGCTGCAGACTTGCCACTGCATGCATGACACCAAAGACACTGGCAGCACCACACATGTCGTATTTCATCTCGTCCATGGAATCGGAGGGCTTGATCGATATGCCACCGGTGTCGAAGGTGACGCCCTTGCCCACGAATACGATGGGTTTGCCTGTACGCTTGCGCCCCTTGTGCTCCATCACGATGAGCTTGCCGGGTTGCTTGCTGCCACGCGATACCGCGAGGAAGGCGCCCATCCCCAGGGCTTCCATTTCGTCTTCATCCACGATCGTGGTGTTCAGCGATTCATGCTCGGCGGCGAGTGATTCGGCGCGCTCGGCCAGATAGGAGGGTGTGCAGATATTGGGTGCAAGATTTCCCAGGTCGCGGGCGAGTTGCATGCCTCTGCCTGTGGAAATACCTCGTTGCACTGCTGTTGTCACCTCGTCGAGCTGCGCTTTGTCGATACTCAGTACGCACTGCTCGAGCGTGGCACTCGAAGGTGGGTCACGACGGGGGTGCAGATCGAAGACATAGGCGTTATTGATCAGATCGGTTGCCAGTTGTTCGGCCATGCAGGCGGCAGAGAGGTTTTCATCGGTGACAGCATTGAGGCAGTCGCTGACGAGCAGTGTGCTGGGGCTGCTCAATACCGCCTTGCTGGCCGCCTTGCTGGCCGCTCGCCAGGCATCGGCGCCAAAGGATTTGCGCGCTCCGAGACCGATCAGCAGAACGCGCGCCGCATCACAGCCCGGCAATGCGTGAAGCATCAGGGTCTCTGCCTTGTTGCCCTTGAAGTCGCCGTTGGCAAACAAGGTCTTGAGCAGACCATTGGCGTCCTTGTCGATCTTGCGCGCGGCACCCTTCAGGCGAGCATCGTCGAAGACGAAAAGCAGTTGGCAGGCATTGTCTGCTGTACGTGGAAGACGGTTGGCGACGTTGATTTGCATGGAGCTGGATCTTCTATGTGTATCGGTTCTCTACTAGTGTACTGCAGCTTATGAAGTACACTTGTCATTGGCAAGCGTGAGTCTCGCTTCGCCGAGGATGCCAGAGCTTGTGAAGACAGGCTGCGCCTCAACTGCCTGTTCATGGATAAGCCGTTCACTATGCGAATACTTGATCGCTACCTGATGAAGGAAATGCTGGTCACCTGGCTGGCAGTACTGGTCGTATTGCTCGTCATCATGATCGGCAACGTACTGGGGCGTAGTCTGTCCAGCGTTACCGATGGCGCCATTCAGGCAGACATGTTGTTGATTCTGGTGGGTGTGAAGTCCATCAGTCTGCTGGTGACCTTGATCCCGCTGGGCCTCTATCTGGGGATTCTGCTTGCACACGGTCGCTTCTATCGTGACAACGAAATGTCTGTCATGCAGGCCTGCGGAGTTGGCTGGGTCGATCTGATGCGTCCTACCGCGGTCATTGGTGTGCTGGGTGTCATCTTCATCTCCGTTCTGACGGTGTTCGCCTCTCCCTGGGCCGCGCGTTACGAGCAACAACTCAAGCAGACCATCCGCGATCAATCGGCGTTGAGTCTCGTGACGCCTGGAAAATTCATCGAATCCAGTGATGGCAACACCGTATTCTTCGCGCGCCAGAGCAATCCGGAGAGAACCCAGTTCAACGATGTCTTCATGTACCGGCAGAAGGGAGACGGCTTGCCGGCCGTGGACTCGGCCAGAGTTGCCTCGTATCAGGTGGATCCGGAGACGGGCGACGAATACCTGGTGTTCACCGATGGACAAACCAGTGTCGGCAAGCCGGGCGATGATGAATACACCATAACCGACTTCAAGCGACAGGGGATTCTGCGACCCAGGGAGGAGGCAGGGGAGCCTCGCCTGATCATCAAGGGCAAGCGACTCTCGGAGTTGTGGGGCACAGGAGATCCTGCCGATCAGGCCGAATTGCAATGGCGTATCTCCATTCCACTTGCAGCCTTGTTGCTGGCCCTGCTTGCTGTTCCGCTGAGCTATACCTCACCGCGTGAAGGACGTTTCGGCAAGATCGCCATTGCCATACTCATCTACATCCCCTACGCCAATCTGCTGGTATTGATGCGCAAGTGGATCGCCGCGGAGACGGTGCCTGCCTGGGTGGGTCTGTGGCCGGTACACATTGCCGTCTCCTTTCTCATACTGCTGTTGCTGGCCAGACGGGTGGGCTGGTCGTGGCTTTCGGGTCGCTACCTGTCGGGGTCATCATCCACCAACACTGTGCAGAGGGCTGCCTGATGTTCGGCATACTGGACCGATACATCGGTCGCTCCATCCTGTTGACAAGCCTTCTTGTGTTGATGACGCTCGTGGCACTTGCCAGCATATTCGCCTTCATCAGTGAGCTGGATGATGTCGGCAAGGGCAGCTATTCGGTGACCGATGCCGCTCAATATGTCTTTCTGACGATCCCCGGACAGGCATACATGCTGTTTTCGCCGGCTGTTCTGTTGGGTAGCCTTCTGGGGCTGGGCGCTCTTGCTTCCAATAGCGAATTGACCGTCATGCGTGCAGCAGGCGTGTCCAGTGGAAGAATCATTCGTGCGGTGGTCATGACAGGAGTCGGGCTGATGCTCCTGATTGCTTTATTGGGTGAGACCATCATGCCTCGGGCTGAACAGATTGCCGAGGAGCTCAGACTGACCGCTCTGGAGAAACAACTATCGGTGAAGGGCAGTCGAGGACTATGGCTCAAATCTGCCGATCAATTTGTCAACGTGGGTACCGTCATGCCGGATTTCACATTGCTTGACGTCAGTGTTCACCGCTTTGAATCCAATTCTCTGAGCATGACCATGAGTGCAGCTCGAGCACGTTTGCTGGATGATGATTGGCTGCTCGAGGATGTGAAACTGACGATACTCGAGCCTGATGAGATCAGCAGTGAGCATCTGGCGAGCGTTGCCTGGAAGGACTTTGTCCGCCGAAATACTGGCACATCAAGCGAAAACGTCAAAAATACCGACAATGAAAACGTCAAGGATGCAGACGTGCCAGACTTGGTTAGTGCCGATGTACTGAAGAGTATTTCAGTCTCTCCAGAGAGTCTGTCCGCCAGCAATCTGCATGATCAGGTTCAGTATCTGAGGGCCAATCAACTGGATAGTCGGCTGATAGAGTTGGCTTTCTGGGTGAAGATTGCAAGCCCATTGTCGACGCTGGTCATGCTCATGCTGTCCTTGCCATTCGTATTCTCTTCACAGCGCTCGGGAGGGGCTGGTCAGAAGATCTTCATCGGCATCATGCTGGGCATCATCTATGTGTTGCTGAACAAGCTGCTGACACAGCTTGCCTTGGCAAACGGCCTGTCCCCGCTGCTCAGTGCAGCCCTGCCGCTGTTGGTGTTTCTACTGATTGCACTCATCGGTATAAAACGCACCAGTTGAGACTGGTGCGTTGTCGACAAGTCTTGTTTCCTGCTTGTATTTGTCTTGTAACTACTTGTAATACATGATGATTTTTGTCTTGCTGAGTCTGTCATGCAAAGCTGCATTGTTGTCGTCCAGAAAGACGTAGAGCAGGGTAAAGATGAATAGCAGGGTGCCTGACAGGTAGCGCATCAGGGACTGATTGAACGTTATCGACTCGTGCTGACTGCCTTCCACCTTGATACGCCATGCGCTCATGCCGAGCGTCTGGCCACCGTGTCGCCAGAACCAGTCAAAGAACAGAAATCCCACCACATACAGGGCCAGATAATAGGCCGGACTCTGTATGGCTTCACCGTGATTGAAGCCGATTGCGATAGCCGTGATGACAAAGAACAAGGCGATCAACAACAGGCAATCATAAAGAAAGGAAGCGCTGCGTCGAAACATCATGGAGAAGGCTGTTGAAATGTTTGGCATCTGGTTCTTTTATTCGTGATTCCACACGTTGTTCGAGGCGACGATTAAAGCAGGCATGACACATGCGATACCGGTGCAGTTTTTGAATTGCATACAAATCGCATAGCATTCGTTATAGTTTTACAGAGGTTTCATTTTTTCATTTGCACGTTGCAGTTGAAATAGTTTTGCATCATGTAGACAATGCGGCCACATGGCACAGGTTGTAAAGGCTTGCGATTTGTGTTCGATGTGATGTTGAACCAGCCAGTTTTCAATATGCAAGAAGGTGTTCGATTTGACGGTCCATGACTTTGGCTTCACCACCGATGAGTCAGGGAATCGAAAATCGAATTTGTGTTGGCAGTCAGTTGGCTGTTTCGGGAGTCTTGCGTCATGGCTCCTCAATTTGATTTTCTACTCAATGGTCAGGAGTTGAACCATGGCTCGAATCAGTAAACCGGCTGCAGCCAAACCTGCGAAAGCCGCCAAGAAGACTAGCAGCAAAAAGCGCGTTACCAAGAAAAAGGCAACCGGAAAGAAGAAGGCTGCCAGCAAGAAGAAAGCGACAGCGAAGAAAAAGGTAGTCAGCAAGAAGAAGGCGGTAAGCAAGAAGAAAGCAGTTGCCAAGAAGAAGGCGGTCGGCAAGAAGAAGGCAGCAAGCAAGAAAAAGGCAGTCGCCAAGAAGGCTGTGAGCAAGAAGAAGGCAGCCGGAAAAAAGAAAGCCGTCAGCAAGAAGAAGGCGGTAGGCAAGAAGAAAGCGACTGCAAAGAAAGCGACTGCAAAGAAAGCAACTGCAAAGAAAGCAACCGCAAAGAAAGCAACCGCAAAGAAAGCAACTGCGAAGAAGACTACCGCGAAGAAAACTGCCAGCAAGAAAAAAGCGGTGAGCAAGAAGCGCGCGACAAGCAAGAAAGTCGGCAGCGCCTGAATCCATTCGTTGCACCCCGGTCCGACAGCCTTGGGACTCTCGAGTCGCCTTGGCTGTCGAACCGATCGCCTGTTGCGCTACAACAGGGGTTCTGCGAAGTGCGTGAAGGGGTAGACCAGTACGTGGTCTCCGACAGATGCGCCCCGCGAATCCGTTTCGAGTTCTATCAGGCAGTTTGCCTTGTGCAGGGAGGTCAGCACATGAGAATCCTGCAGGCCTGTGGTTCCCACGCTCCAGGTCCCTGTTGAATCCTGTTGCATGACCGCTCTCTGATACTCGACTCGGCCCGGATTCTTGTGCAGTTCATCCATCAGTGGCAGATTCAGGGCAGGGGGCAAGGCTAGAGATCGCCCTTGCATGTGCCTGATGGCAGGTAGCACGAACAGCAGTGTCGTCAATGCTGCTGATACCGGGTTGCCAGGCAAACCGAAGTAGGCTTGTTCGGGGCCACTCAGACCAAACGTCAGTGGTCTGCCGGGTTTCATGGCAATCTTCCAGAAATTGATCTGCCCGTGACTCTCCAGTACCTGTCGGACATGGTCGGCATCTCCCACCGAGACGCCACCGCTGGATATCACGAGATCGGCGTCCTGCGCAGCAGACAGACGCTGCTTCAGAGCGGTGACAGAATCCTTGCAGATACCCAGATCGATGACATCCACGGCATCGTCCCGAAGCATCGCTTGCAGCAAGGGGCGATTGGCATCGTAGATCTGTCCGGCTTCAAGCGCATTTCCGGGCTTGCGCAGCTCATCACCTGTGGAGAGCAGGGCGACCACCAGCTTGCGGTAGACGTCGACTCGGCTGATACCGTGTGCTGCCAGCAAGGCCAGTTGGGAGGGGCCGAGTCGTGTACCGCTGCTGATCAACAGGTCCCCTTTCCGGCTGTCACTGCCGGGATTGCGAATATGCAGGCCGGGCTCCGGCATGACGCGAACCGTGACCCCGTCTTCACTGCATTCGGTGTTCTCCTGCTGTACCACTGCGTCAGCGTCATCCGGTACACGGGCACCGGTAGTGATACGTTGGCAGCTTCCGACTTCAAGTCTGTCACTACCGGGATGTCCTGCCATGGACTCGCCATCGAGTTTCAAGGTCTGCTGACAGTCGGCGACTCTGACAGCATAGCCGTCCATCGCGGATGCGCGGAATGGAGGGACGGACATGGGAGAATGGATGTCGCTTGCGCAAGTGCGTCCCGCAGCATCCACGCAGTCGATGCATTGCACATCCGTCAGACGAGGAAGGGCTTCGCGTATGCGCAACAGCGCCTGTTCGATACTCAGCGCTGAAGGGTCGGCATCATTGATCACGCGTGACGGCAACTTCATGTGTATCCTTTGGTGATGGTCAAACCGTATGCTAACGCCAAGACGCTCCCAGCGCGCGTAAAGGTGTCAGGAAAACGAACTTCCCTGCCAGAGGATGTGAACGCCCTGCTGTTGAGATTTGCTGACAGTCAACTGGTCGAAAGAGGGCTGTCCACCAACACGATCAGTGCCTATTGCAGCGACTTGCGTGCATTTGCCACGTTTCTGCTGGAAGACAAGCGCACGCTTCTGGGAGTCGGGCGTGCGGACATTATGGATTATCTGGCTCGCCGGGTGACAGATGGCAGCAGCAGTCGCAGCGCCGCTCGATCGTTGTCCGTCCTGCGCCGCTTCTATGCCTGGTGCCTGCAGCAGGGCTTGCTGACCGAGAATCCGACTGCGCTGGTACGTTCACCGTCGCTGGGCAGGCCGCTGCCGAAGGTCATCACCGAATCGGAGGTGCAAGCCCTGTTACAGGCGCCTGTGGTTTCGGAGGCGCTCGGACTGCGGGATCGTGCCATGCTCGAATTGCTGTATGGCTGTGGACTCAGGGTGTCTGAATTGATCGGCTTGACGGTGACACAGGTGAATACCCGGCAGGGTGTTGTGCGTATCTGGGGAAAGGGGAACAAGGAACGGCTCATTCCCGTTGGCGATGTCGCCTCGGACTGGCTTGATCGGTACCTGAGCTCGGCGAGGCCATCGCTGCTTCGCGGCAACAGCGAAGTGCTGTTTCTGTCCAATCGCGGGCAGGGCATGACGAGGCAGGCGTTCTGGCACCGAATACGGGCACATGGCCTCGCTGCAGGTATCAGAACCCGGCTGTCACCGCATACCCTGCGTCACGCCTTTGCCACACACCTGATCAACCATGATGCCGATCTGCGCGTTGTACAATTGCTGCTGGGTCACAGCAGCCTGACCACCACTCAGATCTACACCCATGTGGCTCAGGAGAGACTCAAGACCCTGCATCGCGAGCATCATCCGCGAGGATAGTGTTGAAGGTCGCAATTATCATGTTTTTTGATGGAACTTACGGCATTATCGAACCACTGACACCCATGCCATCAGAGTATTGGCGCGCCTGTTGCGCAGTCGTCGGACTCTGGTCAATCCAAACCCCAACTGGCGCGGTTCCTGCGAACGTGAACCTATGAATATATTCAATCGAATCAGTTCCCTGATGGGCATCGTCTTTCTGACGCTTGCATTCGGGGCTCACGCACAAGACAGCTCTACCATCGACGAGGTCAAGCAACGGCTTACCGAGCGCTTGCCGGGAATCGATGTCACCAGTCTGGAAAAATCCCAGATACCCGGCCTCTACGAGTTGATCACCGACGGTC
This sequence comes from uncultured Granulosicoccus sp., assembly GCA_947492525.1. Lineage (GTDB taxonomy): Bacteria > Pseudomonadota > Gammaproteobacteria > Granulosicoccales > Granulosicoccaceae > Granulosicoccus. The sequence continues at coordinate 14,732 of CANLNQ010000016.1, forward strand.
AGATCTACTATGTCGATGACAGTGCAGAATACCTGGTCGATGGCAGTCTGATTCGACTCAGCGATCGAACCAACCTGACCGATGCTCGGCAGGGTCTGATTCATGCGGCACTGATCGAGGAGGTCGGCGAGCAAAACATGCTGATCTACGAGCCTGAAGAGCCGGCCAATCGGTCCATCACTGTCTTTACCGATATCAGTTGCGGCTATTGCCGTCGCCTGCATGCGGAGATAGACACCTTGCTGGATGCGGGTGTCCGTGTTCGCTACCTGCTGTTTCCTCGTGCAGGTCTTGGCTCTCAGGGGCACAAGGATCTTGTCAGTGTCTGGTGCGCCGATGACCCTCAGGCTGCCATGACCAACGCCAAGGCGGGTGGAAAGATCGAACCCCTGTCCTGCGACAATCCCATTGAATCGCATGTGGCTCTGGCTGAGCGTCTCGGACTTCGCGGTACGCCGTTGATCTACACCGATAGTGGTGAAAAAGTGCCGGGTTACCGGGAAGCCACGGTCCTGGCCAGTATGGTCAACGAATCCACACCTCTGGCCAACTGAGCGAGACGCCGGGCATGATTCGACGCCGGCAGGCGCTCTGCCTTGTCGGCTCGCTGGCTGTTCTGGCGCTCGGGAAGACCGTCAGGGCTGAGCAAAGCGACGATTCAGCCCTGATGCAGGTGCATTCGGAACATGCACTGAATGCGATATTCGGTCTGCCCGGTGCGGCGGTGCGCCCTGTGCAGTCCAGTGAATGGCAGTTGTCGGTGGAGCACGGTAATCAGTTCATTGGCAGCGCTGCCGGTGACGAGATCCTGTTCCTCGACGGGGAAACCTCTGAAGTCGTCCTGCGCTACCGGCAACGCCTGGCAGCCTGTTGGCAGGGTGAGCTGGTGTTGCCATTCTTCCAGCATTCGGGCGGGGAATTCGATCGGGCCATTGATGACTGGCACCAGTTCTTCGGCCTGCCCGATGCCAGCCGTGATGAATACCCCAATCATCAGCTGACCTACACCTACAGCGATGCCGCTGGCGAAAAACTGCGAGTGGATTCCGCCCAGAGTGGTGTGGGAGACATCGGTGTTTCCGTGCAACGCACACTCTCTTGTCAGGCCACCGCAGACACAACCGGCGCCGAAGCCATCGTGCGAATGGGCCTGGAACTGCCTACCGGCTCGGTGTCCGAATTACGCGGTAATGGCCAGTTGGATGCCTATGTGGATATCCAGTCGGCAGTATTGAGCAATGGGGGGCGCTGGCGAGGTGGTGCCAGCATCGGTGTTCTGTATGCCGGTGACAATAAGCGTCTGGCTCGGCAACGCAATCTGGTTGCCTTCGGTACGGCTGGTACTCAATACCGTGTTTCGCAACGTTTCCGAGCGATGCTGCAACTGGACTGGCATACACCTTTCTATCGCAGCGTCCTGCCCGAGTTGAACGATCCGACCGTGGTGCTCACGGCCGGATTACGCTATCTGCTTGCCGACAATCAGACGCTGGAGCTGTCCATCAGCGAAGACGTGGCCGTAGAGACGGCACCCGATATCGTGGCGAGACTGGCCTGGATCTATCGCCCGTCGCGCCTGCGATAGAGCCTGCCCGCCAGGACCGAAAACCCACCTGTTGCTGCTTATTTCTTCGACGATCGGGTCGACTTGAACAGGATCTCGAACACTTCATCGTAGTGACTGGCGTGCTGGATATCGAGTCCGGTGACGATATGCTCGGGTAGCTCGCTGACATCACGACGATTGCCGGCAGGCAGGATGATCTGCTTGACACCTATTCGTCTGGCGGCGATCAGCTTCTCGCGAATACCGCCAACGGGCAGAACCTCTCCGGTGAGCGTTATCTCACCTGTCATCGCGAAGGACTTTCTAACGGGCTTGTTCAAGGCCAGCGACAGCAGAGCGCTGGTCATGCTGATTCCGGCACTCGGCCCATCCTTGGGTGTGGCACCTTCCGGAACGTGCAGATGCAGACTGTGCTTCATGAACCAGTCCTTGCTGACACCGTAACGGTCACCGTTTGTCGTGACGAAACTGTGCGCGATCTGCGCCGACTCGTTCATCACCTTGCCCAACTGCCCGGTCAGCTTCAGCCCGCGCTCACCCTCGTGTACGGTCGTGGCCTCGATGGGCAAGGTAGCTCCCCCCATGGAGGTCCAGGCCAGGCCCGTGATGACGCCGACGCCACCGAGTTGTTTTTCCACTCTGAATGGCGGTTCTCCGACAAACTCCACCAGATTGCGGTTACTGATGCTGACGCTCTTGCTCTTGCCGAGCAGTTTCACGACAGATTTGCGCAGTACACGGTGCAACAGCTTCTCGAGGCTGCGGACTCCGGCTTCGCGCGCATAGCCCTCGATCAGCGACTTGATCGCCGAATCACTGATCTTGACCTGTGAGCTCTTGACCTTGTTGCGCTCCAGGAGTCTTGGCCACAGGTGCTTACGCGCAATCTCGAGCTTTTCGCTGGCGATATAGCCACCCAGACGTATGACATCCATGCGATCGAGCAGCGGGCGAGGGATGGTGTCGAGTTGGTTCGCAGTGCACACGAACAGGACTTTGGACAAGTCGATTCGAAGATCCAGATAGTGATCGAGAAATTCGCTGTTCTGTTCAGGGTCAAGCACCTCGAGCAGGGCTGATGCCGGGTCTCCCTGATGAGAGGTGCCGATCTTGTCGATTTCGTCCAGCATGATGACCGGGTTCGATACATCGACATCCTTCAGAGCCTGGACCAGCTTGCCCGGCATGGCCCCGATGTAGGTACGCCGATGACCCTTGATCTCGGCTTCATCACGCATGCCGCCCACACTGAAGCGATAGAATTTGCGGCCAAGGCATTCGGCAATGGATTTACCGATGGAGGTCTTGCCCACGCCTGGCGGACCGACGAACAGCAGTATCGATCCGCTGATTTCGCCCCGGAAGGAGCCCATGGCCAGAAACTCCAGTATGCGTTCCTTGATGTCCTCCAGGCCTGCATGGTCCCGGTTGAGCACGGTCTTCGCGTGCCGTAGCGACAATTTGTCCTTCGAGAAGTTGCCCCAGGGAACCGCACAGAGCCAGTCCAGATAATTGCGGGTGACGCCGTACTCCGGTGATCCGGTTTCGAGAATGGATATCTTGTTGATCTCCTCATCGAAGCGCTTCTGCACATGCTCGGGTGGCGTGCGCTTTTCCATTCGTTCGCGGAATTCGTCGATATCGGAGGTGCGGTCATCCTTGGCGATACCCAGCTCGCGCTGGATGACTTTCAACTCCTCGCGCAGAAAGAACTCGCGCTGGTGTTTGGACATCTTCTGTTCGACTTCGGAGCGGATTTCAGCCTGCAATCTGGCGACTTCCAGCTCCTTGTGCAGCAGTACCAGCACTCTTTCCATGCGTTTCTGCAGGGAAACGGTATCCAGAATCTGCTGCAATTCCGGTCCGGGAGCCGTGGTAATGGCCGCGGCAAAGTCAGCCAGCGGTGACGGGTCATTCAGATTGAAATGATTGAGAAAATTCTTCAGCTCTTCGTTGTACAGCGGGTTCAGAGGAATCAGCTCCTTGATGGCCTGAATCAGCGCCATGGCGTAAGCCTTGATTTCCGGGGTGTTCACCGACCGCTCGTTCGGATACGACACCTCCGCTGCAAACGGGGCGGTGCGGCTTATCCAGCCATCGATGCGGAAGCGTTGCATGCCTTGTGCAATGAACTGGATCTTGCCGTTGCCACGCACCACATTGTGCAATCTGACCACGCAACCGGTATCGGCGAAATCCTCGGGCGACGCACTGGCGTGCTCGTCCTGATCACCGGCGTAACACAGACCCAGCAGATGATGATCCATCTTCGCCAGGCGAGTAAAGGTTTCCTCCCACGGAGATTCATCGATGACCAGCGGTTGCACCTGGGCGGGGAAGAACGGTCGCTCGAAGATGGGCAGGAGCAACAGTTTCCCGGGCAGGTTCTGTTCCGGCACAATCAAGCCGGTACCGGTGCTTGTACCGCTGTCCTCGGTCTGCTCGGGTTCGACAATCAGCGGGTCATCACTTTTTTTCGAGGCCATGAAGGATCTTGTTCTGAAGTTGGTCCGGACAGCTTGTCAGTTGCAAGCCTGTACTGCCAGAGAACTGGCAGCGAAGGAAAAGAGGTACCGTGAACATATGCCATGCTGCCGCATTTTCAAGCGCTCGTCACGAAAACCCCGGCGGCGCCCACAAGGCTGCAGCCACGATGTCTGCCCGGTGCCAATCTGGGTGCTTTCAATCAGCTGCCAACAGGTTCATCAGTCCCTTCAGCGCATCCTTGCCGGCCGCCCGTGATGCTTCCTCATTACCCGGATCCAGCTCACCCATGAAAACGACATCATCCGGCGGTAGCTCGTCCAGAAAGCGACTGGGTTCACAGGCGCTGGTCTCTCCGAACTGCTGTCGCGCTCGCGACCGGGTGAAGGTCAGGGTATGGCGTGCTCGGGTCATGCCGACATAACACAGGCGCCGTTCTTCTTCGATGGTATCGGCCTCCACACTGTTACGGTGGGGAAGCAGATCTTCTTCCATGCCGACCATGAAGACGTGTGGGTACTCGAGCCCCTTGGCAGCATGCAGCGTCATCATCTGCACCTGGTTGTCGTCGTTCTCTCCGTCCTGGCGCGACAGCATATCGTGCAGGCACAAGGATCGCACGACGTCAGACAGCGGTTGGTCCTTCTGTTCATCATCGGTGAGCAGCCGTTCGATCCAGGCAAACAGCTCTTCGGTGTTTTCCAGAGCGCGTTGTGCCTTGGGCGGTGAGTCGTTGATCTGTTGCAGCCAATCGGCGTAGTCGATGTCTTCGAACACGCCCCGGACCACAGCCAGCGTGTCGCCGCGCTCGGCATTGTCCGCGTTCAGAGTCAGCCAGTTGGCAAATCGCTGCAGGCGTTGCAGAGGACGACCGCTGATCTGTGTTTCCAGCCCGATATCGTGGCAGGCGGCGAACATGCTGATCTTGCGATTACGGGCATGCTGGCCCAGTTTGGCCAGCGTACTCGGGCCGATCTCGCGGCGCGGCGTGTTGATACAGCGCATGAAGGCCGTGTCATCGTCCGGGTTCACCAGCAGTTTGAGGTAGGCCAGCATGTCCTTGATTTCAGCCTTGTCGAAGAACGAACTGCCTCCGCTGATGCTGTAGGGAATCTGCTTTTCACGCAAGGCCTGCTCGAAGGCGCGAGACTGGAAGTTGCTGCGGTAGAGGATGGCGAAGTCGCCCCAGCGCGTATCCTTCTGATAATGGCGGGTAAGGATCTCCGCGGCCACCCATTCCGCTTCATCCAGCGTGTGCTTGCAGGCCGATACGCGCAGCGCGTCTCCCAGGCCGAGATCGCTCCACAAGGCCTTCTCGAACTCGTGCGGATTGTGACTGATCACGGCATTGGCGCAGCGCAGGATCCGCTGGCTGGAGCGGTAGTTCTGTTCCAGCTTGATCACACGCAGATTGGGGTAATCGATCTTCAGGTTCATCAGGTTCTCGGGCTTGGCACCGCGCCAGGAGTAGATCGACTGATCGTCATCGCCAACGGCCGTGAATGCGCCGAACTTGTCTACCAGCTGACGTACCAGTTCGTACTGTGCCGCATTGGTGTCCTGATACTCATCCACCAGCATGTGTCGCACCTTGCCGCGCCATTTGTCGCGAATATCGGTATGTTCGCGCAGCATTTCCACCGGCAGACTGATCAGGTCATCGAAGTCGACAGAGTTGCAGGCACGCAGCAATTCGTTGTAGCGCGCATAGAGCAGGGCTGCCACGCGTTCATTGTCATCGGTGGCTGCCGAAAGTGCGCCGTCCGGCGTAATGAATTCGTTTTTCCAGTGCGAGATCATGTTCTGCAGATCTCGTTCTTCGATAGCGCTGTTGCCTTCGCGAATCAGTTCGCGCAAGGCACTCATCGAATCATGCTGGTCGAGAATGGTGAAACCCTTGCGCAGACCGATGGCCTCACCGTCCTTGTGCAGCATTTCCATACCCAGACGGTGAAAAGTTGCGATGGTCAGGCCTTTCATCTGCTTGGGGCCAAGCTGTTTCTTGAGTCGCTCCCGCATCTCGTTCGATGCCTTGTTGGTAAAGGTCACCGCCACGATGGACGTGGGTGCGTAGTTCTGTTTCTCGATCAGCCAGGCGATTTTCTGAGTGATGACGCCGGTCTTGCCGCTACCGGCGCCGGCCAGAACCAGCAACGGTGTTTCGAAATGCCTGACGGCAGCCAGCTGTTGAGGGTTCAGGCCCATTGAGAGGATCGATTAAGGCAGTGACGGGTGGGCAAGTCTACTGCTTTCCGCAGGCAATGTTCGGTGTTGATGTTAACGATGAGGGCGATTGTTTCGGTATTCGTCTGACCTGTCCGGTTTCCGGCATGAGTGGTGCGTATCAGCTGGGGCGTCCTGTCGGGCGAATGCGCGCTGACACGGCAGGATCCACGCCTTTCACGATGGATTTGCTCGTGCTCCGTCCGGTCAGGACCAGGTCCTTTGAACTCGCGATGGCAAGCTTTCCGGAGAGTGGCGGACAAGACCGTATAATGGATGCTGACAAACACAGAAGTGGAGTATTCGTGGAACTTGACATGCAGGCGGCGCGGCAAGCTGCCGAGGAGGCCGCAACAGCGGCTCAAGCGGTGATCAGCGACTTTCTTGCGCGAGGTGACTGGAACGTGACTCTGAAGTCCGATCAGTCGCCCGTGACCGAGGTGGATGTTGCAGCCGAGCAGGCCATCAAGTCAGTGCTCACGAGCGCATTGCCCGACGCATCCTTCTTTGGTGAGGAAACCGGCAAGTCGGCGGCAAGCGGCAGCAATGCGTCGGTCGCCGGTCTACGTTGGCTGGTTGATCCGATCGACGGTACCAAGAGTTTCATACGTGGGTCCCGTTATTATTCGACACAGATCGCCCTTGAGGTTGACAATGAGTTGCGCCTGGGAGTCTCCAATGCGCCGGCCTATGGCGAGCGCCTGGTTGCCGAAGCCGGCAAGGGCGCCTGGCTCGATGGGGTGGAGGTTCACTGCAACAAGGTAGAGTCGCTGGACGATGCGTTCTTTTCGGCGGGTAACCTGACGACGTTGGCCCGCGATGCGCAAGGCTGGGCACGCTATGCAGGCATCGTGGGCCGTGTACGTCGGGTTCGCGGTTATGGCGACTTCTGTCATTACCATCAGTTGTGTTGTGGGCAAGCAGATCTGGTACTCGAGTCCGATGTCAATATTCTCGATATAGCGGCCCTGACGGTGGCTGTACGGGCAGCTGGCGGTATCATCACGGACATGTACGGGAAACCGGTAGATGAGGCGACAACCTCGGTTCTGGCAGCCTGTACGCAAACCCTGCATGCCGAAGCGCTGGCTTTGCTGCATGGCAATGCCGCGTAGTAGAGGGCTGCGGCAAGCGTGAGACTTCCCTATTACAACCCTGGGCGCCGTAGCCTGACCTTCTCCTTGTTTCTGTTGCTGGCGCTGACCTTGCTGGTACTGACAGGACTGGGTGTCTTTCGGCTGTATTTCGGTTTCGAATGGACTGCGGGCAGCGATGATTCAGGGCAGTTGTTCACCCTTGACGTGCGAGGCGGCAGGTCGTTCAACCTGTTCGAGGTCGAGTCCTTCGGGCGCACCTTCTGGAGCAGTTTGTTCATCCTGTTTCTGCTGTGTGCGCTGATGCCACTGTTCAGACTGACCGGGGCTGCGATCATCGCACTGTTGTCAGCGGGGGCGCTGGTTTTCTCTCATGTCCGGCTGGCGTCGAACACCTCGTACATTCCCATCGAATTCGAGTTGTTGATGGTTGCGATCCTGTTCGGCACCTACGTCCTGCTGGGATACATGGGCGAAGTGCGTGATCGCAAGCGGGTGCAGCGTCTGTTGAGTCAGTATGTTCCGGCGGAACTGGCCAGACAGTATCAGCGCGATCCCGAGGCCGTCAGTCGCTCGGGCGTGCAGCGCGAGATCAGTGTGTTGTTCTGCGATGTGGTGGGTTTTACCGCCAAATCCGAAGCACTCACACCGCAGCAGCTTGCCGAATGGCTCAATCTGTATTTCACCTATGTCAGTCGGATCGTGGTTCGCTATCGCGGCACCATCGACAAGTACATGGGCGACAGCGTCATGGCTGTCTGGGGAGCGCCTTCTCCCAGTCAGACCCATGCCTATGATGCCTTGTGTGCCGGAATGGCCATTCAGGCCGAAGTGGATTCGCTCAACAAGCGTTATCAGGACAGAAATCTGCCGACTGTTGCCATGGGAATCGGCATCAGTACGGGGCCTGCGATGGTCGGACCCCTGGGGTCGGAATACCGTATGGATTACACGGTCGTGGGTGACAGCGTCAACGTGGCACAGCGACTGGAGGCGCAGACGCGCAAGTACCGGGTGCCCATCATCGTGAGCGACAAGAGCGTGGCGGAATTGCCGGATATGGTCTTTCGCGAGCTGGATACCGTGACTGTCACGGGTCGTAGCCAGCCGGTCACGATGTATGAACCACTGGGTAGTCGAGAGGCACTTGACGAACAGGCATCGCAGCGAGTCGACATGCACGAGCGAGCCATGGCAGCGAGTCGAGCCGGCGACTGGGACACGGCCGTCAGCCTCTTCTCCCGACTGCGCGAGGAGTGGGGACCAAGCTCGATGTACGATCTTTATCTGAGAGGTATCGAACAGGCTCGGAAGGCGTGATTGGCGTCCGAGCTGCCTGATCATTCAATCAGCAGCGACGGTGATCTTCCATTCATGACCGTCAAAATGCTCCTGTGGTCGGAAATCGGTCTTGTACTGCATTTTCTGGCATCCATCGACCCAGTAGCCCAGGTAGAGATAAGGCAGTTTGATCGCGGAACATAGTTCGATCTGCTGCAGGATGCTGAAGCGACCCAGGCCTCGGTTGGCCTGGGCAGGATCAAAGAAGGTGTAGACCGCAGACAGGCCGTCGGCGGTGGCGTCCGTGACGGCAACAGCAATGATCTGCTTGTTCAGGCGGATATCGACGAACAGGGTTTCTCCCCAGGGATTGAGCAGAAAACGCTCGAAATCCTCCGGATCCGGATCATCCATGCCGCCGCCGGGATGGCGAACGGCAAGATAACGTTGGTAGAGCTGAAAATATTCATCGGTGTAGCAAGCTTCACGAAAATCCACGGTCAGATCCCGGTTCCGCTTGAGGTTGCGTCGGTCGGTGCGTCTCATGCTGAACTCATCGCACACGATACGCACCGGAATGCAGGAGGAGCATCCGTTGCAACCCGGTCGGTAGACATATTCCCCTGAACGTCGAAATCCTCGCTTTATCAGCTGGTTATAGACAGCGCGCGGATGAGGGTGGTGCGGATCCGCGTAGATATTCACCGCTTCGCGATCGTCCAGATAGCTACAGGGATTGACCGATCCCTGATACAGCTTGATGCGTTGTTGGATCATTCGGGGGATGGTATCAGAGGGATTCGGCGAAATGATTTATGAGAATTTCGTCACAAAAGCTGGTCGGTTGACAGTCGGTCACAATGTTACATGACCAGAGTGTTATTATCGCCCCCTACCTTGGCGCGGGGTTGTAGGACTGGCGCCTGAACTGACGGAATGAAAGTCATGGGCGCAAGCGTTACCAAACCAAGCAACACTCGAACTCTCCTTGCTCTGCTGGGCAGAACCCTGGTTCGACAGATCAGATTTCCGACATTCATGCGTGCTCTGGTCGAGTCCCTGTTGTTCTGCTGCGTGTTTCTGGCGGCAGGTTATGTCAGTCTTGGCTACTCGGTGACAGCCATGCTGCCACCGATGGTCCCCGTTGTCTTCATCATGATGGTATCGATGGTACTCAGCGGTGTGTACCGTAAGGAAATTACAGATTCCATCATGAATGTCTACTGGCATTCGGCTTACGGCTTCGTACTGGCAACGGTCATCTTTCTGGTATGTGTTCCGCTCATCGGCCCCGAGTTTGCCAGCCAGAAGTTCAAGTTCTTCTTCCTGTTCTTCGCCTTTTTCGTGATCAACACCATGCGCCCGGTCATCTCGGGCACAGACTTCATGGACGGTGGTGGTCGTCGCACCAACTAGAGTGCCGCTGCAGGATCAGGCCAGTCAGCTGTTTTCCTGAAGCTGCGAAGCAGCTGACATCACCTGCATCGGTTTTCGATTGGCTGTTCGCCGTCAGGTTCAGATGTGCGGGCGTAGCGTGGAAGAGTCAGCCGAGGCTGGCCGGATAGTCTCGAAGGGCTTGCAACAGGTCCTGCTCCTCAGGTAACCAGTCGATTGCCTGCAAGGCCTGCTGGTAGCCTTCGTTCGATAGCCAGGCGGCATCCACCGCACTCAATCGTTTATCACAGTGCTCTTGCCAACGGCGCCGCTGCTCGTCATCGAGGGCTTGCGGATAATTGCGGGCAAGAAAGCGCCAGATCATTTCATCGAGCCGTTGGTCTTCGAACTGCCCGCATTGCTGGTCCAGCTCCTGTGCCAGGCGTTGTGGTGCCAGCTTGCGAATTCTGCCGAGTGCCTGCTTGTCGTCGGAGGAGAGAAAGGTGCCGCTGTAGAGTGTGCCATCAACGTCTGTCAGGGCATCCTTCTCCCAGCTGCGTGTCATGACATCAGCGATGCGAGTCCGCATCTCGTCGGTGCAGAGCTCTTCTGCCCAGCGAGCATGCTGGCTGATCTGCCCTCGATCCATGTTCAGGCGTTCGGCATCTTCTGCGCGCAGCGTCGATACAGGGACAATGACGGGGCATTTATTGATCTGAACAGTGCGTAAGCCCGGACGGGGTGGGTCATCAGCGTGGCGTTCGTTGCTCGGCTGATACAGACGGCGAGCGATCTCTTCAGCGTCCAGATCCAGCAGATAGCGCGGATCATGCAGGAGATCGATCACGATGATGGCGTTGCGATTCTCCGGGTGTGGCATCAGTGGCAGGATGGCGCCGAGATGGTGGCGTGTACCCGGAATCATGCCTGATGCCTGCAGGCAGGGCTTGCGTACACGGGTGTCCAGAAGCTCGGCCACACTGTGCTTGTCACGATGTGCGAAGACGAAATCGAACAATCGAGGTTGTCGTTCGCGAATGAGCCTGGCCATGCCGATGGTGGCCCACACATCGGACATCGCGTCGTGCGCCTGGCTGTGAGCGATACCATTTACGGCACTGAGCAGTTCCAGGCGATTGCTGGCATTGCCGTCATCGTCCACTGGCCACTGGATGCCCTCGGGGCGCAAGGCGCGAGTCAAGCGAACCACATCGATCAGGTCCCAGCGAGAGTTTCCATCCTTCCATTCCTGTTCGTACGGGTCGCGCAGGTTGCGAAACAAGGTATGGCGCGTGAATTCGTCATCGAAACGAATGCTGTTGTAGCCTGCCGAGCATGTGTCCGGTCGCCCGATTTCATCGATGATGGTTTGTATGAACTCGGCTTCGGGCAAGCCTTTTTCATTGGCAAGCTGCGGTGTTATACCGGTAACCCGGCAGGCTGCCGGGTGAGGCAGGTAGTCCGCCGGCTGTCGACAGTACAGCGTCAGCGGTTCACCAATGACGTTCAGTTCGAGATCGGTCCTGACGCCTGCAAACTGGCAGGGATGATCCCAGGCAGGGTGGGTGCCGAAGGTTTCATAGTCGAACCAGTAGAACGTCACCATTGCAGATCATCAGGTACGGCGAAGTCTTCGTAGCCACTGGTATCTTCACCGCTGTCCGTGGCGGGTGCGACGATGGCCCAGTCGGGGTTCAGTTCGCGGATGGCGGTGGCCGTGGCCTCCGGAACCAGCCAGGTACTCCCGTTCAGGCGGGTGATGAGCAGGGAACCGGCGATCAGTTGCAGACGGATATCTTCCTTGACATGAAGCTCACGTATCCGCTTGTTGAGAATGAAGCGATAGACACTTTCCCCCTGAAACTCCTTGATGGCCGCCGCCTCGATCAGCGTCTTGATCTCGGCCTTGATGGCCTTGCGTTTGGCGATACGTGCGTCGGCTTCGGCATCACCCTGGTGCTTGCGTGCCTGCGTCGTCGTGCTCGGTCCTGGCTGTCGCGAGACGGCGCCCTTGCCAGCGCTGCCACCGGTATTCCGGTTCTTGCCCCGCGACTTGTTGCCAGCGCGGCGTTTGGGACGTTCCGTTTCCTTGGGGGCGTTGAATCCCGCCTGCAGCAGCTGGTCGCGGAGTGAATCAGACATGGCTAAGGAACTCCTGACAAATTCGGGTGAACTGAGCGGGTTTCTCGGCATGCGGCCAATGCCCGGCGCCGGGGATGATCTTCAGTGACGGTTGTGCGCAGACAGCCTTGATGGCCGGTTCATCGTCGGATCTCAGATAGTCGCTGCTGCCGCCCTTGATGAACAGGGTAGGCGGCTGAATGGTCTCCAGTATCCGAGGTGCCCTTGAGATGAGGGGATAGTCCTTGGCCAGTTGCGGCAGATCGAAACGCCAGCGAAACCGACCGGACTCGTGTCGATAGAGACTCTTCAGCAGAAAGGCCCGTACGCCGGCATCCGGGATTGCACTGCGTAAGGCGCTGTCGGCCTCGCGTCTGTCCTCGATGCCTTGCAGGTCAAGGGCCTGCAGCGCGTCGAGAATTTCCTGATGATGAGGCGGATAGCTCCTGGGTGCGATATCCACCACGCACAGGCTCTGCAGTCCCTGGCAGTCCGGGGAACCTGCCACGGCCATGGCAACCTTGCCACCCAGAGAATGGCCAAGGAGGTGGAATTGCCGGATGCCCTGACGGTCGATCTCTGCCAGTACGGCTTCGGCCATGGCTTCGATCGACAGGGTGGGCAAGGAGGGCGACAGTCCGTGCCCCGGCAGGTCCATGCGTAACACTGTCAACCCACGTTCCATGTGGATGGACACCGAGCGAAAGTTGTCCAGGCTGCCGAATAATCCGTGCAGCATGATCAGAACCGGTCCCAGACCGGCTTGCTGCGAGTTCAATCTGCTCATGAGGGCATCGGCTGGGTTACACTCCCGCGTTGGCAAAGTGGGATGTTCATCGTGTACTCCGAGGTTAGACAAAGAGCTGACAAGCTGGTCAGGACCCAGGCCCCTGAGGTTTTGGCTGAACGCAAGGTTGGTCTCGAAAAAGAATCGTTGAGGGTCAAGGGTAACGGTGGCATATCCCAGGCTGATCATCCAGAGGCGCTGGGTGCTGCGTTGACCCATCCATTCATCACCACGGATTTTTCCGAGGCGTTGCTGGAAATGGTAACACCCCCATGCGACTCGGCTGAAGAGGCTTTGCATTTTCTGACCACGGTGCATCAGTACATCGTGCACCGCCTGCCGGATGGCGAGCATATATGGAATACCAGCATGCCCTGTATCCTGCGCGGTGGTCCCAGTGTGCGCATAGGTGAATACGGCAGCTCGCACAGCGGTCAGATGAAGCATGCCTATCGACGCGGGCTCGGGCTGCGATATGGTCGTCGCATGCAGGCTATCGCCGGGGTGCATTTCAATTTCTCGATGCCCGAGAACGCATGGCCACTCAGAGAATCTTTGCTGAACGCTGAAAGTGATGCCGATAGCCCGGCAGCGCGGCCTGCTGGCGAGGAGCGAAGTGCGCAGGCAAGACAGAAACAACGGACCGACGGCTATTTTCAGATGATGCAGAACCTGCTGCGTGTCGGTTGGCTGGTGCCGTATCTGTTCGGCGCGTCACCGGCCATCTGCCAGAGCTTTCTGGGTGAGGGTGAAGGTGAGGAACTGGATATCTGGAATCAGTCTACCCGCTACGCCGAGTATGGTACTTCGCTGCGCATGGGGAAGATCGGTTATCGCTACAACGAGGAAGACCCGATAGATCTGAGTGTCAGGCACACGGATATGGAGTCCTACATCGCGGACATCATTGCTCATGTTTCCACCGAGCACCCGCCCTACAAGGCCATGGGCATACGCGATGAAGAGGGGCATTACCAGCAGCTCAGTGCCTGCCGCCTGCAGATCGAAAACGAATTCTACTCTCAGGTGCGGCCCAAGCAGATAGCGGAGCCTGGCGAGCTGCCGATTCATGCGCTTGCAGAGCGTGGAATCCGTTATCTGGAATTGCGATCAGTGGATGTCAATCTACTGGATCCAGCGGGTCTGAATCTGCACCAGATTGCGATGCTGGAAATGCTGATGATGTTCGCCTGGCTGGCGGACCCCGTGCCGATGACGGCTGAAGAGCAGGCAGTCTGCACGCGCAATGTCAAGAACGTTGCGCATCACGGTCGAAAGCCGGGCCTGATGCTGGAAGGGCCTGACGGAGACATCGCACTGCCGCAGTGGGGCAAGGCCATCCTCGATGCGCTCCAGCCGATTGCCGAGTGGCTTGACAGTGCTCGCAAGACGCCTCTCTATGCACCGGCACTGGCCGAGCAGCAGGCGCGACTGGATGACCCGGAACTGACGCCATCGGCACAGTTGATCGCAGGTATCCGCAAGACGGGCTCCTTTTTCGAGCATGCCCAGACACTCTCGCGTGAGCATGATGCCGCGCTTCGCAAAGCGCCTGAAGATGCAGCCCTGTTTGCCCGACTGACCGAACTTGTCGAGCAATCCCGAGTGCAGCAGGCCGAGATGGAAGCAGACAGCCAGGGTCCCTTCGAGGACTTTCTGGCGGCCTATCTGGGGCAGATCCACCCCGGAACGAACGGCTGATGAGCACCGGCGCAATTATCCTCGCCGGTGGGCTGGCGCGACGGATGGGCGGGCAGGACAAGGGCCTGATCACCCTCGCCGGGCGACCCATGGTCGAGCACGTACTGCAGACGGTAAAGCCGCTGGTTGATCGGTGTGTGATCAACGCCAACAGGAATCTGGATGCCTATGCCGAGTTCGGTGTGCCGGTGATCACGGATCGTCTCGCCGGTCATCTGGGGCCGTTGGCGGGGCTGAGCGCGGGTATCGAATCGCTCGACACCGATCTGGTGCTCATGTGCCCTTGCGACTCCCCCTTTCTTCAGGGCGATCTGTGCCGCAGCCTGATCAAGGCCTGCATCGATGAGGATGTCGACCTTGTAGTACCTCACGATGGCGAGCGCGTGCAGCCGGTTTTTCTGGTCGTGCAGCGCCGCGTGAAATCCTCACTGGATGATTTCCTGGCGGCGGGTGAGCGCAAGATCGATCGCTGGTTCGAGCAACTGACGATCAAGCAACTGCCGGCTGCCGGCTTTGGCGAATCCTTTCGCAACATCAATACCGACGAAGAGCGTGTGCGAGCCGAGAGCGAGTTGCTGTCATGATTGAAAAACAGCCTTCCTGCGAAGATGATCGAGAACCGGCTCTGTTGCCGGTAAGCGAAGCTCGACGACGGCTGATCGCGTCATTGCAAGCGGTAAGCGACGTCATCGAAGTTCCTGTTGCAGACGGGCTGTACCGTGTGCTGGCCGAAGATATCGTGTCGCCAGTGGATGTCCCGCCCCAGGCAAACTCGGCGATGGATGGCTATGCATTGCACCGGGACAGTATTCCGAGCAGTGGGGAGACGCGTTTGCAGGTCGTGGGAACTGCATGGGCCGGCAAGCCGTTCAACGAGCAGGTGTGCACGGGGCAGGCCGTGAGGATCTTCACAGGCGGCATCATGCCGGCGGGCTGCGATACTGTCGTGATTCAGGAGCATGTGCGCTGCACGGCTGGATCGACTGACGAGATGACATCAATCGATATCGATGCCGACGTGATTGCAGGCAAGAACGTGCGTCAGGCTGGCGAGGATGTCGCAGTGGGGCAGAGGGTGCTGCCCCGCGGCCGCCAGTTGCATGCTGCGGACATCGGTGTGCTGGCCTCATTGGGTATTGCGCGAGTTCCAGTCGTCAGGCCATTGAAGGTTGCCTTCTTTTCCACCGGCGATGAACTGTGCGCACTCGACGAGCATGAACCGGGCTCGACGCTGGCCCCCGGCAAGCTGTTTGACAGCAATCGCTACACCATGGCCGCCCTGCTGCGTGGTCTGCACGTCGAGGTCACGGATCTGGGCATCGTGCGCGACAACGAAGCCGATACGCGGGATGCCTTGCTTCGCGCTTCGTCCGACGCCGATGTGGTCATCAGTTCGGGTGGTGTCTCGGCCGGTGATGCCGACTTCGTGACGCGTGTTTTTCACGAGGTCGGGCAGGTCAGTTTCTGGAAGCTGGCCATGCGGCCCGGCAGGCCCCTGGCCTATGGGCAGATAGGGAAGTCCGCCTTTTTCGGGCTACCCGGGAACCCGGTGGCTGTCATGGTGACATTTCTGGAATTCGTTCAGCCGGCACTGAAACACCTGGCCGGCATGCATGATCTGGATACTCCGGTGTTTCCGGCACGATGTCTCTCGACGCTGCGCAAATCGCCAGGCAGAGTTGAATACCAGCGCGGCATCATGCGTCTGGATGATCAGGGCGAACTGGTCGTCGAATCCACCGGCAAGCAGGGGGCCGGGCGTCTGAGCTCCATGAGCGCGGCCAACTGCCTGATCGTGATTGCCAGTGAGGCGGACGGTGTTCAGGCCGGTGATCGCGTTCAGGTACAGCCCTTTCACGGCCTGTTGCCGGGGTAGAGGGGCCAGACACGGGCATTAGCCGTCCCGTGATGTTGAGCCGTGAGACGCCGGCCAGAGGTTGAGTTTGCGCAGGCTCTGGCCATGGGAGGTCTGGATCCAGCGTTACCAGCGCACAGGCAATTGTTCCAGCCCGTGAAAATGGTAGGCGTTCAGATAGTGCAGATCTCCGTCCACGCTCAGTTCCGGCAGGCGCTCGAACAGGACTTGCAGGGCGATACGCAATTCCAGCTTTGCCAGTGGAGCGCCGACGCAGAAATGAATGCCGGCACCCAGTGATAGCTGACCGGCATCGTCCCGCAGTGGTAGAAAGCGCTCCGGCTGGTTGAAGCGGACCGGACAATGGTTGGCGGCGGCCAACAGCAGACCGACTGAATCGCCCGCTTGCAGCGTCGGACCGTTTTCCAGCGCCACCGTCTCCTGTGCATAGCGCGTGAACAGGTGCAGAGGGGCATCGAATCGCAGGCATTCGTTGACCAGGGCATCTGCACTTCGATCGTCGGCCAACAGCGTCAGCAGCTCGCGACGTGGTGCACCCAGGGGATAATGTTCGAGCAATGTCTTCACCGCATTGCCCAGTTGATGAACCGTGGCTTCGTGCCCTGCGTTGAGCAGCAGAATGGCGGTGGAGACCACCTCCTCATCGGTCAGCGGCTGACCGTCCCCATCGATTCTGACCAGTTGCGAGAGTAGATCGTCATCGGGTGACTGACGTTTGGCGCTGATGATCGGTAGCAGGAATTCACGGAATTCACGTGCTGCGAGGTTGGCGGCCAGCTCCTCTTCGCGCGTTTGTGTCATGGTGTAGACCTTGACCATGTCATGTGACCAGTCCACCAGTCTGTCGCCGGCAGTCGCCGGTACCCCGAGCAACTGTGTGATCACGGTGACCGGGATCGGCGTGGCGTACTGGCTCAGCAATTCACCCTGGGGCGCCTGTATCAGATGATCGATGCGCTCATGGGCGCGAGCGGTTATCGCCGGACTCATGAGTTCTACCTGGCGCGACACGAAAGAGCGGTTTATGCGCTGACGCAGTCGGGTGTGCTCGGGTGGCTCCAGTGCCAGCAGGGAATGCTTTTCGGCCGCGGCAAAATCGCCCAGATGCGGTGGCAGTTGCGGTAACGGCTGCCCGGCAGGCGGCAGGCGGGCAAAGCGGCGATCGCGCAAGGTCCGGTTGACCGCGGCGAAGTCGGCAAGACACCAGAATCCATACTCTTTCCAGAACACCGGACTACCCGAAGCGTGCATCTGGCGGTACAGTGGATAGGGGTTCTGCACGAATTGAGCTTGTCGAGGATCCTGACAGACGGTATTTTTAAACAGTTGTTGAGTGTTCATATCGCATGATAGGGCTAAACTGTGAGTCAAATCACAGGCATAGGCGATTATCGATTGGCGAACCTCGGTAACCTAGTGCGTATCTTGCAACCAAGCTGAAATCAGCCAAACCGAGCTTCGTGTCCTTGTCTCCAGAATACCGCTCATGGCCCCTGTTGATGTCAGTTCGCCATGACTAAACGACTCCTTCTGGTGGAACCTTCCGCCACCATGCGTTACGTGCTGGACAAGCATGCACAATCGCTGGGCTACGACGTGGATGCCACCGAGAGCTTTTCCGCGGCGGCCGAGTCTCTGGAAAAACAGTACCAGCAGTTCGGCACGGAATTCTGTGGCGTATTGTTCGGTTGGCCAATCACCGAACAGGAAGAGGCCGCCAGACTGGCGCAGCTGCTGGAACAGGCATCCTACCGAGATCTGCCGGTGGTGGTGATGTCCACCGACATGCGGGCGGAAACGCGTGCCTGGGTTGCAAGTCGGGAAAACACCGGCTTGCTGGCATGGAAGGAGTATCAGGGGCTGGAATCCCGGTTGAACAAGCTCATCGAGGCGGACGCTGACGATACCGCCGCCTTGCCGTCCTCGGATGACAACAGCGATATCCATCTGCTGGTGGTGGATGACTCGGCAACCATTCGCTACTCGCTACGGGATCTGTTCCAATTGCAGGGCTACCGGATCACGCTGGCAGCCACTCAGGTTGAAGCGATGCAGGTGGCTACTACCGACAAGGTGGACATTGCCATACTGGATTACTATCTCACTGAAACGACCGGCGACCTTCTCTGCCGCGACCTGATGATGCATCATGCAGTGGGGGATATCGTCTGTACGGTACTTACCGGCACCTACAGTGACCACATCATCAAGCGCAGTCTGCGCGCCGGTGCTGTGGAATGCATGTTCAAGAATGAATCCAGCGAGCTGCTGCTCAGCCGGATAGCCGCCATCAGCCGGTTTGTTCGTCAACGTCGACGCCTGCAGAACGAGCACCGCTTGCTCGAGCAGATCATCGAGACAGTGGCGGGAGCCGTGCTGGTGCTTGATGCCGAATCGCAGATCAGCTATGTCAATGTCGCGGGCCTGCAGGAGTTGCAGCTCAAGCGAAAGGAAGCCCTGATTGGCCAGCCGGGTTCGGCACTTCTGGAAAAAGGGGGGCCACAGCCCGGTGTCGATGGTCAACCCCGTTCCGCCAGTTGGAGATTGCCCGACGCAACGGTGGTCAATGTCGATTATGAGCATGTCGGAATCGGTTCCACCGGGCAGAGTCTGATCCGCTTTGCCAGAGCCGCGATACCGATCGTTGCAGGTACCACCGCCGGCAAGAGCGCGACGCCTGCGACGGACTCCGTGCAAGGTCAGGCGGTGGTTGCCGCCGTTGCGCAGAAGTTGTTGCCGGCAAGTGCACCCTTCATCCAGCAGATGCGCTGGTATCTGTCCAAGGGTGCCACGCTCAGCGATAGAACCAGCCTGATGATTCTGGATGTTCGGGTGCATGATGATCGCGGGCAGCTACGCCCGTTGAACGACATGCCTGATCTTCAGAAACGAGTGGAAGCCGTACTGCAAGGCATATACAAGCGACCCGGTCATGTCAGTATGCTCACAGACACACGGTTCGGATTCCTGCTGCGACACAAGGAGGAATCGCATGTCTATCTGCTGGCGCGCAAGATCATGCAGCTGTGCCTGGAACTGGATCTGCAGCAGGAAAATGTGTCGCTCAGCTGTGCCGGCAGTCTGCTGAGCCTGGTCGACAAGCAGGGGCACTCGCTGGAGACGCTTCTCCTGCACCTGTTCAAGGGCGTTGAGCTGGCTCGCGCCCGAGGTTCAAACCAGATCCTGTTGATGGACCTTCGTCGTATGCTGAACGCCTATCCGGCGACTGAGAAGGCGGCCGGTCAGTAGCCCAGTCAGCCTGAAGCCGGCTGTAACGGCGATACCACGCAACGGATCAACGCAGCACCATCACCTCGGCGATGTCGTTACCGGTCGACAGCGTTCGCCTGACCCGGGAGACCAGCATCAGGGTGCTGCCATCTGCCGAGAGAAAGACATCGTCGGCAAATGCCTGTTTGGCCAGCACCGGGATGGCCTCGGGGAGTTCCAGAGCCGTCAGCCATTGACCCGGCTGGTGATATTTCCAGGTGCTGACAGCAGCGTCGGGTAGAGTGCCCGATGTCGGATCCTCTGCAAGCTGCCAACCCAATACAGCCATATCCAGCGAATCATTCGCATTGAAGGCAAGGGTGGCACCTGCATGAACGGTCGGTGTGGCCCGCAGGGAACTGTTTGCCTGCAAGGTGACGGAATTCGGACTATCTGACGGCGCCGTGTCGAAGATAACGGAATAGCGCCACAGGATAGGGTATCGCTCCGTTCGGTCGCCAGCCTCCCAACCGGCAATCAGCAGCTCGTCGCCGCTTGCATTACTGCGCATGAAGATCTCGTGATCCGAGCTGAAGTCGGACAAGGGTATGCGCGCCCGCAATTGCCAGAGACCCGATCCCTGTTCTGCAGTCCGGAGCTCGACATGACTGGCGCTGTCCTGCTGAACAAGCGACAGGATGCGCGTGAAGTCGGCGTTGCTCGTGCTGCTTACCGAAACAGCACCCGATAGCGATGCCGCACTGCCGTCATCAGAGCCTTGATCGACAAGAAGCTGCGGTGATGTCCAGCCGGATTCCGTACGACGACTGGTATGGAGAAGGCCGTTGCTCTGCAGCAGAAGGCCTGTGCCATTGGCTGAAAGTTGCAGGCTGTGGGGCCGCTGGTCGTGGCCGCTTGCGGTGGCTCCGTCTGCCGTCTCGCTTGTGGGTGCTGTGGTTCCCGGGTCAGTGATCATCATGCGACTTGTCTGAAACCAGGCTTCGCCCAGTCGTTCCAGGATTCTGATCTCGTCGTTACCGTTGCTATCGGGGTCACGAGAATATACTGCAATCGTGTTACCTGAATCCGAGGCGGACAGGAGAAGTCTCCGTGCACTCGACTCGGGCAGTGCATCCAGTCTGAGCCGCTGCGTCAGCGACCAGCGAGAACCGCTACGCACATGGAATTCCAGTGCCCCTTCCACAGGCATGCTGATCACCGCCAGCGATGCGTCGCGATTGAGCGTCAGGTGATCGGCATAGCGTTCGCCGCGCAGATAGACGGCAGGCGCAAGGTAGTGAGCGCTGGATGCTGCCAGGCCGGACAAGGACATTCTCTCCGAGCTGGTACAGTCATCAGGCGTGCACAGTTCGAGCCGGTACTGTTCACGGTGCCAGGCACGCTGCGGGGTAGCACTGGGCAAATGCAGCAGATGTTGCTGCATGTCATCGGATTCATGGACCAGGGTCTCGCCCGTGAGAGCCGAGTCATGATGGTAGAGGCGAGCGCGGGTGTGTTCGGCCGCCGGGGACCAGTCCAGGATCAAGGTCGCGGTATCGCTGCTGATGGCCAGGCGAGGTTGTTCAGGGGGTGTCAATGCATCGCCAGAGAGGTCTGAAGCACTGCCGACACCGGCAAGCTCATCGGTGAACAGGCTGACAGGATCTGCCGATGGTCCACCGGCAAGCGCCGTTTGCGAATCGTTTGATTCACTCTGACAGGCGCTGGCGAGCACTACGCTGATCAGCAGGGGCAGAGACCGGACGGGCCGTGCCATGGAAAATCGGTTCTTGCGCATCGCCAGTCTGCCGTCCACCCAGCCGGGCTCCAGATCGAGGGATGGGCGAGACCGATTTCACTTCGGCTGAAACAAGTATTCGGTTTGAGCCGTCTGTAGGAGTTGTCCGAAGGTTTGTCAGTCTCGCCCGGTAACGGTTTCGCAAAAATCATGCCACGCGATGGGGTATTCGCACCCTGGTGAACCCGGAGCAGCGGGGCGTGTCAGAAAGCCTGAGTCAGATCTCGTCAGTCGTGGTCGGCGCCGGTTGCCGGGTTGATGGGGCTCTTCAGGCAATCGATGGCCTGTTGCAGCCCATTTACCGTCATCGGAAACATGCGATCGGCCATCAGTTCTCGAGTCATCCTGACAGAGGGGGTGCTGTCCCACCATTGCGGAGACTCGGGATTGAGCCAGACACAATGGGGAAATGCCTGTTGCAGGCGTTGAAGCCATACCGCGCCGGGCTCCTGATTCCAGTGTTCGACACTGCCTCCCGGCACCATGATCTCATAGGGACTCATGGTGGCATCACCCACGATTATCAATCGATGATCCTTGCCGTAGGTGCGTATCAGCTCCGGGGTGGATGTGAACTGAGTATGACGTCGTGCACTGTCCTGCCAGAGCTTCTCGTAGAGGAAGTTGTGAAACCAGTAGGTATCGAGCCGCTTGAACTCTGATCGTGCCGCCGAAAAGAGGGTTTCGCTGAGCTGCGCGTGATAATCCATGGATCCGCCGATATCGATCAGCAGCAACACCTTGATGGCATTGCGGCGCTCGGCCCGCAGGTGGATATCGAGCAAGCCCCCATTGCTGGCGGTGGCTCTGACCGTTTCATCCAGATCCAGTCTGTCCGGACGCCCATCCCGGGCCAGACGTCGCAGCTTTCGCAAGGCCATCTTGAAATTGCGAGTGCCTATCTCCTGCGTTCCATCGAGATCCCTGAAGCGCCGTTGGTCCCAGACCTTGACCGCTCGTCCCTGGCGCTTGCCTGTCTGTCCGATACGGATACCCTCGGGATTGAAGCCGCTGTGTCCGAATGGGGAGGTGCCACCCGTACCGATCCATCGGCTGCCTCCATGGTGTTCTTCCTGCTGCTCCTCGAGGCGTTTTGCCAGTGTCTCCATCAGGGCGTCCCAGCCGCCGAGGGCCTCTACCTGGGCGCGCTGCTCTTCGCTCAGATCCTCCAGTCCGGCCGATCTGAGCCATTCTTCCGGTATGGCGGTATTCAGGGAATCCAGCAGTGTGTCGAACGTCTGAGACTGACCCGACCAATAGTCACTGAACACCTGATCGAATCGATCATAGTAGGCTTCGTTCTTGACCAGACACAGGCGCGCAAACGCGTGAAAATTCTCCAGGTTCAGTGTGCCCAGTCCCGCCTGCAAACCCTGCATCAGGGTCAGCCATTCATTCAGGGAAATGGGCAATCCAGCCTGGCGCAGGCGGTCATGAAAATCGAGCAGCATGCAGACTGTTCCCGGCGCAGAAGTATGGGTTCGTCAAGAGCGCTTGTTCTGCTGCTGACGGTTGAGAAAAATCAGACGTTCGAACAGATGCACATCCTGTTCATTCTTCAGCAGGGCGCCGTGCATTCTGGGCAGTACCGTGCGAATGTCATCGGCCTTGAGTGCCTCTGCCGGCAGATCATCGGCGATCAACAGCTTGAGCCAGTCCAGCAGCTCTGAGGTCGATGGCTTCTTCTTCAGTCCCGGCACTTCGCGCAGGTCGAAGAAGACTTCCAGAGCGGCGCTGAGCAAGTCCTGCTTGATATCGGGGTAATGTGCATCCACGATGCGCTGCATGGTGCTGCGGTCCGGGAAGCTGATGTAGTGAAAGAAACATCGGCGCAGGAAGGCATCAGGCAGTTCCTTTTCGTTGTTGCTGGTGATGATGACCAGTGGGCGCTGCCGTGCACGGATGGTCTGCCGGGTCTCGTACACTTCGAACGACATCTGATCGAGCTCCTGCAGAAGATCGTTGGGAAACTCGATATCGGCCTTGTCGATCTCGTCGATCAGCACCACGGACTGCTGCTCACTGACAAAGGCATCCCACAGTACACCGCGAACGATGTAGTTGTTGATGTCGGCCACCCGTTCATCGCCCAGCTGCGAGTCCCGCAGCCGCGAGACGGCATCGTATTCGTACAAGCCTTGTTGTGCGCGTGTTGTCGATTTGATGTGCCAGGAATGCAGGGGCGCGTTCAGGCGACGTGCCACCTCGATGGCCAGTTCTGTCTTGCCCGTGCCCGGTTCTCCCTTGATCAGCAAGGGGCGCTGCAGGGTGAGGGCAGCATCGACTGCCTGTTGCAGGTCGTCGGTCGTGATGTAGTTACTGGCGGGCATGGCGCCGCTGGCAGAGTCTTTCACGGTAGTCATTCAATTCCTGCGGTTGAGCATGGGGCCGACGTCTTCGCCGCCGAGCAGATGCATGTGGATATGAGGGACTTCCTGCCGGCCATGTTCCCCACAGTTGACCACAAGTCGGTAACCGTCTGCGCTGATGCCTTCATCCCGGGCAATCTTGCGAGCGACGCTGAACATGCGACCCAGTGCAGCTTCGTCTTCGCTCGTGACGTCGTCAACGGTCGGGATGTGACGATTGGGTACAATCAGGACATGGAGGGATCGCTGCGGATTGATGTCGCGAAAAGCGGTGACCAGTTCGTCCTGATAGAGCATGTCCGAGGGCAGCTCCTTGCGGATGATCTTGCTGAAAATTGTTTCTTCAATCACGTCGATAATCTCGGGGTTTCTGGGCACCAGCCATTATACTGTTCTGCTCGATCCACGGACGATGCTCTCTGGCGTCGCTTCGGTCAGGCAACCACGGGTACTGTGCATGGGCAACCGATTATCGAAAATATACACGCGCACCGGCGATGACGGTACGACAGGTCTTGGGGACGGTAGCCGCACGGACAAGGACGGTGTGCGGGTGGAAGCCTATGGCACCACGGATGAGCTGAATTCGGTGCTTGGCATTCTGCTGGCCCAGGCGGACGTGCCAGAGCAGGTTTCACAGGTTCTGCATGAGATTCAGCATCACCTGTTCGATCTGGGTGGTGAATTGTGCATTCCGGGGCATCAGGCCATCAATCAGGAGCATATCGATTGGCTGGAGAACACGCTGGATCATTTCAACGCCGACCTGCCCGCGCTGAAGGACTTCATCCTGCCGGGAGGCAGTCAGGCTGCCTCGTTCTGTCATCTGGCCCGTACCGTCTGCCGACGCGCAGAGCGATTGGTAGTCAGCCTGCAGCGTGTCGAGACCGTGCCACCGTTCAGCATGAAATACCTGAATCGTCTGTCCGATCTGCTGTTCGTCATTGCCCGCGTTCTGGCTCGCCATCAGGGGGGCAGTGAAGTATTGTGGCAGAAGGATCGAGCACCGGTCGATCTTGCGTGATGACTGCTATCTTGTTGGATGTTCTGCGCTGAGAGCAGAGCTTCACAACAGTTTTTACCAGGGTAACATGGGCATATGAGTCTCGATTATTCAAACTATGGCACCGGATCCTGCACACCGTCGTGTGATCTCTCGATGAACCATCATTTCTCCCGATAGACGGCATCGGGAGTCTCCTTGAAAATGTCACGATTTCTTCGTCAGAAAACAGACTGTCTGAGTGTTGCAGGCTCGCTGACGCTGTGTCTGGCCGCCTCACTGGTGATACTGCTTGCTCAACCGCTACCGGAGGCCTGGGCGGTCAGCATCGAGGATGCCGAACCCGACAGTATCGGGCCTGTGGCACTGCTGTCCACGCAGACTGCCTATCCTTCGTCGGATGACTTCTGGTATCCGGTACAAGGACATACCTCGATGTCAGTGGAGCCTGTGGCGCTATTGTCGACCGACACGACTGGCAACGCGCAAATACCGGCCTTGCAGGGTGCAGGAACGCGATCTGCGGGCACCGATCTCAGGCGGCCGGGCAGTTTCGTCAAGGAGCAGGTACTCGAACCGGTACTGGGGCTGGTCAGTCAGGGTCTGTGGTTGTCATCAAGCACTGATCTGCCGGACAGCGGTCAGTCAGGTGGCGACTGGATACCGGGCCATTTTCGAGGTGTCGGCTTTCCCGATATTCGATCGCATCGCGAGATCGAACGCTACAACAGCTATGATCCCGAGCAGCCATTCAACTGGAATTCCATGGTGGCGTGGCGAGAGCAGAACGATGATGAACAGTCTCGAGAAGCCATCGCCGACGTGCATTGCATGGGGCTCTCGCCGCAGGCCGTCGCGCGGCGGGCTGATCGCTACGAGCCATTGATTCACGAGCTGGCCGATCAGTACGACATCAGCGTCAATCTGATCAAGGCCATCGTCACCAAGGAATCGTGTTTCGATAGCGATGCCGTGTCGCGTGCAGGTGCGCTGGGCCTGATGCAGCTGATGCCGGATACTGCCCGTTGGTTGAACGTTCAGGACCCACTGGACCCGGAGGAGAATCTGCGTGCTGGTGTTCGATACATCGCCAGTCTGAAGGAGCAGTTCGGGACGCTGGATCTGGCGCTTGCCGCCTACAATGCCGGTCCTGGCAATGTACGCAGATACAAGGGCGTACCTCCCTTTGCCGAGACCGAGAGCTATGTGTTGATGGTCAAGGCCTATTATCGTCGTTACGTTGCTGCCACGACACTCGCTACCCGCTGAAATCTCTCTGTCGGTAATTATGGCCGTGAAACCGCAACGGTGAAGTCCGCGGTGGCTTTACTGGTAAAATGGTGGTTTCCTGTTCCGTAATACCGATACCCAATGAACGCCTTGTCCATCGCCGGTCTGTCCAAGACATACGGCGGCAACGTACACGCATTGAAAGGCATCGATCTTGATGTGCCCGATGGCGACTTCTTCGCCTTGCTGGGGCCGAATGGTGCCGGCAAATCCACAGCCATCGGCATCATCAGTGCGCTGGTGAACAAGACAGCCGGCAAGGTTGAAGTGTTCGGCCACGATATCGATCAGGAGCCGGAAGCGGCAAAAGCCAGTATCGGCCTCGTGCCTCAGGAATTCAATTTCAACGTGTTCGAGCCGGTTCTGCCAACGGTGCTCAACGTGGCCGGATACAACGGCATCAGTCGCAAGGTGGCATTGACCAGAGCCGAGTATTATCTGAAGAAACTGGATCTGTGGGACAAGAGAAAGACAGCCTCCAGACAATTGTCCGGGGGAATGAAGCGGCGTTTGATGATCGCCAGAGCCTTGGTACACGAACCTCGTCTGCTGATTCTCGATGAACCCACTGCCGGCGTGGATCTGGAAATCCGCCGTTCCATGTGGGAATTTCTGACCGAACTCAACGAGCAGCATGGCACTACCATCATTCTCACCACGCATTATCTGGAAGAGGCTGAGGCCTTGTGCCGCAATGTCGCCATCATCGATGGTGGCGAGATCGTCGAACGCGGTGCGGTATCGCAATTGTTGAGCCGTTCCATGCAGGAAACCTTCGTGCTGGACACACGTGGCAACCCGGATGTGGCGCCGGAACTGCCGCCCTTTACCCTGCGCCTTCGTACCGAGAATCGCATGGAGGTTGATGTGCCGCATGGCCATACGATCAACGAGCTGTTCCAGGGCCTGAGCGGGCAGGGTATCGAGATAACCAGCCTGCGCAACAAGACCAATCGCCTGGAGGAATTTTTCCTGCGACTGGTCAAACGCAAGACAGGGGACGGAGCATGAGCCAGACCATTCGGAACGAGGCGTCTGAGGATGCCGTGTCCTTGACGGACACCACGGCGCAGGCTCATGCCGAACCACTGGATCTGATGGCGATCAATCGCATCGCCTTCCAGACCATCGTCAGAAAGGAGATACGTCGTTTCGCCCGTATCTGGGTGCAGACCATCGTGCCACCTTCGATCAATGCCGTGCTGTACATGCTGATCTTTGGCAGTCTGATCGGTTCACGCATCAGTGACATGGATGGTTTTCGCTACATCGATTTCATTGTGCCGGGCATCATCATGATGGCGGTCATCATCAACTCCTACTCCAACGTGGTGAGCTCCTTCTTCAGTTCGAAGATGCAGAACTACATCGAGGAATTGCTGGTGTCCCCGGTGAGTAATCTGACCATCGTCATCGGCTACGTCTGTGGCGGTATGGCAAGAGGCTTGCTGGTGGGTAGTCTGGTTGCGCTGGTGTCTCTGTTCTTTTCGGAGATCCGGCCGGTTCATCCACTTGTCACGATCAGTGTGGCAGTGTTGACCTCCATGATGTTCTCGCTCGGTGGCCTGATCAACGCGGTGTTCGCGAAGTCCTTCGATGATATTTCCATCGTGCCCAATTTCATTCTGACGCCCCTGACGTACCTGGGCGGTGTGTTCTATTCCATCAGCATGCTGCCGCCTGTCTGGCAGACACTGTCGATGTTCAACCCGATGTTGTACATGATCAACGGTTTTCGCTACGGAATACTGGGTACCAGCGATATCCCCATCTGGACCAGTTTTCTCGTGATACTCATCTTCATCGCTCTGCTGGGCACGATCGCAATGACCTTGCTCAATCGCGGTACCGGCATCAAGCACTAGCGTTACAGTCAGAACCCCGCCTGTCGCCTTGTTGACAGGCGGAGCCCTTCAGGCAGCATTTCTCGCCACTACTTCGTATCTACGGACGCACCCTTCATGGCCAAGGCTGAAAAAAAACGAAAACCGACAATGGCGGAGCAGGCAGATCGTCACCTGCTGTACCAGGCGTCCGTACAGAATCCCGACTTCGAACTGGACTTCATCGAAGCCACCTTCAAGGAGATGCGGGGACGCAAACCCAGATCGATGCGCGAGGATTTTGCCGGCACGGCCATCTCTTCCTGCCAGTGGGTCAAGCGCCGACGTGACAACACCGCGGTGGCTGTCGACATCGATCCAGAGGTTCTGGCGTGGAGTCGAAAGCACAACATCTCGAGCCTGAGCGTCGAACAACAGCAGCGGATCGAGTTGATCGAGGATGATGTGCTGCGGGTGACGACCGACAGGGTGGATGTTCTTCAGGCCTACAACTTCAGCTACTGGTTCTTTCAGGAAAGAGCAACGATGCTGTCCTACTTCAAACGTACCCGAGAAGCACTCAAGGACGATGGCTTGCTGTTCCTGGACGTCTTCGGAGGCTCCGAGTGCTATCAGACGCAGAAGGAAAAGCGCAAGGTCGATGGATTCAAGTACATCTGGGAGCAGTCCGAGTTCAATGCCATCACCAATGAGCTCAAGTGCCATATCCATTTTCATTTCCCGGATAAATCCAGGATTCGAAACGCCTTCAGCTACACCTGGCGTGTCTGGGGAGCGCGAGAGCTGCGCGAGATTCTCGAGGAGGCGGGCTATAGTGAAACGGTGGTGTATCGGCAGGCATTCGATCCCGAGACCGATGAGGCACTGGACGAGTATCTGGCGACCGATGAGGCCGAGGATTACGCCTGCTGGCTGGGCTACATCGTGGCCAGGCCCTGAGTGCCTCTGATCAAGAGCTGACAAGCTGTCTGCGGCGGTACTGAGAATCCATTGCCGCCGCCGCAGAAGATGGATCAGCCGGGTAGGGCGTCAGGGAAACCACAAGCGTACTCTCGCCCCCCCTTCCGGGGCGTGCGCCGGTTCGAGTCGACCACCGTAGGCCGCCATCAGCTGTTGGGCCGCTGCCAGCCCCATGCCGCTTCCTGCGGTCTGGCTGTCGGCCCTGACGCCTCGCTGCATGAGCTGTTCAAGCCTGACATCGGGAAAGCCCGGGCCGTCATCATCGATGATGAGACAGCGTTGCTCGATCCGGTCGCTGACCGTGATTCGTCGAGCCCCGTATTTGCAGGCATTCTCCAGTACATTACCCAGCACCTCGAACAGGTCGGCCTCGTCCATGCGAACCATGAACTCCGGATCCAGTGACAGCTGGAATGTCACGCCGGCATGCTCATGGAGTTTTTCCAGTGAGGCTGCCATTCTCTCTACCGGCAGCCTGAGATTGATCGCGGGTGCCAGATAGCGAGGGCTGCGCAGATTGGCGCGCTGTACATGTCGCTCGATGGAGCTTTTCATCAAGCGAGTCTGCTCGAGCATTATGCTGCGATCGGCCTGGTCCTGCTCTGCCAGATTCTGCAAGACCGACAGCGGTGTCTTCAGGCTATGGGCCAGATCGTCGAGCAGATGACGATGTTGGGCGTGACGCTCTCGTTCTGATCGTAACAGCGCGTTGAGCCCCGAGGTCAGTGCACTGAGCTCCTGCGGCACATCTTCACTCAGCTTGTCGCGTTCACCGCGCTCGATACCGGCAACCTCATCGCCGATGACATGCAGAGGTTCGAGAGATTTGCGCAGCACCAGAAACTGAAGTGCCAGTAATCCCACGGCGGATGCCAACAGGGTGGCCCAGAGCGTCTGGTCGAAGCGCTTGAGTTGTCGATCAAGGCTGTCGGCATCGTCCACGACTTGAACGGTGAAGGGAATTTCTCGACCATCATCGAATTCCCAGGCAGTGGATAATTGCAGGCGATGCAAGGTGGATTTTTCCGGATGCTCCAGTGTGTCGAACAACCAGTCACCGATGGGCCGTCGGCTGGACTCGGGTAACCAACTGGCAGTGGATGCACTTTGCCAGAGTCGTTGCCCTGAATGGTCGACCAGCTCAGCGTAGAGGCCGCTGGTTGCCTGATTGAGTCGAGGGTCCGGCAGGGCTTGCGTATTGACCCGCAGCCGGGAATGTTCATCGATGTCAGTCGCTCCCAGGATGCCGTACACAAGACCCTGAAGACGATCGAAACGGGCAGTCTGCGCGCGTTGATGTACCGACCAGGACACCGAGATCGCTATCAATACGACAAAGACAGTCAACACGAGGCTTGTGCCTGCGACCAGCCTCGAGGTAATGGATTTCACGGTGTGGATTGCCCGAATGATTCAGCGCTCAGCGGCATCGACCTGGCTGCTGCCATTCTGGATGCGTGGCAATGCAAGACGATAGCCACGGCCGCGCAAGGTTTCGATCGGATTCAGGCTCTTGTCGGAATCGAGCTTCTGGCGCAGGCGGCGAATGAACACTTCAAGCACATTGGGGTCGCGGTCCGTGTCTTCATCGTAGAGGTGATCCAGCAGTGTCGCCTTGCTGATGACGCTACCTGCCTGGGTGGCCAGGTAGGCAAGTACCCTGTATTCGAAGGCGGTCAGATCGATCACCTGGTCATCGACACGTACCTGCTGCGCGCGAGTATCGATGCTCATTCGCTCGAACTGCATGACTGAGTCGGACCAGCCCCCGGTTCTTCGCAGCAGGGCCCGGGTACGTGCCATGAGCTCTTCAAGATGAAAGGGCTTGGTCAGATAATCATCAGCGCCGGCTTCCAGGCCATCGACCTTGTCCTGCCAGCGATCACGGGCCGTGAGAACCAGAACGGGGAAATGCCTGTCCTGCTTGCGCAGTGACTGGATCAATGACAGTCCATCTCGTCCCGGCAGACCCAGATCGACAATGGCAATGTCGATGGGCATGTGCATGGCCAGATAGAGGCCTTCCTCACCATCGCCCGTTTCGTCAATGGCGAAGCCATGATCACGAAAGAGTGCAACCAGCTGCTGCCTCAGTACCGCTTCGT
Source organism: uncultured Granulosicoccus sp. (assembly GCA_947492525.1). Taxonomy (GTDB): domain Bacteria; phylum Pseudomonadota; class Gammaproteobacteria; order Granulosicoccales; family Granulosicoccaceae; genus Granulosicoccus. The sequence continues at coordinate 45,819 of CANLNQ010000016.1, forward strand.
CCTCGACGATCAGAGCACGCATGTCAACGGGACTGTGGAATACGGTGGACACGAACCCGACCGTTGCTGAGGATCTTGACCGCGAAGTAGCTTTGGCCGTTTTCCGCTCGAATCACCTGAACGCCCAGTACCTTGCCTTGACCACCGTTCTGGCGCATCGCCATATCGATCGCCTGTTGTCGGTTACTGGCATCCGCTGCCTGAACGGTCGACCCTGCCGTGGCTGTCAACAGACAGAGACTCAGCAACAGGGCGGAACATCTTCCGGGCCCCGAGCTGCGCCGGCGATGCTTGCGGACTTTGTCTGTATTCAACAATCTCATGCGTCAGGGCCCTGGTCAGGCAAGGTGGTGTGTTATCGACGTGCCGGTGCTACCGTGACCTCAAGCTCGATACGTCTGCCCGGGTCGCGTTGCATCCGGGTGACGTATTCTCGCCCCTTGTAGCGGTAGGTGACGTTGTAGTGCTGCACATGCCGTTCGGCGTGCGATTCGACAACCCGATTGCAGCGTTCCACGGAGCGCGTTTCATAGATGGGTCGTCGTTCCACGTTTCGTGGTGTTTCGTAGCGGCGGTGCCGTGATACCTGGTTGCCGGCTTCATTGGCTATGGTGCCACCGATGATGGCGCCTGCGACGGTAGCGCCGGCACGCGACTGGCTACTGTGACCGCGCCCCAGCTGGTTGCCGATGACGCCGCCGATCAATCCGCCAACGATGGCACTGCCCGTGCTGGAGTGGCGTTGCTGTTCATGTGTCTGGTACCGCCCGCCTCGAGAGATATTCTCGTAGCCGACGATGACCTGCTGTTCCTCGGTCCAGCATTGCTGGCGCGGCTCTCGGGTCCTGACCTCCTTGTAGACCGGCTGCACATCGATCACCTGGCCATATTCGGTAAAACGGTGGGTAGAGACTCGACGATCGGCCGCGACGCCGGGGGTGGCGGCTGTGCCCATCAACACACCTGCCAGTACGGCGCTGGCAAGGAATCGCTTGCGCAGCCCGCGTCCGGGGCGTGTGCTGTCTCGGGGTTCATCTGATGGTGTCGACAGTAGCTTGCTCATGTTCTGCTCCTGATTCAGGTAGTGACGTTACGTGACGGCATTGCCACGTCTGAGGGCTACTCTAAGCATCCGGCCCTGAACCTTCACTGAATAGCGGTCAGGACCGTGCACAGGCATGATCGGCGTGGCGGAAATGCGTCCACCGTCACAGCGAAGGTCAGCCGGCAACCGTGTGAATGGGGCCATGTTCGCGGTTGAGCACCTGATCGACAGGATTTTCCTCCGTGGTCGGTTCCGGATCGGGCTGTGCATCCTGATCGGTCGAGTCGGATTCTTCGGGTTCTTCGATCGGCAGAATGCGCGTCAGGATGCCAAAGCGAGGATTGTCGATGTAGTGGAGCTCACGGCTGCGCATCTTGCGGCTTTGCGAAAGCCGAAAACTCTCACCGGATTGCTCGTCGGTGAAGACCAGTCGGGTTTCCATGTGAAGAAAGCGTCCGAGGTGCACCAGAATGCTGCCGTTGACGGTGCTGGTGTTTATCTTGCGCTGACGCTCGGGCGTGGTGCTGGCTGAGGCGGGGATGAAGTCTTCAAAGCTGCTGATGTCTTCGGGCAGGTAGAGCGCTGAGGTATTGCCCAGGCTGATGCGCACGGCAACCGCATCATTGCGTTCCAGGCCGGGCTGGCGCCAGGCCAGGTGGCGTATCAGACGGTACCGACTGGATGCGGCAATGGCCTGCGCATCCTTGTCCAGGCTCAGGTTCTGTTCCAGAGGGCGAAAGCCTGCTGCGACAGCTTCCTCGGTGCCCAGACGAATGCTGCGTCCGACCTTCGGATAGTAGAGGCCACCGGCCGTCAGGTCACGTCCGGCCACGGTTTCGAAGAGCACGACTTCAACCTGATAGTCGCGTGCCTGAGCCGCGCCACCGAGCAGTACGGTGCCAAGTATCAGTAGCGTGTAGATCTGTCGCAGAGTCTGTCTGTTCATGTTCTGTTTCCAAAGAGCCAGCTATGGCCGGTTATGCGGTTGGTGCCTGTCAAGCCGCCTCGGGCAGCATCAGAGTATCGAGTGTCTTGTCGATGAATGCCTGTGCCTGCTCCGAATCGTCGAAGGGCTGAATGATGCGAAGTACCTGTTTGCCATCGAAGCGATAGATCTTGCTGTCTCGCTGAATCATCTGGATCAGCGCCATCGGATCGATGTTCGGTTCTGCTGCAAATACGATGCGGCCTCCCGCCGTATTCAGTTCCAGCCGTTCTATGCCCATCGCTTCACAGCGTTGGCGCAGGCGCATGACATCGAACAGTCTTTCTGTCTGCACCGGCAACAGGCCGAAACGGTCGATCAGTTCGATCTTCAATTCACGCAGCGCATCCGTATCCGCCGCATTGGCCACACGCTTGTAGATGATCAATCGCTGATGGACATCGGGTACATAGTCCTCCGGCAGCAGGGCAGGCACGCCCAGGTCCACTTCCGTGCCGTGGGCAAGGGGCTTGTCGTAATCGGGTATCTTGCCATTCTTCAGCGCCTTGACTGCCCGGGTCAGCAATTCGCTGTAGAGCGTGAAACCGATTTCCTGAATCTGTCCGCTCTGGCCTTCACCCAACAATTCTCCCGCACCACGAATTTCCAGATCATGGGTGGCGAGTGTGAAGCCCACGCCCAGATCCTCGAGTGATTCGATGGCTTCCAGACGCTTTTCGGCATCGGCAGTCATGGACCCCTTGGGAGGTGTCAGCAGGTAGGCATAGGCGCGATGGTGCGACCGTCCGACACGACCGCGCAGCTGGTGCAACTGCGCCAGCCCCAGCTTGTCTGCCCGATTGATGATGATCGTGTTGGCGCTGGGAATATCGATGCCGCTCTCGATGATCGTGGTCGCCACCAGGATATTGAAGCGCTGGTGGTAGAAGTCGCTCATCACCTGTTCCAGATCGCTTTCGCGCATCTGGCCATGGGCAAAATTCACGCGAGCTCCGGGAACGATCCGTTCAAGATCCTCGACGATGCGCTCGATGGTCTGCACCTCGTTGTGCAGAAAGTAGACCTGTCCGCCACGTGACAGTTCGCGTTCACAGGCTTCACGTATCTGTACATCAGACCATTCGCCCACGAAGGTCTTGATGGCGTGACGGTGCTGAGGCGGGGTGGCGATGATCGACAGATCCCTCATGCCCGCCAGACCCATGTTGAGCGTTCTGGGAATGGGGGTGGCGGTGAGCGTCACGATATCCACTTCGGCCCGCAGCGCCTTCATGTGCTCCTTGTGGCGCACCCCGAAGCGATGTTCTTCGTCGATGATGACAAGACCCAGATTCTTGTACTTGATCTCCTTGCTGAGCAACTTGTGGGTGCCGATGATGATATCGATGCCACCGCTTTCCAGCCGCTTCAGTATGTCCTTCTGCTCCTTGGCGGTTTCGAATCGCGACAAGGCTTCGATCTGTACCGGCCAGTCGGCAAAACGGTCGAGAAAGTTCTGGTGGTGTTGCTTGGCCAGCAGGGTGGTGGGTACCAGTACCACGACCTGCTTGCCGCCATCGACAGCAACGAAAGCGGCCCGCATGGCCACTTCTGTCTTGCCGAAGCCGACATCACCGCAGACCACGCGGTCTGTGGGCTGCGGCGCTCGCAGATCGGCCACGACAGCATCGATGGCCGACAACTGATCCGGGGTTTCCTCGAACGGAAAGGCGTCGCTGAAGCGCTGATAATTACTCGATTCTGCGGGAAAGGCATAGCCGGTGCGGGCCGCGCGACGGGCATGGATTTCCAGCAGTTCTGCCGCCACGTCGTACGCTTTTTCGGCCGCCTTGCGACGTACCTTCTGCCAGGTATCGGTACCCAGCTTGTGCAGCGGTGCGCTCTCCTCACTCGCGCCCGCGTAGCGGCTGATCAGATGCAGAGAGGAGACCGGCACATAGAGCTTGTCATCACCGGCGTACTGGATGGTCAGGTATTCATTGGCCATGTCGCCGACGGAAAGCGAGGTCAGCCCCTGGTATCGACCGACGCCGTGATCGATGTGAACGACAGGCGCGCCGATGTTCAGGTCTGTCAGATTGGAGATGATGGCTTCGGAATCACGCGTCGGCCGGCGTCGCTCACGTCGCTTGATGCGGCCCGAGCCCATCTGCGACTCGGTGATCATGGCAATGCGCGCCTCAGGCAGCTGCAGGCCCCGGTCCAGTGCGGCAGTGGTCAGGCACAGGGTTCGGTCACTGTCGAGAAAGGCCTGCCAGCTGTCGACCGTTTCGGGTTTGAGCCGGTTTCCAACCAGCTGGTCGAGCAGCGCTTCCCGGCGACCGGTCGATTCGGCAACGAACAGCACACGGCCGGGAAACTTGCCGAGAAAATCCTGCAAGGCGCCCATGGGCCTGTCGCCTCGGGGTTCCAGAGGGTAAAGGCCGGGCGCGACGGTCGGCAGGTTCACGAAGCCCTTGTCGCTGCTTTCTATTTCGGCGTGACGAGTATGGATCGTGTCGCGATCGGCCAGTTGTCGAGCAACTTCCTCGGCACTCAGATAGATCTCTGCGGGCGAGAGAATGGGGCGTTCGACGTCATGTCGCCGCTGCTCGTAGCGATCATGGGTATTGGCCTCGAAGTGTGAAAACGCGTTGTCCGTACCATCGAGAAGCACGAAACCAGCATCCCCGGGCAGGTAATCAAACAGCTGGCTGGTCTCTTCGAAGAACAGAGGCATGTAGTATTCGATACCGGCCGGCGCACGACCTTCGCTGACTTCGCGATAGATCGGGGTGTTCTTGCTTTCGGCTGCGAAACTGTTGCGGTACTGCTTGCGAAACAGGGCGATGCCCTCTTCATTGAGCGGGAACTCGTGTGCGGGCAGCAATTCGATCTCGTCAGCCTTTTCCAGGCCGCGCTGGGTATCGACATCGAAAGTACGGATCGTCTCGATGTCGTCATCGAAGAACTCGACACGAAAAGGGTTCGCACTGCTCATGGGAAACAGATCCAGAATGGATCCGCGCACCGCGAATTCGCCGTGTTCTTCCACCTGGGACACCAGACGGTAACCGGCATCCACCAGGCGTGAGCGGAAGTCGTCCAGTGCCAGCGTATCGCCGTTGCGAATGATCAGGGCATGCTGGTCGAGAAAGCTTCGCGGAGGCAGGCGCTGCATCAGTGCTGCGGCCGTCAGCAGCAGGATGCCGCGTCTTGCCTCTGCCAGTGAGTACAAGGTACGAATGCGTTGCGAGATGATGTCCTGATGCGGTGAGACCCGGTCATAGGTCAGGGTTTCCCAGTCGCCCAGCACGTGCACCGGAAGGTGATTGCCGGCGAAGAAGCGCAGCTCCACTTCAAGGTGCAGCAGCTCGGTGGTGCTAGGCGCGACCACCACCAGCAGACTCTCCGACTGGCGGGCTTGCTCGGCAATGGCGAGAGATTCGGAGGCACCGTACAGCTTGCCCCATTCGGGTCTGGAGGCGGCGTCTGCGGGTAACAGGAGGGCCGGTTCGTCAGTAGTGCTCATGAACCTCTTGGACTGTGTCGCTCTGGCGGGATCGTTGCAGACATGATTGTCCCATATTTACCTCCATCGAGACTCGCGAGCGCCGGTTTGAACAATCGTTACGCCCGCATGAGCAATCAATTCACTACACTACGCGCGAACCTTGTCATCAGCGGCCGCTCTACAGGTACATGTTTCAACCATACGAACTGTTCGTCGGGCTGCGCTACACGCGCGCCAAGCGGCGCAATCATTTCATTTCCTTCATCTCCCTGGTCTCCATACTGGGGATCATGCTGGGCGTGACGGCACTCATAACCGTTACGTCGGTGATGAATGGTTTCGAAAAGGAAATGCGTGAACGCATTGTCGGGGCCTCCTCGCATGCAACCGTCACCGGTCTGGGGGAGCCCCTGAGCAACTGGCAGGAAGTTGCCGATATCGCGATGGCCCATCCCGAGATCACCGGCGCGGCGCCGTATGTCGAAGGTCAGGTCATGCTGGTACATTCAGGCAGGTCGACCGGTGCACTGGTGCGTGGCGTGCTGCCCGGGGAAGAGGGCAAGGTATCCGAACTGGGCGACAAGCTCGAACAGGTGGATTCTCTGGAAGCAGCTCTGCAGCCGGGTGAATATGGCTTGCTGCTGGGCTCTGATCTGGCTGCCTATCTGGGTGCCATCGTGGGTGATCGCATCATGGTGATCACGCCCGAAGCCAGTGTCACGCCGATGGGTTTCGTGCCACGGGTCAAGCGGTTTACGGTCACCGGCATATTCCGGTTCGGCATGTTCCAGTTCGATCGTAATCTGGCGGTCATGCACGCGGCAGACAGTGCTCGTCTTCTGAAGCTGGGCGACGGTTACTCTGGTGTTCGGCTCAAGCTTGAAGACACCGGGCGAGCTCCGCTGGTTGCACGCGACCTGCGATCGGAGCTGGGCTATGACTATTATGTCAGCGACTGGACGCAGCAGAACGCCAACTACTTCATGGCGGTAAAGATGGAAAAGACCATGATGTTCATCATCCTGTCGATGATCGTGGCCGTTGCGGCCTTCAACATCATCTCCACACTGGTGATGCTCGTGCAGGACAAGCAGGCGGATATCGCCATCCTCAGAACACAGGGCGCATCACCGAGCAGCATCCTGTCGATCTTCGTCGTGCAGGGCACGCTTATCGGGGTGCTGGGAACGGTGTTCGGTCTGATAGGTGGCATTGCGCTGGCAAGCAATATCGATGTGGTGGTGCCGTTCATCGAGCAGTTCACCGGTCCGGTCCTGAATCCCGAGGTGTATTACATCGACAAGATGCCTTCGGATCTGCGCAGCGACGATGTGATCAAGGTAGGGCTCATGTCCTTTGGACTGTCATTGCTGGCGACGATCTATCCGGCCTGGCGCGCATCACGGACCGACCCGGCGAGGGCATTGGCTTATGAGTGAACAAGGCAATATCGTGCTGGCGGCGCGCAATCTGGGCCACAGCTATCGTCAGGGTGACCTGGCCGTTGATGTCCTCGTTGATGTATCACTGGAAATCGTCAAAGCGGAGCGGGTGGCCATCATCGGTCATTCCGGCAGCGGCAAGAGCACTCTGCTGCACCTGCTCGGTGGGCTGGACACGCCCACCTCGGGTTCGGTGCAATTGGCGGGTCAGGACATTTCGACATTGAATCAGGCAGCCCGCGGACGACTGAGAAACCAGTCGGTGGGCTTCGTGTATCAATTCCATCACCTCTTGCCCGAATTCAGCGCTGTCGAGAATGTCAGCATGCCGCTACTCATTCGGGGAGAATCGCGCCGTGCAGCAGCTGCCCGAGCCGCCGAATTGCTGGAGCGCGTCGGGCTGGGTGATCGTCTTGCGCACAAGCCTTCCGAACTGTCCGGCGGAGAGCGTCAACGCGCCGCCATTGCCAGGGCTCTGGTAACTCGGCCGGCCGTGGTACTGGCGGATGAGCCTACCGGCAATCTGGACGAGGCGACAGCGGGTCGGGTGTACGAACTGATGCTGGAGCTCAATCGCGAACTGGGCACCAGTTTTCTGGTGGTGACGCACGATACCCGGCTGGCGGCTCGCATGGATCGTGTGCTGCAATTGACGCACGGTGTGTTGCAGGCTGTTCCGGCCGACTGAGCCTGTTCAGTCCTGTCGTCTGAAGTGCCGGTGTTTTCGTTGACGCCAGCGTCGCAGTGCATGGATGCGCCAGATCAGCAGGGTGGCACCGAATCCCAGCACGGCGGAGATACAGGCGCAGAACAACATGCCGGTCAGCAGTGTCGGCCATGCCTGCCCGGCACTGACCAGCAGGCTGTGTGTGCTGAAGCTCAACGGTTCGGCGAAGACGGGTTTGCCCAGAATCATTGACCCGCTGCGCCAGGCTGCATAAAGTAGAGGGGCAAAGGTCAAAGGATTGGTGAACCACACCATGACCACGGAGACAGGCACATGGACGCGCAGTACAGCGGCGAGGACCGCTGCCAGCAACATCTGCAGCGGGATGGGAATCCAGCTGACGAACAATCCCACGGCTACACCACCGGCAACAGAGCGCCTGTTGAGGTGCCAGACCATCGGCTGAGCGAAGGTGTTGCGCGCCCAGCGGCGCAGTGCGTCCGGGTTGCCGTCAGAGCCACCGAGCTGCAGGTGCAATTTGTCTCGCAGCGAATGGGCATCGGGCAGGCGATCTCGCAACCAGTTACCGGACACGTGGATGCCTCGTGCACGGGGGGCGCTCTACACGGCTGGTGCAGGGGCAATCAGGCATTGCGACGGGCATTTGCAAAGCGGATGCGCGTGCCGCCAATGGCCTGCTGATGGCATCCTTCGTCATGCTCTTGCTGGCGAGCTTGGTCTTCATTCTCGGTCTCGGCTCGCTACCTTCGCCCGCCTTGCTGGTGGTGATATTACTGGCACTGTCGGTAGTCGGCATCCAATGCAGTCGCCTCAGGCTTGCAGTGCTGGGCAGTCTGGTTGCAATTCTCATGCTCAGCGTCACTTTCCTGGAACTCTCGGCCAGGCAGCTGCGTGGCGCCGAGGCGGGAGTGGATACCCTGGTGGAAATACAGGTTACCAGCGTACCGCAAAGAGATGCACGACGCCTTCGTTTCGAGGCAGAGGTGCTGGACTGTCTCAGCTGCACGCAGGCGCTGGGGCCGCAACGATTGCAGCTGAGTTGGTATGGAAGCACTGACAAGTTGCATGCCGGTGACAGATGGTTGATGAGCGTACGCCTGAAACCGGTGGCGGGTCTGCGCAATCCCGGCGGATTCGACAGGGTGAGATGGGCCATTGCCAACGGTATCGATGCCAGAGGTTACGTCAGGGATGATCCGCCACCAAGACGTCTGGCTCGCGCCGACGGTCACGAGATTGCAGCAGTGCGAGAGAAGCTGGCGCTCGATCTGGCAGGGCTGGAGAGTGCAAACCAGCATATCGGTCTGCTGCAGGCACTGACCCTGGGTATCCGCGACAAGGTCGACCAATCCGTCTGGGAGGTACTGCGGCAGACCGGCACCGCTCATCTGCTGGCCATATCGGGGCTGCACATCACCTTGTTGGCCGGCTGGGCCTATTTTCTGGTGCGCAGCCTGGCCGGCGTGTTGTTGCGTCGTTTCATCCGTCCGGGGTCTGCGCTCAGTGAGCTGGATCCGCGCGGCATCGCCCTGGTGGTCAGCCTGTTGACTGCCACGGTATACGCGCTGCTCGCAGGTTTTGCGCTACCGGCACAGCGGGCAGTGCTCATGCTGGCCGTCTGGGTGATTGCCGGCTTGAGGTTCCGGGTTGTGGGGCCGATGCGCGGGCTCTGCATGGCCTTGTTACTGGTGCTTCTGCATGGACCACTGAGTGTGTTGAGTGTGGGATTCTGGCTCTCCTTCGGAACGGTGGCTGCCTTGTTCTATCTGCATCATGGACATCTGCGCCCCGCACCGATCGCAGTGGACGTGGATTCATCGACCCGGATCGCGCGCCTGCTGAGAGAGGTGCCCGCACGCTTGCTGCCCGCACTTCGCACTCATATCCTGCTGGGTCTGCTGCTTCTGCCGGTAACGGCCTGGTTCTTCCAGAGCGGTTCTCTCATTGCACCGTTGGCAAATCTTCTGGCTGTTCCCTGGGTGGGTGTCGTGGTGGTCCCCCTGTCATTCCTGACGCTGTTGTCCAGCCAGTGTCTACCGATGTTGTCGAACAGCCTGCTACAGCTGGCCCAGTGGTCGATCGATGTGCTGTTGAGGCTGTTGGACGGGGTCATCCAGATGCTGGCCGGTTCCGTCACGCTGGTGATGCCGTCGGCGATGGTCACACTGCTTTGTCTGAGTGGCTTGCTCGTGCTGATGAGCCCGCGTGGCCTGGGGATTCGCTGGTTGGCCCTGCCACTGGTGATTCCCGCGCTGTGTTTCAACCTGTATCGGCCCCCGCTGGACGGGTTCGAAACCCATATTCTCGACGTGGGGCAGGGCCTGGCCGTTCTGGTGTTCAGCGGTGACGAGACGCTGCTCTACGACACAGGCGGCAAGATCTCCAGTGAGCTGAGCATGTTCGAGGCAGTGGTGATGCCCTTTCTGCATTCCACTGGCCGGCGACGTATCGATACCCTGGTGGTATCCCATACCGATGAGGATCACGCCTTCGGTATCCCCGATGTGCTGAAGCGCTTTCCCGATATTCGACTGATCAGCAGCGCACCATTACCCGATACCGTCTGGCTTGCGGAGGAGCCTGATATCAATGGCGACACAGAGCTGCCGTCGGTGGAGCTCTGCCAGGCGGGTATGCAGTGGAGTGATGGACAGACCGTGTTCAGTGTCCTGCACCCGGCTGCAGAGGATACCGGGTCCAGAAACGACAGGTCCTGCGTGCTGCTGGTTCATCATGGAGCCAGTCGCGTTCTGCTGACGGGGGATATCGAAGCTGCCGGTGAAGCTCGGCTGGCACGGCGGCTGCAGGCTGTGCATGGCCAGGCGGTCGGTCATGACGGCAGCTTTGAGGTTGATCTCATGACAGCGCCACATCATGGCAGCAACACCTCATCCACACGGGAATTTCTCTCAGTGGTGAGGCCGGAACAAGTTGTTTTCCCTGCAGGTAACGGCAATCGCTATGGTTTTCCCCATGTCGATGTACAATCACGTTACCTTGCGCTGGGTGTGACTCTGTTCACAACTGGTACGGAGGGTGCAGTATCTTTTTCGTATGGTCTGCCGGGTGGCGGCCTATCGCCATCGAGCTGGTGGCATTCGCACCGTCGCTTCTGGCACGGAATTGTTAATTCAGCCTGTTCTGAACGGTTTTCGGAAGGGGCTCTATGGTTGCGCTTGCTGGCGCTTGCGCACGAAGGACAGAAACTGTGTGGGAAATAGTCACTGCGGGCGGCTGGTTGATGTTGCCCATTGTTGCGTGCTCGGTAGTTGCATTGGCCATCATCGGAGAACGGTTGTTCTCCTTGCGCAATGAGAAAGTGCTGCCGGCCAATCTGGTTGCCGATGTGTGGCGCATGGCCAGTACGCGGCAGCTCACAGAGGACAAGATTCGGGAGATCCAGCAAGGTTCGCCATTGGGCCGGGTGCTGGCGGCGGGTCTGCACAATCGAACTCATGATCGCGAGATCATGAAGGCGTCCATCGAGGAGGTGGGTGGCCATGTGGCTCACGAGCTCGAGCGTTATCTGAACGCGCTGGGCACCATCGCTGCGGTCACACCTCTGCTGGGCCTGCTCGGTACGGTTGTCGGCATGATCAGCGTGTTCACGAATATCACGACGGTGGGTGTCGGTAATCCGGCACAGTTGGCAGGGGGGATCTCTCAGGCATTGATCACCACGGCCGGTGGCCTGATGGTTGCCATTCCCACGCTGATGTTTCATCGCTATTTCCGTCGTCGCATCGATGGCCTGGTGGTGGACATGGAGAAGGAATCCCTGAAGCTGGTTGATGTACTACAGAAGCGTCAGGCGCAGGCACGGGTCACGCAGGCATGAAGTTCAAGCGAGAACCTCGCGAGGAGCTGGAGCTCAACCTCACACCCCTGATCGATGTGGTGTTTCTGCTGCTCATCTTCTTCATGGTGTCTACCACCTTTCAGAAGGAGTCGGAAATCTCCCTGCAGTTGCCGAGGGCCAGCGACTCGGATGTCCAGACACCCGAAGAACGCATCGAGATCGTCATCAACGCCGCCGGGCGTTATTTCATCAATGACCAGGAAGTGGTCAAGACGGATGTGGCCAGTCTGCAGAACGCCTTGTATGAGGTGTCCGGCGGTCAGCGTGACATGCCCTTGACCATCAGAGCGGATGCGCAAGCGCCTCATCAATCCGTGGTCACTGCCATGGATGCTGCCGGGCAGCTGGGTATGTTGAGAATGTCGATCGCCACCTCGCGTGCGGAATAGTCAGCGCGGACTGGCGATTGCAGCTATTTGCTGCCATAGTCAGGAACCCAGTATTGCCATCTCAAGAAAGCGTCATGTCCAGAGTCTGTCTCCATCGACCTCCAGCGGCCAGCCGGACGGCTGAATCCCTCGATCTGTGGATGATGGGCTACTAGTGGTGGGGCAACCAGAGGTCTCCGGCAAGCAGACGTACGGCCGACTGATCGGATACGTGAAGCCGTATCGGCGTGAATTCATCATCGCCGTCATCGGCATGATGGGCTATGCGATCACGGATACGGCGTTTGCCGCATTGATGAAGCCCATGCTCGATGGCAGTTTCGTGGAGCAGGACAAGCAAGCCATTCTGCTGGTGCCGTTGATGATCATCGGCATCTTCGTCCTGCGAGGAATTGCCGGTTTCGCCTCGACCTACTACATCGCATGGATTGGCTGGCGTGTCATCAAGCAGTTGCGTGGCGAGATCTTCGAAAAGTATCTGACGCTACCAACCTCCTTCTACGACAAGGCATCATCCGGGGAGCTGATCTCGCGTATCACCTTCAACAGCCAGATGGTGGCCAACGCTGCCAGCAGCTCGCTGACGGTCATGGTGCGTGACAGCCTGACGGCCATCGGCCTGTTCGCACTCATGTTCTACCAGAGCTGGCAGTTGTCTCTGACCTTCCTCGTGATCGGGCCGATCATCGGCATCATCGTGTCGCGAGTCAGCCGGCAGTTCCGGGCGATCAGTCGCAGTATCCAGGGCTCGATGGGCGATGTCAGTCACGTGATTCAGGAGGCGGTGGAAGGCGCGCGCGTCATCAAGATCTTCGGCGGCCAGGAAGAGGAGATGCAAGCCTTTCAACTGGCCAACGAACGCAACCGTGCGTTCAACATGAAGGAGACTGTGGTCAAGGCGCTGAACGAGCCTATCGTGCAGCTGCTGGTAGCGCTGGCCCTGGCTGTCATCGTCTACGTCGCGTCCAGTGGTGAAGTGGCTGATCGCATTTCGGTAGGCAGTTTCATGTCCTTCATCACTGCCATGTTGCTGTTGTTCGCGCCGCTGAAACGCATGACAACGCTCAACAGCCAGATCCAGAAGGGTATCGCGGCAGGTGAGAGTCTGTTTGCCATTCTGGATCTGGAGTCCGAGCGCGATCTGGGTACCCGTGAACTGGACAGCACCATTCACGGTATCGAGTATCGCAATGTCAGTCTGCGTTACCAGGAAGGCAAGCCGTCGGTCTTGCGCAATGTCAGTCTCACAATCGCCAGTGGCGAGACGGTCGCATTCGTGGGCGAGTCGGGCAGTGGCAAGACTTCCCTGGTCAATCTGCTGCCACGTCTGTATGAACTGGAGAGTGGCGAAGTTCTGGTCAATGGCCACTCGGTGGATGATTACACCTTGCAATCCTTGCGTAGCCGCATTGCAACCGTGAGTCAGGATGTCATGCTGTTCAACGACACGATAGCGAGCAACATCGCCTACGGCAGTCGTGACTCCATCGATGAGAATGCGCTGCACGCCGCGTGCAAGGCGGCGCATGCACATGACTTCATTTCCCGCCTGCCAGACGGTTACGAAACCATGGTTGGGGAGAACGGGGTCATGCTGTCGGGCGGTCAGAAACAGCGCGTGGCCATTGCCCGGGCCTTGTTGAAGAATGCGCCGATCCTGATCCTCGACGAAGCGACGTCCGCTCTGGATACCGAATCCGAGCGGAAAGTACAGCAGGGTCTGGATGCCTTGATGGAAGGTCGCACCACCCTGGTCATTGCCCACCGGCTGTCTACCATCGAACAGGCTGATCGCATTGTGGTGATGGATCACGGCGAGATCGTCGAGATCGGCAATCATCAGGAATTGCTGGCGCGACAGTCTCACTACTACAAGTTGCATCAGCTGCAGTTCCGCTGAGTCGAGCCAACCATGAGTGCGATTCCAGGTTTCTGGCAGGTCCGAAACTGGCGAGCCTGTCTGCTATGGCCTGTATCGTGGGTCTTCTCGTTGCTGCTGCGACTGCGACGTCTGCTGTATCGTCTCGGAATCCTGCACGCGAAGCCATCGAGTCTGCCGGTCATCGTCGTCGGTAACCTGTCGGTCGGCGGGACCGGAAAGACGCCACTGTGTGCTGAACTGGTAAGCCGATTTCAGAAAGCCGGATGGAAGCCTGCGATTGTCAGCCGCGGCTATGGCGGTCCGAGACATGAACAGGCTCATTTGCTCACTACCGCGGATACGCCCGCTACTGCCGGCGATGAGCCGGTCATGCTGTTTCAGCAAACCGGCGTGCCGGTCTGTGTCTGCGTCGATCGGGCTGCGGCGGTCGAGCGCGTGGCTGCGGATACCGAGGCCGATGTGGTCTTTTCCGATGACGGGCTGCAGCATCTTCGCATGGCGCGTGTTGCTGATATCGTCGTCATCGATGGCGTTCGCGGACTGGGGAATCGGTGGGTCATGCCGGCTGGTCCGTTGCGTGAACCGCCTTCCCGGTTGAGCCAGGCTGATCTGCTGGTGGTTCAGGAACCCTTCACAGGCCAGGAATCGACGTCTGCCACGTTTCATCATTCCCTGCACAAGGCATTCGGTCGATTTGCCGATCATTCCGTGCAGGCAATGACGTTCCAGTTGCGACCGGGCACGCTGCGTCAGCTGAATACCGGTCACTCTACCGATATATCCACACTGGCCGGACGCCGGGTACACGCCGTGGCCGGCATCGGTAATCCGCAGCGCTTCTTCGACAGTCTTGCAGCCAGTGGTCTGCAGGTCGAGCCACACCCCTTGCCGGATCATCACCATTTCGTCGTGGATGATCTATCCTTCGGGGATGACGACCCGATACTGATCACGTCCAAGGATGCCGTGAAATTGCAGTCCTTGACCGGCCTGCCAGCGCAGATTCATGAGGTTGCCACGCAGATACGGCTCAGTGATGGTCTGTGCGAGGCGATCGATACGCTGGAGCGATCATTGCGTCAGTGTCGAGACTCTTGAATTCCACCCGTCACGTTGCAGAGGAAAACCGGTTGATGAAGGCATTGATCTATACGATCGTCATTCCCGCCCGGTATGCGTCCAGCCGCTTTCCCGGAAAACCCTTGCACCTGCTCAATGGCAAGCCGATGATTCTGCACACGGTAGCGCGTGCACGCGAGTCGGCAGCGGATGCGGTGGTGGTTGCAACAGATGACGAACGGATCTTTCAGGTCTGCGCCGATGCCGGTGTCGATGTGCAGATGACCGATAGCGAGCACCCCAGTGGTACTGATCGCATCGCCGAGGTCGCTCGCAGCAGGGCATGGAAGCACGATCGTCTGATCGTCGGTCTGCAGGGGGATGAGCCTGCCACTCCCGCTCACCATCTGGATCTGCTGGCAGCAAATCTGGAACGTGTCACGGAGGCTGACATGGCAACGCTGTGCATGCCTATCGAAGATATACAGGACTATCGTGACGTCAACCGCGTCAAGGTCGTACGGGACTGTCGCGACATGGCCTTGTATTTCAGTCGAGCCTCCATTCCCGTTCGCCGCGATCTCGGCGTGGCATCCCGTGCCGCAGTCGACAGCTTTCCCGATTCCTATCTGCACATTGGTCTTTATGCCTACCGTTGCGGGTATCTGCTGAATTATCACGCCTTGCACAGCTGTGCTCTGGAGCAGGAAGAGCAACTGGAGCAGTTGCGCGTGCTCTATCACGGCGGCAGGATCCATGTGGGAGAAGTCGAGCCGAGTCGTGCACGAGGTATCGATCATCCCGATGATGTCTCGGTGCTCGAGCCGGTACTGGCCTCGAACTTCAAGTCGCCCTAGTGTACTGTTTCATGCAAACCGCTCCCGAAGGGCGACTCGCTGAATGAACGTTTGGTATGAAACTGTACACTGGAACCTGGCCGATTCCGCCCTTCGAGCAATGCTGACTGACAGGGGCTGTAGCGGAGCGGTGTGGGCACGGCGCATTGAAGCCGGAACCGGATGCAGATCACAGGCAGTCAGAGAGGCAACTCCCAGAACCGGCAAGTAACTGGCAAATAACGTGACCTGAGCGAATACCTGCCTCAGGAGCCGGATTGTCTCTGCCGTTAGCCATCCCAAGCGCTGCTGCGCAAATGATCAGGCTACGCCAGAAGGCTAAAATGACACAGACTATCCTGCTCGTCGAAGACGACAAGAAAATCACCATGGCACTCTCACTGCGTTTGCAGGCAATGGGGTACAAGGTGGATTCGGCTGCCGACGCCGTCTATGCAATGAAGGCCGCGGTGCGATCACAACCGGAAGTCATCCTGCTGGATATCAATCTGCCAGGCGGCAACGGCTTCGTCGTCGCCGACCGCTTGCGCGCATCAGTGAATCTGGGTGTCACACCCATCATATTCATCACGGCCAGCAAGGACCCGGAAATGCGTCGGCGGGCAGCCAGTTACGGTGAGAGTGCCTATCTTGAAAAGCCCTTCCAGGCCGCTCAGTTGGTAGAGGCCATCGACAGGTTTACCCACTGAATGAACTCGTTGATGAATTCAGAGGAAAACGCGATTCTGCTGCATGATATCCGTGCTGCGATGCTCAATCATGCCGGGCTGCACCGGGAAGTGCAGGAATCGCTGTTGCAGTTGACTGATGTCCTGCAAAGCCTGCTGCCAGGGGAGGCTGATGAGAATGAATCGGGCGATCGGGAGGCACTGAAAAACAAGGTCAACGAGATTCTGGTCGAAGACGTCGAGCAATGCATGCCGATGCTGCAACTGTCATCCAATAAGCTGTCTGAGCTGCTGTCGACCATGGTCCATGTTGTCGTTCAGACGAAGAGCGGTGTGGATGTCGACAACAGCCGGGACTGAACCGAAGGCAAGCCTGTTGCGGGCTGATGTTGCTACTTCAAGAACATTCACCAGAGAACACAGATGGGAAAGCGAATACTGCTTGTAGAAGATGACAAGTATATTGCTCTGGCGTTGAAGATCCGACTGCAGGCCGAGGGGTATCAGGTTGCAGTCGTCAACGACAAGGCGGCAGCCTTCCGCGAGGCCGGGCAGCAATTGCCGGACATCGCCCTGATCGATTTCAATCTGCCGGATGGAACCGGTTTTGAAGTCATGGGAGAATTCACCAGCAATACACGAACCGCCTCCGTCATGAACATCATCATGACGGCGAGCAAGCAGCCCGGGCTGCGCAACAAGGCCATGAGCGCCGGTGCCATCGATTATTTCGAAAAGCCGTTCAAGTCAGCAGATCTGATCGCCTGCATTCAATCCCTGGCACCGGATGCAGCAGTTGACGGGATGGCCAGCTGAATCCGCCCGTGGCAGGGACCCGGTATCCGGTCGAGGCGTCGCGATCAGTCGTCGGCGTCGACCATCACCAGTGACCCTGCCAGAACAAGGCGTCTGATTACCTCGGCATCCTGTTCATCGCGAGCATCCCGGTCCGCATCGATCGACTCTCCGGCTGTGGACAATTGCATGGCCAGTGCCTGACTGCAGGTATATTCCTCACCATCGATGTACAGCATGACTGAAGCAGCTTCGATCCTGCTTGATCGGCGCCATGCGACCCGACTGAACGGTGAGAGAATCCAGAGTTCGCAGTCGCCTGCCTCTGTCGCTGCATCGATGCTGTCGGGCGCAGCTGCCACGTTCGTGGATTCGGTCAGAAATCGCCCCGTCAGGCCTGCCAGAAATTCGCTGTCCTGTTCGGCCGCCTCTTTCCATATTCGGGCGAAACGGGCCAATGCCACACTGTCCAGTTCACCGGGTCGGGCGGGTTTCTCGATGGCGTCGGTATAGCGCTGTGCGGGCAGATGTTCGGCAATCATCTCCGCGATTCGCATCACGTAGTCGGCGTGGGTGGGGGCTCTGAATCCGATCGACCATGTCGTGCAGGGATCGGCGCAGGCCACACCATGATGCGGTACGCCGGGTGGCAGGTACAGCAGGTCTCCCGCTTGCAGTTCCCAGGTGTCGCTCGGGTTGAACTCGGCCAGAATGCGCAGCTCGGAATCCGGTAGCAAGGCCGTCGAACGGCCAGCGTGCTCGTCAATGGACCACCGCCGCGCACCACTGGCTTGCAGCAGAAACACATCGTACTCATCGATATGAGCGCCGACTGATGCGCCGACGGGCGCATAGCTGACCATCAGATCATCAATGCGCCAGCGTGGCAGAAAAGCGAACGGTTGCAGATAGCCGAGAAGCTCTGGCAGGTGCTTCTCGACGTCGGTGACCAGTAGCGACCAGTCATTGCCAGTCAGGGTCTCGAAGCGTTCTGCATCGAACGGTCCGTGTTCCAGATGGTAGGCACCGTTGCTATCGCAGGTGATCAGGCGTGGTGTGGTGTCGGCTTCCAGAGACAAACCCGCCAGTTCGTCAGCCGGCAGCGGTGTCTCGAAAGCCGGTAGGGCCTGACGGATGAGCAGTGGCTTCTTCTGCCAGTACTCGGCCAGAAAGCGGGTCTCGTCAAGCGCTTCAGGCCACTGGATAGAGACATGCTGCATGGCAATTCATCCCGGTAATAGGCGTTGCCCGACTGTGGCTGGTGAGCAACTGGCTGGAACTGGTAACAGGCTGGATTCCTCGGTAGAGGCTCCGGAGCCGGCGTTGTGACGATTTCCTGCCTCAGATCTCGCGCGCCAGTGCTGCCGCCCGGCCGGTATAGCTGGCAGGGGTCAGTGTCAGCAGGCGTTGCTTGTCGGCGTCCGGTATATCCAGATTCTCGATGAACTGGCGCATCAGTTGCTCGCTCATGGCGTTGCCGCGTGTGAGATCTTTCAGGGCTTCGTAGGCGTTCGCGACATCGTGACGACGCATTACCGTCTGCACCGGTTCCGCCAGTACTTCCCAGGCGTCATCCAGATCTGCAGCGATGGCCTGCTGATTGACGCCCAGCTTGCCCATGCCCTTGAGCAGTGAGTCCACGGCGATCTGCGTGTAACCGGCTCCCACGCCCAGGTTTCTCAGCACGGTGGAGTCGGTCAGATCGCGTTGCCAGCGAGAAATCGGCAGCTTGCGGCTCAAATGATCGAACATGGCATTGGCCAGACCAAGATTGCCTTCGGCATTCTCGAAGTCGATCGGATTGACCTTGTGTGGCATGGTCGACGAACCGATTTCACCGGCAACAGGCTTCTGCGACAGGTAGCCCAGGGAAATGTAACCCCAGCAGTCGCGGCACAGATCGATCAGCGTCACATTGAACCGGGAAACGGCATCGAACAGTTCAGCGACGCAGTCGTGCGGTTCGATCTGCGTGGTATAGGCATTGAATTCCAGACCCAGGCTGGTGACGAACCGTTCTGCAAAGCCAGGCCAGTCCATGTCGGGGTAGGCGCTCAGATGCGCATTGTAGTTACCGACGGCACCATTGATCTTGCCGAGCAGTTCAATTCGTGAAATGGCCTCGCGCTGGCGTTTGAGCCGGGCGACGACGTTGGCAAATTCCTTGCCCAGCGTCGTCGGGCTTGCCGTCTGACCGTGAGTGCGGCTGAGCAGCGATACGTCGGCGTGATCATGCGCGAAACCGGTCAGCACTTCGATGATGGCGTCGCAGGCCGGCAGGAGTATGTCCTGTCGGTAGCGGGCGAGCATGCAGCCATAGGACAGATTGTTGATATCTTCGGAGGTGCATGCAAAATGCACGAACTCGCTCTTGGCGGCCAGTTCCGGCACGCTTTCCAGCTGCTGCTTGATGAAATACTCGACCGCCTTCACATCGTGATTGGTCGTGCGTTCGATGGTCTTGATGGCGGCGCCGTCTTCAACGCTGATCTCGCCGATTTCCAGCAGCTTCTGGCGCGCGTCCGCTGAGACCGCAGGCAGTTCTGGAATATCCGGACTGTCCGAGAGTGCGAGAAACCAGCGAACTTCCACACGCACGCGTTCGCGGATCAGGGCGTATTCACTGAAACACTCGCGAAGAGGGGAAGTTCGGGCCGCGTAGCGACCGTCTATTGGGGAAACGGCCGTCAGTTCGTTGAGAGACACGAATTTCGCTACTTGGATGATGTACGTTGGGAAAACACAACGTTCTTGAAGGGATATTGGTAGGCGCGATTGGATTCGAACCAACGACCCCCACCATGTCAAGGTGATGCTCTAACCAACTGAGCTACGCGCCTGCCGTTGAGCGGTATTCTAGGGAAGTGTTTTGTCGGGGTCAACACTCAAGACCATCTATTTTTCAATCCAGGTCATTTTTCAGCAAACGCCCGCTGCAGGGAACCCTGGTGGTGACCTGCTTCCCTGTTTATCCACGCGGTCGGTAAATTGCAGTAGTATTCGTGCCTCACGATCACACGTGGCCTCGCGTAGTGGCCACCACTGACACAATTTAAGTGACCTCTCGTACGGGTCACCACTGGAGATCAGCATGCCTGTCATTACTCTGCCTGACGGTAGTACACGTCAATACCCTGAAGCCGTGTCTGTCATGGACGTGGCCGCCGACATCGGTCCTGGTCTGGCCAAGGCGACGCTGGCCGGCGTTGTCGACGGTCAACTGGTCGATGCCAGTCATCGCATGAACGACGATGCCACCTTGTCTGTCGTCACGGCCAAGAGTGATGAGGCCTTGCCTCTGCTGCGCCATAGCACCGCTCATCTGCTGGCACAGGCCGTGAAGCAGTTGTTTCCCACGGCTCAGGTGTCCATCGGCCCGGTCATCGAAGACGGCTTCTACTATGACTTCGACTACGAGCGTTCATTCACGCCGGAGGATCTGGAAAAGATCGAAGAGCGGATGAAGGAACTTGCCGCGCAGGCCATCCCCGTTGAACGGTCGACGATCGACAGGGACGAGGCGATTGCCTACTTCAAGGGCTTGGGGGAAAACTACAAGGCCGAGATCATCGAGAGCATTCCGGCCGGCGAGACGCTGTCGCTGTATGCGCAAGGTGATTTCACGGACCTCTGTCGTGGTCCTCATGTGCCGGATACCGGCCATCTGAAGGCGTTCAAGTTGACCAAGCTGGCCGGGGCGTACTGGCGTGGCGATTCCAACAACACCATGTTGCAGCGAATCTACGGCACGGCCTTTGCCAATCCGAAGGAACTGAAGACACATCTGCACAATCTGGCCGAGGCCGAGAAGCGTGATCACCGGCGTATCGGCAAGCAGCAGGATCTGTTTCATCTGCAGGATGAGGCGCCGGGCATGGTGTTCTGGCATCCCAAGGGATGGGCGATCTATCTGGCGGTCGAGAAATACATGCGTGAGCAGCAGATTGCCCACGGTTACCAGGAAATTCGTACACCTCAGGTCGTGGATTATTCTCTGTGGCAGAGAAGTGGCCATGCCGACAAGTTCGGGGATGACATGTTCACGGTGCAGACCGATGACCGTCAGTACGCGGTCAAGCCGATGAACTGCCCCTGTCATGTACAGGTATTCAATCAAGGCCTAAAGAGTTACCGCGA
Source organism: uncultured Granulosicoccus sp. (assembly GCA_947492525.1). Lineage (GTDB taxonomy): Bacteria > Pseudomonadota > Gammaproteobacteria > Granulosicoccales > Granulosicoccaceae > Granulosicoccus. Next base: position 67,079 of record CANLNQ010000016.1, read on the forward strand.
TCTGCCGCTGCGTCTTGCAGAATTCGGATCCTGTCATCGCAACGAGATGTCGGGTGCCTTGCACGGCATCATGCGGGTACGTGCGTTTACCCAGGATGACGCCCATGTGTTCTGCACGGAAGATCAGATTCAGTCAGAGGTCAGCGATTTCATCGACTTTCTGCACACTGTTTATGAAGACTTCGGTTTCAGCGAGGTGATCTACCGTTTGTCCACACGGCCGCCCAAGCGCGTGGGGAGTGATGAAGCCTGGGACAAATCGGAGAAAGCCCTGGCTGAAGCCCTGGATGCGAAGGGTCTGCCCTGGGAAGAATTACCAGGGGAGGGAGCATTCTACGGGCCCAAGATAGAATTCTCGCTGAAGGATTGCATTGGCCGAGTCTGGCAATGCGGCACGATGCAAGTGGACTTTTCGATGCCCGGGCGCCTTGATGCCAGCTACATCGATGAGCACGGTGAGCGTCAGGTGCCGGTCATGCTGCACCGGGCCATTCTGGGCTCCTTCGAGCGATTCATCGGCATTCTGATCGAGAATTTCGAGGGAAAATTGCCGTTGTGGCTCTCGCCGGTACAGGCGGTTGTCATGAATATCACCGACAAGCAGTCACAATTTGTTGAAGAAGTGGCAGAAGTGTTGCAAAATAGTGGGTTACGTGTGCAGACCGATCTGCGTAACGAGAAGATCGGCTTCAAGATCCGCGAGTGGACGCTGCAACGCGTACCATATCTGCTGGTCGCTGGAGACCGGGAAGTGGAGAGTCGATCCGTGGCCGTCAGAACGCGTGATGGCAAGGATCTGGGTGTTTTAACTTTGGATGAACTCAATTTGATGCTTGAACAAGAGGTCGCAAGCCGCGGCCGAGCTGTTGATACAGCCGTGCAGGAGGGATGACGTATTTCTGCTAAAAAAGTAAACCGGAAGAACGACGAGATAGACGTCTCCGAGGTGCGACTCATTTCTGCGGAAGGTGAGCAGATCGGGGTTGTTCCTCTGGAAAGGGCGTTGGCAACGGCGCGAGAGGCCAATCTTGACCTGGTGGAGATTTCTCCGAATGTGTCGCCGCCAGTCTGCAAGATCATGGACCACGGCAGGTTCAAGTTCGAAGCGAACAAGAAGCAGAATGCTGGTCGCAAGAAGCAGAAGACCGCTCAGCTGAAGGAAATCAAATTCCGGCCGGGTACTGAAGACGGCGACTATCAGGTCAAATTGCGCAATCTCGTGAAGTTTCTCGAGCAGGGCGACAAGACCAAGATCACCTTGCGTTTTCGCGGTAGAGAGATGGCTCACCGTGAGCTTGGGGCCAAGCTCCTGAAGCGCGTGGAGATGGATCTGTCGGAGCTCGGTACTGTCGAACAGTTCCCGAAGCTCGAAGGCAGGCAAATGGTTATGGTAATGGCGCCCAAAAAGCATTAAGATGTACGGCTGAGTTCAGGGTCGAAGCCATTTTTCGATGGTGTCGATCCCGAACTCATTGAATTCCACCGCGCTGGCGTACTGACACTACGACGCCTCCGGTGTTTGTCACTCGGGGTTCTGCCCCATCAATTTCAGGAGTCAAACAGTGTCCAACAAGCAAAAGTCCGTGTCTGGAGCCGCGAAGCGGTTCAAGCGCACAGGTGGTGGTGGTTACAAGCGCAAGAGTTCGCACATGCGCCACATCCTGACCAAGAAAAGCACCAAGCGTAAGCGTCATCTGCGTGGTGGCGACATGGTTCACGAGAACGATGTTGTCCTGATCAAACGCATGCTGCCCAACCTTCGCTAGGAGTTTTTCGAGAAATGCCAAGAGTAAAACGCGGCGTCACTGCGCGCGCCAGTCACAAGAAAATCCTCAAGCAGGCGAAAGGTTACCGCGGTGCCCGTAGTCGCGTCTTTCGCGTTGCCAAGCAGGCGGTTACCAAGGCCGGTCAGTACGCCTACCGTGACCGCAAGGCCAAGAAGCGCACCTTCCGCCGTCTCTGGATCGCGCGAATCAACGCTGCTGCTCGTGCCAACGACATCACGTACAGCCGCCTGATGCAGGGTCTGAAGATCGCCGGAATCGATATCGATCGAAAGATGCTGGCTGATCTTGCTGTCTCTGACGATGCTGCATTTGTAGCCATTGTCGATAAAGCAAAGGCCAGTCTGCCAGCCTGATTCAGGTGCAGGACCCTTCTTCCTCCAGCAGTGATGCCGGGTGCTGAAGGGTCTTTACAACATTGCTTTATCGACCGGGGGAATGCCGACTGAGTGCGGTATTCCCCTTTTTTGTGGCGGCTTGCAAGAGCTGCTTCGCAAGCGTCCGATGGTGGCGAATCCGGTGGTCCGGAAACACCACGATGCCATCTGCACACGACACGGGATGAATTGACCAATGTCACTGGATCTAGATAGCCTGATCTCTGAAGCCGGCCAGATGGTCGGCGATACTGCCTCGCTGGATGCGCTCGAAGGCGTACGAGTCGAGTTGCTCGGCAAGAAGGGCCGATTGACGGGTGTGCTCAAATCCATCGGTTCACTGCCGCCGGAGGAGAAGCCTGCAGCGGGTCAGGCCGTCAACAAGGCAAAGCAGGCAGTGCAGGCGCTGATCGATGATCGACGCGTCGTGCTGGAGCAGGCTGCTCTGGCAGAGAAGCTGTCTGCCGATGCCCTGGACATCACGCTGCCCGGCAGTGGGGCGCCTGCCGGGGGGCTGCATCCGATCACGTTGACGATCGAGCGTATTTCGGCCCTGTTCGGCCAGTTGGGTTTTGAAACCGCCATCGGGCCTGAAATCGAAGACGACTATCACAACTTCGAAGCGCTGAACATTCCGGCTCATCATCCGGCGCGTGCCATGCACGACACCTTCTATTTCGATGTCAATCGTCTTCTGCGAACACATACCTCGTCGGTACAGATTCGCTACATGAAGTCCGTAGAGCCGCCGCTGCGGGTCATCGCGCCTGGGCGGGTCTACCGGTGCGACTCCGATATGACACACTCGCCGATGTTTCACCAGATAGAAGGTCTGCTGGTCGATCGTGATATCGCCCTGACCGATCTGATGGGTCATCTGGAGCAGTTCCTGAAGCTCTTCTTTGATCAGGACGAGTGCGACATTCGTTTCCGGCCTTCCTATTTTCCGTTCACCGAGCCTTCGGCCGAGGTGGATATTCGGATCAACAAGGGTCCCTGGATCGAGGTGCTGGGCTCTGGCATCGTGCATCCTTCCGTCTTTCGTTCCGTCGGTATCGATACCGAAGCCTTCACCGGTTATGCCTTTGGAATCGGCGTCGAGCGCATGGCCATGTTGCGATACGGCGTCACGGATCTGCGTCAGTTCTTCGAGAACGATCTGCGCTTCCTTTCCCAGTTTCACTAAGCGAGATACCCCATGAAATTCAGTGAAAAATGGCTCCGGGAATGGATCAATCCACCGGTCGACACTCAGACGCTGGGCGAACAGCTCACTTTCATTGGTCTGGAGGTGGACGAGATCGTGTCCGCAGCCCCCGAGATGAAAGGGGTGGTGGTTGCCCGTATCGTCAATATTCAACAGCATCCGGATGCTGATCGTCTTCGCGTCTGCGAGGTCGATGCCGGGCAGGAAGATCTGCTTCAGGTGGTTTGCGGTGCGCCCAATGCCCGCGCCGGCCTGACAACGGTACTGGCACAGGTAGGCGGGCGTCTGCCGGATGGCACGAAGCTGAAGAAGGCCAAGCTGCGTGGCCAGGTGTCGATGGGGATGTTGTGTTCGGCGATGGAACTGGGCTTGTCGGAAGAGCGCGATGGCATCATGGAGCTTCCCGAAGACGCACCACCGGGTACCGATCTGATCGAGTACCTGGAACTGGATGACTCGATTATAGAAATCGAGCTGACGCCGGATCGCGGTGATTGCCTGAGCATTCGCGGCATTGCCCGGGATCTCAGCGCACGGAACGATCTGCCGCTGCAGGCGCACGAAATCGAGGAAGCGCAGGTGCAAGGTGAAGCGCAGCATCCGGTAACGGTCGATGTGAAGAGTGCCTGCGCTCGTTATGCCGGTCGTATGCTCACCGACATCAAGCCGGGCTGCGCCAGTCCGGGCTGGATGGTGGAGCGACTCCGTCATGCCGGTATCCGGTCCATCAGTCCGGCCGTGGACATCACCAATTACGTCATGCAGGAGCTGGGACAGCCGATGCACGCCTTTGACGCTGACAAGTTGCAAGGTGGTATCCAGGTTCGTCTGGCCGCAGCGGGAGAGCGTCTGGTGCTTCTGGACGGCCGGGAAGTGGAGCTGGATGAGCAGACCACCGTCATTGCCGACGATCGTGGTCCCATCGGTATTGCCGGCATCATGGGTGGAGAGTCTACTGCCGTCGATGAAAACACCACCAATATCTTCTTCGAGAGCGCACTGTTCCTGCCCGAGGAAATTGCGGGAAAGCCGCGTCGTTATGCCAGTCATACCGAATCTGCGCATCGTTTCGAGCGGGGTGTGGATCCGGCAGGTCAACGGGAGGCACTCGAGTATGCGACCCAGTTGATGAGCGCCATTGCAGGTGGCAAGGCGGGTCCTGTCCAGGACTGGCAGGAAGCGAGTCGAATGCCGTCGCGAGTCGGCGTGCTGGTGCGTCGCTCCAGATTGTCCCGGGTGCTGGGAATCACGCCGGAACCCGACGTGGTTGCCACGATTTTCACCCGACTCGGCATCACCAACGAGATGCGCGAGGACGGTTGGCAGGTCACTGCGCCCAGTTACCGCTACGATCTGGCCATTGAAGAGGACTACATAGAAGAGGTCGCACGCATACTGGGCTACGACGCGCTGCCAAGAACATCGCCGACGCATCGTCCTGTGTTGAGAGCGGTACCGGAAACGGTCGTGTCACCTCTGGCAAGCAAGCGCCTGCTGGTCAGTCGCGGGTACCAGGAGGTCATCACCTACAGCTTTGTCGAGGCGACACGACAGCAGTTGCTGCGTCCCGACCTGACGGCCTTGCCTCTGGCCAATCCGATCTCCTCGGAGCTGGGTGTCATGCGTACCACGCTGGTTGGCGGGCTCATCGCCACGCTGCAGCGTAACGTGGCGCGTCAGAACAGTGCCATGGCGCTGTTCGAAACCGGTCTGCGTTTTCTGCCCAATGAGTCCGGCAAGCCGGAAGCCGAACTGGACGACTATCTGTCAGCCACGCACGGTGATGATCAGCAAAGTGATGCAGGTGTGCGACAGCAGAACGTGATTGCCGGTCTGGTGGCAGGGCGACGGCAGGTCGAGAACTGGAACGCCGATGATTCGGATGCAGATTTCTACGCCATCAAATCCGACATCGAAGCGCTGTTCGATCAGGCCAATGGCGTGGACGTCAGATTCGTGCCGACCGATCTTGCCATGCTGCATCCCGGGCAGCGTGCAGGCATCCAGGTCAATGGCCTGCAGGTGGGTTACGTCGGTGCGCTCAATCCGGCGCTGCAGCAGGCACTGGACCTCGATGTCATGCCGCTGGTGTTCGAAATGTCACAGCATGCACTGGCGCTCAGTCGCGTGCCACGTGCGCGTCCCATGTCCAGATTCCCGCAAGTGCGGCGGGATATTGCCTTGCTGGTTGACGAATCGGTCAGCTATCAGGATATCGTCGATGTGATTCGCAAGCAGGCTCCAGCCATTCTTCAGGACGTCCGGCTGTTCGACGTCTACCAAGGTGAGAAGGTGGCAGAAGGTAAGAAAAGCATGGCCTTAGGCTTGATTCTGCAAGAGTTTTCACGCACTCTAGAGGACAAGGAAGTGGAGCAGGTGGTTGCCGGGATCGTTGCGGCACTCGATGTCGCGCACGGTGCGATTCTAAGGGTATGAGATGGCGCTAACAAAGGCAGCAATGGCAGAGATGTTGTTCGATGAACTGGGGCTCAACAAGCGTGAGGCCAAGGAGTTCGTCGAAAATTTCTTCGAAGAGGTGCGCGTCGCTCTGGAGAACGGTTACGACGTGAAATTGTCGGGATTCGGCAATTTCGTGTTACGCAACAAGAGTCAAAGACCTGGTCGTAACCCGAAAACCGGTGAGGAAATTCCGATTTCCGCACGGCGAGTGGTGACGTTTCGACCGGGACAGAAACTGAAAACACGGGTGGAAGCTTATGCTGGAAATCAGCAACAATAACGAACTCCCCACCATTCCCAACAAACGTTACTTCACGATTGGTGAAGTCAGCGACCTGTGCATGGTCAAGCCGCATGTGCTGCGATACTGGGAGCAGGAATTCCCGGATCTGGAGCCGGTGAAGCGTCGAGGCAATCGACGTTACTATCAGCGGCACGATGTCATGCTGATCCGTCAGATTCGCAGTCTTCTGTACCAGGATGGCTACACGATAGGCGGTGCGCGCCAGCATCTTGCGGGTGATTCGGTCAAGGATGACAACGCACAGTCTCAACAGATGATCCGTCAGTTACGTTCGGAACTGGAAGATCTGCTACGTATCTTGCGGACCAGTTAACAATTGTCGAGTCAGCAAGTCGGATGGGAAAAGAAATCGCCTTTCATGGCGATTTTTTTCGTTTCAACTCCACAATTGAGACGGTTCTTACGGTAAGCTTCTGGGCTCTGGCGGGGCGTGGCGCAGTCTGGTAGCGCACCACAATGGGGTTGTGGGGGTCGGAGGTTCGAATCCTCTCGCCCCGACCAGTCTTCAGGAGTCTGTCAGCCTGCCGATTACTTCTGGTAGTCAGGTGTCAATGGAGTCCAACATGCACGCAGACGAGCTGCGCATGGCCGTCACGAAGGTCGTCGATATTCTCAACAAGACCGATATCCGGTCTGCTGTTGATCGTTATCGATCGGCCCGAGGTGATCAGCGTACTGCGGCGGCAGCACGTCTAGGTCATGCAGGTGCTGTCATCATGGAACGAATAGACTCCATGTCGGCCGCCGAAAAACGCGTTGTCAAATGTCTGCATCTTGAATCACTGGGATCGACAGATTACTGGCAAGGTCTGCTGGGCAATGTCGATGACTCGCGAGAGCATCAGGCTGAGGTTGTCCGCCTGGCAAGTCGTGTCATGTTCGCTACCAGTCATCTTCCCGGCATGATTTCCCTGCTGAGCGATGCCGATACGGCGGCCGCCATTGATCATCATGCCATCGAGATCCAGGCCGGTGAGGGTGGTCTGCATATCCGCTTGACCGATGCCGGCGAAAAGGCTGCCGATCCTGATCGTATTGCGCGTGCCATCGATGGCATCGACATGCTGTATTCTGCCTGCGCCAGTATTGCTCGCAAACCAGCAATGGATTTACGCATGGACGGTATACAGGGCAAGCGTAATCACGACAGAGAGCTGCAATTCACCGGAGAGCGAGATGCGATAACGGCCGTCTATGCCGTCATCGACTCCATTCCTGCCGCGCTGGCCGATATCGACCCCGAGCGTGACATCGATCTGGATGCCGTTGTGCAGTCTCTGCCTATCTTCGAGGACCTGAACACCCTGGCGTCGCTGGGTACCTTTTCGCGCAAGGACCTGAAAGACATCAGCGATACCATGCACCAGGGCGCACTGCTGGCCCTGGAAAGTGGTGTCATCCTGGTCGACAAGGCAATCCGGGTCAGTCCACACAAATCGGCGGCTCGCTCGGTGCCGGCACCCGATTCGGTACAGGCTCATCATTCACTGACGAGCGAAAACGCCCAGCAGGATGCAGCGCCTATCGTGGTTGCGCAGGCTGGCGATGAGTCCGGGCATGACGAGCACTACGATCGCTATCTGCGTGAAAGAGAAGCGATGCTGCAGAAGCCTGCTGCGGAGCCCGACGTCAATGGTCACGACATACCCACGCTGAACGTCGCCGCACAACGCGATGGCAAGGAATCGGAAAGTGCCGATGATCAGATGCGTCGTGAAGCCGTTGATGAGTTGCTGAAGTCGCTGGGCCAGTCACGCAGTAGCTGACACGCCGCTTCGCAATACCCCGAAAACCTTCCCTTGCCTGTAGTCGCACTCTTCAGTGGTGCGCTTTGCGGTGTGCGCGAATTTCATTCAGGATCGGTCAATGACGCATTCCTGATGATCAGAAAGCAAAAAGCCCTGCAGAGGCAGGGCTTTTCAGTATCTGGCTCCCTGGGACGGGCTCGAACCGCCGACCCAATGATTAACAGTCATTTGCTCTACCAACTGAGCTACCAGGGAATGGGTGCATGCGAGCATGCGGTAAATCTGGTGGTCAAATCGAACTTCTCAATACAAAAAGCCCTACCGGGATAGGGCTTCTTTCAATTGTCTGGCTCCCTGGGACGGGCTCGAACCGCCGACCCAATGATTAACAGTCATTTGCTCTACCAACTGAGCTACCAGGGAATCGGCACGAAGTGTAATGCGCTTTTAAAGAAAGGTCAATCGCCTGGCTTGCAAAAACCGGGTCAATCATCAGCTTGATTGTACAATTGTCTTTTCGAAGAGCGTTACCAAGACACATGGCCACTCAATTCGACCTGCAGACGCAGTACAAGCCCGCAGGACATCAGCCGGAAGCCATAGAGGCGCTGAGTTCAGGCATTGAAGATGGTCTGGCTTATCAGACGTTACTCGGCGTCACAGGATCCGGCAAGACGTTCACCATTGCCAACATCCTTCAGCAGCAGCAAAGACCTGCCATCGTGCTGGCGCCCAACAAGACGCTGGCAGCGCAGCTCTATGGGGAATTCAAGGAATTCTTTCCGAACAATGCCGTCGAATACTTCGTGTCCTACTACGACTACTATCAGCCGGAAGCCTATGTGCCGGCCAGTGATCTGTTCATCGAAAAGGACTCGTCGATCAATGAACATATCGAACAGATGCGCCTGTCTGCCACCAAGGCCTTGTTCGAGAGACGCGATACGATCATTGTGGCCACCGTATCGTCCATCTACGGCCTTGGCGACCCGCAGCAATACCACCAGATGGTGTTGCACCTGAAGCGAGGGGAGATCGTCAATCAGCGCGATGTACTGCGCCGGCTAGCAGAGCTGCAGTACAGCCGCAACGACATGGAGCTCAAGCGCGGTACCTACCGTGTTCGTGGCGAGATCATCGATATCTACCCTGCCGATTCCGAACGCGATGCCATTCGCGTCGAGCTGTTCGATGATGAGATCGAATCGCTCAGCTTCTTCGACCCATTGACCGGGGAGGTGGTGCGCAAGGTACCCCGTCTGACCATCTACCCCAAGACCCATTACGTCACGCCACGTCAGCGTCTGCTGGATGCCACCGATCACATCAAGGAGGAGTTGCGTGAACGACTGGAGCAGTTGACTGCAGCGGGCAAGCTGGTGGAGGCGCAGCGACTGCAGCAACGCACCCAGTTCGATCTGGAGATGATCCATGAGCTGGGCTATTGCTCGGGTATCGAGAATTACTCTCGTTATCTGTCCGGGCGCCTGCCGGGAGAGCCACCGCCGTGCCTGTTCGACTACCTGCCTGAAGACAGTCTGCTGTTCATCGATGAAAGCCATGTCACGGTGCCCCAGCTGGGCGCGATGTACAAGGGGGATCGGTCACGCAAGGAAAATCTGGTCAATTTCGGTTTTCGTCTGCCTTCGGCGCTGGATAATCGACCGTTGAAGTTCGAGGAATGGGAATTGTTGTCGCCGCAGACCGTTTTCGTCTCGGCAACGCCCGGCAACTACGAACGCGACCATGCCGATCAGGTCATCGAGCTGGTGGTCCGCCCGACGGGATTGATCGACCCCGAGGTCGAGGTCAGGCCGGCGCGAACGCAGGTGGATGATGTCCTGTCCGAGATCAATGATCGGATTTCGCGCGATGAACGGGTGCTGATCACCACGCTGACCAAACGCATGTCGGAAGACTTGACCGATTATCTGGCAGAGCATGGCATCAAGGTGCGCTATCTGCACTCGGACGTGGACACCGTCGAGCGTAGTGAAATCATCCGCGACCTGCGGCTCGGTGTTTTCGATGTGGTTGTGGGCATCAACCTGTTGCGTGAAGGTCTGGACATGCCGGAAGTCTCGCTGGTAGCCATTCTCGACGCCGACAAGGAAGGCTTCCTGCGCTCTGATCGTTCATTGATACAGACTATAGGTCGGGCTGCACGCAATCTGCATGGCAAGGCGATCCTCTACGCTGATACCATGACAGGGTCGATGAAGCGCGCCATCGATGAAACCGATCGACGTCGCGAGGTTCAGATCAGCTACAACCAGGAGCACGGGATAACACCCAAGGGCATCCAGAAGTCGATCAACGACGTCATGGAGGCGGGTGGCTCCTCATCCAGGGGCGACAAGCGGCGTGGCAAGCGAGGTGCTGACAGGAAGGCGGAGAAGGGCAAGGAGGCTGTCGAGAGCGCTACCTTGTCTGCCGCTGATGCAGCGAAGCGAATCAAGGAGCTGGAAAAGCAGATGTATGAATGCGCCCGGAATCTGGAATTCGAGAAAGCAGCGAGCCTGCGTGACGAACTCGAGCAGATCAGGGCCAGCGTCTTCATGGGCGAGGACGCCAGTCAGAGCAGCGGCCGGCCTGCGCAGGGTTCGGCCAGGGGCAAGAAGAAGGACGTGGTTTCCTGAGCCACGAGTCAGTCCGGGACCGGCAATACAGGAGTTGCCAGTAGTCAATTGCAAGTGATGGTAATCGCATCACGTTCGGATCAAGGAGATTGGAAAATGCTAGAAGCCTATCGTCAGCACGTGGCAGAGCGTGAAGCGGAAGGGGTGGTACCCAAGCCATTGAACGCACAGCAGGTGGCAGATCTTGTCGAGCTGTTGAAATCGCCGCCGGCCGGGGAAGAGGATTTTCTACTGGACCTGCTGGCCCAGCGTGTACCGGCCGGTGTCGATGAAGCGGCCTACGTCAAGGCCGGTTTTCTGGCAGCCCTGGCCAAGGGTGAAGTCAGTTCTCCCCTGATCAGTCGCGTCAGCGCCGTGGAGTTGCTTGGCACCATGCTCGGCGGATACAACATACAGCCCTTGATAGCGGCTCTGGACGACACGGAGCTGGCGGACACGGCCGTCAAGGCGCTTTCTCATACCTTGCTGATGTTCGACGCCTTTCACGATGTCGAGGAAAAAGCCAAGGGTGGTAACGAGGCAGCGATGCGGGTGATGCAGTCCTGGGCAGATGCTGAATGGTTTCTCGCCAAGGATGAGGTGCCTGAAAAGATAACGGTGACCGTTTTCAAGGTGCCCGGTGAGACCAACACCGACGATCTGTCGCCGGCCGTGGATGCCTGGAGCCGTCCCGATATACCGTTGCACGCCAGAGCCATGCTCAAATTCGAGCGCGAGGGTTTCACCGACAAGCCGCTGGAGACCATCGAGGAGCTGAAGAAGAAGGGCTTTCCACTGGCGTATGTCGGGGATGTGGTTGGAACAGGATCTTCACGCAAGTCCGCAACCAATTCGGTGCTCTGGCATATGGGCGATGATATTCCATTCATTCCCAATCGACGAGACGGTGGCTTCGTACTGGGTGGCAAGATCGCCCCCATCTTCTACAACACACTCGAGGATGCGGGCGCGCTTCCGATCGAGTGTGATGTCAACGCCATGGAAATGGGCGATGTCATCGATATCCATCCTCATGAGAAAAAGATCACCCGTCATGACAGTGACGAAGTGATCACGACCTACGACTTCGAGAACGAAGTCTTGCTCGATGAAGTCCGGGCGGGCGGACGAATCCCGCTGATAATCGGCCGCGGGCTGACAGACCGGGCGCGCGAGTCGCTGGGTATGGAGTTCAGTACGGTCTTCACGCGGCCGGGGGCAAGCGATGAGAGTACCAGGGGCTACACCCTGGCGCAGAAGATCGTTGGCAAGGCCTGCGGAGTCGAGGGTGTGCGTCCCGGGCAGTATTGCGAACCGAAGATGACAACCGTGGGCTCCCAGGATACTACCGGTCCCATGACTCGCGATGAGTTGAAGGATCTGGCCTGCCTGGGGTTCACGGCCGATCTGGTGATGCAGTCATTCTGTCATACAGCGGCCTATCCGAAGCCCGTGGACGTCAGCACGCATCACACCTTGCCGGACTTCATGTCCACGCGCGGTGGAGTGTCACTGCGCCCAGGCGATGGCATCATCCACTCCTGGCTCAACCGCATGCTGCTGCCCGATACGGTCGGCACCGGCGGAGACTCGCATACTCGCTTTCCCATGGGCATCTCCTTCCCGGCAGGCTCCGGCCTGGTGGCGTTCGCGTCTGCGGTGGGGGTCATGCCGCTGAACATGCCGCAATCGGTGCTGGTGCGTTTCAAGGGCGAGATGCAACCCGGTATCACGTTGCGCGATCTGGTCAATGCCATTCCCTATGCGGCCTTGCAGCGTGGTCTTCTGACGGTCGAGAAGAAAGGCAAGAAGAACGTCTTCTCAGGGGCTTGCGTGGAGATAGAGGGTTTGAAGGACCTCAAGCTGGAGCAGGCCTTCGAGTTGGCAGACGCCACTGCCGAGCGTTCGGCGGGAGGCTGCACCATCAAGCTGGACATCGAACCCTTGAAGGAATACATCACCTCCAACGTGACCCTGTTGCGCTGGATGATCGATGAAGGCTATGACGATGCTCGCACGCTTGAACGCCGAGCTCGCAAGATGGAAGAATGGCTCGACAATCCTACCTTGCTGGAGGCGGATGCCGATGCCGAATACGCCGAGATCATCGAGATCGATCTCAACGACATCAAGGAACCATTACTGGCCTGCCCGAACGACCCCGATGATGTGAAGCCCTTGTCGGAAGTGCAGAACACGAAGATCGATGAAGTCTTCATCGGTTCATGCATGACCAATATCGGTCACTACCGGGCAGCGGGCAAGCTGATAGAGAAGTCTGGCCAGTACGTGGATACCGTGCTGTGGATTGCACCGCCCACGCGCATGGATGAGCATCAGTTGAAGGAGGAGGGCTACTACAATATTTTCGGGGCGGCTGGTGCCAGACTTGAAATACCCGGCTGTTCGCTGTGCATGGGGAACCAGGCACGCGTCAAACCCGGAGCGACCGTGGTATCCACCTCTACCCGCAACTTTCCGAACCGCCTGGGCGCCGGGGCTTTTGTCTACCTCAGCTCCGCCGAACTGGCAGCGGTAGCAGCCCTGTTGGGCAAACTACCCACTGTGGAAGAGTACATGAGCTACGTGAAGGATCTGGAGGCGATGAGCGATGAAGTGTATCGCTATCTGAACTTCAACGAAATCGCCGAATTCCAGCACTCTGCGGAAGAGGCCAGGGTCAAGTTCAAGGATATCCCGGTATCCATCCAGATGGCCAGCTGAGTGTCCTGACAGGTCTGAATGCGGGGCGGCCCTGCTTTTCTGCAGGCCGCCCCTGGTATTGATGGCGCGTCTCGTTCAGCGAGGCGCCTCATGAACATCCATTCAGTGCAGCGGTGACAACAACTCTGCCTGTTTCAGGTACTGGTTGCGATAGAAGAGAAGTTTCGGGCGCGAACCGCCGCATTGCCGCCACAACACCACGGAACGCAAACCACCGAGCAAGGCAGCTCGTATGGTCGAGGCTGTCGTATTGTCGTTGAGGTAATCGGGATCCCCACTGACCATGATTCTCGGGCTCAGGTGGCTGATGCTGCTGCGGTACAGGTTGGCAAGGTTGCTGATCATGGCGGGCTCGTCTATTTCCATATCCATCGCCTGCGCTCTGCTGATGCCGATACGGAGTTGCTCAACGGTATCCTCGTCATTGAGAATGTTGGTGCCCAGCTGGATCAACGCCAGCGCATAGCGTGCGATATCCAGATCGCGAGATTCATTGTTGCCGCCGAGTTGGCTCTTCATGATGCGCAGGCCCCAGGCGATACCGTTGCTGTTGCCGCCATAGGCATCAATGACCCTGTCGGTCTTGAGTGTCAGTATCGATCGCAAGGTGCCGGCAAGCTCATCGGAATCTGCCTTCCCGGTGGTCGCCAGCGACTTGCACAGGTGCACTGACTGAAAGATGCCGGCAAGCGCCAGTGTTTGGTTTTCTACTGTAGATAAAGCGTTCATGGTTGTCAGTATAGGCTGCGCTAGCGTACAAGGTCACTGATGATTGCGCCGCCGAGGCAGGCGTCGCCATCGTACAGAACCAGTGATTGACCGGGTGTCGCTGCGCGAACAGCGTTGTCGAATTCGATGTTCAAGGTGCCATCATCGGCCAGCGTGACGGTTGCTGCCTGATCCTCTTGACGGTATCGAACCTTCGCGGTACAGCGGAAACTGCTGGCAGGTGGCACTCCCTGAACCCAATGAAGGTTGTGCGCCTGCAGATTGCTGCGAAACAGCGCTGGATGGTCATGGCCCTGTCCGACAATCAACTGGTTGTCCTTGAGGTTCTTGTCCAGTACATACCAGGGAGACTCCGCACCGGCCGAGGTGCCGCCAATACCCAGGCCCTGTCGCTGTCCGAGTGTGTAGAACATGAGGCCGTTGTGGCGACCGATTGCATCGCCGCTGTCGGTGACGATGTCGCCGGGTTGGGCCGGCAGATATTCGGCGAGAAAGGCGGAGAATTTGCGCTCACCGATGAAACAGATGCCGGTGCTGTCCTTCTTGCTGTGCACGTGGAATCCGGCTTCCTGAGCCAGTTTTCTGACGGCGGGTTTCTCCATTTCACCAACCGGAAACAGGCTGGGGCGTAGCTGCTGCTGATTGAGCGTGTACAGGAAGTAGCTCTGGTCCTTGTTTTTGTCCAGACCACGCAGCAGTTTCACCGCGTCGTCCGTGCCGCCGGCTCGCACGTAGTGGCCTGTCGCAATGGCATCGGCTCCTTGCGCCCTCGCATGATCGAGAAAGGCCTTGAACTTGATCTCCTTGTTGCAGAGTATGTCCGGATTGGGCGTACGACCCGCACTGTATTCCTCGAGGAAATGGGCAAATACGCGCTCCCAGTACTCATCGGCGAAATTGACTGTCGTCAGCTCCATATCGAGGCGGGCTGCAACGGAGGCAGCGTCGCGATAGTCCTGTCGCGCAGTGCAATGTTCGTCGTCATCTTCCCAGTTCTGCATGAAGATGCCGGAGACCTGGTAGCCCTGACGTTTGAGCAGCAATGCGGCGACAGAGGAGTCCACGCCGCCTGACATGCCGACGATGACATGCATGTTCTGTCGATCGCTGCGAAACTGTGCCGCCGGCGTTGAGGGTGCAACCGTTGAAATCATTGAATGCCGTTACAGAGGTGGATCAGCAATAACGCGACAGCGTTTAATTACAGATTGGTGATGAGTGGTTCTTCGCTGCGCTGACTGCTCTTGCGCCGGGGTGGGGGAGCTGTGTGACGTGCAAAGAAATTGTGGTCCATGCGTTCCAGGAACTGCTTGGCCTGAGGCGACAGGAATTTGCCACGTCGAACAACAACGCCGTAGCTGCGATCAGGAAAGTACTCATCGATGGGCTTGACAGTCAGGTTCTCGAAGCCGCGCAGGCAGATACTGGTAACGATACTGATTCCTGCCCCGATCTCGACGTAGCGCTTGATCACCTCCCAACCGCCGGCTTCAAGCGCGACAGTATAGGGTACGCCATGCTGCTGGAAGACCAGGTCCACAACACTCCAGGTGCTCAGATGTCGCGGTGGCAGAATCAGACCGTAGGGGCTGATATCTTCCAATGCAATATGCTCCTTCTGCGAAAGCGGATGATCCTTGCACATGATCAATGCCGGCTTGTATTGGTATATCGGGTGGTAGACAAGGTCATCCGGGACCTCGATCATGGAACCCACTGCAAAATCGACCTCATCAGCGCGCAACAACTCCATACCATCGTGGCCGGTAACATTGTGCAGGCGTACATCGATCTGCGGGTAGTCATCCGAAAAGGATTTGATGATATCCGGCAGGATATACAGAAGCGTTGCCTCGCCCGAGGCGATCTCGAGCGGTCCGGCGTGGACGTTGCCCAGGCGAGCGGCAAAGCTGTCTGCCAGACGGCTGAAGCCGTCAACCAGAGGCTGAGCCATCTCCAGCAGCAGTTCGCCTGCCGGGGTCAATCGAATCTTGGGGCCGCAACGTTCGAACAGAAGCGTATCCAGTTCCTTTTCCAATGCCTGAATCTGCAGTGATACCGAGGGTTGGCTCAGCTTGAGCCGCTTGGCCGCCTTGGAAATACTGCCGGTCTGGGCGGCGTTGCAGAAAGCTCGCAGTTGGCGATGTTGATTGAGATTGGGGGTATCTGCAGTGGCCATGTCGTATATCATTTGCTCAGGCAATGCTTATACTAATTATCATTGTCTCGGAAGACAATCGCTAAATACGATATTTTTTGCACTGCAATACGATCGAGTGACAATAGCTGCCCATCCACTCGATGTCATCAGCACGGCCGATGTCAATGACAATCTCTCACCGGGTGGGTCAGGTCGGATCGCTCTGTGTATTCGGCTGTGTGAAACACCGGGCAACAGGGTAGGATAGGCGCGCTTTTGCAGCCGGGCACGGCCGCATCGGCTCGATTTCCCGTCACCTTGTGAATCACGCATGACAAGTCTCATCAAAGCCTGGCTACTCGATCCTCTGACGCTGTTGTTCCTCCTCTCTCTGGCGTTGGTGGCGGTTCTGACAGCTGCCAGGCGGCGTGGTTCTCTCCGTTCGCGTGGCTCTTCATCGAGGCACAGGCGCAGGTCCTCACGACGCGGCTGGGTCATGCTGCTCTTGTGGGTGCTGGTGTTCCTGACCTTTTCAGCACCGGTTATCGTCAATCCACTGATTGCCATTCTGGAGGATCCCTATCTTAAGGGGCCGGCCTGTCCCGCAGGTTCCCATATCATCGTACTTGGCGGCGGGGTGGATTCTCGCGTCATCGACGCCAGTGAGTTCGGGCGAATGGGCAATGCCACGCTGACCCGTGCCACAGCCGCTGCTCGCATGGCGCTTGCGGAGCCGGGTACTCGTGTGATCGTGGCTGGGGGCGCAGTGGGCAAGGTTGCCGAAGCCGAGGTCATGGACGCTTATCTGCAGCGCCTGGGCGTCGCTGGACAGCGGCTGGTCAGAGAGACCGATTCCGCAACCACACGCGAGAATGCACTGAATGTCGCCGTATTATTGCAGAATGAATCCATCGAGGGGCCTGTCCGGCTGATAAGCTCGGCAATGCACATGCCCCGTGCCTTGTTGAGTTTTCGTCGGGTTCTGGCCGACACCGACATCCAGGTGTGTCCTGTCAGTGTCGATATCCAGGCATTGAAGGATGTGCCCTGGTATGCGGTGATGCCACAGACCACGGCCATCATGCGTTCTGAAATGTTATTGCATGAGGCCGTGGCCCTGCTGCTCTATCGCTTCAAGGGCTGGCTATAGAGCGCAGGAGTCTCGCGGCTCAGACCTTGTAGTAGTCCAGATACCACTCGACAAAACGACCGATACCTTCCTCGACAGACGTGTCCGGCTTGTAGTTGACGTCATTGACCAAGTCGCTGACATCGGCGTAGGTATCCGGCACGTCACCCGCCTGCAGTGGCAGCAGGTTCTTCTCGGCTGTCTTGTTGAGGCAGGATTCCAGTGTGCTGATGTAATGCTCCAGATCTATCGGTTTGTTGTTGCCGATGTTGTAGACCCGATAAGGCGCAGAGCTGGTGGCAGGATCCGGTTTGTTGCTGTCCCAGGATTCATTGGGAGTGGCTACGTTATCCAGGGTTCGCACCACGCCCTCGACGATGTCCTCGACGAAAGTGAAGTCGCGCTTGTGCTTGCCATAATTGAAAACGTCGATGGGTTTGCC
This sequence comes from uncultured Granulosicoccus sp., assembly GCA_947492525.1. Lineage (GTDB taxonomy): Bacteria > Pseudomonadota > Gammaproteobacteria > Granulosicoccales > Granulosicoccaceae > Granulosicoccus. Next base: position 84,741 of record CANLNQ010000016.1, read on the forward strand.
GGCAAGGATGTTCTTGGTGAACAGGAACAGCGCCATGTCCGGACGTCCCCAGGGGCCATACACCGTGAAGAATCGCAGACCGGTGGTGGGCAGCTGGAACAGATGACTGTAGGTATGCGCCATCAGCTCATTGGCTTTCTTGGTTGCTGCATACAGACTGACCGGGTGATCGACCGATTCATGAACCGAGAATGGCATGTTCGTGTGGTTGCCGTAGACTGAACTGGTCGAGGCGTAAACCAGGTGCTCGACCCCGGTATGCCGGCAGTTTTCCAGCACATTGGTAAAACCCACGACGTTGGCATCGATATAGGCCTGCGGATTTTCGAGCGAGTAGCGAACACCCGCCTGTGCGGCCAGATTCACGACGCGTTGGGGCTGGTGCTTCCTGAAGGTCTCCTCCATCAGTGCGCGATCTTCGATATTGCCGCGCACCTCGGTGAATCCGGCGTGTGCCTTGACCCGTTCAAGTCTGGCCAGTTTCAGGTTGACATCGTAGTAGTCGTTGACGTTATCGATGCCGATGACTTCATCACCGCGTTCGAGCAGCCTGAGCGCCAGCGTCGAGCCAATGAACCCGGCGGTACCGGTTATGAGAATTTTCATGGTGTGAAAAAGTTGCTGTTCTGCTGAAGTTCGGAAGGTGGCAAGATCCTGTGATGGCTTGCCGCCTCGGCTTACAATCGGGCGTCAACGGAATCCTTGGGCAATATGCTCTTGATGTCATAGAGCACGTGCTCATCCTTGCCAAGCTTGCGGATGGCGTCGCTGCCCATGGTCACGAACTGTTCGTGGGCAACCGCCAGAATGATGGCGTCGTATTGGCCCGGAGCAGGCTTTTCGATCGGTGTGATGCCGTATTCATGCTGGGCTTCTTCGGCGTCCACCCAGGGATCGTATACATCCACATTGGCATGGTAGTGCACCAGTTCGTTGACGATGTCTACCACGCGAGTATTGCGCAGGTCCGGACAGTTTTCCTTGAAGGCCAGTCCGAGCACCAGCACGTTTGCCCCCACCACGTGGATACGTCTGCGGGTCAGCATCTTGATGACGCGCTCGGCAACAAAGGCGCCCATGCCATCATTGATCTGTCGACCAGACAGGATGACCTGCGGGTAGTAACCGATTTCCTGAGCCTTGTGCGTCAGGTAATAGGGGTCGACACTGATGCAATGTCCGCCGACAAGCCCTGGCCGAAAGTTCAGGAAGTTCCATTTGGTTCCGGCTGCCTGCAGCACTTCCAGTGTGTCGATGTCCAGCCGGTCGAAAATCAGGGCCAGTTCGTTGATTAGTGCGATATTCAGATCGCGCTGTGTGTTCTCGATGACCTTGGCTGCTTCCGCCACCTTGATGGAACTGGCCAGGTGAGTGCCCGCCGTGATGATCCGTTTGTACAGAGCATCGACTGCCTCGGCAACTTCGGGAGTGGAGCCGGAAGTCACTTTCATGATGGTGCTGACGCGATGCTCCTTGTCGCCCGGGTTGATTCTCTCCGGGCTGTAGCCGGCAAAGAAATCACTGTTAAATTTCATGCCTGACTCACGCTCTAGTATGGGGATGCAGACCTCTTCGGTAGCACCGGGGTAGACCGTGGATTCGTAGATGACCACCGAGCCTTTCTTCATGACCTTGCCGATGGACTCACTGGCGCGGATCAGAGGCGTGAGATCGGGTTGCTTGTGCTTGTTGATCGGCGTGGGCACGGTGACAATGAAAACCTTGCAGTCAGCCAGATCTTCCAACGTGCTGGTGTAGCTCAAATGCGAGGCTTCGGCCATTTCCTCGGCAGACACTTCGAGCGTGCGATCCTTGCCATTCTGCAGTTCGGCAATGCGTTCGGCATGAATGTCGAAGCCGACGGTCGGGCTGTTCTTGCCGAACTCCACGGCCAGCGGCAAGCCGACGTAGCCGAGGCCGATGACCGCGATCGTGTCATTGTCAGAAATCTGAAACATGAATTTAAAACCCTGAATGATTGTCCGCTACATGCTGTCAGCGCAGAAATGATCTTGCATTATACAAGTTTACAAATGCCCTTTTGCGCTGTGCATGACAAAGAGAACCCTTTGATTGTCAGCAATTGTCTCACTGATAATCGGCACGGAGTGTGTGCAAGAGCACTTTAAATAAATCGATTTGTGCTGCGGCTATCAACAAAACCGTATCGCTGCCTTACAATAGCTTGAATCATCATCAACCGGACGGCTGATCAGACACCTTGGGTACCTTCAAATTCTTCAAGATGCATTTGCGGGTGCCATTCCTGCTACTCGCCCTGATGGAGTTCTGCATTTGTGTGACAGCGGTATTCGTCGCGGTCTACGTCAGATTTGATGGCTCGCAGATAACGGAGGTCGAAAGCATCCGCTCTCCGATCGCTACATCCATGCTGTTCGGGTTGATCATGCCGGTCACCATGATGGCGATGGGGCTGTATCAGAGTCGTTTCCGTGGTGGCATTCTCGGCGTGTTTCTGCGTTCGGTCATCGGGTTTGCCTGTGGTGCCGCAATACTGGCACTGTTGTATTACCTGATTCCGCACCTGTATCTCGGGCGTGGTGTATTCGGTCTGGCCATACTCATTGCATTTTTCATGGTCGGTACCATCCGGCCCATGTTCTTCTACTACGTCGACAAGGACATATTGAAAATTCGCGTGTTGGTACTGGGAGCCGGTGACAAGGCTGCTTCCATCAATCGCCGTTTGCGCCGTCGCGTGGATCGCCGTGGCTTTCGTATCGTCGGGTACGTCAAGCTGGATACCGACCCGCGGATAGCGGTTGACAGCATCAATGTCGTCGAGCTGAACGGGCAGTCGCTACTGGAATTTGCCATCCAGAACAATGTCGATGAAATCGTGGTGGCGGCCGATGAGCGGCGCAGCGGTCTGCCTCTTGAAGAACTTCTGGAGTGCAAGCTGCATGGTCTGGATGTCATTGATCTGCTGAGCTTTTTCGAGCGCGAGCAGGGCAAGTTGCCGTTGGACATCCTGCGTCCGGACTGGTTGATCTATTCGGATGGCTTCGAGCGTGGTGCCGTGCGTGATGTCAGCAAGCGGGCGTTCGATATCGTCGCCAGCATGCTGATCATCGCCATCACCTGGCCATTCATGTTGCTGGGCATGATCGCCATCAAGATCGAGGATGGGCTGGATGCACCGGTGCTCTACAGGCAGACTCGCGTCGGATTCCTCGGCAAGCCCTTTGGCGTGCTGAAATTTCGCAGCATGACGGTCAATGCCGAGCGCGATGGCGTCGCTCAGTGGGCAACCAAGAACGACTCCAGGGTCACGCGGGTCGGCGCTTTCATTCGCAAGACCCGCATCGATGAATTGCCGCAGATACTCAATGTGCTGAAGGGCGACATGAGCTTTGTCGGTCCGCGCCCGGAAAGGCCACAGTTCGTGGAGCAACTGAGCGAGGTGATTCCCTACTACCGCGAACGCCATGCGGTAAAGCCGGGTATCACGGGGTGGGCTCAGGTCTGTTATCCCTATGGCGCATCGACCGAGGATTCCGTACAGAAACAGGAATTCGACCTGTACTACATCAAGAACCACACGATCTTTCTGGATATGCTCATCCTGTGTCAGACCGCAGAGGTTGTGCTGTTCGGCAAGGGAGCGCGTTGAGCGACAGCAGCAGTGCAAGGAGGGGGTTGACTCGACCCTGTGTCACGGGGGAGGCAGGGGCCGTCTGGCAACTGCCTAGTTGGTTGGTTGCACGAAGGCGCCTTTGGCCTCGCTACGACGAATCTCGGCCGCGCTGGGCATGAATTCACTGGGAGGAGCCTCTCTGACGACCTCTCGGCCACGTTCGATGATGGCCTGATTGGCCTTCATGTCGAGCAGGAAGAAGATCACCACGGTTGCCATGATCATGACAACACCGGCCAGCGCCCAGATCATGCGCTTTCGGGAGCGTTCATCGAGTGCCGGTGCGCGGCTGCCCTTTTCACGTCCCAGGACGCCCGCTCCGATCTCGGCATCGTTGATGTAAGGGCCCGGGCTGGGTCGGTTGCTGTCACGGCTGCTGTCGGGGCGAGAGGTCTTGCGACGCTGGGCTGGCGTATGGATTTCCATGGATTTGTTGGTAGAGCGGTTACCAGTGGGTTCGAACGGCATGCGTCCGTGCCGCCTGTGGAAGTTGCGCAGACGGGTATAGGATTGCGTCAGAGAAGTGAAGTTCTGTTGAGCATGCACTCGTTCGCGCGGCCTCGTTGCGTACCGGTCAGGATGCCACAAATGCACCAGTTGACGGTAGCTGGCGCGCACGGCTTTCCAGTCGGCACGATGATTCAGCTCCAGGGTGGCATAGTCGGGCCTGAAATCCCGATCGTCTGAATTGTGTTCGTTCATGTGCGCTAGCTTACCGTCGTTTAATTTCTTCTAGCGGTGATATTTAGGTAATCTGGTGAGTCGGCAACGCTTGTACTCATTAAATTCTGTGTCTTTTGTGGCTGAGTCATCAATGAGAGCACCCAGACCGGATAGACTTGTGTCAATAGAAATATGGTTACTCGTCAAGACATGTCCGAGGCAGTCGATACAAGTGATCAAGATCTCAGGGTTTCAGTGAGTCGACTCGATTCGGGCGAATGTCCGTCAAGCATTGGTCGAGGCCTGATACAGGTGTCCAGGAGGCACACGAATACATGAAAATCATGCGTTTGCTTACGCTACTTTGTCTGACTGCCACGATCGCTGCCTGCGCCGGTCCTCGAGGACCACTGAGCGAAGAGGATCGTCCACCCGAGGTTCAGGCAAGTGCTGCGCCAGAATTCAGGCTCGGTACGGGTGATGTTCTCAGTGTCAGTGTCTGGAAGAATCCTGATTTGTCCGTCAGAGTCCCGGTGCGTCCCGATGGCTTCATCTCGGTACCACTGGTTGGTGACGTTCTCGCTGGCGGAAGAACGCCGGCGGAGATAGCAGCCGATACCGAGCGCAAGCTGACGCAGTTCATCAGAACGCCAAAGGTGTCCGTCATCATCGAGGAAATTCCGAGTGCCGAGTTCCAGAATCGCGTTCGTGTGGTGGGCGGCGTTGCGGAACCCAAGTCCATTTCACATCGTGATGGAATGACCGTCATCGACCTGGTTCTGGAAGCGGGTGGCGTGAATGAGTTCGCGTCACCGAACGCTGCAAAGCTCTATCGTACGGTGGATGGAGTGGCCCGAGTTTACGATGTTTATCTGAACGATATTCTTTCTGAAGGTCTACTCGATACCAATTATCCGCTGGTGCCCGGTGATGTCATAACCATCCCCGAGCGTCGTTTCTGATTCCCTTTCATTGCAAAGCAAACCCGCGAAACACTTTACGGTTTGATGACCTACAAGACCTATGAGTAACATAACTCTTGATGAGATGTTGCCGCTACTGTCGCGAGAAGCGAATGCCCGTAGCGGAACGTTGTTGTCCATTTTCATTGCCATCAGTCTGCTTTTCCTGGCTGCGGGATTTCTGTGGCAGAAGAAGTACACGTCGTTTGTGCAGCTGTATGTGGATGACAGCAATATCGTTGCTCCCATACTGGGCACGAATACGACGGTCAACAGGGACAAGGCCAATGTGGCGAAGGAAGAGCTGTTCGCTCTGGACATTCTCGACACCGTGCTGGACACCGTGGGCTTTACCGACGAGAGCACCACGCCGGCCGAGCGTGAGGACCTGCGAGAGGATCTGGTCGATGCCACCAATGTCTTCAACCGTAACAATCAGCTGCTGGAAATCGATTTCTGGCATGAAGACCCGGCTATCGCCTTTCAGACAACCAGTCTCTTTGCAGAGTTGTTCCTGCAGAAGACAATGGACTCTTCGGCCGAGGAAACCAGCGAGGCATTCGAGTTCATCACCAGTCAGGTGGCTACCTATCGCGACAAGCTGGAAGATGCCGAAAGCCGCCTCGAGAGTTTTCGCAGTCAGCATCCCGGCATGAGTGCAACGACGGAAGGCAATGTCAACGCGCGCATCGTCGAGTTGCAGCGGGATCTTGAACAGACCTCGCTGCTGTTTGCCCAGGCTGACCAGCGTCGTCGGACCTTGCAGGCCGAGCTGTCGAACGAATCCTCGACCATCGCGCGAGATTTCGAAATCGGGCAGACGCGGGATCAGATTGCTCGTCTGCAGGCTGAAATCGATGTTCTGAGTCTGTCGTACACCGACGACTACCCCGACATCGTTCGCCTCAGGCAGCAGATCGAAGACGTCAAGCGACAGGCGCAGCAACGTAGTGAGCAGGCGCTGTCTCAGGGAGCAGGGCAGTCCGTATTCAATGTCGGTGGTAATTCGTTCACTGGCTCTTCCAACCTCAGTCCGGTCTATCAGCAACTGCGCAGTGATCTGGCACGTACATCGGCGGAAGCGGATGCTCAGCAGAGCCGCATGCGTCAGCTCAGAGTCTTGCTGGACAACGAGATCGAGCGTTCGGCCAAGAGCTCGCAAGTCGAACGGGAACTGTCGCAACTGACACGCGACTACGAGATCAACAAGAAATTCTACGAAGATCTGCTCAGCCAACAGGAAAACGCTCGTCTGACCATGACACTCGGAGCCGAGAAGCAGGGCGTTCTCTATCGCGTCCACCAGCCTGCCAATTTTCCGGCACGGCCCAATGGCATAAGGTTCCTGCATATCGTCCTGGCCGGTGTCTTCATGGCCACTGTATTGCCCTTCGTCTATCTTTTTCTCTTTCTGAAGGTCGATCCTCGTATCCGTACCGCGTCGGCTGTGACTGATGTATTGAAGTTACCGCTGCTCACGACAGTTCCGCACATGAGCCTGCCCAACGAAAAGGTCCGTTTCTTCAGCAGGCCATCCGTCATAATGGCAACAGTGGCATTTGTTTGCTCACTGTATGTCGTCGTCTATATCATCAAACGTACACTTGAAGCATCCTCTGGAGGGGCTCTGATATGACCGATCGGGCGAAATTTGCCAACGTCAGGTCGATGTTGGATCAGCAGCGAGACAAGTCGGTCAGACGAGATCGCAAGGTCGGCCGATCGATGGTGCCACTCGGCAAGACATCTGGCGGCAGTAATCAGTTGCGTGCCGCGAATGATTCCGTCAGCCTTGCCGATCGTGCGCGTGCCGATCTTGCGAACATGGAAGAGGCGCGCCTCTTCAGCGATCGACAGCTGGACTTGTTGGGGATCGTTCACCCGCGCTCGAAGAATCGCGACATGGTGGATGCCATGCGTCAGTTGCGAACCAAGCTCTACAGCCTGAAGCCGGATGGAAATTTCAGTGTACTGGTCAGCTCGGTGGTACCTGAAGGTGGCGGCAGCTTCGTCAGCCTCAACCTGGCCGCAACCATCGCCTTTGACAAGGCCAAGACGTCCATGCTGGTTGAAGCCAATCTGCATACGCCTGTACTGCATCGTTTGATGAAGCTGGTCGGGCGAGAGGACGCCCACGGTCTACTGGATTACCTGGAAAGACCGGAACTGGGTATCGAGCACATCGTCAGCCCCAGCGGGATACCACGGATGCGTGTGGTCCCTATCGGTTCCAATGAGGAAGTCAGCGCGGAACACTTCACGAGTGCGCGCTACAAGCAATTGATGCTGGACATCAAGGAGCGATATGACAACCGGTACGTCATCGTTGATGGTCCTGCCATGAGCAATTCCGCCGACGCGCGTATCTTGTCGGAAATCTGCGACTACACGGTGCTGGTCATTCCCTATGGTGGTGTCACCCCGGGTGCCCTGGATGCTGTCATCGATGAAATCGACGAACGCAAGCTTGCTGGCATCGTCATGAACAATCAACCGGTCTGATCCTTCAAACCGTCTGCCCACCCCCTAATGGAAGTGTGATCTTGTCTGAGCACAAATCATGTCCCGTATGGTTGCCCGCCATGCTTCTGGTCGTCCTGTTTCCCGGTGCAGCCTGGTCTCTCGACCTGGGGTTCGAGGGGCGACTGACGCTGGAACAAAGCGACAATATCGAAAGCGTCAACAGCCCTGATGAAGAAGATGGGCAGACGGTTGGCGCTGTATTCGGTGTGTACGGCGAGCAGCGAAGCAGAGCGGTGAACGCGGCTTTCAAGGGTGAGATCGATACACGCAGTGATGTTTCCGAAGATGATTCTTCCTTCGATACTCTGACACGCTTTCTCGGTGCCGCTGAATTTTCGATCACACCGCGTTCCTGGCGCTGGTATGTGGGCGACATTCTGGGCGGCGTCCGTACCGACAATGCGGTGCAGACCATCGATGACACGGAAATCGATCGACGCAATGTCTTCGTGACTGGTCCCAGTTTCGAATACGATGTTGCCGGGGTCAGTCGTACTCGGGCAAGGCTGCTCTATGTCAACCAGACAGAAGAAGGCGATGATCTGGAAACGCTGTACACCGCCAATGCCAGCTACGAAAGAGACACGACGCCAGGCAGTTATTTCGGTGTGCGTGCCGGTAATGTCTTTACCGATCTTCCGGAAGAATCCGACAATCCGGACTTGCGTCAGGAAGGGGATTTCAACCGTTCAACGGTAGCCGCCTATGCCAATCGTGCGCGTGGCTTTGTCGAGCTCTACGGTGAACTGGGTGTTACCCGGTATGACACCGATGACGAGTCGCTGGACGGATTGAACGCTCGTCTGCGTGCCATCAGGCAACTGGGCCCGGGTACTTCGGTGTCTGTCAGCTTGAGTCGTGACCTGAACGATCAGACATTGAGCACGGTGGAGAGCCTTATTCAGAGCGGCGATGCAGCCGTGGCACTACGCCCTGAAGTGGCAGGCTTCTTCGAGGAAACGCGGCTGGACCTGGGCTATTCATTCCAGTCCACCGATACCAGCATAGATCTCGGTCTCGGTGTATCCCAGCAGGATTACCAGTTGCTGGGTGTGGATTCTTCGGTACAGGTCAGTGAGGACAGTGAAGACCAGATGCAGGGATTTGCCTACGCTTCACTGGCCAAACGTCTGAGCACGCGCCTGCGAACCGAACTTGCCCTGAGCTATGAGCGCCAGACCTACGACAACCGTGATGATGAAACCGATTCGGTGCTCGCCTCGGCGCTGCTTGTCTATCGTCTGAGTCGCAGTTTCGAACTGGAAGGGGGGGTCATACACGATTCCGCATCCGGTACCTTGACCCGTTTCAGCACGGTGTCGACCGCTGCTGGCGACATCATCTCCGGTGTGCCGGAGGATATTGATGTCACCGAAAACCGCCTGACCATCGGACTGCGTTGGGCTCCACCGTCTCGTGCCAGTCAGGACCTGACGGTCGAACTGAAGTCGTTGCTGCAATGAGAGCAGGAAATCGCCTGACAGGAACACCGGGCGTAGGTGCAGCGGGTGTGCAGCAGGTAGACGCCTGGGATCTGAGCCCGGGGGCGGCAGCTTGCGACGGCTCGACGCCTGCCAACATCGAGCAGCAAAGCAAGGCGGCTTCTCTGGTGGGGCTGCGCTTGCTGTTTGCCGTGGATAGTCGCTTCCCCGGTCTCGGTGGTGCCGAGAGTCAGGCGCTGAAGCTGGCCGCGGCCTTGCGCGAACGTGGCGCCTATGTCGAATTCGTGACGCCCAGGGTACAGCCCAGCCAGCCGCTGGAAGAGACCTTCAACGGCTTTACCGTGAAACGCGTTGATTACCCGCATATCCGCTGGATCGGATCTCTGGTGTTGATGGTGAGTTTTGCTCGCTATCTGTTGGCCAATCGCCGACGTTTCGATGCCTTGCACATTCACATCACACACCTGCTGGCAGCTTCCGCAGGCTATGTACGCCGCTGGACGGGATTACCGGTTACGACGAAGATCTCGGGCTTCTACGAGTTTGAAGGAGGCGTTCTGGATCAGCGTCGCCGTTTCATGCCGCTCAACTTTCTGATTCGAAAAGGGCTGACACAGGTCGATCACGTGCAGACCATCAGTGAGCAGACTCGGGAAAAACTGCTTGAGGCCGGTTTTCGCGATGAACAGATACGGTTCGTACCCAACGGAATCGATACAAGCCTGCCACCACAGCCGGCAGCTGGCGGACAGACACTGGTCATCGGCTATTGTGGTCGACTGCGTGAGGTCAAGGGTGTGCATGTTCTGCTCGACGCCTTCGCCAGAACCGTTCAGGCCAATCCCGGGCGACGTCTGATTCTGCGCATTGCCGGCGATGGCGACATGATTGAAAGCCTGCGGGCACAGGCCGAGTCTCTCGGTATGGCGTCCCAGGTAGAGTGGATGGGCATGATCGAGGACACGTCCAGCTTTTTCAAGGGCCTCGATATCTATGTACAACCCTCTTTTGCGGAAGGTCTGCCCAATTCGGTCATGGAAGCCATGGTCGAACAGCGGGCAGTCATTGCTTCGGATATCGGTGGCAACAATGATCTGGTCGAGGATGGCGTAACCGGTCTGTTGTTTGCTGCGGGAGATGATGCGGGGCTGGCCGAACGTCTCTCCCGGTTGATCGACAATCCCGAATTGCGCGAGAACGTGGCAGTGTCGGGAAGAGGCCTGATCGTCGGGCGCTTCGGTTTCGATCGCGTTGTCGATGAACTGCTCGACTTGTACCGTGACGATGTTGAATCGAAAGACCAGGTGCAGCGCTGATGTCTGCCAGTCGTATCGAAGAGGTGGTGGTCAGCATCTCCATCGACACTGAATGCGATCATGATCCGAACTGGGTCAGGTCCAGACCGTTGACTTTCGAATCCATCACCGAGGGGTTGCCGAATCGCCTGCAACCCGCTTTCGCCGAAGTAGGAGCCGTTCCGACATACCTGTTGACCGTCGAAGTGCTGGAAGACCCCGACAGCATTGCGGCCTTGCAGGCGCTTTCCGGCGATTACGAGTACGGCACGCATCTGCACGCAGCCTTCATCGAGCCGGAGAAGAAGTACCATGACTATGCCGGTGTGGACAGTCCGGATTTCCAGTGCGCCAGCTCGGCGGAAGTGGAATACCAGAAGCTGGCCAATCTGACCAGCTTGTTCGAAGACAAGCTTGGCTACGCACCGACCAGCTTCCGCGCAGGACGTTACGGTGCCGCGGCTCAATCCATCGACAGTCTGCAAAGGCTGGGGTACAAGGTTGATACCAGCGTGACGCCGCATTTGCGCTGGAGTGAACCCAATGCCAGTGTGGATTTTCGCAAGGCGCCCGAGCAACCGTATTTTCCCGCACCAGGCACCATCATCGAGCCTGGCGAGGCATCAGAACAGGCACTGCTGGAGGTCCCTGTATCGGTCAAGCCGCGCCTGTTCAGGGATCCTCGGTGGTTTCGGCCCTGGTTTGCAAGCGTTGAGCAGATGAAGGAGGTGGTGCGCTACCAGATGAAGCAGCATGCCCATCAGCGCATTCTGTGTATCAACATGATGTTCCACTCCATGGAAGTCATCGAAAAGGCTTCTCCTTATCCGCAGAGCCAGTCTGATGTCAAACGGTATATCGATGACATGCAGGCTGCCTTGCAATGGTGCGCCGATGAAGGCGCGCGGTTTGTGCCCCTGTCGGATCTGCACGATCTGTATCTGACGGCCTGAACGGAAACACAACGATGGCCGCAGTCGGCATCTTTCAGCACCTGAGAAACTATGCTTCTGCCGGGATGTTCTCTGCGGTGGTCGGCCTGGTCAGCTTTCCGGTCCTGACACGCAATCTGAGCGTTGCGGACTACGGAATCGTCGGCTTGATCTCGTCGAGTCTCACCCTGTGCATCGCGTTTGGCAAACTGGGTGTACAGCATGCTGTCATTCGCTTCTTCGCTCAGATCAAGAACGGCAATATCGACTTCACTGTCGGTCAGATGAACAGTACCGTCAGCATGATCTTCTTCAGCTTTGCCACCACAGCGACGATTCTCTGGCTGACACTGGGGTTCTTCGTGTTGCCCGCGGTGTTGCAGTACGACGATATCTCGTCGCTGTTTCTGCTGGCCTCAGCCATCGTGTTCATCCGCCTGTTGGGCAGCGGGGTCATGAACTTCCTGCGGGCCCAGCAACGTAGCGCCGATGTCGCGATATCCCAGAGTATTGCGCGTTTTCTCAATCTGGCATTGATCCTCGTCGTGCTGTTTGCGGGCAATCTCGATGCCTGGAATGTCATTGCCTGTCTGTTGGTCGCAGAAGCGATGGGGGTTTTCTATGCCGCCTGGCAATACCGGCCGGATTTCCAGTTCAGACTGAAGGAAGTGTCGATGACTCTGGGCAAGGCCATGCTGGTCTACGGCTTGCCGCTGATGATGCTGGAATCATTGGGGCTGGTGTTGCGTCTCAGTGACCGCTACCTGATCGAAGCGCTTCTGGGGGTTGATTCACTGGGGCAGTATTCGGCATCCTACAACCTGACCTCGTATATCGATATCATCATCATTGCTGCGTTGATGCAGTCTCTCAGGCCGGCGTACATGCAGATCTGGGAATCGAAGGGGCAAGGGTCTACCCAGCAGTTCCTGTCGGGCGGCTTTCGCATGTACATGGTGGTGGGCATTCCCTTCATTGCGATGTTTTCCATCACCAGTCCCTATCTGCTCGGTTTCCTGGCCGGAGAAAAATACAGTCCAGGTACCGTCATCATTCCCTATGTGGCCATCAGTTTCTGGCTGGAAGGGGCCATGCATTTTCTCGCTGCAGGCCTGTATATCTTCAAGAACACGAAGTTGCTGATGCTGTGGAGCCTGGTCGCGACCGTGATCAATCTGAGCCTGAACTTCGTGCTCATACCGGTTTTCGGTATCACCGGTGCGGCAGTGGTCACGATCATTTCCTATGTCGTTTTCATGATGGGGGTGACTGGAAGTGCGTTCCGCTATGTGACATTCCCCGTCAGCTTCAAGGCGCCTGCAATCATGTTGCTGGCCAGCCTGCTGGTTTTCCTTGTGCTGAGCGCCATCGATCTGCATGGCGATGTGGCGAATTTCCTGGGCAAGGGCGTGATCGGTACCAGTCTGCTACTGATGTTGATGTTGTTCGTGGACCCGCAAATCAAGCAATGGTCCAGAGACAAACTGCTGGCAAGAACCCGGTGGGTGTAATCATGACGTCTCTTTTTCTGATCGCTGTCTGTTTCTGTCTGTATACCTATCTGGTGTTCCCGATGGTGTTGCATTGGCGTGCGAGTGGTTCGCGAAGTGTCGCTGAGAACCGCTCATCCGTTGATGAAGGTATGAGGGGACATGAGGCAGTGGATTCAGTGAGTATCGTGATTGCTGCACATAACGAGGCGAGGAATCTGCCTGCCAAGATTGCCTCTCTGGATGCGCTGGATTATCCGGCAGAGCTGTTGGAGTGTGTATTCGTGTCAGACGGTTCGTCTGACGAAACCGTGGCGCTGTTGAAGCAGGCCTGTGCGGATCGACCCGGTTGGCATTTTCATCATTACGAGGAAGCGGCAGGCAAACCTACCGCCCTGAATCTGGGCGTTGCCCAGGCAAGTGGCGATATCATCGTGTTCATGGATGCTCGGCAGCGTGTTGCACCGCCGGCGATCCGGGCATTGGTGAGTCGTCTGGCCGAGCCGGGGGTTGGCGCGGTCAGTGGTGAACTGGTGTTGCGTGGCGACCTGGGCGATGAGGCACGCAATGTGGGCCTGTACTGGCGATACGAAAAGTGGATACGCGACAATGAAAGTCGCCTGTTTTCGACCACCGGTGCCACCGGTGCTCTGTACGCCATCAGACGGGCCGATTACAGTCCGCTGCCGGCGGATACCTTGCTGGACGATTTTGACACGCCCGTGAGGTTGTTGGGGCAGGGTATGCGTACGGTTCTGGAGTCAGGTGCACAGATATTCGATCAGGCCGAAGGCGATTCCGCGCAGGAATTCCGGCGCAAGGTTCGTACGCTGGCAGGTAATTTCCAGTCCTTTGCCCGCTACCCCTGGCTGTTCGATCCGCGTCGCAATCCGGTCTGGTGGCAATTTCTTTCCCACAAGGTGTGTCGCTTGCTGGTGCCCTATGCCCTGTTGCTGGCCTTGCTGGCAAGTGTGTTCGGCGATACGCCGTTTCTGCATATCATGCTGGTCTGTCAGCTGTGTTTCTATGGTCTGGGTCTGCTGGGATTTTTCGGCATGACCAACAAGCTCACCAACGTGATAAAGATATTTCTGCAATTGAACGCCGCTGCGGTCGTGGGGGCCTGGCAGTCCCTGTCGGGCCGCCGAGCCGTGCGCTGGAAGACCTCATGAGCGTTGTTCTGATGTACCACGCCCTGTACCGGGGTGAAGACACGTCGGCCATTGATCAGGAAGACCTGCCGTACGCAGTCAGCGAGGCCGATTTCATCCAGCAGCTGGACCTCCTGCAGCAGAAACAGGTGGGGCTGTTCGATCAAGACAACGCGCCTGACATCGTCATCACTTTCGACGACGGACACGCGAGCAATCTGGAGATCGCAGCACCGTTATTGCTCGAACGCGAGATGCCAGCCATATTCTTTGTCACCAGCGACTTCATCGGCAATCGCCCGGGGTTCATGAACGGCGAGCAGTTGGCGATGCTGGCAGGCATGCCCGGCATGTGTGTGGGCAGCCATGGTGTGAGCCATCGTTTCCTGGATGACCTGGACGAGGCGCAGCTGCGTGAGGAGCTGAGTGAAAGTCGTGGACGGCTGGAAGCGTGGGCGGGACGGGAATGCCGTTCAATTTCGTTTCCCGGTGGTCGCTACAATGACAATACGCTGAATTTACTCAAAGACACAGGATATTGGCAGTGGTACGGTTCCGAAATTGGTACTGTAGATCACGTCGGGAGTTTTCTCCCGAGCAACGACAGAACGGACAGCGGTCGGCAACTGCTGGTTCAGAATCGCCGAAGCCCGATCGAGCGGGTAGCGATCCGGCGTTCGACCAGCATCGAGGAGTTTGCTCGCATGATCGGTCCGGATGAAGCGTATTACACAGATCACCGACGTCGCAGCCAGGCCAAGGCACTGCTGAGACGCGTATTGGGCAACCGGCTTTATCATGGCCTCTACAAATTCCTTTCAGCACGCTGAGGACGAGTTCCCGGACGACAGGGACGATCCTGGCCAGAGCCGTCGAGAGCAGCGTTCTGCGCGGGCAGAAGGCTCCGATGATGCCGATATGCGACCGGAGCTTCGAGGAGCCGGTGAATCGACGCGGGTAAAACGCAGGGCTTCTCGCAGTGCACTGCGCAACAAGCGAGTCGAAGCGGAGAAGGGCGAAGTCATCTCCGGGTTTCCCAAACTGGAAGGTCTGAAGCCGGTACTGATGTTTCTGGCCTTGCCGGCAGTGCTGGTCATGGCCATTACCTTGTCGGGTGGCAACTGGCCTGCGTCGATTCTGTATCCCATCGCGATGGGCCTGGGACTGATTGTCGCTCTCAGTGCCCTGAAAGGGGTCGAGCTGGTCATGGCCTGCATGATCATCTACCTGCCTTTTTCCAAGATATTCGTGGTGCCCCTGGCTCCGGGTGTCAACGGCACCAACATGCTGATCTTGCTGGGTTTGTTCGCCGCCTTGCTGCGTGCGGCAGCACTCCGGCAGAAGATCAACGAATGGCCACCGGGAACAGCGCTGGTGGCGATTTTCGGCGTGCTGAGCGCCCTGTCCATTGTCACCATTTCACTGCTTCCGGGCGGTCGTACCTATTTTCTCTATAACGAGGTACTCAATTACAAGGCCTGGATAGATCAGTTCATCTTCTACTTCATCATGCTGATGTGCGTGCGTGATGTCGAAACGGCCAAGCGCTGTGTCATCTACATGCTTATCGGTTCCGTTCTGGTCGTGCTGTATGCCGTGCCCGAAATGCTGGACAAGATGGGTCGATCGACCATCGAGAAGAGCCGAATCGACGGTCCTCATCTGCAGTCCAACAACTTCGGTGGCTTTGTTGCCTACACGCTGCTGCCTCTGGTGGCCTTCTTCTTCATGTATATCAAGGATCTGAGAGCCTGGTTGTTGACGCCATACTTTCTGGTGGCGGCCAAGGTTCTGATCACGACCTTCTCCCGTGGTGCCTACGTGGCAATGGTCATTGGCGGATTCCTGGCGGGCTGGTACAAGGGGCGAGGTTTCCTGGCGCTCTGGTCAACACTGCTCCTGTGTTTTCTGCTGGTATTCCCGAGCCTGATTCCCGAGGCGATCACGGCTCGCATGGACAGTATCGTCAACGCGGATGCCGAATCCTCCATTCCGGAAGAGGAGAAGCTGGACAAGAGCTCGGAGACCCGGCTGGTCATGTGGCGGGCGGGTGCACAGATGATCATGGAGAGCCCGGTTTTCGGCAAGGGATTCAAGGGATTTCCCTTTCTCAAGGATGGCTATACCGAGATTCCGGTGGAGGAAGCTGATCCGCACAGCATGTACCTGTATATCGGCTCGCAGATGGGCTTGCCTGCGCTGGCCTTGTTTCTGTTGATATTGGGTTACAGCTTCAATCTGGGGCGCTTGCATGCCTCCAATGAGCATGACCGCTTCATCAGGGCCATCGGCATCGGTGGGGCTGCGGCCACCGCCTGTTATGCGGTGGTGTGCGTTTTCGGTTCGCGGGCAGTCACGCTGAATTTCACCGCGTATTTCTGGGCGTATCTGGTGGTCATGCAGGTACTGAAACAGAAGATGATCGAAGCCGAGGTCGCGCTCAAGCCGGTCACCAGGCGCACCAATGCGTTCGCTGAAAGTGGCAAGGGAACACGGGGTGATCGGCTGGACGAGCCAGAACAGGTGGAAGTGGTTGCAGCAGCGCCTGCCGGCCATTCTCGCGCTGACCGTCGTGCTGGAATGCGCGGAGCGGCAGCCTTTCAGGCAGGTTTGCAGAAAGCGGATGAGCCGGATCCCCGCCCGGCGTCATCGGAAATGCCCGATGACATCATCAGTGATCGCATGAAGCGCAAATTGCGTCGACAGCGAGGCAAGGGCGCTTTGTGAACCATCCTGTGGCTGAAAGGCTGGCTCGACTGAAGCACGTCAATCTCGATTGTTGATTGCTGCGCGATCGAATGGTCTTGATTGCTGCGCAACAGGCTTGCCAGCGTTATTTTCGCCGATTGCCGACCTGTTTCGATGCGCAGGCAACTTGATTTTGCACAGATCATCACAAGAATTCAGATCGGCCTTCACGGCAACGCGTCGCTCACGCGTGACAGCTGGCTGTCGTGGCTGAAGTGTGAATATGTGTAACCCCTGCTTTTCATTCGCGTTTCAAGTGCAGACGCGCGCCTGCCCAGTGCCTTCTGCCGTGCCGTGTCGGTAATCTGGTCGTCGGGCAGATAGCTCCCCAATCGGTGAAAATTGTGGCAATTCACGCTATCGCAGGGTTTGCAGGTCTACACTTTATTCGAGTGTCGAGGTAACTTGTCACTCAGGGAAATCGTAAGAAACCCTGCAATTGAGTTACGTTTTTCCGGCACCATGATGTTGGGGTATGAATATTGCGATCCTTCAGTCAAGCGTGATCGCAGGACCAGTCCCTGATATACGTCGTATATTGATGGTGAAGGATTGATCTTGAGACGGATTAATCGATCTCGTGGAACCAGTAGATGAGTGAAGAAGACAAAAACAGGGAAGGCGGGTTAGCGGTCGAAACCGCCAGGCCGAAGATCGCAAAGCCACCGCTTTGGAAGGTGGTGTTGTTGAACGACGACTACACACCGATGGAGTTTGTCGTCGAAGTGCTGCAGGTATTTTTCAAGTTGGACAAGGAGCAGGCGACCAGAGTCATGCTGCATGTTCATCAGAAGGGCAAGGGTGTGTGTGGACTGTTTACGAGGGAAATTGCCGAAACCAAGGTTGCTCAGGTAACCCAGTTGGCCAGGGAACGTAAACATCCGCTGTTGTGCGAAATGGAAAAGGAGTAACTACGAGCAGTCTGGAGAGAGAGTCTCTGCCAGGCGGCTGCAACGAAACGAAGTATCCAGAGTGGACGATCCAACATGCTGAGTAAAGAGCTCGAATTCACCCTAAATAACGCGTTCAAGGAAGCGCGCGCCCGCCGCTTTGAATTCATGACGGTTGAGCATCTCCTGCTTGCCCTGATCGATAATCCCACGGCTGCGCAGGTGTTGCGTGCCTGTGGTGGAGACCTGGAAACACTGCGCGATGAACTCGACAGCTTTGTCGATGTGAATACGCCGTTGCTGGATGAAAACGACACGCGTGAAACCCAGCCAACACTGGGCTTTCAGCGAGTCCTGCAACGAGCGGTCTTCCATGTGCAGAGTTCCGGCAAGAAGGAGGTGACCGGGGCCAATGTGCTGGTTGCCATCTTTGGCGAACAGGATAGCCAGACGGTCTATCTGCTCAACAAGCAGAACATCACTCGACTGGATGTCGTGAACTACATCTCGCACGGTATTGCCAAGAATTCGCAGGAAGAGCCTGAGGAAACCGATGAAACAACCTCCGAGTTTTCCGGCGAAGAAGGCGAGTCCGATGCGAAGCCGCTGGACAAGTTTGCAACCAATCTGAATGCGAAGGCGCAGGCCGGGGAGATCGACCCCCTGATCGGACGAGATCACGAGGTGGAGCGAGCTTCACAGGTACTGTGTCGGCGCCGGAAGAACAACCCCTTGCTGGTCGGGGAAGCTGGCGTGGGCAAGACTGCCATTGCCGAGGGACTGGCCAAGCGTATCGTGGACGGGGAAGTGCCGGATGTGCTGGCTGATGCGATCATCTACTCGCTGGATCTGGGCGCGCTGGTTGCCGGTACCAAGTACCGGGGCGACTTCGAGAAACGCCTCAAGGGTATTCTCAACCAGTTGAAGAAAGAGCCTGGTGCCATCCTGTTCATTGATGAGATCCATACCATCATCGGAGCCGGTGCCGCCTCGGGTGGGGTCATGGATGCGTCGAATCTGATCAAGCCCATGCTGGCCACCGGTGAGCTCAAATGCATCGGTTCCACGACCTATCAGGAGTATCGCGGTATCTTCGAGAAGGACCGGGCGCTGTCACGACGCTTCCAGAAGATCGACGTGGTCGAACCCTCCGTGGATCAGACCTTCGAGATTCTCAAGGGGCTCAAGTCGCGTTACGAGGAATTCCATGAGGTCAAGTACTCCAACAATGCGCTGAAGACTGCTGCAGAGTTGTCCGGCAGATACATCAATGATCGCTTCCTGCCTGACAAGGCCATCGATGTGATCGATGAGGCGGGTGCCAATCATCGCGTCAAGGGTGTCTCGACCAAAGGCAAGAAGCAGATCACGGTCAAGGACATCGAGGCGATTGTGGCCAAGATTGCGCGTATTCCCGAGAAGAGTGTTTCATCGACGGATACCGACAAACTCAAGACGCTTTCACGCGATCTGCGCATGCTGGTGTTCGGTCAGGATGAAGCCATCGATTCGCTGGGAGCGGCCATCAAGATGTCTCGCTCAGGGCTGGGGCCTGAAGACAAGCCCATCGGCAGCTTCATGTTTGCCGGACCAACGGGTGTGGGCAAGACGGAAGTCACCAAGCAATTGGCCAATATCATGGGAATCGAGCTGATTCGCTTCGATATGTCCGAGTACATGGAGCGTCATACCGTATCGCGTCTGATCGGTGCACCGCCAGGTTATGTCGGCTACGATCAGGGCGGTCTGCTGACCGATGCAGTCATTCAGAACCCTCATGCCGTGGTCTTGCTGGATGAAATCGAAAAGGCGCATCCGGACGTGTTCAACCTGCTACTGCAGGTCATGGATCATGGCACGCTGACCGACAACAATGGTCGCAAGGCAGACTTCCGGAACATCATTCTGGTCATGACAACCAACGCCGGTGCGGAATCCATTTCCAGAACCACCATGGGATTCACCCAGCAGGATCATTCGACAGACGGCAACGAAGCCGTGAACAAGTTGTTCACGCCGGAATTCCGGAATCGTCTGGATGGCATCATTCAGTTCAAGCCGCTGGACAAGAGCATCATTCTGAATGTGGTAGACAAGTTCATCATCGAGCTGGAAGCCCAGCTGGAAGAGAAGAACGTGTCCATCGACTTCAATGATGAAGCCAAGGCCTGGCTGGCAGAGCACGGTTTCGATGCCCGCATGGGGGCGAGACCGATGTCACGTCTGATCAGCGAGAATGTCAAGAAGCATCTGGCTGATGAGATCCTGTTCGGCAAGCTCAGTCGTGGCGGTCGCGTGAACGTGATTCTCGACGAGAAGGGCGACCTGGCTTTCGAATTCGAGAGCAAGGAAAGCAACAAGGAAGCCACCGTCTGAGCGTGGTGAGACCCGGGCTTCGGTCCTCAGGCAAGACGTATTGCCTGGGGGTCGGGCCGTTCAGCCGATCGAGCTGAACGACTCGCTGGAAATTCTACGTGCAAAAACAAGAAGGCCATCAAGCACCTCGAGTGCTTGATGGCCTTCCGGAATTCGGTAGGGTAGCTGACCTAACGGCTACGATACGTGATACGACCTTTGCTCAGATCGTACGGAGTCATCTGGACAGTGACCTTGTCTCCGGTAAGAATGCGAATGTAGTGCTTGCGCATCTTGCCGGATATATGAGCCGTGACAACATGTCCGTTTTCCAGTTCCACTCGGAACATGGTATTGGGAAGCGTATCCACAACCACGCCTTCCATCTCTATGGGTTCTTCTTTAGCCATTAAATCTCTGGTTTGCCTTCATCATTAGGTGCATCGTCAGTGTAAACACTGGTCGCCATTATCACTAAATTGCCGCTCGCTGCAAGCTTGCGGACATCGACAGCAACATTCAGACCGATTCTGACGCACATAATATGCTGCCATTGGCGCGGTATTACAAGCAAGTGTGGCTGATTTCCCCGTTTCTGTGCAGATTCCTTGTCCGTAATTCGAATTATTCGTTTGAACTGATCCAACAGGCCAACCATAATACGTCCGATGTACAGCACTCTACTTCACAAGCCGCGCAACAGCGGTCGATTTTCCTCGCTGATGGACTTGTACGAGCAGAATTACATGCTCATGCGGTTGCTGGCGCCCGAGTTGAGGCAGATGGGGGAGGGTGAATTCGTCTCTCAGGCACCGGGAACCCTGGCTCTCGAGCTCAGAGAGCTGGAACACAGCCGCTATACCTCGACCTTCAGGCTCAGCTATCGCTTTTCACCCAACGGGGCTCGGGGCCGCAGTGAGCGTGAGCCTGATCTGGCCATACGCCTCTACCACGATGCGCGTTCCTGTGAGGTCATGAGTGGTTTGATGCCGGAAGGCCGGGTCAAGCTCCGGCGCACGCGGGACCTCGAGGAAGGCAGGCGGTTGAACCGCTTTCTGAACCGCTGGCTGGGTTATTGTCTGAGGCAGGGGCACCAGTTCGGTAGCCATCAGGACACGCCTGCCTTGCAGCCGGATTACTGCGCGCAGTACTGATCGAAGCTGCGCTGGTAGCGCGCCATGTGGATGACGGTATTGTCCATGTCTTCCGGGGTCAGGCGCGACTTCAACCGGCGTTCCAGAGAGGTGACCCTCTTCTGCAGATCCTGACAACGGCTTCGCTTGAAGCTGGCAGCGCTGATGCTGGCTGCCAGGCCTTCTTCCGTCTGTTCGCTTGACGCCGTATTCTTTCCGGGGCGGCCCACAGCCAGTGCACCGTTGACAGGGCTCAGGCTGGCGCTGGGCGAGCTGCCGCGACTGATCGCGGGTGGCAGATCAGCCGTGTTGCCGGGCGCATATTCGACTCGTGGCAGAGGAGGCTTGTCAGCGGTGTCGGGTGGATTGTAGGGGGCCACCGGTGAACTCTGGCGCTGCGCGGCGGAGAGCCCGGCCGGATCTGCGGCCGAGATGTCATTGGCCGGGGCCGAATCCACACGTTCGTAGCTGATGCCGCTGGCAGGCGGTTGTGGAGAGAAGGTGATGGACCCATCAGGCTCGACCCATTTGTACAAGGGCTGAGCCAGCGCCACGGTGCTGCTGGCCACCAGGAGCAGCAGGCTGATTCGAGGGATCATGTTTTGCTGAAATTGCGCTAGAGTTTCATGCTGTCAATGCAAAGTCGATGCCGATGAGTGCGGGTATGAACTTCCTTTATGTGGGATTGGGCGGGGCCATGGGCGCGTGTCTGCGCTACTCCATCAGTCTGCTCATGGCCAGAGAGTTGTTGCGGTTTCCCCTGGCCACCCTGACCGCCAACGTTGTCGGTGCACTGCTTGCCGGTATCATCGCCACCTGGTTCTGGAGTCGAGGCCTGTTTGGAACGCCCTTGCAGTTGCTGCTGGTTGTCGGCTTTCTCGGGGGATTCACCACCTTTTCAACCTTCTCGGTCGAAACCCTGAGGTTGATCGAAGAAGGTGCTCAGGCCATGGCGCTACTGAACATGACACTCAACCTCTTGGGTTCACTGCTGGCGGTGTTCATCGGCAGTACGCTGGTTCGCTGGTGGCTGGGTTCCTGATCATGATGGTGGCGCCTCGGGCCTGGCCATACTCTGGCAAGCTGGTCGTGAGCGGCAGCGCTGATATACTGTGCCGACGGGGTCTGGACGCTGCCACCCCGTGAACTTTCAACAGACTGACGCTTTCGAGAAACAATCAACGCATGCTCGACCCCAAACTGCTCCGGAACGATTTGCCCGCTGTCGCTGAGCGACTCAGCATTCGTAACTTCACGCTGGATCAGGACGCCATCTCGGCGCTGGACCAGCAACGCAAGCAATTGCAGCAGCACAGTGAAGAGCTGCAGGCTGCGCGCAATGCACGCGCGAAATCCATCGGTCAGGCCAAGTCGCGAGGTGAGGACATCGAGCCCCTGCTGGCCGAGAACACGCGTACCGGCAATGAGCTTGATGAGGCCAAGAAAAAACTGGCTGCCGTTCAGGAGCAGTTGGATGCGATACTGCTGAGCTTGCCCAATATCGTCGATGCCAGTGTGCCTCCGGGACGAGATGAGTCGGATAACGTGGAGATGCGCAAGGTAGGCACGCCGCGGGAATTCGATTTCGAGCCGCGGGATCATGTCGATCTGGGTGCTCGGCACAGCGCACTGGATTTCGAGACTGCCACCAAGCTGACCGGATCTCGGTTTGCTGTCATGCGAGGTGAGCTGGCCATGTTGCATCGAGCGCTGATCCAGCTGATGCTCGATACGCATACACGCGAACACGGCTACACGGAAATCAATGTGCCCCAGGTGGTGAATGCCGACTCGCTCAGAGGAACCGGGCAACTGCCCAAGTTCGAGGAAGATCTGTTCAAACTGGTCTGGGGCGATGCAACCACCCAGGCCGAAGCCGGGGCGGAAGCCAGTGACTACTACCTGATTCCAACCTCCGAAGTACCGGTTACCAACACCGTCAGAGACGAGATTCTGGAGGTGTCCGATCTGCCGATACGCTACACCTGTCACAGCGCCTGCTTTCGCTCGGAAGCGGGCTCCTATGGCCGCGATACGCGGGGCCTGATTCGCCAGCATCAGTTCGAGAAGGTGGAGATGGTTCAGATTGTCCACCCGGATGAATCGTATGCCGTCCTCGATGAGATGACCGGACATGCCGAGACCATTCTGCAGAAGCTCGGCTTGCCGTACCGGGTGGTGACGCTATGTGGTGGAGACATCGGTTTCGCTGCAGCCAAGACTCACGATATCGAAGTGTGGTTACCGGCTCAGTCAACCTATCGCGAAATTTCGTCCATCAGCAATTGCACCGATTTTCAGGCGCGTCGCATGCAGGCACGGTACCGCGATCCGACGACACGCAAGACCGAGCTGTTGCACACGCTCAACGGATCAGGTCTGGCTGTGGGTAGAACGCTTATTGCCGTGCTGGAGAACTATCAGCAGGCCGATGGCAGTGTCGAAGTGCCCCAGGCATTGCAGGCTTACACTGGCGGCGTCACTAAGGTACTCTTGCCATGACACCACACATCGACTGACCACCATGCAATCATTGCCCAGCCTGCCGCATTATCTGCTCCGCAATGCTGAGCAATACGCAGATCGTGTTGCCATGCGGCACAAGGATCTGGGCATCTGGCATGAATGGACATGGGCTGAGGTATGCACTCAAGTGCAAGCCTATGCCCTGGGTCTGCGAGAGTCAGGCTTGCAGGAAGGTGACAAGGTTGCAATAATAGGCAGCAACAGGCCAAAGTTGTATTGGTCCTTTGCTGCCATTCAGTCCATCGGCGGCATACCGGTGCCCATGTATGCCGATGCGGTCGCCGATGAGATGGTCTTTGTTCTCGAACACGCCGGCGTTCGTTTTGCCGTGTGTCAGGATCAGGAACAAGTCGACAAGGTCGTCTCGGTTCAGGATCAGTTGCCACTGCTGGCGCAGATCCTGTACGACGAACCTCGTGGCATGCGCGGTTATGATCAGGACCACATCCGTTCCATTGATGCGGTGCAGCAACTGGGTCTGAAACTGCTGGAACGTGATCGTCATCAGGCTGTGCAGTGGCGCACGGATATCGACAAGCTGGAGGCGGACCAGCTGTGCGTGATGCTCTATACGTCGGGAACCACCGGGCGACCCAAAGGGGTAATGCTCTCTCATCGCAACCTGGTGGTGACATCCATCAATGCGAACACCTTCGATAATCTGGGGGTTGATGAAGAGATCATTGCCTATCTGCCGCTGGCCTGGGTTGGCGACCATGTCTTCAGTTACGGGCAGTCTCTGACAGCTGGCTACTGTGTATGCTGTCCGGAGAGTCTTGACACCATTGCTGCTGATCGCCGCGAGATTGCCCCGAGCTACTTCTTCGCGCCGCCCAGAGTCTTCGAGTCACTGCTGACCTCGATCACCGTGGCCATGGAGGATGCCAGTCGTTTGAAACGCTGGATGTTCGACCATTTCATCGCGGTAGCCCGACGTCACGGAGAGGATGTGCTCAATGGCAAGCAGTTACCCTTGCTGGCGCGAATGAACTATGCGCTGGGAGATTTTCTGGTCTACGGTCCGCTGAAGAACCGACTTGGCATGTCGAAGGTGAGGGTAGCCTATACGGCAGGAGAGGCTATCGGGCCTGATATCTTCCGCTTCTACCGTTCGCTGGGTATCAACCTGAAGCAACTCTACGGTCAGACTGAAGCCAGTGTGTACATCACGGCCCAGCCGGATGGTCAGATCGATGCCGATACTGTCGGCACACCTTCGCTGGATGTCGAAATACGCATTGCGGATAACGGGGAAGTGCTGTATCGCTCGCCCGGCGTGTTCATGGGTTACTACCAGAATGAGGAAGCCACTGCATCGACCAAGACAGCTGATGGCTGGGTATTGACCGGTGATGCCGGCTTCATTGATGATCGAGGGCATCTGAGAATCATCGATCGGGCCAAGGATGTCGGCAAACTCAACGACGGAAGCCTGTTTCCTCCCAAGTATATCGAGAACAAGCTCAAGTTCTTTCCGGCCGTCAAGGAGGTCGTGGCTTTCGGCGATCAGCGGGATTACGTGGCCGCTTTCGTCAACATCGATCTGACCTCGGTTGCCAACTGGGCCGAACGAAACAATATTGTCTATGCCTCCTATCAGGAGCTTGCCGGACACCCGCTCGTGTATGACATGATCGAATCGCATATCGAGGAGGTCAACAAGGATCTGCTGGCGGAGCCGCGTGTGGCCGGCGCCTGCATTCGCCGTTTTCTGGTGTTGCACAAGGAGCTCGATGCCGATGATGGAGAATTGACGCGTACCCAGAAGGTGCGTCGAAAGTTCATCAACGAACGCTACCAGCCACTGATTGATGCCTTGTATTCGGACAAGGAAAGTCAGTACGTGTCGACCACGGTCGTATTCGAAGATGGGCGTCAGGGAACCATCGAGGCCGATGTGCGCCTGCGAAACGTCGGGGCTCCATCAGTACTGGCCGAGGCTTCCTGATGTCGGCCGGAAATCAAGAACCGGTCGGCGGTGCCGACGTCGATCGATTCAACTCGGACCTGACAGTGAGCGAGCCATTGAACGAAACTTCCAGGCAGTACACCACCGAGTTGCTGAGTGTCGAGAACGTTTCCCTGTCATTCGGCGGCGTGCAGGCGGTAACCGACATCTCCTTCAATATCATGCAGGGAGAAGTGCGTGCCATCATCGGTCCCAATGGCGCCGGCAAGACGTCACTGCTGAACGTCATCAATGGCTTCTATCATCCGCAGGAAGGCGTCATCAATTTCCGTGGCAAGCCGCGTCGACGCATGAAGCCGTATCAGGCTGCGGCCTCGGGCATTGCCAGGACGTTTCAGAATGTTGCCTTGTTCAAGGGCATGAGCACACTGGACAACATCATGTCGGGACGCTCGCTCAAGATGCACCGCGGATTTTTCTGGCAACTCGTTCACCTGGGCCCGGCCCGCAACGAGGAAATCCGCCATCGCCGGCGAGTGGAAGAGATCATCGACTTTCTCGAAATCGCTCATATCCGCAAGCAACCGGTCGGGCGACTGCCTTACGGTCTGCAGAAGCGGGTAGAGCTGGGACGTGCCATGGCCATGGAGCCAGAATTGCTATTGCTCGACGAACCCATGGCAGGCATGAATCTGGAGGAGAAGGAGGACATGAGCCGATTCATCATCGACCTGAATTCGGAGTTCGGTACCACGATCGCCCTGATCGAGCACGACATGGGCGTGGTCATGGATCTCGCTGATCGTGTCGTGGTACT
The DNA here is from genome assembly GCA_947492525.1 of uncultured Granulosicoccus sp. Taxonomy (GTDB): domain Bacteria; phylum Pseudomonadota; class Gammaproteobacteria; order Granulosicoccales; family Granulosicoccaceae; genus Granulosicoccus. The sequence continues at coordinate 111,235 of CANLNQ010000016.1, forward strand.
CGATTACGGCAAGAAGATCGCGGATGGTACGCCTGCGGAAGTCCAGGCCAGCCAGGAAGTGATCGATGCCTACCTGGGAGTGGCTCACTGAATGGACATCCTGCACAGTATTTTCGTGGCGCCTTTCATCGAGATGGGTGCCTATCCCGATTTCTTTCTGCAGGTGGTCTGGGAGGGGTTTGTCGCCGGCGTCCTGTACTCGCTCATCGCGCTCGGCTTCGTGTTGATCTACAAGGCATCGGGTGTCTTCAATTTTGCGCAGGGCATCATGGTGGTTTTTGCAGCTCTGGCCCTGGTAAGCCTGCATGGCATGGGGGTGCCGGCCTGGCTGGCGGTGATCCTGGCGCTGGGGATCATGGGTCTGCTGGCCGTTGGCGTCGAACGCCTGGTGTTGCGCAAACTGGTCAATCAGCATGACGCCATACTGCTGATGGCAACCATCGGTCTGACACTGGTGCTCAAGGGCCTGGGTCAGTTGCTGTTTGGTGGCGAACCCAAGCCGATGATCACCGAGGAGCTGGGACTGCCAACCGGATCAACCGATTGGGAGGTCTTTGGGGGCATCGTCATCTTTCAGCACATCGATATTGCCGCCACCGTCGTTGCTCTGCTGATGGTGCTGGCACTTGCATTGTTCTTTTCGAAGACACGCATCGGTCGGGCATTGCGCGCCGTCGCTGATGATCACCAGGCGGCATTGTCAGTGGGTATCTCGCTGCATCAGATCTGGGCCATCGTCTGGTTTGCCGCGGGTATCGTGGCACTGGTGACAGGCATCATGTGGGGGGCTCGTTCCGAGGTGTCCTTTGCACTGGAAATCATCGCCCTGAAAGCGCTGGCAGTGCTGATTCTTGGCGGCTTCACGTCCATCCCCGGCGCCATCGTCGGGGGGCTGATCATCGGCATCGGCGAGAAGCTCTTCGAGGTCTACTGGGGGGCATTGTTCGGTAGTGGGGTTGAAGCCTGGTTTGCCTATGTGCTGGCGTTGATCTTTCTGCTGTTTCGCCCGCAGGGGCTGTTTGGCGAGAGGATCATCGAACGTGTGTAATCAACATCCGCAGGGTAGTGCTGTCGTGAAACCCGACAACCTTCGATTGCTGACAGCCGGAGGTGTGCATGTTCTATCGTGAGGCGGGTCAGTTCAAGACAAGCTATGCCGCAGATCAGGCCCTGTTGCCGATCCGGCAGGATCGTATCGGGCTTGGCCTGATACTGTTCGTCGCCTTCGTCGCGATACCGCTGCTGGCGAGCGATTTTCTCATCGGCTCCATCATGATCCCGTTTCTGGTCTTTGCGCTGGCTTCGGTCGGGCTCAATATCCTGACCGGCTATGCCGGTCAGTTGTCATTGGGCACCGGGGCGTTCATGGGAGTAGGTGCCTACTCCTGCTACAAACTCACCACCTATTTCCCGGACATCAACATCCTGTTCATGGTGCTGCTCTCCGGTGTCTTCTCGGCTGCCGTCGGCGTGGTGTTCGGTCTGCCCAGTCTGCGTATCAAGGGACTGTATCTGGCCATCACCACACTGGCGGCACAGTTCTTTCTCGAATGGTGTTTCATACGCATCGGCTGGTTGTACAACTACAATGACTCCGGGGCCATCGAGGTGCCGCAACGCAAACTCTTCGATATCGCGATAACCGGCGCGTCTGCCTCGCCGACGGTTCGTTATCTGGTCATTGTCGTGCTGGTGTCCATCATGACGCTGTTGGCTGCCAATATCCTGCGCGGACGTATCGGGCGTAGCTGGATGATGATCCGGGACATGGATATCGCGGCAGAGCTGATGGGGGTGAGGCCCTTGTACGCGAAACTCTCGGCATTTGCCTTCTCCAGCTATTACTGCGGAGTGGCGGGTGCGCTGATGGTCTTTTTCTGGATCGGTTCGGCGGAAGCTGAAGCCTTCGATATCAATCACTCGCTGCTGGTGCTTTTCATGGTGATCATCGGTGGCATGGGCTCCTTGCTGGGCTGCTTTCTGGGAGCTGCCTTCATCTGGGTCCTGCCCATCATCATTCGAGCCGTACCGCCCATGCTGGGGCTGGATGTGATTGCTGCCACGACAGAGCATGTGTCGAACATCATCATCGGTGTGCTGATCATCTTTTTCCTGATCGTCGAACCACACGGCCTGGCCAGGCTATGGCAGATAGGCAAGGAGAAGCTGCGGACGTGGCCTTTCCCGTATTCGAGCAATTGAGCGCCATGAATCTTGAATCCCTGATCAGCAACTGTCATCCGGAACAGACCCGATCCATCATGTTGTAAAACGGTTCAGGGGAAACACCGTTTTCCCGAACCACTACTGCTTTACCAGGTACTACCCTTATATCGAACAACTGCCTCACCACACTGGCAGCAATACCACTGAAGGAGAACCGAATGACCAAGAGAACTCTGTTGACGCTGGCTGCAGGCGTACTTGCCGCCGGTAGCTGGATGCCTGTTGCGCAGGCGCAGGACTCGCTGTACATGCCATCCATGACCTACCGTACCGGGCCGTTCGCCGGAGGTGGAACACCGTTTGCCGATGGCTATGCCGATTACTTCAACATGCTCAATGAGCGTGATGGCGGTATCAATGGTGTACGTATCGAGGTGGAGGAATGCGAAACCGCCTATAACGCCCAGAAAGGCGTCGAATGTTATGAGGCGACCAAGGACAAGGGCGCCCTGGCGTACAGTCCGTTGTCGACCGGGATCACATTGGCGCTGGTCCCCAAAGCGCCGATAGACGAGATACCCATATTCTCCATGGGCTACGGACTCTCGGCCGCCGCCGCGGGCGATCAGTTTCCGTGGACCTTCGTCTATCCGGCATCGTACTGGAGCCAGTTGTCGTCGATCATCAAGTACATCGACGACAACGGCGGCGTCAAGGGTCAGAAGATCGGTTTCATCTATCTCGACGCGGCCTATGGCAAGGAGCCCATTCCTCTACTGGATCAGTTGGCCGAGTCGATGGGGTTTGAGGTTGCCAAGTTCCCTGTCGGGGTGAAGGAAATGCAGAACCAGTCCTCGCAATGGCTCAATGTGCGCAAGGAACGACCCGACTGGATGATCATGTGGGGCTGGGGTGCCATGAATCCGACAGCCATCAAGGAGGCTGCCAAGATCCGATTCCCGCTGGATCGATTCATCGGCAACTGGTGGGCGGGTTCGAACAATGACCTGAACGCTGTGGGTGAGGCAGGCAAGGGCTATCTGGCGGCCAATTTCTCGGGAATCGGCCAGGATTTCCCTGCATTGCAGGATGTACTGACACACGTGGTCCGAGCGGGCAAGAGCAAGGTCGCCTCTGAAGACGATGTTGGCAACGTTCTCTACAATCGCGGCCTGTTCAACGCGGTCATTCTGGCCGAGGGTGTTCGTGTGGCTCAGGAAATGTCGGGAAAGAAGATCATTACCGGCGCTGACATGCGCGATGGGCTCGAGAACATCGACCTGAATGAGGAACGTCTGACCGAGCTGGGTTTGCCGGGCTTCACTGGAGCGGTCAAGGGGTCCTGTGCTGATCATGAAGGCAATGGCGCGATCTTCATCCAGCAATGGAACGGGTCTGATTGGGAAAAGATCTCGGATCTGATTGCGCCAATGAGTGATGTCGTTCGTCCCATGCTCGAAGAGGCGGCCGAGGCCTATGTCTCCGACAAGCCTGACTGGCAGTCACAGACCTGCAACTGAGTCTGACACCAGCAACCTTCCAGGGGACCCCGGCACATGCAAGACTCCACCGCAGAAATCAGCGAAACCATTCTCAGCGTGAACAACATCGAGGTCATCTATGACCACGTGATACTCGTGCTGAAAGGGGTATCGCTGCATGTGCCCAAAGGGGGGATCGTGGCCTTGCTCGGCGCCAATGGCGCCGGCAAGACCACGACTCTGAAAGCCATATCCAATCTGCTTCAGGCGGAGCGGGGTGTGGTCAGCAAAGGCAATATCGAGTTTCGTGGGGAGCAGGTGCAGGCTCTGTCCCCCAATGAACTCGTGCGCCGCGGCTGTATACAGGTCATGGAAGGACGACACTGTTTCGGCCATCTGAGCATTCATGAGAACCTGCTCACGGGCGCCTTCACCCGCAAGGATGGGGCGGCGGCGATTCGTCAGGATATGGAGATGGTGTACGACTACTTTCCCCGGTTGCGTGAACGCCGGAATTCGCAGGCGGGTTATACCTCGGGGGGAGAACAGCAGATGTGCGCCATTGGTCGGGCATTGATGTCCAGACCTGCCATGATTCTGCTGGACGAACCGTCCATGGGGCTCGCACCTCAACTGGTCGAGGAGATCTTCGATATCGTGCGTCAGCTCAATCAGGACACCGGAGTGTCGTTCCTGCTGGCCGAGCAGAACACCAACATCGCCTTGAAATACGCCACTTACGGGTACATTCTTGAATCCGGTCGGGTGGTACTCGATGGTGATGGTGCTGCCTTGCGCGAGAATGCCGATGTCAAGGAGTTCTATCTTGGCACCGGCGGCGAAGGGCGTCGAAGCTTCCGGGATGTCAAGCATTACAAGCGACGCAAGCGATGGCTGGCGTGATTCAACAATACAATGGCGGTACTAAACTCGATGTTTGATGAACGCGATACGCTGGCTGCTGATGAACGCGAAGCCGCTTTGTTCGAAGGCTTCGGTGCTCGACTTGTCGAGGCCGCTGTCACCTGTCCGGGTCTGGCTCGTCATCTGGATGGGCATTCGCTGTCGTCCGTCAATGACAGGGCAGCGCTGCAGCAATTGCCGATATTGCGCAAGCAGTCCTTGATGCAGGCTCAGCAGGAAAAGCCACCGTTTGGTGACTTCGTCAATCTGGATGCGCTGCAGGGGCAGCGGGTTTTCATGTCCCCCGGTCCGGTCTGGGAACCACAATTGCCCGGGGCAGATCCCTGGCAAGCTGCTCGTGCCCTGCATGCAGCGGGTATCCGCCGTGGTCACCGGCTCCACAATGCGTTTTCATATCATCTTACCCCGGGTGGTTTCATACTCGATGAAGGCGCGAGAGCACTCGGGTGTCTCGTGTTTCCGGCCGGTGTCGGTGGCACTGAGACACAAGTGCAGGCCATCCGGCATCTGGGCGCTCAGGCGTATATAGGCACGCCGGATTACCTGCAGGTCCTGCTGGATCAGGCTGCCAGCGACAATCAGGCACTGTCATCGCTTGAGCTTGCACTGGTGTCTGGAGGTGCACTGTTCCCGGCCATGCGCGAGCGTTACAGCGAGCAGGGGATTCACGTACAGCAATGCTATGCCACTGCGGATCTGGGGGTTATCGCCTACGAAACATCCACTGACGGCGTGGTGCATCCGGGCATGGTGGTCAATGAGGGGCTGATCGTCGAGATCGTCGTGCCCGGTACCTCCACACCCGTTGCCCCAGGAGAGGTCGGTGAGGTGGTGGTGACGCGATTGTCTCCGGTCTACCCGCTGCTGCGTTTTGCCACTGGAGACCTGTCAGCAGAGCTGACCGAGGCCAGCCCGTGCGGCCGCACGCAGATGCGTCTGCGAGGCTGGATGGGGCGTGCCGATCAGCGTGCGAAGGTCAGAGGCATGTTCGTGGATCCGCAGCAACTGCAGAGCTTGCCCGATGCACACCCGGAAATTGCGCGCTGGCGTCTGACGGTACGACGAGAGCAGGATCGCGATATCATGCGCCTGGCGGTGACGCTGAAAGAGTCTGCTCAGACCGGACAGGCTGTTGGCGAGATGGACATGCAGGCGCTGGCGGCAACACTCAAGCGCCTGACCAATCTGAGTGGAGAGGTCTGTGTGGTGGATGCCTTGCCGGACGATGGTCTGGTGGTGGAAGATCAGCGAGATTACGAACAGGGACAATGAGTCATTCCACGATACGGGCAGGCGTGCTGGACATCGACAGAGACAGGACCCCGGCCTCGCTGCGTACCATTGCCATGCCGGCCGATACCAATCCGAATGGGGACATCTTCGGTGGCTGGATTCTGTCGCAGATGGATCTGGCCGGCGGTACCTATGCGCTGTATGTGGCGCAGGGGCGAGTGGCGACAGTGGCCGTGACCGGCATGAAGTTCTACAAACCGGTCAATGTCGGTGACGAGGTCAGCTGCTACTGCGCCACGCACGCCATTGGTCGAACCTCGGTGACGGTCAACGTCGAGACCTGGGTGCGTCGACGTCAACTGGCCGTCGAGGAGCAAGTCACGGAGGGCCTGTTCACCTTCGTGGCCATTGATGCCAACGGCCAGCCCAGGCCAATCACGGAGCCCGCGGCTGATGTCGACCCCGCATAGCAAGGACGCCTTGATGTCCTACCTGACGGGGATCTCGGAAGCCGTGTCCGGAAAGGCACTGCCGCCGGTGAACAGCTGGCAGCCGGATGTCACACGGGACATCGACATGCGCATCGCGCGTAATGGAGACTGGTTCCACGAAGGCTCTCGAATCGATCGTCCTCGGATGGTCAGACTCTTTTCCACGGTGTTGCGCAAGGACGGCAATGACACCTATCTGGTGACTCCTCAGGAGCGATTGCGCATCACGGTGGAAGATGCACCGTTCACGGCCGTGCTGATGTCGCAAAGTACGCAAGGCGGCGTACAGCGACTGGAATTCACGACCAATCTGGGCGAGCAGGTCCTTGCCGACGAACAGCACCCGATTCGCGTGCATTACCGGCAGGCTGACGGGGAACCATCGCCCTATGTGCGGGTACGCGACCGGCTCCAGGCGCTGATCAGTCGAGGCGTGTTTCTGGAACTGGCCGAGCTGGCCGAGGAGCGGGAAGGTCGCCTGGGCGTCATGTCCTCGGGATGCTTCATGCCGTTGGATGATGCCACCGGCGATGCGTCCTGCGATGACTGATTCATCGGTTCTGCTCAGTGCCACGGGCATGAGCATCTGGCGTGGCGAACATCTGCTGGTCGATGAGGTGGACGTGTGTGTTTCCGCTGGCAGCATCGTCCAGATCCAGGGCAGCAACGGCAGCGGCAAGACCACCCTGCTCAGGGCGTTGATCGGCCTGGCCGAATTCGATGAGGGGGAGATATTCTGGCGGGGCGAATCGGTACGACGCGTGCGAGACGATCTGCATGCAAACCTGATCTATCTGGGCCACAAGGCCGGTATCACGGCAGGCCTGACGCCCCTGGAGAATCTGTTGTCGCTGTGTCCTGAACTCAGTGCCGATAAGGGCGAGTCATCCAGCAGGGATCGGATTCGGCAAGTGCTCGAGGAGCTGGGTATTGCAGACCGGATCGATCTACCCAGTGCGGCACTGTCTGCCGGGCAGCAACGTCGGGTATCATTGGCGCGGCTGCGATTGCAATCGGCTACCTTGTGGGTGCTCGACGAGCCGCTGACGTCGCTGGATGTCAATGGTTATGACTGGGTCAAGGCGGAGATTCAGCGGCATGTGGGCGAGGGCGGTGCCGTGATGTTCACCACGCACCAAGCCCTGGTCTTTGATCCTCACCCGGTGCAGAGCATTCAACTGACCGGCGATCTGTAAGTAACTGACATTTCTAACCAGTGATAGCGAAACCCAGCCCTCGGACTTCAGCCGGACTCGCCACCGTATTCTTGCGTGTTTTCAAGCGCGACATGAAGCTGGCTGTACGCTCGGCGGGTCAGTGGCTCAACCCGCTGTTGTTCTTCGTGATCGTGGTGACCTTGTTCCCGCTGGGGATCGGTCCGGGCCCCGCCATGTTGGCAACCATCGCCCCCGGCGTTCTGTGGGTCAGCGCATTGCTGGCCATGATGCTGTCGCTGGATGCGCTGTTTGCCAATGACTTTCGCGACGGAACGCTGGAGCAGATGGTGCTCAGTGGTCATCCTCTGACAGTCATGGTACTGGGCAAGGTAATGGCGCACTGGGTCATCAGTGGCTTGCCTCTGGTGCTCCTGTCGCCCTTGCTGGGCTTGCTGATGCAGCTGCCGGAAGAGGCTTACCTGACACTGCTTGCCAGTCTGTTTCTGGGCACCCTGAGCCTCAGTTTCATTGGTGCAATCGGCGCTGCACTCATTGTCAGTCTGAACCAGGGCGGCGTCCTGTTGTCCCTACTGGTGTTGCCGCTGACGGTGCCAGTACTCATATTCGGTAGTGGCGCGGTGGCTGCGGCAGGCATGGGTCTTGAAACCTCGGCACATCTCTCCATGCTGATGGCCATCGTCTTTCTGTCAGTGTCGCTGTCTCCGCTTGCCATCGCTGGTGCGTTGAGGGTCGGGGTCGCCGCCGGGCGTTGATGTTTTGACGCTCGGGCGCAGGCGGTCATGTCCGGGGCCGTGCTTCGGCCACTGATTTGACCGGGGTCAAGCAATCGCCTGGACAGGTTCGTTTGCACGGTCCGAATGAGGTCTCGATTCGTATTTCCAGCTAAACTAGACAAGTTGGACGACAGGAAAACATCAGATTGTTTCAGTGGATTCACCGATTTGGCTCAGCGCCGTTCATGTACCGCCTGGCTGGGCGATTAGCCCCCTGGTTTGGCGGTCTGTGCCTGTTGAGTCTGGCTTTGGGCCTGTATCTGGGTCTGGTGGTTGCGCCAGCGGACTATGAGCAAGGCGACAGTTATCGCATCATCTATATTCACGTGCCTGCGGCATGGATGTCGATGTTCGTTTACGTGGTCATGGCCACCTCCAGTGCCATTTTCCTGATATGGCGTCTGAAGATTGCCGATGTGGTAGCCGAAGCGTCCGCTCCGATAGGCGCTGCGTTCACCGCCGTGGCCTTGTTGACCGGCTCCTTCTGGGGCAAACCCATGTGGGGAACCTGGTGGATCTGGGACGCAAGGTTGACGTCGGAACTGTTGCTGCTGTTCCTGTACCTGGGTTACATGGCATTGCGTGGAGCGCTCGATACACCGCAAGGCTCGGCGCGGGCGGCGGCGATACTGGCCGTGGTGGGGGTCGTCAACATTCCCATCATCCACTTCAGTGTGGAATGGTGGAATACGCTGCACCAGCCGGCCACCATCTCGAAACTGGACAAACCGTCCATGCATATCAGCATGTTGAGGCCTCTGTTGTTGATGGTTCTGGCCTTCCAGATGCTGTATTTCCACAACCTGATGGTGCGGTTGAGAACCCTCATTCTGACGCGTGAGAGCCGGGCCAGCTGGGTGGCGGAACTGAACCCTGAGACCGGGAACTGACATGGCTGAATTTCTGAACATGGGAGGGTATGCATTCTATGTATGGACTTCCTACTTTCTTGCCTTGATCCTGCTTGGCGGTGTCGCGCTGTGGACGTCAATGCAATCGCGCAAGGTGCGGCTCAGCGCCATTCGCAAGGCACAACAACGAAGACGCAAATCATGACTCCCAAACGCAAGCAACGCCTGATTCTGGTGAGTGTGATGCTGTGTGGTGTGGCCGCGGCCGCGGCATTCGGTGTCAACGCTTTCCGGGACAACATCATGCTGTTCCATTCTCCATCGGATGTGGTCGCCGGCGCGGTGAACCCCGGCAAGGCCTTTCGGGTCGGGGGCATGGTGGTGGACGGCAGTGTGCAGCGAGACCAGGACAGTCTCGAGGTTCGTTTCGAACTGACCGACTACGACAAGACGATTCCGGTGAGCTTTTCGGGCATCCTGCCGGATCTGTTTCGTGAAGGGCAGGGCATCGTCGCCATGGGCGCCATGGACGACGCAGGCACCTTTGAAGCGAGCGAAGTGCTCGCCAAGCATGATGAAAACTACATGCCTCCGGAGGTTGCCGACGCGCTGGAGCGTGCTGGCAAGATGCCCGGCACGGCAGCAAATTTTGACAGCAAGACGGTAGTCGAGCCATGATTCCCGAGCTTGGGCAATTTGCCCTGATCCTCGCATTGTGCACAGCGGTCGTGATGGCCGTGATTCCGCTGGCCGGCAGTTTCACCGGCCATTCGGGCTGGATGGACATGGCCAGACCGGCCGCGGCCGCGCAGACCTTCTTCGTATCGCTGGCCTATGCCTGTCTGACCTGGAGTTTCATATCACACGATTTCAGTGTGCTCTATGTGGCCAACACCAGCAATCTGTCCCTGCCCCTGATCTATCGAATCTCCGGTGTCTGGGGCGGTCACGAGGGCTCCATCCTCTTCTGGTGCTTCATTCTGGCGGTCTGGACCGGCGCCGTGGCGGTCTTCAGTCGATCCCTGCCTCAAGTACTGCTGGCACGCGTACTGTCGGTTCTCGGCATGATCAGTATCGGTTTTCTGCTGTTTGTGCTGCTGACCTCCAACCCCTTTGAACGGATCTTCCCCGTGCCGCTGGATGGCGCGTCGCTGAACCCCCTGCTGCAGGATCCGGGCATGGCGATTCATCCGCCCATGTTGTACATGGGATACGTGGGCTTCTCGGTGGCCTTTGCCTTTGCCATTGCCGCGCTGGTGGGCGGGCAGCTCGATGCTGCAACCTTGCGCTGGATGCGACCCTGGACCAATGTGGCCTGGCTGTTCCTGACGATCGGCATTTCTCTGGGCAGCTACTGGGCGTATTACGAACTTGGCTGGGGCGGCTGGTGGTTCTGGGATCCGGTCGAGAATGCCTCCTTCATGCCATGGCTGGTGGGAACGGCGCTGATACATTCCCTGGCAGCATCGGAAAAACGCGGCGTGTTCAAGGCATGGACGGTACTGCTGGCAGTACTGGCGTTTTCCCTGAGCCTGTTGGGAACCTTCCTGGTCCGTTCGGGGGTGCTGACGTCCGTGCATTCCTTTGCTGCAGACCCCACCCGTGGATTGTTCATCCTGCTGTTTCTGGGCGTGATCGTGGGCGGATCGCTGCTTCTGTACGCCATCCGTGCCAACAAGCTGGTATCAACGGCCAGCTATGAACTGGTGTCGCGCGAAACCGGTCTGCTGATCAATAACATCCTGCTGGTGGTGGCCAGTGCCGCCGTTTTGCTGGGCACGCTCTATCCCCTGTTTGTCGACGCTCTGGGCTACGGCAAGATCTCGGTCGGTGAACAGTATTTCAACGCCGTCTTCGTGCCGCTCATGCTGCCCATTCTGGCGCTGGTCGGCGTGGGAGCCATGCTGAACTGGAAGCGTGACCGGCTGGCCGGGCGTTCCACCATGCTGATCGGCCTGGCAGTGGCCAGCATCATCCTGGCCGCCGTCCTGACAACGCAGCTCACGGATTTTCGGGTAAGTGCCGTGGCCACACTGGCCCTGGCCATCTGGGTTACCGCCACGACCGTGTACGGCGTGTTCCATCGCGTCAGAAACAAGCGCAATCGCCTGTCTGCCGTCATGCATACACCGGCTGCGTTCTGGGGCATGACCGTGGCTCATCTGGGGCTTGCGGTCTTCACCGTGGGTGTGGCGCTTACCTCCATCTACACCGAGGAGCAGACGGTGCGCATGGAGATCAACGACAGCCATGCCATGGGTGGTTACACGTTTACCTTTGTCTCTCTGGAAGAGGTGAGGGGGCCTAACTACAGTGCTGCTGAAGCCAGCTTTCAGGTCGAGCGCGATGGGCGTGATGTGGGCGTCATTCGCTCTCAGAAGCGGGTCTATGACGTGAGGCGCGACGGCATGACCGAGGCCGGAATCGATGGCAATCTGGCGCGCGATCTGTTCATTGCGATGGGTGAACCTCTGGACAGTGCCAATACGGCCTGGAGTGTCCGCATACAGACCAAGCCGTTCATCCGCTGGATCTGGCTGGGCACGATATTCATGGCCGTCGGTGGTCTGCTTGCCGCTGTCGATCGACGTTATCGAAGCGTTGGTGCCAGACAGAAAGCCGGCGTATCCGGCCAGCGAGCCGGGAGGCTGGAGCAGGCATCAGGTCCGGCCGTGGCTTCCATGACGAGGACTGCGACAGGACAGAGTGGAGCTGACCTCTGATGAGCCTTGCACTCAAGTTATTGCCACTGGTCCTGTTTCTGGCGCTTGCCGGGTTTCTGGCCAAGGGATTGACCCTGAATCCGACCGAGTTGCCGTCACCGTTGATCGACAAGACGGCGCCGGCATTCGTGGTGGACAAGCTGCCTGCCAGCGATGGTCAGTTCAGTAGCGCGGACATGGATGGCAAAGTGTGGGTTCTCAATGTCTGGGCGAGCTGGTGCGGACCCTGCGTGCAGGAGCATCCTGTGCTCATCGATCTGGCTGCCGAACGCCCGGTGCCGATCGTCGGCCTGAACTACAAGGACAAACCGGAGGATGCACTTCCCTGGCTGGCACGGCTGGGCAATCCGTTTGTCGAGGTGCTGGATGATCAGCGTGGCGACGTGGGCCTCGATTTCGGCGTCTACGGCGTTCCCGAGACCTTCGTGATCGATGGCAATGGCGTGGTTCGCTACAAGCATGTCGGGCCGCTCGATGGGCAGGCCATGCGAGACAAGCTGCTGCCATTGATCGATGAATTGATGGAGGAGGCCAGTTCATGAAATCACTCTGCACGTCTCTGATCCTGAGTGCCGTGTTGTGCGTTGCTGCCCTGTCGACGGCACGGGCTGCCGAAGAAATCGTCAGCTTCGACAAGCCGGAACAGGCCGCCTTGTTTCACTCGCTGTTACGCGAATACCGCTGCCTGAAATGCCAGAATCAGAACCTGGCAGATTCTCACGCGTCTCTGGCGGCCGATTTGCGGCGTGAGATTCGCACGCAGATTCTGCAAGGCAAGGGCAAGCCGGAGATCGACGAATACCTGGTGGCACGCTATGGGGAGTTCGTGTTGTACCGACCGCGTTTCAGCGCCAAGACGGCCGTTCTGTGGCTGGGCCCCTTCGTGCTCCTGCTGATAGGGCTGACCGGGGTGTACATCATGATACGTCGGCGGTCGGCGGGCAGGGCTCGACAGATCGCCGACATGGAGGCGTCAATGGCTGCCAACGACGATCAATCGGCACGTCTGGCACGTGCACGTCAACTTCTTGACGATTGAGCAGTGCGTGTAGAAATGCTGATAACGAGACCAGAAATCTCGTTAAAGATTGTCCCCAAATGTTAAAAGTTGTCTGATTCGCTTTTCTGCCGGTGGTTTGACGTGATATTGTACCTTTGTGAAAAAGAAGAATGAATATTCTTCACAAATGGAGCGCATACGCAGATGATTACACCGGACTTCTCACGGCCCGTGGAACCCTCGCTTGACGAGCTTTCAACTGAAGACTTTCTGCAGGTTGTGGGGCAACGAGTCAGACAGCAACGAGCTCGCAAGAGCATGTCCAGGAAACGACTGGCAGAGGTGTCGACCGTCTCTGAACGTTATCTGGCTCAACTCGAATCAGGCCAGGGCAATATGTCCATAGCCCTGTTGCGCAAGGTGACATCCGCCATCGGCATCTCCATGGGGGCCTTGATGTCCGAAGAGGTGACCGAGACCTGTTTCAAGAAGGTTGCGCCGGTGCAGCCAAGCGCTCGTCCGACGTCCGGGCACGAACCGGATTGTGCCAAGCAACATGGCGCTTCGCGGGAGCCCGGCCATCTGGGCCAGCGGCAGGCAGAGGGCAGCGATTCGAATCATTCACCCAATTCGCTGCGTGATCCCTCCTCAGTGGAATCGGCTGATATCTGAAGACAGGCTGCTTCAGTTACGCTGCATCAGTGCAGGCAGACTGAGCAACTCATGGCCCTGGTTCAGCAGTTCGGTTCTGATCTGCTGGGCTGTGTCCACGGCATGTGCATTGTCGCCGTGAACGCAGATGCTGTGGAAGGGGGTGGGTAGAACGTCGCCGTCTTCAGTGACGATACCCTGAGCCTCTATCATGGATTTGACATGTGCTATGCAATCCGCAGCGCTCTGCAGCACAGCACCTGGCTTGCGCCGGGACACCAGTGAACCACGCGCTGTGTAGGCACGATCGGCGAATATTTCCAGCGCCGTTGTCAGTGACGCTTCCGCCGCAGCCGCAGCCAACTGTGACATGACCGGTGCAAGCACTATCAGATTCCTGTTGAAATCGCTGACTGCCTGAATCACGACATCCGCCATGTCGCGATCCTCACAGGCCATGTTGTTCAATGCCCCGTGAGGCTTCACATGGCTCATCGTCATGCCCATGCTGCGACTCACACCATCCAGTGCAGCCAGTTGGTACAACACCAGAGCGCGCAGTTCGTCGGCAGATAGGGTCATGGGCCTGCGCCCGAAGCCTTGCAGGTCGGCAAAGCCGGGATGCGCGCCGATACTCACACCTGCCTCGAGCGCGTGTGACACCGTGTGGCTCATGACCAGTGGGTCTCCCGCGTGAAAACCACAAGCCACGTTGGCTGAATCGACTACCTGAAGCAAGCGCTGATCGTCACCCATCTTCCAGGGACCAAAGGACTCTCCGAGGTCGGCATTCAGATTGAGCAGCATGGGCAGGCATCTCCGGGGAATGAAAATCTGGCTTGACGCGAGACTATCATCACAGGGACAGTCCGTCGGTCACGCCATCGATCAGATTATGAGCGAGCAGTGTTTCAGTGCTCAGTACGGCATCGCGTACCGGGGAAATGCGGTCAATCGCATCCTGCAGGGCTGCCGCTTCGGCCCGAACGCATTCGATCGCTGAAGCAACGCTGACCGCCTCGAAAAACATCGCATTTCCCGGTCTCTGAAGTCCCAGTAGGGGCAGATCGATGGATATCACCGTGGCAATCTTCGGATAACCACCGGCGGTATGAGCATCATTGAGAAGCACGATGGGCTGGCCATTGCCCGGAACCTGGATGGAGCCGGGAATGATGGCATCAGACACGATATCGCGAGCTGCCTTGTCGCGATGCTCGATTGCAGGGCCGGTGAGTCTTGCTCCCATGCGGTCGACGTCGGTGCTCAGTCGGAACTCGCTGTTCAGAAATGTGTCGATACCGTTTGCGGAAAAATGATCGTCCTGAGGACCGAGAACAACGCGCAGACGCGAGCCGAGGTAGTGATTCAGCACAGGGTCCTCGCACTCGAGTTCGGGTCCTTGTGCCGGTGTCGAGATTTGCAGCTGGTCGCCCGCTGACAGCGCTGCGCCATCGATGCCGCCCAGTCCGGCTTTCGCGTAGGTCGAGGCACTGCCCAGTTGACTGCTGGTCTGCAATCCGTGGAAGGCAATGACCGCATGACGCAGACTGCCCGTGCTGTTCAGCATGAGCGTCGTCTGCGGGGCGAGGGTGTAACTGCGACAGGGTTTGACAGGCGTCTGTCTGTCGCCGGTCTGCTGTTGCATCTTCAAGTCAGGCGAGCCCATAACGGCCATCCTGACGGGGGTATCACCCGTGCTCAGACGCAAGCCGCCTTCAAAGCTCTCGATGACGCACGTATCCACGGCATTGCCGACAAGAGAGTTTGCCAGTTGTTGCCAGGCCGGTGTCAGCACGCCTGACCAGGGTACGCCCAGATGCCGCAGACCGAAGCGACCCTTGTCCTGAAGCGTGCTCAGCAGGCCGGGTGTGTCGATGCGGATGCCTGCGCCTGAGGCTGGGTGCGTATCGTTCATCAGAGATCCCGTTGCCGAAGGCTGGAGCGCTGGAACTGCCCCTTGTCGATCTCGTCTTTCAAGGCCTGCAGCTCAGCGGTGTCGATGGCCCTGAAACTGACCGTGTCGCCTGTCTTGAACAAGGCAGGCGGATTCAGCTGGCCGTCAAACAACGGAACCGGCGTATTGCCAAGGATGTGCCAGCCTCCGGGGCTGTCCCAGGGATAGACGCCGGTGAGTTGATTGGCGATGGCGACACTGCCGGCCGGCACCCGAACCCGGGGTTCAGTGCGACGTGGCAGATGCAATTCGGAAGGCGTATCACCGAGGAAGGCAAATCCGGGGAGAAAGCCCAGCATGTAGACCTTGAAGAGCATGCTCTGATGCAATTCGATGACTCGCTCGGGCTGCAGGCCGGTAAGTTCCGCTACCGAGTCCAGGTCCGGGCCGGATTCTCCACCATAGTGGACGGGGATCTGCCAGTGACTGCTTTCGGAGTCTGTCTGTTCGAGCGTGCCGCTGTTCAGATGGCGCAGCTGCCCGACAAGTTCGTCTGGTGTCGTGCGCAAGGGGTCAAACACCAGCGCCAGAGAACGAAAGGTGGGGATGGTCTCGAGTATGCCTTGCAGCTCACCCGCCGTCATGGCGGCATGGATTCGTGTATCAAGCAAGACGACCTGATCGACGATGTCTCGTTCGATGGACTCGCCGAATTCCAGCACCAGCGTTCTGTCACCGGCGTGCAAGGGGGTCCAGGTGTCATGCATGCTGCTGCTTGCTCTGATCAGAAAGTGAAGTGGTAATCCGGATTGCGCGTCAGGACCCTTTCCAGCGCTCGGAAATGCAGTTCGGCAGCTTCGGCAAGGTCGCGACTGAATTGATCGGCCGTGCGTCGCACGACATCGTCGGGAATCACCTTCAGGGGACGGCCGGTTTGCAGAGCCAGCACCTGTTGACGACAGGCACGTTCCAGATAATAGAGATCATCGAAAGCCATGGAGACGCTGGCTCCGCTGACCACGACACCATGGTTGGCCAGAAACAGGATGTCTATCTCGGGGGCCTTTGCCGCCTTGCGGGCGATGCGTTCTCCTTCCTGGCTATCATGAGCCAGCCCACCGTACTCGGCTTCCCTGCCAAGCCGGCCGTAGAAGCGGATAGCCGTCTGGTGAGTCATCGGCAGAGTGCCGTCTTCGCCGTCGAGCATGGTCAGCGTCGTGGCGTAGGGCATGTGGGTGTGCAGCACCACTTTATGTCTGGGATTGGCGCGATGACTGGCGACGTGGATGAACAGCGCGGTATCTTCGACCGTTCCCTCACCAGAGAGTATCTGGCCATCGGCGTCGATCAGGAGAAGTGATTCTGCCTGAATACATGACCAGTGCACGCCATAGGGGTTGATCAGATAGCGTTCTTCTTCGCTATCGAGACGCAGGGAGAAATGATTGCAGATGCCTTCATGCAATCCGAAACGTTCGGCCAGTCTGAACGCCAGTGCCAGATCGTTGCGATCCTGCTGTTCACTGCTTGAGGACATAGAGGCAGGTGTCCCTGGGATAACGGTGACTAGCGAAAGATCCGAGGACTCGACGCGAGTCCTCGGACCGGGGAATCAAGCTGTTGCAGCTTCCCGGACTTCTTCGTTTTCATCAGCACCGGCCGTGATTGTCTCGATGTCAGACAACAGCTTGCCTTCGGCCTTCGGCGCTGGCGCCGCATCGGCATCGCGTGCTTCTGCTTCGTCGGCCCAGGTGCGCAGCTCACGATAGGCGGCAAGCAGAGTGGCAGCCTGTTCCTTCAGCTCGGACAGGGTTTCCAGCTCTTCCTTCTGTTGCTTGCTTTCTTTCTTCAGCTTGCGATTGGCATCTTCAGCGGCCTTGCGAGCCGTGGCTTCATCAAGTTTCTGCTTCTTCAGGGTCTTGAGCTTCTTGACGATGTTCTCTGGGGTGTCTGCCAGAGCGACGTTGATCGCCTTGAGTTCCTTCTGCTTCTCTTCGACGGCACGTTTGGCCTTGCGCAAGGCTTCTGCGTTGTCCTTGCGTCCGACGACGAGTGCCTGCTCGGCAGCCTCTTTTTCGGCGATAGCTGCATCACGCTGATTTTCAGCGTCGGTGCGTGATTTGATGGTTGCCTTGACTTCGGCTTGCATCTTGCCGATCTCTTCAGAGGCGCGGTTACGAGTTTCCGCCATGTCCGCATCGGCGTTCTCGGCACGCTTGATAGCGAGGTCGAGTGCATTGCGCAGGTCATCAGCCGTGAAATCATCCTTCAGTTTCAGGGCTTGCGCGGCTTCGTTCATCAGCACTTGCTTGCTGATGGCCAGGTCTTTCCAAATTCTCAGTTGCTGTTCGCTGTCGGCTTGACTCACGTAATAATCTCTTGGACGAAAAGGGTAAAATTCGGGAACGTTCAGGCTCCCGCAAATCATGTGTGTGTTTTGTGCGCTAGGGCTTCACGGGGCGTCTGTTTGAGGCCGCTTTACAAATTAAAGCCTGAAAACGTATTACCATCAATTGATTGAGGTGGCTGTTGGATCAGCCTCTGTACAGCCTGTGTGGCCTGAATAACCCGAATTCATTGTGGCGAAGTGATTCTCACTCGGCACAACTAGCTAGTATACCCAATTTTGGCGCCGCTTTCAGCATTTTGAGCTCATACGACAGCAATGCGTGATCCGATCCTGACATTTCTCCGATTTCTGGGCGGCAATGCGCGCTGGTTGGCAGGTGGCATTCTGCTGACATTCTTCTCCAGTGTGGGGCAGACATTTTTCATCGCCAGCTTCGCCGGCGACATTCGGTCCGATTTCGATCTGACGCATGGTGGCTTCGGCCTGATCTACATGGTGGCGACGCTGGGCAGTGCCGCGACCCTGGTTTTCATCGGTCGCATCGCCGATGACCTGGCCGTGGTGAAGGTCGCGGTTGGTCTGATCCTGTTGCTGGCCGCCTCCGCCATATTGATGGCAACCGCCCGAAACGTCGCTCTGTTGCTGATTTCCATCTATTTCCTGCGATTGTTCGGGCAGGGAATGATGTCGCACACCGCCATGGTGGCCATGGGCAAGTGGTTCGTGAAGGAACGTGGCAGGGCCGTGTCGATCACCATCACCGGCCACCAGCTGGGCGAGGGAATACTGCCCTTGCTGATCGTGTCATTATTGGCCATGACCAGTTGGCGCAATGCCTGGTTGCTGGCAGCTGCCACGCTGCTGCTGCTGGCGCTGCCCTTGAGTTATCTGTGGCTGCGTGTGCCGCGCACCCCGTCCATTGCCGATCGTGACAATCAGGAAAGTGGGCGGCAGTGGACGCGTGCCGAGGTCTTGCGAGACACGCCATTCTGGGTGGTATGCACCGGTGTACTGGCACCGGCCTTCATCGGTACCGCAGTCTTCTTTCATCAGGTGCACCTCGGCGAGCTCAAGGGCTGGCCGCCCGCGGTGATTGCGGGATCCTTCGCGGTCATGTCGATCACATCGGTCATGGTCGGCCTGGTGACCGGTCAGCTGATCGATCGGTTCAGTGCGCGCCTGTTGTTGCCGTTCTTTCTGCTGCCCCTGGCCTGCGGCTGTATCGTGCTGTCTCTGGCGGAACACCCCGGCAGCATGTCCTTCTTCATGTTTCTGCTGGGTTGCTCATACGGCGTATCGAACGCGGTATTCGGGGCCATCTGGCCAGAGGTCTATGGCACCCGGCACCTGGGAGCGGTGCGTTCAGTCGTCTCGGCGGCCATGGTGTTTGCATCGGCACTCGGGCCGGGGCTGACAGGTTGGCTGATTGATGCGGGAATCGGCTTCGAACGGCAGTTGCTGGTCATGAGTGCCTATTGCGTCGTCACGATGCTGATGCTGTTTCCGGTTTCTCGCACGCTGCAGCGGCGGCAAAGGCCGTTGCAGGTCTGATCCATGCAGAGTGACGGCTGTGGCAGCTCGCTCTCAAGGCATGCCCGATAGCTTTTCGAGCTCGCGTCTGGCTGCCTGGCGACTCGCTGAATCAACGCTTTGTATGAAACAGTACACTAGATGATGCCGCTCTTGACCAGATACAGATAGGCGGTGACAGTCACCACGGATACCAGGGTGCTGAGCACGACCGCACTGGAAGCGCGCTCTTCCCAGACGCTGTATTGCTGGGCAATCACGAAGACATTGGTTGCTGACGGCAGAGCGGCCAGAAGCACTGCGGCGTGCAGCCAGACCGGATCCAGACCGGGCACCGTGCTGAGCAACAGGTAGACCAGCAAGGGGTGTAGCAGCAACTTCACGGGTATGAGGTAGCCCAGCTCTACCGGAATACGCTTCAATGGCCGCAAGGCTGCCGTGACACCCATGGCAAACAGTGCGCAGGGGGCCGCAGCAGCGGCAGCGTTTGCCAGTAGCTGATCGATCGCCGCCGGTGGTCTGAATTCAAACCAGGCAGCGCCGATACCTGCCATGGTCGCCAGGATGAAGGGGTGACTGATGATCTTCACGATGATGCCGACGATCAGTTTGCCGACGGCCTTTCGGCGTGAATCGCCAAGCGCCATCAGAGTGGGGGCCAGGGTGAAGTGCATGGCATTGTCCAGACAGAACACCAGTGCCACTGGAACGCCGGCCTGCGGGCCGAATGCGGCAATCGCCAGCGGCGGGCCCATATAGCCGATATTGCCATAGGCACCGGCGAAACCCTGCACGGTGGCCGTGCGCGTATCGCTCTTGCGCAGCACTCTGGCAATCAGAAAGCACAGCACGAAGATCAGGAAGGTGCTCAGGCTTGTATTGAAAAGAAATCGGCCATTGGCAAATTCGGACACCGGTGTGGTCGCCAGCAATCTGAAGAACAGGGCCGGCAAGGCGATATACAGAATGAAGAAGTTCAGCCAGGCCAGACCCTCGAGCGGTATCTTCTTCAGCCGCCCTGACAGGTAGCCGAGAAAGACCAGGCCGAACAGGGGCAGAACCAGACCAGCTACCTGAAACATGGGAACAGCTCCTGAATGGGCTCTGGCGTATCAGACAGGCAAGGCAGCTTCAATCGATGACCTTGCCCGGGTTGAGAATGCCTGACGGGTCCAGACTGTGTTTCAGGCATTGCATCAGCGAGATCTCGGCAGCACTGCGTGACAGTGCCAGATACGGCTTCTTGGACAGGCCGATACCGTGTTCGGCGGAAACCGACCCGCCAAGCGATTGCAGGGGCTGGTAGATCAGCTGGTTGCTGTATTCATGCCATCTGGCCTTGTCCTGCTCATCGAGGCCCTCGGCTGCAGGCGGGGCTACCAGTACGTGCAGGTTGCCATCGGCCAGATGGCCGTAGACATACAGAATGACCTCCGGCCAGCGAAGTTGCAGCTCTGCGGTGACATTGTCGATGTAGCCCTGCATGTCGGTGATGGGCAGGCTGATGTCATAGACAAAGACCGGATCGTGCTGTAGCGCTCTATCGATATGCTCGCGGATATGCCAGATGTTCTGTCGCTCACGTTCGGACTGCACGATGACTGCATCGGTCATGAGTTCATCTTCAAGAGCGCTGCCCAGAGCCAGTTCAAAGTTGCTGGCGATGTCATCCGGGTCTGTTCCACGCGATTCCACGATGGCATACACGGTATGGTCTCGGGGCAATGGCGATTGACTGCTGCCTTCGTGTTCCGGATTGGTATTGAGGGCATAGAACGGTTGCCAGATGACTTCGAAGGCGTCCAGGGTACCGTTGAGGCTGTGGCTCAGGTGGGTCAGGGTGCGGGTGACCTGTTCAAAGTGATCGAAGGCGAGCAGTGCGGTTGCTACCGCCGGCGTGGCAGGGCGCAGGCGCAACACCGCACGGGTGATCACCCCCAGCGTGCCTTCGCTGCCGATGAACAGCTGCTTGAGATCGTAACCTGCGTTGTTCTTCATCATGCGGTTCAGCGAAGACAGGACAGTGCCGTCGGCCAGAACGACTTCCAGGCCCAGAACCTGTTCGCGGGTCATGCCATAACGCAAGACGGACAGACCACCGGCATTGGTTGAAATATTGCCACCGATGGTGCAGGAACCGCGCGCACCAAGATCGATGGCCAGCTGTAGCCCGGCTTTCTCGGCAGCTTGCTGAACATTCTGCAAGACAGCGCCTGCGCCGACGCATACCGTGCGACCGGTGACATCGACCGCTTCGATGCCGTTCATGCGCTCGGTGGAAAGGACCAGATCGTTGCTGGTACTGATGTGCCCGTTCACCAGGCCGGTGACGCCACCGTGTGTGACCACGACCTGACCCGCTTCGTGGCACGCCTTGAGAACGGCGGCCGTCTGCGCCGTATCCGCAGGTCGCACGATGGCCGCCGCTGTCAGCGGTGACGGGTCCCAGAAATGCGTCGCACGGGTAGTGACCTCCGCACCGGTGAGCACATGCTCAGGTCCGACGATCTGCGCCAGCTGTGAAAATAGCGTGTCTCTATCCATGGAGTCTGTCTGTCATTGTTTGCGAGAAGATCGTGACGCCGGCAACGGTCTGCTGACTGGTCTGATGACAGCCGACAATCAGCTCATGCCTGCCATGGGGGTCGTTTGCTGCCACGGATCATCTTCTGAGGTATAGCGCAGTATTGTAGCGCTGTAGGAGGCGTTTGGTTTCCGGCACGTTGAGGTGGGTGACAGCAGACACGTCTTCAACCGGTCAGGTCGGCTATCCGTTTTTGCGGATCATGTCAAGTAATCGACTGATTCTTGCCAGCGGATTACCGTTTCCTGCCCAGTAGAACGGGCTTTTGCGTGTGTTACGCGGCATACCCGTTGCAACGGAGCAGCACGAAGAATTCACCAGCACTGCCTTTGGCATGCCCTGTGTCGGGCCTTGCCGATCCGTGACGGCGGGGCCGGATTCACAGGTTCAATGGTATCGGCCTGGCCGAGACCGTTCGGGGATGAGAGACGCGCTCTACAATGAACAAGACAGATCAAGATTCGTTTGAAAAAGGCCGGAGCCATCGTGCCTCATGCAAGCCTTCCAGTCCGGGCTGGCGACAGAATGCCTTGCTGGGACTCGGGGCCGTCCTGAGTATCGGGGCACTGATGGCCGGACTTGTCCCCAGTTCGCGTGCATCGCTGGAAGTGCTGTCGGACATGGATTGCGTGATAGAGCCCAGCGCCACCGTCGATCTGGGCTCGGCCGTGCCGGGCCTGATCGCCCACAGCTACTTCGATCGCAGTGACTTTGTCAGCAAGGGCACGGTGATGGCGCAGCTGGAGAGTGATGTAGAGCGAGTGGCATTGGCGATTGCCCGGCAAGTGGCCAGCAGTTCGACAGCGATGGACCTGCGCAAGGTCACTGCAGGCTTTGGGGAGCGGACCCGGGCGCGCAACGAACAGTTGCTGAAAACGTCGGGTGTTTCTCTTCAGGTGGTGGATCAGGTGAGCACCGAGGCACGCATTGCCAGCCTGCAGGTTCAGCGGGAAAGGGAGAGTCAGCGCCTGGCGGAGCTGGACGTCGAGCGTGCGGAGGCCACGTTGGCAAGACGGCTGATACGCAGTCCGATCGATGGCAGTGTGGTTCAGATGTACAAGCGCGCCGGAGAATACGTCGATAGCGATCCGGTGTATCAGATAGCGCAGCTTGATCCCTTGAATGTCGAGGTCATCGTGCCGGTCGAGTATCTGGGAAATCTGTCATCCGGCATGGTTGCAGCCATTACCATTGATGTTCCCGGTTTCGAGAATCAGGTGTTGTCGGCGGCGGTGCGGCGGATCGATGCCGTGGCGGACGCAGCCAGTGCCACCTATGGTGTACGGCTGGTTCTGGAGAACCCGGACATGAAGATTCCCAGTGGGGTGCGCTGCCAGATCGATTTCCTGGCGTCCTGACGGAAAGGTCGGGTCTGCAAGGCCACCATTGTCCCGATGGCACCGGTGCCGCATGAGTTTTGAACGCGTCTTGCTCAGGTCTTGCCGTGCTGTTTCAGCAGTTGATCAGGGACGATCCAGGGCACTGACTCGCAGCCGCTGATCACACTGACGCCATAGACATCTGCCAGATTCTGCGCGCTCAGCACCTCGGCGACACTGCCGGATGCCACGATTCGGCCCTGATGCATCATGTACAGACGGTCACAGTAACGGGCCGCCAGCGACAGGTCGTGCATGACCACGATTGCCGAGCGTCGCTCCTGTGAAAATCCGCGCAGCAGTTGCATTGTCTGTAACTGATGGCCCAGGTCCAGATTGGAAATGGGCTCATCCGCGAACAGCAATGTGGGCTCTGCTGCCAGTGCGCGGGCCAGCAGCACTCTTGCCCGTTCGCCGCCGGAGAGCGTTGTCACCTGCTGGTGTCGCAGGGCCTGGCAATCACAGAGGCTCAGCGCGTTTTCCACAGCCTGCCTGTCCGTATCACTCGCTCGACACCATACCGGCAGATGTGGAATCCGGCCCAGCATCACCAGTCGTTCCACGGTGACGGGCCAGTGTATGGTCCCGGATTGTTCCACCCAGCCCATCTGCAGCGCGCGCTCATTGGCACCGATGCTGTGCAGGGGTCGCCCATCGATGCTGATGGTGCCGCTGACCTTTCTATCGATACCGGCAAGCGCCGAGAGTAATGTGGACTTTCCGGCCCCATTGGGGCCTATCAAGCCGACCAGTTCACCAGCGGCAACCTGCAGGCGGACATCGTCCACCAGTGCTCGCCCGGCGCGATGCACACTGACTGAGTCGGCTTCGAGACGCATCTGGATCATTCGGGGCGGCTCAGGACAGATAGTTCCTGCGACTGCGCAGGATCAGGACGAGAAAGAAGGGTGCTCCCACCAGTGCTGTCAGAACACCGACCTTGAGCGGGACGGGCAAGGCACCGTGCAAGGCGATGAGTCGCACGCCGATATCGGCCGCAAGCAACATCAAGGCGCCACCCAGGGCCGCCAGTGGCAGCAATCGACCAGGTTGATGATTCGCCAGAGGGCGCAGCAGATGTGGCACAACCAATCCGATGAAGCCGATCATGCCGGTCGTGGCCACGGCTGCGCCGACGCACAGCGAGACGGCGATGAATATTCGCCAGGACGTCAGCTGGGTGTTGATCCCCATGCTGCGGGCTGTGCGTTCACCCAGAGTCAGCGCGTCCAGTGAGCGGCCCACGCCCGCCAGCAGCAACCAGCCGGCAACCGTGCAGGGCAGCATGAGCCACAGGTCCTGAAGACTGCGATCGGCCAGATCGCCGAGAGTCCAGAGCACCAGCTCGCGTACTGCGAACGGGCTGGGGGCCAGATTGAGCAATAGCGAGAGCAGGGCCGCTGCCAGCGCATTGATGGCAACACCGGCCAGTATCAAGGTGCTGACCGATGAGTCCCGGCCAGCCAGCAGATAGACCAGACCCGTGGCCGTCAGGGCACCCAGCATGCCTGCCAGAGGCACGCTTTGCGGGTGCCAGATACCACTGAAAAAATACAAGGCTGTTACAGCTCCGAGCGCTGCACCACTGGCACTGCCCACCAGCCCCGGACTGGCCAGGGGGTTTTGCAGCAGTCCCTGCATGGCCGCACCGGACAGCCCCAGAGACGTACCGGCAATCACCGCAATCAGGGTGCGAGGCAAACGTATTTCGCGCACGATAACCGCTGTCACGGAGTCTGGATCAGTGAATGGCAGACTGAATGCCTGCCACGGACTGATCCATTGTTGTCCCAGACACAGGCTCACCACAGCAAGCAGCACTACCGCCAACGCCAGCAGTGAACAGATTCGTCCGTGGTGTGAGCCTGTGTTCAGGACCGTCTCAGCCTCAGTCGCTTGACTGTGGTACGTCGATGAAGACGACGTTCATGGGAACCAGCTCCGTAGCCACACGCTCTTCCGCCAGTGCACCGGTGGCAAGGTCGATGCGATGGAAACCCGGTGAGTCGTCATTGATGCCGACCCACAGATGGTTGTCCGGACCCTGTGTCAGTGTCGTGATGTCCACGTTCTCGAGTCCGGGGAGGATTTCGGCAGACAGTTCACCGCTTGCAGGATTGAAAGTACGCAGCGTTGTCACGGTGAAATCGGCGTAGGTGAGCAGATATCCCAGATCGGCATTGATGATTTCCATATCCACGAAAAAGCCTTCGTTTTCCGCGTCTGTTCCATCGTCCAGTATCAGGGATGTCTCGTAGCTGCCGGGGTCGATCGATTGCACACCACCGCTGTGAAAGTCGTCTGTGATGTTCTCGTTTTCGAAGTAGTTACCACGACCCACCACATAGATCAGACCGGTTTCCTCATTGTACTGCAGCGCAGACGGGTTGGTAACGTCCAGCTCGATACCCAGCAGACCATCGCTCCCCATGCCGGTATCGATCTCGGTGTTGGTGATGGTATTGATTACCGCGATATAGGCGCTCTTGTCCGGAATCTGTGAACCCGACTCCAGTCGTTGCAGGCGCTCGAGTAGAACGAACAGCTTGTCATCGACGATGATCGCCTCGGTCATGTCGGGCAAGTCGGTGTCATAGGCGCTCAGATCGATCTCTTCGAGTTTGAACTCTTCCTCGGTTTCTGCGGCCGGATCGATGATCCACAGTGAATTGCTGCTGCGGCGAGTCAGGTAGGCGCGGTTGGGGCCACTGAAGACAAGGTCGGTGGGGTTGGCGGTAATCGGCTCATCGCCCTTGACCGAGTACTGGTAGTCGACGATGGAGGTGTCTTCCGCGTCGTAGCGCGTGATCGAGTCGACCATGAACTTGCCGATCTGGTAGGGGCTGACTCCATCGGTATCCACATCGATGTTGGAACCGGCGGCAGGGTAGCTACCCACCACGACATTGCCCTGTTCCAGCGACAGACGATCGATGCGGCCGCTGCCGTAATCGGCTGCACGAGTTGCCACGTAGGCATACTGGCCGCTCAGATCCGTGATGCCACTGTCGGTATCACCATCGTCGTCACTGTCGGAACTGCACGCGCTCAGACCGATCATGGCGCTGGCGATGAGCGAGATGCGCAGTAGTTGCCGACGATGATCGGGGCTGTTGGCAGAGGCCTTGCGGGAAGTTCTGGGTATCATGAATTACAGTCCTGCTTGGTTTTGGTGGGAGGTCAGGGTGCGTGTCAGGGTCAGGGACCAGGTACGCCCGGGTTTGGGAAATCCATTGAAATCCTCGATGTTGTCATCACCGAGGTTGTGAATGCCGAGGGAGGCTTGCCATCGCGAACCCTTCCAGTCGATGCCCGCGGAATGCAGCTCGCTGTCGGCAGCCGGTAGAATATTGGCCTGATCGTAGAAGCGCTTGCGCAGCACATCCAGCTCATACCAGAAGGAAAATCGCGAGGGCTGGTATTGCAGTCTTCCTGACCAGGCCAGTTGTGCCTCTCCGGGCAGAAAACGATCGTTGAACCCGGCTGCCGGGTCGCGGTTGCGCGGTGATTGCCAGGTCAGGTTGCTGTTCAGTTGCAGTTGTGGGGTCAGATCCAGCGCGGCGCTCAATTCCACACCAATGACGCGGGCCGCACCGGAGTTGACCGGTCCGCCGATGCCGCGTGAGTTATAGGCCGTGACAATCAGTTCATCGCGCTCGCTGGCAAATACCGTTGCGCCGAGCAAGCTGCGGCTGTTCCTGTATTGCAGACCCGCATCGATGTTGAACCCCTCTTCGGCTTGCAAGTCGGGGTTGCCATTGACCAGACCGCTGGAACCATACAGCTCCGCAAAGGAAGGCTCGCGATAATAGCTGCCTGCATTGGCACTCCACGACAGGTTTCCCGGCGGACGGTAGGCCAGACCGATCTGCAGACCGGTATCCGTCGAACTTCGACGTGCGGGCTGATCGGCAGATGACTCGGGATGTTCGCCTTCCAGCTCCGTGTGCTGCCAGCGAATCGCCGGCGTCACGGACCAGTGTTCGCTGTCGTCGAACCAGGCGTAATGCAGTGAAGCCTGCGTTCTGTCGCGATCGGCATCGAAGGCCGCGCCTGGATCCCTGGCGTCGGTGGAGTCGTAGCGTTCGTGGCGCATGTCCAGCGACAGGCCGAGAGTGCCGCTGTCTGCCAGATATTCCCAATAGGTCTTGGCGCCCACGGTATTCGAATCGCTGTCCGTATCCTGCGCGCCCAGGCCGACCTGGCTGAGCAGATCGCGGTACTGCGCCGTGTGGCTATGCCAGTACAGATTGTGTCGGCTGTTCCAGGCACCGAGTCCATCGAGGATCTGCGACAGTTGCAGCTGGGTGCCAAGGGTGTCGTAGCTGGCGACATTGTCCGGGTTGTTGCGAAATTCCGGTACACCCAGATCACGCGCAGCAAGCTGTACCGTGAGGTCGGTACGACTGTCCGGATTCTGCTGGTAACCGGCGCGGATCAGTGCCGCGGAACGCTGGACATCGGCATTGTGGCGTTTTTCACGACCGTCATCGTTGGGGTTCAGCGGCGTTCCATTGTCGCTGATGAAACTGAAGTCATTGTCGCTCTGCCGATGGCTCAGGGACATCGCCATGTCCCAGGCACCCCGGGTGGCCTGGTGTGAAAGCTGCAGTTCACGTCGTCCCAGACTGCCGGCACCGAGCCGGATGGTGGTGGTCGGTTCGGTACGACTGCCAAGGCTGTTCAGATTGACGGCTCCGCCGATCGAACCATGACCCAGCTGCAGCGGCGTGCTGCCGCGATAGATATCGATGGACTCGAGATTGAGCACCTCCAGCGTAGAGAGATCAACGACCGGAAAGCCACCGCTGTTGAGCAGCACGCCATCCAGATAGACATCGGTCTGTGCCCCGGTTGCAGCACGGATGGTGACACTGGAAAAACTGCCGAATCCACCAGACTGGCGGTGCTGTACACCACTTTCCCGAGCCAGCACACTTGCCAGCGACGTTGTCGTCCGCTCCAGAGTGGTTCTGTCGATATGGCTGTGACTGGCGGTGCTCTCCTCACTGATGACATCGCCGGTACGGTAGGGGACCTGCGCGATGGCCCTGATGGTGTCGAGTATGGCATCGGGTGCTGTGTTGGCTGCAGCGTTTGCGGCCGGTGCCTTGCTGGCTGGTGTTTCGGGTACAGACTCGGAAGTCTGGGCCTGAGCAAAAGTCGCCACCATCAACAAGCCGTACAGGCTCACAGGTGGCCAGCGCAGTAAGGGAAAGCTGCACGACGAGTCCGTTGCTTCACCACTGGCAAGCAAGTATCTGCCGCGTCGCCAGGGAGGCGCCGACGAACAGCCATTGATCGATGGACAGGAACGCAACCCCGCGCTACCTCATGTTATACCTGTGAGGTCCGAAGGTTGGGAAGAGGAGGAGGTGATGCCAGCACCGGCTTGCGGCTGCTTGCTGTCGCTTCTCGTATTCCACCGGACACCCCGCCAGGCTGGTTGATGACGTATCGCCTGGCAGGTCTCCTGGCTTGCAACGGCCCGGTTCCGGTCATGCCAGAGGGCGGAGGATTCACTCCCTTCCCGGGTATTGAGAAAACCCAGTGGGCACACAGTGAATGACGTTGCTTACAGTTGCGGGGGCAGCCGAGGTCTTGCACCTCGTTCCCTTTTCATCTTTATCAGAACCTTGCGATGGGCAGAGCATACACCACTTGGGGGTTACGCAGAGCGTTACCGTGGCGCTGAGAGGCATGTTTCGTGATTGAAACAGGGTTGGCGACCAACGCCTGTGGAATTGCCCGAGTGTTGATGAACAAGAACAAGCGAGTGCTGGTTACCGGGGCCGATGGATTCATCGGTTCGCACTTGACAGAAATGCTGCTGCGCGAAGGATACACGGTGAGGGCGCTCGTGCAGTACAACTCACTGGGGTCCTGGGGGTGGCTGGATGACGCTGCCAGGTCCGATGCGCTGGAGATCGTCAGCGGCGACATTCGGGATGCGCACTTCTGCCAACAGTTGACGCGGGAGATCGACGTGATCTTCCATCTGGCTGCCCTCATTGCCATTCCCTATTCGTATGTAGCGCCAGCCAGTTACCTCGACACGAATGCCAATGGCACGCTCAATCTGTGTCAGGCGGCACTGGACAATCAGGTCGAGCGTTTCATCCATACATCGACCAGTGAAGTCTACGGCTCGGCGCGCCAGGTCCCGATCAGTGAATCTCATCCCCTGCAGGCGCAATCGCCATACAGCGCCTCCAAGATTGCTGCGGATGCGATGGCCATGAGCTACCACTGTGCCTTCGAGTTGCCGTTGAGCATCGCCAGACCCTTCAATACTTACGGGCCGCGTCAATCGGCCCGCGCCGTGATCCCTGCCATCATCTGCCAGATTGCCTCGGGCAGGCAGCAAATCGAGCTCGGCGATCTGTCACCGACCCGCGACTTCAATTATGTGGAGGATACCTGCCGAGGCTTTCTGGCTCTGGCCAGATGCCCGGAGGCCATCGGAGAAACGGTGAACATCGGTTCGAATACGGAAATTTCCATCAAGGACACCTTGTTCCTGATCCGCGAGTTGATGGGCAGCGACACCGTTTTCGTGACCGATGAACAGAGATTGCGGCCCAAGGCCTCCGAGGTGACGCGGCTGGTCTGTGACAATTCCAGAATGGTCGGGCTGACCGGCCATGAGCCGCGGGTCGCCATCCGCGAGGGCCTGCAGCGCACCATCGACTGGTTGTGTGAGCCGCAGAACCTGAAGCGCTATCACGCCGAACTCTACAATGTTTGAGTGTCTGCCCGCTGATGCTCGCGTACGCTCATGAGTACGGCGCGTCGTGTATGTGTGATCACGGGGGGACGAGCCGACTACGGTCTGCTGCGCGGATTGCTGGACGAACTGCAAGTGCAGGACGGGCTGGAGTTGCAATTGATAGCAAGCGGCACGCATCTGTCGCAGGCACATGGTCTGACCGTCGATGCCATTCGCGCGGATGGCTATCGGGTTGATCGGGTGGTTGACATGCTGCTGGCTTCGGATTCCACGGTGGCCATCAGCAAGTCGATGGGACTGGGCCTGATCGGCTTTGCAGAGGCTCTGGATAGCTTGCGTCCGCACATGGTGGTTGTGCTGGGTGACCGATACGAGATCTGGGCGGCGGCTGCGGCGTGTCTGATACAACGCATCCCACTGGCGCATATCCATGGCGGGGAGGTCACTTCGGGTGCCTTTGACGAGGCCATTCGCCACTCGATCAGCAAGATGGCTCACTATCATTTCACCGCGGCGGAACGCTATCGTCAGCGCGTCATTCAACTGGGTGAGCAGCCCGAACGCGTATTCAATGTCGGTAGTCTCGGTGTCGGCGTCATCAGGCAGATCGACTATCTGACGCAAGCGCAGTTGTGCAGAGATATCGGCTTGAGATTCAGAAGCAGGAACCTGCTGGTCACCTTTCATCCGGTAACGCTCGACCCGGAGGCCGGGCTCTCGCACTGTGAGGCCTTGTTGTCAGCCTTGGCTGAATGTCGGGACACGCAGATCATCTTCACCCAGGCCAATGCCGACTCGATGGGCAGTCAGTTCAATCGGCTCATTGACGAATTCGTTGAAGCGCATCCGGAGAACAGTGTCTCGTTCAAATACATGGGACAGCTGCGTTATCTGTCCACCATGAAACTGGTGGATGCGGTCGTCGGGAATTCGTCCAGTGGCGTGATTGAAGCCCCCGTTCTGGGAACACCGAGTGTCAACATCGGTGAACGTCAGGCGGGTCGGATCCGGGCGCCTTCGGTGATCGACTGTGAGCCAGACAGGGACGCCATTCAGGCAGCCATTGAATCAGCCTGTGAAACCGGTCGAACAGCGCAGGCTGATCTCGACCGGCTTCCATTCGGTAATGGCCAGACGGCAGGGCTCATTGCAAGCCTTCTGAAAACGCTGCCTCTGGATGATCTGCTGATGAAACAATTCCATGATATCGAGAGGATGCCGTGAAGATCATTGCTGAAGCCGGTGTCAATCACAATGGTGATCTTGCTCGTGCCATTGCTCTGGTTGATGCGGCCCGCGAGGCCGGTGCGCATGCGGTCAAGTTCCAGACATTCAAGGCAGACATGCTGGCAACCTCTGCTGCTGACAAGGCTGCGTATCAGAAGGCGGCCACGGAAGGCGAAGAATCCCAGCTGGCCATGATCCGCAAGCTGGAACTGTCGGAGGCGAGTTTTCGCACGGTAGCCGAGCATTGCCAGGCGACCGGCATCGAGTTTCTGTCGACAGCCTTTGATGGGGATAGCCTGGCGTTCCTGCATGAACAGATCGGACTGAAGACATTCAAGATCGCGTCGGGGGAATTGACCAATATGCCACTGTTGCTGGCGCACGCCAGAGTGGCCGACCATCTGATCGTCTCCACCGGTATGGCCACACTGGCGGAAACAGAAGCGGCTCTGGGTGTCATCGCCCTTGGCATGGAACAAGGGGCAGCGGCTTCGGGCCGTCCTGACCGCAAACAGTTCGATGCTGCCTTCTCCCGAGCGATGCAGAGCGGGGTGCTACAGTCTCGAGTGACGCTGTTGCATTGTACAACCGAGTATCCGGCACCATTGGATGAGATCAATCTTCGGGCCATGGCCACGATGCGAGATGCCTTTGGATTGGCGGTGGGCTACTCGGATCATACGGCTGGCATAACGGTTCCGGTGGTCGCGGCTGCATTGGGAGCCTGTGTCATAGAAAAGCACTTCACGCTGGACAAGACCCTGCCGGGACCGGATCACGCGATGTCACTGAATCCGGCAGAACTGACATCCATGGTCACCGCCATTGCAGACATTCTGGCGGCGATGGGAGACGGGCGCAAACAACCGGGGGTGGTGGAAAGTCGAAACATTGAATTGGTACGCAAAAGTCTGGTTGCCAACTGTGACATCCAGGCCGGAGAGCGGTTTACGGAACACAACTTGAGTATGAAGAGACCTGGTAGCGGATTATCGCCGGAAGAGTACTGGTCGTTGCTGGGTCGCACCAGCGACCGCAATTACCGCAAGGACGAATTGATTCAGGAACCTTTACCGAAATGAAAACCGGGCGACATCAATGGTCCGTTCTGGTGAACGAACGGAGGTATGAAAACGATGTATGACTGGCAGAAAGTCAGATTGCCGGTAACGGCTGACATGCAGGCGGCGATCGAGATGCTGGATCGTGAGGCCGTGCGTATTGTACTGGTTGTCGACGATCTCGGTCGTCTGATGGGTACGATCACCGATGGTGACATCCGGCGCGCATTGCTCAAGCGCCAGGGCACCGAGACGCCGGTGTTGCAGATCATGAATGATTCGCCGGAGACCGTCGGAACCGACGCCAGTCGGGGTGAGATCTTCCTGAAGATGAAGCGCAAGAAACTGTTGCACATGCCCGTTGTCGATCGGTCCATGCGGATCGTCGACATGAAGATGCTGCAGGAGCAGATGTTCGAACCCCGACATGCCAACCCGGTTCTGTTGATGGCAGGCGGTTTCGGCAAACGCCTGCGACCCTTGACGGATAGCGTGCCCAAGCCACTGCTGCCGATGGGGGACAAGCCGATTCTGGAAGTCATCCTGGAGCGCTGCGTGGAAGCCGGCTTCTGCAATTTCGTTGTGTCGACACACTACAAGGCGGAGATGCTCAGAGAGCATTTCCGGGACGGTTCCGACTGGGGCGTCAATATCCAGTATGCACATGAGTCCGAACCCCTGGGTACGGCTGGGGCCATCGGCCTGATGCCGGGAAACCTGCCTGATCTGCCTATCATCGTCATCAATGGCGATCTCATCACGTCGGTGGATCTGGATGCACTATTGAGCTTTCACAACGAGCAGGGCGCCCTGGCGACCGTGTGCGTCAAGGAATATGATTACCAGGTACCGTTCGGCGTGGTGGAGTCGAATGGAACCCGCATTGCATCGATCACGGAGAAGCCGGTATTCAAGTATTTTGTCAGTGCCGGCATGTACGTGCTGGAGCCGCAGGCGATAGAGGCCATCCGCGGACGGGGTTATCTTGATATGCCGGATTTTCTGCAAGAGTGCATCGACGGACCGAAAGGGGTCAGCATGTTCCCGATCCATGAACAATGGCGAGACATCGGTCGAATGGATGACTATCAGGACGCCTTGCAGATGACAGGTACCTGATACACAGGTTTCGCCCGGCCGGCGATCTCTCGTCGCCGGCTTGGCCAACCTGAAATCAAGTGCAAAGGCGGCTCAGGCCGCCTTTGACGTTTTCAGCGTTGAGTGTCGCATGCTCTCGGCCAGTTTCACCGCCTTGGCCCGCGCTTCGGCATTGCCGGCTTTCTCGTGGATCTGTGCCAGTTGACGTGCCGCTCGCCAGTCATTGCTGAAGTTCTCCAGATAGACGTTCAACAGTTCGACAGACGACTCATAGTTGCCCAGCATGTTGAGCAGGTTGGCATAGGAAGGAATGTAGTGTGGTGTGATCTCGCACAACATGCCAAGTGTGCTGACGGCGGACTCACCGTCCTGTCTTGCGATATAGATCTGCGTCAGCCGTGTCAGTGAGTCTTCTATCAGCGCACCTATCGATTCGAGCGTTTCATTGCCCTCGTTGAGCTGTTCGGCGCAGTCGTCGATGACACGGGAATATCGGATGAGCGCTTCATCCACATCGTCCGTCAGTTCCGCAATGCTGCCGCGGATGAAGGTGGAAATGGTCCCGTATGGCCAGTCCAGGTGTTCCAGCTTGCGGCTGTAGCTCTGCAGGTCGCTGACGCAATTCTGGTTGTGCAGATAGCGCAGGGACTGCATCGTCTTGCGCACTGTCCCGTAGTTGGACACGACTCTGGCTTCGTGCTTTTCCTCTCTCTCCTGCAGGGAGTCGAGAAAGGCATCGCGAGCCTCCTGCAGCAGCGGCAGCTGTTCCGGGGTCGCGGATTCGGACAGGCGGTCGATGAACTTCATGATGCGCCCCGGCGTTTCCTGCTCCTGCCAGGCTTGCAGAAGAAACTCGACGTCGGGCTTGTCAGCCAGTTCGGCCTCGCGCAGGGCGATCAGCTTCTGTGCCTGTTCGATGGCTTTCTGATAGTAACGGCAACCATCATGGGTGATGTCGTAGTACTCACGCGCCCATTGCTCCATGTCGTCATCTTCCATCCGCGAAAAGCCACTGGGCTTGCGCAGTTTGCCGTACTCGGGACCCATGTAGTAGCGTATGGCGGCCAGCGCGGAGGGCGAGACCTTCATCAGGCGATTCTCCAGCGCATCCAGTCTCTTGTGGTAGGACGGTTGTGGTGCCAACCCACCCTTGCCGTAGATCTGATCGATGCAGTGCTGCGCCTTGGCGCAGATGGCGCTTATCTGCCGAAAATCCCGGCTGCGCCCGGAGAGTTCCCGACGCAGTGCGCTCAGCTGCTCTACCGACGACTCTGCCGCTTGATCGCCATCCAGTGTGGGGCGGGAATCGGGCAGCGCAACCTGATGACAGTCGATGTGTCTGATGGACGAGATGGCGGTGGCATCGATGTTCAGATTGAAGAGTCTGTCTTCGTATTCATTGACTTTGCTGCCGATCCTCTCCAGAGCCTGAATGCCGCGGTAGAAGTCCATGGATGTTCCGGCTTGCTTGCCGGCATAGGTAGACACTTGCATGTCGTAGTTTCCTGGCAGCTTGAGTAGTTCGGCTTCAGGTGTACCTTGCGTATGTGAATCGCCTTCGGTGTTCATGCATAAATCGACACCGCTGAGCAGTATGGTGGAAAAGCCCAGCTGCGCTGCAACCACCGTGGCTGCATGACCGACCGTGGGGCCTGTGTTTTCTATGATCTTCTTCGTGTCGGCTGAGGCGACGTCCCAGGGAAAGCGTGTACCGATGAAATAGCGAGGACCCAACCACTGGGCAGGCAACATGTGGGCAACGTGATAGCTGTGTACCAGGGGCACACTTTTCCATTGCGTGCCGAGCTTGGCTGCCGAGTAGGTCAGGGGAGAGGGATCCATGCTGACCACAAGGTCAGGCATGAGATCCAGTTTCTCCAGTTTGCCGCATAATCTGGACACGGCGAGTATGAACAGGCGAGAACGGTTTTCGATGATCCAGTCGAGATGCTTGTCCAGTGAAGGACCACCTCCCATGATGACTGCGACCCGATCCTTGCCGAATGCGTGATCCTTGTTCAGCGGAACCTGTCCGTCGACACTGTTGAGCATCTGCTGATCGATGAATCGCTTGATTGCGTAGGTGTTGTAGAGAGCATGCTCCCTGTCTGCCCGGGCCTGACGAGTCTTTCGATACAGGGGGTAGTAGATATTGAGGTAGTCGCTGACGGCACAGCGTGACTGAACCAGATTGACGTTGCCAGCCAGAAACCAGGCGGTGTCATCATTGTTGAACACCGCAGTGTCCAGCTCAGCTGCGTCGATGACGCTGATCGAGGAAGACGAAGTGACATTCCGGCTGGCCAGCCATTCTTTGCATTCCTGATCGACAGCCTCGAAAACCTCGCTGGGTTCGAGCAGTACGATTCGCGAACCCTCTGGTACGGCCTTGTCCTGCAGGTACTTGAACAGAAGGCCGGAGTCACTACCGACCACGAGAGTCAGCGTGTTTTCGGCGCAGGGATCGAAGTCGAGCTCGGTGTCGTACAGCTCTGAGGCACTTTGCAGGGCAAGGTTGTTGCGGTTGATTTCGGGAATGAACCGCTCTCCCCAGTCATTTGTTTCAAAGCAATAGTTCAAGTGAGTTCTCTCCAATCTGGTAAGCGTCTTGCTTCGCTGTCAGTCACTGGGCCGCTGCAATACTGCTGACAGGCCGCATGGTCCGGGGCATGACTTGCTGCTTCAGTATTCTTGCCAATGGAGGGCTGTCAGTCGGGTCGAGTGTTAACCGGCAACTGGAGAGAGTTCACAGATGGTGTCATCAAGCAGATGATCGGCAATCAGAGTGTGCTGGCAATCATTCCTGCCAGAGCCAACAGCAAGGGTTTACCGGGCAAGAACGTGATGGAACTTGCCGGCAAGCCGTTGATTGCCTGGAGTATCGAAGCTGCCTTGCAGTCTGCATTCGTTGATCGGGTCGTGGTCTCCACGGACAGTCAGGACATGGCGGACATCGCTCTGAGTTGGGGGGCGGAGGTCCCGTTTCTCAGACCTGCAACACTGGCCATGGATGATACGCCGGGGATTGCGCCCTTGCTGCATGCCTGCCAGATGGTGCCGGGATACGATTACGTGGTGTTGCTGCAGCCGACCAGCCCCTTGCGTTCGGCCGAGGATGTGGATAATGCCATGGGGCTGATGGCCGAGAAGGGGGCGGATTTCTGCATCAGCGTGACACCGGCCAAGCAGCACCCCAACTGGATGTTCACGCTATCGGATGAAGGTCGCCTGCGTCGCTACGAAGAGGCTCGAATGGAGACTGATCGGCAATCGCTGAGCGCGGTGTACTCTCCCAATGGTGCGCTGTATGTCGCCAGGATTTCTTCCCTGATCGAACAGGGAAGCCTGAACGGTCCCGGAACGGTGGCCTATGTGATGAGTACACGCAAATCGATCGACATCGATACCGCCCTCGACCTCAGGATCTGTGAAATGCTGATGGCCGAGGGGGCAACTGCGGGGTGAATTCTACGCCGCTCGCGCCTGAGTGCTGATGAGGCGGGCTGGATTGCCAGCTGCCACGCTGAAGTCAGGAATATCGTTGATGACGACCGCGCCGGCACCGATGATCGATTGCTGGCCGACCTTCAGCGTCTGGAGGATGACCGAGGCTGCGCCAATCCAGCTCAGACAGCCGACCCTCACCTTGCCGCACAAGACGGCTCCGGGGCTGACGTGCACGGCATCGGCCAGACGGCAATCGTGTTCGATGATGGCGCCAGAGTTGATGATGGCCGCGTCACCGATCCCGGCACCCGCGTTGATGATGGCGCCGGCAAGGACGACACTGCCGGCACCGGGTGCGCAGTTCTGGCTGATGATGGCGGAAGGGTGAATGACCGTGGCCATGTCCCAGCAAGCCTCCTGCAATCTTGTCTGCAAGGCTCGGCGCCTGTGATTGTCACCGCTACCGATGATGACTTGATGACCGGGGGAGGGAGTCTGTTGCAACAGATGATCGAGGGTCCCGACAATGGGCCAGCCACCGCTGTCACGTTCTTGCCCGAATGTCTCGTCGTAGAACTCTATGTCATCCCAGCGGCCTGAGGCCCTGGCTGCATCGGCAACCACGCGGGCATGGCCTCCCGCTCCGATGATCGATAGTCTGGCATTGCATTGAGTGGTCAAGATCGACGGCATCCTCTTGAACTGGCGGCTTCCCGGGCTGGTTTGCGAAGGCAGGGCCCGATCGTCGGGACTGGTGCAAGAATCAGTCCCTGCACTCTGGTCGCGAGCCGCTTCGTCCAGGGCATTGAGCGATGATCCGGCGCTCGAGATCCTGACGGTTTCAGTCCTGCAGACGTTGCGCCAATATGCCCATGACGTCGGCAGTGACATTGGCGAAGGCAATTCTCAGGTAATGGTCCTGCCCGGGCCCGAAAAACGCGCCCGGCAGGGTGATGATGCCTTTTTCACGAGCCAGTCGTTCTGCCACGTCGATGGAGGAGTGTTCCGGCCAGGGATGCCGTACATAGGCGAAATAGGCGCCCATGGCATCGATGCGCCAATTCGGCAAGGTACTCAGTGCTTCTCGCAGAGCGACAGCTCGCTGGTTGATTTCCAGGCGGTTGCCGGCGCGCCAGTCATCCAGTGCCGGCAGGCATTCGGCCAGCGCCACCTGTGCTGCGCGGGGCGCACAGATCTGCAGATTGTCCATGATCTTGCTCATCTGCCCGATGAGTGCGGGAGCGGCCACCACGGCACCCAGGCGATGCCCGGGGATGCAGAAGGACTTGGAAAAGCTGGACAAGCCGATCAGGGACTCGAAGTTGCCATCCTCGAACAGATCATGCGCAGGGCCGTGACCGGCTGGCAGAAAATCCTGGTAGGTCTCGTCGAGGATCAGCCAGATGCCCCGGGATACACACAGGTCGTAGAGCTCACGAATCAGGGGGGCTGGATACACCGCTCCGGTGGGATTGTTCGGCGAGACGATGGCCAGCGCTCGCACATCAGGGCCAATTGCTGCTGCCACCTTGTCGGGTTCGGGCAGAAAGCCGGTACTGGCGTCGACACTCATGCACGCGGTCTCGATACCGAACATGCTCAGTGTCGACTGGTGGTTGAAGTACCAGGGGGTGATCAGCAGGATCGATTGCCCGGGGGCCGCAACACTCAAGGCCGCAGTGACGAAGGCCTGATTGCAACCTGCCGTGATCAGGATGTTGTCTGATGATACCGAGCCACCGTGGGTACGCTGGAGATCGGCGGCATAGGCACGCCGAAATGCGGGTTCACCTTCGATGGGGCCGTACCCCAGACAGGCAGGATCACTGGCAGCGGTGCCAAGCGCCTTCATCAGGGAATCCGGCGCCGGATAACCGGGGACCGCCTGCGACAGGTCGATGATCTCCTCGCGCGGGCCGGCGTAGTCACGCGCGGCACGCTGGATGCGAGGGATGGGTGGAACATCCAGTTTCCGGATGTTCGGATTATAGGCGCGTCTGTTCATTGTGCTGCGGATTCTACCGCGCGTCAGCAGAGTCTGTCGCGCGTCGTTCCGCCCAGCCGTCAGAGGCAGGTAATCTCGCTCATTTGAAACCGGGCATCAACAGCCGAGGTAGCCACAGGACAATGTCGGGAACGAGGATGATCAGCAACAGGATCAGCAGCATCGGCATGAGGATGATGGCGACATCGCGCAGTACGGTGACGACGTTCACACGGGCGATGGACGCCGATATGAGCAGACACAGACCGTAGGGAGGCGTGACCAGTCCGAACGACAGGGAGACGATGCCGATGATGGCAAAGACAACCGGGTGAATCTCGGCCGCTGAGGCCACCGGATACAGTACCGTGCCGAGAATGATGATGGCCGGAATGGCGTCGATGAACAGACCGAACAGCAGGAAGAATGCCGCGATGACCAGTGAGGTGCCAATCTGCCCCATCGCCAGTCCGTTCATGACACCAACCATCAGGCGCGGCACATTGTAGAACGCCAGCATCCAGCCGAAGACCGACGCGGTGCCGATGGCGAACAGGGAGATCGAGGCAAATCGTCCGGTTTCGTACAGAATGCTGATGGTTTCGCGAAAGTTGATGGTGCGATAGACAACGGCGCCCAGAAACAGAGAGTAGAACGCGGCAATGATGGCGCTTTCGGTCGGGGTGACAATGCCGCCGACGATACCGCCGATAACGAATATCGGGGTCAGCAATGCCAGTCCTGCCCCCTTGAAGGCTTTCCAGAATTCTGCCAGTGACGGTTTGCCTGCGGTGGGGTAGTCATAGACCACGGCATAGCCGTATACGGTTGCCATCAGGGCCAGTGCGATCAACAGACCGGGAACAGCACCGGCGAGGAACAGGGAGCCAACCGAGATCGACATGACACCGCCCCAGACAATCATCAGGATGCTGGGCGGTATGATGACGCCCATGACGGATGAGCAGGCCGTGATGGCAACCGAGAAGCGTGGGTCATAGCCCTCACGAGTCATCGCCGGGATGAGAATCTTCCCGCAACCCGCGGCATCGGCGGTCGAAGAGCCCGAGATACCGGCAAAGAGCATGGATACCGCAACATTGACATGACCCAGACCACCCGGTAACCAGCCTGTCAGGACCGTGGCCAGTCGAATCAGGCGATCGGTGATCTTGCCGCTGT
Organism: uncultured Granulosicoccus sp.; assembly: GCA_947492525.1. Classification (GTDB taxonomy): domain Bacteria; phylum Pseudomonadota; class Gammaproteobacteria; order Granulosicoccales; family Granulosicoccaceae; genus Granulosicoccus. The sequence goes on from CANLNQ010000016.1 coordinate 151,175, forward strand.
TCATCAGATTGGCGGCCAGCAGAAAGAACGGTACGGCCAGCAGAATGAACGATGTGTACGAGTTGAGCATCCGGTCCATGATGAGAAACGGAGTCAGTCGTATGTCCAGCGCCACCAGCGGGATGGTGGCAATGCCCAATGCGAATGCAACCGGAACACGGGCGATGACCAGAACGATGAATCCGGTCAGCAATGTGAGGCAGGCTACGCCGGTGGAGATGATCATTGTGAAGGGGTGTCCGTGACGTGTCGGTATTCCTGCACGAGCTGCCAGAACCGGAAGAGCGAGAAGGTGGCCCAGCAGAAGCCGGTCAGGGGCACGGTGATGTAGATGATGAGCATGTTGACTTGCATCATCACCGACGTCTGGATGGCGCCGAACTTCGCATAGCCGATGCCATACCAGGCAAACAGCAGCGCGAAAATGCTCATCACCAGTAGAACGAAGCCTTTCTGCAGTAGCCTGCCCAGTCTTGATCGAGCCTCGGGAATGACATGCACATCGAAGTGCGTGCCTTCCCACACAGCGATGATGGACCCGAGCATGACCATCCAGACAAACAGGAAGGTCGCGAGCTCTTCGGTCCAGAGATAGACGGGAATGATTCCGGTATAACGAGCCAGCACTTGCATGGTGACTGGAACGACCAGGGCGGCTACCAGACAGCCAACCGCGACACGCAGTAGCTGGCAGAACCCTTCCAGTATTCTTTCAATCATGTCGCTGGACTCCGCAAGTCAAGGGTGGATCCGAGTGTCTGACGAGTCAGGGGCGTGCTCTGCAACGAACCCTGTCCGCACCCTGCTGCAATCATCGATTTGCAGGAGAGCACGGACAGCGGCGGCTACAGTGCGGCTGCTTACATGGAGCGTATGGATTCCAGCAATTGCTCGGCACCAAGCTCTTCGGCATAGGCATCCTGAACGGGTGTTACCAGTTCGAGCAGCTGCTCGCGATCGGCGAATTCATGGACTTCGATCTGCCCGGCACTCTTCATTTCCTCCAGCTTGACGGCATCTTCGGTGGATTCCAGCTCGCGACCGTAGTTGCCTGCCTCCTTGCCGGCCTGCAGAACGATCTGTTGCAGTTCTTCAGGAAGCTTGCGAAAGGACTTGCCACTCATGACGATGGGGCGAACAGTGATGGAGTGCTGAGTCAGGGTGACGTGAGGAGCCACTTCGAAGAACTTGTACTGCAGCAGGCTGGCTGATTCGTTCTCGAGACCATCAACCACGCCTGTCTGGATGGCGTTGTACACCTCCGAGTAGGCAATGGCGGACGGGGCTGCCTTGATGGCCTGGAAGACGCGTGCCTGAATGGGCGCACCCATGACTCGCATCTTGTGTCCTGTCAGTTCGTCGATATTGGAGATCGCATTGGCCGAGATCAGATTGCGGGTACCGCCACCGGCGTAGCCAACGATCATCAGATCGGCCTTGTCGAGAAGCTCTTCTTCCAGTGGCTTCAGCACATCGCTGGAGAGCACCGCGTTCCAGTGATCCAGATCGCGGAACACGAACGGCATGTCCATCAGCGGCAGCGAAGGCGCAAATCGCGCCAGGTTCGATGGAGCGATGATGGCGTAGTCAATGGCAACGCCTTGGGTCAGGAAGTTGACGTAGTCAGGCTCGATACCCAACTCACTGTTACCTCGTAGATCGAATGCGATGTCCTGGTCGCTTGCGGCATTGACCAGCTCGCCGAACTTGATCAGTGTCTTGCTGTAGGCGTGCTCGTTGTCGAACAGGCTCGCACCGCGCAGGGTCAGGTCTGCGGCGTTGACTCCACTGCCCAGCAGTGTTGCGCAACTGGCCATGGCGGCGCAGATCAGTTTTTTCTTGATGGCTTTGAACACGTGGCTTGTCTCCGTTATCTCCAGATGTCTGTTCGTTTGTTGACAGACTGATTGAATACCGCCGGCCGGAGTCGAGTCAGACGCCGCAGGGGTGACCATGGAAGATCTGCTGCAACCGCAATCCTGTCTCCAGCTCGAGCTGGTATGCGTGTCACGGTATACTAGTATGGTAGATTGGGTCAACCACTATTGCCATTGCTTGCCCAGAGCTTGTCCGCTGTACGCTTCAGACTTGAAGTAACCTTTTGCGTACTGTGCTGTACCTCTCGATTTTCCTTTTCAGGCCGTTAACTGCTCCAGAGTTCCTGAAAAGCAATTTCTGAATGAATCAGCCAAGCAAGCAGTACATCGATTTCAATGCGTCCGATCAGCAGCAGATCGCGGTTCAACCGCGTGGAGAACTGTTGCTCAGTGGCATTTCCTTCGATGATGTGGCTGTGGATATTATCGATACGGATGTGATTCTGACCAATCCGGAGAACGGCGAACGGCTGGTTCTGATGGGCCTGGCCATTTTCCTGTTCGATGACGAGGAGGTGCCACTGATCTCCTTCGATGGCGAACAGGTATCGCCAAACCTGCTGCTGTCCAAGGTGGGTGAAATCCAGAACCTGACCATGCAGGAATTCGTGGCAGTCACCAGCCTGCTGGAAGACAGCTTCAAGACCTCCGAGGAAGAGCAGGAGGAATCCGACGACGCGGAAGAGGCTGAGCAGACGCCGCCGGATGTACTCGCTGCCATCATGCAGGCCATCGTTTCCATGAACGAGGCCCAGCAGGCGGCATCGCCCAACGTGGAAGTGGCCAGCGATGAGGGCAAGTACGATCGCAAGGCGGTCGACGAGGAAGGTGACACCTTCCTGGAGAATGCCAAGACCGCAAGCTCGGATTCGTCAGCGTCGGCTTCTTCCTCCAGTGAAGCGCCGGATGTGCCGGAAGCCGAGATACTGTTCGATCTGTCATTGCTGCAGACGAGTCGTGTCGAAGACATCGAATCTGTGGAAGGCGTGGATACCCGCAAGGTGCTCGGTGGTGGCGGTTCGGAGGAATCGGCTTTCAACCCGGCCAATGAAGCGCAATTCTCTACCGAGGTGCTCAACTATGGCACCGTGACGGATGATCTGATCATCTTCACGGACAATCCGGCCTATTTCGACGCGAATACCATGACACGCGTCATCGAGATCAACCCGACCTTTCCGGCAGGCTTTCAGGTAACCGAAGTCAGTCTGTCGGGTTTCCCCAGCGGCTTCGACATCGAAAATGCCAGCAAGGTGGGGGACTCGTGGATCATTGAAAACCCTCAGCCCAATGAGCAGGGCGTCCTGAGTTTCAATCTCATCTACAGCGTACCGTCCGATGAGCGTTTCAGTGTTGATTTCTCCGTCACGTCGGAATTTCAGGTCGGTACCCTGGACTCAGAGGGTCTGGAACTGGCCGTGCCGTCCGAAACGATTCTGACATCCGGGGACAGTCGCGAATTCGAAGTCAAGGATGTTCTCAGTGCCAACGATCTGAATTACACCAACAGTGCCGGAGAGGAGGTCTGGGTGCTGGCCAACAGCCCCAATCCGAACCGTGTGTTCTCAGGTTTCGGAGACGACCAGATAAGCGGTTCCGTGGGCAGCGATTTCATCCAGGGCGGTGGCGGTGATGACCTCATCGATGGCGGTGCCGGCAACGACACGCTCGATGGCGAGGCCGGTGACGATCATCTGCTGCACAGCGAGGGACTGGACCAGTTCATCGGCGGCTCGGGTGTCGATACGCTCGATTACAGTGAGCTCTCCACCGACGTACACGCCGATCTCTCCGTGCTGGTTGACGGCTTTTCCAACGTGACCGTGGATCCGCAGGGACCGGGTGTCGAGGTGGACCAGGTCAAGGAAGTCGAGAATATCGTCGCGGGCGCCGGCAATGATCAATTGACCGGGGACCGGGAAGACAATCGTCTGGACGGTGGTGATGGCGATGACATCCTGGTGGGTGGTGGCGGAAACGATGAACTGCTCGGCGGTGAGGGCGTGGATACCGCAGACTACAGTCAGTCAACGAGCGCCATCACGACAGATCTGTCGCAGGATTTGGACAACGTGGTCGTGGATGAGTCGAATATCGATACGCTCAGTGGTATCGAGAGAGTGGTCGGCACGGATTTCGATGATGAAATGCGTGGAGGCGATGCTGACGACACCTTCCTTGCCGGTGCCGGCAATGATCGACTCGCCGGAGGCGGAGGTAGCGATACCCTCGATGGTGGAGACGGCGAGCGCGATGTGGCTGATTTCGGTGGCATCGATGAAGGGGTCAGGGTTGATCTGGGAGGCGCCACTGATGCCGACGGATACGTATCCGCCATTCACGGCGACAATGCGGATCGATTACGCAATATCGAGGATCTGGAAGGATCCGCGCACGATGATGAGCTGAGAGGGAACGAGCTCGAGCAGTTCATCTCGGGTGCTGCGGGTGATGATGTCATCGACGGTGCCGGTGGTGATGATGTGCTCGATGGTGGCGAGGGCCAGGATACAGTGTCCGGTGGTGCCGGGGCGGATACCTTTCAGCACAGCGATGGCGGCGATCGACTCGATGGAGGTGCTGATACGGACACGCTGGACTTCAGTCGCACCGAGTATGTCAGCCAGGTTGATGCCGTACTGGATGGTGATCGTGATTCTCTCGTCAGTGTGACTGGAGGAGACGATCTGCTTGTACGCAATATCGAGAACATCATTGGCACACGAGGTGATGATCGTCTGCAGGGCGATGCCGGCGACAATGTCCTGCAGGGTGGCGAAGGGGATGATGAGCTCATCGGGGCCGCGGGCAACGATGCACTTGTCGGTGGTGAAGGACGTGATAGTGCGGACTACTCGGTTGCAACCGTCGGTGTCAATATCGACTTGTCTGCCGGAGAGGTCAGCAATGATGGTTTCGGTGGTCGGGATACCATTGACGGCATCGAAGATCTTGCGGGAAGCCGCTTCGCCGATACCTTGTCCGGAGATGCGCAGGACAATGTGCTCAAGGGTGGCGACGGCGATGACATTCTGATCGGCCGAGCCGGAAACGATCTGCTTTCCGGTGGCGAGGGAATGGACACCGCCAGTTACGAGTTTTCCCGCTCGGCGGTGTCCGTGGACTTGGCTGCTGACGCACCGACACAGGATGGAGAAGGTGGTCAGGACACCTTCGACAGTATCGAATCCGCAACGGGCTCCGCTTTCAACGATACCTTGCAGGGTGACGCTGGGGCCAACACCTTATCCGGTCTTGCCGGTGACGATGTGCTGGATGGTCGCGAAGGCGACGACACACTTCTGGCAGGTGCCGGCGATGATTCGCTTGTCGCCAGTCTCGGCAGCGACAGCCACGATGGTGGTATCGGAGATGATGTCCTGGATTACTCGGGTCTGGCGGAGGCCGGGAATATCCAGGTCACGCTCTCGGGTAGCAGCTACGCGCAGGTCACCGTCAGCGGTGCCGACGACGATCAGGTCAGAAACGTGGAATCCATCATTGCCACATCGGGTGATGATGTGCTGGGTGGCGATGATCTGTCCAATGAACTCTACGGACTGGAAGGCGACGATGTCATCCGTGGCGGCGAAGGTTCTGACCAACTGTTCGGCGGTGAGGGCAACGACCAACTGCGCTTTGATGATCTGACGGCTGATGGTATCTCACTGAGTCTGACCACCAGCACCGCCTCTTACGCCATTGATGGCAGTACCGACCGTTTCAGCGGATTCGAATCCTATGCAACGACCAATCAGGATGACACCATCCTGACGTCCGATGGTGTGGATCTGGTGGAAGGCCTGGGAGGTGATGATTACTTTCAGAGCAGTCTGGGCAGCGATGAACTGGTGGGCGGCGATGGACTGGATATCGTCGACTATTCGCAGCAGTCGGGTATCGATCATATCGAGGCAACGCTGGATGAAGGCAGAACCATCACGGTAACCGTGGTGGGTGGTGATGATGATCAGTTGACCACGGTTGAAGGTATTGTCGGTTCGGCGGGAGATGATGTTCTCACAGGGGATTCACTCGACAACGAGCTGGCTGGTTCTGCCGGGGATGATCTGCTCGATGGTGCCGCCGGTGATGATACCTTGCTGGGTGATTCCGGCAATGATCGTTTTCTGGGTGGCGAAGGTGACGACAATCATGTGGGTGGCTCCGGAACCGATGTCATCGACTACAGTGCCGCCCAGGGTGGCGTATCGGTTGATCTGTCGGAAAACACGGCAATCAACGACGGTTTTGGTGGCCAGGATACCATCACGGGTGTTGAAGACATCATCGGTACGGATGATCGGGATGTCATCAGTGGTGATGCTCGGGCCAACACACTGACCGGTTCTGCCGGTAACGATGTCATTCGAGGCGGCAGTGGATCGGATGTTCTGGATGGCGGGGATGGCCTGCTGGACGAGGTTCATTTCGATGACCTTCTCAATTATGGCGTCACACTGGATCTGGAGGCGGGAACCGCGTTCTTTGCCGGTGATGTCAGTACGGATGTTCTGACAGGATTCGAGTTGTATTACATGACCAGTCAGGATGACGTGGTTCGTGGGTCGTCAGCCACGGATACGGTCTTCGGCTCTGCCGGTGACGATCTGTTCGTGGCCAGTGCCGGTCTGGATGTGCTCGATGGTGGTGGAGACAGCGACAGTCTTGACTATTCGGGTCTGGCAGGGGCGACCTCCATCAGCGTCACACTGGATGGATCGCGTACCGTGGAGGTCGATGTCGCTGGCATCGGCATACAGAGCATCACGCGCGTGGAGAATGTGACAGGCACGCTGGGTGCTGACCTGCTGGGTGGTGATGCACTGTCCAATCAGCTTGTCGGCGGCGCTGGTGATGACATCATCTTCGGTGGTGCAGGTAGCGATGTGCTGGAAGGCGGCCTGGGCATGGATGAACTGCGCTTTGATGAGCTGGGCTCGGTTGGCATCACGCTGACCCTGGGTACCGGCATGGGCACTGCTGTCTACGCGGCGGACAACAGTACCGATACCTTTACCGGTTTCGAGCGGTATTTCACGACCAGACAGGACGATACCGTGCAGACATCCGACGCTGACGACAGCGTCTACACACTCGCGGGTGATGACCGGATCGATGCCAGCCACGGTGCGGATGTCATCGACGGTGGTCTGGGCGAAGACTCCCTGGATTATTCGGGTGTGAGCGGTGTTACCGGAATCGAGGTGGACCTCGATGGCTCCACGCCAGTACAGGTCGTGATCGCTGGTAGCGACAATGACACCATCAGCAATATCGAGAATCTCACAGCGACCTCTGGAGCAGATCGCCTCAGTGGTGATGAACAGTCGAACAGTCTGCTGGGGCTCGCAGGTGCGGACGTACTGGATGGTGGTGCTGGTGACGACGAACTGTCCGGCGGCGAGGGTGATGATCGGCTGACCGGTGGTGAAGGCAACGACCAGCTGTTCGGAGATCAGGGCGAGGATACGGTCAGCTATTCGGACGCCAGTGGTGGCGTATCGGTTGATCTGTCCACCGGCACCACGACCAATGACGGTTTTGGTGGCGAAGATGAATTGCGCAGCATCGAGAATATCGAGGGCAGCGTGCATGCCGACATGCTGCGAGGAAACGGCAGTGATAACGACATCTCTGGCGACAGTGGTGATGACGTCGTCTATGGCGGCCTGGGCTCTGATGCGCTGTCTGGTGGTGCGCATGTATTCGGTGATGTCCTGCGGTTTGATGATCTGATCGGCGGTAGCCTCGAGCTGGATCTCGGCCAGCAGAGAGCGGTGTTCACCGGCGATCTTTCCGTTGATACCTTCAGTGGGTTCGAGAAATACATCGGTACCCAGCAGGCGGACACTCTCACCGGCAGTGTACTGGACGATATTGTCAGCCTGGAAGGCGGAGATGACACACTGTATGCCTCCGCAGGTAGCGATACGCTTGATGGCGGAGATGGCAACGACACGCTGGATTACTCCGGCCTGACGGGTATCGGTGGGGTCAGCACCATACTCAATGGTGAAAGCGCAAGTGTGGTTACCGTCGATGGTGGCGATGACGATACCATTTCCAGTATCGAGAACCTGACTGGAAGTGCTGGGAACGATACGCTCGGTGGCGATTCCTCCGGCAATCGCCTGCTGGGTCTGGATGGGGACGACGAGTTCATTGCCAGTAGCGGTGCGGATGTCATGCGGGGTGGCGCAGGCACTGATACGGTGGATTACAGTGCGCTGAGCACTGCGGACTCCATATCCGTGCAATTGCAGGGCTCTGCAGAGACCACGGTAACCATTGATGGTGATGAGAATGACATCATCTCGGGTGTCGAGAACGTCATCGGAACCTCGGGCGACGACGCGCTGACAGGTGATGAGGCTCAGAACCGTCTTGAAGGGCGGGCTGGTGATGATGTTCTGGACGGTGGTGATGGCGCCGATATCCTGCTGGGTGGTGATGGTGAGGATCTGTTGATTGCCAGCAGTGGGGCAGATGTGGCGGATGGCGGCGCCGATCTGGATACGGTGGATTATTCGGGCCTGTCCTCAGGGCAGTCCATCGATGTGGCTCTGGCAGGATCGAGCGATGCCACGGTCAGTATCGCCAACGCAGAAGATCACACCATTCGCAACATCGAGAACGTCATTGCCACGGATGAATCAGATCGGATCAGTGGCGATTCGCAGCAGAACCGCATAGAGGCGGGCGCAGGCGATGACCTGCTGGGTGCGTCGGGCAACAGCGACAGCCTGGATGGCGGCTCAGGGGCCGATACGGTGGACTATTCGTCGCTGGCGGGTATCCAGCGCATCAGCGTCATTCTCGATGGAGAGAACGACAGCACGGTGCAGGTCAGCGGTGGTGCCGATGACACGATCGTGCGGATCGAGAACGTGATCGCCACGGCGGGCAACGACTCTCTGACAGGCGACAGCGCCGACAATCATCTGCAGGGGCTGGCAGGCAACGATACGCTTGTGGGTGCGGCGGGTAACGATACACTCGATGGAGGTGCCGGGGATTCGGACACGGTGACCTATATCGATGCAGGACAAGGCGTGACGGTTGATCTGTCGACAGGTCTGGCCAGCGAAGATGGCTTTGGTAGTGTGGATACGCTGGTCGATATCGAGCAACTGGAGGGCTCGAATTTCGGTGACGAACTGACTTCGGGCAGCGGTACCGAGAGTATCAAGGCTGCCGCAGGCGATGACAATATCGTCCTGGGTCTGGGGGCAATCAGTATCGATGGCGGAGATGGGTCGGATACGGTGGATTATTCGGCATTGACGAGTGCCAATGCCATCAGTGTCGAGCTCGATGGCCAGAGTACGGTCACACTGAGCGTGGCTTCCGCCGATGATCAGACTCTCAAGGCGGTCGAGAACGTCATTGGCAGCCAGGGGGATGATGTACTCACCGGCGACAGCAATGCAAACAGGCTCGATGGCGGACTGGGTGACGATACCCTGCAAGGCCGTGGTGGTGACGACACGCTGATCGGTGGTGAAGGCAACGACCGTGCGGACTATTCCCAGGCGGGAGGCTCGGTCGATGTGGACTTGTCATCGAACAGAGCGCTGGATGATGGCGACGGTGGTACGGATAATCTGTCCGGTATCGAAAACCTTTCAGGGTCTAACTTCGATGATGTGCTGACGGGTGATGCCAACGACAATGATCTGCAGGGCGATGCTGGCGACGACACACTATCCGGCGGTGCCGGGGTTGATGTTCTGGACGGTGGCTCCGGCAACGATGTGGTGGATTATTCCTCGGCAGACGATAGCGTCTCACTTGATCTGTCGAGCAATGTCGCAAGCATTGATGGCGACGGTGCCAGTGATACCTTGCTGCGTATCGAGAACGTAGTGGGTTCTGCTCAGGACGACACACTGTTCGGCGATGACCGAGCCAATCAGATCAGTGGTGGCTCCGGAGATGATGTACTGCGCGGTTCGGGTGGTTTCGACATGCTCAGTGGTGGAGATGGGTCGGATACCGCCGATTATGCAGAAGCCGCCAACAAGGTTGTGGTCAATCTGACCACGCAAAGTGCCAGCAATGACGGCGATGGCAGTTTCGATAGCCTGTCGGGGATCGAGAACGTACAGGGCTCTGTCAACAACGATGAACTGACCGGCAACGAGGACAGTAACAGACTTCATGGTGGGGCCGGAAACGACACGCTGATTGGTGCCGGTGGCAACGATACCCTGGATGGGGGTGACGGTGACTCGGACACTGCGGACTACAGCGACGCGACCAATGGTATTGATGTCGATCTGCAGTCGGGGCTGGCGTTGTCTGACGGCTATCTGGCCAGTGACACCTTGATCGATATCGAGAACGTGGTGGGCTCTGAACAGAGCGATGTGGTGGCTGGAAACGACAGTGTCAATCGCCTGCAAACCCTGGGCGGTGATGATGCCATCACGGCCTCGGCCGGTAGCGACACGATCGACGGCGGTGCGGGATCCGATACCCTGGATTACTCGGGTCTGAGTGGCATCAATGGCATCAGCGCGTCGCTCAATGGTGCCAGCACCACGGTCGTGAGCGTGGATGGTGGCGATGACGACATCATCTCCAATATCGAGCACCTGGTGGGCAGTACCGGGGACGATACCCTCGGCGGGGATGTGTCCGTCAATCGTCTGCAAGGCCTGGATGGGGATGATCGTTTCATCGCCAGCGCGGGGGCCGATGAAGTGTCCGGTGGTGCCGGTTCCGATACGCTGGACTACAGCAGTCTGGCCGCGGCCAGTGCGGTATCCGTCGTTCTACAGGGATCGAACGTCACGACCGTGACGGTTACAGGAAGCGACAACGATTCGATTTCGCAGATCGAGAACGTGGTGGGTACCTCGGGAAATGACACCCTGACTGGTGATGATGAAGAGAATCGCCTCGAGGGCCGTGCCGGTAATGACACCCTGGACGGTGGCGCCGGTGCAGACACGCTGCTCGGTGGCGATGGCACCGATCTGCTGATTGCCAGCGAAGGCGCCGACACCTCCGACGGCGGGGCCGGTGTGGATACGATGGACTATTCGGGGCTCGCCTCGGGTGAGTCGATCGATGTGACGCTGGCAGGATCAAGTGATGCCACGGTGACCATCACCAACGGTGATGATGAGACGATCCGCAATATCGAGAACATCATTGCTACCGGCGAATCGGATCGTGTAACCGGAGATGCGGAAGACAACCGCATCGAGGCTGGGGATGGTGATGACACATTGGGTGCTTCGGCCGGCAGCGATACGATCGATGGCGGTGCGGGGAGTGATACCGTGGACTATTCCGGCCTTGCCGGCGCCCAACGCATCAATGTGACGCTGGCGGGTGAGGTGCAGAGTACGGTACAGGTCAGCGGTGGTTCGGATGATCGTATCGTACGCGTGGAAAATGTCATCGGGACGGCAGGTAGCGATACGCTGACAGGCGATAGTGAAGATAATCGTCTGGAAGGGCTTGGCGGCAATGATCTGCTGACGGGTGCCGGTGGTAACGATACCCTGGATGGTGGCGCGGGTTCCGATACGGTCGATTACAGCGATGCTGCGAACAGCATCGATGTGGATCTGGAGACAGGGGTTGTCCTGGCTGATGGCTATCTGGGGACCGATACCCTGATCGATATCGAGAATGTGGACGGGTCCGATCAGGCAGATTTCATTGGTGGCAATGCCAGTGCCAATCGTCTGGAAGGTCGTGGCGGTGACGACTCCATCAGGGCTTCCAGTGGTTCGGATACCGTCGATGGTGGCGATGGCTCGGATACACTGGACTACTCGGGCCTGAGCGGTATCAATGGCATCACGGCCACACTCAATGGCGCCAGTACCAGTGTGGTGACCGTGGATGGGGGGGATGATGACATCATCTCCAATATCGAGCATTTGGTGGGCAGTACCGGGGACGATACCCTGGGCGGTGATGTGTCCGTCAATCGTCTGCAAGGTCTGGATGGGGATGATCGATTCATCGCCAGTGCGGGAGCCGATGAGGTATCCGGTGGGGCCGGTTCCGATACGCTGGATTACAGCAGTCTGTCGGGGGCCAGTTCGATTTCGGTGGCCCTGCAAGGCGCCAACGTGACGACCGTGACGGTCAATGGCGGTGACAATGACACGATCACCCAGATCGAGAACGTGGTGGGCACGGCAGGCAATGACACCCTGAGTGGTGATGATGAAGAGAATCGCCTGGAGGGCCGTGCCGGTAATGACACCCTGGACGGCGGCGCCGGTGCAGACACG
>CANLNQ010000017.1 GCA_947492525.1 uncultured Granulosicoccus sp.
CGTGGTGCGTGGTGCGTGGTGCGTGGTGCGTGGTGCGTGGTGCGTGGTGCGTGGTGCGTGGTGCGTGGTGCGTGGTGCGTGGTGATGAAGAGGTTACTTGCTAGCTCACTCCACCAGCCCGGAGGAGGCATCCTGTAACACGGAGACAACATGATCGGCCACCACCCGTATTCGACGGGATGCACTCAGGTCGGCATGCACCACCAGCCATATCGGTTGCTCGACATCCACCAATGCCGGCAATCTCTGCAGGTCTGTATGGCGAGTCACGAAATCCGGCAGTACGGCCAGACCGATTCCAGCCTGTGCGGCCTTCACCTGAGCTGACAGGGTTGTAGTAGCAAGAGTCAGGGGTCGGCCCTGGAGATGCTGTTCGAGCCATCTGGCAGCCGGAAGCCTGGCGTGTGATTGCGCCCAGCCGATATAGCGATCGTGCATGCCGGATGACACGGTGCCGGGCAATGATCTGCCGTGCAGATAGGAATCACTGCCATAGAGACCGTAGTGCAAGGAACCGATTCGTCGAATCTTCAGGTTACCGCGCCCCGGTCGGCTCATTCGTACCGCCAGGTCGGCATCGTGCCCATGCAGATTGACCGTGGACGTATCGGTCAATACCTCTACCGTCAGCTCGGGATAGCTCGCCAGCAATGAGGCCAGGGAGGGAATGATGATGTCATTGGCCAGCGTCTCGGCCGTTGCCAGACGAACATGACCGCTGACGTCATCCAGCGATGTCGGCTGCTGCTGAAATCCGTGCATCGCGTGTTCCAGTTGCTCGGCCCTGGGCAACAGCGCCTCCCCTTCGCGACTCAGGTGGTAACCGGACTGATGGCGCAGGAACAAGGTGTGTCCCAGCGCTTCCTCCAGCCGCTCTATCCTTCTCGACACGGTCGCCACACCCAGGCCGAGCTCCGTGGCAGCGGCACTGAGGGTGCCCTGTCTGGCGATGGCAAGAAACACGGGGGCATCATCCCAGTGCAATCGCTTGGGGCCGGCATTTTTCATCGATGAAATACGGCTTTCGGTTTACGGAGGTCGCACTATCGCAACCGGAAAGCCATACTGCAACTTTTCATGCAACCGAGGAACAAGCCATGCGCCGACGTCAACTGGGCAATCTCGATGTATCCGCCATGGGTCTGGGGTGCATGGGCATGAGCGAGTTCTATGGCCCTCACGATGATGAGGAATCCTTGCACGTCCTGCATCGAGCGGTGGAACTGGGCATCACGTTTCTCGACACGGCAGATATCTATGGTCCTCACCTCAACGAAAACTTGCTGGGTCGCTTCCTTCGCCAATGCTCGGCACCGCTGGAGATCGCGACCAAATTCGGGATTGTGCGAAAGCCGGGCGAGTACGCTCGCACCATCGACAATACGCCTGCCTATGCCCGCACCGCCTGCGAAGCATCACTGCGCAGACTGGGGGTCGAGTGCATCGATCTCTATTATGTTCACCGGGTGAACGCAGAACAGCCCATTGAAGACACCATGCAGGCATTGAGCGAGCTGGTCGATGCCGGAAAGATCAGACATATCGGTCTGTGTGAGGTCAGTGCCGATACATTGCGTCGGGCTCATGCCGTGCACCCGGTGACTGCCGTGCAGACGGAATATTCACTATGGACGCGTGATGTCGAAGCGCACATCCTGCCAGCCTGCCGTGAACTGGGGATTGGCTTCGTCCCTTATTCTCCACTGGGACGTGGGTTTCTGACGGGGACCTTTTCAGCCTCCACCGAATTTGCCGAAGGGGATTTTCGGGCAAACCTCCCGCGCTTTCAGGAAGAAAACGCCCGCCAGAACCTGATTCTGGTAGATCGCGTGCAGGCATTGGCGGCTCGTCTCGACTGTACGGCAGCTCAGATCTCGCTGGCCTGGTTGCTCGCCAAAGGCGATGACATCGTCCCCATCCCCGGAACACGTCGCCAACACTACCTCGAACAGAACGCCGCGGCGGTGGAGGTGGTGTTGAGCCCCGACCAGATGGCGGAACTGGAATCGTCCCTTGCCGGGCTATCGGTTGCCGGCGAGCGTTATACCAGCGAAGGCATGAAGGGGCTGAATGCCTGAATGCCTGAATGCCTGAGGGCTTAAGGGCTTGATGGCTTGATGAACTGACCGTCGGATGTGACGAGCCGCTCTCCCCACGCGCCAGGGGGCGCTTGCCACTGAACCGGGCGGGATCAGCCCTGCTCCGAGACCGCGGTATCGGCTGCTGCCACATCAGCCAGTTGCTGCACGGCCTGCTTCAATAGCTGCAGTTCGGCGCTGAGCTGGTGTACCGAATCCATCATCAGATTGGCTGCTATGGTCATCCGCTCTTCAGGGCTGCGGCCCTGCGAGGCCAATTCGAAGGAATCCAGTGCCTGTCGCCCGGCCTGGGCATTCTCGGGCGTGAGACGCAGCAGCTCGATCATCAGGGTCGCCTGCCGTCGCGCCTCGAATTCTTCGGGGTTCTCCAGATAGAGACCTGCCCAGTCGTCGAAATCGAAATCGTCGCTTGAAATCTGCTGCATCAACTGCCCCCGGCCATGCCTGATTCGTCAGAGCTCCATTCTGCATATTGTCAGCGCTGGCAGTGTGTTGTGGCACACAGTAGCGGCACCCTTGGCGGCGAGCTGTCCACACGCACGCCGATTTCGTGATCCGCACAACCGGGCTGCGATCAAAGTGACGGGCATCAAACACATTCAACAAACACTCTCAGTGTGTTAGATTTTCATAAGAATTGTTTATTCTGTAAATTAAACATAATTAATATGGATATCAACCCGTTGTTATCAACGCCGTCCAGGGTGCGTGCCAAAAGACTGGCAGCAGTGCTGTTGCTCCTGTGCGCAGGCCGTGTGAGCCTGGCGCTCGCCGAGGAAAACACCGTCAGTTCCCACAACGCGCATGAGGACGCACCTCACTCCATGAAACGACTTCTTGCCGCTGGCAGCCTGACAGTGGCGATGACCGAACTCATCAATGCATGGTCCGAGCAGAGCGGGAACGTCGTGGAAGCCGACTTTGCCCCCTCCGGCCTGCTGCGCAAGCGGATCGAAGCCGGCGAACCCGCCCACATATTCGCCTCTGCCAACATGCGTCATCCTGAAACGCTGCACCAATCAGGTTTGAGCGGCCCCGTGGTGATGTTCGCGCGCAACCAACTGTGCGCACTCACAGCCCCCGGTCTGAACATCGCCAGTGCAGATCTGCTGCCGATGCTGCTTGACGAATCGATCAGGGTCGCTACCTCGACACCGGGAGCAGACCCCTCCGGTGACTACGCCTTCGCGCTGTTTGCCAAGGCCGAGCAGTTGCATGCGGGTGCTCAGCAGATTCTCGAGACCCGCTCCCTGCAGCTTACCGGCGGCCCGGACAGCAAGCCGGCTCCCGAAGGACGCAATACCTACGCCTGGGTCATGGAGACCGGCCAGGCAGATATCTTTCTGACCTATTGCACCAATGCCGTTCTGGCATGCAAGGAAGTACCCGGCCTCGGTATTGTCACGGTGCCGGACGCACTGGCCGTGGGCGCAGACTACGGTCTGACAGTGCTTAAAGGCGCGCCCGAGAGTGCCTCCGATCTGGCGCTGCATATTCTCTCCCCCGCACGGCAGGCAATTCTTGCCGACTACGGTTTCAGCACCGTGACGCTGCCGCGTTGAGCCTCGACCCCATGCTCCTCGACAGCCGCAGGGGTCTCTTTCAAGCGCCTGTCAAGTCAGACGCCAACCCGGGAATGCCCCCATGACTGCCAGCAGAACGACGATGAATACCACCGCGGCAGCACGCTTGCTGGCCATCTTTCTGGTCGCGCTGTTGTTCGGTTCACCGGCCCTGGCTCAACGGACCGTCACCGACAGCGCCGGCAGAACCGTTGATATTCCTGACACGATCAACCGGGTATTTGCCGCAGGTCCGCCGGCCTCGGTGCTAGTCTATGTGCTGCGGCCCGACACGCTGACAGGCTGGCCGCGCGCGCTGCGCGACAACGAGCGCCCCTACATCGCCAGTGCCTACCGGGACCTGCCCGAGACCGGCAGACTCACCGGCCGAGGTGGCGAGGCAAATCTGGAAGCACTGCTCAAGGCCAAACCCGATCTCATCGTCGACTTCGGCTCCATCAGAGACACGTATATCGATCTTGCCGACCGTGTACAACAGCAGACAGGCATCCCTTACCTTCTGATCGACGGCCGCTTCGAGCAGACACCGGCCGCGCTGCGATTGCTCGGTGAGGTGCTCGGGGTGGCAGAACGCGGGGAGCTTCTGGCAGACGAGGCAGAGACGCTGTTCGAGACAGTCGAGACCATCAGTGCTGGCAAGGCCCCGAGCGATCGCCCCCGTGTGTATCTGGCACGAGGCCCGCAGGGACTGGAGAGCGGCACGACGGGATCCATCAATACGGAAATCATCGAACGCGCCGGAGGCCGCAACGTCATCGACGCCGGCGACAACAGGCCCGGTTCCCTGGTGCAGCTGTCCATGGAAAATCTCATTGCCATCGATCCTGATGTCATCGTCACCTGGGACATGAACTTCTTTCACTCGGCGCAGAGGTCACCGTTGTGGAAAGGAATCAGTGCCGTGCAGCATGAACAGCTCTATCTGTCACCCACAGCCCCTTTCGGCTGGATTGACAGGCCGCCGTCCCTGAATCGATTGATGGGTCTGGCCTGGATGTCGCGTCTGCTCTACCCGGACCAATGGAGCAGCACGCTGGCCGAGGACGCACGCCGATTCTATCGCCAGTGGTATCAGGTAGACCTGACTGATAGAGAACTGGGCGTATTGTTGTCATGGGCCGAGGGTCGTCCACCCGAATGAGTGCCCAGGCCGAGCGGCAGGCCCTGCAGCGCCGGGAATCCTTCCCGCCACCAACCGGTAATGCAAGCCCGGCAGCGACCCCGTGGAAACTGCATACGGCCCAGGGTCTGGTAGCAGCGCTTCTGCTGACGGCCATCGTTACCGCGATTCTGGTCGGCCCGTATCCGCTTACGGTCGGACAGGCCCTGTCCGCGCTGCTCGGTAGCGATGACCCGCAGGCCAGAACAGTCATTCTGCAGATCCGTCTGCCTCGCGTTACGGCGGCTCTGCTGACCGGCGCATCGCTGGCAGCCGCTGGTGCAGCCTACCAGACGCTCTTCAGAAACCCACTGGTGTCGCCAGACATTCTCGGCGTATCGGCAGGCGCCGGACTGGGTGCTGTTCTTGGCATATTTCTGTCTCTACCCGTCATCCTGATTCAGCTCTCGGCCTTCTTCGGCGGCATGGCGGCGGTGTTGGTCGTCGCCTTCATCGTTCGCCTGACACGACTGTCGGACCCGACCCTGGCGCTGGTGCTGACAGGGGTCGTGGTTGGCGCTCTGGCCGGCGCCATGACCTCTTTACTCAAGATCATGGCAGACCCCTACGATCAGTTGCCCGCCATCACCTTCTGGCTACTCGGCTCGCTTGCCAGCATCACCACGGCAGATGTCGCCCCGGTGCTGCCATTGGTCCTGCTGGGTCTGCTGCCTCTGATTCTGCTGCGCTGGCGCATCAACCTGCTGGCATTCGGTGACGAGGAATCACGAGCCCTCGGCGTCGAGGCCGGTCGATTGCGCATCATGATCATCATGGCCGCTACCTTGATCACGGCCAGTGTCACGGCCATCGCCGGCGTCATCGGCTGGGTCGGCCTGATCATCCCGCATATGGCACGCATGCTGGTCGGCCCGGGATTTTCGCGATTGCTGCCGATGTCGATGGCTCTGGGTGCAGCCTATCTACTGATCATCGACACACTGGCTCGCTCGCTGTCCAGTGTCGAAACACCGATCGGCATCCTCACCGCCATTATCGGCGCCCCCTTCTTCGTGGCGTTGCTGGCCCGGGGCCGACCCCAATGGCAATGAGCCTGGCCTGCCACGGCCTATCGATCGGACACGGATCCCGCACACTGTGCAGCGACATCGACATGGCCTTGTCCGGCGGTGACATCGTCTGTTTGCTGGGAGCCAATGGTTGTGGCAAGACGACCTTGTTCAAGACGTTACTGGGCCTGATGCCCCCTCTGGCCGGCGAGATACAGCTGTGTGGACAAGCACTGAGTACGCTTGGCAGAGCGCAGATTGCCAGATCGCTAGCCTATGTACCGCAGCAGCATGCACCGCCGTTTCCGTACTCGGTGGCCGAAGTGGTACTCATGGCGAGAGCTGCGCACCTGCCTGTCTTTGCCCAGCCGGGGAAAGCGGACTACCTTGCTGTCAATGATGCCCTGCTGCAGCTTGGCATCGGGGACCTGAAGCATCATGACTACTCGCGGCTTTCCGGCGGGCAACGACAGCTGGTGCTCATCGCCAGAGCGCTGGCGCAGAAGACACCCTTCATCATTCTGGATGAGCCCACGGCCAGCCTCGACTTCGGCAACGAGGCCATTGTGCTGAATCAGGTTCAGGCCCTCGGCCGGCAGGCGGCGGATCAGAATCGAGGGATCATTCTCTCCACCCACGACCCCGATCAGGCCTTCGCGCTCGATGCCAGAGTGCTTCTGATGCACGCCGGCCGGGTCATCGCCGACGGCGCGGCCCATTCGGTTCTGACCAGTGCCGCCCTCAGCCAGGCCTACGGCACGTCGATAGCGGTTGAACGCACGGCCAGCGGCAGGATGGTCTGTCTGCCCGGGTAAGCAAGGTGGCGCCGGTGCCAAACAGCCAGTCGGGTTTCCCGGCAGACAGCACACGGCCACGAACGGCTCTCACGCTGCCATTTGACGCTATGCTTGGCCATCAGATCGGTTCACCACTCACTCTGCTCGCCCCCGTGCCTGCCGAGGTAGTCCGGTAGCTGCACCTTCCTATTTTCCGTTCGGGGTACTTCAACATGTCCATATCCTTCACGCCACTGGTACAGGGCCTGCCGGCCAGCGTCCCCTTTACCGGCCCCGAAACCCTCGAACGCAGGCTGGGCCACCCGTTCAAGGCGCGCCTGGGAGCCAATGAAAGCGCCTTCGGCCTGTCGGAACTGGCTGTCCAGGCACTGCATGAACACATTGGTACCGAGGGATGCAGCTGGTACGGGGACCCGGAGAACCATCAGTTACGCGAAGCGCTGAGCCGGAAACACGGCATCGCCATGGACAACCTCTGTGTCGATGCCGGCATCGATGCCTTGCTGGGATTGACGGTACGCCTGCTGGTACAGGCAGGCGATGCCGTGGTGACCTCACTGGGTGCCTACCCCACCTTCAATTATCATGTCGCAGGCTTTGGTGGACACTTGCATACCGTCCCCTACGTCGAGTATCACGAGAACCCGACAGCCTTGCTCGAAGCGGCAGCCACGCACCAGGCGCGCCTGGTGTATCTGTCGAACCCGGATAATCCCATGGGTACCAGCCTGTCGGCCGATGCGGTGCAATCGATGATTGACCAACTTCCCACTGACTGCGTACTGCTGCTCGATGAAGCCTACGCAGAGTTCATGTCGGATCAACAGGTACCGGCGCTGAACATGGACAACCCGCAGGTGCTGCGCTACCGAACCTTTTCCAAGGCCTATGGCATGGCCGGCATGCGCATTGGCTACGTGATGGGGAATGCGGAAGTCATTGCAGGCTTCAACCGGATTCGCAATCATTTCGCAGTCAATCGCCTTGCACAGATTGCTGCTGAAGCCTCCTTGCGGGATGCCGACATGCTGCCCCGTGTCATGCAGCGGGTCAACGAAGGCCGGCAGCGCATCTATGATCTGGCCGACGAACTGCATTTGCCGTGGCTACGCTCATCGACCAATTTCGTGGCGGTGGATCTGGGCTCGGCGGCAAGAGCCAATGCACTGCTGCAGCAACTCGAGCAGGCCGGAATCTTCCTGCGAAAGCCCATGGTGGCCCCGCATGACAGCTTCCTTCGCATCGGGGTTGGTACCGAAGAAGAGCATGCTCTGTTTGAAGAGGAGTTCAAGCGACTAGTGGCATGATCAGAACTGGCCCACTTCACTGTGTTCGGTAAAACAGGGTATGCTGTAAACGCTACTTTCAATCAATGGTTTATAAGGATATGAACCCAGAATGTCCGCGCTGCCGCGCAAACGGCAACGAGGTGTCTCGCCATGGCACCTATTATCGACGCTGTGATGCCCGAGCCATCGACCGGTTTCGCTGCAAGGCCTGCCGCAGCACCTTCTCCCGTGCCACCGACACACCGGCCTTCAGGCAGAAGAAACGACGCATCAATCAGCCGCTGATGGCCTTGCTCAGTGCCTGTGTGTCGATGCGCCGGGCCGCCCTGCTACTGAACGTGTCACGCAGCACGATCAGCCGACGGCTGGTGTATCTGGGCGAACAGGCAAGGTTACAGGAGGAGCGCCTGCTGGACAGAGAGGCCCCGGTCAGACAGGTGCAACTGGATGACCTGATCACCCTGGAGCACACAAAATGCAAGCCCTTGAGCGTCTGCGTGGTGGTCGACAGCCAGCGCCGGTTGATACAGGGATTCGGGGTGGCGCGTATTCCGGCCAGTGGCAATCTGGCGGCGATCTCCCGCAAGAAGTACGGAAAACGCCCCGATGAGAGCAGAAAGATGCGCGAGGAGCTGTTTGCCGAGGTGCAGCACCGGATCCATGCGGAGGCCTGCTTCAGCACCGACGGGCATGATCAGTACACCACATTGATCCAACGCCATTTTCCAGAAAGCTCACATGCGGTGCACCCGAGTAAACGCGGTTGCGTGACCGGACAGGGGGAGCTCAAGAAGGTCGGCTTCGATCCCCTGTTCTCGATCAATCACACCCTGGCCATGCTTCGGGCCAACATCAACCGCCTGGTCCGCCGTACCTGGTGCACCACGAAGAAACCCGAGGCATTGGTGCACCATCTGTGGATCTATGTAGCCACCCATAACCGCATGATTCGGCAGACGCTGGCCAGGCAAAGTCCGACTACAGAATGACGCTGATGTAGCGGATCACTCATTAATGCAACTCTGGTAATACAAGATGAGAGATCAAACACACTGATCGAGGCCAGTTTAGTTTAGATCGCCAGACGCTGCGTATGATGCCTAGATTCCCGCTCCAGCAGCTGCGTGATATCCGCTCCGGCCAGAGGACGACTGATGAGATAACCCTGGACCTCGTTGCAACCCAGAGCATCGAGTGTTGTCAGCTGCTCATTGGTCTCCACCCCTTCAGCCACAACCAGCAGTCGAAGCGTGTGCGCCATGTTGATGACCGATTCGACGATGGCTCGACTACGCTCACTGCTCTGCATGGCAACGATGAATGAACGGTCGATCTTGACAGAATCCAGAGGCAGTTCGGCCAGCAGGCCCAGGGAGGTATAGCCCGTACCGAAATCATCCATGGAAATCGACACGCCAGCATCGTGCAATTGACCCAGCGCTATCCGGGCGCGCTGTGGTGACTGTATGATGGACGTTTCGGTCAGTTCGATCTCCAGCCTCGACGGTGCCAGATCGGCCCGCTTGAGCGCCATCAGCACCTCGGACACCAGCTCGGCATCGCGCAACTGCGATGCCGACAGATTGACGGATACATCGATCCCTTCAATCCCGAGGCGATCCCATTCGCGCAATTGCGCCAGAGAGGCATCGAGTACCTGATGAAAGATCTGCCCGATCAACCCGTTGGTTTCGGCGATCGGTATGAACTCCACCGGAGACACGTTGCCACGAGTGGGATGGTGCCAGCGCACCAGTGCCTCGACACTGCCGATGGTGCGGGTTGCGAGGTCGAACTTGGGTTGGAAATGCACCTCGAACTGCTCTTCGGCAACCGCTTGATACAAGTCTGACTCCAGCTGCAGATATTCGCGGGACATCTTTTCCATATCAGCGGATGCGAAATGATACGCCACCTTCTCAGGCAGACTGGCCGCCTCGAGTCTGGCACCGATGGCAGATTCGAGCAGCTCCTGCGCCTTGTCGCCACAATCCGGATACAGGGCGACGCCGATATTGAACCCCGGGTAGATGGGCTTTCCATCACACTCGACCGGTTTGCCCAGGACACGTCGCAGACGCGTGATGATGGGGAAGGCCTGGTCCGGCTCTTTCAGATCGGACAGCAGGATTCCGTATTCGTTATCCGCCAGATGAGAAATACTGTGGGCCTCATTGATCCGGGTGACAATGTCACTGGCTCGAAGCTCTTCCTGAACCCTCTCCAGCACCTCCTTTATCATGACTTCGCCCTGCTGATGGCCGAGGCTGGTTAGCAGTCGCTGCAGGTCCTTCACTTCGATGCTCACGATGGCCATCGCACAATCCATGCGCTCCGCCCGTATCAACTCGTTCTCCACAGCGTGCATGAACAGTTGCCGACGCGGCAGGCGCGTGGTGTGATCGTGGCTCTTGAGCATGGCCACTTCTTCCTTGTGACGATGCACGATCGCCTGAACCGCGTCCGCATCACGCACCAGCTGCTCGGTGTCCTGTTGGGCCTCACCCGTCTTGCCGGAGGTACCAGGCAGGTCTGTATCCGTGGAGCCCTCGGCCTGCGCATCATCGCTGCTGACCGATCTGTCTTTCTGTCTTTCATCGTGCGCAGCCTTGCTGGCCGCCAACATGGCCAGGGTGTCTGGCTCATGCACGACCACACGATTGCGACCGGATTCCTTGGCGGCGTACAGCGCCTTGTCGGCACGCTCCAGCATGGCGTTGACACTGTCCCTGTCCTGACCATCGTGGATCAGTTCTGCCAGGCCCAGACTGGCGGTGATGACCGGCACCGGCACTGTCACATCATCGGCCAGCTGTTCCACGGAACGCCTGAGTGCCTCTGCCAGGGCCGCTCCCTGCTCGATCGTCGAACCAGGCAGCAACAGTACGAACTCCTCACCGCCGTAGCGTCCGGCAATGTCCTCTTCCTCTCCGACCAGCTTCAACTGCCCTGCAACCGCACAGATGACCTCATCACCGGCTGCGTGTCCATAGTTGTCATTGATGGCCTTGAAGAAATCGATATCCACCATTGCACACACCAGCGGCTGCCCATTCTCCAGAGCCTGGTCGAGCATGTCCTTGAAACTGTCCATGAGCTTGCGCCTGTTGAGCAGTCCTGTCAGAGGATCAAGCCAGGCCAGGGCCTCCAGCTCACGGTTCTTCTCGGAGATATGCTCCTGAGTCTTCTTCAGCTGATGCAGGGTCACCGACAATTCACGGTTCTTCTTCTGCATGGCACTCATGTCATTGAGTGTCACCATGACCCCGCTGCGTGACGGGTCTTCATCACCGACCAGCGTACAGCTGACCACGATCAACCTCTGACCGTCGTGGCCATTGAGGTAGAGGTTCTGATCAGACACGCCCAGACCCGTGTTGAACGCTGTTCTCCACGGCGATTGCCAGGCATGTCCCTTCATCCAGGGCCAGTCATCCAGCTGCTTGCCGATGAGCTGCTCCGGTGGCAGACCCACCATGCGCGCAGCCGATTGATTGCCCAGCATGATACGCAGATTGGAGTCGAGGATGATGACGCCTTCGCTGAACAGGTTGAACGCCGAGTTGACGCGACCCGGTACTGCCTGGCTCGGATCGATCTGCAGCAGGGCCCGACGCAGGAACACGCTGAACATCAGGAAGGTGCCCAGCACAAGAAAGCCGAAGTAGATGGCATCGTCGAGCAACTGGCTGACCGGCTCGTAGGCTACCCGGACATGCCCCCAGGTCGATTCTCCATCGAAAATGGGCACGACCATATGCGTGCTCGACGATCGCACATCGCCGGGCCGCAGCAGACGGGTTTCGCCGTATTCGGCCAGGGTCGCCTGCGAGGATTGCGTCAGGGAGGCGGCCAGCACATCATCGCTGCGCCGCACGAACTCCATCAAGGCATGCTGAACGGCTCTGTTGTCGGCCATGCCGATCATCGTCGACAATTGCACCGCCAGGCTCTCCGCTACCACCTTGCGCGCCATCTGCCTTTCGCCATAGGGGTTGCCGCGCAGTTGGAACATGTCGGCCAGAAACAGCGAACACAGCACCAGCATGGCTAGGCTGGTGGACAGCTTGACGGCATGCGATCGCCGCAACAACTCCCTGAGCCTCTCCATCAGCGTCATGTCTGAGTACCCGTGATCACAGACACCGGTCCCCGTCTCACTGCTCGAGTGAGTCGCTGGACGAAAGCTGACCGGTCGAGGGGTCTATGCTGATGGTGCATTTCTGCCCGGCCACCAACCGGCCATCGGCGTTGTCCAGCAGCAAACGGATGCCGAAGGTACCACTACCGGCATCCAGCAAGGGATCCACCACATCCACCACTGCCGTGACCTCATCGCCACCCAGCTCAGGCCTCACCCTTGCAGTATCACCTGGTTGGTACCTGCCGAAATCGCTCAGTGGCAAGACCACTTCTACCCGCAGGGGGTCCAGCTGCGCAATGGTCATGATGGGGTTGTCCTGCACGAACTCACCCGCAAATGAGCTGTGCTCCACCACGACACCATCGACAGGGCTGCGAATGATCCTTTGCTCGAGCAGCGCCTCGGCCCGCAGCAATTCCATCTCCAGCTGCCCTGCATTGTCTTCTGCCTGTTCCAGAGCAGCCTGCGCTACACGATGCTGCGCCCGGGCTTCATCCAGCTCCTGCGACGATATCAATGATTTGGCGTGCAGGCCTCTGGAGCGCTTCAACACGATACTGGCCAGTTCCAGGTCGGCTTGCCGGGCGGTGATCTCGCCGCGCATGCCGGCTCTCTTGCGCGCCTGATCGACACGTCGACGCTCGACAGTGGACTTCAGTCTGGCAACCACATCGCCTGCCGAGATGCGCTCTCCTCGATCGACTTCAAGGATATCGATAAGACCCTGCGTCTCGCTGCCAAGCTCGAGCACCACCATGGGCTCGATCAGACACTCGTGAGTATCCGGCAATGCCGATGCAGGCGCCTCGTTTGCCAGCGCTATCGGTACAGGCAACAGCAGACAAAGGGAGGCAATCAGGCTTGCCATGCCGACAATCCTGTTCTCTTTCACGTTACCACCCAAGCTGTTGATGATGCTATTCACCTCGTCCTCCAACCGCCAGTATGCGTTGAAGCTGTGTCTGCCCCTCGGCAACACGAATTCTCTGTTGCCGGTGACGATCTTCCACCCGTCGCTGTGCCCTGCGGACCAGAAATCCGATCAGCATGGACGCGCTCTGCCCTGAGCGCATGACAAGCAATGCCAGCAAACGCATGGCCACTGGATTCATTTCTCTCTCAAGCACTTCATCGGACAGG
Source organism: uncultured Granulosicoccus sp. (assembly GCA_947492525.1). Lineage (GTDB taxonomy): Bacteria > Pseudomonadota > Gammaproteobacteria > Granulosicoccales > Granulosicoccaceae > Granulosicoccus. The sequence continues at coordinate 13,222 of CANLNQ010000017.1, forward strand.
CAGAGAATATCTTGACAGGAACCCGGTTGCCCCTGACGGGCAGCGCGTCCGTGAAGCTGTCTGTCCACCCGCCGCGAATCGTTGATTTCCAGATTCACCACATGCAGGCCTCCGGCCTCCAGGACAGCCTTGTCCGGCTTGATATCCGTTCCCCGTCCGGCCATGTTGGTGGCGACGGTTACCTGGGCGACGCGGCCCGCAGCCGCCACGACCTGCGCCTCGGCGCTGTCCTGACGGGCGTTCAGTACTTCGTGTGCGATACCGTGCACATCGAGCATCGCGCTGACTTCATCAGACAGCTTGACCGTTCTTGTGCCCACCAGAATGGCGCGCCCTTGTGAGCGCAGCCGCTGCACCTGTTCGAGCAGCAGTTCGAGCTGCCGACTTTGCGAGGCTGCCATCCGTAATGGCAGCTGGCGACGACGCGAGGGCCTGACCGGAGCTATCCTGAGCACGCCCGGTCCGTAGACCCGCTGAATCTCGCCTCTGGCTTCATGCAGGGTGCCACTCATGCCGCAGAGTCGATGATAGCGGGTAAAGAATCGCTGATAGCTCAGGGAGGCCACCGGACTGGATTCATCGCTGACCGAGCAACGCTCCTTGACCTCCAGTAGACGATGCAGACCATGCTGCAGCCGCCGCTGCGGCGTAGGCCTGCCCGTGGCCTGATCGATCAGTTCCACTCGGTCCTGCTGCACCAGATAATCCACGTCACGCTGGTAGAGATTCAAGGCGGCCAATGCCTGACACACACGTTCCTGCCGATAGCGTTCGAACTGCCAGGAACCGGACAGCTGTGCCGTTCTCTTGCGCACCACCTGCAAGCCGGCATCTGTCAGACGGGCCTGCCTGATCTCGCGCCTCAGCAGATAGTGGTGATTCTCCTTCAGACTTCTGGCAATGGCCAGCGCCACGGCCGCCTCGGCCATCGACAGGCCGTCACTGGCACTGGATTCAGAGAGAATCAACGGCGTTCTTGCATCGTCGATCAGCACACTGTCGGCTTCATCCACGATGGCAAAGCACAAGCCTCGCTGCACCGGCTTGCCGGACTGTTCATCCAGCAGATCACGCAGATTGCTGGCCAGCGAATGGCGGCCGTACTTGAGTACCTGGCTGTCTCGCAGATAGTCGAACACCACCTGTTGATGGGTGCAATAGGTGATATCGCAGGCATAGCCCTGACGCTTGAGCGCCTCATCCTGGTCAGCCAGCACCAGACCCACCGACAGGCCGAACCAGCGATAGACCGACGCCAGTTCGCCCGAATCACGAGCCACCAGGTACTCATTGGCACTGATGACATGCACCGGGACACCTGCCATGGCCATGACGATCGCAGGCAAGGCGGCAGTCAACGTCTTGCCTTCACCGGTATTCATTTCCACGAAGTGGCCCGCCAGCAGACACCATCCCGCATACAGCTGTTCATCGTGCAGACGCAAACCCAATGTCTGCTGTAACGCAGCTCGGATCAGGGCAAACGCCTGCACCAGCTCGGATTGCTGTAATTGCCCGGCTGTCAGGCTTTGGCGCAATGCCTGCACCGAGCAGTTACGTGCAACCAGATCCATCTTCATGAATTGGTCCTCGGCCATGCCGATGGCCTGCAACCGCTTGCCGAAGCTGCGCAAGCTGCGTAGCTGCGGATCCACCCGATGCGTGAGCAGACGCTGAAAGAACGCGTCCAGGCGATCTGGGTCCCTCGGCAGGACCCGTTCCGGTCGCTCACCGAGACGAATACCGGGTCGAGCTACGCTGATGGCTGCCGTCATGCCGATTGACGCTCCTGCCACACGTGTCGGACGAGGACGCGAAGGCGCTCGAGCAGTGTGGCCGAGCCATGGTCGAAGCGCACCTGCACCCGGGAACCGATGGACTGACTGTCAGCAGCTTCCGGCCAGGCCAGCTCCAGATCGAAGACCGGCTCCTGAACCTCCACACCGTGCTCCAGTGCCCTGGCGGGAAGCCTGCCGCCGCCGAGCGTGGTCAACGCAGCCGTGGCTACCTGACCACTGGCCCGAGGTGTCTGTCTTGTGATGGCCGTGCTGTACACCTGCCGTGGTGACGACGCGCGGTCGAGCAGGATTTCCACGCCAGGCTGATTGTCCTGAAACCAGACAATGTCCTCCTCTTCCAGCGCCAGTCTGATGGTTCGACGGTCCTCCGGCACCACGTAGCCGGCAACGGCATTGGCAGCAAGATAGCGCCCCTGCAGATCGGCATCCCCTTCCACCAGAAAACGCCCTGTCACTCCGGCCCTGACCTGCAGCTGCTGCAGATGCGACTGCGCCAGATCATGTGCACTCTGCACAGACCCACGTTCCAGCACCAGGTTCCGATGTTCCACAGGATCGCTGAGCAACAGACCCGCCCGCTGCGCATCAATGCGCTGCAGATCGGCCTGCAGCATCTGCACCTCGGCACGCCACTGATCATCCACGCAATCGAACAAACGATCACCGATCCGTACTTCCTCTCCCGGGCTGGCGTGCAGGCGAAGCACCTCGCAGGGCTGAGCAATACGCAGCACGGCCTGCTCCGGAAGCCAGACGATGCCATCGGTGATCGTGACCTTGGGAATGGGCAGGGCTATGGCCAGACTGGTAGACAGGCACAGCAACACCGCAACCCCGGACACCACACGCCGACGAATATCCTGAGCCTGCCTGCCAATGAACGCTGCCGCCCTGCAGAGGGGAACCACCAGCGACATGACCACGACATGAACAGCCAGCAGGACACCGAAGAAATAGTATTGCCCAGAGATCATCCAGGCGATGAAGAACATCAGTAGCAATCTATATAGCGAGGACAGTACACCATAGGCAATCAGCCACCAACGCTCGCGCGCATCGCTGAGGGTCACACCCGATGTATCGGCGGCCCCCATCAGGACGGCCAGCCGACCGAGCAGATACTGACGCGACCGGGTCGCCAGATTGGGAATCTCCAGCCAGTCGGACAGCAGATAGTACCCATCGAACTTCAGCAGGGGATTACCATTGAACAGCAAGGTTGACACTGCCCCCATCAACATGACCGACAAGGCGGCCTCCTGCAGAAGCCCGGTGGAATTGAGCCAGACCAGTGCCGCCATGGCTGCCAGGGACACCTCCACCAGGATACCGGCCGCGCTGACCAACATCCTCTGGTACTTGCTGGCGAACATGTTCGCCGCACTGGCATCGACATAGGGGTTGGGAATCAGCACGAGCAGAGCCAGCCCACACTCGCGTACCTCTCCTCCATAGCGTTTGACCACCAGTGCATGAGCCAGCTCGTGCAGGAGCTTCAACATCGGATACAACAAGGCAAGCAGCAGCACATTGACCGGATTGAAGTAGCGCTGCTCGGCCAGCTGGGCACGCAGTTCCTCCCAGTGTGGCAATAACGAGTACAGAGCAAACAACCACAACAGTCCGGTCACGAATGCCAGATAGCGGAAACAGTCTCGCGGGATCCACCCATCGATGCAGCTGACCAGACGATCCGGATCCAGCAGCCGAACCCGCAGGTACAGAGGATTCCTGAACCGTTGACTCGTATCGCGCTTGCGCATGCGCTCCCGCCGCCCCAGAATCTCTTCGGTATCCAGCCGCGTATCCACCACCAGCAGATCCGCCTCATGCAACTGCCCCAACAGGGCGATCAGCTCGGACTGGCTGGCCGCATCCTGGCCTTGACTGGCAAGACCTGCTTCCCATATCTCCTCGACCGTGCGACGTCCGTTGAACTGGGCCAGTAGCTCATAGGCAGACAGACCGACACGATGCCAGCTGCGTGTCGAGGCTCTGCGCAGGACATAGGCCGGTTGCAGACGGTAGACATGACGCACCACCCTGACATCGGGTGCCAGAGCTGGCATCAAGTCCTTGACGCGATACCAGTGCTCGCTGAACAGGCTCTCATCGCTCAACCGAACCACTCCCAGCGCTTCTGTCTGAACCAGTCGCCGAATTCATGTGTCCAGTTCCACAACAGCGAAGCAGAGCCGACCTCGATCTTGCCGATACCTGTCTGTCCGGGCCGAAGGGCCGCATCCGGCTGAATCAGCGAGGCTTCAACCCGAAAGCGGTTCATACCGTTCTCCGGCTGTCCGACCGGGTGAATGGCGCTGACCGTGAACTGGATGGGGTTACCGGGCAAGGCCTTGAGCGACAGGCGACCCTGATCACCCGGGGATACGCGGCTGACATCCTTCTCGTCCACCATCAGATGAACCTCGTAGCCCTCGGGTGGAGCCAGTTCCACCAGTGTCTCACCGCGTTTGACGGGCGCCCCCACCATCTGTGACAGATCCCCGCTGACGATGACTCCCGCGACCGGTGCGCGCACCGTGGAGCGGGACAGTTTCGTGTCAAGCAAGGTCAGCTGCGCGCGAAACTTGTTCGCATCGGCCTTCAACATCGCCATCTTGCGTCGATCACCCGAGGCCATTGCCGCACGCAGTTCATTCGCCGTGCTGGCCAGCTCGCTCTGCCAGCGAGACTGCTCGACCAGCAGCTCGCCGCTGTCCAGCTGCATGAGCGGCTCGCCGATATTCACCCGATCGCCGGCGCCACTGTTCACGGACTGTATATAGCCATCCCGCGGTGCCGAGACCACCCGCCTTTGCAGCGGTACCAGCTCGGCAGCGGCCTTGACACGATACGGCGCTTCGACCATCGCAGCTGCCGCCAGCACGCCCACAGCCAGCAAGGCGAGAAGCTTCAGTTTCATGTAACGGGGCGCAAGGGTGACACCGAGTGACTGCTTCACACTCTGCCGCGCATGATCCGGCAAGCTGCGTTCTGCCGCCTGCCGAACCGCCACGAGCGGTGCGAGCAACTGCGAAATCTGGCTGATCAGCTGCAATGTAAGAGGCGCCATGTCGATCTGGGAATCACGCTCCAGGCACAGCACCGCCACACATTGCCCGGCATGACACAAGGGTACGCTGACGATCTGCCGGTCCTGCCGACCCGCTGCCAGCAGCCGATGTGCTTGCAGTGCTGCGTCTCCGGCCTGTGCGCTGGACAGATTCAGCAGTTCATCCTGTTCACTGCATTCCCGCATCGCCGCCTGTATGAGCTCGGTTTCGCTGGTTCGTTCTTCCACCGTGGCCTGCTGCGAAATCGCTGCCACCTTCAGCCTGCTACCTGTCAGGACACCGAAGGATACGCGGGTGCACTGAAGGTGGCTCTTGATGGTATTGGCCGTGGCGATGAGCGCGCGATCAAGGCGCTGCTCGGTACTGAATTCCGCCAGAACCTGTAGCACGATTGCCTGCCGACGAGCCAGCAAGGCCGTGCTGGATTCAACGATCAATCGTCGATGTCTGACCGATGCGGACGCCTGCGCGCCACCCGCATCATTCGCAGCGGGTTTCGTCAGGTGTGCATCAGCGTCCGAAGTCGCAGAGCGCCGGACTGATGCCATATCTGGTTGGGGTGACAGGCTCATGGAAAGGCAGGCAGTGAGATCTACGGCTCATGTTGTAAAATTCTCACTCCTGATATCGGCAGACCGTTGGCAATCTGTATCACTCGTACTGCCAAACACTTCAGTCAACGTGATCGAGCGACATTGTGCAAGATCATGCCGCAGCTCCTCGCCCAACTGCAGCACAAGGTCGTTCGGGTGTATGCCGATTCGCACGGTGCCGCAGGCAGCGGCCCTGTAACGATTCAGACGATTCCAGGCACTCAACACTCGTTTTCGTGCACCGGTGTCGGCCTCATAGCCCAGCAAGGGTTTCAGAGCGAGCCGTCCTCTTTTCAGATCGGCAACCCCCCGTACCGTCTCCACCTGATCAAAGCCTGTGCCTCGAAGCTGACTGTCGCCGATCTGTCCCAGCGCCCAGGCTGGCGGTACATACAAGGTGGGCGCCGGTAGCTCCTGCGTGGCAAACCAGGCGCGACATCGCTGCATCAGGCTGGCGATTCCTTCGGCGTCATGCGCGAGGTGTTCGGCCACGTTTCGCGACATCAGCATGGAATGCAGGCGATGAAACGGCCTGTCGATGCGCTCACAGTGATGCAACCAACCGTGCCCGGCCAACAGACACCCCTCATTCACCCACTCCTGCAATTGGCTTAAGCCTGGCGCGTGCCAGTCCCGGCCCGGCACTACCAGCAGATAGACCGTTCGTATGCCATGGCGGTGACACTCATCCAGACAGGCTTGCACGGCCGGGAGTGTTTCCGGCATCACATCATGAATGCTGACGACGGCGCGCTGTCCGGTGATCAGTCGCTTCATGCCGCAAGCGTGTCAAGCTCGCTCGAGACAGCGCCACTCTGCACGCGCTGCAGGGTATCGACCCAGGAGCGGATATTCCAGGAATTGAGATTCACGGCCTGCTCCCGCGCACGGCTCGCCAGCGACTGCCGGCTATCGGGCGTCTGCGCCATCAACCGCCTGAGGGTATGAGATGGTGTTTCGTCGTCGGCCACGATACACAGGGCTTCGGCCAGTTGCGGCCACTCGGCAATACCGCAAGTGGCGGTGACAATGACCAGCCTGCCTCGCGCCATTCCCTCCAGCGCAACCGTACCGAACGACTCGACCCTGGATGGCAGCAACAGAACTTCATGTCGATCCATCAGTGTCAGCAGCTCGGCACGAGACACCCACCCGAGGTACTCCAGGTTGGTCAGCTCCCTGGCTGCCTTTTCGACAATGGGCCGTAGCGGTCCTTCCCCGGCTATCGTGAACCGCACCTGCGGGTGCTGCCGGGCAGCTTCCAGCACCTGCGGCAGGTTTTTCTCATCAGCCAGACGACCGGCAAACAACACCCCTTTCACCTGGGCGTTCAGCGGTTGGGTTGGCTGCCTGAGGAATTCATCCGGTACCGAGGTCCCCATCAGATTGGCCATTCTGGCGCCGCCGTTCATGGCCTGCCGCAGCATGTCCGGGGAATTGGCAAGCACGGCAGCGCCGTGGCGGAACAGCAGGCGGTTACACCAGTTCAGGTATCGCTGGCAGATGAAACCGAATCTGTTCTGCCAATACAGGGTCGCCAGTGCTTCGTAGTGTGTGTGGAACCCGACAATCATCGGAATGCCCAGCTTTCTGGCAATCAACAGCCCTGCCAGACCAAAGGGCCCGGGTGTCGGCACGATGATGACGGTAGGTCTGAACTGATTGATGGCTCGCCACAGATGTGTGGGTCGGGGGATGGAGACCCGTTGAGTACTGTCTCCGGGCAGTGGGGCGCTGAGATAGCGATAACCCGGTGAGGCCTGATTACCGGGATGAAACAGCGCTGCGCTGTCCACATGTTCACGCAGCTGTACGACAAGATCCGCATAGTAGGAACCCACCCCGTTTCTGTCTGGCTCCGCATCGCTCAGTATCAACACCCGCGTCCCGGGGCCAGTCAAGCCCGGGCTCGAACGTCGTTCATCACCGACGAGAAACTGACCGAATGTGTCTGCGGCAGTGTCTGTCACCTGACCTTCATGCCCGTGCAGGATGCTCACGGGCTGAGAGGTCGGACGCTTGTCAGTCGAGCGTTCGACCGATGGTTGCGAGCGCAAACCCGCCTGTGTGGAGTCTCTCATGCTGTTTCGCTGCCGCTGTGACAAAGTATCGGTTTTCACAATCTCTTCTCCGGTGCATGGCGCCAGGCCTGAAAGCGCTCGAGCAGTGCCTGTTCCACACCGTGTTGCCGCTGTCCGGACTCGGTTGTCCCCGGCCTTACCGGATCACTGGATTCCAGGGTCGACAAGGTCTCGTCCAGCGCGCTGGAAGACGCCAGTGACAATTGCTGCAGCAGCTTCTGCATGCTCTGCCGGGGTTGTCGAGACAATTCAAACAAGGCAACACTGGCACATCGTTCCGCGGGCAGCAGCTCTTTCAGGCTGTCCAGATTCCGGTAGTAGAAATGCAGCGTCTCAAGCAGTCGCGACTCGAAAACGGGACAGACACGATCGGTAGACAACTGCTGGCGGGCAGTGGACAAGCTGCGCAACTGCGAGCGCACGGCCAGGGGCGCATCACGCTCGCAGATGATGAAGACACTGTCGGGGAATTCGTCTGCCAGGCCTTTCGCCAGACCCGCAAACGATGCGTTCTTCGACAGGATCTGCAACTGCGCCCCGTGAAAGCAGGCATGTCGTTGCAGCAATCGCCGATAGCGCTTCATGACCATGTCTGTCTGATTGCGGTCAGACTCACGATCTCCCTGCGCCAGATTCCATAACCAGTGACTGTCGGGAAAGGCCAGCACCAGCAGAAAACAATCCAGCGACGACATCAGCAGCAGGAAGTCCTCTTCCGGGCAATGCAGCCCGGTGGGGTGGATGCCGTCCATCGAACTCTGTAGTCGCTGTTCGACGCTGCTCAGCAGTCTTCCCATGTAACCACCAAGGCAGGCATCGAGCCTCGCAAGCCTGGTCAGAACCTGCCGCTGAGTGATGCTCGGAGCAAACAATGCCTCCCACAAACGCACTGTCGTGAATCGCGTGTCTGATGAGAGCAGATGATGCGTATACGTAGTCCCACTGCGCGGCACCCCGAGAATGAACACGGGCCTGTGCAGCGCGACCTTGCGATAGCGACGGAAGAACAGCTCGTCCAGAAGCAGCGCAGCCGCATTCAGCAACTGCACGGCAAGCATCAGCAACAAGCCCGGCAGCCCCAGCAGCAATCGCCGCAAATAGACCTGGCAACCGGGGAAGACACGAGGGACTACCAGTTGCCCGAACAGATGACACCAGCGATAGCAGGTTCGAGCGATATCCCGGCACCATGGCCTTGCGCCCGCAACCAGACCCGCCAGAGCAGCCTTGTCGATACCCGGTCGTCTGTCAGGCCCGGACACCTGCGCACCCGCTGACTCTGTGTGTCCGCTATCAATCACCCGGCAAGGCTGACACCTTCGTGTGACAGGCTTCTTTCAGCATCATGACCGTTGCATTAAAAAACGGTGATGTCAGTACAGGCCCCTACCAGAGACGATTCAACCAGGGTTGGCCGGGGTGCAAACGCGGCTGCAAGCGCTCCCGCAACTGCTTCAGTGTCCCGACATCGTCGAGAAACTTGCGGTAGACGCGCTGGCGCTTCTGGACAAGGTCGATGTATTCGATGATCCGGGCATCGACCACCGCCGCATCCTCATCGTGGAACCGGTGATAGGCCTGAAAATGAAGAAAGGACTTCGCAGCCAGTGCCGCCCGCTGCTTTCCAAGGACTGCCAGGTGTTGCATCAAGGCCCCTTCGAGTTGTCGCTCGTCGGCATCATTCAAGACATCCTGTCGGCCAGCATGATGCCGGTGCAAGTGCAGCAGGGTGATCAGGTCATGGTCCCGACGAGCCTGCAACAGCCTGGTCATCAATACATGTTTGTCTCGGCGCTTCTGCTCATCCGTCTCCTTGTCCGGATGCAAGGCCGCCGCTGTCTGGCGAAACAGCCGTTTGAAGGTGGCGTCATGCAATCCGGTGTGCTCGGAACGCCCGCCCTCGGCATCTGCTTGTCCCTGCGCACCCGGCAAAGGGCCCTGACCGTACTGCGGCAATGGCTCATCGTCGACAGCTTCGTCCAGCATCTCGTGCAGCTCAGCGCAAGTCCGAGTCGCATCCAGCCATTCCCATTCGTCGCCACCGTTTTGCCTCTGCTGCTGTTCAAGCCAGGCCTCCAGCTGACACCATTCGGATTCGCCGCTGTTGGCATCCAGCGGAACGTTCAATACCGCTGCGTGGTGCCGGGCCAGGCGTCTGCGCAGGTCCTCATCCACATCGGCGATATCCACCAGCCTGTCGAGCAGTTCGTCCATCCATGGCGTCAAGGCCATTCTGAGTTTCTTGCCAAGCGTCTTTCTCTCGGAGAACCAGAGCAAGCGCTCGAGTGCCTGCCGGCAAACGCTCGCCAAGGCCTCTTCGGCAGGCAACACCTCGGAGGCCAGCCGCATGGCCAGCCGGTCCAGCGCCGCCTCCAGTTGTGCTTTTTCCTCCACCATGGCTTCAACCTGTAACCACAACTGCTGAAACCGCGACGTTCGCTTTCGAGTGTTCTGCCGGCTGACGGCCATGCCCTTGTCATTCATGCCGCCAGTATTGCCGCGCAAGAAGCCGGTGAGGCACCGCCTGACGCCAACTACTGGCAAATGAAACAGATACCGGGTTTCTGCGGATTCAGGTGCAGCCCGAGCGACGCAGCCAAGCTGACGCGCGAAGGGGCGAGGCCGCTACCTTGTCACGACCTCGCTGGCATCGAGACTGGCATCACGACAAGATCGAGACTGGGGTCTGAACTGGGATCGAGACTGGCATCACGACAAGATCGAGACTGGGGTCTGAACTGGGATCGAGACTGGGATCGAGACTGGGATCGAGACTGGGATCTGGACGGGGGTCTGGACTGGGATCGAGACGGGGATCTGGAGTGGATTCACGGCGCGAACCCCGACGGAAATCACAACGCAAGAACAACAGAAATCACGACGACGATCACGCATGCTCTCGAAGATGGTCGATGAATTCATCGGTCAGACGATTGTTCACCGGCATGTGATTCTGCTTCTTGTAGGCCCGCACAGCCGCGAACGTCAGGCTGCCAGCCAGGCCATCGACCTCTCCCTGGTAGAAGCCAGCGACCTTCATGCTTTCCTGAATCATCATGACTTCATGCGTCGGTGCGCTGGGTGCGCCTCTGTCGTTGACCGCCATTCATTGTCCCTGTCGGAGTTATCGACAGGGACAATACCGTCTACTGACATGACAAGGCAAGAGACGAGCATCCCGTCATCAGGGATTCCAGCGCCAATGCAGATCATCGATATGAAAGACATGCGAATGCTGTCGCATTGCGCCCTCCACTCCATGTTCCTGCAGATGCGGATGATCCGGGGGCAAGTCCGGGTGAGCATGAGTGCGCACCAGCGGATCGTCCTGTGGCCAGACTCGCGACGCCAACCCGGTGATCAGCAGGCAGATCACACCCAGAATAGCCAAGGCAAGCTGTGGTGCAAGTACAGAACCGAGCCACCCCGCCATCGGATAGGCAAGCAACCAACCAGCGTGGGACATCGAGAATTGCGCAGCAAACACGGCAGGCTGATCTTCCTTCTCCGCCGAACGAGTCAGCACCAGGCCACCCGGTGTCAGTACCAGCGATGATGCCGCACCGAAGCCTGCCCACAGCAGCATCAACAAGGGCATCGATAGAGGCAGAAAGATCAGAAACGACAGAGCGCCAAAGAACAGGCAACCGCCCATCATGAGGACTCGCTCACTCGACCGGTTCAACAGAGGCGGCATGGTCAGCGCACCCAGAGCGGCCCCTGCGCCATAGGCAGCCATCAGCCATGCATAGAAATCACTGTTGTCATACTGCAAGCCTGCAAAGACAACCGTATTGACCAGAACCCAGGCCAGCGCACACGACAGCGCCAGATTGAGCAGGAACAAGCCCTGCAGGCGTGGTGTACGAAAATAGATGCGCAGGCCAAGAGACAGGCGTTCGGCAAACGGTCGTTTCTGCCTGCTGGCAGGTTTGAATGGCAAGCCACTCACGCTCAGTGCCAGGACCGAACCACCAAGGCACAGGGCCGCCAACGGAAACAGGCTGCCGGACACCAGGAACAGCAACGCCAGGGCTGACAGCATGGGGCTGACCATGGATTCGAAGGTATACGCCAATCGAGACAACATCAGAGCCGATGTATAGGTCTTCTCGTCGGTCAGGACTGCCGGAATGAGCGCCTGGAAAAGTGGCGTGAAAGCTGCCGATGCAGCGTAGAACAAGCACACCAGCATGGCGACTTGCCAGAGAGAGTCGCTGAGGCCGATCAACAGCAGCAGGGCGAAGCGCAGGACATCAAGGGCGACAAGGACCCGACGACGCTCGAAGCGCGACAGAACCACCTCTGCCAACGGCGCCAGAAACACATACACCACCATCTTCAGCGCAAACACGGCGCCCAGGAGCTTGCCCGCCCCCGTTACACCGCCGTGCTCGTAGGCCAGCAAGGCAAGACCGACGGTCATCATGCCGATACCCAGCAGCGACAGGATCTGCGCGGCAAACAGCCATCTGAATACGGGATGCCGAAGTGGGTTCATCAACCACTCTTTTTCACGGCCACAGCACCATCGCTCTGCATACGTCGAGACACGGGAAGAAACTGGGCTGTCAGGGTATCAGCGATGTAGTGATTCCGAAAGTCAGCCGCATTGCGCGACAAGGTGTCGACCGCGTCTATCACCTCATCCACCTTGTCATCACTCATCAAGGCTGACAGGTTCAACCGAACCCAGCCCGGCTTGTCGATCTCGTTACCTGATTCCAGCTCCGCCAGCAGCCGGTTCGAATGTGCCTCTTCAAGACCCAGCAGCCGGTGAGCATAGGAACCGGCACAGGCGCAACCCCCTCGCGCCTGGATACCGTAGACATCGCTCAGCAAGCGAGTGAAATACTGATGGTGCACATGACCACCCGCACCATCTCGCACCCGGAAGGAGAAGATCGGCAGACTGTAATCCGCTGTCTTCGACCCCATCAGATCGATGAAGGGATTGTCCTGCCAGACTTGCAAGGCTCGGCTACGCAGCTCGTTCTGGCGCTTCAGCAGCCACGGTGTCCCGAGCGCCTGTTTCACCATCATGACCAGCGCGGCGCGAATATCGCCCACGACATTGGGAGTCCCGGCCTCTTCACGATGCACGAGATCCCTGGCATAGACATGAGTCCAGGGAGAAACATAGGAGACCGTGCCGCCACCGGGCCAGGTTGGCGTTGAACTCGCTACGATGTCGTTGCGGACCACGGTCACGCCCGAGGCACCGGGGCCACCCGGAAACTTGTGCGAGGAATAGACGATGGCGTCCCGGGCCTCGTCGGTTCCCGCCTTCACCGACATGGGCAGGTACGGCGCGGCGCAGGCATAGTCCCAGATGGAGATGGCCCCATGGCGTCTCATCAGTCTGCACACGGCGTCCACGTCGGTCACGATGCCGGTCACATTGGAGGCTGCCGAAAAAGCCCCGACCACGCGCTCAGCGTCGGCATGTTGCTCCAGCAGTTTCGCCAGCACGGCCAGGTCCGGCCCACCCTGCTCGCAATCCGGCAGTTCGATGACCTGTGCGCCGCTCTCTCGCCAGGGCAGCAGGTTGGAATGATGCTCATAGGGGCCCACCAGTACCACCACTTTCCGGCCTTCACGCACCATCCGAGCCAGGCCCAGCAGATTGACCAGGCGGTTGATGCCAGCGGTGGCGCCCGAACCTGTGAACAGCACACTGTACTCATCGTTACAGCCCAGTTGGGCTGCCAGATACTGACGAGCAGCCAGGCGGGTTCGTGTACAGAAGCTGCCGCAAAAGGACGCTTCGGTATGACTGTTGGAATAGAAGGGCAGGATGTGCTCCAGCACAAATGACTCAATCTGCATCAGGGCACGCCCTGATGCCACATAGTCGGCATAGATCATCGGATGCGACCCGAACGGTCCATCAACCGCTGCCTTGTTGCCTATCAGCCCCTCACGCAAGCGTTCTACCAAGCCCTCCCCCGCCAGCATGGCTGAAAATTCCGACAAGACCGAATCCGTCATGAGAACACTCGCATGTGATGAATGATCGGAAAATACTATTACAAGAGTCCCCCATATTTTTCACATATTCATGCTTGCCGAGCCCTGTTTTTCTATCATATGATCGAAAAATGACAAGCAAGCTTGATAAAATCGATTTTCGCATTCTCGAGGAGATGCAGCGTGATTCCTCGCAATCACAGCGTAGCCTTGCCGAGAAGGTCGGCTTGTCGCAGAACGCCTGCTGGCGTCGCATCAAGGCACTGGAAGAGGCCGGTGTGATTCGTCAGCACACGGTCATCCTCGATCGCGATCGTCTGGGAGCCGGCCTGGTGGTGTTTGTCATGATCCGTACCCGCCATCATTCCGCCGAATGGCTGAAAACCTTCAGCAATCACGTGTCCGGCATTCCGGAAGTTGTCGATTTCTATCGAATCGGCGGTGAATACGACTACATGCTCAAGGTTGTCACGCGCGACATGAACAGCTTCGATACGGTCTACCGACGCCTGATCGAATCGATCGAACTCGATACCGTTACCTCCGTTTTTGCCATGGAGGCCATTGAAGAACAGCGGCCTGTATCACTGGGTCGGCAAGCCGACTGACCCCGCCTGTCATCGCCGGCTTCTGAGCAGTTGGTTTCAGACGGCCACGACACTGGACGATAAGCCTCGAAGCGCTGCCTGGACGGCGGTGATTCTGCAAAGCCCCCCCAGAGCCATCGACCGTTCGTCAATCCATATTACACAGGCCCACTGCACTGCAAGAAAATGTGAAATCCAACTTCCCCTGCATTATCAATGCCTTGAAGGCACAAGTCTTATCCGCTTTTTGTGAAATTCACAGTGTGAATTTTCTTTTGTAAAATTCTAGTCGGATTTTCTCTAGAATGCCGCTAAGCCTTCCATAGGGCGATCACTACTGCAGCGTTTCCAGGAGCAATTTCCATGGGCATGAATCAGCACTTTCGTACCACAGCCAGTTGGGATCAAGCGGTCAACCTGCTCGATCACAGCTTTCCGCTGACTGAAGGTTCACACGGCAGTGTCACTTCCTACCTGACCTATTTCGACCACCTGGTCGCCATACAGGCAGATGGCACCACCACCGGCCTGGTACATCCTGCGCAGTTCGTGGAAGCCAGTGGCCTGGAAGATGCTCCCAGCTGCATTCGTCTGGAACACAACGGCTTGCAGGTGGAAATCGAACCCGGTTGCAGGCATGCCGGCTCATTGCAAAGTGCAACTGAACACCGCATGCAACTGCTGACCGATATAGCAACAGCCTGAAACAATACAACTTCGACACATCACAGAAGCCAATCAACAATCAGTAGTCAATACCTGAACAGGACCTACCCATGAATCAGTACCGAACACTTTCAACTGCCGCCGCTGACACCATTGCACGTAATGGTGATAGCTGGTCTGCCATCAATCCGGACTCGGTTGCCCGCATGCAACTGCAGAACCGCTTTCGCACAGGACTGGATATCGCTCGCTACACCGCCGGTATCATGCGCCAGGACATGGCTGACTACGACAATGATCCTGCCAAATACACGCAATCCCTGGGCTGCTGGCACGGTTTCATCGGTCAGCAGAAGCTGATTTCCATCAAGAAGCACTTCGGCACGACCAAAGGTCGCTACCTGTACCTCTCCGGCTGGATGATCGCCGCTCTGCGCTCCGAGTTCGGTCCATTGCCCGACCAGTCCATCCACGAAAAGACATCCGTTCCCGAGCTGATCGAAGAGCTGTACACCTTCCTCAAGCAAGCCGATGCTCGCGAACTGCGCCACATGTTCACTGAGCTGGATCAGGCGCGTGAATCCGGCAACCAGGTACTGGAAAAGTCGATCATGGACAAGATCGATAACTATCAGACACACGTCGTACCCATCATTGCCGACATCGATGCCGGTTTTGGTAACGAAGAGGCCACTTACCTGCTGGCCAAGAAGATGATCGAAGCCGGTGCCTGCTGCCTGCAGATCGAAAACCAGGTCTCTGATGTCAAGCAATGCGGTCACCAGGACGGCAAGGTTACCGTTCCTCACGAAGACTTTCTGGCCAAGATCAATGCCATCCGTTACGCCTTTCTCGAGCTGGGCGTGGATGACGGCCTGATCGTTGCCCGCACCGATTCCCTGGGTGCCGGCCTCACACAGAAGATCCCTGTGTCTCGCGAAGCCGGTGACCTGGGTGACCAGTACAACGCCTTCATCGCCGGCGAGGAAATCGCGTCGATGGATCAAGTCAACTCGGGCGATCTGGTCATCCGCCAGGCCGGCAAGCTGATCAAGGCTGCGCGTCTGCCCAATGGACTGGTACAGTTCAAGTCCGGCACCGGTGAAGATCGCTGCGTACTGGACTGCATCACCGCGCTGCGAAACGGTGCCGACCTGCTGTGGATTGAAACAGAGAAGCCTCATGTCGGCCAGATCGCCGGCATGGTGAACCGCATCCGCGAAGAGATCCCCAATGCCAAGCTGGTCTACAACAACAGCCCATCCTTCAACTGGACATTGAACTTCCGTCAGCAGGTGTTCGATGCATGGACGGAAGAAGGTCGCTCGGTGTCAGACTACGACCGCGACAATCTGATGAGCGTGGAATACGACAGCACGGAACTGGCTCAGGAAGCAGATGCTCGCATCCAGGCCTTCCAGTCAGATGCGTCCGCTCATGCCGGCATCTTCCATCATCTGATTACGCTGCCTACCTACCACACCGCAGCGCAGTCTACTGACGACCTGGCCAAGCAGTACTTCGGTGAGCAGGGCATGCTGGCCTATGTTCGCGACGTACAGCGCCGCGAGATTCGTGACGGTCTGGCTTGCGTCAAGCACCAGGACATGTCCGGATCCAACATCGGTGATGATCACAAGGAGTACTTCTCCGGCGCTCAGGCACTCAAGGCGTCTGGCAAGGACAACACGATGAATCAGTTCGGCTGATCCCATCAGGCTGAACCCCGGTTCATGCACAAGCGAGGCCCTCTGGTGACAGAGGGCCTTTTTTTTTGTCCGATCCAGCCTTGAAACAGGGCTCAGACACGATACTCAGGCAGAAGCGGTAGACTATGCCATTCGCAAGTGATCGATACCCGTCTGTCATGGACCTGCTGTCGAACATCCGCCATCCACCTTGAAAGGAGACTTGATCGTGAAGAAATTCTGGAAATGCCTGTCCACAGTTGCCCTGGTGGCGTCTCTGGCTTCCTGCGCGGCGACTGAATCAAATCGGGTCATCGAAGCGCAGACCGTCAAGACCTACAACACCAGCTACAACGGACCCCGCTACGCCCTGGTGATCGGTAACTTCCAGAACCGCTCCAGCTATCAGCGCGGATTGTTTTCCGACGGCACCGACCGGCTCGGAAGCCAGGCCAGGACAATTCTCAAGACTCACCTGCAACAGACCAACCGATTCGATGTCGTTGACAGAGACAATATGGAACAGATCGCCGAGGAGGCGCGCCTGTCTGGCACCACTCAGGCACTCGAAGGTGCCCAGGTAGCGGTTGGCGGTGATGTCACCGAATTCGGACGCAAGACCACCGGCGACCAGCAACTGTTCGGCATCCTGGGTTCGGGCAAGAAACAGATCGCCTATGCCAAGGTTGCATTGAACCTGGTGGACGTGCGCACCGCTCGTGTCATCTACTCTGCACAGGGCGCCGGCGAATACGCCTTGTCCAACCGGGAGATCGTCGGTTTTGGCGGTACCGCCGGATACGACGCCACACTCAACGGCAAGGTACTGAACCTGGCCATTACCGAAGCTGTCAACAACCTTGTGGAAGGCCTCGAGCAAGGTGCCTGGTCACCTGTCAAGGAGTGAGCATGTCGACCATGCAGCGTCTGCCCCACCACTGGCGTCTGACGGCAGCCGCCTTGCTCAGTGCAATGCTGGCCAGCGGCTGCGTGACACCGGAGCCGCCTCTGTATCGCTGGGGCAACTACCAGGATCTGATCTACACCGGCTACAAGGACCCCGGCAGTTCGGATCCGGTCAATGATGCCCTGGCGCTGGAAGAGGACCTTCGAAGAACAGAAGCGGAAGGCATGCAGATTCCACCCGGTGTTCGCATCCATCTGGCTTATCTGTACTTCGAGCAAGGCAGAACCGATGAGGCCAGAGTACTGCTGGAAACCGAACGAGCACGCTTTCCGGAATCAGCCGTATTCGTCGATCGCCTGTTGGCACGCATGGAGCCAGGACAATGAAGCACGGATTCGCCAGCCGCGCCGCAACGCTTGCCATTATCGGCAGCAGTCTGCTGAGTGCGTGCACCACCCTCCCGACGGAAGATCCCTACAGACTTTATCGGGAACTCATGCCGGAATCCATTCTGGTATTGCCGCCTGTCAACGAGTCCCTGGATGTCAATGCTCCCTATTCCTGGCTGACCACGGCCACTCTGCCTATCGCGGAACAGGGCTACTACGTTTTCCCGGTTGCCATCGTCGATGCCTTCATGAAAGAGAACGGACTGCCGAATCCGGAAGACATGCACGCAGCACCGCTGGACAAGCTGGGAGAGGTGTTCGGTGCAGATGCCGTTCTGTATGTCACCTTGACCGAGTTCGGGCAGAAGTTCGAGCTACTCAGTTCAACCACTCGCGTCAACGCTCGGGCGGTGCTGGTGGATGTCGACACCGGTCAGGAAATCTGGAACCGCACCCTGAATCATGCCGACGGCAACAACAATGGTGGCGCTCAGGCCGGCCTTCTGGGCAGCCTGATAAACGCTGCGATAACACAGGTCGGCGGCACCCTGACTGACCGTACGCACGATGTCGCGGCCATTGCCAATACCCAGTTGTTCAGAAGTTCTCGTGAAGGCTTGCTCAAGGGGCCTCGACATCCGGGATTCGCAGAACAGATGGAGGCCGCCGCGGAAGCTGCAGGCACACCGGAGGAAGCTGGCACCGCTGGCACCGCTGACACCACTGACACCACTGACACCACTGACACCACTGACACCACTGACACTGCTGATACCGCTGAGCCCGCCCTTTAAGACAAGTCCGGATTATCCCTCTTCGCGGGCAATCCGGATCTTTTCGACAATGCGCGCGCGATGTGCCTGCAGTCGTTCCAGATCATCGGTTTCGAACAGCTGCAGGCCGACCAGCGTGGATGCCTGAAAGAACAGACCGACGGGAACGTCCATATTGCCCTTCTCGATTTTCTGCAATACACCCCGAGCAATATTGGCACTGACTGCCAGATCAGCCTCACTCATGCCCCGTTGAATACGCGCCAGCTTGATCATCTGGCCCAGCAACAGCACCGTTTCCGTGGTGAAAGCGGTATAGGTAGTCTCATGTGTCGGCATGCAGCCAGCCCCTGAAAAGATAGCAGTAGCGGTTCTCTGCCTTTTCCAGTGCACACCCTGTGCCAGCGCCGGCCTGCGAGCGCTACCGGCGCGACAACGATCGAATGCAGAGCAAGTTCAAAGCAAGTTCAAAGCAAGTTCAAAGCAAGTTCAGAGCAAGTTCAGAGCAAGTTCAGAGCAAGTTCAGAGCGCGTTCAAAGCAGATTCAGAGCGAGAAGGTCTGATGCTGAGTCTGGTACTGCTCGATCGTCTGCGTATTCACCTCGATTCCGAGGCCGGGCTTGCCCGGTATGGCAACGCGACCGTTGACCATCTGCCAGGGCTCGGCAATGAGATCCTGCCGGAAGGGATGGCTTGACACGTCGTACTCCAGAATCGGTTCGACAGCATCCAGCCGATGATGGGTCACCGGAATGGTGGCAATGAACTGCAAGGATGCCGCTTGCGCGATCGCCGTTCCCCACACATGCGGATTCAGCATGACACCATTGGCCTGTGCCATGGACAGAACATCACGCACTGCCGTGAACCCGCCACAGGAACCGATGTCGGGCTGTGCGACATCCACGGCGTCGGCACGAAACAGGGCGTTGTAGCCGTACAGTGAATGCTCGTTCTCCCCGCCTGCGATGGGCATGTCCAGTGCCTTTCGCACTGCCGCATAGCCTTCGAGGTCTTCGGGTGCCACCGGCTCTTCATACCAGCGTAGCGAGAAATCTGCCAGTCCACGACCCAGTCGTATCGCATCACTTCTCCCATAGGCGTGATTGGTGTCGATCATGAGCTCGATCTCGGGATCGTTCAGCGCTTCGCCTATCGAGTGCATGACGTGCAGATCGTCGCGAACGCCAAAACCCAGCTTGATCTTCATGGCACGAAAACCGGACTCTCGGTGCCGCAAGGCTTCGTCCGTCAATCGTGCCACCTCACCCTGTCCTTTCAATCGGTAGAACCCGGTTGCATAGGGTTGAACCGACGTACTACACGCCCCCCCAAGCAGGGCTGCGATCGGTGCATTGTAGTGTTGGCCCGCAATATCCCACAAAGCGATATCGATGGCACTGATTGCCGACATGACCGAGCCCTTGCGCCCGAAGTCACGCGTGCGGTTGTACATTGCGTGCCACAACACGACCGGGCTCAATGCGTCCTGTCCCAGTACCACTGGCGTCAGCGCATGACCGATGGCCGCTGCTGCTATCTCGGGCGGTTCCAGGCCCTGGGTGAATGCCTCTCCCCACCCTTGCAGACCCGATTCGGTGCTTACCCGCACCAGCGTCGCAGCCCGTTGATGAACCCAGCCTTGCGAGAAGGCAAAGGGAGTTTCCAGCGGCGCCTTGACAACGAAGACGTCAATTCGGGTAATTTTCATGCGCATTCCTGATGGTGATCAAGGTCAGGTCCGGTAGAGATCGATCTGACCGATGTCCGCTGCCACTTCGCCCGAAGAAAATCCTGCAATACGCTATCATAGCGACTGCTCCACTACAGGCTCGAGATACATGAGGCCCCATCACGGCGACGACGGTAAACGTCGTGCTGACGATATTGTCCAGGAGGTAGAACAACGCATTCTCGATGGCCGGCTGGCCGTCGGTGCGATTCTGCCGTCCGAAAGAGTCCTGATGGATGAATTCGGTGCCAGTCGTACCGTGGTACGCGAAGCCATCACGGCGCTCTCCAACCGTGGGCTGCTCGACTGCAAGCCTCGATTCCGTCCCACCATACGCAAGCCCGGCATGGAAACAGCGCTGGACATCACGACACCGATCGTCCAGCAACTGCTTGGCAACCGAGGCGGGGTGGAAAACCTTTACCGCATGCGCGTGTTCATCGAAACCGGTCTGGTCAGACATGCTGCGGTGAACGCCAACAAGAACGGTATCAGCCAGTTGCGGCAGGCGCTTCAGGCGAACGAGGAAGCCATTGACGACTCCGGCAAGTTCTACCAGACCGATACAGACTTCCACGCGGTGCTGTACCAGTTGGCGGACAACCCGATACTGCCTGCCGTGCATGCCGGCTTCACATCGTGGCTGGCACCCCATTGGGACAGCATGCCGCGCATGCCGGAACGCAACCGACAGAACTACCAGGCGCATGAACGCATCTTCAACTGCATTCTGAACCGGGACCCGGATGCCGCTGAAGAGGCGCTGAAGGAACACCTGGAAAGTGCCTGGGAAATGGTCAAGGGCACCTTCAAGGAGCCCTGAAGGCGACTGCCGGATTCCCGGTCGGCCGAACGACCACACCGGAATGACACCCGCACTGCCAATCACTGTCGACAGCAGTGGCTTGTTGGCAGCGATCCTGGGCATGATTCTCCGACACGACGAGTGGCGACACTGATCGTACTACATTATCTACAATTTCGTACATTATTTTCCAGCGCATTGGTGATCAGGCAAACAGCCCCCTGAGGGCTGCATTTCTCCGCCTGCGCCGACTGCCGGCATCGAAGCGATCCCGGCAGCCATTGGAGGAATCGGTCAGTAGCCCATGTAGACCGTGCGCTTCTGCAGATAGCCTTCCAGACCATGGGTGCCATCCTCGCCTCCCAGGCCACTGAGCTTGTGCCCGTTGTGATAGCCGTTGACGTAACCGACGATGCCCTTGTTCACGAAGACCGTCCCGGTCTCCAGTCGCTTGATGGCGTCCATGTAGATGGCAGTATCACGCGTCCACAGGTAGGCAGACAGACCATCGGGTCGTGCATTGGCAATCTGCACAGCTTCTTCATAGCCATCGATCTTCACCACCGGCAATACCGGCCCGAAGAGCTCCTCCCGCACGGCTTCGGAATCCGCTTTGGCGTTCAGCAGTACAGTTGGCTCGTACCAGTGCCCCCTGCCGAACTGATCCCCCTCTCCACGCTTGCCGCCAAGCGCCAACTCGGCCCCTGCGCTCACGGAACGCGACACCATGGACTGTATCCGCTCCAGTGACCCGGCGGTGCTCACCGGCCCCATACCGGCATTGCTCATGGGGTCAGCCAGTTTGACATCGCCAACTCTTTTCAGCAGCTTCTCGGTGAATTCATCGGCAACACGCTGATCCACCAGCACACTCTCGTTACAGATGCATACCTGCCCTGCATTGGCGAACCTTGCCACCACGGCAGCTTCTACCGCCGCATCGATATCGGCATCCTCGAGCACGATGAAAGGCGCATTACCACCCAGCTCAAGGGACAGAGCTGCAAGATTGGCGGACGCTGCGGCGGCGATGGCCTGTCCGGCCCGAATGGAGCCGGTCACGCTGATCATCTTCGTGATCGGGCTTTCCACCAGTTTCTGCCCCAGTTCAGGGCCGGTACCGGTCACCATGTTCACCACTCCGGGCGGCAAGCCGGCCTGCTCGACCAGACGACAGAACTCACTGGCGCTTACCGGTGTGGATTCATGCGGCTTGATGATCATGACATTGCCCGCAACCAATGCCGGTCCCAGCTTGCGTCCTATCAGGGCCAGAGGATAGTTATAGGCACATATGCCCAGGGTGACACCATAGGGCACCCGGTAGATGAAGAGCTGTTCATTCGGCGCATCTGCAGGCAGGATCTCCCCCTGTATGCGACGAGCCGCCTCGGCGGCATAGCTCATGTAGCGGATGGTGTCGTCGACCTCGAACCCCGCCTCCGCCAGGGTCTTGCCCTGCTCCATGACCAGCAAACGGGCGAAGTGATCTCGCTCGGCTTTCAGTCCATCGCAGAGTTTGTAGAGATACGCCGCCCGCTCGACCGGCGGCAACATGGCCCACGACACTCGCGCCTTTTCAGCCGATTGCAAGGCTCGCTCCGCATCTTCGGCCGAGCACGCCGGTACTTCAGCGAAAATCTCGCCGGTAGCCGGATTGTCAACGGCCAGGCGCTCGCCGCTGAGCGCATCACACCACTGATTATCGATATAGCACTGATGGTATTTCATGAAGTCTCCGGGCTTCTTGATCGTTGAGGCAAGACCAGCAGAGCGCCATACCCGATAGAGTTGGGTACAGTCGCCTGTTGACAGATTCCGTCAGGACAGACGCCGGGCCTTCTCGCCGAGCATGTCCCAATCGAACACGACACCGGTACCCGGCACATCGGGCGCAACGGCTCTGCCCTTGTCCAGCTGGAACGGTCTTGTCGTGTAGCGATCGATGGGAAACGAATGCACTTCTATCCAGCCGGCATTGGACTGACCGGACACCAGGCTGACATGCAGTTCCTGCATGCCATGGCTGCAGACAGGCAGGTTTTTCACGGCGGCCATTGCCGCCACTCTCAACCAGCCAGTGATGCCACCGCAATTGGACGCATCCGGTTGTATGAAACTGAGCGATGACTGCTCCAGCGCATAACCGAATTCATGTTCGGTATGCAGATTCTCACCCATGGCCAGGGGCATGCCGGTAGCGGCGGCAATGCGGGCATAGCCGGCATAGTCATCGGGAATGATCGGCTCTTCGAACCAGTAGATGTCATGCGGCTTGAAAGCCTCGGCAGCGGCGATCGCCTGATCGATGCTCATGGAATAATTGGCATCCACCATGAAAGTGCAATCGGCTCCGATCAATTCGCGAACGGCCTTGACCCGTTCAACATCCTCTTCCAGCGTGGGCTGGCCTACCTTGATCTTGACGCCCTGATAGCCTGCGTCCAGGTAGCCCTGTACTTCAGACAACAGACGCTCCTGGGAAAAATTCAGGTCGATTCCGCCCCGATAGGCACGGCAGTGACCACCCGCGCCGCCGGCCATTTTCCACAAAGGTTCGCCCTTGCGCTTGCCGCGAAGATCCCACAAGGCAATGTCCATGGCCGATATTGCAAACGAGGCTATGCCGCCGCGCGCCACGTAATGCACATGCCATTGCATCTCGTCATGAAGGCTCTCGACAGGGTCAGCGTCCCGACCCAGCAGAAAGGGCTTGAGATCATGTTCGAGCATGGCAGCAATGGCGTGTCCACCCCGACCACCGGTATAGGTATAACCGGTACCCGTCAAACCGTCATCGGTCTGGATGGTGACCACGAGCAGTTCGAAATCGGTGTGAGCACCGTGTTTGGCATCCACCAGCACCTCATCCAGCGGAACCTTGAGGTGCCTTGTCTCAATGTTGCTGATGATGGACATTTAAGGCCTCGCAGGAGTGGAATGCTGAAATGAAGTTTGATCGTACAATAATTGAAACGATCTGACAATAATCAGAGATTATTCGCGATAAACGAAATCCGATCATGCTCGTTTCTCGTTTTTAGTAGTATCAAAGTGACTGACAGCGAAGAATTCCACGGGCATTCACCGTGCTGTCACTCACCGCGCCTAACATCGCCGATTTGTCAACTGAGAGCAAACAATGGCGATCTCGAACATTCAGGGAGCAGACCCCGGCCTGCTGGGTCAGGAACGTCAGGGAACCTGGCAACAATGGGTCGGTGTGGCCGCTTTGGTCTATCTGCTGATCTGCGCGGTAGGCATGATCGGCTCGGGCTTCAAGGCAGCAACAGGCGAACACGCCGAGCAATTGTTTGCCTTCGCCGTCAACCCGTTTGCCGGGCTGGTGGTCGGCACGGTTGCCACGGCACTGATTCAATCTTCTTCCACCGTGACTTCCATCATCGTTGGACTGGTGGCCGGTGGTTTGCCTGTCGCCGTAGCCGTGCCCATGGTCATGGGCGCCAACATCGGTACGTCGATTACCAACACGCTGGTATCGCTGGGCCACGTGCGTGAGAAGAAGGAATTTGCTCGCGCGTTTTCCGCCGCGACCGTGCACGATTTCTTCAACCTGTTCTCGGTAGTGATCTTCCTGCCCCTGGAGATCAGCTTCGGACTTCTGGAACGTATCGGCAAGTTTCTCTCTCAGCCATTCTATGGTGGTGCAGATGCGTCCATGAGCAGCTTCAACTTCGTCAAGGCTGCCACGGCGCCGGTCGTCAATACCGCCAAGGACGTGATATTGCCACTGGGCGATCCCCTTGGCGGCATCGCGCTGGCCTTGTTCGGCATTGCCCTGATCTTTCTGTCGATCACGCTGGTGGGGCGACTGCTCAAAATGCTGATGGTGGGCAAGGCTCGAGACATCATGCACACGGCGATTGGCAAGGGGCCGGTCTCCGGAATCTTTTCAGGCACACTGGTTACCACACTGGTGCAATCCTCCTCCACCACCACCTCCTTGATGGTGCCATTGGCAGGCTCCGGCGCCTTCACGCTGAAGCAGATATACCCGTTCACACTCGGTGCCAATATCGGCACCTGCCTCACGGCGGTACTTGCTGCAACTGCCGTCACTGGCAACAGCGAGGCTGCCTTGCAGATCGCCTTCATTCACCTGAGCTACAACGTGCTGGGCGTGCTACTCATCTATGGCGTGCCGTTTCTGCGTAACCTGCCGGTCAAGGCCGCACAATGGCTGGGCACGACCGCTTCTGAAAACAAGCTGGCGGCACTGGCCTACATCCTGAGCGTCTTCTTCGTCGCGCCGGGCCTGTGTCTCGGCATCACCGCCCTTGCCTGAGGACTGTCATCATGAACGAACTCAAAACCCTCACCAACGAGAGTCTGCGCTCCCTGATTTCCCAAACGGAAGACACGCTGGTGGAACTCAGAGCAGAACTGGAGCAACGCGACATCCGAGCCCAGGAGCGCGAACTGGACAATCTTGACCAACACATGGAAAGTGCAGCCTTGAGCCTGAAATCGATACAGGATTTCCTGCGCTATCTGATTGACGAGGCACGTTCCAACCGTAGCTGACGCGCTCGGGAGGCAGCCGGCCACAGGGTCTGAAGCGAACGCTGATGGCTTCCGGCCGGCGTCTCCTGCGAATAGCGAATAGCGGAGAACGGAGAACGGACCACGCACCGCTCGGGCTAAAGCACAATTGTGCAAACAATCGGGAATCGACTGATATTGCCTTGCCAGCTGCCGATATGAGCAACGGGCGATATACACTATGACGACCGATGCGACTCAAATACCAGCTATTTCTTGCCATGCTGCTCGGCAGTGGGCTACTGATCGCCCTGATGTATGCGATAAACAGCTGGAGTTTCAACCGAGGTTTCCTGGGTTACATCAATAGCGTCGAAGTGGCCAGAATCGAGCCGATCGTTGATGATCTGGCGGCCAGCTATGATGAACACAATGGCTGGGACTGGATCGCTGCCAGCCATCATCGCTGGGGAGAGATACTTGATCGCCATCTGGGCCGCTCTTCCCGGCCTCGAAAACAAGCTGCTCCGCCCGGCATGTCCGATCCGGCCTCGGGACCGCCTCCTCCTCCGCCAGCCTCCGGCGATCAGGGACCGGCCAAAGACAGACCGGGGCCACCGGACAAGAAGAACAAGGCCGACAAGGTACCCAGCAGCCTGACGCTTGACCCCAGACTCCTGCTGGCAAACGCCGACAAGGTAGTGCTCTATGGGTTCATGGGGGCTGACATCAATTCTCAGGATACAACCTGGCTTCCCATCAACGTGGAAGACAAGGTCGTCGGCTATCTGGGCTATCGGCTCCGGAAACAACCCGCCGGACAACTCGACAAGGTGTTTGCCGAACAGCAAAGACGCAGCTTCGCCTATGCGGCTCTGGCCATGATCGGCTTGTCGGCACTGTTGGCAGCAGCGCTGTCAATGCGAATCGTGGCGCCCATCCTCGATATCCGCAACACGGTTCACCGCATTCGCAAAGGTCACTACGACCAGCACATCGACATGACGCGCCGTGATGAAATCGGCGATCTGGCCCGTGATATCAACCGACTGGCAAAGGCATTGGACAAGAACCTCAGCGCACGTCAGCAATGGCTGGCAGAGATATCTCATGAACTACGGACGCCCGTGGCCATACTGCAGGGTGAGCTGGAGGCCATGCTCGATGGCGTCATGCCCACGGATGATGTTGCGATCAAGTCCCTGCACGACGAATCACTGCGATTGTCCCGCCTTATCGATGATCTGCACAAACTGACCCTGTCTGATATCGGTGCACTGGATTATCAGTTCGAGGTGCTGGACCTGGTCGACCTGGTATCCGAACGCTGTCGCGTGGCGCAGCCAATGGCCAGTGTTGCATCACTGGAGATCGAGACGCAGTTCGGCGTCAGTAATGCTCGGATGAAAGCCGACTGCGAGCGCATGGTGCAACTGCTGGACAACCTGTTGCAGAATTCCATTCGTTATACTGATCCGGGAGGCACTATCCGCATCTGCGTGGACATTATCGACGATTCCATCTGCCTGTGCTGCAAGGACAGCTCGCCCGGCGTGACCACACAACAGCTACCACACCTGTTCGAGTCTCTCTATAGAACCGAAGCCTCGCGCAACCGCAACACCGGGGGTGCCGGACTTGGCCTTGCCATCGTCAGCAAGATCGTGGAAGCTCACGAAGGCAGTGTGGACGCCTCCCACTCGGAACTGGGTGGGTTGGCCATCACCATCCGCTTTCCTTTGCACCAGTGAATGCATCATGAAAATAGCCATTGTCGAAGACGAGCCCAAACTTGCCAGAATCATGCAAGGCTATCTGCAGAAGGACGGTTACGACACCGTGCTGTATAGCGACGGACAGCTGGCGCTGGACGGGATTTTGAATTCTCCACCCGATCTGGTACTGCTTGATCTCATGCTACCGGGCCTGGATGGCATGAGTGTGTGTCGGGAAATCCGCAAGCAACTGGACGTTGCCATCATCATGATGACGGCGCGTGTCGAGGAAGTGGACCGCCTGCTTGGCCTGGAGATCGGCGCCGATGACTACATCTGCAAACCCTTCAGTCCTCGCGAAGTGGTCGCCCGAGTGAAGACGGTTCTGCGGCGAACCCGACCAACGCCAGAACAAGCGGCAGACAGCAAGCACTTCCAACTGGATGAAGACAGAGCGATGATCACGCTCGGCGGCGACAAGTGCTGCAGCCTGACCCTGGTCGAACTGCGTTTGTTGAAAACACTCAGCGACAAACCCGGTCAGATCTTCAGCCGCGATCAGTTGATGCAACGCATCTACAGGGACAACCGGGTGGTCAGTGACCGCACCATCGACAGCCACGTCAAGAAGATCCGGCACAAGTTGCACGAGATTCAACCCGATACCGAATACGTGCATTCCGTGTATGGCATCGGCTACAAGTTCGAGATGCCGGAACTTGCCGAATGAGCGCCTTCGCTTGATTCCGGACCTCTGCTGACCGGCAGCAGCGTCGTCGCTTTGCCGCTTTGCCGCTTTGCCGCTTTGCCGCTTTGCCGCTTTGCCGCTTTGCCGCGAAAGTCTACCGGCTCACCTACTGCCAGAACCCCGCCAGCTCATCGCATTGCACCACATGACAGTAGATCATGTTGATGATCTCCAGCTCGTGCTGATGCAGTCGATCCGTTGCCGCGGCACAGGCATCATCAACAACGACCACACCAAAACTCTCATCGGCCAGACTGCGCACGGTGGATGAGACACATTGATCCGTGAAGATGCCGGCCACCACCACGTCCTTGATGCCCATGTTGTGCAGGATCAATCGCAGATTGGTTCCGGTCAATGCCGAATCCGTGGTCTTCAATACCGTGATCTCGTCACCCTGTGGTTCGAGCTGATCCACGATCTGGCTGTCGGCCCGATCCTTGGGGAGCAACAGATAGTTGAAACCCGGCTTCTTCTGGCTCAATGAGCGATCACGACCATCATCCTTCAGACAGGCGATACGCGCGAATATCACCTCGACACCACGCTCCCTAGCATCGTCTATCAAGCGCTTCGTGTTGGGAATGACAATGTTGTTCATGCGATCAAAGAACGGCTGCCAGCGCGCAGCCTCTGTCTCCTCATCGGGTACTTCCAGATAGGTATTCTGGATATCGATGACCAACAAGGCCGTGGAGTCCGCTTGCAACACGATATCGTCAGGCGGATCTGCCTGCTCATAATAGAACGATCGATAGGCCGTTTTCCAGGACATCAGCGATACCTCCTCAGTTAGTGATCTGCCGTTTCATGTCAGCCAGCCGCTCTGGCTGACCAGTGATCATCGCCATGGTTCTGCAGCAGTTGCCGCTCGGGAGACGTGCCCACCGCATGCATGACCGACACCAGCTCTTGCGTCGAGCGCACGAATGGACTTCTCTTGTGTTCAGGGTCCGGGATGGGAACCGCCGACAACAGTCGCTGGGTATAA
This sequence comes from uncultured Granulosicoccus sp., assembly GCA_947492525.1. Taxonomy (GTDB): domain Bacteria; phylum Pseudomonadota; class Gammaproteobacteria; order Granulosicoccales; family Granulosicoccaceae; genus Granulosicoccus. The sequence goes on from CANLNQ010000017.1 coordinate 42,243, forward strand.
GCATGACGAGGCTTGCCCAGGACGGCCGATGCCGGCCCGGTCTCGACAACCTGCCCGGCGTACAGCACAGCCACCCGATCACTCACCTGCTCCACCACCGCCATGTCATGCGAGATGAACAGATAGCTCAGCCCCTCTTCTTCCTGGAGTTCGCGCAGCAGCTCCAACACCTGGGCCTGCACCGAGACATCAAGGGCCGAAACGCATTCATCGGCCACGATCAGTTTCGGGTTCAGGGCCAGTGCTCTGGCGATACAGACGCGCTGTCGCTGTCCACCCGAGAATTCATGAGGATGGCGACGCATCGCGTCGGCCGGCAGACCGACGCGTTTGAACAGCCACTCCACCCTGTCGGTCAGCTCTTGGCCGCTGGCCAGCGCATGAACGAGCAGAGGCTCTGCCACCTGGTCGCCTACCGTCATGCGTGGATCCAGAGAGGCATAAGGATCCTGAAAGATCATCTGCACATCTCTTCGCACGCCTCGCAGGGAGCGACGGCTCAACCCGCGCGTGGCACGACCATTGATCCTGATCTCGCCTTCGAATGGCAACAGAGACATCAGCGCCTTGCCGATGGTGCTCTTGCCACTGCCAGACTCGCCCACCAGTGCCAGGGTTTCGCCGGCATTGATGCTGAAGGACACCTTCTCTACGGCATGCACGTTCTGCTGCACACGGTTCAGCAAGCCGCCTCTGACCGGAAAGCGTACCGACAGTTCATTGACCTCCACCACGGTAGCCTTGTTCTCGCGCACCGGCGCCGCAGCTGATGCGGACACACTCCCCAGACGAGGCACTGCAGCGAGCAATGCGCGGGTATAGTCTGTCGATGGGCTGGCGAACAACTGCCTGACGGTAGAGGTCTCCATCTGCTTGCCTGCCCGCATGACGATGACACGATCCGCGATCTCCGCAACCACCCCCATGTCGTGTGTGATCATGATGACGGCAGTGCCGGCGCGCTCCTGCAGTTTGGCAATCAGGTCCAGTATCTCGGCCTGTACGGTCACGTCCAGCGCGGTGGTTGGCTCATCGGCAATCAGTACATCCGGCTGACAGGCCAGCGCGATGGCAATCACCACCCGTTGACGCATCCCACCGGAGAGTTCGTGCGGATACTGTTTCAGGCGCCGCTCCGGCGAAGTCATGCGTACCTCTTTCAACAGCTCCAGTGCCGCGCTTTCAGCAGCAGACGCCGTGATGTCCTGGTGTGCCCGCAACACCTCGGTGATCTGTTCACCGATGGTCATGACCGGGTTCAGCGATGTCATGGGCTCCTGGAAGATCATGGCCACCCGGGTGGCTCTGAGCTTGCGGAAATCGGCTTCTGCCAGACCCACCAGATCCTTTCCCCCCAGCAGAATCTGCCCAGCCGTGATACGCGCTGCAGGCTTTGGCAGCAAGCCCATGATGGCCATGGCAGTCAGAGACTTGCCGGACCCGGACTCACCGGCAAGACACAGCACTTCATTGGGCATCAGCGAGAAGCCGATACCGTCGAGCACCGTCTTGCCACCATCGGGAGTCGCTACCTGAATGGTCAGATCCTTGACCTGCAGCAGCGGCACGGGCGAATCGTTGCTGCCAGCAGGGTTGATCTGTTCAGTGTCGATCGTTGCAATCATCAGTGCTTATTCAAAGACGATACGCGGAAAATAGAAGGACACGACCCAATTGGGCTGATCCACTATTTCGGATATACGCAGATCACCACAGACCGAACAAAGCATATAGGCATCGGTAGCCGACAGGCCTCGGGTGGCACAGAGCAGATCGATCATGCCGGACAGCGCTGCTCTGGCACCTTCCATCAGATCGCTGCCTATACCGGTGGTGACCTCATAGCCCGCCGAATCCAGATGATTCGTGACAGGACCGGGCGTAGTGAACCGCGGCATGGTCAGAGCTTGTTGCTTGATCAGATCCAGCTTCAGCGCCACCGACATGGGGCTCTCGATGGCCGTACCGCATACTTCTCCGTCGCCCTGAGCGGCATGCGTATCCCCGATCGAGAACAAGGCTCCCGCCACCTCCACCGGCAGATACAGCACCGAACCTGCCGCAAGATCCCGTATATCCAGATTGCCACCCACTCGCCTTGGTGGCACCACGGAATGCAAGCCCGGCTCAGCCGGTGCCACACCGATGGTGCCGGCGAAGGGCTTCAACGGCACTCGGGCATCGCCATTGAAAAGCGCCGGCTGCAGGGTGTCCGGCTCATAGTGCCAGACTTTCAGTGCGGCATCGGTGAACTGGTCTGCCAGCAAACCGAATCCGGGAATATTGGCTGTCCAGCCAAACCCCGAGGGTTTGTAGGACAGCAGTTCAACCCTCAGTACATCACCTGGTTCGGCGCCATCCACGAAGACAGGCCCGGTTACCGGATTGACCTTGCCGAAGTCCAGAGACACGACATCCTCAACCGTACTCTTCGGAGTCAGTTGCCCGGCCGAACTGTCCAGGCACTCGAACTCCAGAGAACTGCCTGGCGCAATACTCTGCACCGGCTTGATGGAATGATCCCACCCGAAGTGATGATGGGCGCCATGAATGGTGTACTGAGGGCTGTTACACATGATGCTTATTGAGCTGCAGTTGAGAAGACGTAGTCGTAGTTGACCGGCACATGCACCGGATCAACGAAAATGGCATCCTCGCCACCCACGGCTGGCGAACGCATGGTGAAACGCTGCTCGTTGAATACCGGCACCCATGGCGCATCTTCCATGATGGACAGATAGATCTCGCGCCACATCTGTTCACGCTCTGCCGATTTCGCAGGATCCGTCATGCCATCTGCCTCGATGGCCTTGGCATCCAGTTCTTCATTGCAGTACCAAGCCCAGTTCCAGCCACCCGGAACAGCCCCTGCACAACCCAGAATCGGACCATAGAAGTTGGAAGGATCCGGGAAGTCGGCAATCCAGGCCATGCCACCTGACCATATCATCGGTGCCTGATCGGGCTCACCACCCGCAGCAATGACATTGGCCTGTGCCAGAGACTTGATGGACGCATCGATTCCGATGGCCTTGAGATCCTGCTGAATGGACTGGGCGATACGCGGATTGGGATCCGTGTTGTAGACATACAGCTCTGTCTCGAAACCATCGGCAAAACCGGCATCGGCCAACAGCGACTTGGCCGCTTCTGGATCATAGGGATAGCCTTTGTAGTCCGGTGCGTAGCCGGGCATGGTAGGCGGCAGAGGCTGGTTGGCGACAACGGCACGCCCGTTGATGACCCTGACGATACGCTCCTTGTTGATGGCCATGTTCACGGCCTGACGCACGGCCAGGTTGTCGAACGGTGGCATCTTCACGTTCATCGTGATGTAGCCGGTCTGCAACTGCCCACCTTCGATGATGAAGTCCTTGAACTGCTCATCATTGGATACTTCCACGAACTTGGCAGGTGGTATGCCATCGCCGGGAATGTCCACTTCACCCTGTTGCAGTCTCAGCAAGGCAACCACAGGCTCCTGACCAACCTCGAAAGTGATCTGGTCAAGGTTCGGCAAGCCTTCCTTCCAGTAGTCTTCGTTGCGAGAGAAGATCAGGTGCTGGCCCAGTGTCCAGTCGCTCAGCTCGAATGCACCGGTACCCACGGGATTCTTGCCGAAGTCCTCACCGAATTCTTCCACCACTTCCTTCGGCACCACCGATGAGAAGTTGATGGCCATGACGTGCAGGAAAGTGGCATCCGGTCGGGACAGGGTGATGCTGATGGTCTGCGGATCCACAACCGTGACGCCAGACAGGCTGTCGGCCTCTCCGGAAGCCACGGCATCGAAACCGGCTATGGAGCCGAAGAATCCGGCACCCGGGCTTTGCGTTTCTGGATTGGTGACCCTGTCGAGCGAGTATTTGACATCCTCTGCCGTCATGACACGCCCATTGTGGAATGTCACACCTTCTCGCAGAGTGAACGTGTAGGTCAGGCCATCATCAGACAGGGTATGACTTTCGGCCAGATCACTGACCAGCTCGGTTGTGCCGGGCTTGTAGTCCATCAGGCCGTCGAACAGACTCTTGATCATCGACCAGTTCTGCCAGTCATAACCAATGGCGGGATCCAGGGTCGAGACATCGTCCTTGTAGGTGACAATCATGCTGCCGCCATTGGCAGCATCATCGGCTAGCAATGGCAACGGTGCTGCCAGCCCCAGAACGGCCAGAGCCACTGGCGCGAGTAAGTGCTTTTTCATGAAGGTTCTCCGTGTGAAGTCATGGAAATTCAGGTAGGTACTATCGAACTCTGATTCGTGGATCGACCAACGGCGCAACCATGTCCGCCAGCAGATTACCGACAACAATGGCGCAGGCTGAAACCAGCGTGACTCCCATGATGATGGGAATGTCCACTCGCTGGATGGCCTGCCAGGCCAACTGCCCGATACCCGGCCAGCTGAAAACACTTTCAACCACCACGATGCCGCTCATGAACATGCCGATGTCGATACCGATCATGGCAATGATGGGCAGGATGGCGTTGGGAATGACATGACGAAAGAGGATGCGGCCTCTCGACAACCCCTTGGAACGGGCTGTACGCACATAGTCCTTCTCCAGCACATCGATCATGCTGGAACGCATCATGCGCGCATACCAGCCAGCGCCGAGTATGCCCAGCGTCAGTGCCGGCAAGACCAGATGGGCAAAGGTGCCGTATCCGCTAATGGGCGCCCAGTGCAATTTGACCGCAAACACGTACAGCAACAGGATGCCGATGACAAATTGTGGCGCAGACACCGATGTGAAGGACAGCACCGTGAGCACACGATCGGTCCGACTGTTGCGCCACAAGGCAGAGATCACGCCCAGTGTCAGCCCGATGATGAGTTCGCAGACAATCGCGCCGGCCATCAGCAGCAGGGTGGCTGGCAATCGTGCCGCAATCAGTTCGGACACTTCTGTTTTCTGCAAGTAGGAACGCCCGAGATCACCTTGCAGCAGATTGGTCAGGTAGTGCCAATACTGCTGATAAAGCGGCAGGTTCAACCCCAGCTGCTCACGAATGTTCTCCACGGTCTGTACCGTGGCACTCCGGCCTGCTATCTGCCGGGCTGGGTCTGCCGGCAGCAGATACAGCAGCAGGAAGGTCACCACCGAGATCCCGAGCAGAATCAGCAAGGACTCCACAACCCGTCTGAGCAGATGCACGCTCATGAGCTAGACCCTCTGAAGCCTGCCGGCAGACAGTACACGTTGTACGTCATTGCTGTTGTACCGAGTCTGCTCATCCGTGCCGCCCCTTCAGAGTCGGATCCAGAATGTCGCGCAGTGCATCTCCCACCAGATTGAAGGCCAGCGCCATCAGCAGAATGGCAACACCGGGTATGAATACCAACCAGGGGGCTGATGAGAAATAGGTCTGATTCTCGAAGATGATGTTGCCCCAGCTGGGCGTGGGAGGCTGCACCCCGACCCCCAGATAGCTCAAGGTGGCTTCCAGCAGGACCGTGGTCGAGATGCCCAGCGTGCTGAACACGACAATGGAGGACAGCAGGTGCGGCAAGACATGCCTGAGCAGAACCCTCACCGGCCCCGATCCCATCGACACCTGCGCCTGTATGAAATCCCGCTCGGTCAACGAGCGTGTTTCGGTGTAGACCACTCTGGCCATCTGTACCCAGTTGACCATGGCAATCACCATGGCCACGATCCACAGGCTCGGCTCGAAGATGGCCGCGAGGACAATGGCCAGCAACAGCGCAGGAAACGCCATCATCAGGTCGGTGAAGCGCATCAGCACCGTAGCGGTCAGCCCACCGAAATAGCCGGCTGCCACACCTACCGCAGTTCCCAGTATCGCCGACAGACCGTTGGCCACCACGCCGATAATCAAGGAGGTCTGCGCGCCCACGATCAGGCGGGACATCAAGTCGCGCCCCAACAGGTCCGTGCCCATCCAGTGGTCGGCATTCGGCGCTATGGGGGCCCCTTCGATCGTCAGGCCGTCGAACGGCTGATCGTTGGGATCGTAGGGTGTGATATGACTGGCCGTCAGCGCACAGAACACGATCAACGCAATCAAGGCCAGACCGAAGGCACTGCCGGGACGTCTCAGCAATTGCGCGAAGACACCCGTCGACCGCGTTTGCGTGACCCCGTCCTGAGCACTCATCGCATCACTGCTCATGCTGCAGACTGCCCGGCAAGGGAGGTCGAGAAGGCGCCCCCGTGCCGTGTTTCCGGTAATGCGTATGAACTCATAAGTGGTCAGAATGTCCGTGTGAGTGTCGATGTCAGAGCGCTCCGTTCGAGCGTCTGATCATCGACTCAACCCAATATTGCACACGTTATGCCACGATTCTCATGGGGTAATATCGCTATTTTTCAACAACTTGAAAATTCACTTGTATATACATTGCACCTTCTCGGTGCGCCTACTGCCCTTGCGCACCAGAGGTTCGCACCTATATGTCGCCCCTGCTTTCTGTACGAATCCATCGGCCATTATCGTTATCTGGGGAGGAGACCTCGTGCTATCGCGTTCGCCTATCGATGACCTGACCGGTAGAATTCGGCAACATGGTGCAAGTGATGACCAACGACTCCGCGCACGTCATGACGAACGTTCTGAAGAACCTCTGCCGAGTGCCTGGCGAACGTCTCGACACAGCCGTCGGATACCTCCACCACGCCGGCTGCGCAGTAAACGACAAACCGTATATCATGCGTTTCGCGAAGTCCCGGACAAGCCGCTCGGAATTCGACCCACGCTGATCGGCATGATCTGCCAGAGCCTGCCCATGACCGACGTTCCACCCTGCAACCCCGACACCAAACACCGATTTCCATGTATCGCCTGACGCACCGATCGGCTCATTTTCTTGCCCTGAGCATGGCCTTGCTCGGCGGAATGTTGCTGATCGGTATTACCGGATTGACTTGCATCTCCATCATCGGACGTACGCTACTGCCACTGGATATCGGACTGGGCCCGATTCAGGGCATCTACGACATCACCGAGATGGGCATGGCGGCTGCAGTGTTCGCCTTTCTGCCCTGGTGCCAGCTGCAACGCAAGCATGCGGCCGTTGATCTGTTTGCCCCACTGTATCCGGCCATCATGAATCGCAGCATCAATCTGCTGGTGGATGTGGCGATGTGTGCTGTTGCCAGCGTCTGCGCCTGGCGCATGACTCTGGGCATGCTGGACAAGCTACGCTACAACGAGACTACATTGATATTGCAGGCCCCGGTCTGGCTCGGATATCTGGCAGGTGTACTGGGATTGTCCGCATTTGCCCTGGTGGCCGCCTTCTGCGTGCTCAGGTCTGCCAGAGCCTTGATGCACGAGCAGGACGACGGAGGCATGCATGAGCAACATTGAACTCGCCCTGTGGTCCTTTCCACTGCTGCTTGGCCTCATCTTCTTGCGAGTGCCTATCGCGCTGGCCATGATTCTGGTGGGCTTCGGCGGTACCTGCGTGGTCATCGGTACGCCACTGATGCCACTGAACCAACTGAAGACTCTCACCTACGGCACCTTTTCCAACTATTCCTTTTCCATCATTCCGCTGTTCCTGCTGATGGGCCAGTTCGCCACCCTGTCCGGCATGTCTGCTTCCCTGTTTCGGGCCGCGGAAAGTTTTCTGGGGCACAAGCGTGGCGGTGTGGCCATGTCAGCCATCGGCGCCTGTGCCGGCTTCGGTGCCATCTGCGGCTCATCACTGGCAACCGCTGCCACCATGGGACAGGTCGCCCTGCCTGAACTTCGTCGATACGGCTATCCCGGCTCTCTGGCTACCGGCGCTCTGGCGGCAGGTGGCACACTTGGCATACTCATTCCACCGTCCGTCATTCTCGTGATCTACGCCATCATGGCCGAACAGAACATCGAGAAGCTGTTCATCGCAGCGCTGATACCCGGTCTGCTTGCAGCCGCCGGTTATCTGCTGGCCATCTCGATATGGGTACGCCTGTCCCCCAATGCAGCCGTTGTTCGTGAGCGCGCCTCCTGGCCGGACCGCCTGCAGGCATTGGCATCCGTGTGGCCTGTGGTGCTGATATTCACACTGGTTGTGGGCGGTATCTATCTGGGCGTGTTCACCCCCACCGAGGCGGCAGCCATCGGGGCCGCCGGCACAGGCATCCTGGCGCTGGCCTCAGGCAAGATGGACCGACACGGCTTTCGCAATGCCATCCTCGCCACGGCAACTTCTTCCGCCATGATCTTCCTGATCATCTTCGGTGCCGGTCTCTACAACAATTTCCTCGCGCTGACCCAACTGCCGCAAATGGCATCGAGCTGGGTGGGTGTTCAGGGATTTTCGCCATGGATGATCCTGACCGCAATCCTGATCATGTATCTGGTGTTCGGCTGCCTCATGGATTCTCTGTCGATGGTGCTGCTGACAGTGCCCATCATCTACCCGATCGTCACGGCCATCGACTTCGGCCTTGCCCCCCAGGACTTCGGCCTCTGGTTCGGCATCCTGATACTGATCGTCGTGGAGGTCGGCCTCATCACACCACCGGTGGGCATGAACCTGTTCATCATCAACAATCTGGCGAAGGACATCCCCATCGGACAGACTTACCGTGGCGCCCTGCCCTTTGTCATCACGGATCTGGTCCGCGTGGTCATTCTGGCCGCGTTTCCGTCCATCACGCTATGGCTGGTCTGGTGGCTGGACGCCTTCTGAAGGCCCCTGCAAGGTCCGGCCTCACTCGCAGGCCTCACTCGCAGGCTTCATTGGCGGCTCACTCGTGCAGACTCCTCACGCGAGCATCGCCAGTGAGACAAGACTGAACACACCCGTCCACACCATGATCTGTGCAAGGCTGTCTGTTCTGACGTGGTAGAGAAGTGCCAGACTGAGCGACATCGCCACCCAGGGTCCCGCAGCGCTCAGCACGTAGATCGGTGCATCCTCGCCCCCATAGGACATCAGCTGAAACGCCGTCCAGACACAAAGCGGAAATACGACAAGCTTGATCCCGACGAACAGCGCGACGGTTGCGTCAGCACGAAAGACGGTCTGCGACAGGACCACCCCCAGCGCGAAGAGCGCAAGAGGGGCCGCCGCCGCTCCATTGAACGTCAGAAAGGTATGCACCGAAGGTGGCAGAACCCAACCGCTGGCGGCAAAGCCGATACTGAACAGCAAGGCAAGGATGATCGGTGATCGGAGAATGCCAAGTGCCAGCACTCGCCATGACAGCCTGCCATGGCGTATGAATTCCATCGCCAGAATGACGATACTGAAGCCGATCAGACCATCAACAGTCGTAATCGCCACAAAGGGTTGAGCCCCTGCTGGCCCGTAGAGTGCCAATGCGATGGGCAGTACGTAGAAGGCGTTATTCGCGATCACGCCGCTCATGCCCAGCAGGACAGATTCCGATGCCTCTCTTCGCAGAAAGTAGAAGGCTAGCGAAAAACCAAGCAGAAACACGATCAACTCCACTACCAGATAAATGGCAATGGGGACCACATTGAAGCTCGCCACATCGGCCCGTGCACTGACGCCGAACAGGAAAAGCGGCAGAAACACGATCAGTGTGAAGCGATTGATGACACGCGCTTCGCACAAGCTGATCCAGCCAAGGCGACCCAGCAGGAAGCCGAGCGCCATGATGGCAAAAATCGGCAGAATCGGGTCAAGGAAGACATTCAGGAGGTTCAGAGTCCTTTCACTCCTGGATGCTGTTTGTCCTTCATGTCTTGCCAGCCATCTTGACAGTACACTAGCCCATGGCCTGCGGAAGAAACATGACGATCGCCGGGAAAACCGTGATCAAGGTGACCAACGCCAGAATACCGATGAAAAACGGCATCACTCCCAGAATCACGTCCGTGATGGACCCCTTGTTGCGCACACCTTGAACGATGTACAGGTTCATGCCCACCGGCGGTGTCAGCAGGGCCAGTTCGCACATGATCACCACAAAGACGCCGAACCACACCGGGTCATAGCCAACAGCAATGACGACCGGAAACAGGACCGGGATGGTGGTAATCATCATCGCCAGGGCGTCCAGAAAGCAGCCAAGCACGAGGTAGAGTAATACCAGACAGAGAATCAAGGTGACCGGAGAGACATCCAGCGATGAAATGAAGGAGGCCACCTGATCCGGCACACCCAGAACTCCCATGCTGAAATTCAGAAAGAAGGCACCGACCAGCACGAAGACAATCATTGCCGTGATGCGCACCGTTGCCAGAAGGCTCTCATTCAGCATGTTCATATTCAGCTTCTTGTAATAAGCCGCCAGAGCCAGCGACGCAACCACACCCACTGCAGCCGCCTCCGTCGGCGTCGCCCAGCCACCATAGATGCTGCCGATAATGGCGATGAATATGACGGATGGGCCTACCAGATCGATCAAGCGACCCAGACGGCCTTCCAGCTCACTCGGGTCTGCCGCCTGCCCGGATATGGCAGGCCAGAAGAAGGCAGCAACCGCAATGATCAACACGAAGAACAGGGCCAGCATCAGCCCCGGGACAATACCTGCGATGAACAGGTCACCGATGGACGTGTCGGTAATCGCACCATAGATGATGAGATTGATGGACGGGGGAATGAGAATTCCCAGTGTGGCACCACTGGCAATGGATCCGGCCACCCAACGCTCATGGTAACTGTGACGACGAAAGGTGGGAAAGGCCACTGTGCTGATGGTGGCGGCAGTGGCAACAGATGACCCGGATATTGCAGAAAACATTGCAGATGATGCGATGTTGGAATGCAGCAGGCGGCCGGGAAGCCATTGCACCCAATCCGACAGGGAACGATACATGCGTTCTGCGATTTCGCTCTTGACCAGAACTTCCCCCATCAGGATGTATAGCGGTATGGCGGTGAGCACAAAACTGTTCATCTGCCCCCACATCAGATTGCCCGCCGAATTGAGCATCATGGGTCCGATGCCCCAGACCACGCCGACAAGTGCCGTGATCACCATGACAGTACCCACATGCAAACCGAGCAACAACAGAGCGATGACGCAGACAAACCCTGCAGCAATGAGATCGATTCCGACCATCAGTCAGCCCTCCCTGCAACCTGTTCATCAAAGCCTGCGGCGAGCAATTCCTGCTGTTCCGACGATTGTGCCTGCAGCAACTCTTCCACACCCTCGTGATCACCTCGCCTGATGCGATCGACACAACGCAGCAGGATGACCAACGACACCATCACGAACATCACCATGCCGAACACCCAGACTCCCTGCGGTATCCACAGGGGTGTCTGCAAGGGCGTGGTCGCAGTCGAACCGAGGCGAATCGATGCGCGCAGGGTCTTGACAGCAAACCACAGCATGCCGGATGACACCCCCAGCAGAACCAGGCTTGCCAGCAAGTGCAACACTGCTCTTACGGCAAGTGATCCATGCTTCAAGGCGAAATCCACTCGCGTATGCGCATGCGTCACGACCGCATAGCCAAAACCGACGCTGGCCGTGATTGCCAGAACATAACCACCCAGCTCATCCACTCCCTGCAGGGAGTGGTTGAACAGCTTGCGCGAGACGATCTCCACCGCAGTGAGGATGGCCTGAACCAGTAACGCATACCCTGCCACGAGCGCAATGACACGCATGACACGTTCTTCGAATCTCACAGGATTCAGCCTCCTCATCACGTGTGGCCTTGATCAGTTGCTGGCGGCCGTCATGCCACGAGCGGCACCCACGGTCTCGTTCCAGATTTCGGTGCAACCGGGATAGGTTGCCTCGCATCGCTCGATCCAGCCGGGTAGAACCACTTCGGCTGTCGCTGTCTGGACGTGAGCGATATCCTCGTCTGTGACCGGAACCATGGACATGGAGAATTTTTCTCCTTCGCTGCAGCTGTCTTGTCCAGTATTGCAAGCCAGAGCGTCATCATTGATCGTGCTGGCCAACTCCCACTGAGCCGCCTCCAGAGCGTCGTAGGCAGATTTGACTTGCTCACGTTCTTCGTCCGTCAGTCCATTCCACCAATCGAGATTGGCGAAGATACCCTGAACCGAACCAGAGACGGATAGCGGAATCTGATGGGTGGTCACCTCTGGCCATTTACCGGAATTGCCCGAGGTGGGAGAGGTGACACCACAATCGGCAACGCCTCGCTGGAGCGCCGGATACACTTCGCCGAAATTCAGAGTTACAGGGCTGGCTCCGAAGTATTCCAGCAATTCGGACATTGAAGGCGTAAAGCTGCGAATCTTCAGATTGGCCAGATCATCCACACTACTCACATCAGAGTTGCAATAGAACACCTGTGGACCGAATGGCCAGAGTGCCAGAACCGTTGCCCCGAAGCGCTCTGCAAGCGCGCATCGAAGACCTCTCGATAGGAATCTACCGCGTCTTTCAGACTTTCCGTGTCCGTGGAGACACCGATCAGATCGAGCCCTTCGAAAAAGGCATCATCGCGAGCTGCAGTACCGATCTGCACGGATGCAATGTTGAAGGCATTGTCTGACACCAGCCGCAACCCATCAGCGGTGCTCAGGCCCAGACCGTCGTAGTTGTTGTACTGCACCTTGAATCCGTTTTCCTTCAACGCTTCGATGGCCACAGCTTCATTCGGGTACTGCTTGGCAGTAGGCAGAATCTGACTCAGGACACGCACCGAGGTATCAGCGACTACGGAACCAGTGGATAGCGCAGACACGGTCATTGCTACGAGCAAGGTTTTCTTGAACATGTATTTTATCTCCGGATTTCCTGATCGTAGAATTGCATACAATATGACTTCATACAATTATATTTTCAGCCGAAGTTCTACAAACGCAGGTACAGTATTTCCGGTAATTCCACTCGCGAACGCTGGCGGTGCGAGTGGTACTTTTCTGGTGCACTACCGACGAACCACGTTCAAGCAACAACGATGAACAAGACAAACGCGATCAACCGCAACCCCTTGCACGTGCAGGTTGCCAATACGATGCGCGACCGAATCATGCAAGGTGCACTGCGCCCGGCAGAGCGATTGAACGAGGTAGCTCTGTGCGAAGATCTCGACATCTCGCGCACCCCGTTGCGTGAGGCCTTCAAACTGCTTGAGGCCGAGGGTCTTGTAACGATCCGCCCACACAAGGGCGCAATCGTGGCCGAGATCAGCATCCAGGAAATCAGCGAGGTTTTCGACTTGCTGGCGCCTCTTGAGGCCCTGGGAATTCGCCTGGCCATGACGCGCATGTCAGCGCAGGAAAAGTCCCGGATCATCGCTCTGCACGACCGTATGATCGCGTTCTACGAGGCCGGAGATCGCGAAGGGTGCTTCCTGAGCGATTACGAATTTCACAACACGCTGATCGCTTTCGCCAGACACGATGTCCTGCAATCCACCCATCAGAGTCTCAGCAATCGCTCACAACGAGGACGCTATCTGGCGCCCCGCTTCGATCAGCAGAAACTGGATGCCACCATGGCTGCTCATCGGAAATTGATTGTCGCCATCAAGAACGATGACGTCGATCAGGCTGCCCGGATTCTCGAAGATCACGTGGTACTCACCGGCCAGTTCGTTATCGACACGCTCAGAGAGAGCGGCGTGGCCAGAGACTGATTTCGCAAGGAATTTCTGGCCACCCGTGGCTCGATGCTGGCGATTCACGCGGAGTATCACGACGGATTTCCGAGCGAAACGCGGTCGCTGCTGCCACACAACAGTGCGTATTGACCCTCACATCATTGTGAAAACCTGTCCGCACGTGACAAAAGATCACTAAACCTGATCCAAGGATTCGTTATTTGAAAGGCACTCAGCTTTCACGTAACCACATCAGATAGCCTCTGGTAGCGACCTCTCTCAGTTTTGAGGGAGTTCCCACATCACACAAGCAGCGCCATCTGGCAAGGTTCAATGGGCAGCGGCAAGTACTACAACAGGCCTCAGCCAACAGAGAAGGTGCTGATACGATTATCAAGGTTCGGTTCTCTCACGAGGAATGCTGCTATATCGCTCAGAGAAACAATCATCGGCGCATTCTCCGAAGAGAAGAAACTCTGCCATGCTCACTGCAATCACCATGCTTGTATTATTGGAAACGGTGGTAGAAGCGACCGCCGAACTGGAGTAGACTCCACACCACCGATCAAATGGCCGACGCACCTCATTTTCCGAGAAACCGCCATTGCCTTGCGATGCTTCCAGCATCCCTACACTCAAGGGCACCACTGCATCGTGCCAATGACGTATTCGCGCCGTGCCGATTTTTCCACGGCCTCTGCGGCTCTCACCGCTCATGCAGGACAACCACATGAACAGGACAACTTCGTATGACTGAACGTGTCGACTCATCTCCACCGGATTCCACTGACGTGCATATGGAGAATGCACCGCACCCCATCGACACCGACTTCGAACTGGGTCAGGACAATATCAACCCCTTCGGACTCGAGATCCACAACCCGGTCTTTCTCATTTCCGGTCTGTCCGTGGTCGCCTTTGTCTTTCTGACACTGGCCTTTCAGACGCAGGCTACCGAGTTCTTTGGCTGGCTGCGCCCCGCTCTGACCTCCACCTTCGACTGGTTCTTTCTCAGCGCTGCCAACATCTTCGTATTGTTCTGCCTGATGCTGTTGGTCACGCCACTGGGCAGTGTCAGACTGGGCGGAAAGGACGCCACGCCTGACTACAGTTACATGGGCTGGTTTGCCATGCTGTTTGCCGCAGGCATGGGCATCGGACTCATGTTCTTTGGAGTGTCAGAGCCCATGTCCCATTTCGCTTCTTCCATGGGTGGAACGACTGTCGAAGGTGCTGCTCGTACTGACTGGGCTCCCCTGGGCGCTGCCGCTGGGGATGTGGTTGCCGCTCGGAACCTGGGTATGGCCGCCACCATCTTTCACTGGGCTCTGCACCCCTGGGCCATCTACGCGGTGCTGGCACTGGCGCTGGCGTTCTTCACTTACAACCGCGGCCTGCCGCTGACACTGCGCTCGGCCTTCTATCCGATTCTGGGTGAACGCATCTGGGGCTGGTGGGGCCACACCATCGATATCGTTGCCGTCTTTGCCACGCTGTTCGGCCTGGCCACGTCACTGGGCTTTGGCACCGAGCAGGCATTGGCAGGACTGAACTTCCTGTTCGGATGGGGTACTGGCAATGTGGCCAAGGTCGTTCTCATTGCCGTGATAACGGCATTGGCGCTGATCTCCGTATTGCGCGGCCTGGACGGTGGCGTCAAGATTCTCTCCGAAGTCAACATCGTGCTGGCCGGATTGCTGTTGCTGTTCATAGTCATCGTCGGCCCGACTGCCGAGATATTCAGCACCACCATTTCCGGTGGCGCAGCCTACGTCAAGGACCTCATTCCCCTGTCCATGCCCTTCGGCAGAGAAGACACCAACTTCTCGCAAGGCTGGACCGCCTTCTACTGGGCGTGGTGGATTTCCTGGTCACCTTTCGTCGGCATGTTCATCGCGCGTGTATCTCGTGGCCGTACTGTTCGCGAATTCATTTTCTGTGTGCTGATCATTCCGACATTCGTCTGCGTGATCTGGATGGGCGCCTTCGGTGGAACCGCCATTGCGCAAGTGGTCGCCGACGCTGCCGCACCTGTGAAGGATGCCGCACTGGAGCTGAAGCTTTTCGTCATGCTGCAACACCTGCCATTCGCCACCGTCACCTCCATGCTAGGCATCATTCTGGTACTGGTATTTTTCGTGACCTCCTCCGACTCTGGCTCACTGGTCATCGACACCATTACCGCCGGTGGCAAGACCGATGCCCCGGCAGCACAGCGAGTGTTCTGGTGTACCTTCGAAGGTGTCGTGGCGGCAACCCTGCTGCTCGTCGGTGGCTCGGAAGCACTGACCGCACTGCAGGCCATGGCAGTCTCGACTGGCTTTCCATTCACGATCGTACTGCTGGTGCTGTGCGTCAGCCTGTTCATCGGCTTGCGACAGTCGTTGCGCGAAGATCGGAACTCGGCATAACGCCGGGCTCCGCCCTGACATCAATACCTGAGGAAATCCAGCGCCACCTTGAACGAAAGGTGGCGCTTGGCTCAGCAACTTGCCAATCACGCGGCAACCCTTGCCGAAACCGTGACGCCTGTATTAACGACCTGCCGATCACGCTATCACCCTTTCGAATCAGTGGCGCTTGACTCGATAAGGTGTTGGTAAGCTGCAATCCTGTCGAGCTCGTCAGCCGCCCAAGGCAACTCGAAGCCGCTTCACCGACAGGTCGTACTCACTCACACCGGCCTCGATGAAGTCCGGCGGCAATACACCAGCAGTGATCAGACTGGCACTGGCTCGCGCCAGGGCCGATGACATCATGATCCCATAGCCGCCTTGTCCGGCCAGCCAGAAGAAGCCTTGCGCATCCGGATCATGGCCCACCACCGGTGCGCCATCCGACACGAAACTTCGCAGACCCGCCCATTGGTGGCCCAGGCGCTTCACAACCAGTTGCGTTTCGTTTTCCAGCCAGTCAACCAGCACGGCCACATCCATGTCATCCGGCTGAACGTCATGCGCAACTACCGGCGTCTCATCGCCGGGAGAGACCATCAGCTGTCCAGCGTCAGGCTTGATGTAATTGTCCACTCCGATGAAATCCATCGCCGGCACCTCTGCCAGAGAAAGACCTTCCGGTGCTTCCACAAGAATTGCCGTACGGCGCCTGGGAACCAGACCCACTGGCAGAACGCCGGCAAGCGTCGCCACCTCATCCGCCCAGGCCCCGGCCGCATTGACGACGCAACGCGCCTCGATCTGCTGATCCTCCAACTGAACCTGCCAGACGTTGTCCTCGCGCCGCAAATCCGTAACCTTGCTGTTCAGGAGCAATTCACCACCCCGCAGCCGCATGCCTTTGAGGAATCCCTGATGCAGGGCATCCACATCCATATCGGCCACCGCCGCCTCGAAGGCAGCGCCGATGACACGTTCCTGCCGCAGAAAAGGCGCAAGCGACAGGGTCTGCACCGCGTCCAGACGCTCGACATCCTCTGCCCCTTCCGCCATCAAGGCTTCCAGCTGTGATTCCTGCCCTGTCGACGCCACACTCAGCATGCCGCGCGGAGACAATAGCGGCTGGGCACAGAACCCCTCTGGCGGCTGACTCAGGAAGCCGTGACTCAAGCGATTGATCTTGCGCACAAGGTCGCTGCCGTAATTGGGCGTATACAGCGCTGCACTTCGTCCCGTGCTGTGAAAACCGGCTGAAGCTTCTGCCTCCACCAGTACCACCGTACCGTGAGGCGCCAGTTCATAGGCGGCTGCGGCACCGGAGATGCCAGCGCCGATTATCAGGTAGTCGATCATGACGGAGAGGTCTCTGTACAGGCCTGAGAAAACAAGTGCGCACGATAACGGCAGGACTTGCGTCCTGACAAGCGCATCCTGACAGTCGATCACAGATCCCGACAGCATTGCCTATCAATTTTGCCGGAATGATGTATGATTTTTCGTTCGGTCAGCTGTGGAAAAGGAGTCGTGAATTCAGCTGCATCTGCCTGCTCAGCCGATGCAATGTCAGAAAAATCAATAAACGCAAAACGAGAGATCTCCCGATCCTGACCGGTTCTACAACGCTACACCGTTCTTTCCCTACCACTGAGAGGAAGTAGTTCATGTTCAAGAAAACATTGAAGACTGTCGGCAAGAGTGTCATCGGGGGCGGCATTGCCACGCTGATGCTCGCCGGTTCCATGACCTCCGCCATGGCAGCCTGGCCCGAACGTCCTGTTACCCTGATCGTGCCATGGAGCGCCGGCGGCGGCACTGATGCCACCGGACGCATGATCGGCTCCCTGCTGGAGAAGGAGCTGGGTCAGCCCTTCAACGTGGTCAATCGTACTGGTGGTAGTGGTGTCGTCGGCCACTCGGCCATCGCCAATGCCAAACCCGATGGCTACACCGTCGGTGTGGTTACCGTGGAAATCGGCATGATGCACTGGGCTGGCCTGACTGAACTGACCGGCACGGATTACACACCGATCGCCCTGTACAACGCCGATGCGTCCAGTCTGCTGGTACGCGCCGATTCTCCCTGGCAGAGTGCTCAGGACCTCATCGATGCGGTCAAGGCCGACCCCGGTGCGCACAAGTCGTCCGGAACCGGTCAGGGTGGTATCTGGCATCTGGCCATGGCCGGCATGCTGAACAGTGCCGATATCAGCCCCGATGCGTCCCCCTGGGTACCGTCTCAGGGCGCAGCACCCGGTCTTCAGGAACTGGTCTCCGAAGGTGTCGACATCGTGACATGCTCGATCGTCGAGGCTTCCGCCCTGGTCGATGCCGGCAAGGTCAAGGCACTGGCTCTGATGAATGACGTGCGCCTGGATGCCTATCCGGATGTCCCGACTCTGGAAGAAGCCACTGGCATCGATTGGCAGATGGCCGCCTGGCGTGGTATCGCCGGCCCGAAGGGAATGCCTGAAGAAGTCACCACAACCCTGACTGCGGCACTGGAGAAGGTCTGGAACTCTGCGGAATTCCAGGAATTCATGAACGGCCGAGGATTCGGGCTGGTCTGGAAATCAGGTGACGACTTCGCTACCTGGATGTCAGACAGTGATGCTTCACTCGGTGAAGTCATGCAAGCCGTCGGCATGGCCAAGTAATCAGCGTCAATGCAACTCAACGACGCTGTTACAGGTCTGGTGATCGTGATCTTCGCTCTGGCGGAGATCGCGTACAGCACCACCTTTCCTTCGCTGCACGGGCAGGCCTACGGACCGAGTCTGTTCCCCATACTGATCGGTTGTGGCCTGCTTGCCTGCGGCCTCGCCCTCATCGCCCGCGGCCTGCGAGAACGACGCAGCGCCGGTGCGGAGAATGCACCCTGGCTCCAGTGGGGTGACTGGGCACAAGATCCGGCAACCCGCATCAACATGATGCTCGTGCCCGGTGTACTGATTGCCTACATCCTGCTGTCCGACTTCGTCGGCTTCATCCCCCTGGCAATCATCCTGTTGTCACTGCTGCTATACCGACTGGGCTCTTCACTGGGCGCCTCCCTGCTCTACGCGGTCGTCGTGACCATCGTCCTGCAGCTCTTGTTCTCACGCGTGCTACTGGTGCCATTGCCTGAAGGCATCGCCAGCACCCTGTTCAGGTAAAGCGACATGGACACCTTTCTTCAGGCACTCATGCTGGTACTGGACGTCAAGGTACTGGGCGTCATGCTGGCCTCCGCCCTGTTCGGTCTGTTTGTCGGCTCCATACCCGGCCTGACCGCCACCATGGCAGCAGCACTGCTGATTCCGTTTACCTTCTTCATGGAACCCGTGCCGGCTATCGCAGCCATCGTCACCACGGTGGCCATGGCAATCTTTGCCGGCGATATTCCCGGCGCCTTGCTGCGCATTCCGGGCACACCGGCATCTGCCGCCTACTGTGATGAAGCCTATGCCATGACCCGCAAGGGCCAGGCGGAAACGGCTCTGGGCATCAGCCTCGTATGCTCTGCCATCGGCGGAATACTGGGCGCTGCCGTGCTGACCCTGACGGCACCGGTTCTGGCCGAGTTTGCAATCAAGTTTTCCTCGTTCGAGTATTTCTGGCTAGCCTGTCTCGGGCTCTCCTGCGCGGTGGTGGTCTCGTCTGGCTCCACGCTCAAGGGCTTCGTATCGCTTCTGATCGGTCTGTTCATCGCTACCATCGGTATCGACGTCACAGCCGGCCACCCACGTTTCACCTTCGGCAGTGTCGAGATGATGGGCGGTATCAGTTTCATTCCAGCCATGATCGGCATGTTCGCCATCTCGGAAGTGATGCGCTACGTAGCCGCACCCGGCAGTCAGCAAGCGGCTCCGCAGCAGCCCATTCGCAACGTCTTCAAGGGCATTGGCTCCATCCTCTCTCGCTACAAGCTGAATGTGGCAAGGGGCGGCGTCATCGGAGCCGTGGTCGGCATCCTCCCGGGTGCCGGTGCCGATATAGCCGCATGGATCGCGTTTGCCATGTCCAAACGATTCTCCCGCGAGCCCGAGAAATTCGGGACAGGTCATGTGGAAGGTCTGGTGGATTCCGGCACCGCGAATAATGCAGGGGTGGCAGGCGCCTGGATACCTGCACTCGTCTTCGGCATACCCGGCGATTCCATCACGGCGATCGTCATCGGCGTGCTGTACATGAAAGGCATGAATCCGGGCCCTACCGTGTTCATGAATCAGCCCGAACTGATCAACGCCGTGTTCATCGTGTTCTTTCTGGCCAACGTGGCATTGATACCCTTGGGCTTCATGGCCATTCGCCTGTCCCGACGCATACTCCATGTGCCTCGCAAGGTGCTGATACCGATCATCCTGATGTTCTGCGTGGTCGGCGCCTTTGCGATCAACAACACCGTTTTCGGTATCAGCGTCATGCTGGTGATGGGTGTGCTGGCCTACATCATGGAGAGCAATGGCTTCCCGGTCGCTCCAACCATTCTGGGCATCGTGCTGGGCACCATGCTGGAGAGCAACTTCATGTCATCGATGATCAAGGCCGATGGCGAGTTCTCGGGTTTCTTCTCGCGCCCCATTGCTGCCACCCTGGGCGTCCTCGTGATCGTGATCTGGCTCATCCCGCTGGTGAAATTGCTGGTGGGGCTGGTGCGCAAGCCACAGGCAAGCCAGAGCTGACCGTCGTTTGATGCGCCGCCTGCTGTGCTTGCAGCGGGCGGTGCATGACGGCCTCAGCCTTCCGCGGACAACTCCGAACGAATCAGCAGCGCCAGACCACCGAGTATCAAGCCCAGACCCAGCAAGCCCGTCAGTCCCGGTCTCTCACCCACGATCAGGATGGCCAGCACGACTGCCGTCACCGGCTCTGCCAGCGCCAGCGCAACGCCCGTTGCACTGCTGACGAATTGCAGACCACTGCTGAACAGCAGATAGGCCACGCCGGTGGCCACCACACCCAGCCACACCATGACGCCGATATCAGCCGCGTGCAATATAGGCTGCCCGGCCAACAGGAAGGCAAACGGCAGCGCCAGCACCGATGCCAGCGTGAATACCGCGGCAGTGCCGACAGCCGGAGAGCAACGCGTCACGAGGTGCTTGGTCGCCAGGGCATAACAGGCGTAGGACAGGCCACTGAGCAGGCAGAGAAGCAATCCTGTCATGGATACGCTGGCACCATCGCCCGGCCCCATGGTGCTGAGCACGAGACCACCTACGGCGATACCCACCGCCAGCCACCAGATGCCCCGCGGTCTCTGCCGCGTGATCAGCGCCTGCAACAGTCCCGCCCAGAGTGGTCCGCTGCCCAGTGCAACAGCGGTTCCCATGGCCACACCGGTAGCTCTGACCCCGGCGAAGAAAGCCAGATTGTAGATGGCCATTCCGGCGGCGCCGAGCATGATCGCCGACCACGGTAGTGTCTGCAGACGACGCACACGCAGAACACCACTATCACGAATCAGCAGCAGCATGACGAAGAAGATGCCGGCCACCACCAGGCGGCCAGTGCCGACCCAGTACGATGACAGGCTCAGCGGAGCGAATGTCTGCGCTGTGCCAGTGGTCCCCCACAGCATAGCCGCTGCAAGGATCAGGGCAATGCCCGTTGAACGCTTGTTTTCCATCTCCGCAGCATGCCCTGAAATGCCGCAGGCAAATGTCGTGAAACTATCGCGGTGCCTGCCGCAACGCGCGCGCGCCCTTGCCCTTGTCACGTTTCAATGCCTGACACAGGGCGCTGGCCGAGCCGTAGCCTGTACGCGAGGCGACCACCTCCAGCGATGATCCGCTCTGCAACATCACGGCAGCCTGTTCCAGTCGTATGCGACGCAACCAGCGTTGCGGTGTCTCTCCGGTCAGGGCTTTCCAGCGGCGATGGAACTGCGGCGCCGACAAGGCATGACAGGATGCCATCCGCTCGATCGACCAGTGCTCGTGCAGGTTCTGTTGTACCTGTTTTCGCAATGCCTCCGGGTCCAGGGCTCGCCGTTGCAGACGCCTTGGCGCATCAATGATGCAATCGAGCAATTGCCCCTTGTCCTTTGCCAGCTGCCACCGCGACGGCAACTGGAAGGCCCGTACCCTTTCAAGCCCGCGACACTGGTCAGCGTCGACCACCCAGACTTGCGAGTCGGAAGCCGTGCCGTAGCTGTGCGACACACCGGCTGGCACGATCAGCCCGCTGGTGCCGTCGACGCGTGCGGCACGTCCCGCCAGATCCAGTTCCAGAAAACCACTCAGTCCGAACAGCACCTGCGCGTGCTCATGCGTATGACTGGCGTATTCTCCCTGATAGATTCTACAGCTCTCCGAAATCATCTGTTCTCTCGCAACATCCGCCGCTGGACACATTGGCGCAGGAAACGCTCAGCCAAGTCCGGGCGGTTTCCCAGGTGCTGGTGCAGATAGGTTGCCAGCAGGGTTGTGGTGGCAAAGCCCTCCTGCCGATCTGCAAAGCGCGAGCTCAGCAGCAAGGCATCGCCACCTGGCTCGGTCATGGAGTAATGAAATTCGTGCCCCTTGACGATCTCACCAGCCTTCATCAGCGGATTGTCGCATAACGCAGTCGCCGTGCGATAACCCAATCTCAGGCGCTTGCTCATGACAGCCCTGGTCGACACCACAGCGGCCATCGGCCTCTCATCAAGAGAATCGGCCAGCCACAAGAGACCACCACACTCGGCCCAGGTGATCAGACCTGCCGTGATCTGGCTGCGCACATCGGCCAGCAGGCCCCGGTTCTCCGCCAGGCGGGATACGAAGACTTCAGGAAATCCACCCCCCAGCACCAGAGCATCGATATTGCCTGGCAGTTGCTCATCGCTCAGCGGGTCGAAAGCGACTATCTCGGCACCTGCCGCTGTCAAGGCCTCGAGATTGTCGCGATACTGGAAGCTGAACGCCGCGCCAGTTGCAACCGCGACCCTTGCCTCCCCTACCCTTGCAGGTTCAGGCAACTGCGGCACGCTCTGCACGCTGGCACCTCTGGCCAAGGCTTCAAGACGATGCAGATCACAGCTTTGTGCAATCGTGGCACCCAGCCTTTCTATCGACGCGCGCACCTCGGAGGTATTCTCTTCCACGGGAATCAGCCCCAGGTGTCGATCGCGCCAGGTCAGGGATTCATCCTTGCCCACGGTACCGAATACGTCGACGCCGATGCTATCGAGTGCTTCCACCAACAAGGTACGGTGATGATCACTGGAGACGCGATTGAGTATGACACCAGCCAGATTCAGTTCTCGTCGGTGATCACGAAATCCTCGTACCAGCGCGGCGATCGACGCACTCATTGCCGACCCGTCCACCACCAGCACCACCGGCGCATCCAGCAGACAGGCAATATCGGCGGTCGACGATGGCGCCCCATCCACCGAGCCATCGTACAGCCCCATCACCCCTTCCACGATCAACAGCTCAGCCTCTCGCCCCGCCCGTGCGGCCAGGGGTGCCATGCTTTGTGCTCCACACAACCAGGCATCCAGATTACGTGGGGCCATGCCTGTAGCCAGTGAATGGTAGCCGGGATCGATGAAGTCCGGTCCGACCTTGGCCGATGCCACGGTCACACCGCCTTGCCGGTAAGCCGCCATCAGCCCGGTGGCGATCGTGGTCTTGCCAACGCCCGAGTGCGTACCGGCGATGACCAGCCTCGGAGGCAGTACTGCCGAATTCATGCCTGGCTCTTCAGCACGGACGTTCATGGTCACCGATCTCTCTGCGAAGGCTGGCTGCGGAGATTCATTCTGCCAGAGGATGTGAAATATTACAGATATTCGCTGCTGTACCCTGCCAACAGACCTTTGCCGATGGTCATACAAGGAAATTGCAACACCGGTCACATCTTGATATACTTTTTCTGCAATCTGATATATCAGATTGCAGGCAAGTGCCGAATGCCATTGTGCAGAAGCGAACCTTGCCTGATATCCCGGTGACTCGACAACCTGTCAACCGTGAAAACCGGCCCACCAGCGTCACCGGACCGGAAGGATAAATAGAGTAGAAGCAACAGGCATGGAAACGGAAATAGGCTCGATGATCTTCGAGCGCAGGGTCGACCTGGCGTTGATATCGCTTTACCTGATATTCATTGTCGCCATTGGCTTCATGTTCAGCGGAAAATCCGAAAACCCCAGTGAGTATTTTCGTGGCGGCGGCAAGATGCTGTGGTGGATGACCGGTGCCAGTGCCTTCATGGTGCAGTTCAGCGCCTGGACATTCACGGGCGCGGCCGGCAAGGCCTACAGCGACGGTCTGTCGGTAGCAGCCATTTTCTTCGGGAATGCTGTCGGCTACTTTGTCTCGTTTCTGTTCGTTGCCGAAGTCTTCAGACAAACCCGCTGCATCACCCCCATCGACGCCATCAAGCGGCGTTATGGAAGAATCAATGAACAGTTCTTCACCTGGGCTCAGGTTCCCATCGGCGTCATTCAGGCCGGGATCTGGCTCAATGGTCTGGCCATTTTCACCTCCGCGGTGTTTGGCATCAGCATCGAAATGACCATCGTCATCACCGGCATCATCGTCATGTTTGTCTCATTGTCCGGCGGATCATGGGCCGTGGTTGCCAGTGACTACATCCAGATGCTGGTCATCATGGCAATCTCGATCACAGCCACGCTGTTCGTGGCCACCGAAATCGGCGTGGTGGAAGTGGTCACGGATTTCCCGCGAGACCTGTTCACCAACAACCTCAACTACGCGGCTCTGTTCTTTGTCTGGTGCATGATGTCCATCACCAAACAGATATTCAGCACCAACAACCTGTTCGATGCGTCCCGCTACCTGGTGGCCAAGGACAGCATCAACGCGAAGAAAGCAGCCTTGCTTGCGGCTGTCTTGATGTTCGCTGGCACCTTCGTATGGTTTCTGCCACCCATGGCAACAGCCGTCATGGGAATCGACCTGGCCGCCGTGTATCCGACGCTGGGCAGCAAGGCAGGCGATGCGGCATATCTGGCATTCGTTGATACCGTCATGCCCGTTGGCATGGTCGGCATCATGATAGCGGCACTGTTCTCTGCCACCATGTCGTCCATGGATTCAGGTCTGAACCGGAGCGCCGGTATCATGGTATTGAACTTCTACAATCCGATCCTGAAGCGAGGTACAGCGACCAACCGTGAACTGATGCGGATGAGCAAGATACTCACGTTCTGCTTCGGACTTGTCATCGTTCTGGTCGGCCTCTTCATCTCTTCATTGAAAGAGCTGAGCCTGTTCGACATCATGCTGCAGACAGGCAGCCTGATCCAGATGCCGATTCTGATTCCCCTCACTCTGGCCATACTGGTGAAGCGCGTTCCCGACTGGGCTCCCTGGGCCACCGTGCTGGTCGGACTCGGTGTATCGCTGTTGTCCAAGTTCGTTCTGACCGCCGACATGTTCGGCAATCTGTTCGGTGTCGAATTCACGTCACGAGAAGGGGCCGACCTGCTCTTCATCCTGTCCATGGTGCTGCACCTGACAGTCACCATGGGCTTCTTCTTCTTCACCAGACGCTTCTACAAAGGGCTTACTGAAGCCCGGACGCAGGAAGTGGAGGCCTTCTTCAACGATATCGAGACGCCGGTCGTATCCAAGGAGGCCGGAGCCACTGCCGCCGATCTGGAGCAGAGAAACAAGCTCGGCATACTCGCCATGCTCTACGGTGCGTGTATCTTCCTGCTGTTGCTGGTACCACAGCCCGAAGGCAGCAGCGGCGCCGTCATGGGATTTGTCGTAACGGGTGGTATCGTTCTGGGAATCGGGTGTCTGCTCAAGCTCTCGGCACGCGAAGGGCACCTCACTACCCAAATCACCTGATCGCTGCGGGGTCCAGAGCATGACAACTGTCCGACTGACACGACCACACTGCATTGAGTCAGTCGGGCAGTGAGCCGCTTGTCCTGCCAACGAGGTTTGCGATGAGCGTTGACGACTCCTCGTTATCAAGCGTCGTGGCGCGGTTGCGACACGTCACGCCATTTGACGGCTTGCCCGAATCCTCACTGAGCGAGCTCTGCCGCACCGCCACGCGATACTCGATGGCCGCTGGTGAAAAGGTCATCGATGAGGAGCCCACGAACAACACGTCGTCGATTTTCGTCGTACTGTCAGGCCGGGTTCGCCTGGTAGAGTCCGAACAGCAGATGACAGTCAGACATCTGCGAGCCAACGAAGTCTTTGGCCACTTCGCGATGCTCAGAAAGCTGCCACCGCCGTACCGCGCGGAGATTTCCCGGCAGGCCGATATTCTGGAGATTCGCCACGATGCGCTGCAAGCCCTGTTTGCACGGCATCCGGTGTTCGCAGCCTGGTTTCAGGCGGACCTGCGCCGCTTCGAGCGTGAAATGGGCGCTTTTGACGATGTCGCCGGCAGTCGTTTTCTATTCGGTCAGCGTCTGGTGGAACTCGATAACGGTGCGGTGCCGGTCTGCGAACCGGATCTCTCGATACGTGATGCCGCCAGACTGATGTCGAAGAAGGATGCCGACTGTATCGTCATCACCTCAGGCGACCAGCCCCTCGGACTCGTGTCCGACAGCGACCTACGCAATCAGGTGATCGCCACCGGGCTTTCATCGGATGCGCCCATATCCAGCATCATGAAACCTGACCCTCTGACAATACGCGCACGCGCCTCTGTGTTCGAAGGCATGATGGCGATGGAGGATCGCAACTGGCGTCATGTAGTCCTGCTGGACGATGCCGGCGCCCTGCAAGGCGTTATCAGCGACACCGACCTTGCGCGCGTTCTGCTCACGAGCCCTACCGCCCTGCGCCGACGCGTTGATCACGCCGACAGCGCTCAGGAACTGTGCAAATTGCGCAAGGCCGCCGACCGAATGATCGTCACATTGTATAGACGCGGCGTACGCGCAGAAGATCTGCTGCAGATCAACACGCGCTTCAACGATGCCATGACCGTGCGCGTACTCGATATCGTCTGCAGCCGCCTCGAAACCCCACCCGCCGGACTGAGCTGGTGCTGGTTGTCACTGGGTTCCGAGGGGCGCGGCGAGATGGGCTTGCGCACGGATCAGGACAACGCCATCGTCTACGAATGCCGTGATTCGACAGCAGCAGATCAGTGGTTGGGCAGCCTGGCGGAACAGGCCAACGAGATGCTTGGCAACTCCGGCATCTCCATGTGTGAGGCGAATATAATGGCCAGCAATCCATTGATGCGCAACACGCTTCAGGGCTGGCGTGAGGCCTTGCAGGAATGGATGTCCGATGCCGATGAGCTGCGTTTTCTGTGGACAAGCGCCCTGATGGACTGTCGCTCAGTCTATGGCGCTGGTCATCTGAGCAGCGCGTTGAAGGCCGATCTGTTGCAGATTCTGCAGCAGAAACGCCATTTTCTGACAGCTCTGGCTCGCGAGGCTCTGGTGCCGGCCTTGCCCCTGAGATACTTTCCCAGCGTGCGGCTCAAGGGGTACAAGGAAGGTGAGGATACGGTCCTGAACCTGAAACTGCACGGCACGCATCTGATTACTCACGCAGCTCGCCTTTTCTGCCTGGACAACGGTTGGCTGGAGCAGACCAACACCGCCGAGCGCCTCGCCTGGCTACGCGACAACGACACGCAACTCCACGACACCGCACAGGAGGCTATCGTTGCGTACGGGCTGCTTGCCGATCTTCGACTGAGCTGGCATGTGGATCAGACCTCTCGCGGAGAGCACCTGAGTGATGCCATGCCGCTGGTCAAGATCGGAGATACCCGTAAACGCCTACTTGTCGGCGCATACCAGACTGTCGAAGAAATACGCAGCCGGGTCAAGACACAGTTCGGCATCAGTGGCTGACAATCCCTCATCAGGCACACTCTGGAATTACAGCGTATGCCTGATGAGCCACACTCTGGAATCAAAGCGTACGCCTGATCAGCCACACTCTGGAATCACAGCATACGCCTGATGAACAAAGCTGCCTAGCCAGGAATTACAGCGTACGTCTGATGATCAGACCTGCCCAGCTTGGTGCCCTCGCATCTGGCCGATCAAGCTCTCGTGTTCGAGCGCGTATGAATCCTTCGATATGCAAGGTAGGCACTACCTCCAAACTGACTCCCGCCCAGGCATCCGCACTGACCGGCAGCACATCGTCGCTATCGGCCTGCACGGCACTATTACGGAACTGGCCTTGCAGAAATGCATTGTAGACATTCACATTCACGCTGCTACCCAGATAGACATAACGCTCACGCGTACTGGTCGCTGTCACACCCGAGGCGATATTCGAACCCAGGTTCAGGTATTCCGACTGATGTGGATTGAATGTCCACCAGGGGGTACCGATACGACCGAAACGCCAGTTGAACCCACCACCAAATCCTGTGGTGAAGCCCACATCTGCTTCGGCGGTCCAGTTGAATTCCTGGCTCAAGCCGTTCGAATAGTGGCGCAGGTAAGCGGTTTTCTGCAAGCTGAGTGAATACCGGGCTGTCAATTCGCCACCCGAGGAAATCTGATTGTCCCACCCTTCCGGCTGTGTGCTGCCCAACAGGCTGTGTATACCGCTTTGCAGATTGTCGGCGAAGTCCAGCCCCAGTATTCCCAGCGTCAGACTGGATTTCAATGACAGGGAGCGTTCCGGGAAGATGGTCTGCTCGGTACTGTTCAGAAAGAACAGACTTGCATAAGGCCTGTCATCCGGATTGGCTGCCGATGTACTGATATCGTTGGGTGTAAAGAGCGCCGCACCCCATTCCAACGCATGTTTGGAATAGTGTTCGGTATTCTCCATCAATCGCTCTTCGAACCCCAGCTTGTGATCTGTCCAGCGGCGAAGGGCTGCCGGCGACCAACGGTAATTCTCGGCGCGACGACCTGACATGGTCACGGCAAAACCACCGGTGTAGTCCTGATCCTTGTTGCCACCAACGAAGACGTCGTTATCGAATTGAAACGACCACCCGGTATTCTCGGGCTCCAGCCCCAGGTTGTGACTGGCACTGGCACTACCAGCCAGGCCCAGCATCAGACCTGCCAGCACTACAGGACGCAACCATTTGCCGATACGTCCTTCAACTGAAGCGATTTCTGTACCGTCGTTCTCCACGCTACGTGCGCTGCCAACGGCAGTCATGACCGACGCTCTGTTCGCTGTTGTTCTTGTCTGTTGCTGGTTCACCACTTTCATCTCGCGTCTATTTTTATCACTGGTCCTGCTTGTCGATCTTCGTGTTGAAAAACTGCCATCCGGAGTGCCGACCAGTCGACGAACTGAATCTCGATATTGCAAGCACGACCCACTGAAATTCTTGCAAGCGCGTGAATCAACGACACTTGCATGGCAGGACGACAGGCTTCAAGGCTGCGCTCGACTCAGATCCTCACGATGCTCGGGCCTGCCGTCATGGGGTAGTAGTCTCGGGTTCGGAGTTGTCGTCGGTTTTGCACGACGTTTACAACGATGTAAGAAACGATCGCGCTTGCGATGCAGTTCTCGACAATGTCGGCCCCGGCATTGGTTGATGTGCCTGGTCGGCAAGTGACCTGAACGACTGAGCGACTAAGTGGCGTCGACGTTTGGCGTGTGGCGTTTGGCGTGTGGCGTTTGGCGCGTGGCGTGGCGCGTCGCAGCCGGGGTGCGGGGTGCGGCGATACGGCTGTGCGGCGAGTGCCAAGGCAGCAAGGCCGCGAGGCACTCATTCGAGAAATCGGTAGTGAAGAGTCCATGGACACGGACGACTGACACTGACTCACAGCTCACAGCTCACAGCTCACAGCTGACAGCTGACAGCTGACAGCTGACAGCTGACAGCTGACAGGCGAGTCTCCTGTCAGCGTCGCGCTGATGCCAGGCATTTCCGCTCAATAGCCGTTCAGCGACCCAAAGATCTGCCTGAAGAGAGGACCAGAGCTCCACACGGCATTCACGACCGCAGTGAACAAATAGCAACTTGCCGCCGCTCAGCTTGTAGCTGATTCACAACAGAGAATGACATGAGAGAAATATTTCACATCAATTAGCTAGCATCCTTGGCGAATGGTGCACCATCAATTTCGTTTCGTGTATTATTTTCTTGTGCCTGTTACTCATTGCACCTCTGCCACAAAGGAGAAACCGAGCCCATGAAGAGATTCAGCCCGACCGCCTTGTCCCTGTTATGTGCCGGCGCCGTTCTGGCCGCACCGGTCGCACAGGCCGTCACCCTCGAAGTCACAGCCTGGAAAGGCAACGATGCGGAACCAGCTGCATTACCAGAGCTGATCGAACAGTTCGAGGCCGCCAATCCGGATATAGAGATCAAGTTCTCGTACATCAGCCGTACGGATACCGACATCGTTCTGCCGCCACGGGTCCAGGGCGATAATCCGCCGGATGTGATGATGACGGACATGCCATTGGTCAAGGTCTGGGGAGATGCCGGCCTGCTGGCCCCGATTGACAAGGGTGAGTGGTTTGATCGCTTGTCTCCAGCCTTGCAAAACACAATCGACGCAGGTGATGCCGTTCATATCATGCCGCTGGAAGTCATCGGCATGGGCAATTTCGTCAACATGGGTTTGCTCAAGCAGGCCGGGATCGATTCGGTACCCACCACCATCGACGCTTTGAAGGATGCCTGTGGCAAACTCGAAGCCGCCGGCATCGACGCCATGGTCTTCAACGGGGGTTTCTCCGCACCGCTCTACGCCATCGCCAATGGCCTGGAAAGAGCACCGGACCAGGCGGCTGCACTGGGTACGGGCGATGCCTTGTTCGAAGAGAGCGACGCATTCATCACGACTCTGGACACCTTTCCGGAGCTTGAGGAGGCAGGCTGTTTCGACGCCTCGCTGCAAGCTGGTCTTGACCCATGGTCAACGGCGCTGTCCGAATTCAAGGCAGGCAACTTTGCCATGATGCCGCAGGGCGCCTGGAACATCAAAAGCTTCATGGAGAATGAAGACCTTGATTTCGTGTTTGCGCCGATCCCTTCCGGCAAGGAGACAGGAGTTGCACTGGATCTGTTCGGTATCGGCTGGTCCATCGCTGCCAAATCGGATCAACCAGAGGCGGCGAAACGCTTCGTTGAGTTCTTTACCGTCAATGACAATCTGCATCAGATGCTGGTTTCAGAGTCTGCCTACAGTCCGTTCACCGATGGCGAGAGCGGTGTCTCTGATGTCGCCGCACCCTATAACGCGTCACGAGACAATGGTGGCACCATCATGTTCCCGTTCAGCGTTCTCGAATGGCCCAAGCCGCTGGAGATGGAAATCTTCGACAGCATGACCGGCTATCTGCTTGACCTGGACAAGGACCCGGCAGACGTACTCTCCCGCTGGGATGAAATCGTCGAAGACCAGTAAGTCCCGTGCGAACTCTGCAACGTTATCGCATCTTCCTCTTCACGCTGCCAGCGATACTGGTTATCGGGGCCTTTTTCGTTTACCCGATACTGCTATCGCTGCGCCTGAGCTTTACCGACTTTACCGGTGTGGGCATCGCGAACGATGTGGGATGGAAGAACTATGAGCGGATCTTCACCCGCTCGCGTTATCTGGATGCACTCACCACGACCGTCGTGTTCACCATCATGGTGGTCGTGGTGCAAACCGCCCTGGGCCTGTTTTTTGCGGCACTGCTGCATCGTCTGCCCGCAGTCAGGAACCTGTGCAGGGCGGCCCTGTTCACACCGGCCATGATGTCCTTCGTCATTGTGGGCTACGTCTGGCAGTTCATCTATTCGCCCTTCAACGGCGGGCTCAATTCGGCTCTGGCAGCCATCGGGCTGGAAAGCCTGCAGCACAACTGGATCGGTGACCCGAACACGGCCTTGATCGCAGTGGCCTTTGCTCATATCTGGATGTTCACCGGCTACACCACGGCAATCTTCCTTGCAGGCTACGCCGCCATACCGTCCGATCTGGAAGAAGCATCCAGGCTGGAAGGAGCCAGCAGCTGGCAACGCTTTCGGCATATCGAAGTACCACTGCTGGCACCAAGCTTCACGATCAACATCATGCTCTCAACCATTGGCACGCTCAAGACCTTCGAGCTGCCGTTCATCATGACTCGTGGCGGCCCCGATGGCGCAACCCGAACGCTGAGTCTGCACATCATCGACTCCCTGTTCGGAAAATACAAGTTTGGATTCGCCAGTGCGCTGTCCATCATCATGCTGATTCTGGTCGTCCTGGTCGCCTATGTGCAGAACCGCTACCTGCGCTCGCGCGAGAACATCACATGAAAATCAAACGTCGTGTCGGTACCTGGCTGCTCTCGGCAATGGCCCTGATACTGGTAGCCTTCATGCTTCTGCCCGTGGTCTACATGCTGCTCACCTCCTTCAAGAGCGGTACGGAGATCACGCAGAATCCATTGGGTTTGCCGGCCAATCTGGATTTCGGCAACTACATCAATGCCCTGTCGAAGATGAACTACCTTCGCAGCGTACTCAATTCCATCGGCATCACCCTGTCAGTGACCGTATTGGTGTCCTTCATCGGAGCGCTGGCAGCCTACCCACTTGCCAGACGCACCAATCGCCTGGCACGTGCCCTGGTACTACTGATGGCATTGGGCCTGTCGACACCCAACTTCGTCACCATCACACCCATCTATGTGATCTTCAGGGATATCGGCCTGCTGGACACCTATACCGGGTTGATTCTTGCCTTCACCGCTCTGAACCTGCCTCTGGCAGTCTTTTTCTACACCAGCTTCATTCGCAGCATTCCCATTGAACTGGAAGAAGCGGCCAGACTGGACAACTGCTCGGACTTTCGTATCTTCTGGCACGTCATCCGCCCGCTGCTGGGACCTGCCACCGCCACGCTCTCACTGTTCGTGATGCTCATGGTATGGAATGACTTCACATATCCTCTGCTTCTGCTGACAGATGAAAGCAAGTTTACCGTCATGATCAGCGTCTATCGATTTGTCGGCAATCACAACCTGTCACCCAATGACCTGTTTCCCGCAGCGGTGCTCGGCTCCCTGCCCCTGTTGATACTGTTCATCTTCTTCCAGCGGCGCATTGTTTCCGGCGTTACTGCAGGAGCGGTAAAATGATCGCTCACACGAGAATGCAATCACTACCTCCCAGCCATACAGACATCATGAGGGTATCGACATGAGTCGCGACCTGACGGACAAGCTCATCATCGTAACCGGCGGGGGTGCCGGTATCGGTCGGGGTATCGCAGAGTGTTGCCATGATGCTGGCGCTCGCGTGGTGGTCGGTACACTGGAAGACTCAGTGCAATTTTCAGGGCGTGATGGCATCGACTGCCGCTATCTGGATGTCGGCCACGCCGAAACCATCGGACCGTGGCTGGATGCCGTCATCGACACACACGGGCCCATCGATGGCCTGGTCAACAACGCCGGCGTCACCCTTACCGACTCCTTCCTGTCGATGTCACTGGAGGATGTCGAGACGCTATGGCGAGTAAATCAGCGTTCGGTCTTTCTCATGTCACAGGGCGTTGCCAAACGCATGGTGGACGATAACCGTCCCGGCAGTATCGTGAATATCGCCTCGAACCACGCAGGCGCCAGTTCCGCAGGTTACGAAATGTACGCCGGCACCAAGGGCGCCATCGTGGCGATGACCCGCGCCATGTCATGGAGTCTTGGGCAGCATGGCATCCGGGTCAATTCGCTGAGTCCGGGACTGACTCGCACCGAAGCCATCGCCAATGGGCCTGCCAGTAATCCGGACACGGAGACCATGTTTCGTGCGTGGCATGCGAGCAACCGCTACAACAGCGTGCAGGAAGTGGGTCACTGCGCCGTGTTTCTTCTCTCCGACGCCGCTTCGGCTCTCACGGGCAGTGACATGCTTGTCGATCACGGCATGTCCGCCCAGCTCTGTGCACAACTATGAACCACTCGAACACACTCGCCTGCGATGACTGCGTCACGGTTGCCATCCCCGGCAATGATGCGCTGGGTGAAGGTCCCCATTGGTCGGAGCAGAAACAGACACTCTATTGGGTGGATATCGTCAACCCGGCTCTGCAGTCGGTCGCCATCGGCCCGACCGGCGCGCTGGATTCGACCACACTGCGCCGACATCCGCTTGGCGAGATGACTGGTGTGGTGGTTCCCGCGCACGCAGGTGGCTTTCTGGCAGCCAGCGAATCCGGCATCGTGGCACTGGACTCGCAGATCAATGCCACGCCCATCGCCGCGCCTGAATCGGATCGTCCTGACAACCGCTTCAACGACGGCAAATGTGATTCACGCGGCAGGCTGTGGGCCAGCTCCCTGTCCATGAAAGGCGAAAAGGCTCAGGCTTCGCTGTGGCGCATCGACCCGGATCACACCGTGACCCGAATGATCGACGACATCGATATCGGCAATGGTCTCGGCTGGAACGACGAGGAAACTGTTTTCTACTTCACCGATTCGGGCAAGGCGACCATCTACCGCTTCGTTTTCGACATCGATACGGGAACCTTGTCGGAAAGGTCGGTATTCGCAGGCCCGGACGAGTCTCGTGCCGGCGTGCCCGATGGCCTGGCCGTGGATGAAGAAGGCCATGTCTGGAGTGCTCAATGGGATGGGGCCTGCGTCATCCGTTATGCCCCTGATGGCAGCATCGATCGCATCGTACAAGTCCCGGCACACCGACCGACCAGTTGCGCCTTTGGAGGCAAGGATGGCAGCACACTGTTCGTCACCAGTGCTCGAGTGGGACTGGACGATGCGCAGTTGGCAGAAGCGCCCCTGTCAGGCAGTGTCTTCGCCATTGAATCCGGCACACGCGGCAAGCCCGGCAACAGCTTCGGCTGGCGAACATGACGCTGTTCGGCCGCTGAATCCCACTAGCAGATAGAGCTGGAAAGGCAGAAGGAGAACCCCGGTCGGCCATGACAACCGGGGCTCTCTGTGCATCGCTCAGACGACCTTGTCACCAAAGGGCAGATCACGCAGACGCTTGCCGGTAGCCGCGAAGATGGCATTGGCCAGCGCCGGTGCAAACGGTGGCACACCGGGTTCACCCACACCTGTGGCATGTACCGAGAAAGGATGCTCGACGATATGGGTATGGACCCGTTCCGGGTACGTGGTAATCCTGGCCACCGGATAGTCGTGGAAATTCGACTCCTTGACCGCACCGTTCTCGTAGGTGATGCCGGAGTACATCGCCAGAGTGGTTCCCATGACGGCGGCCCCCTCGATCTGTGAGTGCACTCGTTCAGGATTGATGCAGTAGCCACAATCTATTGCGGTATGCACTTCCGGTATCCGGATAGTGCCATCATCATCGATCTGCACTCTGACCACGCTGGCCACGTAACTGACAAAGCTGCGATGAACCGCAATGCCCATGCCCTCACCGTCCGGCAAGGCGGTTCCCCAGTTGGCTTTTTCGGCAGCCAGCTCGACCACATGACGCAGACGCCCGGTGTCGTTGGGGAATTCCTCATAGGGCTCACCATAATTCCACAGGTCCTCCGGCATGTTTGCCGCTTTCGGATCGATGACCCGGTCCGGCCCGATCAGCTCGAGCAGCATGTCCTTGGGATCGCGACCCAGACTGTCGGCCACTTCGGCAATGAAGGACTGCGCGGCAAAGGCATGGGGGACATTCGACACGGAGCGGAACCAGCCGATACGGGTGTGAGCCATCGCCTCACCCACTTCAATGGACAGATTGGGCACATCTAGCGGTGAATCCACCAGACCCATACCGGTTTCCACATTACTGGCATATCCCGGATCGGGCATGAAGGTGGAGAAGATCGTCGGTGAAACAGAACGATGCCGCCAGGCCACCACCTTGTCGTTCTCGTCAATGGCAGCCTCCAGTCTTTCGACCGATGTGGTGGCATTGAAGCCATGTCGGATGTCGTCCTCACGCGTCCATTGCAACTTGATGGGTGCGCCCACTTCCTTCGAAACCAGTGCGGCCTCCAGAACAAAGTCGCATTTGGACTTCCGGCCAAAGCCACCACCGAGCAACGTGACGTTGACCGTGACATCTTCCTCTTCCAGTGCCAGCGTGGCAGCCAGATCCTGACGCGTTCCGTAAGGGCTCTGTACCGGCGCCCAGGCCTCCAGTTTGCCGTTGTCAAACGAGGCAACAGCCACCAGTGGTTCCATCTGCGCATGCACCATATGCGGCTGGTAGTAGTCCGCCGACACCACCCTGGCCGCATTGGCAAAGGCGGTTTCCGGATCGCCCTGTGAACGCAGCACCTTGCCGGGTCTGTCCGCGGTGGCACGCATTTGCGCTTCATAGTCCGCTGTGTTGAAAGAACCATGCGGGCCGCTATCCCATTCGACAATCAGTTTCTCTCGCCCCTTGATGGCCGCCCAGGTGTTGTCGGCCACCACGGCAATACCGCCCAGTGGCGCAAACTTCGCCGGTGGAATGGAGCCGGCCAGTTCGACCACCTGCAGTACCCCGGGCACCTTCAAGGTCTCGCTCGCATCCATCGACTTCACGGAGCCCCCGACCACCGGGGGTCGAGCAACGACAGCGTACTTCATGCCATCGCGCTGGACATCGGCGCCATACACCGCCTTGCCCGTGGTGATGTCATGCAGATCCACCATCGGAATCTCGCCCTTGCCCATGTAACGAAACTGATCATCGGTCTTGAAGTTCAGTTCTTCAAAGGCTGGCACGGGCATGGCCATGGCAGACTCTGCCAGCTCGCCATAGCTGAGTCGTTCACCGGTCTCGCCCGCATCAGCGCCTTCGCCATCGAGCAGATAGACCGCGTGATCACGCGCCCTGACCCGAGCCAGGGGTACATCCCATTGTTGCGCAGCGGCTGCCTCCAGCATCTGGCGAACCGCGGCTCCCACTTGCCGCGCAGGTTGCACGAAATGGCGCAGGCTGCGCGAGCCATCCGTATCCTGGTTACCGTACTTCGGTTCATCACCGGGTGCCTGAACCACGCTGACCCGATCGAAATCGGCTTCCATTTCATCGGCCATGACCATCGGCAGACTGGTACGAGACCCTGTGCCCATTTCCGAACGGTGCGCTACCAGTCTCACACTGCCATCACTGTCGATGGCCACGAATACCGCTGGATCGCTCACCGTCTTGTGAGGCATTCCTTCGGCGCCGGTAGGGTAGGGATCGAAGGCCAGAGCAGAACCACTCGGCAGCAATTGCAAGCCGATGACCAGGCCACCGGAGATGCCCAGTGTCTTCAGAAAGTCACGCCGGGAACTGACGTTTTCGAGACGAACAGAGCGATCGGCATTCCCGGGCGAGAAAGCCTTTGCCGCCTGCATCTCCTCATCAATGTATTTCAACATGATCTATGCCCCCTTGGATGCCTGCTCGACAGCGGCAGCCTTGACCGCAGCCTGGATGCGCTGATAACAGCCGCAGCGACAGATGTTGCCGGTCATGTGCTCGGTGATCTGCTCATCAGTCGGCTCACTGTTCTGTGCCAACAATGAGGCCGCCTGCATGATCTGCCCCGCCTGACAAAAGCCGCATTGCGGCACGTTGTAATCACGCCAGGCCTTCTGCGCCGGGTGATCCCCGTTCGGGTCCAGCCCTTCGATCGTGACGACCGATTGACCATCGGCAGCCTGTACCGGCACGACACAACTGCGCACGGATTTTCCGTCCATGTGCATCGTGCAGGCACCACACAGACCACTTCCACAACCGTACTTGCTACCGGTCAGCCCCAGCACATCTCTGACATACCAGAGCAATGGCATCTCCGGATCGCCGTCGAATTGATGCTCTTCTCCATTGATCGTTATGGTGATCATGATTCCTCTCAAACGCTGTCATTCGTCATGGACATGATGTGGCGGCCAGAGCAGCCTGCTTCTGCGGCAGGCGCGACTGATGAATTCCGCCAGAGCCTTGGCTCGCCCGCATCACGGTGAATAACCAATATACAAAGAACGCAGGCAAAACAACAGAAAAGCGTCCCTCTACTTGACCAGGCACATCCACCCATCACTCACCGCCTTCCCCCTACCACAGCAGCGCAACGATGAAGAACCCGGGGTCGGACCGAGGAGGCCCGTCGGCTGTCGTTCCTCTACGAGAGCCTGTTCACAAGCTGCTCAAGACCCTGCCCGGAAATTCCGACCGCTTCTCGCTTTGAATACAACCCCAGACCTACAAGCCTCCGGTAAAAAATGCATTCAGATCAATCACTTGCAGGCGATCAGGGCGAGATGTCAAATACATGACTCGCTTGAAATCATCATAAGCAATTGATTTTAAATAACTATTTCACTGATCAGAGGCCATTTGCAGCGAGTTTATCCCTTGAGTACAGTTCGCGGCATGTTGTTGACGCCTGTCGTGCAACGCCTCTTTGAAGCTGACTTCAAGATCAGCAAAGAACTCGT
This sequence comes from uncultured Granulosicoccus sp., assembly GCA_947492525.1. Taxonomy (GTDB): domain Bacteria; phylum Pseudomonadota; class Gammaproteobacteria; order Granulosicoccales; family Granulosicoccaceae; genus Granulosicoccus. Next base: position 80,374 of record CANLNQ010000017.1, read on the forward strand.
GGATTAGCAATGAAAGCGCAGATTTTCAGAATCAATTCAATCCTTGTACTGGTGTTCGGCATGCTGGTCGCCAGCACATCCGCCAAGGCCGATAACGGCTATCTGGTACTCAACACACTGGCGCTGCATTTCGAGAATTTCGATGATCGCAACGCGTTCACACCGGGCGTGGGCTGGGAATACTCTCCCAGCAGCAAACTCGGTTGGCATGCAGGCACACTCTCGGACAGCTTCGGCTTTCAGTCCTACTACGGTGGCATCAACTACGCAACGCGCTCCGTACTTGCCGGACGCATCCGCTTTTTGGTGGGCGCCTCCGTGGTGCACAAGCAATTCAAGAAAAACGCCGAACCCGAGACCAAGGTGCTTCCCTTCCCCGCACTGGAAGTGAAACTGACCAGACGCTCGGTATTGAACATCAGTGGTTCACCAGCTGTCGACTTTGCCAACCAGAAAAACAATGCGGTGATGTTCTTTCAGTACAAACTGCAACTGCGCTGAGTCTCCGCGCACCGCCCGGTAAACCAGGCGATTATCCTGAACGACCCCTTTTGGCTGGTCTCTTGACCAGCCATATTTTTTTCTACCGCTCCTGCCCTTCCAGTTGCGGCACCCAGATGGGAACTGCCGCTTCAAGTGACCGAAGCGAGACACCGACTACAAGGCCGGACAGCAACTGCGAGCCTATCGCACCTTGTACTGCGTCGGGCAGTAGGCACGCTCCACCCCGGCAGGGCGTTTTGCCACATGCTTGGTGGCGCGGCTGTTCACGCGCTTGCGCCATGCGCGAAAGGAACCACCTTTCAGGTGACGACGCATCAAGGCGATCACCTTGCGCTCACTCACACCATGACTGGCCTCGATGGCATCAAAGGGTGTCCTATCTTCCCAGGCCATCTCGATGATGCGAGACAGCTCCTCCTCCGGCAAGTCCGGAAGTTCGTCTTTCATTGCAATTGATACTCGACATTGACAATCCCGAGAGCCTTTACGCAATAGAACCGCAACTGGGTTTCTCGCCCGCTCGCGATGTAACAGCCAGGCCGGTACCAACGCCGGCTCATCATCAGACCCTGCGGCGTCGCTTTCTGCCGATGATGATGCTTGCAATATACAAGACGATGTACACGCTGGAAAACGCGATCGTCGCCAGCCCCATTCCCAGCGTGGCGTACACCCACAACACCGCTGCCAGCAGCAGTGTCAACAGCACATACTCACCCAATGGCGGCTTTCCACCGAAACGCTTGCCGTTGTACCTGACCCAGAGCCAGCCTATCCTGACGAAGAACCAGGCGATGTAGCCGACAAAGGGCAATTGATTGACGGTACCGACGATATCCCTGAAAAGCCTGTCAGCCTGATCTCTGCTCAGGGCAATATCCTCGAAGGTTTCACCGCCGTCCCTGGACATGCGAAGACTGCCGTACTGGTACGCGTAGTCATGGACAATGGAGCCCACGAGCATGACGCCCAGTGGACGCAATATCCCGACGGTAAGCAGGCTTACCAGCCAAGGCAGGGGAATGGAGGCCCCATCAAACACGATGGTCTTCTCTGCACTGTCCCTGGATGGAATCTCGACCAATCCATTGAGTTCATCCGAATAGTCGATATCGGTCAGTTCGATTCGCCAGTCTTCAAACAGGGAGAAGCGGCGGCGTCTGGTGGCAATGGCGAGGCGCTCAAGCATCCCCGCTTCATCCATGGATTTGAATGACTCGAGCCTGATGGATGGCATACCTTCGAACTCGACATCGATCTTTCCGTCATGTTCTTCCTTTATCACGTGTTCAATCCCCCGGTATGATCGTCGCTCGAGTATCGCCTGCGGTTGCCGACCTCATGACTGCCCGTGCCGTTTCGTTCTGGATCGGCACGCTTTCGTGCAGGCCTTGCTGCTGATGCGCCAATCAGCCTTTCATGGCGTCTTCCAGCTCTTCCTTGTATTCCTTCTCCGGCTTCATGGCATCCTCCAGACACCGCGCTCGTTCGTCAGCATCGATCAGTTGCTCGCACGTCTGGCGCTTCCATATTTCACTGCCCTGATAGGTGGTGCAACTGGCCAGGACAATGGCTATCAATACCAGGATGGTCACGTGCATGGGACAGGACTCCTCTTTCAATGGGTGTAACGATGATGGAGTCGCGCAGTACAGGGTGATGCTCTTCGACTCCAGACGTCTACTAGCATAACGCCATGTACAGCAGAGTCATGTGCATTGTTGTAACAGAGCCAGAGGCTGGAGAAAGAAAGCGCTGGTTGGCGGCCGGCGAGCAGCAACTGGCAGCTGAAGACGGGGGGCCGATAGCGCCGAAGCGCGAGAACGCCCGACGCCCTACGTGCGCTGCACTAAAGCTCTGTTGGCAACTGATAGACCACATTCTCGCCATTGAGTACGAGATACTTTCGTTGCTGCAACGCTGTCACGATATCGCTCAGTCGATCATCCTTGAGCTTTTCAGGAAACAAGGTATTGACAGAATTCTTCAGTCCACTGATTTTCCGCGGCCGTGACAGACCTCTACCTATCAGATTCTTCACCACGATATCAAGCATCGCATCATCCACAGGTCGTCTTTTCCGGCAGAGCGCCTTGATGTCAGCAATATCATCCACTCGGTGTAGCGTCACCCCATACGACTTCAAGTGGGCAATCAGTGGCTCGAACCCCTTGTCTTTAGACACGATATGCAGGTGTGCGCCGGGGTCGTCCCTGGAGAGCCTTCCCACGTGAAAGGCAATATGGAAATCAATCGAGTTCTTGCCACTGGCGGAGGCTCTGACATACTGTCCTCTATTACCCAGCTTCTGCATGCTGTCAGCAAGATCAAAGGAGATTCTGTTCTGCGAGGTTCCGCAGAACACGATCACCTTGAACTTCTGATCATCGAGAAGCGCGAGATTGGACGGCTGAACATTCTCGTAGTCGATGAGGACGTAGTTGGTGGGCAACTTTCTCTCCTTGTTGCACATATGCCGCGGGTCTCTCGATACGCGATCCTTCATCACGCCTGTTCGAAAAACCGCCGATTTTCGACCGTCATGTACTGCAAATTCCGTGCAAGGTGCCGTGCAACTGCCGCTGGTCGAAGAGAGTTTCTCTGCTTCAGATTCTGCTCTGTTCCGCTGTCAACGACGGTGGCACGAGAACGAATTTGCCGACGTGATGCTTGCGCGTGAATTCGCGCTGCGCCGTTTCTATCTCGGACAACGGGAAGCTCTTTGCCAGCAAAGGCTTGATCTCGCCACGTTCGATATAGGACACCAGATTGGGAAACACGGGTTCGTCCCAGGCAGTACAACCGATCAACCTCAGATCCTTCAGATACAGGGTTCTCATGTCCAGACTGACAATCGGCCCTGCGATGGCGCCTGAAGAGACATAACGGCCACCACGTGTCAGCACCTGAGTCATCTCGGAAAACCCCTCACCGGCCACGTTGTCGATAACCACGTCCACAGAGTTATCGCCAAGCATCTCGCATACACTCTGGCTGCGTTCAAGGACACGGTCGGTACCAAGCGCTTTCACCTGCGCCACCTTGTCCTTGCCTGCGATGGCCGTGACTCTGGCACCGCGCCGCTTGCACAATTGCACAACCGCAGAGCCCACCCCGCCCGAGGCGCCACTGACGAGTACGTGAGACCGCTCATCCACGCCAGCACGGTGGACCAAATTCTCTGCCGTACCATACGCGCAGGGTATGGTACCCAGCTCCTCATCACTCCAGTCGCAATCGACCGGAAACACCTCCGAGGCAGGAATTTTCACGAACTGGGCAAAAGCCCCATCGAAATCGGACGCCATCCAGATATTGTTCAGCGAATCCCAGCCATTCGACCGAATACACGGCCGAATCAGAATGCGTCGCCCGATCAAAATACGGTCCGTCCCTTCTGAACATGCCATGACACGCCCGCAACAGTCGGTCCCCTGGATGAAGGGGAACGGCGTTGCCTCGTTCCATCCACCATCCGCAGTCTGCGCAGCATCGCTCGATTCGGCAACGCTCTCTTTCAGATTTTCGGTGCCTTGCGTGACCTTTGAAGAATACCAGCCCAGGCGCGTATTGATTTCGGTGTTGTTGATCCCGGCAGCCAGCACCTGCACCAACACCTCCCCCGGTTGCAACTCCGGTATCGGCACATCCCGGTACTCCAGCTTTTCATAGCCACCGTTACCGGTCGTGACGACAGCCTTCATCGTCACATCACCCTCGGCAATGGCAAACCGGTCTGTCTTCGACATCGTTATTTCTCGGTAGTTGGCAAGCAGACAGCAAGCCTCATCGTCAGCGAGTCACTGATGCTGCCCTGCCCGGTGTGACGTCCCTGCCAGCAAGAATGCCATACTCCCAACCGCAATACGATCAAGCCTTCTTCCGGGCATGGCGCAGAATTCGGGGAATTGGTGATTGCGTTGAACCTCGTTTATATCGAGAATGAGCTCATGAGCAGAATCGGACGCAATGACCCCTGTCCCTGTGGCAGTGGGTTGAAGTACAAGAAGTGCTGCCTCAAGGAGGGGCGCTCCAATGTGTTGTCACTCGATGCAAACCGTCTTCGCAAGATCGAAGGCAGTCTGGCCGAGCGACTGCTTGACTTCGTGGAGGAAGTCTATGGCGATCTATCGGTCTGGATGGCACAGCACGAGTACTTCTGCTGGCCCGACGAGATTCCTGATGACGAGGTCATTCATCACGAGATCGTTCAGGCATTCACAGCCTGGTTCATCTACAACTGGGAGCCGGACCCCATGGAGTTCGAGGATGCACTGGGCGATGAGATGGAGGCTCGACAGTTGCCCCCGATGGAAAACCCGGCAAAGCGGTTTCTGCGAACCAGACGAGATCGATTGACGGCGGAAGAACGCAAATTCATCGAACTATCGTGCGCGGCGCAGTTCTCCTTTCTCAAGGTCCTCGATGTTCTTCAGGAACAGGGGATGTCGACCGAAGACATGCTGACCGGTGAGCGCCTCTTCATACAGGATGTGAGCGCCTCCCGGACGGCCTTCGATGGCATGATCATCTTCGCCCGTGTGATCAAGGCATCGGAAGAGACAGCCATTCTGGCAGGCACCGGCATCACAGCCCTGCCACCGAGCTTCACCGATGACATCATCGATCTGCGCGACCATATCCGGAAAGGAATGGAGTCGCTGAGAAAGGAAAGCCAGGCGGGACGGATGAAAATCAGCCTGCCGGAAATCGCTGCCATCAATGTTCTCAAGGATTACGACCTGGAGATCCGTGAGCGATATCATCTGTTGGCCGAGAGTGTTCGTCACCCGGCGCCCCCCATCATGCAGAACACAGACGGCGAGGATATCGTGCCCCTGCGTCTCGTGTTCGAATTCACCGTCAAACCGCGTGAAGCCCTCGACAAGCTGGCCACCCTGTGTGACGGCGAGACCAGTGAACAACTACTGAAGATGGGGGACCCCGCGTTCGACTCATCCGGTGAGCTGCAGAGCATCGAATTTCCCTGGGTCGTAAAACGGCCGGCGAATGCCGTGATGAACAACACGGTCAATGGACGCCTGTCGATCATGGGCAATGAGCTGAGCATCGAGGTGAATTCGCGTGAACGGGCAGACGCGATACAACGCAAGATCAAACGACGCCTGGGCAAGAATGTCACTTTACGCGGCATGGAAGAACTACAGCCCGAGCTTCCTGGCGCGTCGCCTCTCTCTCAACTGAGTGAGGCCGAACAGCAGGAATTGATGAATTCCCCCGAAGTACGCCAGCAGATCGAGGCCATGAGCCAACAGCACTGGGCGCAGTGGCTGGATGACTCCCTGCCTGCACTTCGCGGTAAAACGCCGCGCGAAGCCGCTCGCACCCCGGAGGGAAGGGAGCGACTGGAAGCCTTGTTCGATGAGTTCGCTTACAGAGACGAGCAACTGTCGCAAGCAGGCACCATGAACGACTTCAAGGCGCCGATCGGCGCACTCAGGAAAGAGCTGGGTCTGGCTTGATCAGCCAGACCCGAGCAGGCAACTCAGCAGCGCGTCGCTCTTCACGGTGTTCCCGGAGTCGCGACGGGGTTGAAGCCGAGTCGCCGTGTCATACACTCACTCGACCATGGCGGCGAGTTCCGGGCGCTGTCACAGAACGCTGCTGATGGCACTGTCAAGCTTGACAACGACCTCATCGATCTGCGATTCGGACATGATGAAAGGCGGTGCCAGAAGAATATGGTCTCCGTTCTTTCCGTCAATCGTACCGCCCATGGGGTAGCAGATCAGACCGGCCTCGAAGGCGGCTTTCTTGATGTGCTTGTTGATCTGCCGCTCGGCGGCGAAGGGTTGCTGCGATTCCCTGTCTTCCACCAGTTCAAGACCCAGAAACAATCCGCGCCCACGAATATCGCCGATGTGAGGATGCTGACCGAACTGACTGCCCAATGCAGCCTTGAGCTGTTCTCCCCTGCCCCTGACCGCACTGAGCAGGTCACGGTCCACGATGGCAGTGGCCACGGCAAGTCCGGCAGCACAGGCAGTGGGATGGCCGATGTAGGTGTGGCCATGCTGAAAGAAGCCCGACCCGTTCTCGATGGCAGCGTAGATCTCTGCTGAGCAAAGCGTGGCACCGATGGGCTGGTAGCCAGCTCCCAACCCTTTGGCGATGGTGAGAATGTCCGGCGCAATACCATCCTGCTCGCATGCGAACAACGAGCCCGTGCGCCCCATGCCGCACATGACTTCATCGAGAATCAACAGGATGCCATACTCGTCGCAGATCTCGCGGATACGCTTGAAGTAGCCTTCCACAGGAGGCACTGCACCCAGGGTGGCACCCACCACCGGCTCCGCCACGAATGCCATGACACTCTCCGGCCCCAGACGCAGAATCTCGGTCTCCAGTTCATTGGCCACTCGCAAACCGTAGTCGCTGGCATTCTCATTCTCGGCGCGCCCCCGGTATTCGTAGCAGGGCGAGATATGCGTGGTGTCGATCATCAGCGGCGAGAAGGGCTCGCGTCGCCACAGGTTTCCACCGGTGGCCAGCGCCCCCAGGGTATTGCCGTGATAGCTCTGGCGACGAGCGATGACCCGGTGGCGCGATGACTGGCCGATTTCAAGACAGTACTGCCGGGCAAGCTTCAGTGCAGCCTCGACTGCTTCGGAGCCACCGGATACGAAGTAGACGCGATCCAGATTTCCCGGAGCATGCTGGATCAGAAAATCGGCCAGCTGCTCAGCCGGTTCGGAGGTGAAGAAGCTGGTATGTGCGTAGGCCACCTCATCCAGCTGTCGCTTGATGGCTTCGGTGACTGCCTTGTCACCGTGCCCCAGACAAGACACCGCCGCACCACCAGAGCCGTCAAAATACCGCTTGCCTGATCGGTCGATCAGATAACAGCCGTCACCGGAGGCAATCGTTGGCAGATCGCTTTTGGTATGACGTGGAAAGACATGCGACATGAGACTTCTCGAACGTTGATATTGAAACCGAATATACAGACAAACCGAAACGTCCGAGCCGCCAGTTCATGGGTAATTCACGCCAATGATCATGACCGTTCAACCATCAACGTTCACATGAGGGCAAGCCTTGCTATGCCGCAGCGATAAACGCTCGGAAACCCGGCCCATTCACGACGAGGGACCAACCAGAAGCACGATCTTGCCGATAGAGTTCTTCGACCGACGGTAATTTTACGAGCCAGCGGCAGACAAACTCCTGCCCTCCAGAGCTATGATCACCCACCTCAGGCTCTCATTCTGCAGAGGCTGTGGGGGAGCAGCGGCTCACCTTCCGCGATGACCAAAAGGACGCATTCGCATAAACACATTCACGACAACATACCGCCCCTGCATTATTGCGGCGGCCATGGCGCTTGCCATCACAGCTTGCAGCGACTCGGACTCCGGCACGCCACAGGACGACGACTTTCCGATCATCTCTGCGGGCAACGCAGAAACCCTGTTGCGAGAGATCATTGCCATCGCCAACAACGACGCCCTCGATGCCGCTTCCACCCGCGTTGATACGGTATTCAGCACCGTAGAGGCCCTGGTTGACCAGGCCATTACCGCAGGTGTTGCCAGCGGCAACGGGCTGACTTTCCTGTCCAGTGTCGCTGTCAACGAGGGAGGCGAGAACGTCGAGTACACCTTCTCCTGCGACAGCGGCGGCACACTGCTCGTGCAGGCCTACAATGATGAGACGGTAGGCGGGCCTCACATCGATGAGATGCGTGCTACCGGTGCCTGCTCCATCGATGATGCGGCCTATGAAGGCTTCGCGTACAAATCAGTGAGCTTCGTTCGCAGCGCCGAACTGGCAAGCTTCGAAGACTTCTCGGTCTCCCGGGCCGATGGCGATTCCATGGTGCTCAATGGCGAGTTCTACGATAGCAGTTCGGAGAACCGTGGGCCCGCCGTCTTGATCAGCTGGACCGACGCCAGCCTGGTTCAGGTGGAGGCAGGTGAAACGACCAGCATCACCGACTATGACTCACGGCGCTACAGCCTTGTTCAGAGTGACATTCCCGACGTGGATGAACCCGGTGCGACTGCCTCGGCAAGCTTCACTGTCGCGGCCCCCTGGACTGCGGGCGAGCCTCTGGGTGTCACGCTCGACCTGTCTTATGTAGACTCAGAAGACTCGGTGGCCAATGAGGCCGGTATCTACCCTGCCCAGTGGCAGAGCGGCACCTTGCGAGTGACGGCGGCCGATGGTTCCGGCATGACCCTGTCGCCGGAAACCGACGATGCAGCGACCTTCCTGGTCGAGATAGACGGGGCCACGGACGCTCCGATGATCTTCAACTGGGCAGACGGCTTTCAAGTGCTGTGCGCGCCCGATTTCGACTGTCGTTGATCTTCAGTTCCCGGGCTGACCTCCCCCACCACCCACACGGTGGGGGATTCAGGGTTCTGCACTGACCCTATGGGCCATTGGAACCCTGCCATGTTACATCCGACTCTTGCTACTATTCGGTAACGGCCTGAAAGCGCTTGACTTACCGCAAGATTCTGGCGCTCGGGAAGCTGCCGATGGTTGGATTGCCCAAGGCTTTCGCTCATCAGGCCGCTAACAGCAAGGATAGACCGCGATTCCATCGTGAATCTTGCTGCAACAAGAACTGTCACAGATTCTGTGAACGCCTGCATTTGTCCTCAACGTTGACTTTTGCACGCTGCATACAAAGAATTGAGACAGCAAAACAGGCCGGAGCTTTGCATGAAATATCACACCTACGAGATGGCACGTGCGGCGTTGACGCCCATGCGCATGCAGAGCCGCTGGATGCGGCGAATGGCAGATTCTCCTTTCAATCCCTGGTCTGACAACTACGCCCAACGCTGGATTTCGGCCTCGGCCACCATGTTCGAGAACATGACGCGGCACTACGGCAAGCCCGACTGGAATACTGACAGCACGAAGATTCACGGACTGGATGTCCCGGTCACCGAAGAGGTTGTTTTGCAGCGCACATGGTGCGATCTGCTGCATTTCGACCGAGACGAAACGGTGTGCGGAAAGCGTTACGACCCCAAGGTATTGCTGGTTGCGCCCATGTCGGGTCACTACGCTACCCTGCTTCGCGGCACCGTCAAGGCCATGCTGCCCGAACACAATCTGTATATCACCGACTGGCGCGATGCTCGGGAAGTCCCCGTGGCCCTGGGCTCGTTCAACCTGGACGACTTCGTCACCGAAATCATCGAATGCGTGCGCTGGCTGGGCAATGACGTTCACGTGATCGCTGTCTGCCAGCCCGCGGTGCCTGCCCTGGCCGCCACGGCCGTCATGGCAGCCATGGATGATGAATGCACACCGGCGTCGCTGACCCTGATGGGCGGCCCACTGGATACCCGCCGCAACCCCACGGCGGTGAACGAGCTGGCGGAATCCAAGTCGCTTGACTGGTTCAAGAACAATGTCATCGAATTGGTACCCTGGCCCAACGCCGGCTGCATGCGCCGCGTGTATCCCGGCTTCATCCAGCTGTCCGGTTTCATGCAGATGAACCTGGATCGGCATATCGACGCGCACAGGAACGTCTTCAATGACCTGATCAAGGGTGACTGCGACAGCGTCGAGCAGCACAATCAGTTCTACGATGAATACCTGGCGGTCATGGACCTGTCGGCCGAATTCTATCTGGACACGATTGAACGCGTGTTTCAGGAGCACACGCTACCCAAGGGCGAGTTCACCTACAAGGGCGAGGTCATCGACCTCGGTGCCATCAAGAACACCGCCCTGATGACGGTAGAAGGCGAGCGCGACGATATCTGCGGCCTGGGCCAGACCGAAGCGGCTCAGGACATGTGCCCGAACATCCCCGACGATAGTCGCTGGCACTATGTGCAGCCTGGTGTAGGCCACTACGGCGTTTTCAACGGCACCCGGTGGCGAACCGAAATCCAGCCGCGTATCCGGGAGATGATTCGCACGGTGCGCTTCCGCCGTCAGTCCAGCACCGACACCGACGCTGAGTCCGAGGCGGCCTGATCAGCGCTGCGTAGCGCCATCGATGACAGGTAACTCAGCATTCGCGTCTGATGCCTGTCATTGTGCTGACCTTCCGCATACCTCCCTGTGTTCGACCGGCTTGTCACGCCTTCAGTCAGCTCGGTCATTACACCCCTGCCAGGCTTTCCACACGCCTGGCGACTCGCTCGATGAACGCTTTGTTGAAACAGTACACTAGCTGTCCAGTGCAGTCATCGGGTCCTTGTACGCATGGCCCAGTGCATCTGCCACCTCCTTGTAGGTCACCTGCCCCTTGCAGACGTTGAGTCCGGCAAGCAGATGCCGATCATCCTTCAATGCCTGCTTGTATCCCTTGTCTGCAAGGGCGAGCATGTAAGGCAAGGTCACATTGTTCAGCGCGTAGGTCGACGTTCTTGGCACCCCGCCTGGCATGTTCGCGACGCAGTAATGCACCACATCATCCACGATGTATGTCGGTTCTGCATGTGTGGTGGCGTGGGATGTCTCACTACACCCACCCTGATCAATGGCAACGTCCACGAACACGGCTCCCGGTTTCATGTTCTTGACCATGTCGCAGGTAATCAGCTTTGGCGCTGATGCGCCCGGAACCAGAACGGCGCCAATCACCAGGTCTGCGGTCAGCACATGATGTTCCAATGCGTCCGCCGTCGAGAAGACTGAATTGGTCGTTCTGCCGAATTGCTGCCAGTGCTTTTCCAGCATGTCGGGGTTGCGATCAAGAACCCATACATCGGCGCCCATGCCTACCGCTATGTGAGTTGCATGCGTACCGACCGTGCCTGCGCCGATGATCACCACTTTTGCGGGGTCGACACCAGGTACGCCACCCAACAGAACACCCAGCCCGCCATGCGGATGCTCCAGCGCGTAGGCTCCGGCCTGTACAGCCATTCGCCCGGCCACTTTCGACATGGGCGCCAGTAACGGCAAGCCACCCTGTGCGCCGGTGACCGTTTCATAGGCAATGCACACCGCACCACTGTCTACCAGGTCCCTGGTCTGTTCGGGGTCCGGAGCCAGATGCAGATAAGTGAAAAGCACCTGTCCTTCCCGCAGCATCTTTCGTTCGACAGCCTGCGGTTCCTTGACCTTCACGATCATGTCGCAGGCCTCGAACAGGCTCGCAGGCTCATCAACCACCCTGGCACCGGCGTTGCGATAATCCTCATCCGATCGGCCTATGCCCTCTCCACAATGGCTTTCAACCGATACCTCATGGCCATGATCAACCATTTCTCTGACGCTTGTCGGCGTCATCCCGACCCTGTATTCGTGATTCTTGATCTCTTTGGGGACACCTATATGCATGGGAGTAACCTCACTGTCAGTGATTCATGTCAATCAAGTTTTTCTGGTTCGCGCTCTCGTGAAAAACATACCGATGTATTCAGTGTAGTGCATCGAGCTGCATGGAAAGGTGTCGGATCCTGTCTTGCTGAGCAATCTTCGGCATCCCCAGCGCAACGCGTTCCGCCGCCTTCCGCATGACCCCATACGCTTGCTTGCTCGACAGTGCGCCGAGGACCATGACTGTGACACACAGCACCATTGCCACGTGTAAGAGTTACCGTGCAAAGCTATCGCTGCATCCCCACGCCAATATAGGACCCTGAAACGTTCAATGGGTACAGATATTGCCCTGCCCCATTGTGGTGTCCGTCCAGTTAGATCCGTGGAGTATTTCGATGAAAGTCAGCATCATCAGTGGAGAATTCAAAGGCAGGGAAGCCTTCATCATCGGTCAGTCCTTCATTCGTGAAGCACGACTTTGCGGTGGGCCCGACAGCTGCCAATCCGTAACCGCCCGCATCGACGGCATGCTGTATCCGGTGGTACTGGACTTGAGCGAAATCGCCATGGATAGCCAATCATCGCCGATGATCATGATGGCCATGTGACAGGCAGTGGCAACGTCATCGGCAGTGGATTGCGTTGACGTTGCCTTGATGGACTCAATGCGCCAGCTTTCGCAAAAGCCGCACTGACAAGGTTGACGATCACGAGCAGGCTCGGCTCAGCCTTTTTACGCTAGCCAATGACACTGCCTCCCTTCTTCAGAACGCCATATCGGCAGCATCGACACGCAAGAGTTCAGTCCCGGCAACGGCGCACACCACACCCTCGACACGAACCTCGAAATCCACCTCGGCCTTGACGTTCGAGGCCAGAGAGACCTTCGCGACTATCCTGGCCACCGAGTTCAAGGGGATGGGTTGCAGTATTTCGTAACTGATCCTCTTGTTGACATAGAAGTAGTCGAGAGGTTCTACCAGTTCCCGCCCTTCCCTATCGTGCGCTTGGGCGGTTGCCGCCCAGGCCCCATGGCAGAAACAAATGGTAGTGATCAGCCCGTGATGATACTTGCCCGGGTGCGCAACATGCGCCTCCTGCGTCGGCCACTCACAGACATAGCCTTCCTCCGTCTTGAAGGTTTCTGCATGCAAGCCTGTCGCACTGCATCGGCCACATCCATAGCATTTCCAGCCAAAGCCACTCTGCAGAGAAAGCTTCTCTATCGACATGGTGGGTTCCTCATCCCGAGTCCGTTCATGCTGCAGATTCCTGCTCGATCAGTATGCCGACCAGACCCGAGTGCGACCGTTCTCATCGAAGGCGAGCACGTCATAATCCTTCGGGGTCAGATTACCCATCCCCGGAGACATCATGGGCATACCGGGAGCCGTCAACCCGACAATGTCTGGACGTTCTGCAAGTAGCTTTCTGACATCGCTGGCGGGCACATGCCCTTCAACGACATAACCATCCAGCACAGCGGTATGACAGGATTTCAGTTCAGGTGAAGTCAATCCATACTTCGCCTTGATTGAATCCACATCATCGGTCTCCACAGCGGTGACCGTAAACCCTTCCGTCTGCATGTAGTCAACCCACTCCGTGCAGCATCCGCAGCTCGGCGACTTGTACACCGTCATTGTCATCGCTGACACATCAGTGGGCACCTCTGCCGTTGGTTCCGATGTGGGCGAGACGGTTTGCGTGGCGTGCGCGATTGCTGGTGTATCGCTTGACGTAGAGCTCCCGCAGGCGCTCAATATGACCAGTGACATTCCCAGGACCGGTACCATCACTGTTCCCTTGATCGTGGACTTATTCATTTTCGACTATCTCTTGAAGGTTATGTTGCAGGCCGATGGATGGAGAGGCCGCAACGGGCAAATTGATGCATTCATTTGAAGAGCCTGTCGAGAGCAGAATCCGAGTCGTTCTCTATTCCCAGGCTCTCAAGCTGAGAGGCGTTTACTTCGTCTTGCCACTGTCGTTCCTGTTCCGGCCAACGTGACTTGATGAACGACAGCACCGCAATGATCTCCTGATCGCTCAGGATTCCCTCATAAACCGGCATCGCGCTTCGATAGTCCGGGTCGTTGATCACGCGTGCAACGCCATACTTGGTGATTTCAAACAGAAGATCATCCGCATGATGCCAGGTATGACCCGTTTCATCGTGCGGTGGTGCGGGGAGCAAACCCGCCTCATCTCGCTGCCGCCAATCGGACTGGCCTTGAAGCTCTGCGCCGTGACAGGCAGCGCAGTGTTGCTGATAGACCACCGCGCCTTCATCGACGACTGCCAGATTGTCGGACGTGAGCCGAGTGAGTATGCCGTCAGTTCCCTTGCTCGCCATGACGGGCAATGACGCTAACAACAAACTACAACATATAGCCTGATAAACGACGTAACGCAGTCGGAAAAAGACGTTCACACTCGTGACTCCATTGCATACTGCCATTATTCAGTCCCTCCATTGAAAGACGATTTGAGATAAAGCGCCATGGCCTGACGATCAGCTGAGGACAGATGCGCCGTCCCCTGATCGATCACCGCAGCCATATGCCCTCCGGTAAAATCTCCTTCAGGCGTCATACCGATTTCCAGAAAGAACATCAGATCCTCGATGGTCCACTCTCTCAAGGCGTCTGCCGTGATTGCCGGAACAGCAGCGCCTTCAGGCCCTCGCCTGTTGCCGGATAATCTCCGATCAGGTATCCCACCAAGCAGATTGCGCCTTGCATGGCATTCAGCGCAATGGGCTGGCCCTTCAACGAGGTACTCTCCCCGTTCGGAAAATCGACCAGATTGGTAGTCAACGGGTACAAAAAGTGTTTTCCAGAAGCTCAATCCAGCCCTGGCAAATCCTGGCAGTAGCAATGCGTGCTCGGGGGAGGCCCCTTGCACAGGGTCGGTCGATTGGAGCCAGACAAACAGATCGATAATGTCCTGTTGCTGCATGACAGCATATGCCGCATACGGGAAAGCCGGCCAGTAGTGTTTGCCGTCCGGTCGACGTCCGTTCAGCAGCGCTTTCGCAAGCATGTCCACTGTCCACAAACCGATCCCTGATTCCTTATCGCTGGTGATATTCGGAGAGACAAAAGTGCCAAACGGACTTTCCAGTTTCACACCACCGGCAAGCAAGGCACCGCCATTTGCCTTATCGGTATGGCAACTGATACAACCCGATGCTCGCGCCACATTCTCGCCGCGTTCTGCATCTCCCGTGGAACGCGCCGCGCCTGACTCGCTGAACAGTGCAAATCGATTGTCTTCGATATCCTGGTTCCGCACTTGCACGTAGGCTACAGCCGACACACAGATGCCTACAGCACATAGCGCCAGGAGCGATATGAACCGACGAGCACGCATGTCCTAATCCTGTTTCAGTCGAAAGCGTTCGTGACATCCCGAGCAGCCTTTGGATGTGCGAAAGAACGCTGTGCGGACCGCTCTGCTGTTCTCTTCATCGGATTGCTCGCCACTATCAAGTTTGCTGGCGATGTTGGCGAATACCCGGCTGTCTTCCGTGAAACGCGTGGCTATCGCAACAAAGTCATCCCATTCGGACCAGATCGCCGGTAGTGCCTCGGTCCTCGCCCCGGATCGACTCTCCTCTGTATCGGGAAACAATCCGGTAATCTGCTCGCCATGCATGACGAAAGCTGCAGCGGCCGTCTCGACGGCATCAGCATCGAACGCGGTCTTGCCTTTCAGCATGTCGCCAACAACCCTGGCATGATCGCCCAGAACGCCCATGGCGTCCATGCGTTCCTTCACGATGCCGCTGGCGCCGGTATGCGCTGTTGGCTGGCTGACGACGAGCATGACACCCAGGCCAAGCATCACTGATCGCAGACGATAGTGTTTGAACATGATTTATCCTCAGTTGAGATTCGTGCATGACTGACACCCCTGGGCGCATCACGCATTCGACACGCTGATATTGACAGCGTGCACATAGAGGCTGATATACACACCACCTTTGCTACATCGCTATGGTGGACACCAGCCAGGCAATACGAATCAACTGATAGGAGGGCGATACAAGGCTGGTAGAGTTACCTCGACGATGGCATCGACATCGTCATGCAAGGGAACTCGCATGAGCCCCCAATCCAGCGGCACCGTCACGTTGGTGAGAAAGGCGGTAGCGATAAGGCCACCGGCGGCACACGCCAGAGCACAGGCCGATGAGCAGGGAATTGCACCGTCACAAGGCATGAAATTCGTCATGGAAGATCGACAGTCTCCATGAGCCCCATGCCCACGATGATCCATATCATTCATGGCGAAGGCCATCTCATCCGATGCGTTTCGAAAGCCACGCTGAGCGTGAATCGGAGGAGTTGTCGGTACCATGGATTCAAGAGTGATCGGCGAAGATCCTGCCTGCATCCGGGATTGCTCATCGCAATGAGCGTGACCAGCCGCCAGGCTGACCGCAGCGATTCCTGTGCATAGCACGGCCAGTAGCGCTTGAAGCACCCTGATCCACTGCCTATGCCAGAATTTCGAGTTCATTCAACGAGTCATTCAGCCTTGTTGTCGTTCAATACAGTCGACCATCATGCAAATTGGAAACCAGCCAACTTTCCAATCCTGTTATCGGCAGGCATTCTGCCAAAGTTCAATCAGCCAAGCAATTAGAGCAGAACGCGTCCCATTTGTCCCGCTTGCTCAATCCAGACAACCGTGCGTCTGTTTACTCCGGGAATTTACTGAACTGTCGAATCGTTTCCAACCTGAGTCACCGATCTCACACATCGCCTGATCTCACATCGGAGCACCCAGGCGCTCCCGGTATCGCATGGGTGGAACGCCCATCGTCTTTCGAAATTCCCGACGAAAGGTTTCCGCGGAGCCAAACCCGCAGACTTCCCAGACATCCGACAACGGGATGTTACTGTTTTCGAGCAATTCTGCGGCCCGTGAGATACGTTCCACCTTCAGCCAGTTCAACGGTGTCGTTCCCGCCTCCTCGTGAAACCGTCGCGCCAGCGTTCGGCTGCTGGTAGCGGCTGCATCGGCCATGCGCTCGATCGGCCATTCCTCGTCGATGGACGCCCGAATACGATCCTGCAATGCGGACAAACCCGATCCGACACGAGCCCTGGGTTCCGGCCGGGGTACGAATTGGCGCTGACCACCATCTCTCTGAGCGGGCAGCACCAGCCGCCGCGCAACCGAGGCGGCAACCTGTGCACCGAAGTCCTGCCGTATGATGTGCAATCCCAGATCCAGCCCTGCTGCCGACCCGGCAGACGTCAACACGCGCTCACTTTCGACAAACAGGACATCGGGATCCACACTGATCTCGGGGTATTGTGCCGCCAGTTTGTCCGTATAACGCCAGTGTGTTGTCGCACTCTTTCCGTTCAGGAGTCCCGCTGCAGCCAGTACGAAAACGCCGGAACAGATGGAGGCCACCCGCGCACCGCGCTCATGGGCGGCGTACAGAGCCGCGCACAGCTCTTCCGGCACGGGGGTATCAGCGCCACGCCACCCCGGCACGATGATGAGGCTGGCCTCCTTCAGCAGAGCCAGATCATCCTGCGCGTCAACGGTGATGCCCCCGACGGCACGTATGGGCCCGGGCTCCGCCTTGACCGTTGCGTAGCGGTACCAGTTCTCGAACTCGGGTCGGGGCAACGCGAACAGCTCCACGGCAATGCCGAATTCGAAAGTGCACAAACCGTCATAGGCAATGGCGCACACCAGCGGGTGTTTTTCGGGAAAATTGGCAAATTTGCCCATGTTGGCAGTATTCGAGTGTGTATTGTCAATTACGACAGTACTACAAATCCTCTGTTGGTCGCAAACTGTGTTCAACACTTTGAAACACGGACAAGACCATGACTATCCATACTGAACTGTTGGCCGCAATCGAAACCTACTTCGACGCCATCCATCACTGCGATGTCGACAAACTGAATGCCGTGTTCCATCCGCAATCCAGCCTCTTCGACGCGGATAACGGCACCGTCTTTGTCGAGCCGATAGACAGCTTCCGCCGGGATGTTGCAGGTCGTGTGTCGCCTGCCAGCAAGGGCCAGACGCGCCAGGCTGAAGTACTGCTGATCGATTTTCTGTCCCCGATCAGCGCAACCGTGAAGATCCGCATACGAGCCCATCAGAACGTGTTCGTGGATCATCTGGGTTTCGTGCACGGCCAGGATGGTTGGCAGATCGTCTCCAAGATCTGGCATCTGGAAAGCGTTGTAGACGCAGACGAACAGACACAAGGCACAGCCGCTTGAACAAATCCCCTCTTTGACACGACCAATACCACAAAGGAAAGCACGATGAGCAAAATGAACGCAGTCGGATGGTTCGATATCTTCGTTGATGACATGGACCGAGCCGTGGCCTTTTACGAAACCCTGCTCGGATCCAGTCTGGAATCCATGGGTGACCCCACTGGCGAATCACAGATGATGAGCTTTCCCGCAGACATGAGCGTCTATGGTGCGGGTGGTGCATTGACCAAGTCACCTCACGCCAGCCCCGGAGTCGGCGGCACCATCGTGTACTTCATGGTCGAGGATTGCGCCGTACAGCAGGAGCGTGTGGCCCAGGCCGGCGGCACCGTGATCAGACCGAAATTCTCGATCGGCGACTTCGGCTGGATACTGCTTTGTCAGGATACCGAAGGCAACATGATCGGCTTCAACTCCATGAAATAGCCTTCGCGCTCATCATCGGCCCACTGCAAGATTCAGTGGGCCGATGATGTTGACTGCGACCGGCGCTTTTACAGGCAATCACCTTGCGCCGCACAAGGACGCGAGTGACACCAAAGTGTTGAGCCGCAGCAACCCGTATTTGCGACAGCTACGGTCATCGATTGACAGCGTCTCATGACATCGATTGCACATTGTCAGGTGTGATCTCCATCTCGAACAAGCCGGCTCTACCCGGTTCATCCGGCAGCGAGCCCTCACCCAGAGCCAGTAGCATGGGGAGGGGGTCGAACTCGAAGCGCAGCAGACGCGTTTCGCCGTCGATCAACGTTTCCAGAATGGCAATCTCGAACTCGATGACTTCGGCAAGCTGCGGCACATTGATATCCAGATCCTGAATGAAAGCGGCAAAGGCTCGTGCTTCTGTTGCCGCGAACAGATTGGGTGTGACGTTCCTGCGGTATTCGGCAAGAATGGCGCGATATACCGGCTCACCGAGTGCCAGGATCAGCAACCGCGTTGTGCGCCGCAGATTACTGGTGATCATCGATGCACGGAACTCCAGTGACAGCTTCTGCAACAATGCAAGTCCCTCATCGTTGGCCAGTTCCTTGCCCAGCGCCTGTTCGGGTGATCGCCCGATGACCAGTGAACCCAATTCTCTCTGCCAGGCCAGAGGCGTTACCCTTTCCTCGTCTCGTTGCTCCACCGGCCCGGGTTCAAGGGCACGGGCTTCTACACCACCAATGCTTCCACGATCAGTACGCGTGCCGCGCAATTCCCACAGTTCTCTGAGCCGTTCCAGTTGTCGGCAGATCTCATCCAGGCCAATGGATTCGACAAAGGATGGATAGATCTCGAAGATGATTGCCTTGAGATTCGGCAGGCGGGCAATGATATCCTTCGACTCAGCGAACAGGGCATCGGGTATCGGCCCCGAGTGGGCATCCAGCCAATACCCGTCCATCCAGAACCCACCGGCCAGATGCACCTCCCAGACGCGCTCCAATGGCAGTTGATCGATGAAGGCATCGATCGCCTGTCGACCATTCAGGGCATTGGTGTGAATGTTGTGCAAGTCCAGCAGGATGCCGGAGTCAGCCTGTGTCGCCACCGCTGCCATGAAATCCCCGTCCGCCATTTCATCAGGCCGCGCGGCCAGGTAATTGACGCCGGTCTCGATAGCCAGCTGGATACCCAGTTCATTCCGCAAACGCCGGATGGAATCGACAACCACCTCTACCCCCTGCTCACTCTGGCGCGGCGGCAGGAAGAAACCGGTCTGGAAATCATCGGTACTATTGAAGTTGAGGTGTTCGCTTGCCCAGGGCGATTCCAGATCCTGAATGATGTCCCGCAGCAGCGTGGTCTGGTTCGGATCATGGCGGTTGCTTCCGCCTACCGGCACACCGATGCTGTGAACCAGCTTTCTGAAAGGCAGCTCGCGAATGTGTCTTGCCACCGCTTCGGGTTGACGGTAGCGATCGCGATCTGCCCCTGTGTCGAGCCATGTTGTCTGAGGCTCGATCTCTATGAGATCCAGCAGATCGGACTGATGGTGGAGAATAGGCTCGATTGCCGAAGAAAAGGTGATTCCCACCCCCATCTCCGGCAACGCAAGCCCACTCTGGCTAGTTGGGGATACTGCCGCCATCGGAAATGATTCTCAGCTCTCGTTCAAAGGTCACATCGAATCCGGAGCAGCACATGGCCTGTCCTCCCTGCTCCCAATGAGGGCCGATGCGCTTGCCCAGGATATCGATGGTCTTGAGGATCTTCTTCAGGTCATACTCCACGCTGGGAGCAATGGGCACCGTGACCCTACGCTCTCTGACACCACGCGAGACGGCTTGCCCCGCGCGCACCGCTGTGGGCGTCACCGCCAATTTCTTGTCGATGATGAAATCACGCTCACTCTCGAAGGTGCAGTCGAAACCGGAAAAGCATTCGGGGCAACCGAGTCTTTCCGCAAACGCGGCCACGCCTTTCTTGAACGTATCCAGATCATTCGCAACCGATGCCGCCATTGATATTCGAACCGCCCCACCCGGCCATGCCTGTAAATCCTTGTCGATCTTCTTCTTCGCCATTTTCCACTCCTGTTTGAACAGTGTTTCTACTGAACTCTGATCGGACGAATCGCGTCGAGCAAACATGATTCACGTACTGAAGTCGCGCAGGACGCAGCTTGCCAATCCATGAAGTGCCCTACGGGTCAGCGAGCTTCGCGCACCCGTCTGGCGCTTCAATAGATACTCCCCTGGTGTGAAGGCAACAAGCTTACAAAAGTCTAGCCATGGAGAATCAGCACGGCGTGGGACTCGACACGCGGCAATGGTCAGCGCGTCGACGGATGAGCCGGACGAGGACGCGCCCCATGATCCACCGGAACCTGAAGCACTGGGCAGATCCGTGTCACCAAGACGTGTCTCGGCACGATTCATCGGCACGCCAAGCATCTCACCGGCTATCTGCGACAAGATGGTATGGCAGCCAGTACCGATATCAGTCATGTCGGTCTCGACGATGACAGAGCCGTCGGCCGATAGAGTGACTTTCGCTTCCGATTGCATCAGCACATTGACACGCGCCGCCGAGGCCATGCCCATGATGAGGCGTACGGTGCGATGTCATTAGTGCAGGGTTGTATCCGCGGGATGTCCAGCCCAATTGCAATTCTGTCAACGTAGTCTGCTCATCATTGCCCCTGTTCAGTGCAACGCCCCAAGAATAGGCATTTGGTGGAGGAGTGCTATCTGATGCTTAACTCCTGGAAGGAGGCGCCACGGGAATCTTGACCCAACTTTCCCAAAGTGGCTGTGAAAATCTGCGATGGCTAAGTCTGGAGGCCAGCGCACCAGAGTTGACATAGACCTGCGAAAGACCAGTTCTCGCAAGTGTTGTTTGGCGTTTAAAACCGGACCATCTAAGCGCTATAAACCTCAACCGGATTCATGCCGATTCTGCGGATGAAGATTCGGTTGTGATGCCGCACATGAAGCTCGGATGAAGAGAGTTGCTGCCTGACAGCTTCAGGCCAAAATCCGGGCGTTTGGGATACTGGGACGACAGGCTTGCCAGATGACCTGTTCCAACCCACCCAACAGACAAACTGCCGATATTTCAGATCCTATTCGCGATAGTACTGCGCATTGCCGAGACCAGCCTCTTATCAGGCAAGCACCTGACTTTCAGAATAAGCATGACAGTTGAATACTTGACGGCGTGAACACATGAATTATTACTCACTACTAGCGGTAATCATCTACTCGCAAGCGATTCCGGATCATTCTATGACGTCGACTTGCATTGCCCTGAAGTGAAAAAATCTGTCATGCGGCCAAGACAAGCACTTGATTCAAAGGGAATTTCCATAAAGTGAATCCAAGGACATTCGCCTTGAACGGCTCATATCTTACATCCTGTAAAAAATGCTTGAAAAAGGCATTCCTTGTGAATTACTATCCAACGTATGGTTATTAATTCAAATGTGAGCGCGACACCTGCAAGCCTTCGTAAAACCCACCGAGGGATGATTCTGTCGCGAATCAAGGCAGAGCCGGGCATTTCTCGAGCTGAGTTGGCACGCGTGTGCGGCTTCTCGGAAATGGCCGCAACCCGAATTGTCAGAGAGTTACTGGCCGCCGGCATCATCGAAGAATCCAACGCCAAGGAAAAAGCAAAGTCCGGAACAAAGAAGAAGCACGTCGGCAGACCGAAAACCGGCCTTCATATCGTGAAGGATGGCTTGTTTGCAGTAGGGATCACGGTGTCTGCCTATCATTCTGAAGTATCGATCTGTGACGCGGATGGTCAGCATCGCGCGAGCAGTCGTCTTGAAAATGTTACGTTTGACAATGTATCTGATGCCGCTCGGGTCTACGCCCATGCGTTGCGAGACTTGATTGAAACATCTGGTATAGACGTTGATCGAATTGCCGGGGTCGGAGTAGCACTGTCCGCCAGAACATTGCCCGACCGTGGTGAGATCGTGAAATCCGACTATTTTGGCTGGTTAAACGACGGTGGTCAGTTCCGTCGCGAAATCCAGAAGGTGATCAATCTACCTGTCGAAATTGAAAACATAGCCAATGCACTAGCCATTGCAGAAATGCGGTTTGGTGCCGCGCGCAATGTTGCCGATTTCACGCTGATTCACGTCGCGACTTTCGTTGGTGCGGGGGTGGTTTCAGACCACCGTTTGGTGCGAGGAAATTCTGGAATTTCCGGTCAGTTGGGACATTTTCGGGCAGAAGATCGGCCTCTGGTCTGCGTATGCGATCGACATGATTGTCTCAACCTCTCGGCAACGGGTTTTGGGCTGTTGTCGCGCATGGGCAAGTTGGATCATCGGGCTTTTGACACATCGAAATTATCATTCTATGCCAACTCCCTGCTAGCCGCGCTCAATGACCCGAAAGCCACCGATCTGGTTGCTGAGGCCGGTGAACAACTCGCCCCTGCGCTGGACAGTGTCGCTAAACTTCTGGGGCCGAAGTTGATGATCATCAGCGGCTATCTTGGCGCGAATGACTGCTATTTCAATGCACTTGAGGCCGTACTGAAACATCAATTCGATTACGATCCGCAAGGGTCTTACCAATTGGTGAAGGGCACTATAGCCTCGGTGGAATCTGCGGCGCTACTGGCTTTGCACGCGTTTTGTTATTCCAACCGTTTTGACTATGACCGGTTTGCGCGCACGTCAAAACACTCAGAGGATGCTTTCCATGGGTGATTCGGCGTACGCCAAAGCTCTCTCGCTTGTCATCTCGATCACTGCAGTAATCCTTGTCGGATTAACGCTTTATACCGCTTTTTTCGGCGTCTATCCGGATGGCATCCAACGTAGCGCTCATCTTTTGCTTGTGATGATCCTCGTTTTCGCAATGTCTCTCAAGGCGACACTCGTCCGCGATACCGACAATGCACAAGGACCGGCTGTTCTGATCAGGCAGGCCTGGATCATTCTCATGCTCATCGGATCAGTAGTAGCGACGGGCCATCAACTGTTCAATTTCGATGCGATCAACAATCGGTACGGATCGATAACGCAATACGAGATCTATTTTGGCGCCGTACTAGTCATTGCCCTGTTCGATGCCTGTCGCCGCACCATCGGTTGGCCAATCATCCTGCTTGCCAGCATTTTCATTCTCTATGGACTATTCGGGGCCTATTTGCCCACCCCACTGGCGCATCGTGGTTATTCACTTCAGCGAGTAGCATCACAGATCTATCTTGGAGGGGGTGGCATCTTCGGCACACCGCTGGGCGTGAGTGCGACTTTCGTTACTGGAGTCGTTGTGCTCGGCGCTTTACTCGAGAAGACCGGCGCAGGTCAGGTATTGATGGACTTTGCGACCGCTCTTACAGGACGGATGCGCGGTGGGCCCGCGAAGGCGGCAGTTGTCGGATCCAGCCTGATGGGCATGATTTCGGGTACTGCGGTTGCCAACGTATTGACAACGGGACCAATCTCGATCCCTCTGATGCGCAAAAGTGGATACCGCAAGGAAGCAGCTGGAGCAATTGAAGCCGTGTCGTCTACCGGTGGGCAATTGATGCCACCAGTCATGGGCGCGGCGGCCTTCATCATGGCGGAATTCACCGAAACCTCCTATCTGACTATCGCCAAAGCCGCGTTCCTGCCAGCGGTAATCTTCTACGCCGTTCTACTGGCAATGGTGCATTTCGAGGCCATCAAGCGCAACATCCCGGCCTTACGTGCCGCAGATTCGATTACGGAATGGCGATCGATCCTCAAGCACTCCTACCTTCTGATCCCATTACCGGTTTTCGTCAGCATGCTGCTTAACGGCAATTCGATCATGTTGTCATCATTCTGGGCGATCGTGGCCTCCACCATGGTTAGCTACTTGAACAGAACAACTGCCCTCACTCCGCGCCGGATTGTCGATACCTGTATCGCTGCCGCCAACGCGGTTATTCCCGTCGCTCTGGCCTGTGCCGCTGCAGGTGTAATCATCGGGATCATCACGTTGACAGGTATCGGACTGAAGTTCTCGACCCTGGTTGTCGCATTTTCGGGCGGCTCGCTGCCTCTGGCGCTGGTTTTGACGATGCTGACCTGCCTTGTTCTGGGCATGGGCCTACCGACCGCAGCGGCCTACATACTGGTTGCCACACTGGTGGCCCCTGCACTGGTAAACCTCGGCGTCAGCCTACTGGCGGCGCATCTCTTTGTTCTTTATTCAGCAATGCTGTCATCAATAACTCCACCCGTAGCCTTGGCAGCCTATGCTGCAGCTTCAATAGCAAACGGCAACCCTCTCAAAATAGCGGTGCTGTCCTGCAAATTTGGCATGGCAGCATTTGCAGTCCCCTACTTCTTCGTTTATGACCCCGCGATCCTGGGACTGGAGGTGACATGGGTGCAGATCACCTTGTCCTTCGTCACTGCGATCCTGGGCGGCATTTGTGCCAGCGCCGCCCTGATGGGGTATTTCACTGACCGTCTGAGCATGGTCAAACGTCTCATCTTTGCGATAACCGCCATTTTCTTCATGAACTCGGATTGGCGTATTGATCTTGCCGCCTTCGCAATTTTCACAGCCCTTGTCTATTGGACATCACGCCTAGCGACACCATTAGCAAAAACAGAAACCAAGACAGGGTAATAACCACAAAATAAAACCCCGGAGGGAGATACCAGATGAAGCTTGACCTCAAGATCATTCTCTTTACAGCGACCACCTTGGTCGTCCCGACTTTCACACAGGCCGCGGACTACTTGTCAATCGGCTCCTGCCCCGTAACCTGTACCGCCTACACCTGGTCGGCAGGTATCGCCGATGTGATCAACAAGAACGTGGAGGGCGTGCAAGCTACGGCCGAAGAAACCAAAGGCTATGTAGCCAATATCGCTTTGATGCAAGGTGGGGAAATGGAAGCCTCGATGGCAACGTCCTTGTCCGCCTATGAAGCTTATACGGCCACTGGGAACTACGAAGGCTCGGAGGCCGGCAAGGTCATGGCCTGGATGTCGATTGCACCGGTTGCCATGCACATCATTGCGCTTGAAGATGGGCCTGTGAACTCGATTGAAGACCTCAAAGGCAAGCGCATTGGCATGGGCCAGCCGGGTGGCGTTTCCATGCTTGATGCAAACGCACTGATGTCCAAGGTCGCTGGTGAGGATTTTGAACCTTTCCGGGTTCGCCTGGGCGATATGGTTGACATGCTGAGTGACGGCAACATCGACGCTGCGTTGTGGAACGGGTCTTTCCCACTTGCCCCGTTGATCAAGCTGAGTGCGCAGCGCGATCTGAAGCTTATTCCCGTCGAAGACGACTTTCTTGATGCCCTGCGTGCGGATTATCCACCCTACTTCCGGCTGTCCATTCCGAGCGGCACCTATGAAGATGTCAAAGACGACACCCCAACGTACGGGCTGGCGAACGGACTGGTAATTCTGGCTGACGTACCCGAAGAACGGGTCTACCAGATGACCAAGGCGATTTTCGAAAATCTAGACGCTCTGGCAGGAGTACATCACGCGTTCAGCAGAGTGTCCGCAGACACAATCCTCAACGGCTTTGGTTCTCCGTTGCACCCTGGTGCATTACGCTACTACCGCGAAATCAATGTGCCAGGTATCGAGGAGTTCGTCACCAGAACGGGGGGCTGATTCGTCACCTCCGCCCTTCGGTTCGCCTCAGTTGCGCGGGCCGAAGGTAAATTTTCAATAATCAGGATTCTGCCATGTCTCGCCCGAATATCCTTGTCATCCAAGCCGATCAGATGACTGCCCTGTGCCTGTCTGCCTATGGCAAACCTTACGCCATTACGCCGAACATCGACAAGATGACCAGGAACGGAACAACTTTTACCAACAGCTATTGCAACAATCCGGTTTGCGGTCCGTCAAGGGCGTCGATGATGACCGGTCGATTGCCGTCTGATGTTGGCGTATTCGACAATGGCGCGGAATTTCTGCCGTCAGAGCCGACCTTCGCGCACTACTTGCGCACGCTTGGCTACAAGACGACACTTTCCGGCAAGATGCATTTTGTGGGCCCTGATCAACTTCATGGATTCGAGGAGCGCTTGACCACGGATATCTACCCATCCGACTTTGCCTGGACTGCAGATTGGGATCAGACAGACGAACCCTATGCTCCTTCAGTCATGAGTCTTCTGAGCGTAGTCGAGGCTGGGCATTGCGAGCGAAATCTCCAAATCGATTACGACGAGGAAGTGTTCAGCGCCGCCAGGCAAGAGATGTACAACCACGCGCGATCGACTGATGACAGGCCATTCATGCTGCATGTCTCTTTCACGCAACCTCACAACCCATTCGTCGCTGGCAAGAAGTATTGGGACATGTATGAGGGCATCGACATCCCGGAACCCGAAGTCGCGCATATACCCTATGAAGACCGCGACCCCTGGGCGCAGAGGTATTTCCTGACCATCCGGCAGGACGAGTTCGATATCACGCCGGAGCAACTCTACAACGCGCGTCGTGGCTACTTCGCGATGGTCACTCATTTCGATGAGTTGATTGGGGGCCTGGTAGAGACGCTTGAAAGCATTGGTCAGTTGGACAATACCTATATCTTCATTACATCAGACCATGGTGAAATGCTGGGTGAACGAGGTATGTGGTTCAAGTTCAACCCTTACGAGGCATCGGTCCGGGTACCACTGATTGCACAGGGTCCCAAACTGAAAGCCGGCCACCGGGAAGACGCGCTGGTCTCGCTGGTTGACTTGCTGCCGACCTTTGTGGACATTGCAAGCGATGGAAAATTCGATAGCTATGTAGCCCCTCATGACGGGCGCAGCCTGTTCGATTTACCTGCTCGTGGAAGCGCTGACGACAAGATATTCATTGAATTCAACGGCGAAGGCCTCTATGCCCCCGCACTGATCATGATCAAGGGTAACCTGAAACTGGTACACAGCCGGACCGATCCGAAGATGCTCTTTGATCTTGAAAAAGACCCGCTTGAATTGGTCAATTTGTCGGAAGATCCCGCTTATCAGGACGCCATGAACGCGATGTTTGCCGAAATGCACGCACGCTGGGATGAAGATGATCTCGACCAGCGTATCAGGACATCACAGCGCAAACGTATCTTCGTTCAGAACGCCATGAAGCACGGCCGCTTTCCATCGTGGGACTTTGGACCGGCTTATGATCCATCGAAGGTTTATGTGCGCGGTGGAAGCGATCCAAGCACAACGGCAACCAAACAGCGCGGACGCTATCCTTACGTCCCTGTTACTCCACCACAGTATCCGAGAAATGCAAAAAAGCAAAGATAGGTGCGGAGGCAATTCCTGATGATGATGGTTTTCAACTGTTGATAATGAATTTCTTGCTGTGGCGGGTTGATACACAACGGGGACCAATTGCGTGATGAGAAATAGCATTGTTTTTGGGGTTTCAGATAGTCAGGCAGGATCTACTAATTTCATCAGTACAGCGTCCTTGCGTTCATGTGAATGGCGTGGAGTGGCGCTGATTCGACGTCATCCTCGGAGGATTCCGGGTTTAGGGAGAGGGTAGCTATACTGATGGTTGAGGGTCTTAGCTGCATTGCTATAATTATTGCATCGATGATCATCCATCAGGGTGAGAGATCCGCTCGCTCTGATTTACGACAAGCCACGGGAAAGACGACGCCCCTTTCTGTTTATCGACAGTAAAGGAAAAGCTACCGATACGAGGTCAGGCTAGTTCAACCCACGGATGAAGTCGCGGCGTGGCGCGACTTATCCTTAGTCCCTCGATTTGCGTCTAATTTCAAATGACCTGCGACTACCGGCTAGTTTTTGGAGCGGTCGTTCCCATTCGGCATAAAACAACGGTTTACAACGATCCATGTTTACGGAGTATGCAGCTTCGGGTCGGCGATCCTGTCTCTCTGTCCGAGCCTTGATGGCAAACTGTATCCTACGAACACCCATTAATGAGATCCATCCGCGGCCGGCTTCGACGTTGGGACTTACCAGGGTTCCGCCCGTAGGCTACAGTACCTTCGGTACTAAAGGCGATGCTCTGCGCTTCTGACCCCTCACCCACTTTCATCCGCCGATCGCCCGCTGCGCAAACTAAGGTCTCCAGACTTCCCCCGGTTTCGTGGACATCCTCTTAGAGCGACAATGGAGTTCAGAGGTGTCCTATGGAAGAAGTCAAAAAGCAAGAGAGCACGGCGTAATTTCACCGCCGAGTACAAACTGAATGTAGTCGATCTAGTGACTCAAGGTGAGAAGTCTGTCAACGAGATCAGCCGGGATCTGGACCTGTCTGAAGCAGTTGTCAGATGCTGAATCAAGTTGGCAGAGCAAAGTGACAAGGGTAGTCTGGTGGCGCACGAGGCCGAGAGCGAAGAGCTCAGGCGATTGCGGGCCGAGATCCGTGAGCTGAAGCAGGAGCGCGAAATCCTGATAAAGGCGGCGGCCTTCTTCGCCAAGGAGTCGACATGAGGTTGGCCTTTGTCGATGCGGAGAAGGCCAATTTCAGTGTCGCCCTGTTATGCCGTACCTTGAAGGTATCGCGCACCGGTTACTACGCCTGGTTATCAAGACCTGCCAGCCAGCATGAGCTCGACGATAGAGCGCTGCTGGCACAGATTCGCCGTATCTTCGAGAGCAGTCGCCGAACCTATGGCAGCCCGCGTGTCCACCGTCAGTTACAGAGTAATGGCACCGTGGTTGGCCACAACCGGGTTGCCCGGCTGATGCGTGAAAACAATCTGGCCGTGAAGCCGCGCAAGGGGTATCGCAATACCACCGACCGAAACGAGTCTCACCCGGTGGCGCCCAACGTGATCCAGCGCGATTTCGCAGCCATCGAGCCCGGGCGCAAATGGGTTGGCGACGTCACTGCTGTCGCCACCGACGAGGGCTGGTTGTATGTCGCTCCCATGATAGACCTGTTCAATCGGGAAGTGATCGGCCTGGCCTGCGGTGAGAAGAACAATCAGAACCTGACGCTGAAAGCGCTGGAGGCTGCCATCGCGATGCACGGCGCCCCTGAGGGGCTGATACACCACTCGCACCGGGGTAGTACCCGTACGCGAGCAGCTATCGAAAGAGCCTTGGGATGCACGGCATCATCTGTAGCATGAGCCGCAAGGGCATTTTGGGGACAGTGCCGTGGCTGAAAGCTTCTTTACGACGTTTGAGAAAAAGCTGATATACCGTCAAAACTTCGCGACTCGTGCGGAGGGTGAAGAGGCCATGTTCGAATACGTGGAAGTGTTCTACAATCGGATCAGGCTGCATTCTAGCAATGGCTGCTGCCATACTGCTGGATTTCAACATGATAATACAAAGGTGGCATACTCAACTTATTCAGGCGTCTATGAAACTGGGTAAAGACCAATCTGACTTTTCCCTACATGCGCTGCCGCTCCGATCATGAAAAGTAAATCGTAGGCTAACGCGATACTCCCAAACGATGGCAGTGGGCATTGATGACAATCCGCCAAGGCGGATTCATGTTGCTGCGAGCGCTCTGTCAGTAAGCGGTACAAAGGTGCAGCAACGCCTGCCATTGCCCGGATGGGCCACATGGCAGGCGCGGAGCGAAGGTACGACTCATTATCGGTGCGAATAGCTCTACCGTTCAATCCAGATACGGCAGTATCTTGTCAAGTGTTGCCGGATACTCCCGGACTCGTGCACCACTTGCATTGTAAATCGCGTTGACGACCGCCGCAGCGGCACCACAGATCCCGAGTTCCCCGATACCCTTCGCCTGAATGGGGCTGGCATGATCATCACGCTCATCGAGCAGAATCACGTCCAGTTGCGGCACGTCCAGATTGACCGGCACATGGTACTCACCCAGATCACGGTTGACGATATGTCCGTCGCGAGGGTCATGCAACAGCTCTTCCGTCAACGCCATGCCGATACCGAAGATCATGCCTCCATAACATTGGGAGCGTGCGGTTTTCTCATTGAGTATGCGACCGGCACTGAACACCCCCAGCATACGCTGCACCCGTGTCTCACCGGTCGTTGCGTTGACAGCGACTTCGGCAAAATGCGCACCGAATGTTGCCTGCCGTACATTCTCACTGGTCTCGCCCGGTTCGATGATGCCAACGGCTTGCAGGCTTTCACCGCCGAGAAGTTCAACTAGGTCGTGACTCCTGTTACGCACGATCGCCTGACCGTCCTTCAGAGTCAAGTCTGCACTCTGGCAGTCCAGTTTCCGGCAGAGCTGTTCACGCAGGTCCTCACAGGCAAGGAAAACGGACGAGCCGGACGAGGACGCGCCCCAGGATCCACCGGAACCAGACGCACTGGGCAGATCCGTGTCACCAAGACGTGTCTCGACACGATTCATCGGCACGCCAAGCATCTCACCGGCTATCTGCGTCAAGATGGTATAGCTGCCAGTACCGATATCAGTCATGTCGGTCTCGACGATGACAGAACCGTCGGCCGATAAAGTGACTTTCGCTTCCGATTGCATCAGCACATTGACACGCGCCGCCGAGGCCATGCCCATGCCTATCAGCCATTCACCCTCGCGTACCTGACCCGGTACTGGCTGACGTTTCTCCCAACCGAATGCTTCCGCCCCTTGCTTCAACGCCTGCCGGAACTTGCGGGAAGAGAAAGAGACATCCTGTTCGGGGTCCTTTTCCGGAATGTTCAATAGACGCAGTTCAAGCGGATCGATGCCCGCAGCCTCAGCCAGTTCATCCATGGCATTTTCAAGGGCCGTGACACCGACAGCCTCCCCGGGCGCTCGTACCGAGCCGGCGCAGGTCTTGTTCAACCGTGCCACTTCCAGACCGATCCGCCGATTCTCGCCACCGTAAATGAAATGAGTAGCCTGACCTACCGGCTCGGCGAATGTCTCATCAGGCAGATTGGACACCAGGCTGACATGGCTCAATCCGGTCAAAACGCCGTCCTTGTCAGCCGCCAACTGGAAATGCTGGCGCGTTTCGGAACGTCGCATGACGGCTTCGAACACCTGTTGACGGGACAAGGTCACGCACACCGCGCGTTGCAGCTCCTTCGCCGCGATGGCGGCAGCAACCGCTTCCGGCGCAATACCCAGCTTGGAGCCGAAACCACCACCTACATATCTGGAGATGATCCGCACCTGCTCCGCATCGATGCCCAGTGAATCAGCCAATTCGTTGCGGTTGTACTTGAGCATCTGGTAGCTGCCGTACAGTGTCAGCTGGTTTTCTTCCCACTGAGCAATGGCACAGTGCGGCTCCATTGCCGCGCTGTTGTGGCCCGGTGTACGGTAAACCTGATCAACCGTGAAAGCGGCCTCCTGCATGGCCTGATCCACGTCCCCCTGGCTGAACTGTTTCTCGTCCGGTTTCTCCGTTTGCGCATCGGACGCCTCAGGGTCAATCGCAACTGACTCATCTGCGTCATACTCTATCGACAGAGACTGGGCCCCATGACGCGCACCCTCGAATGATTCGGCGACCACCAATGCAATG
The DNA here is from genome assembly GCA_947492525.1 of uncultured Granulosicoccus sp. GTDB lineage: Bacteria > Pseudomonadota > Gammaproteobacteria > Granulosicoccales > Granulosicoccaceae > Granulosicoccus. The sequence continues at coordinate 112,292 of CANLNQ010000017.1, forward strand.
GGCTGCCCAAGGTACACTACATCCTTGGCACCTTGCACGGGTGCTTCGTTTGCCGTACCTTGCGCAGGATTGCGTAACAACCTGTCATCATCGATAACCGCCAGCACCCCGTCCATAGCCAGAACCGCTGCCTTGTCGATAGAAAGAATCTTCCCCTTGGCGAAAGGCGCACGCACCAGTACCCCGTATGCCTGATCAGCAACTGCCCATTCATGCGCGTAGGTGGCAGTGCCGCTGACTTTCAGGTGTCCTTCAGTCCGATCCAGTGGCTTGCCGATCAGCCCCTGTGCCATGTCATCCAGTCGACGACGCGTATCAGGCTCGTCCATGCTCATTCTGGCGCTCATGCATCACCCCCGAAATTTGCGGCTTCGCTGAGCACAGCCACCAATGTGCGTTTCAACAACGGTATCTTGAAGTCATTTCCGCCGTGCCCCTGAGCCTCCTCAAGCAGACGATCGGCAGCTTTTTCGAACAACTGCCTGGAAGGGGTTTGACCGAGCAGCATGGCTTCGACCTCCGTGTCTCGCCAGGGCCTGGGCGCAATCCCCCCAAAACTCAAACCTACGTGTGAAAACGTGCCCGACCGGATCTGTGTCACCGCGGCCACAGAGGTGAGTGCGAACGCATAGGAGGCTCGGTCACGCACCTTGCGATACGCCTGATAGCTGTCTTCGACAGGTGCTGGCAGGTGTACGGCTGTTATCAGTTCACCACTTTCGAGCTGGTTTTCACGCTGTGGTGTGGTACCCGGCAGACAGTAGAAGTCCTGCAAGGGCACTTGCCGACGGTGGCCATCGGTCTGCTCGATCTCTACCGTGGCACGCAGCGCCTGCATGGCCACCGCCATATCACTGGGATGTGTGGCAATGCAGTGTTCGCTGGCCCCGATGATGGCATGCAGCCGGTTCTGTCCCTGCAAGGCACTGCAACCAGTGCCCGGACTTCTCTTGTTGCAGGGGGATGCGGTGTCATAGAAATAGTAACAGCGTGTTCGCTGCAGCAGATTCCCGCCGGTTGTGGCCTTGTTGCGCAGTTGGCCAGATGCACCCGATAGCAAGGCCCGCGACAATACCGCGTAGTGCTGCCGTACCCGCGCATCGGCAGCCAGCTTACTGTTGGGCACCAGGGCGCCGATGCGCAATCCACCGTCGTCGGTTTGCTCGATGGCATTCAGATCGAGCCGATTGATATCCACCACGACATCCGGGGACAAGACTTCGAGCTTCATCAGATCCAGCAGATTGGTGCCGCCGGCAATGAAAGAAGCATTTTTTCCTGCGGCGACCGTCGTGGCCTGTTCGACCGTCTCCGCCCGCTGGTAATCGAAGCTCTTCATGACTTGTCACCCACTTCGATGATGGCATCGACAATGTTGGGATAGGCAGAGCAACGACACAGGTTTCCGCTCATTCGTTCGGCGATCTCGTCGGATGTCAGCTCCGGTTCGCCTACCAGAGACACCGACACATAGCTTGGCCAGCCCTCCTTGATTTCATCGAGCATTGCGGTTGCCGAGCAGATCTGGCCAGGTGTGCAATACCCACATTGAAAGCCGTCGTGCTTGACGAAAGCCTTCTGCATGGGTGACAGCGTGTCAGATCCCCCCAGGCCTTCGATTGTCGTGATCTCGTCCCCGTCATGCATGACAGCCAGGGTCAGACAACTGTTGATGCGTTTGCCGTTTACCAGCACCGTACACGCACCACACTGGCCGTGATCACAGCCCTTCTTGGTACCGTTCAGATGCAAGTGTTGCCGAAGAGCGTCCAGTAGCGTTGTGCGAACATCAACCGACAACTCGTGCGTTTCGCCGTTCACCTGAAGGTTCAGTGTCTGCATGGCCTGTATCTACCAGAGGTCTATGAGTCGAATGCAAACAATAGACTTGCTGGCTCAGCCGAAAATAGCCATTGAAAAATTGACGAGGGTATTGCCTTCAGGAAACTGCGCGTCCCGATCGCCGCGCGGCTGCCCGCTCCAGCACCGTCATCCATGATATGCGGCGCGCAGGCCTTCAGTGAGTTCATGCAGTCCGGCACAGGAAACTGCTCCAGGCTACAGCTCCATCAGCCGATGGCGTCCACCCTGCAGCCAGCACTTGAAACTGCACTCATGACTGCATCAGCGCTGCCCGCAGCCAACCTGCCTGATCTGCGTTTCAGACGCATGGCTGCGGGCATCTTCTCCTACTTTGGCTCAACAGTGCCAGACAACACTAGCTCACTGTCCGGCAACAGATTTGCGGCAATATCAGCTTCCAAATAGAGTAGTTGCCTGGGTGTCTTGGTCGAATAGTCGAGACTCTGATCGATGAAGTGCGCAGAATCCGGATCGGTGGATTGCGAGTAGCTCAGCAGACCATAGGCCAGCGGCCCCTCGTCGGTGAATTCCAGACCGAAGTGCCAACTCGTCCCTCGCCCGATGGCCCAGCCTTCGCCACTGGTGGCAGACAGTCCTTCACTCGCAGGTAGCGTCGGATTGCTGATGCGGGGATAGATGGTGTCCTCGTGTACGGGCGACCGCACCACGGCAATGGCATTGAATACACCCTCGGTACTACCGATGCCACCATGCCAGGGAATCGGGTCTGCCAGTGCCACTGCGGACTGCCCACCAAGCAGGTCAGCGGGTGCAACGCCACCGGACGGCGTCCAGGTCTGTACGCTACCCAGTGCAGCCTCATAGGCAATGCCCGCGGTGTCCAGTGTATCCAGCGCTTCTGCCAGCAATTGCAAGGCTGGATCGTCTGTGGTTCCGCGCCCGTCGCTTGGCAGGATGTACTGCGTATCGGCCGGTTCTGCCGGATCGAACTGTATATCGACCACAAACGAATCGCCGTTGAACAGTTTCGCCAGAAAGACTCGGTAGACATGAGCCCCCACACTGTCGGTATTGTACAGCCCATCCCAGCTCGCCAGCACAGCACAGCCCTCGGCCACGGAACGGGCGGTGTCCGGTCCGCTTGGCACCGGAGTGTCGCCGATCAGCGCACAACGCGCCCGCAGCTCTGGCAGACCCACCTCTGCATACAGTCCTCGGTTGTTCCAGATGACCTCCAGCAACTCAGTCGCACCGAACAGGCCGTCCTGTCCGGCGGGCGCAGTGGCTGCAAAACCGGGTTCATCCGGGTTCTGCAGCATGCGAAGGCCCAGTTGAGTGCGCTCATTGACCGGCAAGGATTCATCACCATACAGGGCAGAGAATTCAGTCAGCTGCTCGGCCGGATTACTCTGCCAATGGCTGGAGTTGGAATTCTGCACGAAATCACGACGCACCAGAGACGGCTTTTTCTCATAAGGCACCCGTCCGAGGCAATCACCCTCGATCCAGTCATCGCGCGAGGTACTGCCATCGAGCAAGGTAATGCCATTGTCGAACAGCCGCGCATAGTCGGCACTGGCCGTACGCTTGGCATCGATGACCGCCAGCGATTCGTCCGACAGGTGCGGCACTGACGAAGAATCGATGTACCAGGCATTGCCATCTGCATCGGCATAGACCGTATTGGTCCATAGCGTACTGCCGCACGCCTTGAACACCTGCTGAAATTCGTCCAGATTCTGTGACATACCCATGCCGAGCCAGCTATCGATCATCGCAGACACATCGTCATTGGCGTCACGATACGTATAGGCCGTACCGTTGAGACCCCAGGCCGGGAGTGCGCCATCGGTGATGAGATCGGCGGCCAGCATCGGGCCGTATTCGGAGAACAGGAATTCACGTTCCAGTAGCGTGGGCGTGTCGCTACCGTTCGCCACGGCAACCTGAATGGTGCGAGACGTGAAGGCCATGCGCTGTCCATCCTTCACATAGGCTCGGTCATCACCCTCTGCCAAGGTCAGCTCATACCAGGTGAACCGCGTACCGGTACTGACTGTGTGCGACCAGGCAAGCGATTCGTTGAAACCGATCAGCGGCAAGGGCACACCGGTCAGTGTTGCGCCATTGACGTCGTAATGACCCGGCACGCTCAGGTGCATCTGGTAGAGACGGCGTGGACCGGTATAGGGAAAATGCGGATTGGCCAGCAACGCGCCGCGCCCCGTCTCCGACAACTCCGCGCCAATGCCCCAGGCGTTGCTGGCCAGGCCAGTATCGTTCGGCAGACGTAATGATACGACTTCGTCCATATCGATCGGCTGCCATGGAGAAGGACTGGCACTGCCGCCGTTATCGTCGACCACCGTTGCCTGTGTTGACGAGCCTGGTGGCACAGCCGCAAAGATGGCGCCTGTGGCGAACAGATCACCACTGGCATATTTAGCAACCGAGGTGTAGTAGGCCACAAGATCTTCTCTGGTAATCTCGCGCACCCAGGGCTGATCACGACAGGCTGCTGGCAACTCGCCGCTGTCGGTATCTTCAAGGTACTGGTTGTAACCGGCGGCAAAGCCGTCAATCAATGCTGCACTGGCCGGTGTCAGGTCCACACCCTGGGCACCACCCGGCGGCGCAGCAATGACCTTGTAGGAAAAGTCAGACAGGATGTTGGCATTATTCTCACCCGGGCCGAAGAACAGCGAACGCTCCCCTCGCACCTTGATAACACTCTCGGCAATCAGACACACATTGTCCCTGGCTTGCACATAGCCAGCACCGAAGGCGACCGATGCGAAATCCTCAGCCTGGATATGCGGCACGCCGCCCGTAGTGAACCGAATGGTGGCCTCTACCGTGCCATCGGTGGCGATCAGCGGCAGATCGGTTCCAAGGTCTCCTCCTGACGTGTCCCCATCATCGTCGCTGGAACAAGCGCTCAAGAGAGTGACGACCGTGGCGAGAAGGATGGTACGACTGGGACAATTCATACAGGACACTCCGTGTTCAGGCATAAACAACGGCGCATCATTGCAACACGAATGACAACGCGTTATTGCACGGTATCAGAGTCCCTGGTGTTTCTCCACCCGACTGCCTTGCCGGTTCTCGCAAGATATCGCAGCGCCTGATGACTTGGCGCTGATTCGATATTCCGCAGCGTATCCGCACCTGCGAAGCCACGAGACATTCACAAGCATCGCATCATGCTGATAAGAACACCTGCAAGCACCAAGTGCCACGCGAGCCGTAGCACTGCACACGATGGTGCAATGATCACTCAGTAACGGCAACTGTCGACAGCTCGAAAAACCGGACATCAGCAGCATTGTCATAATAGCGCTCACCATCCGGACTGATGACCAGTACAGGATCCGTACCGCAGGCCCATTGTGGTTCCGACGTGAATCCGACAGCACCTGGCACGGCGCTGATGCTCGAAGATATTCGAGTGCCAATGAACAAGCAGATACCTTGACCCGCTTCGGTCCTGTCAGTACGGGCAAGCACACGGCTTTCCCAGGTCCCTGCTGCAGAGGCACAATCCTGTTCGCAACGTGTCGCCACTACCAACTGACGCAGCGGTGAATCCGCCGATTTGGCAGCAAAGACCAGTTCAAGCGCATCACCATCGAAACGCGCATCGACCCCATAGCCGGCACCATAGACGCCACCGGGCAAGTCGATACTCTCCCCGACATCCTGTTGAACCCAGCCGGTTTGTGTGCTGCAATCTCCCGAGCAATAATGCAAGGTCAGCGAGGATCGGTCAGCGTCGTCGAACGCGGCAATTGCGGGTCTCCCACCCGGCGCGGTGGTCAAGCTCAGATCCGGTAGAGAATCCAGATCAGTCTGCAAAGTCTGCAGTGCAACTCCGTCAGTCCAGGCCCCATCATCCAGACAGTCGCTGACACACCCGAACCAGGTGAGCGCGGCGGTATCAGCGCTGATACCCTGGATATCGGTTGTCAGGTACATTCGTCCCTCGGCACCAATCGCAATGGAGACGGGGCGCCCCAGTGCAAACGGATACGTTGCGATGATGCGCTCCGACCAACTGGCGTTACTGGTGCATGCCGACTCGCAACTGAGCAAGCGCAAGTGCTTGTCGGTATCCACCAAACCGTTCTGTACCAGATAGGAAATCACGACAGTGCCATCGGGATCCAGTGCAAACCAGTCTGTGTTGACCAAACGGAACTCGAGTAGATTCCCCCCATGCCCCAGCACGGCCTCACTTCTCCAGTTAGCGGTATTCAGGCAATCGACATTGCATTCGGCATAGTGGGTATTACCGGCATCGAAACTGCCGGGCACCGCATGGAACACGATGCGCGGACGATCCTGTGAATCCAGCTCGAGACGAGGTACGACGTAGCCACCGAAATCGATGTCAACATCCGCGATCTCAATACTCTGCCAGGCATCGGGGCTCTCGCAATTACCGTCGCACCGACCATAGAATACGTTGCCGCCGATATCAGCGTAACTGGCATGCAGTGAGCCGTCTCCAGAGCGAGCCAGTTGCAAGCCGACCGTATTGGGTTCGTCGCCTGTTGGCAGGTAGGCGCTGCCGGTAGAAGCCGCGGTGACCGAACCGCCCGCCGATTCGTTGTCATCCGAGTTGACGTCATCTGACGGACCGGATGACGAACCGCCACTCGAACAGGCAGTGAGATATGACATCATCATGACTAGCGGCGTGCAACACGCGAGCTTCGTTACATTCACGGGTCTGGACTCCTTGACTGAACAGATACGTTCCTCGATTTCAGGAAGTGATTCAAAGAGATTCCTGCCATCGAGCTCGGTGGCATATTTCACAACGCAAGGCCAGGATAGTTACGGCGAGACTGCAAGCCTGGCCAACCTTCCGCCCACTGTATCAAAAGGACAGCAGCCGTTCGCGCCATGAAAGACGCCACCCGTTTGCAACAGGGTCGGTAGGCCGCACGGCGTACCCAACGCAGACTTCAATAGACGGCCGACTGGATCACGTACCACTCACCGTCTTTCTGATAAACGCCAAACTCGATAACGGCGTCTCTCTTCTCATAGACGCCCTTCCATACCGAGCGATGAACATCCAGACCGTTCAGATTGGCATTGCGCAAGGTGCCGAGAAATTCGTAGCTCTGGTTCATGCCATTTCGCTCATGCATCCCTTCGATGTCGGACAGAAACCTCTCGCGCGTGAAATTGCTCAGGTATTTCGACTCGTAGCGCTGGGTATACAGTTCGAAATCGGCTGCGTCATCGGCTTGCAGCATTTCGCGAAGGTATTGCTCGGTGATCTGCAACGCTTCTGTGTCTGCCATGGTCTATCCTCCATCTATTCCGTTTGCGCCAGCGACATGGAATTCTCCCAGGGCCTGACAGACAACTCTTGCACTGAACAGATCAAGAGCTTCCGCTGAATCGCAGGATGAATACTGTCAACACCGGTGCCCAATATCGCGACTCGTCTGCTTGCACCGGTAGCATACTTCACTCGCAATATACGCTGTCTGATTGGCATACGCTGCCAGGCGCTCACTGACATCGCAGATGGTCGACAGTGTCGGCTACTTTCTCTGGAAACAGTCGCTGGAGAACCGTGTGTGAACGAAAGGTATATTCTGGTTGATTTGGTACAAATACCGGGTTCCGTTCGGGACCCATCATGCATCATCCTATCGACAATCCATCAGACAAGGAGTTGACTGTGCCTCTCACCCATTCCATGACTCGCACGACATTGCGTGGATACTCAGGAGCGCTACTGTCCCTACCATTTCTCTGCGCCCTGTCGGCATCGGGCCCGGTCGCCGCGGCCGACGTCGCCGACTTTGCCCTCGGCGAACATAATATCTGCATTGTCGACACCTCTGGCAAGCTCGAATGCAACTCCAACAGCAATTCGCGCATGATTCCGACAGACACCGGGAACACGTACAGCAAGGTCTCTTCGGGTGGGCAACATAGCTGCGCCATCACGACAGCAGGCGAGATCGAGTGCTGGGGAGAGGCCAACTTCGGCGCGCTGAATACACCGGTATCGAACTTTCCGTTTGTCGACATCAGTTCTTCGGAAGGTCATTCCTGTGCACTGGACGCCAACGGCCAGGTAGCGTGCTGGGGATTGAACTCGAATGGCCAGACCGATGTGCCCGAAGACAATGCCGATTTTGTCGCCATCGAAACAGGCACGTCCGGAAGTTGTGGTATCAAATCGTCAGGACTGGCGGTGTGCTGGTCCAATACCTGGCCATTCACATGGGTCGACGCACGGGAAGGCATCATCGACATACAACTTTCGCAGCGAGAGATTGGCGACACGGCGTGTACGGTGAATGAGCAAGGCGAAGTCAGCTGTGCAGCCACCTATGGCTCAGTGGCTCCATTGGATGATGGCCCCTACACGAAGGCGAGCAGCAATGCGGTAATGCTGTGTGGACTGAAAACCGATGGCGATATGGACTGCAACCTTCGTGATCGCACTTTCGTTCAGACCCAGTCCAATATCGACCTGCTGGCATCGATAGAGGCACTGCCTGCCCTGATCGACTTTGATACCCGTTATGAATACGACTATCACATGAGTTTCTGTGGCGTGGATATCAACCAGCAGTTGCATTGTCTGGGCGACAGCCTGCCAGCCGACTTCTTGCCGGGCGAACCCGAGAGTCTGCCGGTACCGACCGATCTGTCGTTGAATATCTATGGCAGCAATGTCGCCGAATTACTCTGGCGTGCGGATCTAAGCCAGATCGAAGGTGCTCCGGGCCAGTTTCGTGTGTATCGAAATGGCGAGATGGTCAACCAGAGTTATGCCAACGCAAGCTATCTGGACCGCGATTTCGAAGAAGGCGTGTCCTACGTCTATCAGGTCGCCTACGTAGCCCCCGATGGCATGGAAGGAGAGCTTTCCGAAGCACTGCCAGTCAATGATGAATTCAGCAATCCGGGCGGTGACAACGTCGTCAGTCCTCCCAATGCCGCGATCACATTGAATGATGTTGTCGTCAGCCGTTACGGCGAAGGGTCACTGGAACTGTTCTGGAGCCGCCCCGCCCAGCCCACTCGTCAATACGACATTTACCGAAATGGCGAATTGCTCACCTCCACACCAGGGCCTTCGTACTTCGACAATCAGATCAATGCCACGAACGCTTATCAGTACACGATTGTGGCCATTGCCAGCGACGGCTCGATTCTGGCCACAGGTTTCGCTCAGGCAGCCAGTCTTTATGGACTGCAGTGCTATTGAGTCATCAAAGCCGACACCCGCGGCTTTGACTCGAACGGCGTCAGGCTCGTGGATGGCCTGACGCCGAAGCTTCACGAAATCTCGTCAAGTCTCACCTCAGGGACAAGGCGAGAATACGTTAACTCCCGATAGACACTCGCGAACAAGCCGGCCGCGACCCGTTGCAGGGGCTGTCAGCTCTGCTGTGACCGGACCTTGTATTACCCGACCAGACGCTTGACCCGGTTTCCGTGCGGCCACTTGACATTCGCTGCGGCTTTCTACAGTCTGCGGAACCAGTTACATTGTTTCGAAAGTGAAGCGAATGGCAAACCACCCCGTCATATTTGATTTCGACAATGTGGGTCATCTGACTCCCGGGCGACTATTCGCAGGCTTTCCCAAATCCCGGCATGGAACGTCCAGGGATCTCGCACCAAGAGAGGTCTTGTTGATCGAGATGGGAGCAGGAGACCTGCTTTCCATCGCTGGACCGATAGAGCACCAGGCACTCTCGCTGGTCGCCTTCGACGAACGCGGCCAAGAGGCATTGGGCTTGCTGGGCCTCACTGCCGATGCTCCGCTTGATACGACCCTGTCTGACTGCAGCCCCTTGCTCGGCTGGCTGGCCGCCCGAGGCGGAGCCCCGGTGGCTCAGGTCATGACAGCCATCATACCGGCGCACCCCGACCAGCTTGTGCTGTCAACGCAATCTCCCCTTTCGCTCTGGGTCATTCATACGCTGACTCGGGAAGGGCTCAGCCATGGTGCAGCTTCGCGCGGCCCTGTTCATGTCATGCATCAACCAAAGGCCCGGACTGGTCCGGTGTTGCCTCCCGAACTGGGAGTGGTGCGGGACGAATTCACGGTTACGCGTGGCACGGGTCTCGCCTATGAGCTCAAACGCGGCGAAATCGTCCAGATCATCGACATCGAGGGGCAGCAATGCTCCGATTTCATGGCCCTTCGAGCTGACGAGCTGGATCGGGGTGAAGAGTGGCTCATTGACAGTACCGCGACTCGATCGATGGTACGACGTGCCTACCCGGGACCCGGCTTGCAGGACAAGTTCTTCGACCGCGAAATGCGCCCGATGCTCAGTGTGGTTCAGGATACGTGTGGGCGACATGACACCTTCGGCCTGGCCTGCACTGCACGAGGTTATGAGGAACGCGGCTTTCCGGGTCATCTGAATTGCTCCGACAACATGTCCATGGCACTCTCCCCTTATGGCGTTGCTCGCCGCGGCGCCTGGCCTGCGATCAATTTCTTCTGGAACACCTGGGTTGACCCGCATACCCACCAGTTGATGACCGAGGAAAGCCATTCCCGCCCGGGTGACTATGTCGCCATGCGCGCCATTGAAGATCTGGTGTGTGTATCCACTGCCTGCCCGGATGATCTGGATCCGATCAACGGCTGGAACCCAACGGATGTGCATGTAAGAATCTACCGGCCGGACGCGCCAATACGACGCGCCATCGCCTACCGTCAAAAGGAAGACTCACCGATGTCTATCAGTCAGGAAAGCGCTTTCCATGAGCGCCTGGCCAAACTCACCGACCACTTCACCCCGGCACGCGACTTGTGGGCACCCGTCAACTTTCCCTCGTACGGTAGCACTGGTGAGTACTGGGCGTGTCGGGAGAAGGTCACGCTTCAGGACATGAGTGGATTACGCAAATTCGACATCGTCGGACCGGATGCCGAGAAGCTGCTGCAGCTGGCCACCACGCGAGACGTCGCCAGACTGGCTGTCTGGCGTGGCAGCTATACATTGATCTGTGACGATACCGGTTCTGTTGTCGACGATGGCACCCTGTTCCGACTGGGCTCTGATCTGTTTCGCTGGTGCTGTGGTACCGAGGAAAGCGGACGAATTCTCAGCGCACTGGCAGAGCAGCACGGCTTCCAGGTACGCATTCACGCCATGCAGAATGCGTTGCCCAATCTGGCACTCCAGGGCCCCAGATCTCGCGAGCTGCTGCGCAAGATCGTGTTCACCCAACCCCAGGTACCCTCACTGGATCACCTCAAGTGGTTTGGCGCCACAGTTGCGCGGCTCGATGATCGTAACGGTGCGCCGTTCATGCTCACGCGCTCCGGCTACACCGGTGAGCTGGGATACGAAATCTTCTGCTCACGAGCAGATGCGCTCGGTATCTGGGACGCCATCATGCAAGCCGGAGATGAATTCGGCATCACGCCCATGGGCTCCGCTGCGCTGGAAACCATCCGCATCGAAGCCGGGCTTGCCGCCGGTGGAGCCGAATTCGCCCCCGGCGTTGATGCCTTTGAAGCCGGACTCGGCTTTGCCGTGGATCTCGGCAAACACGACTTCACCGGGAAGTCAGCGCTGGAGCGCAATTCGCGGGAGCCTCGCCGACTGCTGAAGGGATTGCTATTCGAGTGCGATGATGTACCGGCTCATGGCGCACCGGTCTTCGACGGCGAACGGCAGGTAGGCACCATCACCTCAGCCACCCGCTCTCCAAGCCTGGAACGTGCCATTGCCATGGCAAGGCTGTCGATTGAATACGCCAACAATGACACTCGCCTGGAAGTCGGACAACTCGATGGCCGTATGAAACGGTTGGGCGCAACCGTCGTGGACACCCCTTTTATCGACCCTCAGCGAAAGAGAGCTCGTGCCTAATCGGTGTCTCTCCGACACCCGCATCGGGTGATCCGGATGATGCGTATTCCGGCAACGCCAGCAGTGGCTGCAATGCCCGTAGTGCCCGTAGTGCCCGTAGTGCCCGTAGTGCCCGTAGTGCCCGTAGTGCCCGTAGTGCCCGTAGTGCCCGCAATGCCCGCGATGCCCGCAATGCCTGCAATGCCTGCAATGCCTGCATTGGATTCAAGCTGTCGCCTCGAATACATGCTCCCCTGGCCTTCGATGAATCAGAAAATATTCCACAAGGATCAAGTTTGGCACCCAGCACAGCCATGCCACTACGGGGTAGGCAATTTCGAACGGAATGCCGGCAAGTAGTTGAAGAGGTAGCCAGACTCGCAGCATCACACCGCCGAAGGTCAGCGCTGCCGAGCGGATCATCCACTGGCGGTGAGCGCTGAAATCCCTGTTCCTGGCACACTGCACGCCCCTGGCCGTGGTCCAGAGCCACAGCACGGATAGCAGAATGAACCCGGACCGCGCAATCCATCCGCCATCAGCATCGAAGCCGACCAGCAGCCCGCTGGCGCCGGCCAGCAGAATCATCAATCCGTAAGAGCGCCCTAGCCAACGGTGAATAACAGGTCGCTTCTGCCGAATACTTGTCGAAAACTGGAAAGGCGCCAGTGCAAGCGCAATTGGCCCGGTAACGACGTGCAACTGGAACAGCCAAGGGTTCAGTGCGATCTGGTGGGCAAGCCCCGCGAAGGCGTTTTCCACTCCCAGGACGGTGAATCGCCAGGACACCAGGGCGACGAGTAGCGAGCTTGCCCAGTACAGGTAGTTGCGAGCGTACATCCACATGAGTCGAATTCTCCGATGGGTCTTGTGGTTTCCCAATCCCCAACTTGACATCGTCAAGTTAGCAGGCATCTTGACACTACAACTTGACGCTGTCAAGTTGCGGAATGCCGCCTCGGTTCAGGCGTTATCTGACTCCACCCCATAGATCGCCAGTGTCTCGGCTTCCGTCAGGCGGGGATGGTCACCCACAAATGAAATGCAGTCGGGTTTTCGATCGATGAAGATCTCACGCTCCAGAATCAACCCGTCCGCATCATCGAGTAAACCGATGGGGACTTCGTAATCGCCGCTGTCATCCACCCCGCGATCATGTCGGTACCACAGCGGTGATCCACAGCTTCCACAGTGGCTGCGAGATGCCCAGTCGCTGGTACGACGGCTGACGATACTGGTTTTGCTCACGATGTTGATATCATTTTCATGCACCGTGACCGCCATCAGCGGCCCTCCCGTCCAGCGCTGACACTGTCGGCAATGACAGATGCCAAAACTTCCAAGCTTGCTTATCGAGAAGCTGACGGCGCCACACAGACACTGGCCTTTGATCACGACACTCACCCTTTCTGGCAGAAACACGGTGCTTAAAGTCTACCTTACCGTCCAGAGGGTGCGCCGGAGGACGCGATAGCCCAGTCTGATGTGTTGCCTGTTGGAACAGCCATGATCTGCAGAGCGACAGCCGCACAGTTGTACTCATTCTCGACCGGCAATGCCCGAATCCTCGTTCCGGCAGATCAAGACCGTTCATTCGTCGGCGGCCACAGCATGCAGCGCCGGATTCCGGACAGCTGCGGTTCTATATAATTCCGAGACGCTTGCCACTCATGGAGATTGCCTGTGGAAACCATCGAACGACAGATCAACACCGAAACCGACGAAGGCGAAATGGTGGTGGTCATCAGTGAGCCGTTTGACGCACCGGAGGGCGGTGGTGAGTGGCCAACCGTACTCTGGTTCATTGACGCGCCAGGACTTCGACCGGCGGTGCGCGAGGGCATGAAACGTCTGGCGAGCCACGGCTACCGCGTAGTGACACCGGACCTGCACCACCGGCAAGGGCGGCTGCTGTTCAAGGAACCGACAGATATGGCCGAACCCGGTGCGAAGGAGACGGTATGGGGATGGATCAAGGCCATGACCGATGAGCAGATCCAGCACGACGGAGCTTGCGCTTTGGCGGCGGCGGGCGTTGACGAGCAAACGCCCTATGTCACGATCGGGTTCTGCCTGGGGACCCGGGCGGCATACCGTGCCATCGAGAGACATCCCGACAGGGTTCTGGCAGGTGCGTGCTTCCACCCTTCCTTCATGGCCGACGACACGGACGCATCACCGCATCTGACTGCCGGTCAACTGACCCGGCCGATGTATTTCGGTATCGGTGAAGCGGATCAGGTTCAGTCAATCGCCATGCATCAGCCTTTCCTGGATGCCGTGGCGCCCCTCCCTCACGTCGAGGTCATCACCTTCCCGGGTGCCGACCACGGATTCACTTGGCCCGGTTATCCAAACTACAGTGAGAGCGCCGCCGAAACCAGCTGGTCGAAAACGCTGGCCTTGTTTCACAGCGCTTTCCACTCATACCATCACGGTGATCGCCAGTAGGTATACGAGCTGATTGCTGAAAGGCAGATAGGCAGATAGGCAGATAGGCAGATAGGCAGACAGGCAGACAGACAGACAGACAGACAGACAGACAGGCAGACTAGCTTTACCGGGAAGGACGGACCTGGGGCAACTAGCCTGAAATGCAGGAATTGGTACTGGATGTGGCAGAGAATGTAAGATCCCTTCTGAACCTGTGCTTCTGTTTTCGGCCAAAAGCAGCCAGGACATGGGCACGATGTAGGAGAAGGAATTGCGTAAACTTGTGGTCATCGATCTGACTTCTGCGAATACCGCATTGTTCGAATCATATGAACGAAAGGTCATGCCGCTTCTGACGAAGTACGAAGCAGAGCTGGAGTTAAGTGTTCGTTCAGTCGATGGGGCTACCGAGACACACGTCCTGTACTTTCCCGATGCGATACGTTTCCAAGGATTTCTTTCTGACCCAACACGGGCGGCATTGAAAGACGAATTGAAACGCACAGGCGCGATATCGACAATTTCAGATGTCGAGCAAGTGGACTACCTTTGATACATGAGTTTTGAGTTATTGGAGTAGTGCGCTGCACCTTGCACTCAAGGCAGCGTAGCCACTTTGCTAGAAGTCCAGGGCTGCGTTGTCTGTCACTTCCTTCATCACGAAGAAACTACGAATCTGTCGAACCCCCGGAAACGCTATCAGCTGCTCCCCGTGCAGTTTGTTGAAATCCGCCATGTCTCGCACCCGCACCTTCAGGAAGTAATCGAAGTCACCGGCCACCAGATGGCAATCGAGCACGAAACTCAGTTTCAGGATCGCCGCTTCGAAGGCTGCGAAGCTCTCAGGTGTGGATCGGTCCAGCACCACACCCACCATGACGAGCGCGCCGCGAGAGACAGCCTCGGGATTGATCATGGCCCGGAACCCCGCAATGCAACCTGAGCTGATCAGGCGCTGCGTTCGCCGGTGACAGGTTGCCGCACTGATATTGACCTTCTGAGCCAGCTCCGCATTGCTGAGCCTGCCATCGGCCTGCAGCAGCTTGAGGATCTTACGGTCAATGCGATCCAGCTCGACAGCATTGAAAGATTCTTCCGATTTCACTCGTTTTTCTGAACATTTTTCATCATCAGAACCACCATACCACTCTTGGTAAATCAAATTCTGATGAAATTCGAAAGCTGCTTTCAGCGATTTTCCAGCAGACTGGACCTTGCGAAATCCGATACAAGAGGCTGAACCCATGGACCTGTCCCGATTCGAACGCTATCCCCTGACCTTTGGCCCCACGCCCATCGAACATCTGCCGCGCCTGACTGAAGCGGTAGGTGGCAAAGTCCAGATCTACGCCAAGCGTGATGACTGCAATTCGGGTCTGGCCATGGGTGGCAACAAACTACGGAAGTTGGAGTACATCGTGCCTGATGCCATTGCCTCCGGCGCCGACACGCTGGTGTCCATCGGTGGCGTACAGTCGAACCACACGCGCATGGTGGCAGCAACCGCAGCCAAGATAGGCATGAAATGCGTGGTCATCCAGGAAAGCTGGGTGCCGCATGAGGATGCTGTCTATGACCGCGTAGGCAATATCCTGATGACCCGCCTGATGGGCGCCGACAGCCGTATGGTTGATGAAGGTTTCGATATCGGTATTCGGAAGAGCTGGGAAGAGGCGATGCAATCGGTACGAGATGCCGGCGGCCAGCCGTACGCAATTCCCGCGGGCGCATCGGTCCATCCTTATGGTGGCCTGGGCTATGTGGGTTTTGCGGAAGAGGTTCGTGCGCAGGAAGCTCAGATGGGCATCCACTTCGATTTCATCGTGGTGTGCGTGGTTACCGGCTCCACTCAGGCCGGCATGATCGTCGGTTTTGCCGAAGACAATCGCGCCGACAGAGTCATCGGCATCGATGGCTCAGGCACCCCGGAACAACTGCGAACGCAAGTCCGGCAGATCGTGGACAACACAGCCGAATTGGTGCAGTTGGGCAGAGTGGTACGCGATGATGAAATCATCATCAACCCGGACTACGCCTACCCTGCCTACGGCGTACCCAGCAAGGAGACCAATGAGGCCATCCGACTGGCTGCACGCACCGAAGCCATGATCACCGACCCGGTGTACGAAGGCAAGTCCATGCAAGGCATGATCGATCTGATCGGCAAGGGCTTCTTTCCTGAAGGATCGAAGGTGCTCTATGCGCACCTGGGCGGCGCTCCAGCGCTCAACGGCTACAGCTATACCTATCGAAACGGCTGACGAGATCACGACCGCCCTGCAATCCTGGCTATACGATGCGTATGGCCAGGCAGCTGATAGCCTTCATGGCGCTACAATTGCGAACCACACTGAGGGACCGCAGGGCGTGCTCTGCCAGACTCCCAGCTATTGCTCCACCCCAACCTCTCCAACCGGTCAACAGCTACGGAGAACTTGTCCTGCATCGTTAGGGGTACGCTCACCATTCAACATGGACGGAACCCCGTTTACCAGAACATGCGCAATCCCGGTAGCAAACCTGCGTGGTTCCACCACATCGCAATGACTTGTGATCAGACCCGCATCGAAAACCGTTATATCGGCCTTGGCGCCAATTTTAAGGACGCCTCTGTCCGACACTCCTAGACGTTCAGCAGGCAGAGAAGTCAATCGCCTGATACCTTCACTTAGACTCAGCACCTTCTGATCACGCACATAGTGCTGCAGAAAACGCGCTGCCCAACCGTAGCCGCTCAGTGAACCGATGTGATGCTTCAAACAACCCTCCGGTGACAAGGCCAGCGTATCGGATATGACAGCACAGTCAGGCTGCGATAGCGCCAGCTGAATATCACTTTCAGAAAAGGACTGAGATGTCCACATCAGGTGGGTCATATTCTCACCTTCTTCTATCAACATATCCAGAGCGGCGTCGTACGGGTCCTGTCCACGACGTTCACCGATTTCTGAAAAGTTCATCCCGACCATATGCCGGTTAGCCTCCGACTGCATGAGAACAATTCGCTCCCACAGACCATCACTGACCAATCGCCACATGGGTTTGGGATTACGCTTGATTCGGTCTCGCTGCGTGACATCCTTCAATCGAGCAGTTACCACATCCACACCACCTTCCTGCGCCCACTGCGGCAATATTGCTAATACCTTGGTATGCGACCAGTTATGCGGAATCACATCGTAGGCTACATCAACGCCATGCGATTTGGCACTCTCCACCATCTTGATCGCGTGCTCCATGGCGTACTCCGGTGCGCCGTGTTTGGGCTGTATATGTGAAATCTGCAATCGAGCCCCTCCAGCTCTAGCGGTGGAAATGGCCTCTCCGAAACCGATATCGTAGAAGACATCTCTGTTACGCACGTGGGTGGCATACAGAACATCCTTCTTCGCCGCAACGCTTGCCAACTCTGCCAACTGATCTGGCGTAGCAAGACTTCCTGGCCAGTACTCCAAACCGGAAGAAAAGCCGTAGGCCCCACCATCAATGCTCTCCTCCAGCAGCACCTTCATCTCCTGCAGTTCATCATCATCGGCACTTCGAAGCGCATCACCCAGCACCGCTCGATGAATAGTACCGTGTCCGACAAAGGCTGCGACATTTACACCCAGTTGAATCCGTTCCAAATGGTCAAGATACTGTCCGAATGTACTCCAGTCGACATCAATCATGCCATCCGTATAACCTGGTGCCATCAGTGCGACATCCGAAGGCCTGCGCACCGGGGCGCAGGAATAGCCACACTGGCCGATAACCTCGGTAGTGACCCCCTGATGAACCTGACTCTCAGCCCGGCCGTCCGCGGCCAGCGTAAAGTCTGAATGCGTGTGCAGGTCAATGAAGCCCGGTGATACCGCAAGCCCAGACCCATCGACATCCAACTCGGCTTCTGTACGAGACAGATCACCAATGGCAGCGATGCGTTCACCTTCTATTCCCAGATCAACGTTACAACCGGGTTTTCCGGTTCCATCGAACACAGTCCCCCCTCGAATGACAATCGATAGCATTTTCCCTACTCCTGTTTTGATGCCGATGACAGAGAACCGTGCTCTCGACATCGGCGATGATTTTGCTACTTCACGACATCAAAAACGTGCTACACCGTAGAACATGTCCGGCAAGGCGAGAGAAACTGCCGGCATGAAGATCAACACCAGTAAACCAATGCAATAGGCGATAATGAATGGCATGACAGCCGCCGAAACCTGTTCTATCGTTACTCCCGATATTCTGGCAGAGACGTTCAGGTTGCCGCCCAGTGGCGGTGTCAGAAAACCAATTTCGCAGGTAATTACAGTGAATATACCGAACAGAACCGGATCAACCCCCAAGCTGGTTACAAGCGGCAGGAATACAGATGTAAAGAGAATGATCTGCGCCAGCGACTCCATGAACGTTCCAATAATGATGTAGAAGACGCCGATCATGATCATCACCACATACACATTGGTGGTATAGCTGGTGATCAGTGTTTCCACGGCTGCTGGCATATCATAGAACGCTGACAATTGCCCGAATGCCAGGGTTGGCGTCAACAGAATCAGCAGACCGGTCATCAGTGCCGTGAATCGCAGACTGTCCACCACTCGTTCCCAAGTCAATTCCTTGTAGACGAACAGCCCTACGAACAGTGCGTAGAACACGGCAACTGCCGCCGCTTCTGTCGGTGTGAATGCCCCACTGTAGATGCCACCAAGAATGATCACGGGGGCACCGATAGCCCACTTACCATCCCAGAAAGCCCTTCGTGCCGGTGCCCATGAAAATGGCGCACCGGTGCCGCCGTATCCATTTCGCCTTGAAATGATGTAGCTGGTAAGCATCAACAGTACAGCTATGACCACTCCCGGCACAATACCAGCCAGGAACAGACGGGGTATGGACGTTTCGGACACCAGTCCATAGATGATCATCAGGTTTGACGGCGGTATGAGACTGCCTAATGCCCCACCTGCCGCCGCGACTGCTGCCGCGAATGCTGGCTTGTACCCATCCTGCTTCATGGCCGGAACCGTTACCGATCCGATCGCTGCGGTAGTCGCAGGCCCAGAACCAGACAACGCGGCGAACAGCATGCAGGCAAAGACCGTCACTAGACCCAGACTGCCGCGATAGGCACCTACCAGGTTGATCGCCACGGAAATCAGACGATTTGCCATACCACCCAACTCCATCAATTTTCCCGCAAGGACGAATAGCGGTATCGTCAGCAAGGGGAATGGTGTCAGACTTGTGTAACCGGTCTGCGCCATCAGTGTGTACGGAATATCGATGAGAAACAACGCCAGAAACGTAGTCAACCCAACGGCCGCAAACAGATTGGCCCCGATCAGAGTCAGGCTGGTAAATGCCAGCATGATGATGACAAGTTCGCTCATCAGACTGGCTCCTCATGTTCAGGACGCATGCCGGGTAGACCCTGCGCTCCTTCCTGCCACCAGAGAATATAAATCTGCAACAGCCGAAGGAGGATCAGGGTGTACCCGATGACCAGTATGGACTGTGGGTATAACTCATTGATTCCCAGACTGGGGGTGCGGCTGGTGTATTTGGCAAGCACCGAGAGATAGTCGAAGCTCACAATCAGCATGAATATGCAGAAAAGCATGCACAACCCATCCGCCATGAAAACGACAATACGCCCCATCGTCCTAGGCAATGCCATAACACCAACCATTATTCGTATATGGAACCGTTCCCGAACACAGAGAGAAGCTCCCATGTACACCGCCCAGACCATACCGATGGCCGCTACCTCTTCACTCCACTGCAGTGCCGTGTGGAATAAATAGCGCATGATGACTTGAAGAAAAACGCATGTTGCAACGACCGACAATGCCAAGCAACAGACGAATTCCTCGAAATGCTTCTCCAACCAGAGCATCATCGATCAGCCCTGATTGTCTTGGAACAGACAGCGCGGTTCTCTATTGAACATGGCGCGACTCACTGCGCTACCGCTCGTACTGACTTGACTAGATTACCGAAGTCATCGCCCCGTTCAGCAGCGAAGGATTCCTGTACCCTCGTTGCAGCCTCTATGAACGGCGTTGTATCAGGCCGGGTTACCTTCATTCCGCCCTCGGCAACCAACCAATCACGAATAGTCTCGATCTTGGCTCGTGTGTAATCAGAGTGATACTGACCTGCCTCTTGCGCCGCCCTTGACACGGCGTCTCGTTGAGAATCGTCCAAGCCATCCATGAACCTTCCAGAAGCCAATAAAGGAGAGAATCCCGCGAAGTGATCAAGAATTGTCAGGTAGGGTGCAAACTCATAGAACTTCATTTCCTGAATGACATTGGTGCCGTTGTCACCCCCATCGATAGTCCCTGTCTGCAAAGCCGTTGGCGTTTCTGACCATGCAAGAGGCACGGGCTCAGCACCGAACGCTTCAAAGGTCTGAAGCATGACTTCATTCTTGGGGACTCGTACTTTCAAACCATCCATATCTGCCATGGTTTCCACAGGACGTTTAGAGTTGAAGAAATCTCGATAGCTAGGTCCACCAAATGTAAGGAGATTCACGCCTGTATCCTCAAGCATTCTGACGCGCACCTGTTCTCCCACCTCTCCAGTTGCAATGGCAACCAGATGATCTTCGTTTTGAAAGATGTAAGGCAGAACGAACACGTCCATCAGCGGCCAATGTGGAGAGATGTTGTTCTGCGAAATGAGGTAGGCATCGACGGTTCCGAGTTGCATTGCTTTGAAGGCATCGTCCTCGGTGGAGATTTGCGCACAGCAGCGCAATTTAACTTCAATGGAGCCTTCGCTGTATAGCTCTACAAGTTCCTTGAACTTCTCTGCAATAACTCCGTTGTCGGATTCAAGCGGCGTTGCCCAGCCAAGGTTCATCACCTTGTCAGCTGCATAGCTCGACAACGTCGTCAGCGAGGCAACTGGCAGGAGTAACGCTAGAGCAGTCAGTTTATGTATAAAACGTGTTCCTGAGTACATGGGCGATACCTGTAGTTGAGAGTACGTCTTTCAGTGTACTGAGGCATTGTCCATTTGCATAATTCATATTTTTGCGTATATTGATGCCTTCTAGTTATCACCGATAGCGAGTTGTCGCGGGCCCTCTAACATGCAGACAGGACTCAGAAGACTTCATTACTTTCAACAACTTGCCAGCGACCTCAACTTCCGCCAAGCTGCCGTAAAGTTGGGAATTACGCAGCCCGCATTGAGCAGAGCAATAAACCTGCTAGAAGATGACGTAGGCACAAGACTGCTTGAGCGTGACAATCGCGAAGTTCGTTTAACGTTGGCTGGCGAGTCGTTCCTGAGGGGCTGCGAGCGAGTCATGTCCGCTCTTGACGGTGCCGTGAGTCAAGCTTGCAAAGTGGCAGACGGACAGGCCGGTCAACTGACCGTCGGGTATACCGATACCGCAATCTCTGGTCTGCTCCCCGATTTCATACGCTGTCTTCGCATAGCGCTCCCAGAAGTAACCTTGCACCTGAAACAAGCCTACAGCCAACAACAGAAAGAATGGCTGGACGATGGCAAACTGGATATTGCCTTCATGACTGGACCGTCAGAGAGTGACAACCACGCCAGTCTGGATTTCCAGCACGACAGATTTATCGTGATTCTTCCTGTGGAGCACCCTGCGGCAAAGATCAGGAGCCTGAACCTTGAACATCTTGCAGAGTACCCCTTCGTTATGGGCGACCCAATTCACTGGCAAGTGTATAACGCACACTTTCTGCGCCTGTGCCAGGCAGTAGGGTTTACGCCCGACATTGTACAAAGTGCCCCTGACTCTCGCGGTATCGTAGGCATGGTGGCTTGCGGTATGGGGATCTCTGTACAAACTGAGAGCCTCGGCAAACAAGGGGACCCCAGAATCACGTTCAGGCGGCTTAACGGTGTTACAGATCGAGTCGTTACTCAGGCCGTCTGGAATACACGCTTTTCACAACCTGTCAGAGACAAGACCATCCAACACTTGAAAGCATGGATGGTGGATTCGGACGCTGTATGACCGAGTAGACTCTTTGGTTAATCTAGACAGGTTAGGGCTATGAGATTCAATGCGGACGACCCTGTTTGTCCAATTTACTTCAGTCAGTGCATACTGTGATATTGCGCTCGCTAACTTGATTCGCTCTAGATATAACAATTGCTATACCGACATCTGATTTGCACTGCTCTCAGTCGCACTAATCAGTATGCTACTGATCGTTGACCGAGAACAGTACCTGACTGCACATCTGAAAATACTATTGTCGAATCACTCCGTAATTTCCGCACACATTCAGAGTCACTCCATCGGAGTCAGCGCATGAATCCCGTGTATGGACCCGTCATCGTTCATTGACATGTAAACATCGCCGGTCTTGTATATGGCGTGACACTCAACGTCTGTAGTACCGGTTTCCGAGCTCACGGTATTCAAGCATCTCTTGCCATCCTCAGCGTACCATTCGCCCTCGACATTACCGCTCTGATTGCCTGCAGACCAGGATGCTGAAAACTCGCCACCCTCTCCAAATTTACCCGTCGCAGATACACCTGGATTGTCTCTCCCCTTGTACTTCTCAGTTACCCCTGAAAACGTGGCTGCTATTTCTTCTGTACTCAATGGCACAGCGTCTTCGGGAATCGTTTGTCCCACGGTGGCGCACCCACCCAAACTGCATATGAAGGGTAAACTGGCAAGTAACTGCTTCATATCATTTCTCCATAAATGGTCGCATCATTGCGACACTCCAGAGTGTACCGCCAAAAACAGTTTTCACAAACAATACAACCAAACACAACTGTTCAGGATTGGGCACATGCAGACCCAAACTCACGGATTCGAGATAACGATACGCGGAACATGATCCCGCAATGTACTGAAAGCCATGACATGCTTTGCAAATAGACAATTCAAGCACGGCAGCATCAAGTTGCAGAATTCTCTGCATTCTCTCGTCAGTGCCAAAGTCTATTGCAAGCAGTGGTGCATCCCGATACGACGTTCAATCAGGCTTCATATTTTGCTACTCTGACTAGACACTATCTGAAGGATCAGACAAATGAAATATGTACTCACCCTTCCATTGCTGCTCGCCATGCACTTCATGAGTAATATGGCAGCGGCGCAAACTTTCATGACCGAAGAAGAAATGCTGAATACACTTCCCCGTGCGAAGTTGGGCGGCATTTCATCTTCAGATGGAAAAACCCCATGGGAGCAGACTTATGGTGCCCCTGAAAATGGAAAATCCGGGGGCAAGGGAAAGGGTCTATGGGATAGCAATGTCGCCTACAGCTTTACCTGGAAAGTAAAAAATGGACAGTGGTGCGAGTACTGGAAGAACGGTAAAGCCTGCTGGGAAGCTGTGCTCATTGATGACACGACAATTCAGATGTACAAGAAAGGCAAGAAAATGTCCCAGGTCTGGAAGATTCTGGAACCTGCACCTGGACGATAGCTGGCGAAGTCAGCCTGATGACATGCAGAGTATCGGCATTATTTCTCACTGTCTCAACGCAGCAGTGCGTGTTGAGCCAGCCCTATCGAGACAGGAGCACGTCGAGCAATCGATACTGACAACCCTTTTTCACCTCGTATAGGGTTCGCCCCGCTTGTTCGTGAACACCCGTTTCGCTGTACCGTTTGAAGGAATGTGCAGATCGACATCCGGGTAGTGTCCGGTGTCTTCCTCCGGGTTTCGTGTGCCTACGATCAGGTAGTGAACTTCTTCTTCCGTCCGATTGATCATGTGATGACCGTTGGGCTCGCCGGCCACGTGCGTTGTCACGTCTCCCGGTTCCAACTGAGTTTCGCCATTGTCCTCAACGAGCGTTGGCCTGCCTTTCAGGATATAGACCAATTCATCCTCATGGGTATGCCAATGACGCTGCGATGACCAGGCGCCAGGCGAAAGAACGAAACGGTGAACACCGAACTGCGTGAGCCCCCCGGCATCGGAAAGTCGCTCACTTTTTCGCCCGAGACAGGGCTTGTTGAATGGTTCCGGGTATCCGCTACCCGTGCGCACATCGACCTTTGTAAAATCCAGTTTTGGCATCATTCATTCCTGTACGTTAATCGAATGGCGTACGCTGACGACTGTCAGGATGTCCTGTGAAGAAAAATCCGTCAAGTTCCACAGCTGTATTGACTGACGGCTACTTCCAGCACCGACTCTCACGCCATCAGATCCATCGCTACCATCGCTACCATCGCGACAATCACGACAATCGCGACAATCACGACAATCACGACAATCACGACAATCACGACAATCACGACAATCACGACAATCACGACAATCACGACAATCACACTCTATCAGAGCACGCTCAGCGTACTGCCATGGTCACGTATCGAGTTCTACCCTGGAAACCAACAAGGAATTGTTGCATTGCTTGCAGCTCGCATCTACATTGCCCACACCAACCCAGCTCGAATTACACAAACGACAGACATACTTGAATGTTCTTTCGCGATTATTCGCCTTCTCGACGCGACCAAGCTCTGCCAGTAGATCTTCATTGAACGGATCCTGCCTACCCGGTAGTTTCCGGATGGGGCTGCTCGCTCTTCTTGCATGACTGATCGCTCTTCCTTTTTTACTCAAGGCCTTCGCCAGTTTCGCCCTGGCCTTTTCTTCAGCCTGCTGTTGCCTCGGATGAAAGATCCACTTCTTCGACGTCGTATCGTTGGCAATGTAGTTGGTGAGAATATCGCCATAGGAGTCATCCGGGCTCCGCAGCTTTCGAAATTCATCTTTCAAGCCGTCCAATGCGATAGCGACCATTCCAATGCCGCTTTCGGCGTGATTTCCTGCAAGGGGGAACCCGTCTCTGCCCGGATGGGTAAGCAGGAAAGCCAGTGAATGCTCTCCCACATAGCCAAGAATATCGAATCGTTGGCCGTTGAGTTCAGCATCCACAACGACATCATGCAATCGAACCTGTCTGGATGTTGTCACAGACTCCGAGACATGAACCGGATAATCGGACTCGGCCCCCTGCCCGCTCAACACGATTTCAAAGTCGGGCAAAGCCACTTCCAGACTATCGCCTATCAGTTGTCGCGCCATCATTCGGGCTGAGACGAAAAAGGAATAGCTACATCTCTCCAGTTCCTGAAACGCTTCAGAACTGCTGTCATGGGCGAAATGCCAGATCTTCTTGTTACCTTTGCGAGCAATCAGTGGCGCTTTGCACGAAGGACAGACGCAGCCACACCGCTTTCCCGATGGCACCTGATGCACATCGACAAGCCTACCCTGCAATTGGGAATATCCAAACGGTACCAGAGTCAGGTCCAACGATGATTTTCTGTTGATCATGACGACGCGACATCCACATCAGACTGTTCATGAGCAAAGCTGCTGCGCAGAGAGCAAATATCCGAACAACAGGTTCAACGTAGCTGTTCGTTCACCCCGTGCTGATGAAGCTGCAGATTTCCACTTTCACCGATTTAGATTACACACTCATATAGGCGCTGAAAAGAGACGATTTGCTTTTCTTCTCTTCCCCTTCGCCATGAAAAAGTATCGTACGCAGGCCACTCTCATCTGAACGCTCATACTCTACCTCCAGCTCGACCTTCCTGCCTTCAACAAATTCAAACGACTCATCGAGCGGGTATCGGTACAACGTGCGATTACCTTGGTTGCCAGACTTTGAACCACACACGTCCATCTTCAAAGGTGTGGAGAACAGTTTTTCCTCGACAAGCTCATCGCCTGACGTCAGACGAAAAGCATGGAGCAGGAAGTGCGGGCAATCATCAACCTGCGAACTGACGGAAAAGGAGACACGGTATGGCCCGCCCCATTTTCTGGAATAGTAGAACAGTGGCACATGTGTGGACTCAACGGTTGGGACAATCTGTACACGAAGAATCGGCTTCGGTTGCGATACCCCGTCTTTCAGCACTTCTTCTACATAATAGGTCTGTTGCTGATGCTTGAATATGCCACATCCGCCAAGGAGCAACGCAACCATGCAGACTGCTGTTTTATGATTCATTCGACATACCGTCCAATGCAGAGAAGGCAGTGACATCCACGCCGAGTCGCGACTATCTCGAGGCCGCACCAAGTGTCGCAATCATCGGTGCGCCGTGGGTAATGATTACCGTGTGCTCGTACTGCGCGGACAGGTTCTTCGGGTCTCCCACCAAGGTCCAGCCATCTTCGGCCGTTTCAACCTGATCGTTTCTGGTTGACAGAAACGGTTCAATGGCAATGACCTGACCGACTCGCAGGGTCCGCCTGTCGTTACGATCGTGGAACCCGAGAATGCCCTCTGGCTCTTCGTGCAATGAGCGTCCAAGTCCGTGACCTGCCAGATTGCGGATCACCTTGAATCGATGCTTCCTGGCCACTGTTTGGATGGCCTTCCCGATTCCGTTGATCGGCGCATCTGCCGTTGCCTGGGCAAGCGCGCTGTCAAGCGCGACCCTGGTCGCGTGACACAAGCGGGCCTTGGTGGGAGAAATCGGTGGTACCACCATGGTCGCGCCAGTATCAGCGAAGTAACCGTTCAGTTCTGCCGACACATCCACGTTGACCACATCTCCCGCGGACATGACGCGTGCACCCGGAATGCCATGAGCCGCCTCTTCATTGACGCTGATGCAGGTGGATCCCGGAAAGTCGTAACTGGTTTTCGGTGCCGACCGAGCCCCGGCCTGTTCCAGCCATTCAGCACCGAGCTGATCCAGCTCTCCCGTTGTCATGCCCGGTTCGATGGCCGCCAACATGGCATCTCTCACTGCGGCGACCACACTGCCTGTCCGCATCACGCCATCGATGTCAGCCTGATTCCCGATTGTCATTCACCCTGCTCCATGAAGTTGATCCATTATCAGCTACCCGGTATACGCCCCCCCAGCGAATCCCGCAACAATCGTGTCAGCTCCGACAGTTTCTCGAGATTGTCTGCGCCGATCTTCTTCTCCAGATAGCGGTCTACGTCCTTCCAGGCTTCATCGATAAACTCGACAAGGGCCTCGCCTTCAGTCGTCAGGCTGATCAGGTTCCGCTTCGCATTGTGCGGATCCCGCTCTGATGAGACGTAATTCAATGCTATCAGTCGTTTCGTCATCGTACTCATACTGGCCGCCGCAATATTGAACTCGCGTGCAAGCTCGATTTGTGACAGTGGGCCCATTCGATTCAGAGCCTTGATGACACGCGCTTGCTGTGGGCTGAGATTGGAAGTTGACAGCTGAAGATGCAGGTAGTCATGAACCAGGTCTGCCGAATGCAGTAGAGAATGGAAATTGAATGAATCTCTGGGTTTGCTCATGCAGAGATCATACCCTTGGTTTGCCTGTTCTTGTAGCAAAGTCGATGTATGGCTTTTGCGGAAAATTCTGTCTCAAGCTCGTACGACTGACCTTCCATCTGCTCGACTTCGTCCATGACTGCATCACAGCCTTCTTCAAAAAGGCCGAGCCGCTGGTTCACTCATTCCAGGCGCTGGCAAACAGTCGCCCATCGACCTGGACTCGCACGTACCCAGCCAGACAAGCGCCCACTCTGTGCAGCCCCCCGTTCCACTGCGAATGCGTCAAGGATGCGTAAGGAACAATCAGCTCTTCATGGTTCGCGCATCTGGAATTCGGTTTCAATCATGGCTGAAACCGAGCGAAACGGCCCTCGGAACGGCACGACGACTTCGCCTACGGTGCTGGAAATGCAAGTCCAGAACTGGTAGTTGCCACTGCGGAACGTTTTTCTGTGATCGACGTTGTGAGCACGCTTCACGATGGCTACGACACCGTTATCGAAAACGACGGTAGGGGCCTCTCGCAAAGTCAGCGTCAGCTCAAGGCGTTGAAAGGTGGGTACTGGCAGCTCCAGAGCGGAGTGCAAACTTGAATTCCGAACGAATACAATGACGCGCAAGATCATCCACGAAAGGACAGAAAAATGACAGCACGAGTATCCATCTCAACCGCCCTGGCCGCTTTGTTTGGCCTGATCGTTCCTCAGGCGTCCCTTGCCGAAGCCCCGACCATCCAGACCGTCGGACCCATCATCCACCTCGCCGACAACCTGAACGAAGAAGCCATGCTCGGCTGGTGTATCGACACCGTGGGTCGCGGTTTGAGTGACCAGCTTCACTCACACTCCTGCAAACCGACAGGTGACGACGTTCTGTTTTCGTATTCAGCGGAAACCGGAACGATTGCATCGGTTACCTACGACGGCTTGTGCATGGCCTACAGCGCGCCAGAAAACACCGACATTCCTTTCGGACTTATCGCATGCGATGAAGCCGATCCGGCACAACACTTCAGCTTTGATGCCGCCAGCGCGGAGATACGTCTTGCCGACGATGCAGACCAATGTGTGACCGTTGCTCAAACGATCGACGATGCCGGCCCCTTCCAGTCACGCCACCTCACTCTCGCGGCTTGCGATGAATTGGCTCCGGCGTTCAAACAGTGGGTCATCAGAGACTGATCCGGCATGACATTTCGCTGGAACAACATTCTGCTCTGATGATGTGGTTCCGGCACTGACACAGTCCATCAAGATCTACCCCCCTTCCATTCCTTTCGTCAGCCTCTGAGTTGTCTGTGCGCTGTAGGCACCGCCACTCCAGGCTCGGCTCACATCGTCAAGAGGTATCTCATACAGAAAATCAGATGCAGGTGTTGAGGCTCTCCATGGCCAGGGCTATTGCAAGAAACAGCCGCTGCAGGTTCCGACGGTGAAACAGATCTGAACTGTCCGTCCAGGCTGCGAGCTTGCCATCGATGACGAACTTTTCAGCAAGTTGCTGATCAGAGCGCATCAGGCGCCATGCCGGTAAAGTGCCAAGGCACTACTTGCCTCATCCACGGAGCCCGTAGCCGCGTAAAACTCAGCTCGTCACCAAGGACCTTGCACCTACCCATGAAATCCAGTGAATTGCCTGCGTTACCGAGCGACATTGTCACACGTACCACCGTGCTCAATGAGGGGGAAGCCGATCAGAAGCGCCAGGAGATTCTGCAGTACTTTCACAAGAGTTTCGATCTCTACGAGAGTCTGTTTGATTGTCTTGCCAGCGAAGAGGCCTTCACCACAAAGGCCAGCCCCTTGCGGCACCCACTGATTTTCTATTATGGGCATACCGCAGTCTTCTTCATCAACAAACTGAATGTGGCCAAGCTCATTGACGAGCGCATTGACCCGGCCCTGGAATCCTCATTGGCCATTGGTGTCGACGAGATGTCCTGGGACGATCTGAACGACAAACACTACCCCTGGCCAACAGCCAGTGAAGTCAAGGAGTATCGGGACAAGACACGCGCTCTGGTGGATCGATTCATCCGCAGCTGCGATCTGCAGCTACCCATCGGCTGGGATGATCCGCTGTGGATTATCATGATGGGAATCGAACATGAGCGCATCCACCTGGAGACATCCAGCGTCCTGATCCGCGAGCTCCCCCTGCATCTGGTCCAGCCACACCCACTGTGGAGCAACATCTGCAGAACCACTGGAGAGGCTCCCCGCAATGCCTTGCTACCTGTGCAAGGCGGTGAGGTCACGCTGGGCAAGTCCCGTCAGGATCCGCTGTATGGCTGGGATGTGGAATACGGCAGTCAGACGGTCGATGTTGAAGATTTCAAGGCCAGTCAGTTTCTGGTGTCCAATCAGGAATTTCTGGAATTCATGCAATCTGGCGGATACGAGAAGCGCCAGTACTGGACTGATGAGGGCTGGGGCTGGATCCAGTATCGCAAGGCCACTCACCCGGTATTCTGGATTCCCGAAGGTAACAGCTATCGCTACCGGGCCATGCTTGAAGAGATCGACATGCCCTGGGACTGGCCTGTGGATATTGCCTACCTGGAAGCCAAGGCCTTCTGCAACTGGAAAAGCGAGCAGACGGGCGAATCGATACGCCTGCCCACCGAGGCGGAATGGCATGCGCTGCGACAGATCGTCGATACCGATCAGCCGTATTGGAACCGAGCGCCGGGCAACATCAATCTGGAATACTATGCCTCCTCCTGCCCGGTCAATCGCCATGAGTTCGCCGCAGGTTTTCATGACATCATAGGCAATGTCTGGCAATGGACGGAAACACCGGTGGATGCCTACGAAGGGTTTGAAGTACATCCGGCCTATGATGACTTTTCCACGCCAACCTTCGATGGCAAACACAATATCTTCAAGGGTGGCTGCTGGGCTTCGACGGGCAACTACGCCATCAAGAATGCCCGCTATGCCTTTCGCCGACATTTCTACCAGCACTCGGGTTTTCGCTACATACAAGCCAAGCCCCTACCGGAGCACAGGATGAACGTATACGAGAAGGACGAGATGGTGGCGCAGTACATCGAGTTCCATTACGGTGAAAGCTATTTCGGTGTCCCCAATTTTCCGGTTGCCTGCATTGCCGAGGTCAGCAAGCATCTGCCGGGGCGCAAGACACAACGAGCCCTGGATATCGGTTGTGCCACTGGTCGCTCCAGTTTCGAACTGGCTCATCACTTCGAACACGTCGACGCTCTGGACTTCTCTGCCCGCTTGATACAGGCTCCGAGCGCACTACAATCCAGCGGGGTGCAGCGCTATGCCTTGCAGGATGAAGGCGAACTGGTCAGCTACAAGGAAATCACACTCGACGAGCTGGGCTACCAATCCGTTGCCGACAAGGTCAACTTCATGCAAGGCGATGCCTGCAATCTGCCGGACAAGTTTGCCGACTACGATCTCGTGTTCGCAGGCAACCTGATCGACCGGCTCTATGATCCGGCCTTGTTTCTGCAACTGATCAAGGGGCGTATTCGCCAGGGCGGCTTGTTGGTGATCACCTCACCTTACACATGGTTGGAAGAATTCACCGAGAGAGATAAATGGCTGGGTGGCTACAAGGCTGCTACCGGCGAGAACTACACCACCCTGGAAGGGCTGCGTGACACTCTGGCCCCGCAGTTCAGACAAGTCGGCCGCGAATGTGATGTACCTTTCGTCATTCGTGAAACCCAGCGCAAGTTT
Organism: uncultured Granulosicoccus sp.; assembly: GCA_947492525.1. Classification (GTDB taxonomy): domain Bacteria; phylum Pseudomonadota; class Gammaproteobacteria; order Granulosicoccales; family Granulosicoccaceae; genus Granulosicoccus. The sequence continues at coordinate 143,382 of CANLNQ010000017.1, forward strand.
CAGCACACACTGGCGCAGTTGAGTGTGTGGGAGAAGCTGTAAGGATCCGAAGTTTGCAAGTCCCACCGGCTGCACTGCTGAAACGCAGTCACTGAAAGTTCCAGCCAAGGTCTTTACGTCGATGTATGTCTGTCGACAATCAATAGAAAATTCCGTCATCGATACTGTCTTCAGTCCACGAATCAACAAGCCGTGGACTGAACTTTCCACTTGCATGAGGAATAAGACAGATGAGTTTTCTGATAACTGCAGCAAGATCTTTGCGCCGTACCACGAGGCGTATTATCAAGACCACGGCCTTCGTCGTCGTGTCCATGACATCCGTTTCTGCTCTGGCATCCACTGCCACGGAGACCACTTTGAAAAACGGGTGGCGGCAGAGTGAAGACAGACAGATCGCCGGCTTCATGCCTGTTGACCTGTCAATCGGTATCAACCTTGGACACGGACTGTACAAACGACATGGTGGGTATCATGGTTCGACGATCTACGGCAAAGCCTATCGTCATTATGGGCAGTCCAGACGCCATCATCGGTCGAACAAGGGCTACTACGGCCATGGATACAGGAAATATCGGGGTCTGTCACGACAGGGACGTGCTCGCTATCACGGCAGATAGTGAAGCCGCCTGTCTTGCCGAACGGGCTTCAGAGGCTTCCGCATGCTGCACCCAGGCATTGCTCACTGCAACGGCATTGTCGAACTGCACCGCGCCTGCATTGTTTCCGAGAAGTGCAACTGCCAGATGTAACAACTTGTATCCGCTTGTTTCCGCAAACCGGTGATTTGACATATTTGCACCGAACTCTTGGCTGGACAACAAGGAAGTGGCAAAGTTCCAGCAAAACCATGTAGTTTTGCTCACATGAGTTTGCTGCACATATTCAAGCTAATTTCGCAGCTGAAGTAGTGACTGTCATAGTGAATTCAATAGAATGATATTGCACACGGTTTTTCCTGACCTTGTCTTATTGCAAGGTTGTCTCCGTGTTCTTCATCAACCAAGCTGGGAATTCAACCATGAAGATGTACCTGAGCTGCGCCATGGCGTTAAGCGCGATCACTGCGGGAACTGCGTCGGCAGAAGTCACCGTGTTCGAAAAAGACAATTTCTCCTATTCCTTGAGTGCAGATCTGCAGATTCAATTGCTGCAGGAATCGGGTATCGATGAAGATCTTGATGTCAACTTCGATGATGGTGAAATCAAGAACCATTTCGAATACAAGCTCAGCGATAGCCTTGTGGGCTTTGGGCAACTGGATTTCGAAGTCGCGCAAGATGACGACGTGAGTCGCGAGGAAGCCTACATCGGTCTGGCCAGTGCCGGACTGAGCTTCTGGGTAGGTGCGTCGGACTACGTGACAGATGCCTTTGGTGTGGAGCGCAGCATTGATGTGGGCGATGTTGCCGGCGACGCCTTCTTGCTGGACAACTCGGATGATCTGATCGGATTTGGCTATGAAACCGATCTGTACACCATCAAGTTGTCACACGACCTGGATGTAGAAGACGATGCAACTTCCACGGATGTATTTCTGGAATCGGGATTTGCCGGCATCAGTGTCGCACTGGCCTTGCAGACGGCCAGCAACATCGTTCTTGATGCCGGCAATGGCGGCACCTTGCTCACGGATGCCGATACCTACGGTATCAGTGTCGCCTACGATCTGGCTGACTATGGTGTCGCACTGGCCTACAGTTCAGTGGACATCGATGAAGCTCCCGATGCCATCAACAACCTCAATGTCACGGGTAGTGCCAAGGTATTGCCCACCACGACGGTCAGTCTTGGCTTCGAGACAGTCGATGTCGGTGGCGATGCCAATGAAGCCTTGCTGGGCATCAATGACTCTGACAGCTGGTATTTGAACGCGGTGTATCAGTTTCCAAATGCCTCCAACTTCAGCACATTCGCAGAAATCGGTCAGACCGATGTTGACGGTGTGGATGACATCGATGCCGGGTTCCTTGCCGGTTTGCGATTGGTCTTCTAAGACTGCCTGATGAAGCGACTCTGCAGGCACAGTGCCTGTTTCTGCAGAGTTCGTTGACCGGCCGTCAGTGCTTCACCAAGACCTGCACGCATAGCGCCCCTCGATCAGCCAAGCGGCTCACCGAGGGAGACATATCACGCTCAGAACTGTTCGATAAATGCTCTGACACGCTCGGCATTCTTTCCGCGATCACTGCGACCGATACGCGAGTGTGAACGGATATCGACGATGCGGCCCGTACCGTTCTCACCGACGCGAATGATGACGTCATCCTGAAAGTTGAAGAAGCGGGTGGACGCAATTGCCTCGATGATACCGCTGTCGGCATCCTGTGAAACGATTTCCAACCCCATGTCCTTCGCCACTTCCAGGGCGCGGTTGAACGCCCCGGCTTTGTCCAACGATGAATCAATGGGTTTGATATCAGGGTACTGCGCCACCTGGGCGGCAGCCGCACCTTGCCCTGCATACTCGATCGGATTACTACCCTCGGGTCGCATTGCGACGACTGCCGAGAAAGCGGGCGGGTTCTGTGTATCCGTGCTGACGTCATTGATCGGCGCCTTGCTCGGATCCGCAGGCCCCTTTGCACCGGCACCAGGAGGAGGTCCAGCGGGTCCAGCGCCGAACAGCGCAGTCCCAGCAGGCATGTTCATTTTCATCACACCCAATGGTGCGAGAACAATCACCCCGGCAATCAGGGCCTTGAGCAGTGACGCCTTGTGCTTCCAGGACAACAGCGCGACGATGAGGCAGAAACCTGCAATGAACACACTGATTTGAGCCGCCGTATGTAGATACCCAGAGGCTTCTCTGAAACCGAAGCTGTCGCTACGATAGGCCAGTACGATAGCGGCCATGGCCAGAACGCTGAGGACGCTCGCGACCAGCGCGAGGGTTGAAAAGAGCTTCATGTTTTTCGTGGTTGACATTCAATGGTCTCCGGCTCGGTACCAGGGTTATAGAGAAACAAGGATTTAAATAATTCGGTCTACCAATGAGACGGGCTCATCACAGGATCATGCCGCAAATTGGAACAAGCCGGGTAAACGCCGCTCAACGAACGGCAATTAGCCGAAGGTCGGTCAAGACTGCCAGCCACCACCCAATACGCGGTAGAGGGTGACCCAATTGGTGGCTTCTGCCAATCTCGCCATGATCATGTTCTGCTGGGCTGTATAGAAGGAACGCTGTGCCGTCAGGACTGACAAGGAGCTCTCCAGGCCCTTGCGGTAGCTGGCGTCAGTGAGATTGTAGATTTTCTCGTTTGCCTCCAGCAATGATTGGCGAGCAGACAACAACAGCTGCATGTTTTCCTGCTCGCTCAGCGCATCGGAGACTTCCTGGAATGCTGTCTGAATCGCATACTCGTATTCGGCCAGCGCAGCATCACGCTCCACCTCGGCAACACGCACCTCCGCCTTGCTGGAGCCTCCGTCGAAGATAGGTACGGACAAGCTGGGAATGAAGTTCCAGAAGCCGCTACCACCACCAAACAGATCTGACAGTTCACTGCTGGCACTCCCCACACTGGTAGTCAGAGTGATACTCGGAAAGCGCGCTGCACGCGCCGCACCGATATTGGCATTGGCCGCTCGCAGACTGCGCTCAGCCGCCAACACATCCGGTCGACGTTGCAACAACGCCGAAGGTGCCTCCGCCACCGGCGCAACGGTGCTGATCAGGGGCGTCAGTGGATCATCCACATCGGCGGCCACGTCGTCCACCAGAGCCGGATCGATAGCCTGGCCGACCAGCAAGGTCAGACTGTTGAGATCCTGCGCCACCTGAGTCCGGTAAGTTGCAATATCTGCACGCGCCGTGTCGACACTGGTTTGAGCCGTGGCAACGTCCAGCCCCGAAGCCGTCCCGATCTTGAAGGTGTTCAATGTCAGGTCCAGCGATTTCTGCTGGCTTTCCAGCGTACTCTGCGCCAGACGTAGACTCTGCTGATCGGCAGCCAGCGTGAAATAGGCTGTAGCGACCTCTGCCACCAGTGTGATACGCACGGAACGCAGCGTCTCCTCATAGGAGAGGTAGGTCTCCAGAGCCTGATCACGCAGATTGTTGAGGCGTCCAAAGAAATCAAGCTCGAAGGCACTGATTCCCAGAGTTGCACTATAGGCATGCGTGGTGTCGCCGTTGGATCGCTGTGCCGTACTGCTACCGGCGGCATCGACCGACGGCAGCGTATCGGCTCGAGCGATCCGGTACTGGGCACGGGCTGACTCGACGGCCAATGCACTCTGGCGCAAGCTACGATTGTTGTTCAGCGCCATGTCTATGAGCTGACGCAAACGTTCATCACCGTAGAACTCACGCCAGTCGAGCTCATCCACTGCCACAGCGTCATTATCGCCAACCTGCTCCGTTGGCCAGCTGTCGGCAACCGGTGCAAGAGGCTGGTTATACTCCGGCGCCAGACTGGCACAGCCTGTCAGGGTGACGCCCAGGGCACTACTCAACAAGGTGAGGCGGAAGGTGTTCATGGCGCCTCCTGGCGGGTTGTGGTGGCAACGGACGTGCTGCTGGTTGACGAAGCGCTGTTCCGCGTGAACAGCTTGTGTATCAGCACATAGAGCAATGGGATCAGAAAGATGCCGAGCAAGGTGGCCGAGATGACACCACCAATGACCCCGGTACCGACCGCGTGCTGACTGCCTGAACCTGCACCGGAACTGATGACCAGCGGCAAGACACCCAGACCGAAAGCCATCGACATCATGACGATGGGGCGCAGACGCTGACGACAGGCATGCAGTGTGGCGGCAACAACTTCTTCCCCCTCATCCACATGCGCCTTGGCAAACTCCACGATGAGAATGGCGTTCTTGGCGGTCAATCCGAGAATCGTCAGCAAGCCAACCTGGAAGTACACATCGTTTTCCAGTCCGCGTAGCTGCGTGGCCAGTACGGTACCCAGTACGCCTACAGGCAGTACCAGCAGTACCGACAAGGGAACAGACCAGCTTTCATACAGCGCTGCAAGACACAGAAAGATGACCAGCAAGGAAAACACATACAGGCTGGTGGCGTTGGAGCCGGCTTCCTGCTCCTCATAGGACAATCCGCTCCAGGCAACGCTGAAGTCCTCAGCCGACTCCCCTGCCAGTTGCTCCATGATGGCGATGGCCGTTCCCGAGCTGACACCGGACGCGGCATCGCCTTGTATCTGAATGGAAGAATCGCCATCAAAACGCGAGAGCGTGGGCGAGCCCGTGTTCCATCGACCCGTGGTGAAGGCGGAGAACGGCACCATGTCACCATTGCTGTTGCGCACACTCCACTTGTTCAGGTCCTCAGGCAACATGCGAGCATCGGCACGAGCTTGCAGATACACCTTCTTGACGGAACCACGATCGATGAAGTCGTTGACGTAGCTTCCACCCCAGGCAACAGACAAGACGCTGTTGAGGTCACTGACCGACACACCCAAGGCTCCGGCCTTGGCATTGTCGATGTCCAGCACATACTGCGGCGTTTGATCCGGAATGCTGATACGCACACCCTGCAACTGAGCATTGCTGTTGGCGGCTACCACCAGTTCATTGGCAGCAGTGGTCAGTGCCTCATTACCCAGTCCACTGGGGTCCAGCAATTCCATGGTGAAACCACCGGTTGAGCCCAGGCCAGGTATGGACGGTGGCGCCAGCGCCAGCACTTGCGCATCCTTGATCTGCCCCAATGCGGCCATGGCTCGTTTCTGCACAGCCGTGACGCTCTGCGACGCATCCGGGCGTTCATCCCAGTCCTTGAACCGAATGAAGCCCAAGCCGACATTCTGGCCGCTACTGCTGAAACTGAAGCCCGCCACCATGAACACAGAATCTACCGACTCTGTTTCGTTCTCCAGAAAGTAGTCTTCGACCTGCTCGATCACCTTGTCGGTGCGTTCCTGCGTGGCACCGGCGGGCAATTGCAGACTCACGAACATGACGCCTTGATCTTCGTCCGGAACGAAGGATGTCGGCAGGCGCATGAACAACATGACCAGCACAACGGCAAGCAGGGCATACAACAACACGAAACGCCCGGCGCGCTTGATCACGTGTGCAACACCCGACTCGTATCGGGATGTCGTTCGGTCCACCAGGCGATTGAAACCACCGAACAGCTTGCTCGATGAATGCCCACCCGCTGGCGTTGGCTTCAACAAGGTGGCGCACAACGCGGGTGTGAATATCAGGGCCACCAGCACCGAGAGTGCCATGGCCGACACGATGGTGATGGAGAACTGCCGATAGATGACCCCCTTGGTACCGCTGAAGAACGCCATCGGCAGAAACACGGATCTGATGGCGTGGATTGTGTGACTGGAAGGCAAATCAGGCCGACTTCATCTCCTGGTACGCGGCCAGAATCTTCTCGACATTGGGCAGACAGAATTGCTCCATTCCTCGCTCGAAGGGGATGGGTACATCCGGATATGCCACTCTTGCTGGCGACGCCTTCAGCACGGAAACATCGTGCTCCACCACCGAAGCGATGACCTCGCCAGAGACGCCATAGCTGTGATAGTCCTCATCCACAACGATGAGACGCCCGGTCTTTGCCACTGACTTGCGGATGGTCTCCCGGTCCAGTGGAACCAGCGAACGCAAGTCGATGACCTCGGCGTCTGTTCCCTCCTGTGACAATTGTTCAGCGGCCTTCAGCGCATGATGCACGCCCAGGCCCAGACTCACGATCGTGACATCCGCCCCCTCGCGTACAACAGCTGCCTTGCCAATCTCCACGGTATAGCTCTCTTCCGGCGTCTTGACTGTTGCACCGGCCTCGGTACCCAGCCAGCCCATACCCTGTAATCGCTTGTGATACATGAATACAACCGGGCTATCATCGCGGATCGCAGCGGTCATCAGACCCTTGGCGTCATACGCATTGGAAGGAGCGACAACCTTCATTCCAGGCAGGTGTGCAAAGGTGCCGTAGAGACACTGGGAATGTTGCCCGCCATCCGAGTACCCACCACCGGTTGAAGTCATCAGCACCATGGGCACCTTGAGCGAACCACCGTAGAAATAGATGTTCTTCGCCATCAGGTTGTAGATGGCGTCAAAGCACACACCGAAAAAGTCGACGAACATCAGTTCTACCACGGGCCGCATTCCATCCTGTGCAGCTCCCACGGCAGCTCCGATAAAGGCGGTTTCGGAGATTGGTGTATCGCGGATCCTCTCATCCCCGAATTCTTCCAGCAAGCCGCGAGTATTCCCGTACACGCCACCCAGCGCACCGATATCCTCACCCATCACGAACACGCGTTCGTCCGCACGCATTTCCTGTGCAACTGACTCGGCCATGGCGCGAGCGATTGTCAGCTTTCTATCGTTAGATTCTGTCATGGTTTCCTCCGAATATTCCTGCAGGGTGATCGCTACGCAAAGACGGCTGTCAAGGCGTCTTCAGGACGCGGATCCGCACTTTCCCGAGCGAACTTGATGGCCTCGGCAATGCGCTCTTCAGCTTTTTTCTCGATGCTGTTCAACTCATCCTCGGAGGCATCACCGTCTTCTATCAGACGTGAACGCATCTTCGGGATCGGATCACGTTCCAGCAAAGCATCCTTTTCGCCCTTCGGCCGATAGGCTTCCGCATCGCCCATGAAATGACCCGCAAGGCGAAAGGTTTCCACTTCAATCAGGCTTGGCCCTTCACCCGCCCGAGCGCGGGCGATCGCCTCGCCCACAACGTCATAGATGCGGTAGGGGTCATTGCCTTCCACGTAGTGCCCAGGGATGCCGTAGGATGCGCCGCGCACATCATTGCGAGGTACCGACGTCGACGCTCGCTTCGAGACGGATATGCCCCAGGCGTTATCTTCGATGACACAGATGAAGGGCACTTTCCAGACAGCAGCCAGATTCATTGCCTCATGAAATGCGCCCTGGTTGGAAGCCCCTTCACCGATGAACGCAACGGCGACACCCGGCTTGCCTTGCATTTTCCGGGAAAGAGCAGCGCCGACTGCGGGCCCCAGGCCCTGACCGACAATACCGGAGCAGCCAAAGTTGACGGCGGGATCGAACAGATGCATATGCCCACCTCGACCGCCACTGAGCCCGGTGGACTTGCCGAAAATCTCCGCCATCATCTTGTTCAGATCCACCCCCTTGGCAATTGCCTGATGGTGTGGACGGTGGGTGGCAGTGACGATATCCTCGGCATCCAGGTGTGCACAGACTCCGACGGCGACCGGTTCCTGGCCATCGGATAGGTGCATTTCACCGGGAATGGGGCCGTTCGCCATATTGAAGACAGGGGTCTTGCCTTCAAAATAGATCTTCGCAATCTGCTCTTCGCAGCGGCGACTGAGCACCATGTGCTCGTACATCCAGAGCTTCTGTTCGCGTGATGGTTGCATCGTTGATTCTCCCGTTTCACGGCCGGTGGGTCCCGGCGCTGATCTTGTCAGGAGATTTGAACGGATCGACCAGGTCTCGACAACTGGAAACTACCGGCCAATCAAAAAGTGTCTCACCGAGCGACAAATGAGACACTTTTTCGTCTCTAGTTGTTGATTTCCTGCACCTTGACGAGCATGTCTGGCCAGGTTCGCTGATTGTCCATGTCAAATTGTGCACCCAGTCCATCGGCCCATTCGAAACGCTTGAGAGCTGCCGTCTGACTGGTTGCCTGGTATAGCCAATAGGCTTCGGCACGCAGGGCGTCTGCAATCGGCAGATCGATGGATTCGTATACCGCCTGTTTGGTGGCATTGATCGATTCGGATGGCCACAGGGCAATGCGCCGAGCCAGATCTTCCACGAAGGGACCGATTTCGTCAGCATCCAGGGCACGGTTGACGGTGCCGTAGGCCTCGGCCTCGTCGGCATCAAAGTCCCGAGCGCCCAGCACGATTTCCAGGGCACGGCCAAGTCCTGTCTGGCGTGCCATACGAGAGGCACCACCACCGCAGGGCAGAATGCCCATACCCACTTCCATCTGCATGAACTTCGCTTTGCCTCGAGCGGCAAAACGCATGTCGCAAGCCAGCGCGAACTCGTGACCACCTCCGCGAGCGAAGCCCTCGATCTTGGCAATGGTTGCCTGAGGCAATTTGCTGATGCGCTCCAGAACCACTTGCAGGTCCAGCAGTTTGACTTCGTCCCGGGAGACGGCCCTGCCTGACATATCCTTCAGAAAGTTGGTGTCGGCATGAGCAACGAATATCTCAGGGTGTGCAGACTGGAACACCACAACCTTGACCTGCTTGTCTGCTTCCAGTTTCTGTGAAAGCTGATTAAGGTCGGCCAGCATGGGCAGGCCCTGCACATTGACGGGCGCGAAATCGAATGTGACCCAGGCGATGCCATTATCAATCTCAACCTTGAATGTCGTGAAATTCTTGTATTCCATCTGAACAGTCCTCTTTCGATTCAATGGCGCCGGACTGGAGTGCCCGTCGCTTGAAACAGACTGTACGTGTCATGGGTAGCGCATTGAAACTGGCAGGTGCCGCGAAACAGAATTCGCTTTTCAACGGCAATGCAATCTAATGCACCACGGTGTCAGAGCAGTATTTCTTCAAGGAGCTCCCCGAACATGCACACCTCTGCATCTGCATCTTCACCAAACTGTTCTGGTTTACACCTTGCAGATTTTTGGCAGACAGTCCTTTCACGTCTGCGGACTCTGAGCCTGGAGAGTTTCCTGTATAAAAAAGGTGCAACTAGAGCACTCTAAGAACAATCACAAAGGGCAAGAACCGTCGCCTGCATCTTCGGGCCGAAGCCTTTGACACTGGCCAACTGGCCGGATTTCAGAGACGCGCACAGGGCTTGCAGGCTGTCGATGCCATGATCCTGATAGAGAGTGCGCGCGGTCTTGGGTCCCAGCCTGTCGATAGCCGTGAGTTCGAGCACGGTTCGTGGTGGTGGCGGGCCGTACTGATCATCATTGAATTTGTCGGTCGTACCGGTCTGGACGATCTCTGTCAGATAACCCGTGATGACACCACCCACGCCTCTGATGGAGTCCAGCTTTCCGGCGTCGGCCAGTTCATCTATGCATTCGGGCCAGCGAGAGATGGCATGGGCCAGTTGTGCATATCGCTTGGCATGCTCCTCGGGATAGCCGCCGATGATCAGATACTCACCCAGTTGCTTGACCACTGCGGCAACTTCATCATTGCGCTTCCAGCGTGTTCTGCCCTTCTCGTCCACATAGGTCGCTGCTGCCATGACTGTCTCCCGGAAATCACTGTAATCAGTATAAGCACAAGCCATGCTCATCATCGGGGTCGCTCGTGCTGTTTCATGCACGGTAGAGGACTCGGCATTGCTAACTGAGAGAAGGCATCGGCCATTGCCTGCAACCGGGATCACGATTCAGTTGATCACGACTCCAGCATTGTCTCGACGGCAGTGATTGACTGAACCGCGGCTAGACTCTAGCCCGACGACAAAACCCGCCCTTGCTCTCGGCTTTTTAATTTGTCATGCTGAGCGGATATTCTCACTCGGGATCTACATCGTGAAATCCGTTCTTCAACCTGCGATGCACAACTGATCCCATGCTCAGCGTATACGTCGGCCCATGATCCAGTCGCGTCCTAGCGCGGCAGTGTTGCTGCAGTTCTTTGTCGACCTTTTCCAGGATGCCGATATCACACCGACTTTTCTGGAGGCTGTTTCGGACCCGTCGCGACTCCGTGAATTCACCAGCATCGATGCGTCCCGGGTAGAAGAAATTCTGCATCTGGCGCAACAGGTATACCGGGAGGATCCGAACCGGGCCATCGACAAGGGTCTCAGTCTGCATACCGATTATTGCAATGCACAATTCGCCTGGTTGCTCTCCGCCAGAAATATTCTCGATCTGATGGAACGACTGGAAACCATCACCCAGTACAAGATATTCAACGTCACGCCGATAGACCGCGATACTCTGAAAATTCATCTGGAGGTCGGACCGGAACTGGACAATTACAACTTGCTCTTCGGCGCCTCAGTGCTGCTCGGACTGCTGCGCGATACCTCCCCGTTGCTGGAAATGGATCTACATTGTTCCGCTGATCTCGTGGCAATCGGTACCGGCCTTCAAGACAAGGCGCAATGTAGACTGAAAGCGAATTCGTCCGCCCCCTATCTGATACTGCATCTGAAAGATCTGGAGCAACAGTCCTTGCTGACGCGAAACGATGCCCTCTCGGCCATTCTGCAGAACCAGGCAAAGTTGAAGCGGATCGACCTCGAATGCTCGAGTCATGTGGCGGCAGTGGTGACAGCCATAAGAAATCACATGCATGATCCCGACTTTTCCATGGCAGACCTGGCAGCGGAGATGAACACCAGTCAGCGCAGTCTGCAGCGTCGGCTGCAAGAACAGCATCTGACCTTCAAACAGTTGGTGAAACGTGAGCGACAGCGTAGAGCCGTCGATTTGATCGAGAGTGGTCGCCATGATCGCTCTGCCATCGTCGAGATGGTGGGCTACCGCGAGCTGAGCTCACTCTATCGTCTGATGCGCAACCACTAGGCAACAGACAGCACGCAGCACGCAGCACGCAGCACGCAGCACGCAGCACGCAGCACGCAGCACGCAGCACGCAGCACGCAGCACG
>CANLNQ010000018.1 GCA_947492525.1 uncultured Granulosicoccus sp.
TCGCTGAATCGCTGAATCGCTGAATCGCTGAATCGCTGAATCGCTGAATCGCTGAATCGCTGAATCGCTGAATCGCTGAATCGCTCAGCCAACCATCAAACTCGCACCCCTCGGAAACACTGCAGGTCAGCAGGGGCTTTGCATACCTTGCGCAGCCCCCATGCATCAACAAGGCGTGCAGAACCGTACGTTCAGCCTGCTAGCGTGCGGCTTGACGATGCAATCGACGGTGGGTTGCACGCAACATCAACAATACGCCAATGATGACCACAGGTGAAAGGCCCGCGAGCAGCCATGACTTCTTGATCGACATGGCATCTGCCAGCGGCGCGATGACATAGCCCAGCAGGGACACGGCGTAGTAGCTGATAGCCACGACCGACAATCCCTCCACGGTCTCCTGCAGTCGCAATTGCTGCTCGGCTCGCGCATTCATGCTGTCCAGCAGGGCCTGGCTCTGCCGCTCGGCGGCGACATCCACCCGCGTTCGCAGCAGGGTCGATGCTCTCGTCGCTCGTTTGGACACCTCGCTCAGGCGCTTGTCGGTAGCCTGGCAGGTTCTCATGGCCGGGTCGAACCGCCGTCGCATGAATTCGGAGAGCTGCTGTCGACCGTGAAAACGCGACTCTTCCAGCCACATGAGCCGTTGATTGACGATGCTCTCGTAGGCGATGGCCGCGCTGAAGCGGAAGCTCGTCGAGGTGGACAGGTTCTGGATCTCGGTGGAGATGGCCAGCAAACTGTCCAGCGTTTCCTGATCGGACCTTTCCGCATCGGAGATCTCCTGCACGATGGAGGTCAAACGAGACTCCAGATCAAGCAGTCTACCGGCCGCATCACGTGCCACCGGCAGACTGAGCATCGCCATGCTCTTGTAGACTTCGATCTCGAGCAGACGCTGTACCAGACGGCCAAGCTGCAAGGGATTCAATTGCGCATCGGCCACGATGGCGATACGTATATGCCCCCTGGCATCCAGCCGGAAGTCACTGGCCACCAGGCTCGACAATTCACCGACCGCCGATACCGACAGGCTTTCAGCCTGAAACCAGTTATCCAGACAGGCCAGCAGACCGTCATCGGCACGCGCATCTCGCCCCTCTATTCGTACAAGCACCGAGGTAATCACATCACCAGCCTGCGCCAACCAGTCCGTCGGAAAATATTCGTGCAAGGCACCTGAAAACGCAGGCTCGGCCAGACCCTTGCGAATCAGTGTATAAGTCACGAACTCACTGTGACGTTCCCATTTGAGCCGGGCGGGACCGAGATCCACGTTGTGCTGGTTGACACCTTCTGCGGGCCGCGGCGCCTTGTAGTAATCCAGCAGGGCAAACAGCGCGGCGAAAACATCCTCATCGGCGATGATGGCAACCATCACGACCGACGAACCGGCTTCAGTCTCGGGAAAGGGACGTGCATGCAATTCATGCACGAGATCGCGTCGCAAGGCGTGCTGTCCCATGATAGTCAGAAACGTTCAGCGGCAGAACGAGGCAAGGCGGCGCCGGACATCACAGAGAGCCTCGACTTTGAAAACATCGCAGATAGCCTGAACTTCGAAGACATCAAAAATAGCCTGAACTTCGAAGACATCGCAAATAGCCTGGACTTTGAAGACATCTCAATTAGCCTGGACTTTGAACACATCGAAGACAGCAGGCCTGTCGAAAGCCCATACAACCGTTTCAATACCGGGCTGCGCATTCGCCCCTCCTTCAGCTTGTACCGCCAGACACCTTGACGTGTCTCCAGAGACCGCTACCACGCAGGTGCTGGCAATCCTGCGCCTTCGTATCCACAGTGTAGACGAATTTACCGTATGCAAAAGAGGTGCAAGCGTTCGCCCTTTGGTCCATTCGCCCACTCAGTACGGCACATTGGCGAAGAACCGCAGCCAGTGCCAGAGGCCTGTTCGCGTACGCTACAAACCGGTCAGGGGCACCTTCAACACGGGGTTCCCATCCTTGTCCCGAGGCACCTCACCGGCCCGCATGTTGACCTGCAGCGAAGGCAGAATCAGCTTCGGCATGCCCAACTGCGCATCCCGCTCGGTACGAAAACGGATGAAATCCTCGCGAGTCTTGCCACCTCCCACATGAATGTTCTCTGCCTTCTCTTCGGCCACGGTGGTCTCCCAACGAATCTCGCGACCATTGGGGCCATAGTCGTGGCACATGAACAGCCGCATCTCATCGGGCAATGCCAATACTTTCTGTATGCTGTCGTAGAGTTCCCCCGCGTCGCCCCCGGGAAAATCAACCCTGGCCGACCCACCATCCGGCATGAACAGGGTGTCACCGACGAAGGCCGCATTTCCCATGACATGCACCATACAGGCAGGCGTGTGCCCCGGCGTATGCATCGCGAAACACGACATGGAACCCACCTGATAGGTATCGCCATCCTTGAACAGCGCATCGAATTGAGATCCGTCCCGCTGAAACTCGGTACCTTCATTGAATACCTTGCCAAAGGTTTCCTGCACGACAACGATCTGTTCACCGACACCGATCTTGCCACCGAGCCTTTCCTGCAGATACGGAGCGGCACTCAGGTGATCGGCATGTACGTGTGTCTCGATGATCCATTCGAGTTCAAGAGCATGCGCCTTGACGTAGGCGATCAACTCATCGGCACTTTCGTAAGCTATCTTGCCGGCCGCGTAATCGATGTCCAGAACGCTGTCGATGATGGCACAGGCATTCGTTGAGGGATCCTTGACGACATAACTGACCGTGTTGGTCGCCTCATCGAAGAATGCCTTGACGAGCGGTACAACGTTCATGTTGACAGGGTACTGGGACATGTCAGCCTCCTTTGATGGACGACAGAATACTATTTGCTACGACTACTGAAGCCAAGCAGACTATAGATCGGGCAACTGTTGAGCGCAGCCGTCCCCAAGAGAACCACTCCTACCAGTATCGACAGGGTTTTTGCAAGCCCTGAGTCGAAGCCGATCAGAAATGGCAACAGGACGAGCACAATGCCCGCAACAATTCTCAACCTGCGATCCAGTGTTCCGATATTCGTTGTCATGATGAAACCCGTTTTCGTTAAGCGTGCAACCATTGTTGCCTGCCGATGCAGCCGCTTCAGTAACAATGTCACGCAGGCCTCATCATTTCGGACATCTCGGGGCACAGTTCGCAATCACCCTCTGCTGACCCTGCTCGTGCAACGCAGAAATATCATTCCGGGCACTTGACGACTCAAGACCTCAGCTGACAGAGTCGATAGTCCTGAAACGAGAATATCGTCAGGGGATGATTTTGCATCAAAGACTCTCAGCCGCGTTGGTGCTTCTGTATACGCTGAGCAGCGCAAGCTCGGCAGCGAACAGCATCCCTGCCAGTCTCGGCAAGCTGGGCTGGAAAGAGCGCTCATTCTCGGGCTATTCCCGGTACACCCTTGTTGACCATCAGGGCACAAGGGCCATACGCGGGCAGGCTGACGCTTCTGCCTCTGCTCTGTACCAGGATGAATCCATAGATCTGCGCAAGACTCCCATCCTGCGATGGCAGTGGCAGGTCGGCAATACGTTCGACATCCGCGATGAACGCTCCAAGGCCGGCGATGATTTCCCTGCACGTGTCTATGTGGTCTACAAGAAGGGACCGTTTCCGTGGAACACGCTTGCCATCAACTACGTCTGGTCATCCGGCAACGACATCGGTGATCACTGGGGAAGCGCCTACACCGACAAGTCACATGTCGTTGTGCTGCAAAGCGGTGACAGCCATCTCGGACAATGGATGAGTGAGAGACGTGACGTGGCACAGGATTTCAAGACTTTCTTCGGTATCGATGTGAAGAAAATCAACGGCTACGCCATCATGGTCGATGGTGACAATACCGGCAGTACCGCAACCACCTGGTTTGCGGACATCGACTTCAGCGAGCAGTAGAGCTGTCCCTCTGCCGCCAATACCACGAATCTTTCAACAATTCGCGGGCTGGCCGCATACGCGAACTCAGGCTGCGAACCTGCCGGATGTCAATGTCGCTTCAATAGCGCTCAGCGGCGCCGGCTTGCCAAACAGATACCCCTGCGCGTAGTCGATTTTCAGCTCTCTCAGGACATCGCACACCTCCTCGGATTCCACGAATTCGGCGACGGTTCTGACATCGAGAATGCTGGCGAAATCCGCCACACACCTGACCAATGCCTTGTCCAACCGGCTGGTCACGAGGCCCTGAATGAAAACGCCGTCGATCTTTATGTAATCGAGCGGCAATTGCTTGACCTGACTCAATGAGGAAAAGCCCGTACCAAAATCGTCCAGAGCAACACGGCAGCCGATATCACGAATCTCGTTCAGAAACGCTATCGTTCTACCCGCGTTACCCATGGCCGCGGACTCGGTGATCTCGAAACACAGATGACTGGCCAGTACGCGACTTTCAGCCAATGCCTGATGCAGAAACGATTGAAAGGAGTCATCGGAGACGGTCGCGCCTGACAGATTGATATTGATACATAGACGCTGCTGTGGGGATAGCGACAGACTCTCAAGCCAGCCAATGACGTTCGTCACGACCCAGCGATCGATCTTCCCGATAAGCCCGTACCGCTCTGCAGCTGGCAGGAACTCACCCGGCATATGAATGCTGCCGTCCAGGCCCTGCATACGCAGCAATATTTCGTAATGCATCTCATCATCGGGCTGATCACCGATATTGGCGATGGGCTGCTGGTAGAGCAATAAACGATCTTCCTCCAGCGCTTGTGAGATACGAGCCATCCATTGTATTTCGCCATTCTGTTTGGCCACGACTTCGTCACAGGCGCTATACACCTGAACCTGGTTTCGTCCCAGACTCTTGGCCTTGATGCAACAGGCATCCGCTGCCAGAAGCATCGATTCGGCATCGTGCATCTCATCGGCATACTCGGCAATTCCGATGCTGACGCCGACACTGTACACACGCTCTTCCCACTGAAACCTGTACCGATTCAGAGTCTCCCGAATGTTCTGTGCTATCCGCACGCCATCATCAAGTGAGCAGCCCCGCAGCAACACCGTGAACTCATCGCCACCGTGGCGCGAGACCAGGTCATGCTCGCGCACGCATGACTGGATAAGGACAGCCAGCTCCTGTAGCAGACTATCGCCTGCGGCATGCCCGCAGTTGTCATTAACGACTTTGAAGCGATCCAGATCCAGCATGCAGACACAGAAACGCCCACTGCCTTTTTGCTGTGCATCGATCTCTTGGGTCATGACCCTGTCGAACTCTCGACGGTTGCACAAACCGGTCAAGGCATCATGCGAGGCCTGATACTTGAGCTCGGCTGCCAGCTCACTGGCAACAGAGGTATCAACGACGGTTCCGCGCACACCTCGAATTCCGCCGTCCTCATCCAGCAGCGCCGTGGCCACGACGCGTACCGTGCGTAGCCCGCTTTGACCTTCCGCTCTGCAAAGCTCACCTTCCCAGCGTCCCTGCGTTTTCAGGGCCGCTGCCATGGTGTCGAATTCCGGGACCCTGTCCGCCAACAATCTGCGAAGTTGCCGTGGATTCAAACCGATGAGGTCGCCCACGCCCATACCGAACATGCCGGCGATGTCGCCTGCGGCATGACAGATTCTGAGGCGCTTGTCGGTTTCCCAGAAGCTGTCTGCTCCCAGGTCGGCAAACCCCTGAAAACGTTCTGTCATCGCGCTGTTGGCATCCTCGGCGCTGATCAGCGCTTTCGTCAGCCGTTCGAAAGAGCGATAGACATTCCCCAGTTCATCATTGCGGGAAATCATTGCGGCAGGCGCGTTGATCTGTCGCAGTCCACTGTGCTGACCGGTAACCATCAGCTTGTCCAGTGTTCGCAAGGGACGGATCAGCAAGGGGGTCAGTCCGAGCAGACAACCTACGGTGACGAACAGACTGATCAGGACAACCAGACCCAGGATCCTCAGTACATAGGCTCGCAACTCACTGACAACGTGGCTTGCGTCAACCCGATACCAAAGGGTTACATTCTCTGTTTCCCCCGCGTGTCGAAAAGTCAATCGGCTGTCGTAGATGCCGGACTCGGCGCTGAACGCACGCTGGCTGCCGGCAGAATCCGTCCTGAACAAGCCTTGTATGTCACCGCCGCGCCTGGCGATACCCTCTGGTGTCTGGAGCAGGTAACCTCGCAGCGGGTAATGACCGGACTGCTCTGAGTGGCTCAGGAGCTTGTCCAGCTCCCGATAATCCTCCGACACCATCAATATCGGTGTCAGGAACGACAGCGAATCATCAATGCGCGTCAACAGGCGATCGCGTTCACCGTACCAGGAGGTTACAAGCAAGACCGCTTCTATGATGACAATGCAGACGAAAACCACAGCCGCGATCCGCCAGAACAAGGCAGAGTGCAATGGCGATTGCAGCTTCTCCGGAACATGCGATCCGCAGGATTCCTGACGCCGGTGCGCTTCAGTAGCGGATGACACGTCCCGTTCGTTCATAAAGGGTATCTGGCACCTCGTGCCTTGCCGTGCGGCGACGCTGCCTGCACCTCATTGATGTCGGCCGGATGCACATTGACTTTAGCGCTGACAGCGCGGTCAGGCACGGCCTGAGAGCAAGCCATACAAGGGCTTGCCGTCAGCGTGATTGTGTCATCTAGCCTCTAGCCTCTAGCCTCTAGCCTCTAGCCTCTAGCAATAATCCATCGGCAGGGCGCAAGACGCAAAGCGCAGCCACCGCCGCACACTGCCCGAACGATCGGATTCATCCACCAAGGCTGGTCACGAAGACAGCGGCCACCCAGGCAATAGCCGCCGCCAGGGTACCAATGCCCAGGGTCTGCAGGGCCGATTTCCACCAGGGAGACAGGGACCATCGACTTTTCAGAGACCCGATGAGCACGAAGGTGATACCTGTTGCGACTATCGCCTGGTTGAACGGATTTTCCGTATTCAGGACAAACGGTGTGAGAGGTATGGCCCCGCAGACAACGAAGGCTGCGAAGGTGACCATCGATGCCCGGACCGGTGTTGCGGGTACGGGAGAAACACCGTGCTCTTCGACCAGCATCATGTCCAGCCATAGTGCCTGATGACCGGTCATGACCCTGACAGCCTCATCCAGTTGCTCTCCCTCCAGCCCCTTGCGTTTCAGAATCGTCTGGATTTCGTAGCGCTCGCCATCCGGATGATCCTGAATATGACGCAGCTCCATGGCTCGCAGCCGAGAGACCTGTTCGCTGTCGGCCTTGATCCCGGAATAATTACTGGCAGCCATGGAAAATCCGTCAGCCAGTACGTTGGCAATACCCAGTGCAATGATGACCTGCCGATCGAAACCAGCACCCTCGACACCTGCCACGATTGCAAATGTCGTCACCGCTCCGTCGATACCGCCGTAGATGGCATCTCTGAGATAGTTCGGTTTCTCATCAGCACTCCCCAGCCTGGTCTCGATTTCAGCCTGGGTATGACCGTGTTCGATAGAGTGCTTCAGCAGACGCGATAGCATCATCAATACCTCCCTTGTTGACAACGAAAGTCAGATGACAGCGTGACAGGAAAGGCAACGCTGGATCAAGCGTTGCGCGGGAACTACGCCATGTTGGCAACAGCTCATGTTCACACGGGTATCCACACAACCACTCGGATGTCCATTTTCACCAGTGCACGATGTCAAACGAAGCGACAGGCATGCATAATCGGATACATGGCCTGGCCAGGCTCCATTGGCTTTGCCACCAATGACAACGACACCGGAGAATCACCGTGCCAGCTGCAAACAGATCGAAGAGTTTCAATCGCTACCTTGCGATTCCCCTGATTGCCACCTTGTTGCTCGCCGGCTGCGTCAAGATCCGCATGCTGACCTATCCTGCCGAGTTCACCTATCTCGACCCCGGGTCGGTGAAGGGTGTGATGCATGAAATGGCTCTGAGCCTCTCCCGAATCGACTCACTGGTTCAGCAGTCGTCAGACACCACTGACGCGTCGCGTTTTCAATCCGATATTCTGAATGAGCTGGAAACGGTGGAAACCCTGGCCTCCTCTCTCGCACCCGGCACAACGGATGAAACACTCGATGGAAAACCCCGACCGGTGACCAACCACCTGCTTATCGATGAGCATATAGACGACTTCATTGCCCAGATCATGCATGCCAGGCTTCTGGCAGAGAGCAATCCTCCCAACTACTACGGTGCGGGTCAATTGACAGGCAGTTGCAACGCTTGCCATCAAGTGCGTTGATCGCTTTCCACCCGACTGTCTGTCACGGCGAACAAGTGTCCATCGCTCCGCGTTTCATGTGATGTCGTCATGCCACCGTTCATTGACATGACTTTCGTCAAGACACGCGGGTGACTTTTTCGTCATCATGAACCATCTTCAACAAGGACATCATCAATGTCACAACTAGTCGATAACCACCCTCTGGCTCGAGATCTGCCTGAGCACAAGGAAGCGATCCACAACAGGAAAATGAACGATGCGCATTTTGCGCGGCTGATGGAAGAGTACGAAACTCTGGACAAGGAAATCGTCCGAATCGAACAAGGACTGGAGCATGTCCCCGATCTCGAGCTCGATGGCATGAAGATGAAGCGAGTCAAGATGAAGGACGACCTGCTGTCACAACTGCAGCAGGGCTGATAGACACCAGCAGCACTGCTGACAGGGGGCCTTGCTCATCGCTTGAGCAAGGCTATATCCCGTTTCAGGCGAGCGATGGTATCCAGCAGATCCAGCGCCAGCGCCACTCCCGCATGATTGAGTTCCAGATCCTCCTGCAAGCGCCGGGCTCGTAACAACCTGTCCAGCTGTGACTGTCTGAATCGCGCTTCATCGCTGGGCTCATACACCACCACCCCGTAGTCCACCAGCTTCTGCACGCCGTTCTCGTCTATCTGACAGATCCTGCAGACCTCTGTCAGTGTGTATACCCTGTCGCTTTCCAGTACTTCCACTTTCATACCGGATACCTCCTGGTCTGACGTAGGCCTCATGACTTACCTCCATCGTTGGCTCGCGGGTCCAAGGACCACAGTTCGCTCATTGCCTGATAGGCCTGCTTCTGCTCCTCTGTCACCGCCTTGGGCACGATGACTGACAGGATTGCATACTGATCGCCCGGGACCTTGCCTGGCAGGCCTCGCCCTTTCAGTCTCAGACGCTGACCCTGAGTGGCATTGGCAGGGATGGTCATCTTCACCGCACCATCAAGCGTGGGCACTTCGATGGATGCACCCAGCGCGGCTTCCCAGGGCGTCACCGGCACGCTGACACTGACATCCTTGCCATCGAGATGGAAGCGATCGTCCTCCCTGATCTGTATCTCGATATACAGATCTCCGGCAGCACCTTTTCCCACGCCGGGCCCACCCTGACCGCGCAGCCGAATCTTCTGTCCGTTGGTCACGCCTGCCGGCACCTTGACCTTGAGCTTCTTCTGCTCATTGCGAATGCTACCGCTCTCATGCATCGTCGGCGTACTCAGTGACAACTCAACCGTGGCACCCTTGAATGCATCGTGAATGGATATCGGCAGAGAGCTGTGAATATCCTGTCCACGGGCATCGAAATGCTGCTCCGTGTGCGCAGTACCCTGCTGCCGGAATCGTGACCCGAATATCTGCTCGAAGAAATCGCTGAAATCCGCACCGCCGGCACCTGCGAAGTCTTCCGGATTGATGGACTCGCGGGAATGCCAGCCGGGTGGCGGCTGAAAACCACCTCCGCCAGAGGCCTGATACTGTTTCAGCTCATCGTATTCTCGCCGCCTTTCGGGATCCTTGAGCACATTGTACGCCTCACCCACCTCCTTGAAGCGTGCTTCGCTTCCCTCCTCCTTGCTGACATCCGGATGATACTTGCGCGCCAGCTTGCGATAGGCGCGTTTTATGTCATCGGCACTGGCATCGTCCTCCAGCCCCATCACCTTGTAATAGTCTACAAACTCCATGGCTTTTGCGGATACCTCTTCGTCAGTCAGCGTGCAGATTGCACCACTCACAGATTATGATCGCTACACCGGATTACAACTCGGCTTGCTGTTTTTCCATGCGGTACAGTGATTCGACATCTTCGCGACTGCAGAGCTCATCGCCGGATTTCATGACAGCGGCTGCGCCAGCAGCCACCCCATACCTGAAGGCCGATTCGATGGAATACCCTTCAGCCAGGGCATAGACCATGGCACCGACGAAGCTGTCACCGGCGCCTACTGCAGACACCACTTTCACCAGATAGGCTGGCAAACGCAGGGTGCTGTGTTCATTGACCAGGAAAGCGCCATGAGAGCCCATGGACACGGCAACATGCTCCGCCTGTCCGCTGGTGATCAGGCTACTGGCAAAATCTCTGGCTCCGGCCTCATCCAGCTTGTGGCCCGCCAGCTTCTGCAGTTCATTCAAGCTTGGCTTTACCAGAAAGATGGATGCCTCGGCCTTCAGCGCGGTCGCCAGGCCGGCGCCGGACGAGTCCAGAATCATCCGGGCTCCCTGTCGCTCGGCAATCTGCGCAATACGCGAATAGGTGTCCTCGGGTACCCCCCTGGGAAGGCTGCCGCTGGCCACGATGAGATCGCCGGTCTCAAGCGGCGTTTGCGCCAGATACGCCATGAGACTGGTATAGGCCTCCTCATTGACCACCGGCCCCTCAGGCACAAAACGATATTCCTGATTGTTCGATGTCTGCCGCACGTTGAAGGCGATTCGCGTCGGGCTGTCGATCCGGAAACTGCGAGCATCGACATCATGTCGGCTCATCTCGTCTTCGAGCATCTGGCCTGTGCCACCACCCACAAGATAGACCAGTTCGGATCGTACACCCAGGTTGCTCAATACCCGAGCGACATTGACGCCACCACCACCGGCAGACACGCGCTCATGAAATGTGCGCACCTTGCTCACCGGATAGATGCTCTCAGCCTCCGACGATATATCGATGGCAGGGTTCAAACAGACATTCAGAATACGCATACGAGCACTGCATGCCTAACTTCGGGAGTTTAAATCTACCACCGGCAAACAAACCGTACATTGACAGTTGTCAATCAAGTGGTGCCCTACGTTGGCCAAGGCAAACGCAGGGCGGATAGTGCCTTGGCCCGATTCAGAATCGACAGCCAGGCCAAACAGCGGTCAACACTCAGAAACTCATGACTCGAGCATCATCGGCGATGATGCGGCCCGCCATGACAGCAGGATCGGCGACACCCACGCCATCGAGCAAGGCATCGGAATCCAGCTTCGCGTTGGGCAGATAGATTGCACAGACCTCGGCTGTCGCCAACCCCTTCTCCAGAATCATCTTCATGAGCCCTTGCGAACTCATCGATTTGGGTGCCTGTGGCATCAACACGTTTTCGGGCGCCTCCTTCAAGGCCATGTCGCCGCCAGGGCCACAGAGCAGAATGTGGGCCTTGGCACCTTGCTGAGCAGCATTCATTGTCAGCACCATCGCCATCAGTTGCGTCTGTGGCTCGGCAGAGGTCACGATCGTCACCAGTTCCCGCGCCTCCTCGGCTTGAACGCCGGCACTTGCCACCATGGCCATGGCGGCCATCGCCCCTGTCATTCGTTGTTTCGTTTTTCGTTTCATCACGATGCCTCCAGGGCACGCTATCCGTTGACGTGCTCACTATAGGAAGCGACTATCAGCATGACAGTGATAATGTCACACTGAGTAAAGTGACCCTGTATCACCGACCTGCTCAATCAGGCAAAACGCAGTTGTTTCACCCTTTTTTCTCGATGTTTCCACCACTGAAACACACCGTCCTTATCTTTATATAACAAGACTGACCCCTTGTTCATTTCGTTCACAACAGGTATCCGAGCTGGCTGCCCGCTCATGCGGCATCTTGGTGACAAAGTTACAGCAGTGTGAATGCAACGAAGCCTAGACTTGCATCACGCCTGAATCGACTCCACCGGAATCGACCAGACGTTGCTCTTGACAGCAACTGACAACACGAACCAGAAGGAAGACACAATGACCATCCGAATTGGCGATACTGCTCCCGATTTCGACGTAGACACTACCAATGGCCCCATCAGGCTTCACGAATGGATGGGCGATTCCTGGGTGTTCTTTTTCAGTCACCCGGCCGACTACACACCGGTATGCACGACGGAGATGGGCCGAACTTCACAGTTGATCGAAGAGTTCAACAAGCGAAATACCAAACCTCTCGGGTTGTCCACCGATACCGTGGAAGAACACAAGGCCTGGATCAATGATGTCAATGAAACCCAGAACACGACTCTGACCTTCCCCATCGTGGCCGATCCGGACCTGCGCATCGCGAAGCTGTACGACATGATTCATCCGTCAGAAAGCGAAACGGCAGCGGTCCGCTCGGTCTTCATCATCGATCCGAAAAAGAAGATACGTCTGATCATGACCTACCCGATGAGCGTCGGTCGCAACTTCGATGAAATCCTGCGCGTCATCGATGCCTTGCAGATCGGGGATCAGCTGACCGTGGCCACGCCTGCCGATTGGCGCCCGGGCGCCAAGGTGATCATTCCTCCGTCCATCACGGATGAACAGGCCGAAGTGATGTTTCCACAAGGCTGGGACAGCATCAAACCCTATCTTCGCCTGACGGAAACTCCACAGGGCTGATACCGCTTTCTCGGAACGGGAAGGCAATACCGGCCAGATCGCCTGGTGGTGCGGCCCGGTGATCGAGACACCGTTCCGAATGTACCGGGCTCCCACGCCATCAACGCGTGGGCGCCTCTGCTTCGTCGAAGCGAATAGCGAGTTTCTGAAATCCCACACCATCAACGCGCAGGCGCCCTGCTGGACGGTCAAGGCCGATAAGCCGGCAGACTTTCAGTCGCGACGTATCGACGATGTCGCTCGTTGCAGGGACCATAGCGCTGCGACAGTTGCCAGAACCACACTGACGCAGGTGATCGTTTTCGAAAGACTCTGCATGGTGCCCTCGATCATCCATGCGTGTACCACCGTGGCCCCCACGACAATGGCGGTGAGTGTCCAATGCAGCCGATTCCAGTGGTGCATTGCCGACCGAAAACGCGGGCGTACGGCCGCCGACAGGCCGGTCAGGAAAACCGCAATCAGGGCAATGACGCCATAGAGAGAAAAGGGCGTCGGTGCAACCAGCAGCAATGCATCCAGCATATCGTCCGGGCTCGCCAGATACAGACCGATGATATGCAATGCAACCGCCGCCAGCAGAACCACGCCCAGCCAACGATGCCAACGCCGTTCACGCGAAAAGCGAATGCCGGGGAGAAAACCGGCTGCCAGCAGAGGCTGGACAAACAGCAGGGACAGGGCCAGAACGCCTGCCAGGGCGCCAACAACATAGCTGAAAGCGCGTCCGGCCTGCAACGGACTGGCAATGGCCAGCGCCAGCGGTACCACGAGAATACAGGCAGACACGACCCACAAGAGCCACCGGCTCCGTCTCAACATGGTCTCGGTCTCAGCGATTGTCCGGTCTAGGCGTCTGCAAGAACAAAGTGCGCCTGCACACTCGTGTCGTCACGACTGCTCATCACCGGTCGTAGAAACACCGTCTTGAAATCAGCGTCGTCATAGGCCAGATGCGCATGCGGCTGACCGAAGTTGGGAACAATCTGCGACATCTCGAGTTGAAAGGTGCCATCAGCCGCTGTCAGCACACTGCCATGATTGCTTGGCTCTCTTTCACCACCACGAGCCGTTGCAGCCCAGATCTGGATGCGCACATTGCCAAGCGGCTCACCCGCGCCTGCACGACGTACCGTTCCATGGACCAGAAAACCACTGCCAAGGTTGTCCACCAATGGTGCACCGGGTGAGTAGTTGTTACTGCCACCTCGCATCGATTCGGTAGGCGCCAGAACATTGTTTGCGTATGCAGACGATATCAGCCCGCGCCCGCCAGCCGTCGCCGCCAGCAAACCCAGACCGGCACTCCCCAGAAATGCTCGCCTGCTGTAAGTCACAGTATCCATCATGCTCTCCTGTATTTCCCGGTGACATCGGTACGACATCCGCATTCCAACGGTTTTCCGACAACAATATGACGCGGACAACCCGGCTCATATCGTATGGGCAACCGATCCTGAATCAGGCAGGATCAGACGCCAGACTACGAACAAGTGTGTTTGTTCGCAAGCACCAGTAGAAGTTCAGCCACAGGGATCACGCCGATCGCCTGACACCGCCAGATGCGCTTTTCCAGTCAGTGTCGGCGCCGCCATGAAAAAAGGCGCCCGCAGGCGCCTTTTTCCGTCTACATGCCGGGCCTGGCGACTACTTCACCAGATTACCCAAGGTCTCCAGCATCGGTGCAACAACCGGTGTCAGTACCGCGCCGACACCGTTCTTCGTCAAGGCCGTGTCTGCCAGTGGCTTCAGACGGGCAATACCGCCATCGATAACCGAGGACAGTGGCGCCTTGGCGAATTCCGGGATGGTGCCAAGCTCTCCGGCAATCTGCTCAAGCTCCTGACTGGCTGCTTCGAGACGAGGCAATACCGCCTTGGCAGAGGCTTCGTCCGAAGCACTGGCCAGAACCGAATAGGTTGTGCCGAATACACCACCCAGTCTGCGACTGATGCCCACCAGATTGATTGAACCGCGAGCCGCTGTCGTCGTCTGCACTGGGACATCGCTGACAGGTGCCTCCTCTGTTGGAGCCTCGGCCTCGGTAGCCTCGGTAGCCTCAGTGGCTTCAGTGGCTTCAGTGGCTTCAGTGGCTTCAGTGGCTTCAGTAGCTTCAGTAGCTTCAGTAGCTTCAGTAGCTTCAGTAGCTTCAGTAGCTTCAGTAGCTTCAGTAGCTTCAGTAGCCTCAGTAGCCTCAGTAGCCTCAGTAGCCTCAGTAGCCTCAGTAGCCTCAGTAGCCTCAGTGGCTTCAGTGGCCTCGGTCGCTTCTGCAGTTTCGTCTACTTCTGCCGCGTCTTCCGCTGCCTGCTCGTCACTGGCATCGGCCACCTCGTCTTCACTGGTGTCGCCAGAACCTTCAGTCACTGCAGATTCCTCGGCGGCATCACTGGCCTCCTCGCTGTCTGCGGTCGCGGCTTCCTCGCCTTGTGCAGGCTCCTCCGATGATTCCGCCGCTTCATCAGATGCGGTGGCATCAACGACCACTTCAACCATTTCCTCGTCGAACAGCGTTTCACCGGTTTCCGGATCCACTGGATGACGCATGACCTTCATGCCTTCGGTGGAAGACTCGTTCACGGCATTGCTGACAAGCTCTGCGCCTTCATCGGCCGCAGCCTCGGCAGAGTCGCCGGCATCGGTCTCGGAGGTTGCAATCTCAGCAGCTTCTTCGCTTGCATCAGACTCGGCAGCGTCGGAAACGTCCTCAGCCGCTGCATCCTCATCGGCCGCTTCCTCAAGGCTCTCAACGCCATCTGTTTCGGACGGCAGCTCGTCACCCGAAGCAAGCTCTTCGCTCGACTCTTCGTCAGTCGCAGCGTCGCCAGTTGCAAGCTCATCGGCTTCCGTATCGGTATCGGAGCTGCTCATCAGCCCTTCTGCCTCACTCACAGCCTCATCCGATGCCGCTTCCGCACTATCGGCAGCCTCGGCAACGGCTTCATCGGCCGCTTCTTCAGCACCCGTTGCATCCGCCACTGCATCTTCAGCTGACTCTTTAGTGCCTTCCTGCGCATCGGCAGTCGTTTCGTCGCCAGACGCCTCATCGTCACCTTCAGTGGCGTCAACGTCAGCAACAGCAGCATCAACAGGCTCTTCGGATTCCTCAGCCACCACGGCTTCATCGGCTACGGCTTCATCCGCTGCTTCTTCAGAGGCGGCGTCTCCGGATTCGTCGGCCGCATCCGCAACTGCAGCATCGCTTGACTCATCAGCACTTTCGGTGGTCTCGGCGACGGCTTCGTCATCGGCCTCATCAGTGCTGGCCAGAGCATCGGACGCAGTGTCATCGGTAGACTCATCAGCACTGGCGTCCACATCGGCCACGGCTTCCTCGCTGGATTCCTCTGCCGCTTCGGTACCGTCGGCCACGGCGTCCTCACTGGATTCATCCGCGCTCTCCTCGGCCATGTCCTCGACGCCATCAGCGGGCTCCGCTGCCGCATCCGTGGCATCGCTCACGGCCTCATCCGAGCTGTCGGTCGATTCCGCCACCGAGGTATCCACAGCGCTCTGCACTGCGACGGCGTCAGACTCTGCCGATTCCACAGCCTCTGTCGAATGCGTTTCCGGTGCGTGCGCTACGGTCTCTTCCGGATCATTGTCAAAAAGAAGATTCAATCCGATCCAGGCAAATATCAAGGCAGCGGCTATCGGAATTACTTTCCTCCACATCGTCGTATTTTCTCCGTTCCTGTATGAAATCTCATCAAGGCCCCTCCACCGTATCGTTCATGCAGGGACGCACATGGCACTAGATACTAATGGTAATGGGAGTCTGAAAATACCGTTTTCCGGTATATTTTTGTCATGAACGCTCAGTCGAGGCCATTCCTGTTGACATTGCCCACGCAGCCCCCTGCCGTTCCACGGCCGATGCCTGCCAGTCCGGAGACGACAGAGACCGCGACATGTCAGCTCCACAGTGCCTTGTCGACCTGCCTCTTTCGGACCTGAAGGATGCCTCTCGAGAGCTGTGACGCTGCTGACGGATCGCAGAACGGGGCTGGCCGTGCCTCACCTGACGCATCGCGATGGCATGCACGTATACTGAAACCCTCCCTTTCGATCACATGACAGACCGGACACCTCCGCCATGACTCACCCTATCCTGAAGAATCGCAGACGTTTTCTGGCCCAGAGCGCGGCTCTGGCAGGTGCTGCAGCGCTCGGCTCGGGCATCAGCCGCGCACAGTCCGCCGAGTCTCTCACCGTTGCGACCTACGGCGGCTATTTCGAGGACAGCTTCAAATCCATCATCTACCCGGCTTTCACCGAAGAGACCGGCATCGAGATCGTGTCCGTGCCCGAACCGACATCCGACGCCTGGCTGATTCAGCTGGAGACCGCGGCACGCGCCAACAGCGCTCCTGCCGACGTTTCCATGATTGCCCAGACGGCCATGCTGAAAGGCCAGCGCACCGAACTCTGGGCGCCGCTGGACCTGGAGAAGCTGCCCAATCACACGTCGCTGTCGCCGGATTTCATTCACACCTACAGCGACGGACGCGTGGACGGCATCGGCGCCGTTGCCTGGTACCTGACGCTGGTCACCAATACCGACGTCTATCCCGATGCCCCCTCTTCCTGGGAGGAGCTCTGGAATCCGGACAATGAAGACAGTCTCGGCCTCATGGCGCTGGCGAGCAACTCCTTCCTGCTGGAAATCACCAATGCGACCTTCTTCAAGGACCCGGAGATCCTCATGAGCGAAGCGGGTATCGAAAAGGTTCTGGCAAAACTGGCCGAACTCAAGCCCAATGTGGCGCTGTGGTACCGCGACGAAGGCCAGTTCCAGCAGGCCTTGCAGTCGGGTGAGGTACCCATGGGGCAGTACTATCACGATGTAGCCGGCCTCGCCGCCGCCGATGGCCACCCGGTGCGTTCCACCTTCCCGAGCGAAGGTGGGATTCGTGATTCCGGTTGCTGGGCTGTATCCCGGGCCAGCAGCAAGCAAGAGGCGGCACACACATTCATCAACTACATGTGCCGCCCGGATGTGCAGGCAACGCTGGCGCGCAAGGTCGGCACCTCTCCGACAGTCAAGCGAGACTTGCTGGATCTGAGCGACGAGGAATTCGCCAGCGTCTCCTCCGTGGACACACCGATCACACCCGTATACGCCATGCACAACGAAAGAGCCGATTGGCTCAACCAGGTGTGGACCGAGATGGTCACGGGCTAGCCATGAGCCTGCAGATTGCCGACGTCGGTAAGGATTTCGGCAGGCACACGGCGCTGCGCGATGTCTCACTGGACATCGCCGCCGGTGAGCTTGTCTGCCTGTTGGGGCCGTCGGGCTGTGGAAAGACCACCCTGCTGAGAATCATCGCGGGGCTGGAGACCGCCAGCCGGGGCCGCATTACACTCGACGGCGAAGACCTCATGCAACAGGCTGCTCACCAGCGCAATTTCGGCATGGTGTTTCAGTCCCTGGCGCTGTTTCCCCATCTGAGTGTCGAGGACAACATCACCTACGGGCTTCGTCTGCGCAAGGTACCGGCGGCCGTACGGCGCAAACGGGCAGCGGAGCTTCTGGATATGGTACGCCTGCCGGGTGTGGCCAGGCGACCGGTCTCGATGCTCTCGGGTGGGCAGCGTCAGCGAGTGGCCATTGCACGTGCTCTGGCGATCGAACCGCGCATCTTTCTGCTTGACGAACCCTTGTCGGCACTGGATGCCGGTCTGCGCGAGGCGATGCAGATCGAACTGCGCGAGTTGCAGCAACGCCTGGGGATCACCACGATCGTAGTGACTCACGACCAGCGCGAAGCCATGACCGTTGCCGACCGCATCGCCGTGATGAATGGCGGCACCATTCATCAGATGGGCAATCCACTGGACGTCTATCGGCGCCCGGCTGACAAGTTCGTGGCCAGTTTCATCGGGCAGACCAATCTGATACCAGCCAACTGGCAGGGGGAGCAGCTGGACGTACGCGGCACACGTTTCGATCCGGGCCAGGCGACTCGCAACACGCAGCCTGAGACTGCCGACGGACGCCAGATCTGGCTCAGCGTCCGACCGGAAGACTTGACCGTACTGGACCAGGGGGCCCCTGCCGACCCGAATGCCGCCGTCATGGAAGCGGAGGTCCGTTTCATACGCGATGTCGGCGCCAGTATCGAAGCCCATCTGGAGTTGCCGGCAAGGGACGATCTGCCTCCACAGGCTCTGGTCGCCCTGGTAAGCCGGGACAAGATGCAACATCTGCACTCTGGCGATTCGACCCGCATCCAGCTCAGTGCCGAGAGCACCGTCGTTCTCGCGTCGTGAGTGGGACGCTTGTGAACACGACACCTGCCCCTGCCACGACGCTGCAAGGATTCTCGCGCAGCGAGAGTGTGGCCATGGCCTGGCCCATGATCATGCTTGCCGTATTCTTCGTCATTCCTTTCGGCACCATGCTGACGATCAGCTTCTTCGAGCGGGTACCGGGTGGCTTTTTCGAGCCGGGTTTCACACTGGAGAGCTACGCACGCTTCATCGACCCCTTCTTCTTCAAGTCGCTGGGCATGACCATGATGATAGCCGCCTCTGCCTCCGTGATTTGCCTGGCACTGGCGGTGCCCTTTACCTGGTCGCTGAGCCGCATGCGCCATCACAGCCGCGTGTTCTGGCTGGTTGCCCTGCTGTCGATCCTGTCGCTGTCGGAAGTGATCATCGGCTTTTCCTGGTCCTTGCTGCTGTCGCGCTCCACGGGCATCGGCAATATCCTGGTGTGGCTGGGGATCGAGAACCGGGCACCGAAGCTCTCACCGGGCCTGGGAGCGGTGCTGACCGGACTGTGCTATCTCGGTTTTCCGTATGCCGTTCTGGTCCTGTTTCCACAGCTTTCACGGCTCGACCCTACCCTGCACGAAGCTGCGCGCATGCTCGGTGCCTCACCTCGGCGCGCCTTCATGAACGTGGTTCTGCCCAATATCGCCAAGGCCCTGGTGGCCGCATTCATCATGGTGTTCGTCTTCACGCTGGGGGCCTATCTGATTCCGCAACTGCTCGGCAAACCACAACAGTGGACCTTGCCGGTACTGATAGCAGATCAGGCCCTGTTCCAGTCCAATCTGCCGTTTGCCGCTGCCATGTCGATATTTCTGCTGGGCGTCAGCCTGAGCCTTGTCGTCTGCGTCGGGTGGCTGGGGCGAACAGCCCCTCACGATCAGGATGACGCCCACGACGATGCGCGGAGTGAGGAAGCATGAGTCGCCTGCTCAACAGACTCTTTCTGGGGGCCATCGGTCTGTTCATGGCCTCGCCGATCATCATCCTGCTGGGTGTCTCGGTCAACGCCGAGAAGCGCCTTGCATTCCCGCCTCAGGGGTTCTCCCTGCGCTGGTATCTGGAGCTGTGGAATGATGCGGCCTGGGTCAATGCCATCAGCAACAGTCTGCTGATCGCAGCTCTGGCCTCCTTGCTGGCCACCTCCATGGCGGCACCTTTGGCCTACGGCCTGTGGCGCAGGCGCACGGTGTGGTTGCGGATCTTTCACGCCTTTGGTGTGGCTCCCTTCGTGCTGCCTCCGGTCATCACGGCTTTGGGCCTGTTGAGTTTCTGGATAGCCGTGGGGGGCTACGGATCCTTCTATAGCGTGGTCATCTCTCACGGCGTCTTTCTGATCACCTTGCCACTGGTCACCATCAGTCTGGGGCTTGAAGCCGTGAACAAGGAAGATCTGGAAGCGGCCGAGACCCTGGGTGCCGATGCCGGTGCTCGACTGCGCACCATCATTCTGCCGCAGGTCATCCCTTATGCGATTTCAGGCGCCGCCTTTGCCTTCGTGCTGAGCCTGAACGAATACATCATTGCCTATATGGTGGCAGGCTTCACCGTGGAGACTCTGCCCATCAAGATCTTCAACAGTCTGCGCTATGGCTATACGCCGGCGATGACAGCGGTGGCCATCGTGTTTGCACTGGTCACGGCGTTGGTATTCGGTCTGATCGGCTACTTCGGGGATCTACCGCGACTTCTGGGCGCCTGGAAGAGCAAGGAAGATTCGTGAACAGCGAGACATTCACGGCAGCTGTCGTGCAGGCAGCCTCGGTCTGCTTCGATGCAGAGGGTTCGCTGGACAAACTCGAGGCACTGTCCCGAGAGGCTGCGGACAACGGCGCTCAGCTGGCAGTATTCCCCGAAGCCTTCGTATCGGGTTATCCATCGAGCCTGGACTGGGGCGGTCATTCAGCGGCCATTCGTGAGGACGTCGCTGCCGCCGACTACGAACGATACTGGCGCTCGGCAATCGAACTCGATGAGCACGGCCACAGACGCCTGTCGGCAATTGCCAGAAACGCCGGACTGCATCTGGTCGTTGGCGTGATCGAACGCGTACAATCTGCGCTGTACTGCACCTCGGTGATGCTCGGCCCCGATGGTCGCTTTCTCGGGAAACACCGCAAGATCATGCCCACCGTGGCGGAGCGACTGGTCTGGGCGCGGGGAGATGGTTCGACACTGGCCGCCGTGGACACGCCTCTGGGCAAACTCGGATCGGTGATCTGCTGGGAAAACTACATGCCCTTGCTGCGCATGCACATGTACCAGCAAGGGGTGCAGTTGTACTGCGCACCCACTGCAGATGACGAGCCCGGCTGGACTGCCACGATGCAACACATTGCCATGGAAGGGCGATGCTATGTACTCTCGGCCAACCAGTTTACCCGGCGTGCCGATTTCCCTGACGATTACGGAAATTTTCCGTCAGACGCTCCCGACTTCGTCATCAGCCGTGGGGGGAGCTGTATTGTCGATCCTTTCGGCAAGTTGCTCGCCGGGCCAGACCATGATGGCGAGACCATTCTGTACGCGGAACTGGATCTGTCCAGTATCGTGCGTGGCAAATTCTACTCCGACGTGGTGGGCCACTATTCACGCCCCGATCTGATGAGCATGCAAGTGAATCTTGCCAGAATGAACAATGTCAGCCTGACGGATGATGCAGACTGAACGACCACATCGGGTATCCAGCGACAGCATCTTTGCCACACCGATGAAATAACACAGCGCCGACCGAAACCGCACAAGGCGGTCCGGCCGGCGCCGGGCACTATCCCGGACAATCAGGACAACATGGCTTCTTACGCGCCAGCGTTGTCGATGATGGCGTTGAAAGTCGCACTTGGACGCATGACCTTCTCGCAGGCAGCCGGATCGACGGCGTAATAACCGCCGATATCCGCAGGCTTGCCCTGAACGACAGTCAACTCTTCGACAATGGCCTCTTCCTTTTCACTGAGTTGCTTGAACAGGGGTTCGAACTGCGCAGCCAGCTCGGCATCGTCAGTCTGCCTGGCCAGCTCTTCTGCCCAGTACAGACTGAGGTAGAAATGGCTGCCACGATTATCCAGCTCACCGGCCTTGCGTGAAGGCGACTTGTCATTCTCCAGCAGTCGGCCAGTGGCCGCATCGAGTGTCGTTGCCAGAATGGCGGCCTTGCCATTGTCGTACTTGTGGCTCAGCTCCTCGACGGACACGGCCAGCGCCAGAAATTCACCCAGGGAGTCCCAGCGCAGATGGTTCTCTTCCACCAGCTGCTGAACATGCTTGGGCGCCGAACCTCCGGCACCGGTCTCGAACAGACCGCCACCGGCCATCAATGGCACGACCGACAGCATCTTGGCGCTGGTTCCCAGCTCGAGAATCGGGAACAGATCGGTCAGGTAGTCTCGCAGGATGTTACCTGTCACGGAGATGGTATCGAGTCCGCGCGCAACCCTTTCCAGGGTGTAGCGCATGGCACGCACCTGCGACATGATCTGGATATCCAGGCCTTCGGTGTCATGATCCTTCAGATAGGTTTCCACCTTCTTGATCAGTTCGTTTTCATGCGGACGGTAGGGGTCGAGCCAGAAAACTGCAGGGATATTGGATTCACGCGCACGCCTTACTGCAAGCTTGACCCAATCACGAATGGGCGCATCCTTGGTCTGACACATGCGCCAGATATCGCCTTCCTCGACGCGTTGCTCCAGCAACACTTCACCGGTGTCCACATCGGTGATGCGGGCCAGACCGGCTTCCGAGGCTTCGAAGGTCTTGTCGTGAGAGCCGTACTCCTCTGCTTTCTGCGCCATCAGGCCGACATTGGGCACGGTTCCCATAGTGGTGGGATCGAAATTGCCATGCCATTTGCAGAAATTGATCATTTCCTGATAGATGCGCGCAAAGGTGGATTCAGGCATGACGGCCTTGCAGTCATAGAGTTTGCCGTCCCCGCCCCACATCTGACCACCGGAACGAATCATCGCTGGCATGGAGGCATCGACGATGACATCGCTGGGCGAATGGAAATTGGTGATGCCCTTGCTGGAATCGACCATGGCCAGACGAGGCCGATGCACCTGACAGGCGTGCAGATCGCGTTCGATTTCCTCGCGCTTGGATGCCGGCAGTTCGGCAATCTTCTCGTACAGGGTCGCCATGCCGTTATTGACGTTGATGCCGAGCTCGTCGAAGAAATCACCGTGCTTGTCGAAAGCATCCTTGTAATAGATCTTGACCGCATGCCCGAAGACGATGGGGTGCGATACTTTCATCATGGTGGCTTTCACGTGCAGTGAGAACAGGATTCCCGCCTCTCGGCAATCTTCCATTTCTCGCTCGTAGAATTCGCAGAGCGCCTTCTTGCTCATGAACATCAGGTCGATGACTTCGCTCTCCTGCAAAGGCAGTTCGGGCTTGAGCACTTCGGTCTTGCCGCTGTCGGTCACCAGTTCCATCTTGATGGTGCGCGCCTTGTCCAGCGTGATGGACTGCTCGCCATCGTAGAAATCTCCGCCATGCATATGCGATACATGCGTGCGCGACCACTGTTTCCACTCGCCCATGGAATGCGGATGCTTTCTGGCGTAGTTCTTCACGGCATTGGGGGCGCGGCGATCGGAGTTGCCTTCTCGCAGCACCGGGTTCACGGCACTTCCCAGCACCTTGCCGTAGCGACGACGCAGTTCCTGCTCTTCGTCGGTTTGCGGATCATCCGGAAAATCGGGAATCGCATAACCCTTGCCCTGCAATTCACTGATGCACGCCTTGAGCTGTTGTACCGAGGCGCTGATATTGGGCAGTTTGATGATATTCGTGTTCGGGTCCTGCGTGAGACGACCCAGTTCGGCCAGATTGTCGGGAACCCGTTGTTCTTCCGTCAGGCATTCGGGGAATTCGGCCAGAACCCGTGCTGCAACGGATATGTCACTGACTTCCACTTCGATACCCGCAGCCGAGGTGAAGGTTCGTATGATCGGGAGCAAGGAGGCCGTCGCCAGGAGAGGAGCTTCATCGGTGCAGGTATAGATTATTTTCTGCGTTTTTTCGGACATATCTTTGAGATCCTCGATCACTGGCCAATGGAGAGTTTTCTGAAGCGCATAGTATAGACAGAATCCGACCCGCTTCGTGCCGGACGCCAGTCTAGGCGATTCGGCACTATTTATCGTTGATCGTTATCAACAAGACTTGTCTCGGTTCGAGTATGGCTTTCCCATGTCACTGATTTATCGCAAGATCCTGAAATGACGACGCCCTGGTCAACACCTCGCATCTGTCGCTGGCAGAGCGCTGCAGACACCTCGCAGCCACGGCCTGCAGCGGCACAGGACCGATCCGTTCATCAGGTTCCCGACGTACAGCTGACAGAAAAATGACCACTCACCCTCGTTGTACTTCATCATGTCCACAGCAGCTGCCGGCTGTCCTGCCGTCCTGTTTCGGCACTGCGCACGCTTGTCTATCGGCAGCAATGAGGTCTCACTACAGGAGTCCGTTGACCATGACATCTGGCACCTCCCCGCGCAGCGACTGTGGCGATCACGCATCCGTCAATTCGCGCAACCGTGATGCAGGGCAGCCGTGAAGACCGGCTTTTTCAGCAGCATTCCCAAGACCTCGCATTTCCGTGGCGTCGTGGATGAAAAGAATTTCTTCCCGGCACCCGACGACTGGCTCATCGTCATCGCAGACATACGCAGTTCCACGCGCGCGGTCGCCGAAGGGCGCTACAAGGATGTCAACATGATCGGTGGCGCCGTCATCTGCGCCGTACGCAATGCCACGGGCTCGGGGGATTGGCCGTTCGTGTTCGGTGGTGACGGTGCCAGTCTGCTGCTCGATGCCGTGCACCGTGAAGAGGTGGAGGCCGCCCTGGTCCGCACCCGCACGCTTGCCCGGGATGACTTCCAGCTGGACCTGCGGATCGCCTTTGTTCCCGTCCGTGACGTCCGTCAGCGTGGCAGGGATGTGCTGGTTGCACGCCATGAAGTCTCGCCAGGCAATTCTCTGGCACTGTTCGGCGGTGGCGGTGTCGAGCTGGCAGACGAACTGGTGAAGAACGAGGAGACAGCCAGTCACTACGTGATCCGCGACTACTCCCTGCCGGGTCTGCCCGACCTGAGCGGACTGTCATGTCGCTGGGAACCTTTGCACTCGCAGAAGGGTCGGATCGTGTGCTTGCTGGTGAAGTCCCAGGCAGATGACTTCCGGCA
The DNA here is from genome assembly GCA_947492525.1 of uncultured Granulosicoccus sp. Taxonomy (GTDB): domain Bacteria; phylum Pseudomonadota; class Gammaproteobacteria; order Granulosicoccales; family Granulosicoccaceae; genus Granulosicoccus. The sequence continues at coordinate 25,058 of CANLNQ010000018.1, forward strand.
ACGGCAGGCCATCACCTCGGAGTTTCTGGAGAATCTGGCCCGACACATCGGCACGGAATTGAATCAGGCAAGCCCGGTCAGCAGCGCATCTCTGCGTTTTCGCTGGCCTCCCAAAGGCCTGGCAGCCGAGGCCAGGGCCACGCGCGCGGGCAGCTCCTTTGCACGGCGGCTCGCTCAGCTGTATCTGGAGAGTTTTCTGCAGTGGATGATGGAACTGTTCGACCGTCAAGGTGGGCACTACAATCCATCGGTGTATCGCGAGGAGATTCGTACCAACAGTGACTTCTGCAAGTTCGATGATGTGCTGCGAATGGTGCTCGATTGCACCGTGGAACAGGTTGCAGGCATCCGTCAGTTGCTGGACAGGATGCACGCGGCAGGACAGATCGATTTCGGCATCTTCGAAACCGAGAAGGCCTTGATGACCTGCCTGCTGTTCGATCTCGAGTCCAGTCAGCATCTGCATTTCATCGATGGCGACGAAGGCGGATTCTGGTCGGCTGCGAAGGAATACAAGTTGCAAGTGAGCTCACATGAAACACCGGCAAGGCGTGCTGCCGGCAACCCCATCGAGTCCTGACTGAACATGTCCGAGACACCCGGACGATGTCATGCTGAGGTTCGTACCGATGCGTTCGGCCAATGCGGTGCCGCAAGACGAATCAGGCTGTAACAGGGATACCAGACTTGTCAGATAACTCATACAGATCGGCCGCCCGCAGCTTGCTGGACGCCTTCCGGTCAAAACAGGACTGGTTTTTCAGCGGCAAGGAATACGCAGCACTCCCCGAATCCCTGCGCACGGCGATCGAGGAGCAGCAACATGGCAGCGAGCGCCTGATCAGCTGGATACAGCTGTCGATTCTGCTGGTGTTTGCCATGCTGTATGCCGCCGCACCCAATACGCTACCGGAGGATGGACAATTCGAACCGGTACCGATTTTTCTGAGCATCTGGTGCCTGTTCGCCTGCCTGCGCCTGTTTCTGACCTACAAGGTCCGCTTGAGCTACCCCCTTCTGGTCATCTCGGTACTGGTTGACATGGCCTTGCTGATGGGACTGATCTGGTCGTTTCATCTGCAGTACGAGCAACCTCCCGCGTTCTATCTCAAGTCACCGACGCTGCTGTATGTCTTCATCTTCATTGCCCTGCGCGCACTGCGATTCGAACCCGGCTTTGTATTGTTATCAGGCATCGTTGCCGCCTGTGGCTGGTCGATACTGGTCGCGCTGGCCGTCCTGAGCGAGCCATCCCACTCGGTCGTGACCCGAGACTACGTGGTCTATCTGACGTCCAATCAGGTGCTGATAGGTGGCGAACTGGACAAGATCATCTCGATTCTCGTGGTGACCATCATCATGACGCTGGCAGTGGCACGGGGACGGCGCCTGCTGATTCAGGCCATCGTGGAAGGCCGAACAGCCGAGAATCTGTCGCTGTTCGTGCCACATGAAGTGGCAGAACAGATCACGAACACCAGCGGTCCGCTGATCGATGCACAGACGGAAAGTCGGGAGGCCAGCATACTCTTTGTCGATCTCGCCTCCTTCACCAGCCTGGCGGAGCGCCTGCCGCCTGAAGAACTGATCACGACGCTGAACGAATTCTTCACGCTCATTGCGGAACCCATCGAACGCAATCAGGGGGTCATCAACCAGTTTCAGGGCGATGCCATACTGGCCAGTTTCAACCTGCCCACGCGTGATCTTGAGCATGCCACCCACGCAGTCAGGGCTGCCATCGAGATTCAGGAGCTGTTGCAGGATCACGAGTTTGCCGGCGGCATCCGCTTGTCGGTCCGCGCGGGTATCAACACCGGCACCATCGTTGGCGGATTCATCGGTACGGCAGACCGGCTGAGCTATACCGTCTACGGGGATGAGGTGAACATAGCCGCCAGGTTGCAGGAACTGGGCAAGCAGTATCAGGCCAGCAACCTGATTTCAGCCAGAACACGGCTGTTGTGCGACCGGCAGGCCTTCAGGTTCACGCGCAAAGGCAGCGAAATACTCAGAGGGCGCAGCAAGCCGGTGAAGATCTACGAAGCACGCAGGCGCCGTCCGTGAACACGGGCAGCTGTTCGATCAGGATTTGATCCGGTCACTGGAGAGCGCCTCCACCTGATTGCGCAGGTTGACCAGTCGTGCCGATAGCAGTCTCATCATGGACAGCGCGGTCTGGGGATCATTGATGACCGTACTGATGAACAATTCACTTTCGAACCCGATCACTTCGCAATCAGTGGTAGCGCGGATGGATGCGTTGCGAGGTTCACCGGTTATCACGGCCATTTCGCCGACCAGTTCACCACTGCCTTGCAGGGCAATGGGAATCTCACCACGGTTGGAATCCACAAGCACCGAGCACTCACCGTGCACGATGGCGAACACATTGTCCGAATTGTCGCCCTGATGAAACAGATACTCACCTGCCTTGAGCTGGTAGCGCTGGCTGACGAAGATCAGTCGCTTCAGCTGAATGGGGTCCAGACTCTCGAAAAGTTCGATACTCCTGAGAAGTTCGTATTCGTCATCAATACTCATGGTCATGCTCTACTGTTATCGACTCGCCACCCGCGGGCAATTCGTCTTTGGCTGTACCTGAAAAATCGGTCACGACGTGAGTACGCTGGATAGCTCACGGTTCGTACTGGCCAGTCGCTGCGCGACGACCTGCAGGATCTGATACCCCATTGCGCTGTCCGACTGCAACATGTCCATGAAGACATCCTTGTTCAGTCGCAGAACTCCCAGGTCGGTGACGGCCTCGACCGTGGCGGTTCGGGGCTCATCGGAGAGCATGGCAAGCTCGCCGATCACCTCGTCGTCACCGCACTCCTGTACCTCTCTCTGCGCACTGCCATTGGATATCAGAACTCTCGCCCTGCCCTCCACGATGACATACAGGCAGTCGGCTTCATCCCCCTGCTGAAACAGCGACTCTCCCCGGGAAAAGCTCATGGACTCACAGCTGTTGGCCAGGATCAGCAGGTGCGGATCATCCATCAGGCGGAACAGGGGTATACCCTTGAGCAAGGCCAGTCGCCTGCCTTCATCAATGGTGAAGGGCTCGCGTGAAACCGGCAATTCCGACTCGCTGGCGTTGTCCTCCTCCTCCTCATCAGCCGGCGCTGCGACCTCCTCGATCTTGACGATCTTGCCGGACTTCAGATAGGCCACTCGATCAAACAGGGGCAGAAAACGTGCCTGATTGTCGACCCAGAACAGGCTCAGCGACGGAAACTGCTTCTTGATGTTCACCAGAATCCGTTCGATCTCATCACTGTCCAGACCTCCCAGGCCTTCATTGACGATAAGCACGCGCGGCTGCTTCAACAAGGCCTTGGCCAGCAACAGCTTCTGGCGCTGCGATACCGGCAGCAGACCGCCAGCGAGACCGGCGGGTGCCGCCAGCCCGATATCGAGTATCGGCGAAACCAGGTTCAGGCTTCTCAGCACCTTCACGATAAGCTGATAGACCTTGTTTTCAGCGCCCAGGCGACCGAAGACCACACGGCCGAAGATGATGTTCTCGACCAGAGGCGTGTTGGCGTTGTATTCATCCGGCGAAAAGAACTGGATCTGTCCGCGCGACTGTTCGTCCAGCTCCGTGGCAAATCGCTGCCTCAGTGACAGAATCTTCTCCTTGTCCTGTTCCTCGAGAATGCCCAGTCGATGACGCCCGGGGATCAGGTTGTACGGCAGGGAGCGCAACAGTTTCCGGTCATCGATCGACAGACTGTCCAGACTACCCTTCTTCTCCATCACGCCCAGTACACGCTTCAGTCTGGGCAGGTCTTCGGCTTCGATGAAGCTGTAACGGTCGAAGAACTCGTGGCCCGGCGGCAGATCCGAGAACAGCTCGACAATCGTGGTTGCCGCCTTGATTGCCGCATCGTCCAGCGTCCGGGTAAGATCGTACTCATCCAGCAATGAGCGCAGCACGGGGTGTTCGGCCAGCCCTTCGGCTGAAAAACGCTCATCGCAGGATGCACCGAACAGAATATTGTCGGCCAGGGATGCACTGTCGTTGTACTGGTCGGGGTCGAGAAACTCGACGAGCGATTCCAGGCCGTCGTTCTGCACTCGCTCCTTGAACAGATTTCTCGCCTCGATGATTCTGACTGTCAGTTCGGGAAAATCGGAGGGCTCGATGGTGCGCGCCAGTGCGTAGCGAACCAGATCATCCTCCACTTCGACCGTCTGCAGAATGTCATCCAGACGCTGTGTGAGCAGCTCGGCGCTGTCGACACCGGCACTGCGGTGATCCACCCAGTCGGCGTTGATCGGCACATCGCTGTTGCCCGACAGTCGAGCCTCCTCCTGCCAGTTCTTGAAACAGATGTCTTCATCGATCGTCATGCCCTCGATCACACCGTCCTGCGGCTGATATTTCAGGCCGAGCAGCACGTTGTCTCTGATCGATCCGGAGAACAGGTAGGAATCGTGGCCGACGTAACTGACCGCACGACCCGTGGTTACCCTGGGAATCCGCGAGACATCCTGATCAGCGATCAGTATCTTGCCGCTGGAGGGATTCGCCAGTCTGGCAAACATCTGAGCCAGTGCGTTCTTGCCGCTGTTGCCGGTTCCGACCAGACTGATCCAGTCGCCCCCATTCATGGCCAGGGAGACATTGTTGACTTCCTGGATGCCATCGTGGCGCTTCAGACTGACATTGCTCGCAGCAACCGGCAGCCCCTTCAGTTCGTCCAGCCATTGTGGGCCAAACGAATCATCGCCCGGTACCGTCTCTTCATCGATGGCAAACTGTTCGGTGAGAATCGTGTATCGCATGCGGGCATCGGCCTGTGCCTGGTACCAGGCCAGCAACTCCTTCCAGGGCGGTGACAGATCCTTGTAGGCGGCAACGGCTGCGACCAGCGCGCCGATGGTCATGTCCCCACGGATGACCAGCAGACCGCCGATGAGAAAGAACAGAAACGGCGTCAACTGGGCAATGGAGTTGTTGAGGAACTTGATGAAGAACTTCATCCGGTAGATCTTCACCCGGATATTGAAGATTCCCCCCAGCAGCTTGGAGAAGTGATCCTTGTAGAAGCTGCTGTTATCGTTGATGTGAATCTCATTGATACCGGCAACCACTTCGCCCAGGTTCTCCGCCAGATTGCGCAGCCGCACGGTGCGCTGCCGATTCAGCAGATTCACCTTCTTCTGCAACTTGGGAATCAGCCAGGCTTGCAATGGATACAGAGCAATGGCAGCCAGCCCGAGCTTCCAGTCCTGCACGAACATGAAGACCAGGATGGTCAGCAACATGCCCCCCTGATACAAGGGCAGGGAAAAGGCCTCACCGATGAACCCGCCCAGAGGTTCGGTTTCCTGATTGACCATCGATACCAGCTCGCCCTGACTGGTACTGCGAAACCTGGCCAATGGAAAGCGCATGATGCGTTCGATCAGCTGCAGGCGCATGCGCCTGAGCATGCGCTCGCCAAGGGTTCCGCGGTAGATATTGATGACCAGCTTGAAGCCGCTGTTGATCAGCACCAGAAAGAGAAAGAGAAAGCACAGAAACAGCAGATACGGCACCTGCTCAAGGGACCCGAAATCGATCGAGAAACCGGCGATATCCAGAACGATGTCGACCGGAAAGTCGGTGCCGCTGATGGCATCGTTGATGATCGTCTTGGGAAGATCGAGGCTCAGGTAGTAGAAGGGGAACGACAAGGCGGTCATCAAAACCAGAATGATCTGCTGCCGCTTGCTGTAACGCAGAATGTAGGCGAACAAGCCGTCTTCCATTGAGTACAACCCTTGTAGTGATCTGGTCCGGCTCGGATGGCCTTCTGGTTAACAGTTACATCCGTGACATGCTCGGCCCCTGGCACAACGGCATGCCCGACAACCATAACAGACCATCGCGAACCTGTACCAGCGTGAGAGCCTGTCAGGCAGCTGTGCCATCGTTCCGGGACTACCGCTGGCAGACGAGATTTTCGACCGTCCAGCTGCAATTTTCGCTTGCGATTCTGTCGCCTTCCGCGCAGCATTGGCCGTTTTCGCCACCCCGGCGAATGTGCCTCGACTGGTCATGCCGAATCTGGACCCCATCACATTTCTCAATAGCTGGATAGTCGCTCATCAGGCCGTCATCGCGCTGCTGTTGCTGATGGTCCTCCTGGTCGCCTTCTTCGTGGAGCGCTATCCTGCCGAGGTGACGGCCATGGCCGCAGCGGCCGTCTTCGTGCTGCTGGGCTTTGTCTCGACCGATGATGTGTTGAGCGTCTTCTCGAACCCTGCGCCCATCACTATTGCCGCCATGTTCGTCATCTCCGGCGCACTGGTGCGTACCGGATTGCTCGATGCACTGGCCACCGTGTTCATTCACCACGCCCGCCGCCGCCCCTTGCCCACCATCGGTCTGTTTCTGCTGTTGACCATGGCGAGCTCGGCGTTCATCAACAACACCCCGATCGTGCTGATCCTCATTCCGGTGGTCATCCGTCTGGCGCAGTCCATGGACATGGCCTCGACACGGCTTCTGATCCCCCTGTCCTATGCCGCGGTTCTCGGTGGTACCTGTACCCTGATCGGTACCTCCACCAATCTGCTGGTGGACGGTGTGGTCAGAGAGGCAGGCATGACCCCCTTCACCCTGTTCGAGATAGCCCCGGTGGGCATCTCGGTGGCCATCGCCGGCGGTCTGATGCTGTTGCTGCTGGGCCCTTATCTGTTACCGGACAGACCGGCCGGAAAGAAAGGGTCGATCATCAGTGAATCCGAATTCCTCTCGGAAGTGACCTTTCTGGAAAACTACCCCGACCTCGGCAAGAGCGTCTCGCAACTTTCTGATCTGCGCAGACCCGGCATACGACTCAAGGGAATCCGCGGTGCCGGCCTGCTCATGCACACCCAATTCAGTGACCATCAGGTGCGCGCCGGAGATCGAATTGTCCTCAGCGCCCCGACCTCAGAGCTGCTGACACTGCGCGAGAAGACAGGACTCAGAGTCGGCATGCGACATACCCAGGACAATGAGTCCGCTGAAAAGCCTGTCATCGCCGAAGCCATCGTGACGCCTCTGCGTTCGGCCCGCGGTGAACGTATCGTGAACCTGGCGCTCGGCCGTCGTCACGGACTGCGCGTGCTGGGGGTCTACCGTCACGGCGAGGCGGCCGGGCCAGACCTGTCCACGATTCGCCTGCAGGCCGCTGATCGACTGCTGATGGAAGGCCCACCCGAGGGCTTCGATTCTCTGGCGTTGAAAGGTGATCTGGCGTCCATCTCCCGCTCCAACGAACGCGCCTTCAGGCGTCACCATGCACCGGCCGCCTTTTTCATCCTGATGGCCGTTGTGATTCTTGCGGCCTTCAATGTCATGAGTATCAGTGTGCTGGCCATGCTGGCGGTGGCCGTGTTGCTGCTGATGCGTTGCATCGACAACGATGAAGCCTGGGCCTCGATGGACCTGTCCGTGCTGGTTCTCATCTGCGCCATGCTGGTGGTCGGACTGGGGCTGCAGAACACCGGCGCGGTAGACCTGATTGTCAATGCCGTGGCGCCGATGCTGTCCACCCTGCCGCCGTTTGCCACTCTGGTGCTGATCTATGTCATGGCATCGATACTGACCGAGCTGGTCACCAACAATGCCGTTGCCGTGGTACTGACGCCCATTGCCATCGGCCTGGCGGAACAGGCGGGTGTGGATGCCCGCAGCCTGGTAGTTGCCATCATGATCGGCGCCAGTGCCAGCTTTGCCACCCCTATCGGTTACCAGACCAATACCCTGGTGTACGGTGCCGGCAACTATCGCTTCAGCGATTTTCTCAAGGTCGGCATTCCCATGAATATCGTGGTGGGCGTGGTGGCACTGCTGGCCATCAGTGTTTTCTTCCCACTGTAGAACCGCGCCATACGGTTCTCTCTACTTGCGACGCTTGGCGTGGGTGGTCGGTTTGGCGGCCAGTGGATCGTCCGGCCAGACATGTTTCGGATAGCGGCCCGCCATCTCCTTCTTCACTTCCGGGTAGCTGTTGGTCCAGAAGTTGGCCAGATCCTCGGTGACCTGTACCGGGCGTCTGGCCGGAGACAACAGTTCGACCTTCAGCGGTACCCGCCCCTTGGCAACTGCCGGGTTCTCGGCGCAGCCGAGCATCTCCTGCAAGCGGACCGACAACACCGGGTTGCCCGGCTGCACATAGCTCAGACTGATCTTCGAGCCACTGGGCACGGTGTAACGCCGGGGCAGCCATTCATCCATCATGACTTGCTGAGGGTAGTCCAATAGGCTGTTCAGAATCTTGTGCAGATCCAGCTGGCGCAGCGCCTTCATGCTGCCCAGACCGTTCAACCAGGGCAGCAACCAGCCCTCTAGAGTCTGCATCAATGACTCATCATCCACGGCCGGGAATTCACCCACCCGCCCCTCGGGTGCGAGGTCGCGCATGCGCAGCACGCGAGCCTGCCATTCACGGCAATCGTCCGTCCACGGCAGACAGGCGATACCCTGTGAGCGAATTCCCCCTAACAGAGCCGATGCCCGGTCAGCGGGGCTGATATTGCTCATGGGCCGGGAGTCGACCAACAGGCTGCCCAGCATGAGCCGCCGCTCGGCCAGCACCCGCTGCTGGCGATCATCCCAGTCCAGGTGTGATATCGAGGTAAACAGTTCCGGAGAATGCTGCTGCAGTTCATCCATGTCCAGCGACAGGGCCTTGAACACCCGGGCCTGGTTACCAGCGCCGCCCAATTGAGCCACCACCAGCCAGGGACTGTGGGCCAGTGGGTCCTGGGCGTCGATGATGGCGCCGGCCCCACAGGCCAGCAGGAATCTGCCGGGCTCCCCGGGGCGACGCTGGGCTATCCAGTCGGGATAGGCCTGTGCAAGCAGCACCGCCGGTGAAGGAGCTGATGAGCTTGCCGGACCGGCTTCCGGCGTGACCAGACGCGCCAGCTGGGCGACTCGCCGCTGCAGGGGTGCAGACAGTTTGAGCTTCAATAGGGGCTCCAGATCCACACCAGTCGCACCGCGTGGTTGTTCTTCGAGCCAGACCGCCAGACGTGACGCCTGTTCGAGCTCACCGTTGGACGCTGCCCATAACAGCATATGTGCCAGACGCGGATGCAGTGGCAAGGCGGCGGCAGCTCGACCGTGGGCCGTCAGTTGGCCCTTGTCCCACAAGCCCAGTCTGACCAGCAGATCCTCGGCACGGGCCAGGCTTGCCGGCGGTGGCGGTTCCAGCCAGGGCAGGTCATTGTCGGCTGACGCACCCCACAGACCCAGTTCCAGCAACAGAGGCGCCAGATCGGCACGCAGAATTTCCGGCTGCCAGTGCTGCGCCCGTCGCGCGTGCCCTTCCTCGTTCCACAGGCGGTAGCAGCAGCCCGCCGCGGTCCGACCCGCGCGTCCGGCGCGCTGCGTGGCACTGGCCTGGCTGGCCATGACGGTCTCCAGACGCTGAGCGCCCGTGCTGCTGTCCATCCGCCCACGCCGCTCCAGACCCGAGTCAACGACCACGCGCACACCATCGATGGTGATGGAGGTCTCCGCCAGACTGGTCGCCAGGATCACGCGCCGGATCCCGGGTGTCGCAGCCCGGGTGGCCTCGCGCTGTTCGGCTGCACCCACGCCACTGTGGAGACGATGCAATATCTGGCCCTCGTCGAGTCGATTCTGCAACAGGCTCGCCGAGCGATTGATCTCCGCCACACCGGGCAGAAACACCAGGATATCCCCCTCCTGTTCTGTCAGCGCCCGCAGCACCGTGCTGACGATGCGTTGCGGCAGAGGATCATTTTTCTCACCCACCCAGATGATGTCGACCGGGTGCTGGCGTACCGAGCAATGGAACTGTCTGGCAGCCCCCAGGTGGGTCTGGATGTCATCGGTCTGCAGGGTTGCCGACATCAGCAACAATCGCAGATCGTCGCGCAAGGCCTGCTGTACCTCCAGGCACAGTGCCAGACCGACATCGGCATGCAGGCTGCGCTCGTGAAATTCATCGAAGATCACCAGGCCCACGCCTTCCAGCAACGGGTCTTCCTGCAACAGGCGCGTCAACACACCTTCGGTCACCACTTCCAGCTGCGTCTGTCCGGACACACGAGTATCACCGCGCATCCGCAAGCCGACACGCTGCCCGACCTTCTCGCCCAGATGAAACGCCAGACGTTCTGCCACCGAGCGCGCAGCCAGACGTCGTGGCTCCAGCAGAATGATCCTGCCGCCGGGCATCTGGCTCAGCAGCAGTGCCAGTGGCAGACCGGTACTCTTGCCGGCGCCTGGTTCGGCGCGCAGCAGCACATTGCCGGCGGACAGGGCCTTGGCGACATCATCGGCCAGCGCCAGTACCGGCAGCGACGACACACCATCAGGTAGTCCCTGAATCACGATGCCAGCCGATACCACAGCATGCCGACATATTCGTGCACCGCCCAGTCCACATCCGACAGATGCAGGGAGTTGAAGCGATACCAGGGCGCATCGAGCACCCGAAAATCAGTCGGGGCCATGGTGTAGGGCACCGGCTGATCGCTCAGCAGTGTTGCCGCTCGCGGCAAGTGCATGGCGCTGCTGACCACCACCAGACGTCCGGTGGCCGAGCCGTTCTGCTGCATCCAGCGCAGGGCCGTGGCAATTTCATCATCCGTGTCGCGCGCCTCGGGCGAGAGAACCAGGCGGGACTCATCCATTCCCAGCGCCATGGCCATAGTGCCCATGGTTTCTGCATGCGAGATCTCGCTGCGAAACTTCGCACCGCTGGTCATCAAGACCGCCTCCGGCCGTGTTTTCCACAGGCGCACCGCCTCGCTCAGTCGTGACAGGGCAGACGCCATCAACACACTGTTGGGCGGTCTGTCGGCAGTCCAGTGATGACCCAATCCGAGCACCAGAACCAGTTCGGTATCCTCGGGCAGGGCCTGCACCACCGGGTACTGATTCTCCAGCGAGCCCACGATGGTATTGGCGACCGGCGGCGAGGACAGCGCCAGCAGGGACAGGCTGATCATCAGAATGCCGAAACGCGCCAGACGCGGCCATCGCCCCAGCAATGCCACGCAGATCAATAGAGCCACAAAGGCTCCGGGCACGATATGTACAACATTGCTGAGAATCTTCTTCAGCAGAAAGGCATCCATGGTGAATCCGGGCAGACAGGCGGGGACGACGTGATTGTACGGCAATCGCCGATTTATCGACTTCGCCGATGACATGTCTCATGAAGTCTGCTTCTGCAGAAACGCGTGATCTCCGGAATCAGCCCGGGCGCACGCGGCGAGCCTGCCCGGTGAACCTTGCCCGAGTCACCGCCTTCCTAGTACAACAGGGTAAGCTGAGCTTCTGGCTGATCGGTGTCCAGCGCGCCACAGCCAGACAGACTCCTACACGCATAGACAAGTGAGCAACAAGACCATGCGAATTCTCTTTACCGGCGGTGCCGGCAAGGCCGGACGCCATGTCATTCCCTATCTGATGAACAACGGCCATCATGTCGTCAACGTCGACAAGGTCCCACTCGAACAAGCCGGCGTGGACAACCTGATCGCGGACATCACCGATTCGGGGCAGATGTTCAATGCCCTGTCTGCCTACGCCAACTTCGGCGAGCTGGAGCCGGGCACCGGTGTACCGAGCTACGATGCCGTGGTGCACTTTGCCGCGGTTCCGCGCATCCTGATCAACCCGGACAACGAGACGTTTCGCGTCAACACGATGGGCACCTACAACGTCATCGAAGCGGCTGTGAAGATGGGTATCCGCAAGATCATCATCGCCTCGTCGGAAACCACCTATGGCATCTGTTTTGCCGATGGCCGGGCAGATCCGCATTGCCTGCCGCTGGATGAAGACTATGACGTCAACCCCATGGACAGCTATGGCCTGTCGAAGGTCCTGAACGAGCAGACTGCGCGGTCCTTCCAGCGCCGTTCAGGCGCAGACATCTATGCGCTGCGAATCAGCAATGTGATGGAGCCGCAGGACTACGACAACTTTCCAGACTTTCTGCAAGACCCCGGCCAACGCCGCCGCAACTTCTTCGGCTATATCGACGCGCGTGATCTGGGGCAGATCGTGGACCGTTGCCTGAAGACCGATGGCCTGGGCTATCAGGTATTCAATGCCGGTAATGACACCAATGTGGCCAATGAGACAGCGGCTGAACTGGCAGCGGAACACTTCGCCGGCGTACCGGTGACGCGTGAACTGGTCGGCCATGAAGCGTTGTTCTCCAACCGCAAGATTCGGGAAGTGCTGGGCTTTGTCGAAGAGCACAACTGGCGGCAGTATGTGAAGGACTGAAACAGTACACTAGCGAATCCATCCCAGCATGCGAAGCTTCTCACACATTGCCGGGCTGGCCCTGCGACTGGCCTGGCCGCCGTGTGCAAGCTTGCGCTTCAGTGTTGCTGCACCTTCAGCGAGTCCTCTCTCGAATCTTGCAGCAGCATTCTTGGGCAATCTGGCTCTCCTGCCCCAGAATACCTTCCTGTTTCTCGGACCCAGCACAAGTTCAAGATCATCCACGACATCAACAGCCAACTCGGCACGTACCCTGGCTGCATTATCAGCCAACAGACGACCTGGCCATCTTTCGGATGCTCGACCTTCCTGAACTGATACGCTCTCTTTGGCATTCCTGAACGGCGAAGCGGGATCGAACATATCCAGCCCGATAACTTCTGACGCCCCCGTGGCTGAATTCCCAGCGGCAACGAACAAGTTGCCGATGTTCATCAGACACCTCGTCTCGCGACTTTCCAGGCATTTTTCACCTTCCGCCGGTGACAGAGGTGACCAAAACGACTCCACAACCTGAACAGGAACTGCCTCGAATCAATCGTTGGCAAGCGATCTCATTCGGTTGGCAATATCTCGCCCAGTCTGTTCACACAATACCAGCAGAGACATTAGCTGATCTTCACCCACTTCCTCATTGGCCAGTATCAAGCGGATGCCGTATCGCCCCTTGTATTGTGCATAGTCCACATAGGGTCCGCCATCGTTCATCATTGTCTTGCAGATGGCGATGTTAAGACGGCGCAGCTCGTCTTCGTCCGTCATGTGTTCGGGATGATAGCGAAACAATACGTTCACATAAGCGGCAGGCGCCAGCATTTCCAGCGTCTCGCTCTGTCTTATCTTGTCAACACAGCTTGCCTTCAGGGCTTGCAGATAATCGATCTTCGCCGCAAAGCCCTGATTGCCGACCGCCTTCCAGCTCAACCAGACTTTCAGTGAATCGGCACGCCGCCCACACTGGATCGAGCGTTCACCGAGGTTGTAGTCCGCATTCTCATCGGCGTGAAACAGGTATTCACCACCGCCGCCTGAACAGCAGGATTTCAGGGCGCCGGCATGCTTCACCAGAATCACGGCCGCCGTGATCGGTACATTCATCAGTTTGTGGGCATCCCAGGCAAAAGAATCGGCCAGGTGACTATCGGCCAGTAGATGCCGGTGCTGCTCCGAGTACAGAACGGGAGCCCCCCAGGCACCATCGATATGCAGCCAGATATCGTGTCGTCGGGCAATCTCGCTGCAAGCGGCAACCGGATCGAATGCGCCTGTCACTGTGGTGCCAGCCGTTATACCGATATAGAACGGCAGATGCCCCCTGGCCAGACTGCTGTCGATCGCCTGTTGCAACGCTACCGGACAGATGCGACCGTCCTCATCGGAGGCCACCGCCACCAGATTATCGGTGCCGATGCCCAGAACATTCGCCGCCTTCTGGCCGGAGTAATGCGCCTGATCGGAGACATAGGCCACCAGCGTGCGGCCACCGGCACCCTTGGTCTTGAAATCGGGACAGGCGTGGTGGCGCGCCAGCATCATGCCGATCAGATTGGCCTGGCTACCACCGGCCACCATGACGCCCTCTGCGGGATTGTCATCACGATCGAAGCCCACCAGCGCGTTCCACTGTCGGATAAGCTCCAACTCCATCAGCGTGGCCACAGGCCCCATCTGATAGGTGTGCATGGTGGCATTGCTCAGGCTGGTAATCCAGTCTCCCAGCAGAGCCGGCTTGTTCTGCCCTGAATACAGCAGCTTGTGGAAATCGCTCTTGTAGACCGCCGGGTTGTAATGCAGGTAGGCCTTGATGGCGTCTTCCAGGCTCTGTTGATCAGCGCCTGCATCAGTCAGGCTGACATCCAGTACGCGTTCAAGCTCTGCTGCGGGTGGCGCCTGCGATGCCGGACGATCTTCGGGCATCCATTCGTTCACGGCGCGCGTCAGCACGTCCAGATAGTCATGCATGGTGTTTGGCCTCGGGCGACCTGTTGTCTGCTGGTGTCGCAGTATAGAGAGACCCTTCTGCCAGCTGCCAATGCTGATTTATTGGGTATCAGTTACTTTTAGGCATGATGGGCAGGGCCTATCCGCTTGTCGACAGATTCTGGTTGTACATGTCCTGCAGATATTCCCAGAACTGCCTGGCCGATTGACTGCGGGGCTGGCGCAGGCGATACAAGCTCACCGCCAGATCCACTTTGGGAAAGTCCTCACCCAGCACCTGCAGCTCCTCGCTGTCCAGTTCCCGGCGAACCAGACTCCGAGGCAACCAGGCCATGCCATAGCCTTCGAGCACCAGCGCCTTGAGTGCTTCCGACAAGGCGTTCTCGCAGGCAACTTCAACCGTCCGCTCCGCGTCAAGACCGGGCAGACAATCGCGCTGCAGAATCTGGCCAAAGAAGCTCTCTGCCGGGTGCGCTACCAGCTTCAGTGGGCCATCGCCGCCAAAGCGTGCCTGCCCCTGTGCATTGCACGTCGATACCGGGATGAATTGATCCACGCCCACTTGCAGGCTCTCCACATCGTCTCGCTGCAACTGTGCGCTGATCTCTGCCGAGCAATAGCACAACAGGAAATCGCCCTCGCCGGCCAGAAAGGATTGAATATTGTCGGACAGGTGTCCGGTTTCCACCTTGAGCAAGGCGCCACCGGACAGGGCTTCGAGCGTCTGCATCCAGGACGGGAAGAACGAGACAGCCAGTGCCTGCTGGGAGATGATGACCAGTTGCGCGCGGGCGGCGCTGATATCCTGCATCTGGTGGCGAACGGCCAGAATCTGGCCCGACAGCAGACGCGCCTGTTCGGCAAACGCCTGACCGGCAGGAGTCAGGGCCGTCGGATACTGCTTGCGATCGACAAGGCTGACACCCAGCCAATCCTCCAGTGAGCGAATACGTCGACTGAATGCGGGTTGTGTGACAAATCGGGCCTCGGCCGCCTTCGAGAAACTGCCCAGATCGATCAGCGCAATGTAGTCATCCAGCCACTTCAGTTCCATCGTTTTTTTCCGTGAGATATCCGCATTGCCGGCGCTAGCGATGTCGCCCCGGCACAGCCTATACCGAAAAGTAACCGACCACGCCATAAATGGCATTGGCCAACACGATCCGGCCGATTCTATTATCCGGATCAGGCCTGGATCGCCGGGCGCTGGCACTGGCACTGGCACTGGCACTGGCACTGGCAATGGCACTGGCAATGGCAATGGCACTGGCAATGGCAATGGCAATGGCAATGGCAATGGCAATGGCAATGGCAATGGCAATGCATTGGACCACAGGTATCGGTTGATACGGCAATCATCACCCCGTCGCCGCAATGCTGATCACGACACACTCTTCTAACAGGTGAATTCATGGAATACTTGAAAAAATCGAATGCCCCCGTTGCCGCCAACGATGAGCGCATACAGAACACCGTCAAGACCATGCTGGCGCGCATCGAGGCCGATGGAGAAAGTGCGGTACGTGAGTACGCGGCACAATTCGATAACTGGCAGGGAGACTTCCTGCTCAGCGATGCCAAACGCGCCGAACTCATCGCCCGGGTGCCCGAACAGACTCGTCAGGATATCCGCTTTGCCCATGAGCAGATCAAGACCTTCGCCCAGGCTCAGCGTGCCAGCCTGAGCGAATTCGAGATCGAATCGGCACCGGGTGTGAAACTCGGCCAGAAAGTCATTCCCGTGAATTGTGCCGGCTGCTACGTGCCCGGCGGCCGCTATTCCCACGCGGCCTCT
The DNA here is from genome assembly GCA_947492525.1 of uncultured Granulosicoccus sp. Lineage (GTDB taxonomy): Bacteria > Pseudomonadota > Gammaproteobacteria > Granulosicoccales > Granulosicoccaceae > Granulosicoccus. The sequence continues at coordinate 41,059 of CANLNQ010000018.1, forward strand.
GCGCTGATGAGCATTGCCACGGCCAAGGTGGCCGGGGTGGAGACCATCGTTGCCTGCTCTCCGCCGAAGGATGGCAACATCCATCCGGCGATTGTCTACGCCATGGATCTGGCTGGCGCCGACATCATTCTGCAGATGGGCGGTGTACACGCGGTGGCCACCATGGCCAGGGGACTGTTCACGGGCGTGCCAGCCGACATTCTCGTCGGACCCGGCAATGGCTATGTGGCCGAGGCCAAACGTCTGTTGTTCGGCGAGGTGGGTATCGACGTTTTCGCAGGCCCCACCGAGTCCGCCATCATTGCCGATGACAGCGCCGACCCGATGACCATTGCCGTGGACCTCGTCTCGCAGGCAGAGCACGGTTACGATTCACCTGTCTGGCTGTTCACCACCAGCCGTCGCATTGGCGAAAAGGTGGCCGAGCTGCTGCCCAAAGTGGCAGCCGACATGCCCAACCGCGACGTGGTGCAGGCTGCCTGGGACGTCCACGGTGAAATCATCTTCTGTGAAAGCCGGGAAGAATGCGTTCGCGTCAGCGACGAATACGCCTCCGAGCACTTGCAGGTGCTCACCGAGGACACGGCTTGGTGGCGTGACCATCTCAGAAACTACGGTTCACTGTTTCTTGGAGAGGGCGCCACCGTGACGCACGGTGACAAATGCTCCGGTACCAATCACATCCTGCCGACTCGTCGCGTGGCTCGCTACAGCGGCGGCCTGAATGTGCAGAAATTCCTGAAGATTCTCACGTATCAGGAGATCAGCGAAGAGGCCAATCTGGCGTTCAGTGCCGTTGGCTCACGTATTTCCCGGGTGGAAGGCATGGAAGGGCACGCGCGCGCCTGTGACTGGCGATTGCGCAAGTATTTCCCGGAAAGAGAATGGGACTTTCCGGTGTACGATCAGAAGCATCACGACTAGCGGTGCGGCCAATGAAAACGTTCAACAAATCATTTACCCAGCAGGAAGCCATCCCGGAGGCCGGCATAGACGCCGCCGTGCAGATCATGCGATCGGGACGCTTGCACCGTTACAACACGCTACCCGGTGAGAAAGGCGAAACCGATCTGCTGGAACTGGAATTTGCCGAGTACCTGGGTGTGCCCTTTTGCCTGGCCTGCTCCTCTGGCGGCTATGCCCTGCATGTCGCCATGAAGGCCGCGGGCGTACAACGTGGCGACAAGGTCCTGTGCAATGCCTTTACGCTGGCACCGGTTCCGGGAGCCATTCACAACAGCGGCGCCGAGCCTGTCCTGGTGGATGTTGCTGAGGATTTCTGCATCGATCTGGATGACCTGGAGAGCAAGGCTGCCAGTAGCGGCGCACGGTTCTTCATGCTCTCTCACATGCGCGGGCACATTGCCGACATGGAGCGCATCATGGCTATCTGCCGACGCCACGATCTGTTCCTGATCGAAGACTGCGCACACACCATGGGCGCCAGCTGGAATGGCGTCAAGAGCGGCACCTTCGGCGATATTGCCTGCTTCAGCACCCAGACCTACAAACACATCAATTCCGGTGAAGGCGGCTTTCTGACGACGCGTCACGCCGATATCATGGCTCGCGCCATCATGCACAGCGGCTCCTACATGCTGTTCGATCACCACCAGGCCGCCCCGCCGGTCGAGACCTTCGACCAGATCCGCTACGAAACACCCAACTACAGCGGGCGCATGGACAACCTGAGAGCCGCCATTCTGCGACCACAGCTGGCACAGCTCGACCAGCAGTGCCAACGTTGGAACGAGCGTTATCGCATTCTGGAGGCAGCACTGGGCAAGAGCTCCCTCATACACGTACCCGAAAGACCCGAGGCGGAGGAATTCGTTGCCAGTTCCATCCAGTTTTCGCTCCCCGGACAGAATGCTGCGCAGATGCAACAGGTCGTGAAACGCTGTGCCGAGCAAGGCGTCGCACTCAAGTGGTTCGGTGGCGCAGAACCCGAAGGCTATACCAGTCGCTATGACAGCTGGCGCTATATCGCCGATATGCCTCAGCTGCCCAGAACCGAAGCCATCCTCTCGACCCTGCTGGACATGCGCATTCCGCTGACCTTCACCATCGACGACTGTCAATTGATCGGCGAGGTCATCGTGGAAGTGATCGAATCCCTGCAACCGAGCGGCGGAGTCACGAGCACAGCTATGTAAGGACGCAACGATCATGCCTCGGGGGATGATCGTTGCTATGCTACGAACTCGATCCAATCTGCGTGACAGCGAGTCAATATGCGCCTGACCAACAAGTTCCCCACCCTGTTCTCACAGCCACTGCTGGCTGCCATGTTGCTGGCAGGCGCGAGCTTCAGCGCATCGGTTCAGGCTGACGAGGTGGGGGATGTGAATGTTGACTGGATGGGCGGTGACATCAAGATAGAAGCGGTGGAAGACCCCAAGGTGAAAGGCGTCACCTGCCACATTTCCTACTTCGACCGTGGCCTGATAGACCGGGTGCGAAATGGCGAAATATTCAGCGATCCGTCCAATTCCTCGATCGCCTGCCGCCAGACAGGCCCTATCGTGATTGGCGATATCGAGATGGATGAAGGCGGCGAGAATGTCTTCTCCAAGCGCACGTCCCTCGTCTGGAAATCCCTGGAAGTGACCCGCATCTACGATGAGGAACGGCAGACCTTGATCTATCTGTCACACGCCAGTCAGGTAAAGGATGGTTCGGCGAAGATGGCGCTCTCGACCGTACCGCTGTTCGGTCAGGATGTCACTTGGGAAGACTGAGCTGAGATTCGGTTGCCGTAGCCGCCGCACCGTCGCTCCGCACCTTCACGCTCCTGCAGTTTTTCGCAGGGGCTCGGCGTCTATTGACACCCGCCTGCCGCCCACTGTTCCAGGGCTTTCTTGAAAAAACCACCATAGGGGTGCTGGATTCGCGTTGAACGGTCCCCTTCCTGCGCGGTATAGAACTCTCCCTGAGTACACAGGGCAGCCTTGTCCCAGTTGTGGCAATTACTGCAGACTTCCGCCTCCCAGTACTCTCTGGGTAGATCCTCGACTGGCGAAAACAGGGGATTGCCCTCGGCCAGTTCCTTGATGGACCTGGGCTTGTCGGACTGCACATCGCCTTCGACAGCCTGCTCGAAGGACAGCGTTGTTGCCCCCTGACGCGCATCATTCGACTCTACCGTTTTCTCATCCTTGCCGTTGACTGGAGTGTCTGCGTCAGCCGGTAGCAGCGTGGCCAGCAGGCCCCGGGCATCTGCGGCGAACTCGCTGTCCGGGTAACGATCAAGGAACGCCTGCAGGTCTTCAGGCTCACCCGAGCTGACGGCCTGTTGCCACAGGCTCATCTCCGCGGCGTCGTTGGATGCCTCAGCGGCAGGTGATGCCGAACCCAGACCGATCAGGCAGCCTGCCATAATGGCTACTAGTATCTGATACCGAATTTCCATAAGATGCTGTATCTGCTCGACGTTGAAACAATGAAATGCAACGCTTGCAAGCCTGCCGGTACCGGCCCGCGAAGCTGAAGTCTAGCAGCTGGTCGCAGTCAGGTAAAAGCCGCCGCTACGGCTGCACTACGCAAGCATGGAGTAGCGACTGATCTGCACAGGCCGTCGCCTGAACGCAAATACAAGGGATGACAAACACGTGAAACGAGTACAGGCTGCCTTCCATCAACTGCGAAACGCTGGGTCTTGTCCTTCACACAAGGCAAACAGACCCGACTTCCGGCACCTCATGGCTGTCCTGGCACTATCTCTGTGCAGCGTGTTACCCACGGTGGCCACAGCACAATCCGGACTGCTCGACGGTGGCTGGCAACTGGACAGAGAAGCCTCCAGCCTGCGTTTTCAATCCATCAAGAATGGCTCGAAGATTGAAACCAGCAGTTTCGCCAATTTCGACGGCACACTCGATGAACAGGGAAATGCAACCCTGCTGGTGGAACTGAATTCCGTGGATACCAATGTCGACCTGCGCAATGTGCGCATGCGTTTTCTGTTCTTTGAAACCTTCAAGTTTCCGGTAGCCAGCATCACTACACGTGTGGCACAGGACACGCTTGAGGAACTGGCCAGCAAGAGACGAATCAGCCTCCCGGTCGAGTTCGATCTGGACTTGCACGGGGTCAGCCAGACGCTCACGGCGGACACCGTACTGACCATGTTCACCGACAACCAGATCGCCATCACCAGTGAGTCGCCCGTCACGATAATGGCTGATCAGTTCGATTTGATGGAGGGCGTCCTGAAACTGCAGGAAGCAGCCAATGTGGAGATCGTACCGAGTGGCTCGGTATCCTTCGACCTCATCTTTACCCGCAACCAGCCGACGAGTACGGCCTCCAGCACGACAACCGCCGTGGCCAGCGCACCGGTGAAAACAAGTTCTGCTGCCGACCCGGCTGCCGCCGCCAGCGCTCTGGAGTCATCGGGTGACTTTTCAGTGGAGGAATGCACCACGCGATTCGACACACTGTCACAGACCGGTGCAATCAATTTTGCCTTTGGCAGCAGCGACATCGACGCCGTCAGCCACCCCCTTCTGCAGACACTGGTGAATATCATCCAGCGCTGCCCCGATCTACGTCTGGTGGTGGGCGGTCATACCGATTCCTCCGGATCCGATGCCACCAACATGCTGCTCTCGAGCGCCCGGGCGGAAAGCGTCGCCCGCTATCTGCGAGAAGCGGGTGTGTCACCCGAACGCATTCGGCCAGTCGGCTTTGGTGAGACCAGGCCATTGGTGAGCAATGACACGCGCCGCAACCGTGCCCGCAACCGCCGCATCGAGTTCACGATCGACGAGAGCTGACGACGGGCAGGCAATGATCCGGCATCGACGTCTCACGGGTGCTCGCGCACGGGTGCTCGCGCGGGTGCGCATCGCACGTTGAAGGGACAAGCCAGACCGGTAACAGCGGGACAGGGCCTGCGAGGCGGCAGCCATCAGGCAACCGAACGAAGATCGTCCTCGTTATCCGGGTCGTCGGGTATTTTCATGGGCCTGGCGATGTGATACCCCTGCGCGTAATCGATACTCAGCTCACGCAGTATCTCCAGCGACGCCTCGTTTTCCACGAACTCGGCAACGACTTTCTTGTTCATGGCGCGACCGATCGAACCGATGGCCCGCACGAACTCCCGGTGTACCGAGTTGGTGTCGACATCCTTGACGAACTGGCCGTCAATCTTGATGTAGTCCACCGGCAGAGATTCCAGATAGCCGAATGAGGCAAAACCGCTGCCGAAATCATCCAGTGCCAACTGGTAGCCCATGCTCTTCAATCCTTGCAGAAATTCACGGGCACGCTGTCCGGCCACCGCCGTTTCCGTCAGCTCGAAGCAGATGCTCTGTGGGTCGAAGCTGGCTTGAGCGGTCAGCTCTTCGATGAAACTCAGAAACTCCAGATCACTGACGGACAAACCCGACAGGTTGACGTTCAGACAATCCAATCCGAGCTCCTTCAGGGAATGACGGTTGAGCCAATCGAATGACTGTTGAACAACCCATCGATCGATTCTCGGTGCCAGGCCGTAGCGCTCGGCTACCTCGAGAAAATGACCCGGTGCGACCAGTGCGCCATCTTCATCGCACATGCGCACCAGAATCTCCCAGCCGTGCAGAGCCACATCATGCTCGCAGATCTCGACAATGGGCTGGTGGAAAAGCACGAACCGATCTTCCTTGAGTGCTTCCTGCACGGCGTTGATCCAGAACAGATCCGACTGCCGGGAAGCGATGATGCTGTCGTCACCATCATGAAAATAGACTCGCCCGCCGCCGCTGTTCTTCGCCTCGTAACAGGCAGCATCTGCAATGGCCATGACCGATTGCCTTGAGTGCCTGGCCGCGGAAAAATGCAAGGCGCCAAAGCTGCCACTGACTTCGAAGTTCTGCTGATCAAACTGAAAACGGAAGGGCGACAGCTTACGGCCAATACCCAGGATCAAGGCCCTGAACTCATCGCCGTCGCAAGCGGGCCAGACGAGGACGAATTCATCACCACCAAACCGGGCAACCTGTCCACGCCCTTCCAGTTCTTCGAGAAACAACTGGGCGATCTCCTGAATCAGGCGATCTCCGGCAGCATGGCCACTGGTGTCGTTGACGACCTTGAACATGTCGAGATCGACGAAGCACAGGCCATGCATCTGATCCGTTTGCTCGAAGAGTCTTTCCAGCAGGAGCTCGAAGCCGTGGCGGTTCAGCAGCCCCGTCAGTGAGTCGTGCCTGGCCGCTCTGTCAAGCTCCATGGTCAAGGCCTCCGACTCGGAAACCTTTGACAGCAGTTTTTCGTTGACGGTTTCCAGCAAGCGTGCAGCACGGTTCTTGATGGTCACGTAGGAATAGATTGCCACCACCAGAATGAAGATCACCAGGCACAATCCGATATAGGCAATGCTCAATCGCGTGTTGAGCATCTGCGTCAGATGGTTCTGCGTGAAATGCAGTAGTCTGCTGCGTTCGAAGAGCGCTGTCTCCAGATCAACGACATGGTCGCTCAGCAGGCGAAGCCCCTGCATTATCTGTTGTTGAGCTTCGAGATTTCCCGGCTCCAGAGACATGACGACAGGCTCCAGACTCTCCAGGGTTGCAATACCATTTTCCTTCAGGAATGCCACTATCGTCTTGACCCGCTCTTCCACTTCATCCGGGGAGCTTGCAATGCGGGACAGCAACTCGATGGTCTCATCATCCGTACTCGTGAAGAACGAGTTCATCGCCGCATAGCGACTCCAGTAGAGATCGAAGCGGTCGAGGACTCGCTTCAGATCGACGGGTTCATCGTCGTTCTGGTTGATGTAACTGTCCAGCTCGACAACGAAACGCAGGTGCTCGCGAACCAGCGCGGTCGCCTTCCAGTTCCATTCCTGCTGGGAGACCGACAGCACCGTGAGCCAGTTCCTGACAGAGGCTTGCGTGCTCTGGTAGGTGACCACGATGATCACCAGGCCCGCCAGACAGGCCAGTGTGAAGCCTCGAAGGCGCCAACCGGAAAACATCCGAGTTATTCGAATTCCAGTGTCTGCAGCTGCCAGACCATCCGGTGATTGATGACTGTCTGCAGCTCGTCGGGACGATCATGCGGCACATACATCAACCACACAGGCCCCTGATTTCTCAAACGCAGCCGTTGACCATCACGACTGGTCGCCAATATCGTATCGTAATCGGCAAGGTCCTCGAAGGGCACGCTGACGGAGTAGTCATTGAGCGCCGTGACTCTGACACGCCTGCCCGATGCGCCCACAGCCTCTACCAGCTTCCTGGCCCTGATGCCCTCGAATACCGCACCAGCAGGTGTCCACTCCGTATCGATCTGCTCTGTTACCAGGCCCAGCTCCGCCAGCATGGCGTAGTCGAAACGGGCCTCGCCTGGCGCATTGGTATGACTGATGGCCCCCTTGACCACCAGAATGACCTCTCCCTCGGGCGTGGGCAGTTCTCCTGCCGAAGCCACGGGCACGAGAATGAACGAAAGGCATGTAGCGATCCACAGCAGCACAGCGAATCTCTGCGGACGAAGAGGGGAATGTGTCATGGCAAGCCTGAGTCAGGAATCCGGCACTGGAAGTCAAAAAAGTCACTTCAGTGGCTATCGACCCATGAAACCCGATGCTTGAACCGCAGGGGTTAGAGTCTCCGATGCCACAATGGCCAACCAGTGGAATCAGGCTGCCGGTAATGCGAACAATTTCACAGTGACGGCGACGGCAATGCGACGCACCATTGATCGTGATCTGTTTCTTCAAACCGGGTGACGTGGCACACTATACTTAAGAATGAACCGTAGCCGTTTCGGGCCGTCAGCGAACCGCTGCTGCCTTGTTTGCACTCGGCCTGCCTGCAGGGTCACGTGTAGTGAATGGCAAGATAATTCCCCGGTGATGTATCGGGGTAGTGCCGATGGAGACCCCGACACGTGAGATTTGCCTCCCTTGCTCGAACTGCCTGCCATGGCTCACGAATCTCAGTGCTGTTGGCCTCATCGACCTTGCTGCAAACCGCCCATGCTCAGGATGAGTTCGACCTGTTCGACGAGGATGTCCCTGTTGTATTGTCTGCGTCGCGATTGATACAACCACTCTCCAGTTCGCCAGCATCCATTACCGTCATCGACGCCGAAATGATCCGGCTCAGTGGCGCCAGAACGATTGTGGATATATTGCGTCTTGTGCCCGGGTTCCAGATTGGCAGACTGGTCAACGGCAATCCTATCGCTACCTACAACGGTACCTCTGAGCGATACAACCCTCGTCTGCAGCTCATTATTGACGGTCGTCCCACCTATGTCCCGCTGTATGGCGGTATACCGTGGAGCGAGCTGCCCATCGCGCTGACCGATATCGATCGCGTGGAGGTGACTCGCGCCCCCAACGCGGCAACCTTCGGCCCCAACTCCTTTGCGGCAGTCGTCAGCATCATAACGCGTGCCCCGGCCGCCCGATCCGGCTGGTATGCCAACGCCGAAGCTGGCGGCAACGATTTTCGTACCGGCACCCTGACCTACCACGGTGAAGCCGGGAATGCTCATTACCGCGTCACCCTTCAAGGCGAACGTGATGACGGCTTCTCCAGCATCCCTGACAGGGAACGCAGCAAACTCGCTTCCATCAGATCCCATTGGCAGATCAATCCGGATGATCGCCTGGCCATCGATATCGGTGGCGTACAGGGCGGACATCAGGAACTGGACACCGTTGTCGAGGAGAATGATCTTGTTGGATACACCGATACGAAAAATGCCTATACGCAGCTGGTCTGGGAAAGAGCCAGAGCGACCGATGATTCCTTGCGGGTGCAGTATTACTACAACTACTTCGATATCGAGGATGACACCACCACGACCTTCGACCTGATCGATATCACCGGTAACCCTGAGCACGCTGGCCTGACCATCGATGCGCCCGTCAATCGCAATTCCCACTCGACGCGCCATGAACTGGAAGTACAACGGACAAGGCGACTGGGTAGCAATCACCGGATCGTGTTTGGCGGCGCTCTGAGACAGGATTCGGTCAAGGGGCAATTCCTCTTCAATGACCTGATGACCCGCTATGTGTCGACACAGCGGGCCTTTGCACACTCCGAATACAATATCAAGCCGGATTGGCTGCTTAATTCCGGACTGATGATCGAGAACAATTCGATCAGCAATGTATCTGCCTCGCCGCGTCTGAGCCTGACCCATCGCCATGCCCCCGGCCATCATTTCAGAATCGGCTATTCGCGTGGCACCCGAACGCCATTGCTGCTGGAGGAAGACGGTGAGGTCACACTGGAGTACACGATCAGCAATGGCCAGAGGGTGACAGATCAGTTCATCGTCAACGAGGACACCATCAACCGCGAGACCATCGATGTCTTCGACATTGGCTACTATCACAACAATCCGAGCCGCAACCTCAGCATTGACGCCAAACTGTCCTACCACGACATGCGCAAGCTCATTGGTCCTCAGCTGCTCGATGAAACCGATGGCGACACCTTTGACCAGTCTGCCCGCGCCTACAGGAACCGGTTCAATTACCGGTTCAGCTCCTTCGAGCTGCAGATTGATCACAAGCCGACAAGCCGGAGCCAGCTCCGTGCAGCCTATGCCTATACATTTGGTGAGGATTCGACATTAGGCCCGCGCGGCCTTCTGCCAAGGAATACACTGACACTATTCGCCGGAGTCGATCTGCGTGATGCAATCACACTCAGCGGAGAGTTCTACTACACAAGCAACTGGATATGGGATGACGTCAGAGACAAGTCCACGCTCAACCGCCTCGACCTCCGGGTAGAGAAGCGCATGAGACTGGCCCGGCTGAAGGCCTCGATTGCACTGCAGGCCGAGCTGGATCTGGGTGGTACTGTCGACTACCTGGAAAGAAATCGCATAGAGGACTTGTACTTCGCCAGGCTCACTATCGAATTGCCGTAGCACCGTCACGACACGCACCGGCATCATCTCATGAGCGGCAGGTTTCGCACATCCCTGGCTATCCTCTGGATCGTTGTGCTGTGCCTGTTGCAATCGCCCGGCGCCCTCGCCGCTCCCATTCTGACCTCTGCGGCGAACGTCACTCCCTACGGGCAGCCTGACGTTACCTCATCGTACAGCGGTCGCATACTGGTGGTCATGGGCTTGCGAGAGGAGGCCAACCTGCTGGTCAGGATAGCGGTTCTGGAAGAATTCGACGGATTGGACGTACAACTGGTGCACGCCGATGACGCAGCGTCGCCGGACTACCATTGGCCTGACGCGGACCTCTATCTGGCAGCCGGTAGCCGCAGTTGCCACCTGGTTCTGGAATCACTCGCCAAACGGAAAGTATTGTGCACATTGCTGACCGAAGAGAGCTTTCTGGGTCTCGACGCCGACCAATACGATAATGCGCAGATAGCCGCCCTGGTTATCGATCAACCCGTGGACCGTCAGGCACGAGTGGCCAACGTGACCTATCCTTCCCTGTCTCGATTCTCGGTGTTCTCCAGCGCCAATCAACTTGACGATATACGCGAAGACTCGATCGCCGTCGACGGCTTCCCGTATTTCTCCTCTGTGTCCCTGCCGTCCCAGTTGAGTGATGCCTTGCACGCCCATGATGCCTTGATCGCCACCTCCGACAACAGTATCTTCAATGCATCCACGCTCTCCACTGTCTTGCTGACAGCCTACGGATACCACAAGCCTGTGATCGGCTTCAGCCGTGCCTACGTCAAGGCCGGCGCGCTGATCAGTTCGTTTTCGACGCCTTCCCAGATATTCAGAGAAATTGCACATTGGCTGCGCTCAGGCGCGACATCCTTCGACGACATGCCGCCCATCAGCTACCCACGATATTTTTCCGTCATCGTCAACGCAAGCGTTGCAAGGTCCCTCGGCCTCATCCAGAGCAGGCGATTCAACTACGGCGAGACTCTGACAGATGAGGACTTCGAACCATGAAGAACCTCTCCTTCTCAACCCGCCTGCTCCTGCTTGCCTTCGTCCCCGCCTTGTTCGTTGCGGTCCTGATGAGCCTGTATTTCATTGTGCACAGTGTGCGTCACAGTGAATACACGGAACTGCAACGCGCCCTGACCCTGGCTCAAGGCCTTTCCCGCGCGACCGAGTTCGGTGTGGCAACCGACAACCAGGTCATTCTTGAAGAAGCAGCCTTGCCGATCATCGACGTTCCCTCGATCTACGCCGTCAGGTACTTCAACGGCGAGAACGAATTACTGTCGGAGATCCAGGATCTGGATCATCAGTTCGCGCATATCAGCAGATTTGCAGCAAGCGCCCGCTATCTGTTCTCCCGGCAGCCTCTGATCAGCAAGGTAGAGGCGAGTATTCAGCGTACCGACCTGACTCTCTACGATGACCCTTTGTTCGATCCGATAGGGGAAGTCGAGTCCCCGAGCATCAGCCTCCCTATCGGACGTATCGAGCTCGACGTTGACCTGTCGCTGGCGTATGAGCAGCAGTACGACACGATCAAGCAGGCTTTTCTCTTCGTTCTTCTGGTACTGGCGGTCTCTCTGGCAGCGGTGTACAAACTGGCTCAATCCGTCATCGTCCCGGTTCGCTCACTCACCGCATCGGTCCGCCTACTGGCGAGAAAGGAGTATGTCAGCGTGCCGTCCGTCGGCATAGGGGGTGAACTCGAAGAGCTGGCACACGGCATCAATACCCTGTCCAGCGAGCTGCAGAGCTTTCACAAACAGCAGGATGAGGCCATCAGATTGGCAACCGTCGATCTGCAGAAGACCCTGACTCTGCTTGAAGCGAAAAACGCCGAACTCGATCAGGCACGGCAAACGGCGGAAACCGCCAGTGCCTTCAAGTCTCAATTCGTCGCCAACGTCAGCCATGAACTCAGGACACCACTGAACGCCATCATCGGCACCCTGTCCGTCATGAACAAGAGCAGCCTGGATATCACCCAGATAGACCAGTTCGGCATGATCGAGGAATCGGCAAACACCTTGCTGTATCTGATAGAGGATATTCTGGACATTTCCAAGATCGAATCCGGCAATCTGCTTGTCGAATCCATCAGCAGCAACCTCGAGAACCTGCTGACTGATCTGAACAACAATGCCACTCTGCAGGCAGTGGATCGTGGCATCGAACTGTATGTATCCCCCATACCGGATGCCGCGCTCAGAAACATTCATACCGACCCTGTGCGGCTCAAGCAGGTCCTGTCCAATCTGTTGTCCAATGCCATCAAGTTCACCCATACCGGCCACGTCTCGCTGATTTCCGAAATACTGAACAGCAGACCGGGCCTCAGAACAGTGCGCTTCACCGTGCAGGACACCGGCATCGGCATTCCCGAAGAGAAGCAGAACATGCTTTTCTCGGCGTTCACCCAGGCAGACATGTCCACCACTCGCCGCTACGGCGGGACCGGTCTTGGCCTGTATATTTCCCGAGGTATCGTCAGCCTGCTCGGAGGAACCATCCGGTTGAGCAGCAGTGAAGGACAGGGTACCTGCCTGGAACTGGTGCTTCCCTTGAAGGTGGCAGCTTCCACCGATCAGATCACTCCCGTACTGACACAGGCCCGACCCCGAGTACCGTACGTTGACAATTACGCCCCGCTGCACGATGAGAATCAACGCCTGCTTGACCAGGTCATGGGCGAGGTTCTGGATGGCAGTGAGGTCAAGGTGCCAGAGCCACTTTGCGTGATCAGCATTCCGAACAATCGATTGACCAATCGCTGGGCTGGCCCGGAAGCGCTGGACGATGTCGTACCGAACCTGCAGCACGAAGACTACAAGACTCGCATTGCCCTGATCAGCCAGATCACGCCACTGACAAGTCATCGTCTTCAGCAGGCCGGATACGCCGGCTATATCGTCAAGACCCCATCTCTGATTCAATTCAAGCGACATGTGCAACTGGCCTTGAGTGGTCAGTGTTTTGATACTCGCAGCAGTGGAACTCAGAGCGATGACAGAACCGGGCTGGAGCTCCCCCCACTGACGGTGCTTGCCGTCGATGATCAGAGGATCAATATCGATCTGTTGATGCAGTATTTCGATTTTCTGGACATCAGAGGCATTTACGCCTCTTCAGGCAAGGAAGCCTTGAATTATGTCAATACCGAGACTATCGACCTGATACTGCTCGACCTGCACATGCCGGAACAGGACGGTTTTCAGATAGCCGAGCGCATACGTGCGGGGGGTACGATCAACGCGCAGATACCGATCATTGCGATGACCGCAGATGCTTATGAAAGTACGCGAGAGCGTGCACTCTCTGGTGGCTTCGACGATATCCTGACCAAGCCTGCCACCGTACAGCAGGTCAGAGAGGCAATTCTGCAATGGTCCAATGCCAGATCGGCACCCGAGCCGCTACCGCGCAGGCAACTGATCGATGTCAAGGCCTGCGCAGATGCCGTCAGAGGTAACGAGGAATGGGCCAGGAACGCCTTGAGAACCTATGCCAGCGAAATACCCGGGCATATCGGCAATCTGGAAGAAGCGCTGCAATCGAGAGACAGCAATGCATTGTTTCAGACAGCGCACGCAGTCAAGGGAGTATCCCGTCTGTTTCAGATTCACTCGGTAGCCAACGCCGCCGAAGCCCTTGAGCAGGCATGCAGGGAAGAGGCCTGGAATCACATGGCAGCCAAGGTCGGGGAACTGACAGAGCTACTGCATGAGGCCGAACTGGAATGCCAATCGCTGCATGCCTGACAAGCGGATCTAGGGCCTGTGCCTCACCCTCGCCACTAGTCGAGCCTGAAACCGACCTTCAGCTCAACCTGGTAATGAGCGACCTTGCCATCTTCGATATGACCCCGAATCTGCGTGACTTCGAACCAGTTGAGGTTATCGACCGTACGGGATGCTCTCTCTACCGCATTGCTGATCGCACCTTCCACAGAGTCTGTTGAGCTGCCGACCAGATCGATCTTCTTGTAAATGTGACTATCGCTCATGCTTCAATCCTTCCTGTGCTGTCTTTCAGTGGGATGTTACCCATCAGACGCAACCACCCTGCACCCGCAGACAAGAACCGGGCAGGAGCACATCTGCGAATCAGGTAACTGCGAACTGTGTCTATGCCTGTCCAAACTACTGCAGTCACTGCACTTTGGCAACCCTGCTAACTCAGCGCTACCTGTCGTTTCATATTCACTTCAAATCCCGATTCGGCGCTGGCGTAGTCCCAGCGCTCCAGATCCATCAGCCAGCCATCGTCACTCTGTCTGAAATTCAGCAGATTGAAGGAATTGGGATAGTTGTCACGCACCCGGTGTGATACCGCTGTGCCCGCATTGAGAATCCACAGGGGGCGATCCGATTGTTTCTCGCCACTGAGCAGTTGCTCGCTGGCATCCAGCAGAAACGGCCTGTGAACGTGCCCGCTCATGACAAGATTGACACCCGCATCATGCAAGGCTCTGCATGTTCTCACGTCGCCCTGGTGCACCCGCTCTTCTTCGCCCAGCGACGTCGTGCCCAGAGGATGATGGGTGACGACAATGCTGAGTTGTCCCTCGCCCCGACGCCTGACCTGTTCCACAACCTGACGTCGACGTTCGGCGGTGATGTAGCCGCTGGCATGACGTTCACGCCGTACCGAGTTCACGGTGATGAACTGGAGATCATTCACTCGCTTCATGTCCACGGCTGTTCCACCAATGATCGAGCGGTATCGTCTGAAAGGCCACAGGAAACGAGCAAGCGGGTTGAACAGCGGGATATCGTGATTGCCGGGCACCAGCACGACGACAGATCCCGCCGCATCAACGGCGTCGATGAAACGTCTGGCTGCCCGGAATTCTCGCCGCCTGGCACGTTGGGTGAGGTCACCGCTGATGACAACCACGTCGGGAGACAGTTCGGCGAGTTGACGTGTCAATGCGGCCAGCACGGGAGGCGACTCCGTACCAAAATGCAAGTCTGACAAGTGCATGACGGTACTCATGCCACCACAGCCTCGCCATCGACAGGGGGACGGACCAGCCATAGCGGCTTGTCACTGACTCTGACATGCAAAGGCAGGGAGAGTCGATGCATCTCTCCGTCTACCGCAACATTCAACACTCTCGACCGGCGGTTGGCAACCTCGACCACCAGTTCATCGAAGATGAATGACTGCACTTCGTCCGCCTGGCTGAACTGTCGTTGCCACCCTTTCCAGATCATTGCAAGCTGCGTGGCCACAGTGACTGGAGAGAGGCACAGACAGACCAGTTCATCCGCTGTATCGCCCGGAAGCGTGTCGACACCAATCAGTTCGAGTTGCAGGCGACTGTTGCACATGATCAGTGAGCTGCTCTTCACGATCTGACGTTCTCCTCGGTAATGCAGACTGAGCTGCATGCTCGGCGACTTTCGCAAGGCAGAGACAACGGCGGCCAGACTGGCAACGGTTCGAGACCTGCCGATGGTTCTCTTGAAGCCTTCTCTCTCCTGCTGCAGCCTGGCATAGGAGCCGATACTGGAATTGACCAGGAAGACCCTGCCATTGATGCTTCCCGAACGTGTGGCTCGTGGTCTTTCATCCAGTAGAAGTTTGACGGCCCTGCTGGTGTTCTCGGGTATGCCGTGAGAACGGGCGACGAAGTTGAACGTGCCGCTGGGTATGATGCCCATCGCCTGACCACGTACCATGGCGATCGTAGCGGCTGCATTGATCGTACCGTCGCCGCCCGCAACCACGACACAGCCGTTGCACTGCAAAGCCTTGTCAAAGGCAGCCGCAAAGTTCTGCTCGAGCGTGGTATTGGCAGCAAACTGGAGAAATTCGACTTCACGGCCCGCCATGCTGGTCTGCGCCATGATGGCGTCGCGCACCTGCTGCAGGTCCCTGTCTCCCGAGTGCGGGTTCTGAAAGATCAGCAAGGGTCCTCGATACTCGCTCTGGTCCGTTCCGCTTGTCATGCTCATGGTCAGCCTTCAACGATCAGCATGCAGTGTACTGCCTGCCCGAGCTGCCAGCTATGTGCTTGTAAGTCGGTCTGCACAACGCTCGACCCGAAAGACAGCACGCCATCCCTCGGGCCGCCAGCTGGCCAGTCTCAGCCCTTGCGGCTGGAGTCGCGGGACAGCGTAGTGAGTGTCTTCAGCAGGGTTGCCAGATCCACCGGTTTGAGCAGATGTGCGTCAAAGGCGTTGCCCTCGACACCTCTTTCATCCACCGCCTTGCCGGACACGCAGACCAGTCGGGTGTGCTGAAGGCTGTCGTGCGCACGAAACTCGCTCGCCAGAGACAATCCGTCGGTACCGGGCAGGCCGATATCCAGCAGAATGACATCGGGCACGGCGGACGAGACGCGCTCACGTGCTTCATCGGCACTACTCGCCTCACTCACGTCATACCCGTTTCTGCCCAGCAACCTGGCCACAGCCTGACGTGTGCCGTCATGGTCCTCCACCACCAGAACCCGACGACATTGCCCATCGATAGTGGCACCGGATGATGCCGGCTTCTCCGAAACCGGATTCACACCCGTAGCCAGCCCCGGCTTGCTGCTGTTCGGCAATGCCTGTTGGCCGGCCTGCAGCTCGGCATGGATTGAACTGGCGCTACTCACCTGATGTGACGGCAGGTGCCTGGATAGCGCCCTGAGCAAGTCGGGACGTTTGATCGGCTTGCTCAGATAATCCGTGCAGCCAGCGTCCAGACAACGCTTGCGCTCGTTACCCAGAACCGCCGCGGTCAGCGCGACAATCGGTCCCGCATACCCGCGACCGCGAATTCTGCTTGCGGTCTGATACCCATCCAGTCCCGGCATCTGCATATCCAGCAGAACGATATCAAAGGTCGCTGCCTGTTGCATGCCTGCTGTGGTAGAGCCGAACCGGCCCACTTCATCGAGTGCTGTTATTCCGGGCTTGTCCTCCACGAATTGCAGGCGCGAAATCGCCGCCTCCCCACTGGAAAACGATTCCACGGTGGCACCAGCGCTTTCCAGGTGGTGGTGCAACAACACCCGTATATCCGGCCGGTCATCCACTACCATGATATGCGCCTGCACACGGGCAACCGGATCGACCTTGTCCACTGGCATATCGAGTGAAGATTGACGGCTTGTCAGCGTTCCGACACTGGACGAATCCAACGCAAGCGTCACGGTGAACGTACTGCCCTTGTACCGTTCGCTCTTCAGCGATATATCGCCCCCGAGCAGCTTTGCCAGTCGCCGACTGATCGTCAGGCCCAGGCCGGTGCCTTCGTATCGGCGTGCATCGGAATTGTCCGCCTGCGAAAACGGTTCGAACAATGACTGTTGCTGCTCGTCTGTCATACCTATCCCGGTATCGATGACATCGAACACGAGCCTTGCATCGGGTTCTGCCTCGAAGCTGACCCGCAGGCAGACCTTGCCCTGATCATCCTGTTCTCCGGGATCGGTGAACTTGATGGCATTGCTCAGCAGATTGATCAGTATCTGTCGGAGACGAACAGAATCACTGACAATGGTCTCCGGCGTCGGCGTTGCGTAGTCGACCGTCAGCTGCAACCGTGAATCGATGGCTCGCTGGTGCATCAGAGACACAACCTCCTCCACGATACCCTGCAGCGCAACCGGCTCCTTTCGCACATTCAGCTGACCGGCCTCGATCTTGGCAAGGTCGAGAAAATCGTTCAGCAAGGACTGCAGGTGATCAACGTTTCGCCGAATGGTCTCGACAGCCTGCAGATCATCCGGATTATCGAGACTGGTATCGAGAATCTCGGTAAACCCCAGAATGGCCGATAGCGGCGTACGAATCTCGTGACTCATGTTTGCCAGGAATTCACTCTTGGCCCGATTGGAGGCATCGGCCTCGATACGAGCCTGCTCTGCCGCAGCCCGCGCTTCCTCCATGGATGCCTCGTATCGCTTGCGTTCGGTAATATCGGTGAACATCAACGCAACTTGACGCAATTTCGCTTCCCCGAAGCGAAAGGCGTGCACGTCGAACCAGCGGCCCATGGTTGGAGACTCCTCCACCAGGTACTTTGCTTCACCAGTTTCCGCAACCTCCGCGTAGTAATCCACCCAGTGCATTTCCAGGCCCGGCACCAGCGTCATCGCGGTCTTGCCCACGGCATCATGAAGCCCGGTGTGCTGGACGAATTCAGGGTTGGTTTCCAGGAAGAGGTAATCGCAGGCCTTGCCATTTTCGTCATACAACATCTCGAACACGCAGAATCCTGAATCCAGAGAATTGAACAGGGTTCGATAACGAGACTCGCTTTCCAGCAAGCGTTGTTCGACCATCTTGCGTTCTGTCACATCCGTCAGAACCGCAACAAAATGACCGGGTTGACCAGCCGCGTTGGGAATGGGGGCGATTCGCAGCTCATTCCAGAAGTGGCTGCCATCCTTGCGACGATTGCGAAGCACAACCAGACATTCGGTACCGCTTCTGAGCGCTTCCCTGATTTCACTGACTCTCTGCTGATCGGTCTGCTCATCCTGGAGAAAACGACAGTCACGGCCAATCACGTCTTCGGGCTCATAGCCCGTGATCTGCGTGAAAGCCTTGTTGGAAAAGACGATCGGCGCATCGGAGGGATTGCCGACGCTTGCATCGGCAATGAGAATGCCGTTCCCCACCGCCTCGATGGCCTGATTGCGCAGGATCAGATCCTGCTGGATCTGACTCGCCGAGGTGACTTCCTCGGCCACGATATTGATGCCAATCACGTCCCCATCTGCGTTGTGGATGGGCACCCAGTTCTCCACCCAGTAACCACTGAAGCCCAGGCCCGGTGGTAGCTCCCTGCCGATTTCCACACCCACTCGGGCAACGCCGCTGTCGAGCACTTGCCGCAATCCGGCTTCCAACTCGTCTGCCAGGTACGGCAATACCTGCCGAAACCCCTTGCCCAGATGCGCCTCTACCAACCGACCATTTCGGGCGGCCAGACGCTGGTTGATACGGATCCAGCGCAGATCCCGGTCGAGCACTCCGAGGCCGACCGGCGCATGGACGTAAATATTGTCAATCTCGGGAAATTCCCTGCCTGCAGTACTCTGTTCTTCCATTGCAGTCTCGATATGGGTGGTGCTGGCGTTGTCTGGTCGGGCTCAGGGCCCGCTTTGCAAGTAACAACCGCTGACCACAGGCTTCATTGTACGGCCTGATGTTCGAATATCACGAAAAACCGCAGGATTCGTGACCTGTATCCGTCCCCGTTGTAATACTTCCTCGGCAGCCCCCTTCCGAGAGCCCAATCCCCGCCAACGGCTCGACGCAGCCCTGTCGCTCAGGGCTTCCAGCGATATCTCAGGCCTCCATCAGCGCTGCCACGAAATTCACCCGCTTCAGATCCGCCAGATTGCCTACCGGTGTCACTGCAAGGCGCGGATGCCCCACAAGCACGCACAAGGTCTCGGCTCTGGACACGGCCACATTGAGCCGATTGCGATCGAACAGGAATCCTGGCCCACGAGGGGCGGCCGCGGCATCGCTGGAGCACAGACTCAGAAAGACAACGGGCGCCTCCTGCCCCTGAAAGCGGTCAACGCTACCGACTCTGGCATGATCACCCAGTGCATTCTGCAAGCGCGTCACCTGGGCATTGTAAGGCGCCACGAACAGCATGTCCGCCAGGGTGAGGATGCGTTCACTGCCGTCTTCGCACCGTAACTGCCGACCCACCAGCGACTTCACGGCCATGATGATGACATCGACTTCCTCGCTGCTGTCCTGTGCATTGCCCTCGTGCGTGACCGGCAGGAAGACAACACCAGCCTGCTGATCCAGCACACAACCATCCCCCTTGAGTTCCAGTATGCGACGAGCAGTCCGCTCGGCATTGACCAGACGACCGTCATACACGTATCTGCTGACCAGTGCGTTGACTGCCGGGTGCATGCGGAAGGTTGTGCCCAGAAAGATGCCCTGCTCAGGCTCGACCGCGGCGGTGTCGCCAAGGCGATAATCCAGCACCGACAAGCCGCTCTCTGCCGGATGAGTGCCCTGTACAGGCTGACCCAGTTGCCTCTGATCCCCCATCAGTACCAGGTTCCGGGCCGAACGGCTCATGCCGACAAGATTGGCCACGGCGACCTGGCCCGCCTCATCGACCACCAGCACATCCAGTTCACCCGCCATGTCATCCCGCGCAAAGCCCCAGGCGGTGGTGCCAATGACACAGGCATCACACAACTCGGAGGCAATGCTGCCATTGCTGGTCACGCTGACACCCAGTTCATCCAGCTCATCCGAGGTATGTCGCGTACACAGGAATCTGGCCGCAATACCCGCTTCACGGCAATAGCGAGCGGTTCCCAGCAACAGATTGTTGATGGCCGAATGACTGTTGCTTGATATACCTACTCGCTTTCCTTCGGCCAGCAAAGCCCCGATGATCCGAGCCCCCGTGTAGGACTTGCCAGCGCCCGGTGGCCCCTGGATGATCAGACAACTCTCATCAAGTCTGCGCACCGCATCAATGGTATCGTCCAGGCGGCTCTGTTCAGAACGGACAATGCTCGAACCATCATGACCCTGTATGCGAGGCCGCCGACGATGCAGGAAGTCCAGCAAGGCTGATCGCTCGGTCTGGCCTGCCTCGATGGCGCCAACAACCGCATCGATGGCAGCGGGTATCGGGTCGGCATGCACGATCTCGTTCGGCACCAGACTGACCACGTGTTCCGGCTCGTAGCGGCACTGCACGACGACTCGCCCATTCTCCAGATCGCTGTGCTCTGGAAGTATCTTTCCGGTGGGATGGCGATCATCCACCTGCTCTGCCCCCTTGAGAGTCACGGTGCCCGAGATCCCCCTGCTTTCCTGGCCGGGGTCGAAGCCGAGTTCATAAGCCAGATTACGTGCCCTGGGCGTCGGCTTGAAGGGTTCTCGCGGGGTGCGCCGGCAGTCGGCCAGGCAGGCAAGATCGTCTGCCAGCGAGGTATTGGACGGGTCCATCCGTTCGAAGAAACGCCACCAGGCGCTCTTGTCTTCCCGGCGATGGAATTCGAGCACACCGGCAAGCGTTTCCAGCAGAGCGCGACTGGCCTCGTCGAGTGATTCGTCCTCGGCACGGGCCAGCAATCGATCACGTAGCGCCTGCCGCGCCAGTACCGTCTCGGACAATTCGACTTCTTCGACGGCTGACTCGGCCGGTCGGGGTTCGAGCACGGCCTGTTGATGTGAACGCAACCACTGGCACAGCTCTGCTGTCGATTCACAGTCATCCCGGTTGTAGTCCCGAATGCCCGCTAGTACATCCGACTCCTGCCAGTGCGCACTGTCTTCACCTCGCGCATGGGCTTCACGCCAGAGATCATAGACCACCACCGAATCACCACCCGATGTCACATCGGTTGCCCGGCTCGGGCGATAGAGCTTTTCCACATTCTTGATCGAGTAACGTGATTCACCCAGTTGCAAGCCATGCGTGACGATGGCGTACAGATCCACGAACACGTCATTACGCAACAAGTCATCCAGCTCGGTCTCCCGCGTGGCATGAGCGCCAGCCAGACGCTTGCAGGCCGTGATTTCGTAGGGTGCGTAGTGGTAGATGTGCATGCCCGGGTCTTCACGCCAGCGCTCATGAACCCAGTCGATGAAGCTTTCGAAGGCGATTCGCTCCGCTCGCGGATCGTGAGCCCACCAGTCGCGAAAGACCGGCTCGCCTGTCTCGAGAGACGTACAACCCCATAGGTATTCGAGCCCGTCCCCGTCCAGTGGAAAGCCTTCGATATCGAAAAACACATCCAGCGGCGATGCGGCGGGAAGGGCATTCAAGCCCGTGGATGAATCGGGATCGGTTTGCAGAAATCGATAGGCGGGCACCTCCAGCTCCCTGCTGCGAATCTGCAAGTCAGCCTGATCGACCAGCCAGCGCATTGTGGATGCGTCGATACCCGGAACATAGCGCTCGCCACTGTTGGCCAGAGCGTCCATTGTGTCGATCCCCACCGTCTCCAGGCACTCGATCTGCCGTCGGGTGATCCGCGCCACACGGCTCAGATGGTCGCTTTGCTCTAGGCACTTCGCCGCGTACTCGGACCAGTTTCCGTGATCATTGAAATCGGCCGGATCCGGTTCCGCATCGACACGCCAGGCATCCTGAGCTGCCTCGAAGCTACGCTTGACCGCCTTGTAGTAATCGAAGCAATCGAGCAAGGCAATCCTCTGATGGATACCGTTGCCCAGAGCCACGACCAGATGCTCGGCCTGCATGCCCTGCAGCGCTTCCAGCATGTCGGCATAACAACACAATTGCAGCACCATGCCGGGCTTCACGCGCCGCGCCAGCTTGGTGTCCCACACCTCATAGTGGTAGTCGCCCAGTTCGCTTTGCCCGTCAACCCTGACCAGAAAATCGGCATGACCTCGGAACGAACCCCGCTCGAGCATTGCCTGAGCCACCACATCCACGCCGTCCTTGAGCAGTTGACGGGTCAGGCCCAGTGCCGCCTCACGAGCCTCCTCGCGCGTCCCGTGTGGTTGTGCCTGCACAAGTTCCGCGACATTGACGACCCTCAGGCCTTGACTGGCAAACTCCCGCTCGAGCGCATCTTCGTGCGCCAGTCCACGCGTGGCAAGCCGCTCCAGCATCTCATCGGCCGGGTCACTGGCAGGCGCAGTCTCGGGGCTCTCCACCGCATAGCGCGCCATCCAGGAAGCATAGGGGCTGCCGAGCCAGCGAGATAGATCGGTTGGCGCGTAAACCAGAGCGCTGCCTGAGTAGTGCATGGAGTTCCTGCCGTTCGCCAAAGTGCCATCATACCGGAGTGTCTCCGGCAGGCACTTCGCGTAACACCAGAACGGCCAGGGCTGGCGGCAGCCGACTAGCTGCCGGACTTCGGCTCGCAGATAGGCCGATAATCCTCAGGTTCACGATGCAGTGCGAAGTTGAAGATGTTTCGACGAATCTCCGCGCAGCGATCGAGATCGATATCGGCAAAGACCAGTTCATCAGCAAACCCCTGTGCCCGTGCAATGATCTCGCCGGTGGGCGCAATGATACAGGTGCCGCCAATGAGGTCACAGCCTTCCTCGCGGCCCGCCTTGGCCACGCCAACCACCCAGCAGCCGTTCTGGTATGCCCCGGCCTGCATGCACAGATGATTGTGGAAATCCTGCAGGTGATCGTGCTCTGGCGCCAATGGATAATGCACGGGGGTGTTGTAACCCAGCATGACCATTTCCGCACCTCGAAGCGCCAGCACCCGAAAGGTCTCGGGCCACCGTCGATCGTTGCACAGGCACATACCCATCACACCGCCAAAGGTCTCGAAAACCGGGAATCCAAGGTTCCCGTGCTCGAAGTAACGCTTTTCCAGATGCTGAAACGGTCGCCAGGGTTCGTGCTCGGCATGCCCCGGCAGGTGCACTTTCCGGTACTTCCCGACAATGTCTCCTTGCGCGGAAACCAGAATGGACGAATTGAAGCGGCGTTTGTTTCCGTTGTTGTCTCGGAACAGCTCCGCATACCCCAGATAGAAACCCATACCCAATTGCCGGGCCGCATCGAACAGCGGCTGCGTCAACGGTCCGGGCATCGTGGTTTCATAGAAACTGTCCAGCTCCTGTTCGTCTTCCATGTACCAGCGCGGAAAGAATGTGGTCAGAGCCAGCTCGGGATAGACGATGACAGATGCCCCGCGTCGGTGTGCGTTGTGCATCAGCTCCAGCATGCGTTGCACCACAGACTGCCGCGTTTCACCGCGTTGAACCGGCCCCAGTTGCGCTGCGGCCAGCAGGTATTGTCGTGTCATGATCCGTGTATCACCGCGTCAGCGACAGGCTTTCCGCCGCACGTCGTCGCCAGACATTCCCACCAGTTCCTGATACAGCTCGGCATCGGTATCACCTTCGGTACCGAATACCAGTACGGATGACTCGCTGGTCAGGGCCAGCGACTCCCGGGTTTCGGCCATTTGAGTCACCAGCGCCAATGCCAGCAATCCGGCCACTGCCGATTCGCCTGCAACCGCCACCGGATCGGTATCCAGCGGAAACGCCATCTGTCGCATCATCGGTGCTACGCCACTGTCGGGAATGGCCACCACCGCGTCGGCATGCTGTCTGAGAATTGTCCAGGCCAGCAACGATATCTCGCCACAGGCCAGACCGGCCATCATGGTATCGAGCTCGCCGGATACAGCGGTGGGTTTGCCCGCGCGCAGTGTTTCCAGCCAGCAGGCAGACTGGTCAGGATCTGCCAGAATGATCTGCGGCCGATCCGGACCATAGCGCCGCGTGAAATAGGCTGCAACGGCTGCCGCCACGCCACCCACACCGGTTTGTATGAAGACATGCGTGGGTTTCGAAGCCAATTGCTCATCGGCCTCGGCAACCATCACTTCGTACCCTTGCATCACATCCTTGGGAATATCCACATAGCCCGGATACGAGGTGTCCGACACGACAAACCAGCCGTTGCTGTCGGCAGCCTCCTGGGCTGCGCGCACACTGTCGTCGTAATTGCCTTCCGTGCGAATCACTTTCGCACCGAAACGTTCGATAGCCTGTTTCCGGCCTTCGCTGACCGTGGCGTGGATGAAGATGACGCAATCGCAGCCGAAGCGCTCGGCGCCCCAGGCGACAGAGCGGCCATGGTTACCGTCGGTTGCGCAACACACGGTGATCTGCCCGACGATATCGGCATGCTCTGCGTTGATGATGGAGGCCATGCCGGGTTCGGCCTGCCCGGTGTGCTGCGCTACCTGACGTTGCAGCAAGCGGGCAACGGCGTAGGCACCGCCCAGCGCCTTGAAGCTGCCAAGCCCGAAACGTGAAGACTCATCCTTGTAGTGCAGCTCACCCACGCCCAACAAGCTGGCAAGTGCCGGCAATGCCAACAGCGGCGTCTGTTCATAGCCGGGCCAGGACGCGATCACCTCGCGAGCCTGTGCCAGAGCTGCATCGCCAAGCACGGAGTCCTGCTCTGCAGTCCAGGGGGCGGCAGGGTCTGCCAGTCGATTGCGCAGCAGCTCGAATGACTCGCCCTGCGGCACTTGAAACGGGATCGATGATGTCGTCATGGCAGTCAATATATACCGGTTTTCAGTCATGCACCGAAATCGTGTTCACGACGGGTGATACGACGAACCCTGCATCGCATCACGAACCGCCTGGCACAGGTATCAGAATTTCGCCTTTTCCTCTTCGATGGAGGTCAGCAAGGCATCGAGCATTTCCGTCCCCTCCTTCCCGTAGCTCTGGGCAATCAGCTCACGAACCGCGGGCTGTGCCTGTTCGGCAAATCGAGCCATCTCGGCTGGCGATACGACATTGACCGTCATTTTCTCGGACAAGGCGGGCAGCCCTCTATCCGACGCCTCGATGACGCGAGACATCGATCGTCCCGCCTCGGTGGCGACCTCTGATGCCCAGTTGACGATGGTCTGGTGTTCGTCGCTCAACCCGTCGTAGAAATCCTGATTCATCAACCACACATACGGAGTGATGATGTGATTGGTCACCGACAGATATTCCTGCACTTCATCGAATTTGGCGAAGGCGATAATGGGAATCGGATTCATCTGACCATCGGCGACTCCCGTTTGCAAGGCGGTGTACACCTCGGCCCAGGGCAATGGCGTGGGTTTCCCACCCAATGAGCTGATGATGGCCTCGTGTGTCGGCAGGGTCATGGTCCGGATGCGCAGGCCATCCATGTCATCAATGGATGCAATCGGCTTCTTCGAGTTGGTAATGGCGAAGAAACCACCCGAATCGATAAGCCCCATGACCTTCATGCCCGTGGCCGCTTCCATGTCGGCAACGAACTTCTTGCCGAAGCTCGATTCCTTGGTAATGACGCGGGAAGCCACGCCGATGTTGGGAAAGGCAAAGGGGATATCGAACACCCCTACCGGTGGATAACTCTGGGCAACACCGCCCGAGGACGAGATCGTGGATTCGACAATACCGGCACTGACCTGGTCAATGACTTCGTTATCCTTGCCCAGCTGGCCATTGGCAAACAACTGCACTTCGATCTCCCCATTGGACGCACTTTCCACCAATGACTTGAACACCGACGTCATCGCGCCCGAATGACTCTGAAACGGGTCCTCCGGATTCAGATGAGCAACTCTCAGTGTCACATCCGCAGCAATGGCAGATGTTCCGACGGCCATGAACGAGGCAGCTGCCAACAGTCCCAGACCGAGTCTCTTGCGATGATTCATAGACTGACTCCTGTACCTTCTTGATCGATTGTCATTTGAAATTATCCGGTTGATGTTCAAACACTCACGGGAACACTACAACCCCAGCATCCTCGGTATGAACAAGGTGAGCTCTGACCAGTACGCCACCAGCAGAAGTATGCAGACTTCAGCCAGAATGAACGGCCAGAGAGCCGCTGATATGTTCTCCACCTTCTCACCGCTGACCGATGCCAGCACAAACAGGCAGGCACCCACAGGGGGCGTCATCAGAGAGATGTTCAGGGCCAGGATGATCATGATGCCGGCATGCACGGGATCCATTCCGAGTTGCAGGGTCAAGGGTGCCAGCACGGGTGCCAGAATGATCAGGGTTGCATTGATATCCATGACCAGTCCTGTCACGAGCAACAGCAACAGGATCAGGCCTATGATGACATCCGGATTCGAGGAAACGCTCAGCAGACTGCTGGCGACCGTCTGTGGCACCTGATTGAAAGCCATCCACCAACCCAGAATGGTGGCAGAGGCAATGATGAGAAAGATCACGCCCGTGATACGTGTAGTCCGCACACCGATTTCATACAGATCCCGCCAACTCAAGGCGCGGTACAGCACACCACCCACGAACAGGGAATAGGCTACCGCGATGGCGGCAGCTTCGGTGGGCGTGGCAAAGCCACCCAGGATGGAGCCGAGAATGAATACCGGAAGAATCACGGCCAAGAGCCCTTCGCGCAGCGCCGTGAGAACGATCCTGAAGCTCGGCCGGCCATGGCCCTTGGGCAGATCCATTCGCCGCGCCAGCAAGGCAATGACAGCCATGCAGATCAGGCAGATCAGCAGGCCGGGAAGAATTCCTGCCGCAAACAGGCCTGCAATGGACACCCCCATGATGGAGCCGTAGATGATGGCAAGCGTCGATGGCGGGATTGTCGGGCCGATGATGGACCCTGCCGCGGTCACCGCACAGGCAAAAGGTCGACTATAGCCTCCCTTGACCATTGCCGGTACCAGCGTATTTCCAAACGCCGCGGCATCGGCAGTCGCCGAGCCTGTGATGCCGGCAAACAGAACCGATGCGACCATGTTCGAATGCGCCATGCCGCCGCGCAACCACCCGACCAGAGCGTCCGCCAGGCGGACCAGGCCGAGAGTGATACCCGAACGATTCATGATTTCACCGGCCAGAATGAAAAACGGCATGGCCAGGAAGGGAAACAGATCAAGACCGGCAAAAACCCTGTCGGGTGCCATGGTCATGAATCGGGGTCCCATCTGCAGAATGCCCCCCATGCCGGCAACACCAATGACGATACCCACCGGCAGTCCGATAACCATCAGTCCGAAGAAAAGTATTGCCACGATCGCCATGTCAGTCGCTCTCCACCATGGTTCCGGTCGTCAGGGTATTCGAGCCTGTGCTGTCCGGTGGCTGCGCAGAGCAGAAGTCCCGGACACCAACCAGAACGAGTTGTACGCATGCCACAGCGGCTGCCAGTGGCACGCCAATGAAAGGGTAGGCCTTGGGCATCCCGTAAATCATCGTCACGCGCTTGAAACCTCGCTCAACGAAATCGATGCCGTACCACAGTAGTAGAAAGAAGAAGGCAAGAGAAATCAGATCGAAGAGCAAGGCTACCCAGCGCCGCATACCCGAAGGCAAACGCCGGAACACGTACTCCACGCCGATATGTTCGCGGTAGACGATACCGCTGGAGACCGCCAACAGCGCCATCCAGATCATCAAGTAGCGAGCCAGCTCCTCGGTGAAGGTCAGGGGCAACGGAATCACATGACGCGCCAGGATGCCAGTCCAGACATCCAGTACGAGAACGACCAGGAGAAACACGCAGAAGGCCTCGATCCAGTGATTGATCCGTCGGCTGAGCCTGCCGGCCTTTGCACCGATCTCCTCCATCGTGGGCGTATCCTGACTTGCGGTAATTCAGCGTCATTACTGCACAGGAATTCTGACCTTGTCAACGGCGTTTCAGACAGAGAAACGCACTGCACCAGTTTGTAGCACCGGGCCCCACGCGACACCGCCTGCCACCGTCGACGGCCGAGGCTATTCATCCGCTCGTTTCCAAGCAATATTCGACCAGAAACCCGTCCTGATCGTTCGCCAGGCAGGTGCAGCCTCGATGACTCCCAGGATGCTGTTCATGCGTTCGGCACGATCGTGGTGCAGATCTTCCGCCACGAAAAGTCTTGTGACCAGATTCGACCGTTCTCCCTGTGCATGGCATTCGGGCGACCCCTGCGCGATATCGCACCCGCCGCAAGGTCGAGCCAGACTTCATTCTGCGATACCCTATGAGCAAAACGGGTCAGGCTCTTGACGATGGAGACACCCACTGAACTGGAGAGATGACATGAGCAATACCCAGGGAGATTTCATCTGGTACGAACTGATGGCTCAGGATGCCGATGCGGCGCAGAGCTTCTATTCGGGTCTGCTGGGGTGGCAGTTCGCCGACAGCGGCATGCCGGGCGTGGACTATCGCATCGGCAGCAAGGGTGATTCACCGGTTGTCGGCTTGCTGAGCCTGAGCGAGGAGATGCTGGAGAACGGCGCCTATCCCCAATGGTCGGGCTACATCAGCGTCGACAATGTGGACGACTCGCTGAAGAAGGCTGATGACATGGGCGGAAAGCTTCTGATGGACCCCCAGGATGTGGAAGGGGTCGGACGCTTTGCGTTCGTCATGGACCCTCAGGGTGTCACCTTCTATCTCATGACAGCCACCGGCGACACCAGTCACTCGTTCGCCAAGTATGAAGCTGCCGACGGCCACTGCGCCTGGAATGAACTGCTGAGCACCGATCCTGCAGCTGCCCGTCGATTCTACGGCGAGCTGTTCGGCTGGGAGAAAGTCGATGAAATGGACATGGGCGACAGGGGGCTCTACGAAATGCTGCGCAACGATGACTATCTGGTCGGAGCGGTCATGCCCAAGCCTCTGGAAGCGCCGGTTCCCTTGTGGATCTTCTATTTTCGCGTGCCCGATATCGACGCGGCCTCCGAGTACATCACGAGCCACGGTGGACGACTGCTGCTGGGACCTGTCGAAATACCGGGCGGTGAATTCATCTCCCAGGGGCTGGATCCGCAAGGTGCCCTGTTCGCCATCATCGGCAAGCGGCTGACACCGGCCTGAACCTGAGACCGTGTAACGTGGCGGGGACAGTCTGTTACCTGCCTGTTTTCAAGCTCCTGCCTTGTGAAGTCGATAACGTCTCTACAAGGAGAAGCAGCCATGAGCCAGCCTCAAACCGCCTGCCTGCCGGATACAGCGGGGCAGGCCAACGAACTTGACGTCTCCTCCTTTGGCGGACTGACAGGCTTCGCCGTGCTCGATCAGAACGGCTGTCTGGTCAGCGCCAACGCACGGCTGCTGGAATTGCTGGACGATCGTGTGCGTGGCAGCGGAAAGCTGGACCCGTTCAGCCTCGAACTGCACAGCCACTCAGCCAAGGAACTGGCAGATGCGCTGACTGGAACTGACAATGCGAATCTCCAACTGGACTTCAGCAACGGCGTCAGACGATACCTGCAACTCGGCCAGCTGCGTGCCAGCCGACGCCTGCTACTCATCAGCGCGACACACTTCGAGGAGTCGTCGCAGGCAGACCCCGAACTGGATGCCCTGACCGGCCTGGGAAATCGCCATCGTTTACAGCAGACCCTGTCTCGTCTGGAATCAGATCGAACAAGGCTGTCAGCACCTCATGGCTCGACGCTCAGCAACGATGCCCCGGCGATTCTGCTGGTCGATATAGATCGCTTCAAACAGATCAACGACACGCTGGGCTATCGCATCGGTGATTCGCTGCTCAAACTGGTGTGCAGTCGTCTGCGCCGCCTCACGACGGAAAGCGACCCGCTGCTGAGGATCGGTGGCGATGAATTCCTGTTGGTCCTGCACGCGAGCGATGATGCCCACAACGCCATCGACCTGGCCGAGCGCATCGTGGATCTGATGAGCAGACCCTTTCTCGTCGAAGCACAGCAACTCGACATTGGCGTCAGCATCGGCATCGCGTTCTTCGATGAGCAAACCCCGGACAGTGCGACCTTGTTGCAGCATGCAGATCTTGCCCTGCAACAGGCGAAGACCAGAGGGCGTCGTCAGGCCTGTATTTTCCAACCGTCAATGGCCGTGGATGCGCAGCGACGCCGGGCACTGGAAATCGATATGCGCCGGGCATTGGCCCTGCAGCAATTCCGGCTCGTGTACCAGCCGCAGGTGGACCTTCGCAGCGGCAGGCTCGTCGGTTTCGAAGCACTGTTGCGCTGGGAGCATCCTGTACGGGGAATGGTGTCTCCTGCGGAATTCATCCCCATCGCCGAGGATACCGGCGAAATCCGGCGAATCGGTGCCTGGGTCATTCTCCAGGCTTGCCTGCAGGCCAGCCTGTGGCCGGATGGACTGAAAGTTGCCGTGAATGTCTCTCCCCTGCAGTTCGACGACGGCAATCTGCCCGAGCATATCGATACGGCTTTGCAACAAAGCAATCTCCCACCGGAGCAACTGGAGGTGGAAGTCACGGAAGGGCTGCTGTTCCAGAACCCAGATGCCGCCCTGGCGCAATTGAGCAGAATCAGGCAGATGAACGTGGACATCGCCATGGATGACTTCGGTACCGGCTATGCCTCGCTGAGCCATCTCAGCCGCTTCCCGTTCACGAAGGTCAAGATCGACCAGTCATTCGTACGCGGCGCTGTCGACGATCGAACTCAGGCACTGGTGAGCTGCATCATCAGCTTGGGGTCCAGCCTGGGCATGAGAACCCTTGCCGAAGGCGTGGAAACCAGCGAGCAGTATCGGCGCCTGCAGGAGAGTGGCTGCGACGCCGTTCAGGGCTACCTGATCTCTCGCCCCCTGGAAGCCGGATCAGTCGGCAACTTCGTTGAACGCTGCACCAGACAGATTCAGGGTGGAGACGTGGCCGCATGAGTGAGGATCTGATGCGCGTGGTGTATGTCAGCCAAAACACCATTGAAGGTGATGATGAATGCCTGACACGGCAGATCGAACAGATACTCGGCTCGGCACGCAGGCGAAACCGCGAAGTTGGCATTACCGGCGCCTTGATGTTCAACCGCGGTCTGTTCGCACAGGTTCTCGAGGGGCCTGCAACCGCCGTGGAAGAGACCTTCGAGAGAATCCAGTGCGATCTGCGCCATGCCGAAGTTGTCATGGTGGCCTGTGAACCGATTGCCACGCGAAGTTTCGATCAATGGTCGATGGCTTATGTCGGAAACCGCGAACAGGTACCCGCCGTGCTGCTGGAAATGGCCAACACGACAGGCTTCGATGCACACAAGATCGATGCCGATGCCGTCAATGATGCCATCCGAACCCTGCTGACCGATGAATGATGCAACAGGGATTTCAGGGCTGAAACTCCACGGCCGGTTCATCGACAAGGCCCACCGGCAAACCACCCGGGATGTCCAGCCACTCATGCAGCTGTTCAAGCATGAGCTCACCGGTCCGGCGCCCATACTCGTAATCGGCCATCAGCGCATCAGAGCGACTACCCACCACCTGGCTTTGCAACGCTGACTCGGGTGCAATCTGAATGATTTCCAGATCCGCCGGAGGGTCACTGATGAACCGGGCAGCATCCTCATAGGCCAGTTCGTGCCTTTCCAGCATATCGGACATGAGACTGGGCATCGCCCGGTGCAAGCCCAGTGCCTTCAATCTCTGCCGCCAGCTCGAATTCATATCGCCTGCCGGAACGGTACGAATGAGCAGGATGCGCCTGGCACCCAAGGCATAGGCCTTTCTGACCGGCAAGGGGTCGGCCACGCCGCCGTCGACCATGATTTCGTCACCCACGGGCACCCCACCCTTGTAGAGAAAGGGTATCGCACTCGACGCTTTCATATGCGTCAACAGACTGCTGGAATCCGGCTCGAGGTAGACCGCCGTGAGATTGGAGCGGGATGTCGCCACGATGACGAGTCGGCGGCGCCCGGCCAGCCTGTCCACTTCGCTGGACGGAAAACGGTACTCCGGGTCTTCCTGGACCCGGGAGAAATACATGTCAAGATCCAGAACACCTCGCTTGCCCAGCCAGCGATAGGGCACCATGAAACTGGGCGTTACCGACAATTCGGCAATGGCCCGTTTGGCGTAACCCGGCAGGCTGACGAAATAGGAAGACAGGTTCTGGGCACCCGCGGATGCGCCGATGGCCAACTCGAACGGGTTGAAGCCCGCACCGAGAAATGCGTCGAGAACACCGGCTGTATAGATGCCCCGCTGCCCCCCACCTTCGGCCACGATGGCCGTACCGCGACAAATCGCGGCATCCTGAATGGAGCGCAAGGGCCGTGGATGCACGGGATTCATGATCATTGGCGCATCACCCTCCACGTAGACAGCCCTCGAACCTGATCGCTAGCCCTGCACGGCCTGTGCAACGGCTCGCACCGGTGGAAATTCGTACTGTTCAAGCGTACTCTCCAGAGCGGCGACTCCGGCGGGCAGGTCCAGCGACACACCCATGGTATTGAGGCTGCTGCCCAATGCATGCAAGGCGCGAAACAGGTTGTGTGCACGGCACTGCTCACCCATCTGACCGATGCGGACGATATCGGCGCCGAAGGAGCCGGATATTTCGACGCGGTGCCGCTGGGACATATAGCGCAGCAGAGCGGTCGCATCCACCCCACTCGGTGTCTTGATACCCAGCACCGATGTCAGGCGTGCCGCTTGATCGACATACAAGGACAGGCCCATGCCTTCGATACCATTCTGCAAGGCCTGCGAACAGCGCTGATGTCGCTGAAAACGGATCTTCAGTGTTTCGCTGCAGATCAGGCGCAGCGCCTCATGCAAGGCCAGAATGCCCGATACCGGCGCGGTGTAGTGGTAGGACTTCTCATACCAGAACCGATAGGCCAGTCGTGCATCGAGACACCAGTGCTTCAGCGTATCGTTGCGGCCTTCGATGAACTGCCAGGCTCGTTCGGAGAATGCGACCAGAGAGACCCCCGGGATGCACGACAAGCCTTTCTGTCCGCCGGTTATGACCGCATCGATATTCCATTCATCCATGTCCAGCGGCATCGTGCTCAGTGTACACACGGCATCGACGATCACCAGGCAGTCGTGCTCATGCGCCAGTCGGGCAATTTCAGGCAGATGATGGTTGCAGACCGTATTCGAGGTTTCCCCTTGCACGATGGTCAGCACCGTGGGCTTGTACTGGCGCAGGTAGTCTTCCACCTGCTGAGGCTGCGCGGCCTTGCCCTCATCAATCTGCAAACGCGTGACACTCGCGTCAAGGCGTTCCGCCATATCGGCCAGGCGTGAACTGAACAGACCATTGACGATACTGAGCACACGACTGTTCGGACTGACCAGGTTGGTGACCGCCATTTCCATGGCCGCCGACCCCGGTCCGGCAACGCCCAGTATCCGGCCAGACTCCGTCTGGAACACATAGCGCGACATGGATTTCACCTGCTCCACGATCTGCGCCATCGTCTCGCCGAGGTGATTGATGACAATACCGTTGGCCGCAGCGACGCGAGCCGGAATGGGAACAGGTCCGGCCCCCATCATCAACAACGGTTCCTCTGGCAGTATGCTGTCCAGTGGGACAAGATCATTGGGCACTTTTATTCGCACGACAGCACGTCTACCTTGTTGGAATCAGCTGATTGTACGCCCTGTACCGGATTTTGGAACCTGACCATGTCACCCCTTGGACACCTCTGTCAGTACCGGCTGGTCGTTGTCATACCAAAGCCTGCAGCCACCCGAGAATCTGCTGCTCGCTCATGACCCCCATGCGACGCTCAACCTCCTTGCCGCTGACGAACAGCGCCAGCGTGGGCAGACTTCTGATCTGGTGCCGTGATGCCTGATCGGGCCAGGCCTCCGTATCCAGCTTGGCGAACCGGACACCGGGCCCGGCGGCGGCTGCCGCCTTGCTGAAAGAGGGTGCCATCTGCCGACAGGGCCCGCACCAGGCGGCCCAGAAATCCACCAGTATCGGCAGTTCATCCTTGTTCAGGAACACATCCAGGCCTGCACTGTCCAGCTCGATCGGCCGTCCGGTCAGCAAGGCTTGCTTGCATTTTCCGCACACGGGATGATCCGCCAACCTCTCGGGAGGGACACGGTTACTGGTCTTGCAGGAGGGACAGACAAGCATGATTCTTGATTCTGGCACGGTAATCCTCACCGATACGTTCGATTAACAGTTTTATCCGGATAAACCGGCAATGGCCCCTGAGGTCGGTTTCATTATCGCTCGGCGGAAAAAAGCGTGAACACCTGCGTGCAGACCCATGCGTCGGCCTTTGCCGACATCAATTACTCATCAACACGGGAATCGGTGTCGCTGCCAGCACCGTGCGGGTCGTGCCGCCGAGGACGAACTCGCGCAGCGGACTATGCCCGTAGCATCCCATGACCATCAGATCGGCATCCATGTCTCTGGCGAAACCCATCAACTCTTCGGCAATTTCGCTGCCACGGGCGTCGGAATGGACGATCTCCAGCGACACACCATGACGTGACAAGGTATTGGCCAGTTCCTCGGTGATACCCGACAGATGGTGACGATCCTGATGCGGCTGATTGATGCGATGCAGGCGGACTTCGGAGGCACGGCGCAGCAATGGCAGGGAGCCGAACAGCGCACGGGTTGATTCCCGTCGACCATCCCAGGCAACCAGTACACGTTGCGCAACCGTATCGACCACACTGCCTACGGGCACCACCAGCAAGGAGCGTCCGCTGGCCATCAGCACATGCTCGGGCAGATGTCTGAAGCGTGTATCGCTGTTATCCCCTTCGGTCTGGCTGATGATGATCAGGTCGGCCGTATTGCTCTGCTCGACAAGTGCATTCAGTACCGAGTCTGTCATGGCATCAACCGGGCGCCATTCGGCCACGTAGTTCTGCGTCTGTGTCGCGGCTTCGAACATCGCTTTCAGACGGGCTTCCTTCTGCCGCAGTCGGTCCAGATATTCCCGGGTCAGATCAATCGGTGTCGGCAACTCGGACACATAAAGGTCCAGTGGTGGCTGGATATGCAGTCCCACCAGATGAGCCGAATGACGCTCGGCAAGCAAGGAGGCGACCTGCAAAACCGCAGGAGAAACGTCCTCGTTGGACATGTGCGCCAGTAGTGTCTTGTAAGCCATACCCATTACTCACAGATCAACCTTGACCTGAGGATAACAGCTTATCGATCCTCAGGCAGATTTCGTGCATGATGTTGCCAGCACATCAGCAATGCTCCTGCGTCAGGTCAAAGAGCGCTGTCGACCTCCCCCATCAATCGACGCTGAACACCGACCAGCCCGCGGCCAGTGACAACTCCTCCAGAGCGATCGTGCCAAGGCGTGAATTGCCGAATTGATTCAGGCCGGGCGACCAGACCGCGATCGACGCCTTGCCCGGCACCACGGCCATGATGCCGCCTCCGACACCGCTCTTGCCGGGAAATCCGACGCGATAGGCAAACTCGCCAGAACCGTCGTAGTGACCGCAGGTCATCATCAAGGCATTGATACTGCGAACATTGCTGCTGGAAACCAGTTCATCCACAGCACTCAGGCCTGCCAGAAAACGACCGGCTCGGGCAAGTTGCACGCAATTCATCTCGATGGCGCATTGATGAAAATAGGTGCCCAGAGTCAGTTCGCAATCGTGTTTCAGATTGCCGCTGGATTTCAGGAAATGCGCCAGTGACCAGTTGCGATGGCCGGTGACCTTCTCCGATCGGGCCAGCGCTTCATCGATGAAGATGTCATTGTCCCCGGCGGCAGTCCTGACAAACCAGAGAATCTCGGCCAGCGCATCCCTGGGCGCGCGACCGGCCATGATCTCATCGGTCACCACGATGGCACCGGCATTGACGAAAGGGTTACGGGGTTTGCCTTTTTCCAGTTCGAGATCCACTACCGAATTGAAGGCATTGCTCGATGGCTCACGACCCACGCGCCGCCATAACCCTTCCCCGAAGCGCCCCAGAGCAACGGCCAGGGTGAACGCCTTGGAAACGCTCTGTATGGAGAACGGTGTCTGCGCATCACCATAATTCAACTGAGTGCCATCACACAGACAGATCGACAAACCGAACTGTTCGGGGTCGATACAGGCAAGTTCAGGGATATAGTCTGCCACCTTGCCTCGCTCGGAAGCCTGGCGCATCCTGCCGACGATGTCGGCAAGCGCCGCTGATAATGCGCCGGGGTCATCGGCAAGAGGTGTGCACGAGGAATTCATCGTCATTGCTTGCGTTTCTTCGTCAACTCCTTGAGCGCATTGATCCCTTTCTTGCGCTGAGCGTGCACCATGTCGATCTGCTTTCGCAGGGCATCGAGTTTCTTTTCATCGAACTCCACCAATGCCTTTGCCAGAAGGCTCTTTTCCTTGTCTTTCATCTTGCGCAAGAGCACCTTCATCTCATCACGATGCTCCTTGCGTTCTCTGGCATCGGCGTCCAGAAAATCCTCGAGCTTTCGAGTCAGTTTTCCAAGCTTCATTGGATCAGTCTACCCTTGAACCGTTGTCTTGCCATCACCTTGTGCGCTACGTCGTCTCATCGAGAATCTCGCCTCTGTCACTGTCATCCAGAGTCACGGCTCTGGCGGCACTCAGCAGCTCAGGCTCCGCGGCACCGAACAGGGTTTGCGCAGCCGTCACCAGATTCATCGAGACATCGTGGGCATAGGCACTGTCATTGAGCAGCGATGATCCCATCTGTGCCGATATCTTGCGACTTGCAATAAGCCAGGTCACTTCATCGGCCATGGAAGTCCTGTGTTCATCGATCGTCAGTTTCAGCGCATCCAGCGCCAGCATGTCCATGACACCGTCCTCCTGCAGGCGGATGTCGAGAATGCCCTGGATGATCGCAGCCACATGCTGCCTTATCGTGTTGTAGCCGTGGCGAATATCAGGGTTGCCGGACACCATGAAGCGCTGCAGGTTCTTCTGCAGGTGCTTCGTGTCCTTGATGGCCTCGACGATCTGCACATTCGCCTCACGCAGCCACTGCAAGGTGGCTGCATGCCCTTCCTTGCGCGAAAATTCCGTATCGCTGATGAACACCAGTATCGCACTGTAGATGCTCTTGATGTGTTTCTCGTACATCGCATCGATACTGCCTTCGCCAAGCAATGGCTTGCCCTTGAAATCGGTCGCCAGCCACACTTTCGAGCTCGAGGCATCCTTCAACAGACCCATGCCGCTGGCGATGATGTCGAGGGCTTCATCGAAGATTCGCTGCGTCTCGTTCTTCACAGCCTCGATTGCCGTATCGGGGAATTCGGCAGAGGCGCTGGACAGGTAGCGGGGTTGATCGACCTCGGGCACACGTTCGGGAATCACTCGCTCGAGAAGTACGACCAGCGGCGTGATGAACGGCAGCATGATCAACACCCCGCCCAGATTGAAGATGGTATGGAAGATGGCGAGCTTCAATGTGTAGTCCGTGCTGGCAATGCCCAGTTTCGCTGCGCTCCAGTCCACCAGCTCGACCAACTGGAAGATGAGCGCCACCGAAATCAGGGCGGTCACCACGTTGAAGATCAGATGCGCTCCCGCCAGTCGTTTGCCACCGGCTGTGGCATTGAGCGCACTGAGCATGGCAGTGATGGTGGTTCCGATATTGGCTCCGATGGCCAGCGCAAGCGCATTCTCGTAGGTGATCTGCTGCGCGGCAAGCGCCGTGATGATCAGCACAAGCGTGGCATGACTGGACTGCATGACCACGGTTGCAAAGATGCCTGTGAGCATGAACAGGAATACCCCGGGGTAGCCCGATACCGAGTAGCGAGCCAGGTCGATGGTGCTCTTGAAGGCCTCGAAACCCTCCTTCATGTAGTGGATACCGAGAAAGAGAAAGCCCAGTCCGCAGAGTATGGAGCCGGCCCCCTTGAGCTTCGAGCCGGGCTGGAACAACAGCACGATGCCGAAGACCAGCATGGGCAGGGCATATCGCGCAATGTCCACCTTCAGACCGAATCCGGCAATCAGCCACGCGCCGGTCGTGGTCCCCAGATTCGCACCGAAGACAATACCGATACCTGCCGCCAGACTGATGAGGCCCGCACTGAGAAAGGAGATGGCGATGACCGACACCAGCGAGCTGGACTGCATGATGGCCGTACTGACAAGTCCGAATCCCAGGCTTCTCAGATGACTGGAGGTTGCACGTTTCAGCACGCGCTCCAGCAATCCGCCGGTAAACGCATTGAAACCCTGCTCCAGAGACAGCATGCCGAACAGGAATATGGCAACCCCCGCAGAAATCGTCTTGAAGTCGGGGCTGAGCCAGAATCCGCCGGCAAGCAGCAGCAATACGACCGGCAACTGTAGTCTTTTCAACATCTCATCAGTACGTGCGGCACTGACAGGGTCATACCATCATGCCGCGAATGGTGAAGTACAACATGCCGGCCAGGAAACCTGACACAGGCACCGTGATGACCCACGCCGCCGCAATCTTGAGCAAGGCCGAACGCTTGACCAGCTCATGTCGGTATTGCTTCTTCAGGGCACGGCGCTCCTTCTTGGTCAAATCAACAGATCCCTTGTTCTTTTTCAGTTCCACGATCATGCGCCCTTTCTGCGCCAGGCTGGCCGATTCGAACAGGAGCAGAAATTCCTCGACTTCCACCCGATCAGCCCCCTGGTGGTGGTGCTCGATCTCGCTGACCAGGACCGCGTAGTTCGCCTTGATGTACTCACGCAGAAACCCGACGCCGAATACGGCACCCACGGCAATATGCGTGGAACTCACCGGCAAGCCGAAATGCGTTGCCACGATGACGGTTATGGCGGCACTCAGCGCAATGCAATAAGCCCGAGCCTGATTGAGCTCGGTGATCTCCGAGCCAACGGTCCTGATGAGCTTCGGTCCGTACAGCGCCAGTCCCAGCGCAATACCGATCGCACCAATGAGCATGACCCAGAGCGGTATGGAGGCCTTGCTGGCAATCTGCCCGGTGCTTACCGCGTCACTGATGGCTGCCAGCGGACCAACCGCATTGGCAACATCGTTGGCGCCATGGGCAAAACTGAGCAGAGCCGCCGCAAAGATCAGCGGCACCACGAACAGCCCGTCAATAGCCTGTTTGGTGTTTTCCATGTGTCTTGTCGAACGACGTACCGTGATGATACTGATCAGCCAGACGACAAGCCCGAGGATCAGCCCCAGCAACATGGCCGTGGTGAAATCCACTTTCACGATCTTCTTCAATCCCTTGAGGATCAGGTAGGTGCCGAATGCCCAGCCCATCAGGCCGATCAGGGCGGGAACCATGCGTTTCGCGGCGCTGATCCTGTCCTGTTTGTACATGATGCCGTGCTTGATCAGATACAGAAACCCCGCGGCGATGACACCGCCCATGACCGGGGAAATCAGCCAGCTCATGGCAATCTGCCCGACCTTGCCCCAATCCGCGATGGCCGGACCGCCGGCTGCAATCCCGGCCCCCAGGACGCCGCCGACAATGGAATGCGTTGTGGACACTGGCGCGCCCATCAGTGTGGCCAGATTCAACCACAAGGCACCCGCGAGCAAGGCTGCGGTCATGACCCAGATGAAGGTGTCAGTATTGGCAATCAACTCCGGATTGATGATGCCGCTCTTGATGGTACTGACCACATCCCCACCGGCAATCAGCGCACCGGCGGCTTCGAAGATGGCGGCAATGAGAATTGCGCCGGTCAGTGTCAGCGCGCGCGAACCGACGGCGGGCCCCACGTTGTTCGCCACATCGTTGGCGCCGATATTGAGCGCCATATACCCACCGATCATGGCGGCAATGACCAACATGTTGCTGACACCCCCACTCAGCGAACCGACAAACAGGACGATGGCTATGATGAACAGCAAGGCCGAGCCCAGGCGGAACAACTCCTTTCGACCCGCCCAGGTCGCGTTCTCTATTTCGGCGATCTTCTCGATTTCCATACGCTATTCCGGTTTGCATTCTGCTGAGTCCATAGCCTGCAGCTGTCAGGAACAGGCAGGCTGACGCACGGACCGATCACTCGCAATGTGGCCAGCGACAAGCGACCACTATAGACACTTCTTCCTCTGCTTTATCGCCTGTTTTGCTCATTGCCGCATTGACCCTGATCAACGACAGTCAAAGGCGTGAAGGCACGAGGGCATGACTGCCAGTAGCGCTCTGCACTCGCGCCTTTGCCGAGTGATGACTCCGGCGCGCCTCGACGGCAGGATCTGACATGACAGCGAAGAATCCCGGATGCCTGTCACTACAGACTTTCATGCCGTGAGGCTTTAGACTCCCGTGCTTTTCGGGCCGAATCCACATCATGCAAGTCAACACACTCATCCTCGGAGCCGGTGCTGCAGGCATGATGGCCGCCGCACATGCAGGTCCTGGCGTACTGATCATCGACCATGCCAAGGCCCCCGGTGAAAAGATCCGTATTTCTGGTGGTGGACGCTGCAATTTCACCAACACGGGTACCGCGGCAGACAATTTCATCTGCCAGAACCCGCATTTCGCGAAATCCGCACTGAGCCGCTATACCCAGTGGGATTTCATGTCACTGGTGTCCGACCATGGCATTGCATGGCATGAGAAAACGCTCGGACAACTGTTCTGCGATAACAGCGCCAAGGACATCATCCAGATGTTGCTCTCCGAGATGGACAAGGCCGGGGCCGAGCTGTGGTTGAAAACGGACGTGGGCGAAATTCATCACGATGGCAGCCACTTCAGGGTGTCCCTTGTCCGGAACGACAAGACGATACAGGTCACTACCCGAAATCTGGTCGTCGCAACGGGCGGAAAATCCATTCCCAAGATGGGCTCTACCGGACTTGCCTATCAGATAGCGACACGCTTCGGTGTCGGTGTGATCGAACCACGGCCGGGTCTGGTTCCTCTGCGCTT
Organism: uncultured Granulosicoccus sp.; assembly: GCA_947492525.1. Lineage (GTDB taxonomy): Bacteria > Pseudomonadota > Gammaproteobacteria > Granulosicoccales > Granulosicoccaceae > Granulosicoccus. The sequence goes on from CANLNQ010000018.1 coordinate 82,026, forward strand.
CAGCGACGACCGCTTCAAACCACTGGCCGGGGTATCCACGCCGTGCCGCGCCACCGCGGGCGATATCAGCTTCGATGAATCCCTGCTCTTCACTCATCGTGGACTCTCAGGCCCGGCCATTCTGCAGATTTCCAGTTTCTGGCATGAAGGCGAGCAGATCCGAGTGAACCTTGTACCGGAGTCGGACTTGCTCGAGCAGTTGAAAGAGGCCCGCCACTCATCCGGGCGAAAGGCATTGACCAGCGTTCTGTCAATATACCTGCCTGCTCGCCTGGTCGACTTTCTAGCCGATGAGCTGGGTCTGCAAGGCAATCTGTCCGATCAGAGCGATGCACGGCTACAGGACATCTGCCAGGTACTGAGTGCCTGGCCGCTGCGTCCCTCCGGTTCCGAAGGCTACCGCACAGCAGAAGTCACACTGGGTGGAATCGACACCGACGATCTGTCTTCGAAGACAATGGAGGTTCGCGCCGTCCCCGGCCTGTATTTCATCGGTGAGGCTGTTGACGTCACTGGCTGGCTGGGGGGTTACAATTTCCAGTGGGCCTGGTCATCGGGCTGGGTCGCCGGACAATCCATTGCAGCCGGTATCAGCTGAGACATCGCTGATGTCGGATCTGGGAACGAGCCATGAGTGGCAGGTCTGGCTGGGGAGATGACTTGTGACAATCTGCCAACGGCAGCTCACCCTTCCTCGCTTCTGATCCGCTCGTGCATGCGTGGAAAAAAGATGGCCGTCCCTGGCCTCTGTGGGCTCCTTGCCTCAATACCACTTGGAGGAGGAATAACGAAAGTCACCACACTTTCGAGTCTCTAGAATACTCAAAAAACAGCTGCTGACATGTGAAGTGAAAACCTTACTCTCACGCTTGCATATCAGTAATGTCTGGCATTACCTGCACGAATGCACCGAAAAAGAGCGCACTCTTTTCGCCGCCCTGATCAGCATTTCGTGTGTCGTGAAGCAGAATCAGATCAGCTGTACCCATGAAACACCCTTGAAGACAGCGCGTCAACCTGGCAATACTCTCTATAAGCCTGCTTTATGAGTGTTACAAGCGAGTTCAGGACGACGCCCGAAAATCGTGCATCGAGCACCGAAGGTGGACGGCTTACCAGGGCATGGTCTTGCCGGCATGATCGAGAAAGCTGCCGCTGTCTTCCAGCGTCAGCCCATCGATGACCTGCAAGAGCCCGGATGCACTCTCGGCAGGTTCCAGTGCTGCGTGACTCCCTCCCATATCTGTCTTCACCCAACCCGGGTGCAGCATGCAGACGGTTATGCCACGGGGCTTCCACTCCAGAGCCAGGGTTCTCATGACCATATTGGCGGCAGCCTTCGAACTGCGATAGGCGACCCGGTCACTTCCGGCCCGCTCCAGGGAGCCCATCTGACTGCTTACCGTGGCAATGCGGGCACACGAAGAGGCTTCCAGTCGGTGTGCAAAGGCGACTGAGACTCGCCACGGTGCAATGGCGTTGACTGCAAACGAGGTCATCCACTGGTCGTAATCCATGTCCTCGATCGACTGATCGCTCGCCATGTAACCAGCGTTATTGACAAGCACATCCAGCTTGACGGTACCCAGCGCCTTTACCAGCGCCCTGGTTGAGGCATCGTCGGTGACATCCAGTGCATGGACGTCCAGCGCTCCCTTCAACGCCGATAGTTCGCTGGCATCCGACGGATTACGGCAGGTAGCGATGACACGTAAACCAAGATCCAGCGCCTGCCTTGTCATTTCGAGGCCGATACCGCGATTGGCGCCAGTGATCAGATAAGTCTGCATGGGATGTCTCCGTTGAAACTGCGCAAATTGTGCCAGTGATGGATCAGACTGCACCGGTGATTGTAAGGACGGGGCCTCATGCCCTACGGCTGATGCCATCCATCAGATGAACAGACTGACGATCAGCGGAGCCAGCACGGTCGTCAACAGGGCGTTCAGCCCCATCCCGATTCCCGCAAAGGCGCCAGCGGTCTCGTTCACCTGAAAGGCTCGCGCCGTGCCGATGCCATGAGAGGCAACACCGACAGCAAAGCCGCGCGCACGCCAGTCACTGACACCCAGACGGTTCAGCAATGGCGTGGCCATGACGGCTCCCATCACGCCGGTCAGAATGACCAGAACGGCAGTCAGCGTAGGCTCCCCTCCCAGCGATTCGGAGATTCCCAGTGCAACGGGCGCCGTGACGGACTTCGGGGCAATCGATACCAGTATGTCGCCACGGATGCCCATGGCGTAGGCCACCCCCAGAGCGCTGAGAATCGCCGTTACCGAACCTGCCAGCAAGGCACATAACAGGGGAATGGCCGAGCGTCGAATTCTGGACAGATTGCCGTAGAGAGGTGCGGCCAGCGCAACCGTGGCAGGTCCCAGCATGAAGTGCACGAATTGCGCTCCTTCGAAGTAGGTCTGGTAAGGCGTCGCCGTCATCCACAGCACCACCGCCAACAGCGTCACGGCAATGAGTACCGGATTGACGTAGGCCCGTTTGCCGGACGCCTTGAAAGCGGCATCGCCAAGGCTGTAGGCGATCAATGTCGCTGTCAGCCATAGCAGTGGTTCCTCGGCAAGGTAGGTCCAGATCTCTGTCAACTCGTTCATTCCTCGGCCCCCATCCATCTGGCGATACCTGAAAAGACCAGCGCGCCGACGGCGATGGACAAGACCGTACTGATCAGCAAGGCCAGGAAGATTCCGAGACCATCAGACCCCATGCGATCCAGATGTCCGACAATACCCACACCTGCCGGAACGAACAGCAGCGAGAGGTGGGAGAGCAGTCCTTGTGCTGTCGGCTGGATGGCCTTGGCGATACGAGGGGCTGACACGAAGAACAGCAACAGCAGGGCCATGCCGAGCACAGGCCCGGGGACGACCCAGCCGAGACTGCGCGTCAGAGTTTCTCCGACAAGCTGGAAGACAAGTATGGTAGTCAGGTGGAGTATCACGTGTTGGACGCCTTTGACAGTTGCTGAACTCTGGAACGCGGCTGTGAATACCATACTCTAGTGCCGTTTGTCTTCCCAGCAGCACCTGTCGCCAGAGTTTTCTGTAACCGGCGAGAACGGTAAAGCCCACATCGGGCTTGTCAAGAAGACAGCGACCGCGGTAGTGTGTTCACGCAACAGCCGAACCACTGATGTTCCATCGCCGGCACGGGAGCGCCATGTCGAGACACGCTGCTCACCGCCCTTAATACAGCTATGGATGGATGAAGCAATACTGCATCGAGAGGCAGGATACCTTGCATCACACGTTTCGCAGCATGCGCGTGATCATCTCCATGCTGTCGATTGCCCTGTTCGGCCTGACGCTGTCAGCGTGCCAGTCGGTCAACCTGAAAACGGATGATCAGGTGCTGCCGGCTGTTTCGCCAGATAATTCACCGAACACTTCACCGAACACTTCACCGGACACTTCGCCGGACACTTCGCCGGACTACTATCGTGTGCAACGTATCGGTTCGGATGCGCTCTACTCACCCGCCAGTGCATTCTTCCACTATACGCTCGACACACTGCAACTACCGGAGAATTTCGATACCGACAACTTCTCCGATGATCTCGATCAGGTCTGGGAGCATCTGTCACACCCACGCACCGCCATAGACAATGAAGGTGGCTTTCGCCGCTTTTTCAATCGGGAGATCTTCCCGGTCGACTCGGAACATCATCGTGACAGCTACGCCGCCCTACCCAACTACGGCTTGCATTTTCTGGGCGGTGGCATCGCCTATCGGCGAGATGTGGAGTGGTTCATGAGCAGAGGCTATCGCTACCCCCGCCTCGCAGCGGCCTCACTTGCCATGGTGAGCGAGGTTCTGCAGGAAGCACTCGAGGTGCAGAACACCACCGATGCAGACCCGGTGGCCGATGTCTACCTGTTTCGGCCGCTGGGGCTTCTGCTGTTCAGCCACCAGGGGTTTGCCGACTGGGTCCAGCAACACCTCGCCCCGGCAATCTGGCCTACCCTCAGCGCGTGGAATCTTTCCACGGATCAGTTTACCAATACCGGAATTTCCTATATCTACCGGCCACCGCGCCTGAGCTTCAGGCAATCCGGCCTTTTCGTCCATACCGGCCTGAACAACCTGATCGGCCTATCGCACCACCTACCTTCCGGCCGAAGCATTTCCTGGGGCCTGGGTGCAGCCGTGCAGGAAATCATTCGGCAACGGAACATCCAGGCCGATGTACGAGCCAGTTTCGGGCTATTCCTGGATCAGGACAAGAGCTTGCTGGCATCCATGGTCCTCAACGATGTCGGCAAGACGCGCTTTCGCATCAATCTGTACCCGGGAGCCTTGCCGTTGCCGAAGGGGATGGGGGTGTTCCTGTCCATGGATGACGAGCGGGATCTTTCTGCCGGTTTCACATACCAACTCCCCATAGGACTGGCTACAGGCCAGCAGCATCAGCGCAGTAATGATGGAGCAGACCGGAATGAATGATCAATCGACAGGCAGAGTACCCACACTGCTGGGGCTTACCCTGGCAGGCGCCTTTCTCATGGCCACGCTATCCGCCTGTACCGCGGCAGCATTTGGTAAACCTTCTCTGGCGATAGACGTGCAATCAGCCGTGTCTTCCGGCACTGTCAACGTACAATTGGTGGACGGAACTGCCTTGCTGACGGGGCGCGTCAGAAGTGCGTATGACGCGCAGGCCGCTGCCAGGGCGGCCCTTCGCTACGAAGGCGTCGATAGCGTGATCAATCACGTATACGTGGTGCGCTGACGATCCCGGCCACTGTGGCCATGTCTCGACAACCGACATCCAGGCGAATGACCTGAACCTTCGTATGAGCCGTCATTCGACAGCCGCGGGAATTGATATCATTTCGTCGAGACAATCGGCAAGACAGACCATGAAATGTCATGAAGTAGACTACGAGATCTTCGGCGACGACATGCAGATCGTCGAGGTCGAACTCGATCCCTCGGAGATCGTCATCGCCGAAGCCGGCGCCATGAACTACATGGAAGATGGCATCGCGTTCGAGGCACGCATGGGTGATGGGTCCAAGCCGGTCGGCGGTCTCTTCGACTCCCTGCTGCATGTCGGCAAGCGGGTACTGACCGGTGAATCCATCTTCATGACCCATTTCACCAATGCAGGCAGTGGCAAGAAACGCGTTGCCTTCGCCGCTCCCTACCCCGGCAAGATCATCCCGCTGGACATGGCCAGCATCGGTGAGGAGCTCATTTGCCAGAAGGATGCCTTTCTCTGTGCCGCTTACGGCACTTCAGTCGACATCGCCTTCCAGAAGCGTCTGGGCACCGGTTTCTTCGGTGGTGAAGGGTTCATCCTGCAGCGGCTGCGCGGCAACGGCAAGGCCTTCGTGCACATCGGCGGCACGGTCATCAAGAAGGAGCTGCGTGGCGAAACCCTGCGAGTCGATACCGGCTGCCTGGCCGCATTCACCTCGGGCATCCAGTACGACATCGAGCGTGCTGGCAACCTGAAATCCATGGTGTTCGGTGGTGAGGGCCTGTTTCTGGCCACACTCAGAGGCACCGGCACCGTGTATCTGCAAAGTCTGCCCTTTTCACGCCTGGCCAACCGCGTCATGCAAGCCGCATCCATGGGCGGTTCCAAGGGAGAGGGATCGGTTCTGGGCGGTCTGGGAGACATGTTCGGCGACCGCTAGTGTACTGAGTCATACAAAGCGTTCATTCAGCGAGTCGTCAGGCAGCCAGGCGCGAGCTCGAAAAGGTATCGGGCATACCTTGAGAGCGTGCAACAACGCGGATGGCTGCCTGGCGGCTCGCCCTGCGGGGGCGGCTCGAAAGCCGGCAACCCTTGCAGTCGTGTCAGGCATTGCATCAGGTGGTGCCACCTTCGATCAATGTCTGCTCCAGTCGATGCAGCCCGGCAGCCGAGGAGGTGTCGCCAGCGATACGTTGACGGAGCAACTCCCCCGCCAGATGCCCGATTTCATAGCGTGGCGTGGCAATGGTGGTCAACTGGGGGCTGATCGACTGACTGATATCCAGTCCGTTGAACCCGGCAATGGCGATGTCCCCCGGTACGGCAATTCCGTGAGACTGGCAATGAAACAACGCGCCCATGGCCAGGTCGTCGTTGGCGAAGAAGATGGCATCGATCTCCGGATTCTCGGCCAGCAAGTGTTGCAAACCGCTGGCCCCGGCCTGCAGGGACGAGGCCTCATCCAGAATGAGCGATGAGACCAGTGGCGATCCAAGACGCGTAAGTTCCGCCTCGAACGCCAGCCGACGCTTCAACGATCGTTTCGGACGTTCCCCCCAGGCCCCGACGTAGGCGATTCGCTTGTAGTTCCTCGCCACAAGATGCTGCGCTATCAGTTCGCCTGCCTGCACCATGGACGTGCCCACGGCCATATCGATGGCATCCCCGTCCACATCCATGACCTCGACGATGGGACCGGCAAACTGCTCAAGCATTTCCCGGGTGCTCTCGGAGTGCTCCAGGCCGCTGAGAATCACACCGGCCGGGTTCCAGCTCAGCATGTCTCTGAGAATGATCTCTTCACTGCGGCTTTCGTATTTGGTCATGCCCAGAACCAATCGCAACGGTGAATGCTTCAGCGCATCGTCGATCCCGTCCACGATGTTGGGAAAGACATGATTGCTCATCGATGGGACGATGACGGTTACCAGCTCTGTCGACTCACCGCGCAGGGATCGCGCAATGGGGTTTCGCTGATAGCCTATCGAGCGAGCGGCACTCTCGACCTTTTCACGCAATTGCGCCGAGATATTGGGGGCGCCACGCATGACCCGCGAGGCTGAAATCACACTCACACCACTCAATTCGGCGACGTCCTTGAGCGTCGGCCTACGCTCCTTGCCCTGCATGATCATCCCTCGACGGCTGTTACCGGCATATACGATACCACCTATTGACAACGTTACCAATGTCTATGGTAACGTTGTCATCACCACTGAATAGAGAGGAAAACATGAAACCGATACTCAAGACCGTGCTGGTCGCATTAACTCTGTCCGTCGGCTCGGCAACGGCACAGGAATTCCCTCAGCGCCCCGTCAATCTGGTTGCGCCCTTCAATGCCGGCGGTGGCACCGATCTGCTGCTGCGCGCGTTTGCACCGCATTTCGCCGAGGCGCTTGGCGGTGATGCCTACGTGTCGAACATGGCCGGCGGCTCGGGCACCGTAGGCGCCGCAGCACTCTCAGGACAGAAACCCGATGGTCACCAACTGGGCTATTGGTCAGTGACGGTCTCGACCATTCAACCGCAGATCAAGGACGTACCCTATGGACTTGAAAGCTGGACTCCCATCTGTTCGGTAGCGGCCTCTCCCACGGTACTGTTCACCCAGGCTGACAGCCCCTACCAGACCATCGAGGATGTGGTTGCCGCAGCCGGGGAAAAACCCGGAAAACTGCTCTACGGTTCATCCGGTCCGGGTGCAATCACCCACCTGACTGCCGTATCGGCATTCGCCGGCCTGGGAATCATCGATCAGATGAGGCATTTGCCGTTCCAGGGATCCGGTCCTGCACTACAGGCGATGGCTGCGGGCACCATCCAGTTCTTCGGTGATACGGAGCTGTTGATGACGCGCGGCGATTTCCGCCCTCTGATCGTCTTCAACAAGGAGCGCCTGGCGAGCATGCCGGACGTGCCCACAGCCGCCGAAGTCGGTATTGCACCCCCTCTGAACGAGTTGTATCTGTGGGGCGGTCTGTTCGCACCTGCCGGCCTCGAGCCTGAGGTGACCCAGGCCCTCAGTGACGCCTGCGAAACCGCCATCGCTTCAGACGGTTTCCAGAAATTTGCCAGTGAAACCAGCACTGTTCTGGATTTTCGCAACGCGACCGACTTCGATGCGTTCTATCGTTCGCAGTATGAATCCAATGCCCGCCTGATAGACGCTGCAGGCCTCTAGGCAGCCAGCAGGCAGTCAGCCACTCATGCACATCCGGCGACGATTGCCCGGATGTGCACGCTTTGCAGGAAACCTCCATGTCAGCTCTACTCAGCGAACGGCGGTGCGTGTCCATCGTCATTCTTCTTCTGATTGTCGGCCTTGTGCTATCCACCTTCGGCCTGCAATTTGCCGACCTGGGTGGCGCGTTCAGCCCGATGTTCTTTCCGCGTATCGTGCTGGGCATGCTTCTGGTTCTCGCCGCACTCAATCTGGTCCTCGATGCGACGACACCATCCCCGGACAACCCGATCCAGCTCCGGCCGGTTCTGCTCATCGGTGTATCCCTGATGGCTTATGTACTGCTACTGGTGCCACTGGGCTACTTCATCAGCTCGGTGATGCTCGGGATAGTGGTGCTGCTGGCATTGGGTCTACGCCAACCGCTGCAGATCATGCTTATCCCGGTCGTGGCTGCAGGGGCAATAGTTGTCTTGTTCAACCACGTGATGAAAATGCCTTTGCCCACATCCCCCTTTACCTGGTGGATCTGATCCGACGCCATGATTCAATCCATTCCCGAAGCACTGAACCTGATTCTCACCGTCGAAGGCCTGTTGGTCCTGTCCATCGGTACCATGCTTGGCATCATCCTGGGCGCCTTGCCCGGCATCGGTTCAACAGTTGCCGTTGCCATGATCCTGCCCTTCACACTGACCATGTCGCAAGCACCCGCCATCCTGCTATTGCTGGCCATCTATGCCGGCTCTGTCTACGGCGGTTCCATCTCGGCGATCCTGATCAACACACCCGGCACACCGCAATCCGCAGCCACCTGCCTGGATGGCTATCCGATGGCCCAGCGCGGGGAAGCCGGCCAGGCCCTCGGTTGGGCGACGGTAGCCTCGGTCATCGGAGGTATGACATCGGCCATCGTATTGATCCTGGCCGCACCACAGCTTGCCGCCTTTGCGTTGAATTTCGGACCGATCGAAACATTCGCTCTGATTCTTCTCGGCCTGACCTGCATCGTATCCGTCTCGGAAGGATCCCTGCTGAAGGGTCTGATTGCGGGCTTTCTGGGCATCTTTCTGTCGACGGTCGGCGGTGATCCGATAACCGGCGAAGCCCGCTTTACCTTTGGCCAGTTTCAGCTGATTGCAGGGTTCAACCTGCTGGCAGTGGTCATCGGCGTATTCGCACTGTCCGAGGTGCTGACGCGGGCTGCGTCTCTGAGCCAGGACGAACAGTCGCTGATCGAGTTCAATGGCATGGTGCTACCGCGACTGTCTCAATGGAAGGGCCGTCTGCGCGGCTTGTTCAAATCGGTCGTGATCGGCAATGGCATCGGAATCCTGCCGGGAACAGGGGCGGCAACCGCGGCCTTCATCTCCTATGCAGAAGCGCGCCGGTCTGCACCGACCCGCAGCAATTTCGGGAAAGGCGAACCGGATGGCCTGATTGCTTCCGAGTCTGCCAACAATGCGGTCACCGGCGGCGCTCTGGTTCCCACGATGGCCCTTGGCATTCCCGGCGATGCCATCACAGCTGTCATGCTCGCCACGCTCACACTACATGGCGTGACACCCGGCGTGCGCCTGATGACGGACAACCCGGTGCTGATGGCCGCGATCTTCTCCGGCTTCTTCGTCATCAATATCATGCTGTTGCCACTGGGCATGCTGGTGTCTCGTCTGGCTGCACCGATTCTGCGCATCAGGGAGGCCTATATGCTGGTGATGATCTGCCTGCTGTGCACGGTCGGGGTCTACTTCGTGCGAGGCAACCCATTTGACCTGCTCGTAATGGCCATAGCAGGTATCATCGGATTCATCCTGCGTCGTCACGGCTATCCCATGGCTCCACTGGTCATCGGCATGGTCCTGGGGCCGACCCTTGAGATCAGCCTGCGGCAAGGGCTCATCATCACGGACGGCAGCTTTGCCGCTTTCTTCGTGGGCCATCCCATTGCCGTTGTGCTGGTACTCGCTGCCATCGGCATGCTCTGTCTGCCACTGCTACGTGCCCTCAAGCACCGATAAAGAGATCTGAAATGATTGCAGGATTTTCCTTCACTGTCCTACTGGGCTTGACCATCGGCTTGCTGATCACCGGTGCCATTGCCGGCGTTCTGGCAGGGCTGCTCGGCGTTGGCGGCGGTATCGTCATCGTGCCGGTACTGGTCGTGGTCGCCGAGATCTTCGACATCCCGGATGACATCGCCATGCTTTTGGTGGTAGGCACCTCCCTGGCGACGATCATACCCACCTCGATCTCATCAGCCCGAGCTCACAACAAACGAGGAGCAATCGATCGCGACATACTGCGCGGCTGGACGCTGGCCATTTTCCTCGGCGCTCTGGCAGGGGGGATCGCCTCGAAGTTCATCGGTGCCAATGGCCTGACCCTGGTGTTCGGCTTTGTCGCGCTGGCAGTGTCCATCAACCTTGCTCTGCCGAAGACCATCACGCTTGCATCAGCCCCCCCCACATCTCGCCTGTCACAAAGTGCCATCGCCTTGCCGATCGGCTTTACATCTGCCCTGATGGGAATCGGTGGCGGTACCCTGTCGGTGCCCGTGATGTCCATGTTGTCAGTGCCCGTTCACCGAGCAGTGGCCACGGCCTCCGTCTTTGGCCTGGCTATCGCCGTGCCGGCCGTCTGCGGATTCATCTGGGCAGGATGGGGAGTCAGCGGTCGTCCTCCCGGATCCCTGGGCTTTGTGAACCTGCCAGCTGCCGTTGTGCTGTTTTCCATGAGCGTGCTGACCGCGCCCTATGGAGCAAAGCTTGCCCATTTGCTGGAGCCACGCAAGCTCAAACTGGCTTTTGCCGTATTTCTGGCCATCAGTGCGGTACGCATGCTGTGGAAGGCAATGGCATGAGTGCACCGTACCGCCTGAAAACGGCGGGACTGACCATCAACCTGCGGCAGGAAGGCAATGGCCCGCCCTTGCTGTTTCTGGGCGGATCGAACTTCGATCTGTCGATCAATACAGCTGTATTCGACAGTCGTTTGCCGGAACACTTCACCGTTGCGGCCGCAGATCCGCGCGGACTGGGAGCCACCGAGGCCCCGGACGGCGATTGGTCGATGGCAGACTACGCGCGGGATGCACTGGACCTGCTGGACGCATTGGCCTGGGAGCGGGTGGACGTACTCGGCGAAAGCTTCGGTGCCATGGTTGCCATGCACCTGGCTGCCATGGCGCCACAGCGTGTGCAGCGCCTTGCATTGGCGGCAGGGTCCGCAGGTGGTGCCGGTGGTTCCTCCTACCCTGTGCAGAAGATACTGGCAATCGACGACGCCCACTTGCGTGCCAGCACCGCTCTGGAGATTCTGGATACGCGATTCAAGTCGCTACGAACATCCTCCCCGGCGGAGGCCGAGAGCCTGGTACGCGCCCGCATGGCGGCGGACGAGAGGTTCCTGAACAGCCAGGACAACATCCATGGCTATCCGCGCCTGCTGGCCGCTCGCGCGGGCCATGATGCCTGGGACCTGCTGCCGACAATTTCAGTGCCGACACTTGTCTTTTGTGGCCTGCATGATGCTCAGGCGCCTCCCCAGCGCGCCGAGAACATCGTGAAGGCCATGCCCGATGCCACGCTTCACCGGATAGACGGTGGACACTCACACTGCTTTGCAAGCAGCGAAGCGGTGGACATCATTCTCAGTCAGTGGCTCGGCTGACCCCGCTCATGCACCACCGATGAGCAGAGACGATCATCCTGCTACGCCTGCGTGCTTGCCAGTATGACTCGTTATCACAGGAGTACAACTTTTCCCGCGTCGTGATTGACCGAAGACTGATGTAGGATAGGACGTTGATCCAGCCATCAACACCATGATCGATGTACCCACAGCAGACCAGTACACCATGACATCGCGAGTACTTCTCCTGCACAGCGGCGGCACCATCGGCATGTGCCCGTCCCCGGAAGGCTATCGCCCCCTGGAGGGTTTCGGCAAACTGCTGCAACAGACTCTGGACAAGGGCACAGCGGCGGTGCCGGACTTCGACGTCGTCGAGCTGGACAATCTGATCGACAGTTCCAATCTGCAACCCGCTCACTGGAGCCGCATTGCCGATGAGTTGCTGGAGCGCTGGGACAGCTTTGACGGTTTTGTCGTGCTCCACGGTACCGACACCATGGCCTACACCGCCTCGGCCTTGTCGTTCATGCTGCATGGTACCGACAAACCGGTGATTCTCACCGGCTCACAGATTCCTCTGGTCGAGCAGCGCAGTGACACCATCGAGAACCTGCAGGCTGCCATGCTGCTGGCTGCAGACACATCGATCCGCGAAGTCTGCGTCTGTTTCGGCCGTCGCCTGCTGCGCGGCAATCGCTGCAGCAAGCTGCGAACACGTTCCTTCGACGCCTTCGACTCACCCAATTACCCCTGGTTGGCCGATATCGGTATCGATATCCATGTACACAGAGAGAGATTGTTGACGCCACCCGCGCCGAGCTTCGCAGTGCCCGAATTCGATCCTGCGGCGGTGGTTGTATTGCAGTTCTACCCGGGCATACAGGCTCGCATGGTGGAGGCGATACTGGCCGACAGTGCGGTACGGGGGGTCGTTCTGCGCAGCTACGGCGTCGGCAATGCACCGGATGCGAATGAGGCTCTGATGAAGGTGCTCGCTCACGCCGTCGAACGCGGTGTTGTCATGGTCAGCACGTCCCAGTGCATCACCGGTGGAGTAACTCAAGGTGCCTACGCATCCGGCGCCATGCTTGATCGCATCGGGGTTGTTCCTGCCAGCGACATGACCCTGGAAGCAGCGTTCACGAAGTTGCATGTACTACTCGCCAGCGGCAAGGACGGGGTACAGATACGCCAGCAATTTGCAAAGGCCTCAGCCGGCGAATGCCAATAAGGCGTTGACCATGAGCCCTATCACGCGTATACCGAAAGTCGTGGCAGAAACGATGTCCTTCAACCTTTAATACAATAGATGGAGAAAGTAATACATGGAGCTACTCGAATCCTTTTTCGGCGTCATCAATGATCTGACCTGGGGCTGGGCACTGGTCCCCTTCCTGGTCGTCATGGGCTTGTTCTTCACGATATCCACAGGTTTTGTTCAACTTCGTTATTTCAAGCGAATGTTTCGCGTCTTTTCCAGCAAGAACCAGTCTGCGGATCCCAATGCCATTTCAGCTCGTGAAGCCTTGCTGGTGTCGGTCGGAGGGCGTGTCGGCGGTGGGAACATCGCAGGCGTGGCAGTGGCTATCTCTCTCGGTGGACCGGGCGCTGTCTTCTGGATGTGGGCTGTTGCCGCCGTGGGCATGGCGACCAGCCTGATCGAATGCTCCCTGTCACAACTCTACAAGCAGAGCGAACCGGACGGTACCTTTCGCGGTGGTCCGGCACGCACCATCATTCGCGGACTGGGTGAGAATTTCCGCTGGCTGGCAACCATCTATGCCGTCTGCCTGATTGCCTCGTTCGCCATCGGCTTCAATGCCTTCCAGGGAAACACCGTGGCCGGTGCCGCGCTGGACAGTCTCGGTATCGAGCGACTCTGGACCGGTGTTGCGCTGGCACTGGGCACCTGTCTTATCGTCTACGGCGGCATCCACCGTATTGCCAAGGTTGCGGATATCGTCGTACCGGTCATGGCCTTTGGCTACATCGTGCTTGCCGTGCTGGTCATCCTGATCAATATCGCCGAAGTCCCTCGCGTGCTGTACTCCATCTTTGCCAATGCATTCGGGATTGAACAGGCTGTCGGGGGCGGCATGGGAGCCGCGCTGGCACAGGGACTGCGTCGGGGTCTCTTCTCGAACGAAGCGGGCCTGGGCTCTGCACCGAATGTCGCGGCAACTGCCGATGTCAGACACCCGGTCAGCCAGGGGATCACTCAGTCGCTTTCGGTCTTCATCGACACCTATATCATCTGTACCTGCACCGCATTCATCATCCTGCTGGGCGACGTATACGTTGCCGGTGCAACGGGTGTGGACGGAATCGCTCTGACTCAGCAGTCACTGGTGTCTCATCTGGGTGAATGGGCGCAATATGCCTTGACCACCGCCATCCTGCTGTTCGCATTCAGCTCGATCATCTACAACTACTACCTGGGCGAGAACGCGTTGACGTTCATGACTGACAACAAGCTATCGGTTCATGGATTGCGTCTGATCGTGGTCGGTATTGTATTTCTCGGTGCTGTTGCACCTGGCGCCACGGCCGTGTTCTTCTTCTCGGATCCGATGATGGGAATACTGGCGGTCGTCAATCTGCTTGCCTTGATGATGTTGTTCCCCACGGCCATGCGTCTGATCAACGACTTCGCCGCGCAACTCAAGGCTGGCGTAGCCCGACCTGTACTGAATCCGGACGACTACAGCGATCTACACATAGAGCATGATGTGTGGACCGGCAAGACAGATCCGTCCAACCCCTGACTGTCAGCGGGTGGCGGCCTCTACAAGCGTCGCCGCCCGCCGATCGCTCTTGCTGTATCGAGTATCCGGAACTGTATCGAGTGTCCAGACCGGAACCAGGCTGCTTTCCGCTCGGCAGTGATTCGCTCGACAACACCCGCAGGCATGTGACTGGTCGTAATCCCTGAGGGTGACGAGTCCGAGACGAGTCAGTCCCACCCCATCTCACCAGACCCGAACTGCAGCGGACTCGTGCTGCTTCAGGTCGACTCGTCCTCACCAGATTCGAACGGCGGCGGACTCACACCGCTTCAGGCCGACTCGATCTCACCAGACCCGAACTGCAGCGGACGTGTGCCGCCTCAGGCCGACTCGACCTCACTGGCCAGTTTCAGAACGTTCGAGCCGTCATCCGAGTCGATATACAGGGCAGGATCATCCTTGCTGCCATGTCGGACGACCTCGTTGCCCGAGATCTGACGAGTGGTCTTCTCCGTAAAGACAGACTGAACAGTACCCGTACCGTGGCCCTGCCCCCATGCCCATTTCACCTTGTCTCCAGATTCAAACGATGCCATCTTCATGCCTCCAGTATCATAGTTGTCTTGTGTCCTGCAGGTCGTAGTCAAGTGTACTGTTTAATGCAAAGCGTTCATTCAGCTTTGCATGAAACAGCACACTAGCACGCGGATCTGCGAAGACATGCCAGAAGCCCTTGATTACACAGTCAAAACTGAGGAGGCCGAATGAATCGCTGGCTGAGAAAATGGCTGGATAGTTCTGCCTCGAACGCGGATCTACCGGACTCGAATGAAGAGCGCGACAAGATCGCCAGCAATGCATTGGTGCTCGTGGCTGCCACCTTTCTGACCAAGACGGCAGATTCGCTGTCCAATCCCAAGATCACCCTGACCTGGTTGCTGCAGAGCATGGGCGCATCCCCCGCGGCAATCAGCCTTCTGGTGCCCATCCGTGAATCCGGCGCACTGTTGCCGCAGGCGATGCTGGCAACTATCTCCAACAGCCGCAGCCGTCAGGTGGGCCTCTACCGGGTGGGTACGCTCATCCAGGGCGCTGCGGCCCTTGCCATGCTGGGCGCCGTTGCCTGGCTGGACGGAAAACTCGCGGGTTGGGTCGTGGTTGCCTGTCTGGCAGTGCTCAGCCTGGCAAGATGCCTGTGTTCTCTGACGCACAAGGCCATGATCGGCAAGAGTGTGCCCAAGGGGCTTCGCGGTCAGACCAATGGCTGGGCCTCCAGCGCCGCCGGTCTGGCAACCTGCGTCGTCGCGTTGCTCATGATTCTGGTACAAGGCTCTCAGGGCACGGAACCGTTGATGTGGATGGTTGCCGTTGCCGGATTCGCCTGGTGGTTGGCCACACTGGTCATATCCGCCATCGACGAACCCGAGCAGGAACCTCGGAAATCGGATAATCAATTCTGGAAAAGGCTCAAACTGCTACGCAATGATTCGCAGTTCCTGCGCTTTGTCATTGCCCGCGCCTTGCTGACATCCTCCGCGCTGGTTGCCCCTTACTATGTCATGTTGCATACCGGCAGTGACAATCCGCTGGCAGGATTCGGCGCCCTGTTGCTGGCCAGTGGCGTAGCCAGCCTGATTGCCTCTCCATTATGGGGCCGCCTGGCTGACAGCTCATCACGATTGACACTCGTGCTGAGTGCGACCCTGGTAAGCCTGCTCGGACTGGCAACCGTGGGCCTGCACGTCACGCTGCCCGAGATCTTCAAGACTGCATGGCTGGTACCGCTATTGTATTTCTGCCTCGAATTGGCGCACCAGGGCATTCGGGTTGGCCGCAAGACCTATGTCGTGGACATGGCCACCGACGACAACCGAGTGGACTATGTCTCGGTCAGCAACTCGGCGATCGGCTTGATATTGCTGCTGTTGGGCGTCATTTCCAGCGCCCTGTCAGCACTGTTGCCACCGGCAACGCTTATTGCACTGTTGTCACTTCTCAGTGCGGCCGGCGCCATTCTGGGGCGCAGCTTGCCGAACGTCGAGTGACGGGTCTGTCACCTTCTCACCGTCAGCTATCGGCATCTGCAGCCAGGCCAGGCTGACGAGTCAATGGTGTTGCCGTAAGCAGAATCAAAATGCAGAATGGGGTCAGATGCTGATAGCCTGACTACCATGATCAACGATTCCGAATCCTCTTCGACTCGAACTCGCCGGACGGGCGTTGTCATTATCGGCGGTGGCGTGGCCGGGGTGTCAGCAGCCTTGTTTCTGGCTGAAGCCGGTATCGCCTGCATACTGTGTGAAAAAGGCCGTATTGCTGGTGAGCAGTCATCACGCAACTGGGGATGGATTCGCAAACAGGGTCGAGCCTTCGAAGAACTGCCACTGATGATCGACAGTGCTCGCCTGTGGGAGCGCATCGCCTCGGAGGTCGATGAAGACATCGGTTATCGACAGGGTGGTTCAACCTATCTGGCCAGCAACGAAACCGAACTGGACGAGCGTGCTCAGTGGCTGTCACAGGCCAGTGGTTACGATATCGATACTCGACTGCTCGATGCCACGCAGACAGACAGACTTCTGGGACAGCAGCGAAAGCGTTTCGCCGGGGCCTTGCACACCCCCAGTGACGCCTACGCGGAACCGGCATTGGCTGTTCCGGCAATGGCAAGACTGGCAAGCAGCAAGGGCAGCATCATTCTCGAGAATACGGCGGTGCGAACACTGGTTCGCACCGCCGGTCGAGTGACCGGAGTGGTGACAGAAAACGGCACGATACAGGCCGATGGCGTCATTCTGGCCGGCGGCATCTGGTCCAGAAGTCTGCTGGAAAACGAAGGCGTAGGCTTTCCGCAACTGGCGGTGCTTTCTTCAGTCCTGCGAACGAGCGCTGTCAGCCCCTTCGCTTGCTCGACCTTCGGCGCCCCCGGCGCGTCGATAAGACCTCGTCTGGACGGCGGCTATACCATCGGTCGAACAGGTGCAGCAGGATTCGAGATCATACCCGCAGCATTGCGTCACTTCAGCGCATTTCTACCGATACTCAAGGAACGCTGGCGAATCATGAAAATGTCGGTCGGTCCTTCGTTCTTCGGGCCGCTGGGATATCACCGCTGGAATGCCGATGAGTCCAGCCCGTTTGAACAGGTACGCACCATGAACCCGACGCCCGATTCGGTATTGCTGGACAAGGTCATGAGCAGTGCTCGTGACCTCTACCCGCAATTGAGTCAATCACGTCCGATGGAGTCATGGGCCGGACTGATCGATGTCATGCCTGATGAAATCTGCACGGTCGGAGAGCTTGCGGAACTACCCGGGCTGGTACTTGCCACCGGGCTGTCAGGACACGGTTTCGGCCTGGGGCCAGGTATTGGCATGATGGCGTCACGACTTGTCAGTGGCGGCACAGGCGGAGCGACGCACAGTGATTCACTGGCGCCAGACAGGTTCAACAAGCGGTCGTGAACAGCGAGTCCCTCGAACCGGTTCAAGCGCTGAACGGAAGGAGGTTCTTTGTAACATCGACTGGCAGCCCGACTCAAAGCCATTGCAGCAGGTCTGTGAAGAGCACTGGGCAAGAAACACCTGATGCAGGCGTTTCTCCGGCTTATTGGCGCCATGTCGACAAGCCGGGGGAGAGCCGCATCAGTGGCTGGCTGCCCCGAGCGACTCGCTGCTCGTCACTTTCAACGCAACCTTGTCCCCCACTCTGAGACAACCACCGGCCAGCACCCGTGCAGTCACCCCGCCGTGCCCTCGCACCGCGTTGTAACCGCCGGCTCCCAGCGTCTCCTCCATTCGACTGCATGGATGACACAGTCCGGTCACCTCCAGCTCGACGTCACCGACGGTGATCACCCGGTTTTTCAGCGCAAGCAGATTGATACCTCTGACGAGCAGGTTGCGCCGCAGATCCTCTGCCGTGACGCGAAGCTGTCCGCTACAGGAGGCGATGACTGACAAGTGTTCTTCCTGCATCAGCGTGACTTGACGCTTGCCCGTTCGCCCCTGATAGCGATCGCCTTCGAGACCGCGTTCAGGCGATGCCGAGACCGAGTCCACACTGAGCATGCTCGCACGCCTTTCGGGTCGCAGACCTATCCAGCATAACTCCCCCTGTTGGGGCAGGGTACTCAACAATTCCTTCATCGTCTTCATTCGCGGCGTCTGCTGTTCCCAATCCTCAGACACCATAACGCACTCTCTAGTCTTCTCGCGAGACAACTTTGCCCATGGCAATTTCCACCAGATCACACAATCTGGAGCGCCGGTCTTCGACGAAGGCGTAGAAGTCCCCTTCTCTCATCAGGGAAGGCGAGAGTGCATGTGTGGCCAGCACGGCATCCATGGCTTCGTCCGTCAAACCCACCTGCTTGTCTGCCTGCAGCTTGGCGATGTAATCTGCGGGTGCGTTGCTCGCAATCTTTCTGTTGGCCTTGTAGGAAAGCAGCGTCTTGTTGAGAATACTGTCGTATCGGCTACGCGGTATCCGCTGGCTATCGCACCAGGCCCGCGGAAAGATATTGTGAATGTCGATCGAGATCTCATAGATCTTCAGGTCGCGAATGGAAGTACGCCAGAACCAGTCCTCAGCCCCTTCTCTGAGCACCAGCAGTGCTATTCCCTTGTAGGCTGCCGAGTTGCGTGTATGCAGCACATCGAACCGTCGGGGTGAGAAGCTGGCTTCCCGCACGGTAGAGGGCATCATTGCATTATTGTCGAGCCAGACAAGCAGCTCTTCATAATCCCTGGCGATACGCTCTTCAACTGCACCATCATACAGCTCACCCAGAACCCCGCACCAGTACCAGCGAGCGATCTTGTCTCTATTCTGCGGTTCTCGCCAGCGGTCCCCGATGCGAGCCATGATGGCAACCAGTGGAACCAGCTGAATACGATAGGGCAGCTCACGGCGATGGTACAAGGCTTCGGCACGCAGGAAGTAGGCAACATGTTCATAAGCCGCTTCCAGTTGGCTTGCCCAGTCCTTCCAGGCATCCAGCGGCAGCGAGAGAACATCGCTGCGTCTGGCGCTGATCGGCTTCATGTGCTTTTCCGATCGCCCCTTGGAACGCGCCTTGATACGCAGATCGTGCGTATGCAACAAGGTAACGGCTTGAATGAAATCCGTCTCTTCGATGTCTTCCAACAGAGGACTGCGAGCAATTCTCGCCTTTCTGGACACGATATTGTGGCGCAGGGAACCATGCCAGTCATCGCGAAGACTGAAGCCAGCAGCCGCATATTTTGCGTTGAGCAACTCGAATACCGACAGTTGAGCACCGCCCAGGTTTGCCCTCTGGTACACGCGGCAGATCTTGTCGACAGGCGTGTCATGCTTGAGCAGGGTCACCGGGACCGAAAACGTGCGAAAGGACTCCAGTACCTGCTCGCGGAACTCATCCAGCAGCTTCGCATCCCCCGGATTGGCCTTCAGGAAACCCGCCTCCCACTCATCCGATTTCATGATCAGATGGCAGGGAAAGCACTTGGCCCGAAATTCCTGCTCGGAGGAATGCAACTTGAGCTTCACCTTTTTGGCGGCGTTGTCTCTGAGTTCGCGGCGCTCATCAACACTGAATACAGCAGCCTCGATATTACCGGTCACGGCTTTTTCGATATCGATATAGTAGTAACGCCTGATCGATTTTCTACTGGCTGTAAACGTATCCACTGGCGAATCAAGAAACGCGCAGCGAACCAGAGAGCTCAATCGCTGCTGCCCGTCCAGAATCAGCATTTCCGGTTCGCAGCCTTTGGGGACGCTTTTTCCCAACCCCTCCACCGGTCTTGTCTTCAGTAGATTCTTGTCCGCGTACTCGAGCAGTGTCACGCTGCCTACCGGGTATTTTCCGGCAATGCTGACCAGAATGTCCTTGATCTGATCATCGTCCCAGATCCAGCCTCGCTGGAACTCCGGCAACTGAATGACGCCGGTACTGATCTGTCTCAGTAACTCTGACAATAAATACGTAGTGTTCTCGAAAGTACTCATTGGCGTCCTGAATCGAGGAACTCACACCGATATCCACACTAGCCACCCGTTATTGAACCATGGACCACAATCTGATCACGGAACACTGCAGTAAGACGACTTCGGAAACGAAAGCATCGCCACGACTGTTCGGCTGATGTATTGACTGAATATCGGATGTGGCTATGGATCCTTTACCGAGTAACCGCGAGTCGGACCTCTGATCGCGATGGATTACCTGGCCAGATCGTGGCGGCAGCCAACCGACAGTCATGGCGATTCATCGAGACTGGCCCGCGACCGCCCACGCCCCCCACCTGTCGCTACCACGCCATCTTCTCGCATTCATCCCCGTCATTGCCATGGCAGTTCGCCCTCGACCTTCACGCGTGAATACCCTATGTCACTAATTTCAAAGAACGTTTTCCACCCCCTCTCATGCTGAGTTCAACCCTGCCCACGGCAGCAGCCTCTCCGGCCGCTGCGCAGTTGAGGAGAGTTTTCTTACCGATATAACCTTCCCGGTCACTGATGCCAATACCTTTGTCGAGGGCGACGAAACTGACAATACCAATGTAACCCTTGAGACTGCGAATATCGCGAAACGTGATGCCAACGCCAGTGATATCCACAGCACCTTGCTTCACACAGAAACACCGGCTGCAGCAATCAGGCGTCGCTCATACTGATGCGCAGGCGGCATGCCGCCGGAACGGCCCGCCCCCTGGCCAGAGTGCCTGTTCACGGCATCCGTGTTCGCTGATGGCTCAGGCCACCTGTCCCTGTGAGGACTCATCTGCAAGCAGCGCGGGGATGGCCTCGAAGGCCTCGCTGATGGCGGTGGCTTTCTGCGCCTCACCCATGGCCACCCCTTCCGCGCGAATCACTCGCACATCGCTGATGCCGAAAAAGCCGAAGACGACCTTCAGATAGCTTTCCTGGTGCTCCATGGCCTGACCAGCTTCACTGTTGGAGTAGATTCCACCCCGCGCCAGTGCCAATACCACGGTCTTGCCACCGGCCAGGCCTACCGGACCTTCTTCCGTGTATTTGAAAGTTCGCCCTGCCTGTGCCACACGATCGACCCAAGCCTTGAGCTGAGTCGGGATACTGAAGTTATAGAATGGCACACCGATCACGACCACATCGGCTTCAAGGAACTGCGCGACCAGCTTCTCCGAGACCGCATTCTCGTGGCGCTGCGCATCCGTCTGCTCAGCCTGTTCAACACCACGAATGCCCATGGCATCCGCACCAAAATGGTTGGGGGCCTCCGCCGCCAGGTCAAGGGTCTGCACGGTTGTTGCCGGATGAACCCTGAGCCATTGCGCAACCACCTCGGCACTGAGTTGTCGCGTGACAGAAGCTTCCTGCATGATGCTGGAATCGATGTGCAACAGCTTGATATTTGCGTCTTTCATGATTGGTAAACTCGTCTCGTCGGAATGTTCGTGCAGTCTAGGGACGTTGCGCCGGTCCGATAAGTAGGCAAGAATGCGTTTCATCGTTCCAGAAACAGGACAATGAAGGCATGCAGGATCTCAACGACATGGTGCTGTTCGCTGACGTTATCGAGCACGGCGGATTTACTGCCGCCAGCCGCGCACTCGGTATCCCCAAATCACGAATTTCGCGACGCATTGCCAGCCTCGAGAAACAACTCGGCCTGCAACTCATGTATCGCAGCACTCGCAAGCTCTCTCTGACACCCGATGGCGAGCTGTTTCTGAGTCATTGCAAGGATATGCGCAGTGCCGCGCAGACAGCCTATGAGGCCGTTGCGCAAGTGCATACGGAACCCTGTGGCACGGTACGCATGAGTTGTCCGGTGACTCTGGCATTGAGCACGCTGGCAACGGAGCTGCCTCGGTTTCAATCACGCTATCCACAAGTCAACCTCGATATTCGCGTGCTCAACCGTCCGGTTGATCCAATGGACGAACGATTCGACCTGGCATTGCGAGTGCGCACCCGGATAGAAGACAGTTCTGCACTGGTGGCTCGAACGCTCGGAATCAGCCGCTCGATCATCGTTGCCAGTCCCGAGCTTCTCGACCGGCAGACACCGGTACGCGTACCCGCTGACCTGGCGGGCCGGGATACGATTGCCATGAACGCCAGCGATGGAAAGAGCAGCTGGCGGCTGGAAGGACCCGACGGGCAAAGCCATGTTCACTGGCATGACCCCCGCTACATTGCCGATGATCTGCATCTGATGGTCTGTGCAGCAGTGAACGCCAACGGCATAGCCATGCTGCCCGAGCATGTCTGCCGCAACGAGATTCGATCCGGTAGCCTGGTACAACTACTGCCAGGCTGGGAACCGCTGCCGGGCATCGTGCATGTCGTCTATCCGGCTGGCCGCACGCAAGTGCCAGCAGTACGCCGACTGGTGGAATTTCTGGCGGAGACCTTCGATGGCTATGGCACTACCGATGCCACTGATTGACGGAGGCTGGGTGCAACCCGCCTGAAACATTCGCGCAAGTTGAACCTGTGAATCTCGCCTGCCGATCCCGATGCCGGATCGCACACGATGAAGGCCATCATCAAACCTTGTTCTACAAGCCTGGTGCGGGACACGATTACACCAACCGCCACTAGCGATGTTTCCAGCCTGGAGGACGCTTTTCGAAGAATGCGTCGATACCCTCCACCACATCCTCGGCCATCATGTTGCAGGCCATGGCATCACTGGCCAACTCGTAGGCCTGCGCCAGAGGTCGCTCAAGCTGTTCATAAAACAGCCGTTTTCCAGTGCTGACAGCCACGCTGGATTTACCACAGATCGTATCGCACCACTGCTCGATCGCTGCATCCAGAGCCTCCGCCGGCACGCAATCGTTCAGCAATCCCCAGTCGACGGCCGTCTGTGCCGAAATGAAGTCGCCGGACATGAGCAACTGAAAGGCTCGCTTGCGAGACAGATTCCTGCTCAGCGCAACCGATGGCGTACTGCAGAACAGGCCCAGATTGATGCCGGAGACACCGAATTGTGCATGATCTGCAGCAACGGCCAGATCACACGTGGCTACCAGCTGACACCCGGCGGCCGCGGCTACTCCCTGAACTCGGGCGATGACCGGTTGCGGCAGGCAGACCAGCGTCTGCATTACCCGGCTACACTGCTGGAACAGGCCACGCTGCCAGTCCTCATCATCTGCATGACTGCGCATTTCCACCAGATCATGCCCGGCACAGAAGGCAGGCCCATTGGCGGCAATGACCACCACCCTCACTCGCTCATCGATCTGATCAAGCGCTGTCTGCAGTGCGTTCAACATGGCCTGGCTGAGCGCATTGAATCGGGCCGGCCTGTTGAGTGTCAGCGTCAGGCTCCCCTGTTCAGTCAAGCTGACGATGACCAACGCCTCCTGTTCGGCAAGCTGCGCTGCGTCATCACCGTGCGTCTTTCCGGAATTCGAGCTCATGGCATTGCCTGCCTTCTCTAGCGGAGCAATTCGATCTTCGGACAGCGATTCATGACCACTTTCAGCCCTGCCTCTTCTGCAAGCCTGGCAGCCTCGTCACTGTACACACCAAGCTGACTCCACAAGACCTTGGCACCGATATCAATGGCCTCCCTTGCAATTCCGGGCAAGGCGTCCGACACGCGAAAGACATCCACCATGTCGACAGGCTCCTCGATATCGGCAAGAGACGCCACGACATCCAGCCCCAGAATCTGCCCGCCGGCCTGTCCGGGATTCACGGGAATCATGTGGTACCCCCGCTCCTTTAGCACGCGTAGCACATCATGACTGGGGCGGTGCGGCTTCGGACTGGCACCGACCATGGCAATCGTCCTGACCTGCGACAGGATATCGCTGATGTAGCCCTCGGGGTAGGCTTCCTTGTGGTTCATCACGGGCTCTGTGTTGAATGGTTCGGATGTACTGCATCACTCTACCAGTAGTCATTGACAATGGCGACAGGGGCACGATCATCGATCCGAGCGATACACGTCAGAGTCCATTTGATCATCCTGATTCAGGATCATTCGAACTTCCACGCCATTACACCCACCAGGGAACAGAACGCTGAGTGTGTGAAGTAGCCTGTCGCAATTCAGGCCAGGAGCTTCCTAAGATCGCGCCCTGACGGTACAGTAGGGTTGGATCGATTGATACCATGGCTTGAACAGGGAGGAAATTGCACATGAAACCAGTCAGCTTCACGGTGAACAAGGCTTGGCACATTCGACTGTTCATGGCGCTGAGTCTCGGTGCCTGCCTGGCCACGGTCTCCGGGTGTGCTGCGGTGGAAGGCGTCCGGGGCCAGATCTCGTCACGGCTCGGAGGCGACAGCAAGGCAAGCGAACAGGTGGCCACTGCGGTACCCACCTCGGCCCCCAACGAAAGCCTGACTGGCCAGATTCAGGAAAGGCTCAAGGAACTCGGGTACAAACCGGGTCGTATCACCGGCAAGCCGAATTCGCGTACGGAAGCGGCCATTCAGGACTTCCAGCTGGACAACGACCTGCGCGTCGATGGCCGAGTGAGCGTGAAGCTGCTCGAAGCGCTCAACAGCGCCATCGCCGAGCGTTGATCGGGACTGGTGAGTTTCTTTCCTGCAAGTCGCAAGGCGCGTCTCGCCATTGCACTCTCGGCGGTTCCAGCGGTACTGGCCATCGGTTTTCTGACGGTCTACCTCTTCGTACAATCCAGCAGTTTCAAAGGCTATCTGTCAAGGAACCTGACCAGCCTGCTCGGCGAACATATCGACATCGGTCAGGAGATTCGCATCAGCAGAATCTTCCCGCGGCTGAGCGTTGTGCTTCCCAACGTCAAGATCAGACCCACGTCGCTCGGCAGCACTGTCGAGCGAATTCGTGTCGACGGCTTCGCGCTGACGGTATCGCCAAACGTGCTTTTCAGTGGCGGTGAGCGTGGCGATATCGACGTTCATGTGAAAGAAGCAACGCTTCTCTCATCCACCGCCAACCTGCCTTTATCGTCGAACCGGAAATCGCTAGAGGCCCAGGCATCCCGACACTCCGGCGATGAAGACTCGACAGACGCTGTCATCCGCCCCCTCTCGAATTCGCCCACCGGGGACAAAGCCCTTGTCGACAGTGAAGTGCTCCGGTCACTGTCCGCGTTTCTGCAAAACACCACAAGCCTGCACAGCACTTTCACGGCCGACCGGATCGTCTACATCGTCAGGGATGCGGAATCGGGGAGCCGCCGATACGACCTCACGCAGTTCTCACTGAGCGCAAAACAGCAGTCGATCCGGTTGACGGCGCGGATAGATGCCGAGGGGCTGACCAGACGCACGGTCAATGCATCGTTCAGCAAGGTTGAGGATTCTGCCGGCCCGAACAATGAGGTGGTCCTCGGACAATTGCTGCTGGAACTCTCTGCTGAACCTGATGGCGAGGAAGCACGGAAAAACACCCCGGAGAATCCCCCGATGGATACTCGACGCGAATCTGACGAGGATCAGCCATCAGAACTGCACAGATTGACCACGCCGGTATCGATCGCTGCCCGAAGAATCGAGCTTGAGTCCGTGGAATACACCAGCCCGGTTGGCTGGATTCGGGGTACGGTGAGTGTGGATACCGATTCCGGCCAAGCTGACATCCAGGCCGATCTGGAGGTGCGAAAGCTGCAATTGTCACTGGCGAAAACGCCGGTAGGCAGCTCGCAGGCGCACTCACCAGAAAACGATGCACAGCGACTCTTCCCTTTTACCCCTTTCACCGTCGGAGTGCCTGAAGACATCACCGCAAGAATCGGTGTTCATCTGGGCGCGGTGAGGCTCGATTCGACTCCCATCATCAATGGCCAACTGCAGCTGACCATGGATGGTGGCGAAGCTCGCTTGCGAACGGAAAATCTCACACTACTGGGCGGTCCGAGCGAATTTTCCGGGGTGATGAGCTTCCCCGAACAAGGGCTTGCCAGCGTGAGAATGAAATTCGAGGCAGACGATATGCAACTGAATCGTCTGCGTACACCCGAAACGGGCGAGCCGATTCTCAACAAGGGCAAGGCTGATCTGATCATGGCATTGCGCGGCTCTGGCCCGTCTCCGGGTCACATAGCCTCTTCCAGCAACGGCTATTTCATGGCAACAATCGACAGTGCCGAAGTCAACCAGAAATATTCCACCGCAATCGACCGCGGCGTGGTCAGCTGGGGGCTCGAACGCATAGCCGTACTGACCAGTGATGACGAATCGAAGCGTGCACTCTCTCGACTGAGCGACCCGCTGCAGGTCCCCTGCGCATCGATCAAACTCTACCTCAATGATGGCCGTGCGGAAGTCAGCAACGGTCTCATCGTGGAATTGCCGCAGAATACGTTATACAGCTCCGGATTCGTCAACCTCTACGATGAGAGCCTGGGCTTTGCCTTTCGTGCCAGAAACAAGAGCATGTTCGACTGGAGTGCCATATCCATCGCGCGTTTCGCGGAAATCAGCGGTACCCTGGCAGATCCGTCGGTCACCCTGAACAAGAACGAGCTGGCCAAGCAGGGCATTCTGTCGACCACCACGATCATGTGGGGGCCACTTCCATCTCTGGTCTACACATTGGCAGAATCGGGAGTGAAGAATTCAAGAACCAGGCAATGTCGACCATCCATCGAGTGAGTGGCTGTGCCAGCCAGATCGAACACGCCTACTTGACGGCCATGACGAACCAGAGAGTCTCGTCAGGCCTTACCTTGCCAGCCATGCCCTTGCTGCCATAGGCCAGATCCGACGGGATCACCACCTCAAGCACTTCGCCCAACATCGCTCCATCACCTGCTCGATCCCCAGCCGCTGCTTCCGCTTTTTCCAGAGGCGCCTTTCGCAGCAAGGCGAATGCCTCCACCCAGCCTTCGATGACACTATCAGGTTGAAACTCGCCATAGGTCCAGTTACCTCTGGCAATGTCGCCCTTGACCTTGCCTTCCATATCGCAAATCGATCTGGCATCGATTCCCAGCTGCAGGTAGCATACTTGCATCGCATCTTCCTCGGCAGTCAGTAGGAAATTGGCGGTGCATCTGGCAAGCTGGGTTTCATCACTGGCATCAAGCGGCAGTCGATGCGTGAGTATTCCACTTTTCTGCTGTTGACCGCGTTGCTTGTACTCGGCGATAAACTGCTGATCCAGCTGATCTGTCTGCGGCTGCCACTGAGAAACGATACTGCGCGCATCGGCAACCGACATCGCGTTGACCGACTCGGTATCGGCGTCCACTTCCACACGGGCACTTCCGGACAAGGCATGTTGACGACGATCACTGGCATGCAGGAGCCCCATGGCGATATCGCCGACATCGACAAATTCAGCGTAATCACTGACGATGCTGTCATACATCAGAACGCCCAGGGCCTGCCCCAGCTCCGTACTCACACGGGGGTCTTCTGCACACTCATCAGCGGCGGCGGAAATGCGGGTCGTCGCCACCAGACCGGAGGTGAGCACCAGCACAAGCATCGTCATTTTCATGATTGATCCCTACCTCGTTTTCCGTGCAATCGTCCTGACTAGAAATCGACAACAAACTTGTAGCCATCGAAGAAATTCTGCAGGTCTTCGGTTGGCTTTTCGCCCTTGAACTGATGCGAGAACTCGTAGTCGAGAATGTTCTCCGTTTTCTGCATCTTGCGCAGCAAGACATTGTTGAACTCGGCATACAAGGCGCTATCCGGAAAGTTCCTCACGCCAGTGACATCATGGGCATCATGCACGCCATCGGCGCTGCGTCGAAAGAATACGCCATAGGCTTCCCGCGTCATCGTTTCGCGCTGCAGAATGACATCACAGCCCTTGACCCGACCACTGAGAATATCCACGTCGGATACATAGAACAGAATCCTGCCCTTGCAAAGATCTTCTATTCCCTGCTGATGGGAGTCGTAGAAGACCACCGGCCCATGCTTGAACCCATCGGGGCAATTCGCGGTACGTACCAGTGACGGATCGATACGGTCCTTGCCACGCGATTCGTTTCCCAGAGACGTAAAACCGTTGGAGATATTGTCCTGCAATTCCTTGATTCGGGCAAGCAGTACGGACGGGGAACCGGTCGCCTCTCGGTTGGCATACAACGCCAGAAAACGTTCCAGCGCTGCATCGTAGCGCTGCAGTGCGTTACTGGCGTCGAGCTTTCTCAAGCCTTCGGTTTCGGCTGTGGTTCCACCCACCAGACCCAGCACGGAATTGCAATACCGCCCCCTTGGAAAGGACTCGTTGGCCACGGTTGCATAACTGATACCAGACAGGAAGAGCGGATGGGAGGTATTGTATTTGTACAGACGCCCCAGGGTGATACTGTCAGGGCCACACAACATGTCAATCCTGCCGGAATCCAGCGCTTCCAGACGCTCGCCCGGAGTCACCCGTCGATAATCGACCTGGTAACCGGAAAAGGGTCCGCGGCTTGTCATATGTGACAGCACCCGTCGACATATCTCGATCATGTAACCGGTGTAGCCCGGCATCAGCTCTTCATCGGTCTGTGCGGCGCTGATATAGGAAAACGGTCTGGCATCTGACTGCACGCCGACGGTAATGGTTCTCGGCGGAAGGTAGGGAATCTCGCTGGCCACCGTTGCAACATGCAGGCTCCATAGCACAAACGCCACTATCGCCGTTACTGCGCGTCTCATGATGCTGAGCACCGGCAAGCGACCACGCTCGCTGCATGAGCCGTGTCGATATGCTTGCTGTGGCAATGCACCTTGAACATCAGCTGGCCTCCGTCTCGGACTGCGGCTTGGCGGATTTCTTTCTGAATGTGCGTTTCACGGGGCCCAGCACATGTTCAACCAGTATCTCCTTCACTTTCTCCAGGGTTTCATCCGAGGCTCCAGACTGAAGATGACGTCGAGTCCACTGGCGTTGATAGACGCGACACAGCACTGCCATCAGCGCATGGATCACCAGGGCCGGGATGAAAAAGGCGGCAAAGGCATCATCCACCGTCATGTCGCTGCGACGCAGTGAGGCGAGCAGAAAGTTGAGTCCGCCACAGGCAGCAGAGAACTTCAGGACCGTCGTGGGGCCGTACCTTGTCTTGTACAGCTCCTGGTCGAGGTAATTGCAGATGAACCAGACGCAGACGAAGGCGATGCACGGTACCAGGATGATTTCCGGCAGATAGCCGGGAAAGGTTTTCAGACTCACCGGGTCGAGTATCTCCACGCCGGATCGCAACGGTGAGATCACCATCAGCACCAGAAATTTCAGTACCAGAAACAGCAACATGCAGGGGATGTAGGCGATCGCACCGATATACAGGTACAGGCCTACCGGAGAAATATCGCCCGGGATCATCTTCGGCCAACGCTTCTGTACAAGAAGGGCATCACGCATGATCAAGGCGATCCAGATGGAAACGGCGAAGATGAGCGTGAAATCCAGTGTCTCGAAAAAGGCGTTGTCCATGCGATTACTGAAATACTGCAACCAGTCGCTCGCACTTTTCCCGACCTCTGCCTGGCCAAAAGGCCCCTTTGTCATGAGTTTCGCAGCTTGTATCGTTTCCCAGTCCCGATAGGTCTTCTCCAGAGACAGGTAGACGATCATGGAGACGAAGGCGACGAAGGATCCGAAAAGCACGGAAACACCGAGTGCGTTGCGTGCCCAGTGATCAACGCCGTTGCCGTCATCCACGGTCTTGTCTCTCAGGTAGGCAAGGGCTGCGTATTTCTGCAACTCCACATCCGGTTTGTTGATCAGCAGCAATGACAACACCGTCGTCAATCGACGCTCCAGCATCAGGCAATCGCTGACGACTTTCTCCCAGAGCTCCAGATGGCTGCCTGACGGCGATCCTGGCACGGCAGGGACCTCTGCCTTGAGCTGAACAACGTTGCTCTTGAAGGAACGAAATTCCAGCTTGAGCGATTCGAACAAGGTGGTTATCTGTTTGACATCGTCGCTGACCCAGATCTGCTCGCCGTCATAGCCCAGTGTCCATTCATACAGGCAGTGCACTCGTATCAGAGACGTGCGCAGGTTGTTTGCTTCGAACTCGCCCAGGCCCGCGGCCTTGGCGGCCTGATAGACCTCGCCGGCTCTTTCTCTGGCGTTGTCGATCAGTCGCCGGCTATGACCATTGACGCTCTCTTCATTCTCGATATCGTCAATCGAAGTCAGCCTTACCTGTTCGCGCACACTGTCCAGATTCCTCGGAATTCCGGCAATGCGATGCGCGATGCTGCGAATGGAATGCTCGACGCGGGAAAAGGGTCTGAGCTGCGAGGCGGTAATGACGACCGTGGAGGCCAGTATCGGCACGATCGTGTTCAAGGGATTGTCGGAAGACAAGGCGCCCACCAGCTCCGCCTTGCCGATCGCATTCAACGACAACTCCAAGATGATCGATGAACTGATCAGCAGGAAGTAGAGCAATTCGTTGGCGACCAGATAGGCAGCAAATCCTCTGCGAAAGGCAGTCTGACCTGCCACCGTCGGCAACGTCAGTGCATTCAGTGGATCACGGACCGCACTGTCCTTGCCCTGAGGAACACGTTGCCCGTACATCGAATAGGCATGCACACCAACAGCAAAGGCCGCCAGTGCGACAATCAGTAGATACGTGCCAGTGGGTCCCAGAATGTCCATTGGCGGCTATCCGGTCAACCCTCCCGATTCATCATCCGGCTGACAAGGGAGACCTATTCTTCGCAGACCGTGACACGTGGATTGCAGGCGGTATTGCCTGCCAGCAACAGCGGTGATTGCCCGACCTCGGCATCCCATGACTGAAAACTGTCCATGGCAGGCTGAGCCTGCTCGATGGGTGTCTGCGGTTGCACTGGTCTGTCAGCCTGGGTGTAGGCAATCAGCAGCAACACCAACGTGGCAGACAAAGCGGTTGAGACAAGTCGTGTGTTCATGATCAATACCTCTACATCATTACGTGATGAACCTATCACTTCTCACGAACGATCGAAAGACGACACACACTAACTTTTAGAATAAGACACTGAAAACGCCGCCGAAAACAAGCAGAATCAGCCAATATTTTGACATTTCGAGCCCGTTTGACTCGACTCATGACCCGATGCTTTCGATCCACCAAAGTCGCAATCGATCGATATTCATCCCGGCCTGACAAGTCGGCCCGTATGAGTCGCCCCCACGCAGCGAGCAGAGGCAACTCATCGGAACCATCAGGACACCGGCTTGCAACGGCAGGTATCACATCGACAGAGACCTACAGGCGAAGCCCGCCATCCACCTCCACGACACGGCCAGTCACGTAGTCGTTTTCGAACAGGAATACTGCGGTCAGTGCGATTTCATCAGGTTCGGCCAGTCTTTTCAGGGGAATCCCTCCCTGCAGCTTTTCCAACGCATGTGGATTCATGCTGGCTACCATGGGCGTGTTGACAAACCCGGGCGCTATGGCTGCCACCCGGATGTTGTAGCGAGCCAGCTCCTTGGCCCAGGTGACTGTCATGGCAGCAACACCAGACTTGGCAGCCGTGTAGTTCGTCTGGCCGAAATTCCCGGCGCGTGAAATACTGCTGATGTTGATGATGACACCAGGTTTACCGAGTTCGATCATTCGGGACGCTGCCTCACGCGCACACAGGAAGACACCTGTCAGGTTGACATCGATGACTGCCTGCCAATCCGCCAGACTCATTTTCTTGATGACTTCACCATCCTTGGCTTTCACCAGCAGTCCGTCACGTGTGATACCGGCATTGTTGATCGTGCCGTCGAGCGCCCCGAAATCCTCGACAACATCGGCGTACAATTTTTCCACCTCCGCCTCATTGGCGACATTGGCCTTGTAACTGCGGGCCTGGACACCTGCCTCCTCGCACAACTTCACCGCATTGGCCAAGTGCCCTTCGTCAAGGTCGACCAGAGCCAGATTTGCCCCCTTGGCAGCCAAGGCCAGAGATGTATTGAGTCCAAGCCCCTGCCCGGCGCCCGTGACGACGATAACTTTTCCCTTCAGTTCCATTTTCTGTTCTGGATCTCGATTGATTTTCAATGACGGACGGCCCACACCCGATAATCAGGATGTGTGCCGGATTCTGCTGAAAGACTATAGTGATGCTGTACCATCACTTCCATTGTGGAAAACCGCAAGCCGTACTGCGCAAGTCTGAGGTGAGCGGTGTACGCCGACTCCATCGCGATGCAGGATTATCATTTTTACCTGTACTTTCAACGGCCCAGGCGAGTCTGGCTCACTGACAATTGTTCCGGTGTATCAAGAGAGTTGACACCGGAAGCTCCGGAAGCCGACGCAAGCTGTCGCCCGGCGGTGAGAAAACTGATCTCATCCCGACAACGGCCCGAATAAGTCTACCAGCCTTCATCAAACCTACGGAGCGGGAATGCTGCCATGAAAGAGTTCATAGCCCCCATACCCCGACCTGCCCTTGTTCTCGGACTGGGCGGCCTGCTGCCCTTTTTCGCCACGGCGATCGCCTCGATAGCGCTCGATAGCCCGCCAGAAGAGGCAGGCCGTGCCGTACAGGCCCTGGGCGCCTATGGCGCCGTCATTCTGAGTTTTCTGGGTGGCGTGCGCTGGGGAGACCTTCTCGATGATTCCGTGAGGATCAACCAATGGATGCCTCTGACACTGAGCGTGGTACCCAGCCTGATCGCATGGTCTGCTCTATTGCTGGGTTCCACCAGCATGCTCGCCGTGCTGATAGTCGGATTTGCGTTTCAGTACAGCCTGGACAGAGCCGCCGTACAACGCGGCGCACTACCGGAGTGGTTTGGCCGGTTGCGATTGATATTGACCTGCGGAGCCCTGCTATCGCTGATCGTTACCCTGCTCCTGGGCTGATACAGGCGGATTGACCTTGCACCTCCGAGAGGCTTGATTCAGGTCAAGACAAGACTCGCCCCACGCAGGCAATATGATCTCGAGAATCATGCAAGCCCCTCTACGGAAAATCGTGACGAAAAGGTCTCTACCGTGCCGGTCACACTCTGGATGTGCGCATCATGCCGAAGTCACCGCCCAGTGAAGCTGTAGCAGCCCCTGTTACTGGCGTACTGCAACACCCAGGCTCATCGGCAGTGGTTGCCTCAACGCCGAAAGTGCTCAAGGGCACTTCCCTGCAAGTGATACATCCCGGGCCCGGGCGGCGCAGATTACTGTGGGCAGCGCTGGCGCTGATGGCGATGGTGGGCGCCGGGTTGGCATACAAGCAACCGTGGAACACGGATGTGGTCGACGTGGTCGTCGAAAACGTAACGCCAGGACCTCACATGAGGATTCTGGCCGTCAATGGTCGCGTCGCTGCCACTCACTCGGTTGAGGTGCGCTCGGCGGTTGCCGGCACACTGACAGACGCCATGGCAGAAGAAGGTCAGTTGCTGGAGCGTGGAGCAACGCTGGCGCGCGTGGACGACACCCCACAGCAGGCAGTCGTGCGCCAGGCCGTGGCGGCTCTGGATCTTGGAATCGTGGCGCAACAGCAGGCACAGGCGGCCTTGACTCGAGCGACGGCCATGGGGATCAACATCGCGCGCTCGACTCAGGAGGATGCTCTTCGTACGCTGGAACAGGCACAGCGCGAGGTCGGTCGTCTGCAGGCCCTGTATGATCAGGCTCACTATCAGTTGACGCGCTTTCACATCACAGCGCCCATCACAGGCACCGTTCTGACCCGTACGGCAGAACCCGGACAGGTCATTGATCAATCAACGCCATTGTTCACCATTGCCGATCTGAGCGAGCTGGTCGTGGAAACCGATGTCGATGAAGTGTACGCCACGCAGATCAGACCAGGCATGCCGGCTATATTGAGGTTGGCAGGTGAGAGCGAAAACCTGAATGGCAAAGTCTATTTCGTCGCCCCCGTGGTGGACCCTGCAACCGGGGGACTGGATGTCAAGATCCGTTTCTCGGAGCCGCGACAGATACCCGTCGGGTTGACAGTGACTGCCAATATCACCGTCGATCAGCAAGCCGAGGCCATCTCGGTTCCGCGCACGGCCATTGTCTCGAACAGCGAAGGCAGCACAGTGTTTCTGTTTTACGGCGGTATTGCCCGTCAAACCGCCGTGACGGTTCTGGACTGGCCTGCCGAGCGGCTGCTGGTCATGGATGGGCTGCATCCCGACGACCCGCTCATCACGGACGCCAACGGACTCGGCGATGGGCAAAGAGTCAGAATTCGGGAACGCTGAGACTCATGTTCTATGCAATGAAGATTGCCCTGCGTTATCTCACGGCCAACAAGGCACAGACCTCTTTGCTGGTGTTCGGAGTTGCAGTAGGTGTGTTCATATTCATCTTCATGAGTGCACTGATCGGCGGTCTGGCCGAATTCATCCTCGCACGGACAGCTGGCGATCTGTCGCATGTCACCATTGAGGCTGAATCGCAGGACCCCGAATTGCTTCTTCCAGCAGAGTCCCGGACGGTTCTTCTGGTCCAGCAGAAAGACTCCAGCCGGTCGGCGCAACTGTCCACCGTGGACGCCTTCATACCCATCATCGAGGCCTTGCCCGGCGTACTGGCAAACTCTCGCCAGATCAGCGGTGGGGGTTTCCTGAAATATGGCGCGTTGTCCAGACAAGTCAACGTGACCGGACTGGAACCTGACAAGGTATCGGCAATCATCAATCTCGACAGCTATCTTGTCGAAGGAAGCACCGAGCTGGGAGCCGGCACGATCATGATCGGCAAAACGCTGGCCGACGACATGAGCTTTCGCCTTGGACAGACGATAAGATTGCAGGCAGATACCGGCATCGACGCAGCTCTGGTCATCTCCGGCATCTTTGAAACCGGATCCGGTGCCTATGATCGCGGACAGGCCTATGTCAGCCTGACCACCGCACGCACGCTGTTCGCGCTTCCCCAGGGAGTGACGAAAGTGGAAATCAAGTTGACAGATCTCTACGACGCAGATGACACCGCAGAGCGCATCGAAGCAGTCACTGGCCTGCCGGCCTCTGCCTGGACAGAGGATGCAGCACAACTGCTCGATGCCCTGAAAGCGCAGGGTCAGACCGGCCTTCTACTGAAGTCCTTTGCACTTGTCACGATCATCATCGGCGTGGCATCCGCACTGCTGCTGTCCACCTATCGTCGTCGCCCCGAGATCGGTATCATGCGTGCCATGGGCACACCACGCTCTTTTGTCATTATCGTCTTTGTGAGTCAGGGTGCCATCATTGGCCTGGTGGGCGGCTTGCTGGGTGCCGGCATCGGTTATCTCGTTCTACTCGCCTTCCCACCCCGTGAGGCATTCAGGCCCGGCAACCTGCCTATCGATATTGCACAGGGCGCTTACGGCATAGCGATTCTGCTGACGACAATCGGCGCAATCGCGGCATCCATACTCCCGGCCCGATCAGCCTCCCGAGTCGATCCGGTGACGGCGATAGGTCAATGAACGACATACTTGTCGACGTACGGCAACTGTACAAGTCCTTCGGCCATGGGGAGGCCATCACACAGGTGCTCAAAGGGCTGGACCTGACCCTGTACGCAGGAGAACAGTCCGCCTTGCTGGGTCCTTCCGGATCGGGAAAAAGTACCTTGTTGACGATTCTGGGCACCTTGATGCAACCCACCTCGGGTACCTACATGATGCTTGGTATCGAACTGACGCAAGCCAACGACAAGGAGCTGACGGCATTTCGGAATCTGCACATCGGCTTTGTCTTCCAGTTTCACAATCTGTTGCCGGACTTTACGGCACTGGAGAATGTGATCTTTCCAACCGCTGTGCGAGAAGGTCGCGAACGAGCCTCCGCGCGCGAACGAGGTCGGGCACTACTGACAAGAGTAGGCCTGGCCGAGCGAATGGATTTTCCGGTAACCAAGCTCTCGGGAGGGCAGAAACAGCGAGTGGCAGTCGCCAGAGCATTGATGAACAGACCGGAACTCGTGCTGGCCGACGAACCGACCGGAAATCTGGACAAGGCATCTGCCAATCAGGTCATGGAGTTGATTGCCGAAATCAACCGTGATGAGGGAACGACCTTCCTGATCTCCACCCACGATGAATCGATAGCGGCACGCTGCCATCGACAGATACGCGTTGATGAAGGCAAGGTAACAGGATGAAGCACGGTTGCCATCAGACCATGTCGAGTGGATAGAACCGATCCAGCCACTGGGTAATCTGTCTGTCCAGTTCTGCCTGTCCGAAGAGAGCATCATACAGTTCTGCATCGAATGACCCCGAGCTCAGCCCGACCAGCGTACCCAGTACCGAACCGCGATGCGCATTCTCTCCTCCCAGGTTGGTATTTCTCAGCAGAGCCTTGCGAGGGTCATCGTGATAGCGAGCAGCCAGATAGCAGACGCTGGGCCAGGAGTCCGTGATGTAGCACGCCAGGGAGTAGGTTCTTCCCACCACGAAGGCATCACCACGCGACTGGCTCAGTAGTTCAGGCAAACGTGTGCCGGGTATGACAGCAGCAGCCTCCGACAGTGAATCCAGACACGAAGCACCTTCGGCTCTTTCCAGCAAGGCCGCCAACAAGGCGACATAGCTGTCGACTACCTTCAAGAGCGTCTCATCGGGATGGGTCAGGCGCACATGTTCTCGGCAATGCTGCTGTACCGCGCCGAGCTCCAGAGTGGCCAGCAATGCCAGAGCCAATGGCGCCACACTGACCAGCGCGCCCATGGATGGCGTATCATGAGTCACGGCTCCGCAGTCCGTCGGTGCACAGCCGTTCTGCAGATTGGCAAAGAAGCCTCGGTGACAGCTCTCGGCATAGGTGTCCGGATGTTCAGCCGGATCCGCGGTCATCTTCTCGATATACTCGTCTACCCAACGTATTGCCTTGTAGTCTCCGTGTCGGCTCAGGCTTTGCATGACCCAGCGGGCCCACCACGCATTGAGCGTGTTTTCACCGGCCTGCATGCCATGATGATAGTGCCCATTGGGGCGCCCCCACAAGTGTCGCTTTCCCTTGAGAATGACCTCGCCGACAATGTCCTTCCGATGATCTTCCGCCTGCCAGCCACGACCACCTCGTGATGTGGAATGCAAGGCCATGATGGAACTGGGATGTATGGCGGGAGCCGCCTCCATGCGCTGTATACCGTGGGGTGGAAACTGACGCAGAATGTCACCGGGATTGTAATACCAATGCACCGGCATCGACAGGGCATCACCTACCTGGAGATTGATGAGCGCGGCTCTTGCGCGTCTACGTTTGAGGGCACATGTGACAGAACCGGTCTGCGCCGGGCTACTTGATCTCATGGTCGATACCGCTGTGAGGAGCATGCAGGATGGCAGGCGTCACAGGCATTACGACCGATATCACGAGAAGGATCACGCAGCACTGACAAATCTGACGCTGAACAACCCCGTTCGCAGAGACATGGGAACGGCGTATCTGTCGGCATTCCTGACCAGCCAACCGTAGAGCCGCTTCGACCCAATCTGCGCTCAGGCCGGCTCGACGACCTTGTTGTCATCGAACTCGTTACGCAGAGTCTGAGACAACATGGATAGCGAAATGGGCTTCATCAACTTCGTGAATGCCCCATTGGGCCCATCCACGGATTGATCCATGCCCTTCGGGTATCCTGACATGAAGACGATTTTCATGTCAGGGTTCATCTTCAGCACACGTTCCGCGAGTTCAGGCCCCTGCAAGGCACCGGGCATCACGACATCTGTCAGCAACAGATCGATACTGCAGTCGCCCTTGACAAGCTCGTAGGCTTCCTGCCCACTGGCGGCTTCGACGGTTTCGCAACCCAGAAGCCGGAGTTGTTCTACCACCGTTCTTCGTACCGCGTCCGAATCTTCGGCCACCAGTACTCTGCGCGCATACCCGGCCGGCTGATAGTCGTAGGAATGAGCGGCCGTTTGCGTCTTTGCCAGCTTTTCATTGCTACTGGGAAACAACAGGGACACGGATGTTCCTTCACCCAATGTGCTACTGACTCGCAATTGTCCATTCGACTGCTGGACAAAACCGTAGGCCATGGACAAGCCAAGTCCAGACCCTTCCGTTTCCGATTTGGTTGTAAAGAATGGTTCTATGGCCTGATCAAGAACTTCAGCCGACATGCCCAAGCCGGTATCGGACACCGTCAGCTGAACATACTCCCCCGCCGGCAAGAGTCGCCCATCCTCTTCGGAAGAACTCCGCTCCAGGGTGATGTTTTCCGTCTTGATCGTGATGACTCCACCATCCGGCAGAGCATCGCGCGCATTGATGACCAGATTGAGCACGACATTCTCCAGCAAGGAACGGTCGACGGATACATGCCGCAGATCTTCTGCCAGATCCATCTCCAGCACGCTCTTCTCGGAGATCGTCTGCATGAACAGATCATCGAGCTCGGATGCGACCTGATTCAAGTCGATCACCTCGGGCTTCAATGGTGAGCGCCTGCCAAATGCCAGCAGCTTGCGTGTCAGCTGACTACCCATGACAGATGCCGACATTGCATTATCGAGGAATTTACCGGATTTCCCCTTCTCATCCAGCGTCATCTGCAGTTCTATATTGCCCATGATGACCGCCAGGAGATTGTTGAAGTCATGCGCTACGCCCGCCGTGATTCTGCCGACAGCTTCCATCTTCTGTACCCGATGCATCTGCTGATCACGTTCTGCAAGGCTCTTCTCCGCCTTCTGGCGTTCAGCCATTTCCTTCTTCAACTCGTTGTTGCTCAGCTGAAGGTCTCGCGTTCGCGCCTGAATCTTTGCTTCAAGCTCTTCATTGAATCGTGTCTTCTCGCGCAGGCTGTACCAGAAGCGGGCTACGGTCAGCGCTCCAAGAATCAAGGTGGATGCCAGCATCAACGTCCCGACGAAGACGCTGTGCGCCAGACTCTCATCGATGATCTGATACTGCAGGAACTGGTGCTTTCTCGTCAGATTGCTCAGTGTTGCCAATTCCGGCCTCAAGGCCACCAGTTCGTCTCGCAGAGTGGCAGCGACGTCCACATCATTCTTCTCCAGCGAGTAGAACATATCTTCCCGATCGAGAACGACTGCCTTGAGCCTCTCGATGACTCGGTGAAATTCCGGATTCGGCTCGGCATATTCGGTCAGGAATGCGGATTCGTAATGATGTAGCCTGGCAATGAAGACCTCGTAGCGCTCCAGAACATCATCAGGCGCCTCCCCGCCTTGCATGAACTTGTTGAGATTGGAAATGATCATGGCCAGGTCCAGTTCGGCCCTCACCGAATAGGACGGAAGATCATCGTTGAAGATGGTCTGAGACTTTTCCAGCTCCTTGTTGAGGTCGAACAACATGATCACAGCGCCGATGGCCAGGGCCGACGCGGCGAGCAGTAACAGGGAATCCAGCTCTCGCCAGAATCCTCTGTTCAACTTCATGGCAGAACCATCAGAGACTTCAACTGCCAGATGGAATTGGAGTAGAAGTGTGGTCGTCGAAGGTCGGGATTGTCGTCCCAGGGATAGATGATCCATAATGGACCGTTCTCGCGTACTTTCATGGGCTTGCCCTTGATGCGCGTGGCGACGATCACATCATGCTCGAGAAAATCCTGAATGGGAATATCGACAACATAATCGTCCAGAGCGATCGCCTTGACAAACTCTCCATCCGCTTTGACGAAATCCAGAATATCCCGGACCAGCACCCCTTCGAATTCCATCACGCCATTTGTCCAGGGCGTTTCCGTGTTGATCGCGATGACGCCCAGAGATTCCAGTCTCTCGAGATCGAATTCGACTGAGGCACTGTGTTCCTGGTCAGTAGCGGCTGCATCATCTGATGCAAAACCAGCATCGATTTCCCCGGAGATGGTCAACAAGATGCGTCCCGCAGGTGGTGCTGACTGCTGTGCGTGACCACTGAGCAACACTTGAATCACCAGAAAAAAAGCGCCAGCAGATACCTTGGTGAGTCGAATTATGTTCATGCGTCTACATCCGGAAGTAACGGGACTGATGGGTATAATCACTACCCGAAAAACGGCGGGAACCCCGAAATTCAACTGGCAGATTTGTTCTATCCGTTTTTCAGTCTACCCGCCACAAACAGAGGCACAGGATTCTGTCACACTAGTTCACATTGCTGTCACCTCGCACTTGTTGCCCCCCTGTATTGCACTGCAACACGGAAAATGGCGCTTGGTGCAATGACGGCGACTGCAGTCGCGACCCTGTATGGCAAAATCGTATCTTGATCCAGTAGCGCCATTCAACAAAGCAATCAAGTAACGCAATCCCGTTTCATAGCCCCGTAGCGCAATCGATTTCGAGCTATTGACGCCCTTGCAGGACTTGCCTGCTCAAAATCATTGGTCCTGCGCCCCTCCCTGAGCGCACAGATAGTTTTCCGGCTGAATCAACGCTCCCAGCAACGCAGGTCTCGACATTGCTCGATGAATACCTTGGCGCTCTTCGCCTTGTCCATCAGCACCATTCCGGGCTTCTCGTCTGCCTCCGGCATCCCGGCAGCCGTGAAAAGCGCCAAAGCGGGTGATGTATACAGTACATACTTCCTGTGATTGATCGCATCACTGACAAACTGTTTCGCACTGGGCTCTGCTGCCAGCATCTCGATCTCGGCTTCGGGCGCAATGATCGCGATAGCATCGAACAACACGGATGGACCTCCATCCACGATTTCAGCCACCGGTATTGCATTACCCTCGCTGTCCATCACGCCTTCCTTGCGAGAAGCTACATAGCTGACCGAAGCACCTTCCTTCTTCGCCGCACGCTCCAGCGCTTTCAGCATTGAGGAATCCGCGCCATTACCGAGCAGGACACCCACTTTTCTGCCCTTGAAGCTGCCCGGCGGATTCAGCAGGATACTCAACGCTGGCGATTTTGCCAGGTCATCTCGTGGTGCGACCGGTGGCTCGAAGGCATCAGGCAGGGGATCAATGCCCAGACCGGAAGCGACCTGCCTTGCCAGATTCTCGTCAATCGGCAATAGCTTGGAAACCATGCGATGTCGGATGGCATCGCGCTCCACTTTCGATAACTCGAAGACCAATGCATCCACCATATGCTGTTGTTCTTCTTCAGTCTGACTGATGTAGAACTGTCGGGCCTGACTGAAGTGATCTGCGAATGAATCTGATCGTTGTCGCATCTTCTGACCGGATTCAGTCACAGGACAGGACTTGAACCCTGCTTGCGGATTTTCTCTCGGCCCGCTGTTGCCATCATGAGAGTTCGGTTCGTAGTTCACTCTCCCCGTCGGATTCTGCATGGCCATATGGCCATCCTGATACAGGTGCGCCATGGGACAGCGCGGCGCATTTACCGGGATCTGCGTGAAGTTCGGTGATCCCAGCCGCTTCAACTGCGTGTCGAGGTACGAGAAATTGCGTCCCTGCAGCAGGGGATCGTTGGTGAAGTCGATCCCCGGCACCACATTCGATGTGCAAAAGGCCACCTGTTCGGTTTCTGCAAAGAAATTGTCCACGGTCCGATTCAGGACCATCCTTCCAACCGGTTGTACCGGGATGATTTCCTCCGGGATCAACTTGGTTGCGTCGAGGA
Organism: uncultured Granulosicoccus sp.; assembly: GCA_947492525.1. Classification (GTDB taxonomy): domain Bacteria; phylum Pseudomonadota; class Gammaproteobacteria; order Granulosicoccales; family Granulosicoccaceae; genus Granulosicoccus. The sequence goes on from CANLNQ010000018.1 coordinate 123,685, forward strand.
TGTCGAAGTCGAACTGGTCTGCAAACTCGTCATCGAACAGCTGAACGCCAAGAGTCCACTCGGGATAGTCACCCGCCTGGATGGCATTCCACAGGTCCCGACGGTGAAAATCGGGATCAGCGCCATTGATCTTCACGGCTTCATCCCAGGTAACCGATTGCACGCCCAGAGACGGCTTCCAGTGAAATTTCACATAGGTCGACCGTCCCGTGGCATCCACCAGTCTGAAGGTATGCACGCCGAAACCTTCCATGAAGCGAAACCCCCGAGGTATGGCCCGGTCGGACATGGTCCACATCACCATATTCATCGCTTCCGGCATCAGGGAAATGAAATCCCAGAAGTTGTCATGTGCCGTCTGCGCTTGAGGAAACCCACGATCCGGCTCCTGCTTGGCCGCGTGTATCAGATCCGGAAACTTCATCGCATCCTGAATGAAGAACACCGGAATGTTGTTACCCACGAGATCCCAGTTGCCTTCATCGGTGTAGAACTTCACGGCAAAACCACGAACGTCCCTGGCAAGATCTGCCGAACCCTTGTTGCCTGCCACAGTCGAGAACCTGACGAACACGTCCGTCTTCTGACCTGGCTTGAAGACGCTGGCACAACTGGTGTCGGCCAGCCCCTCTTCCGCGATGAAATACCCTTTCGCCCCGAAACCCCGTGCGTGCACGACTCGCTCAGGAATGCGCTCATGGTCGAACCGAAAGATCTTCTCCCGAAGAACCTGATCTTCAAGCAGTTGAGGTCCTCGCGGGCCGACAGTCAAGGTGTTCTGATTGTCACTGACGGGCACACCCTGTGCCGTCGTCAAGGTCGGGTGCTGATCGTCAGCCTGTTGATGGGTTTCTGCCGGGCAGCCTCCCCTGGTTGCCGATTCGGATTTCGCGGCGCCTGAGCCCTTGGACGTCTTCTTTGCCGACTTCCCGACCGACTTCTTTCTGATCTGGCGGTTTCCGCCTGCGATTGACCGGCTGGCCTTGTCAGGCCCGGCTGTTTTCGTCTTCTTTTTCGCTGCCACTGAAGTATTCCTCTTACATCTGATGTGCTGTTTCGAATCAATGCCAGATCGCGCAGACGGTGGTACGCAAGGACTCCAAGCTGCCCGATCTTCCATGAATGCCCTGAGCACTGATCCTTGCACGATGAGCAGCTCAGAGCTTGTGCATTGAAAAATCTCTCGGCAACCGGCGCACCGGTTCCGGTTCCGGTTCCAGTTCCAGTTCCAGTTCCAGTTCCAGTTCCAGTTCCAGTTCCAGTTCCAGTTCCAGTTCCAGTTCCAGTTCCGGTTCCGGTTCCGGTTCCGGTTCCGGTTCCGGTTCCGGTTCCGGGATGACGTTACCGGGTATCTGCCGCCTCGTTGCGGCACAGCTGTTGCACCACTCTCATCAGGAACATCTCGCGTAGCACACTGACGCCAGCAGAACGCAAGCCCACTGTTCTCTCGTTGAGTGCAGCGATGTATCTGAACGAGGACGCATCAATGGTCACGTCCGATGAGACGCAATACAGCCAAAAGACTCGCGCCCCCATGCAGGTATCCACCTCCCCGTTCCTCGTCTACCAGTGCATTCTGGAACCCTGGACACGTCTGGCCTTGAAATCATCGGATGTCGTTCACTTGCGACTCGCGGCCATGCCCTGGCTGCTGCTGACGGACCCCATCAATGCAGCCCGGGAAATCGAGCAGATGTTCAGTGAAAAACACGACGCCTGGGGCGAAACGGTTCTTGCTGTGACTCAGACGCCGCTCAAACTCTGGTTTGATGCCATGGCTGCGTTCTGCAGCAATAACCCCGGTGTCGCATTCAATCGCGCCATGATCAACAGCAGTCGCCGGATGGCGCACCCGGCCAACAAACGCGTCAGGGCCAACCGGAAGCGCCTGGGCAATCTGGACTGACGCAATAAATCACGCCCCTACCAAGCTGTCATATTCCTTGTGGAGCGCGGAAATACGCTCTGGAAGCGGGTTCTGACGTGTAAAACCGCGCCAACGACGAGGAGATGCACACCGCCGGCACCAATCGGTAACCCCCCTGCAGGGTGCGAAGAGAGGCGGTTTGATATACCTTCGCGCCGGTCAAGGCAAATCTGCAGGAATCCTCGTGGGCAAAAACGCGCTGAAATGTGCCGGTCAATCAACACCGGCATTCAGGATTGCCGCCCTGTGCGCCCTGCTCTCCAGCAGCCTGCATGCAGCGGCGCAGGACTGGTGCGCCGGCAAGGTCACTGACAGTGACTCGCGTGTGGTTGCCAGTCTGAGCAGACCCGCCGTTGGGCAGTCGTACATCGATCCAGCATTCGGCACCCGCATCACGCGCGTGACCAATGCCAGCTATGGAACGGCTCATCGCACCTTGTACAACACAGTACAACCATGGAATGCTGACGAATCACTCCTGATGCTCTATCACACCGGTGATAGCAGTGCGGGACATCACCTCTATGATGGAAAGACCTACGAATACATCCGCGCCATGGAATTCTCAGCGGCAGACATCGAGGGCATCTACTGGGACGAGTACGATGCCTCCAGCCTGTATTTCGTTCAGCGGCGTCCCATCGATGATCCCTTGTTCGGCAAGCTGGTGAAATACAATGTGCAGACCCGGCAGCGTAGCCTGGTTGCCGATCTGGACTCCGTCTGTGGAAGCCAGACCGATCGCCGGGGCAAGACCGCCAAGGGAGGCAACGACATTCAGGGTCTGGGAGGAAATCGGATCGGGTTGCGATGTCAGAACAATGATCTCAATGGCAATTCATCCGATATCAGCTTTCATGTCAATGTGCATACCGGACAGATCAGCCAAGCTGTCGTACTCGATCCTGCTCAACCACAAGGCAGCAATGCGTCCGGATTCCGGCCAGACGTGGCAGCAGCCCCCTTGCCCAGCGGCCAACGTGTTCTTGTGCAGGATAGCGTGTACGACGCCAGCATGAATTTCCTCTATCGACTGGACAGTACGCTGACGCCGTACAGAGCAAGAGACGGTCATCAGTACAACGTACCAAAACTGGAACACCAGAGCATCGGCCGTATGCCCAATGGCAACGATGCCGTATTCTCACCCCGCTACGATGCCCTCGAGAACGGATGTGACGCCGATGGTGACGCTGGCCAGGGGGCCATCGTTGCCTACGACATTCAGGCGAACCGATGTCAGGTCATGGTCGGTCGCAGTACCGGTTGGGACTACCCGCTCAAGGGAGTGCATCTATCGTCGATGTCCACACAGAACCCGGGGTGGGTCACCATGACATCGATCGGTTACGGCAATCTGCACTATCTGGACAATGGGCAGAGCGCGCCTCCCTTTTTCTCGGAGCTGAGCCTGACCCATGCCGACCCGGACAAGCCGAGCACCTGCCGTCTTGCACACACAAGAACCCAGGGCAAATCGGCGAGCAAGGGTGCTGGCTACCGAGGTGCCTACTTCGGAGAGCCACATGCCGTCATGAGCCCCAGTGGCTCGCGCATCCTGTTCAATTCCGACTGGCATGATTCGGGTTCTGTCGACGTGTATGCCGTCGATCTGCAATCCTCTCCGGCGGCTTCATCCGCCGCGGAGCCGCAGCCGGCAATCCAGACGGCTCGGGCCACTCAAACGCCCCAGGCACAGACCTCGCAAAGCGCACCGGACAATGCCACGGTTGAAGAGTCGAGCGCAGTGTACCGACTGCAGCCCCTGATTCGAATGGGCGAACAACCTGCGCGGGTCTATGTCAATTTCATAGACAGCAATCAGGGCCGCAGCGATCGAATCACCATCGCGCGCGCTGACTCGCCCGACACCCAATTACTGATGTGGCTGTATACCAACGGCACCCAGAAACCGGGCGAACGCGGCCCGGATCATGGTCAACTCGGCTTTCTGCAACAATATATCGGCACCGGTGAGTTCGAAGTACGTCTGTTCACGAATGGCAACTTCGACGTTGCAGTACACAGAGAACGCTTCACGATCCCCTGAACGAGAATGGTGCGAAGACTGTGACCGCTCGGTGCGCCATTGTCAGGTAAGTTCATCAGAGCAGGCGACGCGTATCTGCACTATGCTCTTGCCTGTCAGGCGCAACACCGCGCTCCGATCGAGAGCACTTCTGAGGTGATGGCCTTTTCAACGAGAGCTACCATGCGGATCCGTGTCTTTCTTCTACTGTTTCTGTTGTCCCTGGGCACTACTGCCGTATGGGCGCAGAGTGATGTCGAGGCACCCGTTCAGACCATCGATGCCGAGGATGTGCAATCCGTCCGCCTCGACGAACTGGCACGCCTGCTACAGAGGAAAACCGAACAACGTGATGAACTGCAGCGATCGCTGGCAAACAGTGGCGATGCCATTCCTGCCGCCAAGCAGAAGACACTGGACAACCTGAACCGCGACATCGGCAATTTATCGGATACTTTCGAGATGATTGCCTTGAGCAATATGGATACCTCATTGCTCGGTTCATCCGACGTGGTACAGACCGATTGGAAACAGGATCTTCTCGACGTTCTGAATCCGCTGATCGAATCCCTGAAATCGATTACCAAGCGACCGAGACAGATCGCAGAGGCACGTGAAAAGGTGCTCTACGCCGAGACTCGCCTGCAGATCACGGAACAAGCCATTGCCGAGCTGGAAGCCATCCCGAGCGGCTCTCTGGACGACAGTGCAAAACAGCGCGTGTCCGAACTGCTCTCGAAATGGCAGGATGAACAGTCGCAGTACGAGCAGCAGCAGCTGGTTGCGCAGGCACAGCTGGAACGCCTGAGTGAGGATCAGGATTCCTTCATCGAAGGCATCTGGCCTGCCACACGATTGTTCCTGCTGGGCCGCGGACTGACACTGCTCATTGCACTGGCGGCAGGAGTGCTGACATGGGGACTGATGCGTTTGCTGTGGTGGACCTACACGACGCATTTCACCACCAAGGATCAACGACGAAACAGCACATGGTTTCGGTTGCTTGAATACAGCTTCTACCTGGTCACCACCCTCGTCATCATTTCTGTCACTCTGGTGGTGCTCTATGTCAGGGAAGATCTGCTGCTACTCGCCATCGCCTTCCTGCTCATCGTGGCAGCGGTTCTGGGCCTGCGACAATATCTGCCGCGCTACATTCGAGAGGCGCGTCTGCTGCTGAATCTCGGTGCGGTTCGGGAGGATGAACGTGTCATCTACAATGGCCTGCCCTGGCAGGTCATGTCATTGAACCTGCATACCGTTCTGCGGAACCCGGCGCTCGACGGGGTCATCCGTCTGCCTCTGGAGATCATCAGCACACTGGTCTCTCGGCCAATAAAGAACAATCTGTGGTTTCCCAGCAATCGCGGAGACTATGTGATTCTGCCTGACGGCACCTTCGGACAGATACGCGTGCAAACGCCCGATCTGATCGAGATATCGGTCAAGGGCGGCATGACGATGACATACAACACGCAAGAGTTCTACGCGATCAATCTCATCAATCTCTCTCGCGACAAGACTTTCGGGGTATCAGTGACCTTCGGCTTCGACTACAACCTGCAGCCGATAAGCCTGACGGAAGTGCCAGAGACGCTCAAACGGGAAGTTCAGAGTGCTCTCGAAAACGCCGGGTATGCAAAGCACCTGGAGAATCTCATTGTCGAACTGGCAACCGCCAATGCGTCATCGCTGGACTTCCTTGTCTTCGCCACCATGAACAGTGCAGCGGCCAAGGACTACTTCAAACTGAACCGCTTGATTCAGCAGACCTGTGTGGCGGTCGCCAACGCCAATCAGTGGAATATCCCGTTCCCTCAGCTGACTATCCACCATTCACCAGCGACCTGACGATTTCCGCGTCGGTGGCGGTGGTCAGTGTCTTCGCCTGCTCACTCAGCAGGCGCTCATTCACAGCCTTGCTCAAACTGGGGCGTATCTGACCAAGCGTTTTCGGATCGGCGACCAGAACCAGACTCTCGTATTGTCGGGATTCTGCACCATTGTTCAGATGGTCCGCCAACTGCTTGGCAAAGGTTGCCTCATCGGTTTCTTGTTGAGATGACTCTGCAGGCCGGTTACCGGCAGGGCCATCTTCCTCGAGCGAAACCGGTGAAAGCTCACCCGCCTGTCTCAATTCCAGCGAACCATCCCCAGCCGTGTTCCGGTACAGCCTTGCCTGAGTACCATCCGCGATAACTATCAGACTGTTCATTGGAAACCTCATGGCCATTGATCACTCTCCTTCGCATCGGTGTGAAGAAAAAGGTACCCCTGAACTGAAGGCTGCGAATGCCCGTTGAAAAACCTATCGACCCTCGAGTGCCAACTCGTTTCCACCGCCGGATACCTGTCCGATGGCCGGCACCTGAACTTCTCTTCCTCCCGCCTCTCTTATTGCCGGCTTTGCACGAACGACAAGATCGCTGACGAATTCGAACTGGTCACGCATGTCGAACGGGTAGGCCTTCAGCTTGTAATGCGAACCCCAGGGCGCTTCTTCCAAGATTACCAATACAGGTCTGGCATAGTCGAGATAGGCACTGGTCAGGGCGATATCATGCAACACACCGCGCATGGTAGACGCATCATGCGCCGCATCGAGATAGAAGTTCGCCACGCACATCAAGGTCTGTTGACCGTCATTCGAGTTGCCGATATTGTTGCTCCAGATTCGGTCATGAGCGATGGTGATGATGTCATCATCAGCCGTACGCAGTGTGATGGCTCGCAAACCGACTTGCTGCACCTCGCCGTAATCGTCTCCGATCCTCACCCAGTCACCGGGACGATAGGTGCGTTCGAAAATGGCAACGACCCCGGCGATCAGACTGCTGGCGAGATCCTTGAAGGCGAAGCCGATTGCCACACTGACCGCACCCGCAATGACCAGAAAATTCTGCAATGTGATGTTGAATATGATCGGGATGATCATCAGCACCGATGCGGCAAGCAGGCACAGGCGGATGAAGGGGACGGCAGCCAGAAAATAGAGCCTCAAGCGGCTGGGTCCGTGCTTTGCCAGCACAGGCAGCACTTTGCGGCTGACGAAGATCAGGAACCACACAGACACAATGATGATGAAGATTTTCGTGAAACTGATATCGCTGATATCGTTGATCAGACTGGATGCCTTCACATCCCCTGTGTCTAGACTCGCCATAAGCTGCTCGCTGAATGTTGAAGGATAGTCAGAAGTACGGCATCGGCATGCCGGAATCCTCCAGCGATGTCCAGATAGCCGGGTAGGCTGCGGCCAGGCATCGCAGGCCATCACCATGACGCTCGATGAATCCGGATCGGATCAAGGCGACCACCAGATTGGCCTCGCCTATCGATGGCAGAACCTGCCAGAGAATCTCCTCGGGCAAGGAATCATGAATCAACAAGGCCTGCAGAAGCAGACAAGCCGCTCGCTCATGGCCACGCGGCAGAGTCGGAGCGTGGCTTCTCACCACCCAGAATGTTGCGGAGCTTGCCTTGATTCGCCCGGTCGTCTTCGCGTCTTCAGCAGCCTCTTTCAAGCGCTTCGACGCATCCGACGCATCCGACTCACCCGACTCACCCGACTCACCCGACTCACCCGACTCACCCGACTCACCCGACTCACCCGACTCACCCGACTCACCCGAC
>CANLNQ010000019.1 GCA_947492525.1 uncultured Granulosicoccus sp.
GAAGAGAATCGCCTGGAGGGCCGTGCCGGTAATGACACCCTGGACGGCGGCGCCGGTGCAGACACGCTGCTCGGTGGCGATGGTGCTGATCTGCTGATTGCCAGCGAAGGCGCCGACACCTCGGATGGGGGGGCCGGTGTGGATACGATGGACTATTCGGGCCTGGCCTCGGGGCAGTCGATCGATGTGACGCTGGCAGGATCAAGCGATGCGACAGTGACCATCGCCAATGGTGATGATGAGACGATCCGCAATATCGAGAACATCATTGCCACGGATGAAGCGGATCGAATCGTCGGCGATGATCAGGAGAACGTGATCGAGGCTGGTGCCGGAGATGATGTGCTGGGTGCCTCTGCCAACAGCGATACGATCGATGGTGGCGATGGGTCGGATACGCTGGATTATTCGGGCCTGGCCGGTGCTCAACGCATCAGCGTGACCCTCGACGGTGATATCCAGAGTACGGTACAGGTCAGCGGCGCCGCCGATGATCGCATCGTGCGCATCGAGAATGTCATCGGTACAGCGGGTAACGATACGCTGACCGGTGACAGTGCGGATAATCGCCTGGAAGGACGCGGCGGGAACGATACGCTGGTGGGTGGAGCCGGTAGCGATACGCTCGACGGTGGCGTCGGTGGGTCGGATCGGGTGACCTATCTGAACGCCTCTCAGAGGGTCGTGGTCGATCTGTCTACCGGCATCGCCTCTGAGGACGGGTATGGCAACACCGATACGTTGATCGATATCGAACAACTGGAAGGTTCGGACTTTGCCGATATACTCACCTCGGGGTCGGAAAGCGAGAGCATCGAGGCTGCCGACGGCGATGATCTGATCATTCTGAATACCGGCGCCATCGAGATTGATGGCGGGGACGGATCGGATACGGTCGATTACTCGGCGCTGCAGAACACCAATGCCATCAGCGTGGAGCTCGACGGACAGAACAGCGTGACCTTGAGCGTTGCGAATTCCGATGATCAGATCTTGACCGCGATCGAGAACGTGATCGGCAGTCAAGGCGATGATGTCATCACCGGTGACAACAGTGTGAACCGACTGGAAGGCGGCCTCGGTAACGATACCTTGCAGGGGCTGGGTGGTGACGATACCTTGATTGGTGGCGACGGTATCGACAGTGCCGACTATTCGCAGGCGGGTGGCGCTGTGGATGTGGACTTGTCCGCGAGTCGTGCGAATGATGACGGTGATGGCGGTAGCGATACCCTGTCAGGCATCGAGAACCTGTCGGGTTCCAACTTTGATGACTTGCTGGTGGGTGATGCCAGCGACAATTCCCTGCGGGGAAACAGTGGTGCGGACACACTGGTCGGTGGGGCCGGCGCCGATGTCATTGATGGGGGCGGTGGTAATGATCTGGCGGATTATTCTGCCGTCACTGGCAGTGTCTCGGTCGATCTGTCAGCCAACACTGCCGTTGCCGATGGCACCGGATCCAGCGATACCCTGCTCAACATCGAGAACGTGGAAGGGTCGTCACAGGACGATACCCTCTACGGTGATGGGCGTGCGAATATCCTCAGCGGCGGCGCGGGAGATGACGTGCTACGTGGTGCCGGCGGTTTCGACCGTCTCGAGGGCGGCGATGGCTCGGACACTGCGGACTATTCCACGGCCGCAAGCCAGGTCGTTGTCAATCTGGATTCTCAGAGTGCGAGCAACGATGGTGACGGCAGTTTCGATACGCTGTCGGCCATCGAGAATGTGCAGGGATCGGATTTCAACGATGAGCTGACCGGCAATGCCGACAGTAACCGGCTTTCAGGCGGAGCCGGTTCCGACACGCTGATCGGTGCTGGCGGAAACGACACGCTCGACGGCGGAGCCGGCGGCTCTGACACGGCTGATTACAGCGCAGCGACCTTTGCAATCGATGTGGACCTGGAGGCTGGGCAGGCTTTGGCTGACGGCTATCAGGCTACCGATACACTGATAGACATCGAGAACGTGGTTGCCTCGAATCAGGATGATGCCATTGCCGGTAATGCAAGTGCAAACCGTATTGATGGGCGAGCAGGTGATGATGCCATTGTTGCGTCGGCGGGCAGTGACACGATCGACGGCGGCGCGGGTGCTGATACGCTCGACTATTCAGGCTTGAGCAACATCAACGGCGTCAGCGTGACGCTCAATGGCGCCAGTGCCACGGTTGTGGATGTGGATGGTGGCGATAACGACACCATTTCCAATATCGAGCATCTGGTTGGCAGTACCGGAGACGATACCCTCGGCGGTGATGTGTCCGCCAACCGTCTGGAAGCATTGGATGGTGATGATCGCTTCATTGCCAGTGGTGGTGCCGACGAACTGCTCGGTGGTGCTGGTTCGGATACGCTTGATTACAGCACATTCTCGTCGGCGACTTCGGTATCGGTCGTGCTGCAGGGGGCCACCGTGACTACGGTAACGGTGGCAGGCAGTGAAGATGACAGGATATCGGAAATCGAGAACCTGGTCGGTACCGCCGGCGACGATTCGCTGACCGGTGATGATCAGGACAACCGACTGGAAGGCCGTGCCGGCGACGACACGCTCGACGGCGGAGCCGGTGCCGACACATTGCTGGGTGGCGATGGTGAGGATTCACTGATCGCCAGCGAAGGGGCGGATGTGTCTGACGGGGGGGCCGGTCTGGATACGGTGGACTATTCGGGACTGGCTTCGGGTCAATCCATCGATGTGACGTTGGCAGGGTCCAGCGATGCCACGGTGACCATCGCCAATGGTGACGACCAGATCATCCGCAATATCGAGAACGTGATAGCCACGGACGAGGCGGATCGCATTGTGGGCGATGATGCTCAGAACCGGATCGAGGCGGGAGCTGGCGACGATACACTGGGTGCATCGGCCAACAGCGATACCCTGGACGGTGGAGCAGGTTCGGATACGCTCGATTACTCGTCGCTGGCAGGCGTGCAGAGAATCAGCGTGGCGCTCGATGGCGAGAACCAGACGACGGTTCAGGTCAGTGGCGGTGCTGATGATCGTATCGTGCGAATCGAAAACGTGATTGGCACATCGGGTGATGATTCACTGCAGGGTGACAGCAGCAATAATCATCTGCAAGGACTGGCAGGTGACGACACGCTGGTCGGTGGTGCGGGCGATGATACGCTCGATGGTGGCAGCGGTGGTACTGATACCGTGACCTATATCGGCGCGGCGTCGGGTGTGACCGTGAATCTGTCTACGGGCATCACCAGCGAAGACGGTTTTGGCGGTACGGATACCTTGCTGGATATCGAGCAGCTGGAAGGTTCGGATCATGATGATGACCTGACTTCCGGCACCGGTACTCAACGCATTGAAGCGGCCGATGGCGATGACATTGTCACCCTGGGCCTCGGCTCGATCAGTGTGGATGGTGGCGACGGCTCTGATACGGTTGACTACTCGGCCCTGCTCAGCACCAACTCCGTGAATCTGGAGCTGGACGGTCAGAACAGTGTAACAGTGAGTGTGACAGGGTCTGATGATCAGACGCTGATCGCTGTGGAGAACGTGATCGGCAGCCAGGGTGATGACATCATCACGGGCGACAGCAATGACAATACGCTGGATGGTGGCCTGGGCGATGACATCCTGCAGGGGCTCAGTGGCGACGATACGCTCATCGGTGGCGACGGAGTGGATAGCGCTGATTACTCTCAGGCCAGTGGTTCAGTCAATGTGGATCTGACTGCCAATACAGCGAGTGACGATGGCAATGGCGGGGTGGATACCCTGTCGGGAATCGAGAACCTCTCGGGTTCCAATTTCGATGATGTTCTGGTGGGTGATGCTAGCAACAACACCTTGCTCGGTAATGGCGGTTCAGACAGCCTGACAGGCGGTGCCGGGGTTGATGTACTCGATGGCGGAGCCGGTAATGATACGGCCCATTATTCCACGGCATCCGGGGCTGTTTCGGTCGATCTGGCAGTCAATGCTGCCAGTTCGGATGGAGAGAGTTCCAGCGATACTCTGCTGCGCATCGAGAACGTGGTGGGCTCCGCGCAGGATGATATCTTGTACGGGAGTGCTGTTGCCAACGAACTCAGTGGTGCAGAAGGTGATGATGTGCTGCGTGGCGCCGGAGGCAGGGATATCCTGGACGGTGGGGACGGTATCGACGATGTCGACTATTCGCAGGCAGCCTCCCGTGTCGTGGTGGATCTGGCTACCCAAAGCGCCACCAACGATGGCGACGGAAGTTCTGACACCCTGATGGATATCGAGAATGTCATCGGCTCTGCTCAGGATGATCGTCTGGCGGGTGATGCAAGCAGTAATGTTCTCTCCGGTGGAGCCGGTGCAGATACACTCATTGGTGCTGGCGGCAACGACACACTGGATGGTGGTGCCGGCTTGTCCGATACGGCGGACTACAGTGATGCAGGCAATGCCATCGACGTGGATCTGGCACTGGGACAGGCGCTTGCCGATGGCTATCTGTCTACCGATACGCTGATCGATATCGAAAACGTGACAGGTTCGGATCAGGCCGATGTCATTGCCGGAGACGGCGCTGCCAATGAATTGCAAGGTGGCAGTGGCAATGATCAGTTGCAGGGGCGAGCAGGAATCGACACGCTCGATGGGGGTATCGGTGTGGATACCGCAGATTACAGTGACGCCGGCGCTGCCGTCACTGTCGATCTCTCGGCTGGTGAGGCATCCGACGATGGCGATGGCAGCTCGGATACGCTGATTGATGTCGAGAACGTCACCGGATCGGTCCATGACGACAGCCTGAAGGGCGACTTCGGCAACAACCGAATCGATGGCGGTGAAGGCGACGATGTGCTCAGTGGTGCCGCCGGTCAGGATGCCCTCATTGGTGGCGGTGGTATCAACACCGCAGACTACAGCGCGGCCAGCTCAGGCATCGATGTGAACCTGACCTCCGGTCAGGCAACACTGGATGGCGACGGCGGATCGGACACGCTGCAGGAGATCCAGAACGTGACAGGCACGGTCTTCGATGACAGCCTGGTCGGTGATGCTCAGGATAATGTTCTCGCAGGCGGTAGTCGCAATGACACGCTGGAAGGACGGGCGGGCGTTGATACACTGGATGGTGGTGCAGGTCTGGATACCGTTGATTACGGCCAGGCGGTCAACGCCGTGGTTGTCGATCTTGCTGCCAATGCCACGACAGATGATGGCGACGGTGATTCCGATACCCTGGTATCGATCGAGAATGTCAGTGGCTCGGCAGGTGCTGATTCGATCACCGGTGATTCGAACAACAATGTCCTGTTCGGTGATGACGGTGATGACACCCTGATCGGCGCTGGTGGTAACGACTCCCTCGATGGTGGCGAAGGTGTTGATACGGTTGACTACTCGGCTGCGGGAGCGGGTGTCCGGGCCAGCATCGATGCTGGCGCCACCACCAACGATGGTGATGGCGGAAACGACACACTGACCGACATCGAGAATCTGACGGGCTCGGTCTTTGACGATGTGCTGGAAGGTGGCGCTGGTGCAAACAGCCTGTCGGGTGGTAGTGGTGATGACCGACTGTCGGGTTTCGCCGGCAATGACATTCTTGGCGGCGGTGCCGGCGTCGATACGGCAGACTACGAAGAGGCAGATGCCGGCATTGTCGTGGATCTGTCAATACAGCAAGCCAGTGATGATGGCTTCGGTTTCGTTGACACCCTGCAGGATATTCAGAACATCAGTGGTTCGGCGCACGATGATGATATCACCGGAGATTCGAACAACAATGAATTGATCGGTAACGACGGCGACGACATCTTCAAGGCCAGTGCCGGGAACGATATCCTCGACGGGTCGGACGGTGTCGATACAGCGGACTACTCGGCATTGGCTGGCGGCGTCAGCGCTGCCTTGCAGGGGGCCGCCGATTCAACCGTGGTAGTGCAGGGTGGCGACGATGATACGCTGCGCAATATCGAGAACCTCACGGGAAGTGCCGGGGATGATGTGTTGGCCGGGGACAATCAGGTCAATGCCATACAAGGCGGTAGCGGTGATGATGTCGTTTACGGGGGTACCGGCAGTGATGTGCTCGATGGCGGAGCGCATGTCAGCGGTGACCAGCTGCGTTTCGATGACTTGAATGGTGTGGGGATAGAACTGGATCTGGCTACGGGCACGGCTGCCTATTCTGCGGATGGCAGCACCGACACCTTCACCGGTTTCGAAACCTATGCCTTGTCGCAACAGGCTGACACCATCGCCGGATCAGCCGGAATCGACATCGTTGAATCTCTTGGTGGTGACGACGTATTCAGTGCCAGTCAGGGCCAGGACGATCTGGATGGCGGAGTCGGCTCGGATACGATCGATTACTCGGCCTTGCCGGGTATCAGTCGCATTGAAGTCAATCTTGATGGTGCCAACCCCAGCGTGGTGCAGGTTACCGATGGGGATGATGATACGGTGACATCAATCGAGAACATCATCGCCACATCGGGCGATGACATTCTCAATGGCGACGCCGAAGATAACTCTCTGCAAGCGCTGGATGGCGACGATACGCTCGATGGTGGTGACGGTGACGATACCTTGTCCGGTGGCGACGGTAACGACACACTGATCGCCAGCCATGGTGAAAACACCTACGACGGTGGCGATGGCATCGATACCGTGGATTATTCCACGCTGGCCGGTGTCACCAGTGTGCAGGCGGTCCTGAGTGGTAGTTCCACGACGACGATCACGGTCAATGGGGCCTCGGCCACCAACGATCTGGCGAGAAATGTAGAGAACCTCATCGGTACGTCGGGTAATGACACGCTGACAGGCGGTAGCCTGGCAAACCGTCTGGAAGGCAGTGATGGTGATGATACGCTGGAAGGCCGCGGTGGCGCCGATACGCTGATCGGCGGCGATGGCATTGATACCATTGTCTACTCGAGTTTTGGTGCCGGTGAAGGTATCACTGTGGCGCTCGATGGCAGCAATGAAACAGACGTGCTGGTCAATGGCAATGGCACGGACAGGGTCAGTGAAGTGGAGAATGTCATCGGATCCGGTGGTGATGATTCTCTGATCGGTGATGCACTGGCAAATGTCCTCGATGGCTCCGAGGGTGATGACACACTCACGGGTGGTGCCGGGTACGATGTGCTGAAAGGCGGGGACGGCTCCGATACTGTCGACTATTCACTCGAAACCGGCATCAATTTCATCAGTGTACAGCTCAATGGCGGCAACCCGGTCGAGGTGACCATTGATGGTGCGGCAGACAATGATGAATTGCAGGCGATCGAAAATGTCATTGGTACCGAAGGCGATGACATCATCTACGGTGGTGGCAGTGTCAACACCATTGAAGGTCGCGGTGGCGATGATGTGATCAGAGGCGGAACGTCGAACGATCGGCTCGACGGCGGCACCGGCACCAATACCCTGAGCTTTGCAGACTCGAGTGCTGGCATCACCACGGACATGGCCAGCATCACGGGTGGATTCTTCACTGTCACGCACGGCACGGGCGAGGTGGACAGTGCCGCGAATTTCACCAACATCATCGGTTCCGGTGGTGCCGATATCATCGCCGGGGATGAGTCTGACAATTACCTGGAAGGCGCTGTCGGTATGGATCAGCTGTTCGGTGCCGGGGGCAACGACACCCTGTCAGGTGGCTCCAATATCGACATCCTTGATGGTGGTGAGGGTGATGACATCCTGATGGGCGGTGGCAATGATGATGAGCTCACCGGTGGTGATGGGGATGACACCCTGGATGGCGGCAACGGTGATGACACCTTCAATGCCGGCAATGGGCAAGACAGCTTCGATGGTGGTGCAGGAGATGATCTGCTGGATTACAGTGTCCATTCGGCAGCCAGTTCGATCAGCGTCACACTGAATGACAGTACGCCGGCAACGGTGACTGTTGCCGGCTCTGTCGACGATACCGCCGTGAATATAGAGCATATTCGCGGAACTGATGGTGCCGATACGCTGATCGGCGACAGCAGCGACAACCTGTTCTGGGGAGGCGACGGAGACGATATCCTGTCCGGTGGACTTGGCGAAAATGACATCGAAGGGGAGGCCGGTAATGACACGTTCCTGGGCAGTACCGGCCAGAGTTTCTACTACGGTGGAGAGGGTATCGATACCGCTGATTATTCATCGACTGCTGACACCTCGAGCATCATTGTCAGGCTTGACGGGGATTCTCTGGCGATTGTCAGTCAGTCCGGCACGATCAATGACCAGTTGAGCGGTGTCGAGAACATCATTGCGACGACCGGTAACGACAGTGTTTACGGAGACAACAGAGAGAACCACATACAAGGGCTGGATGGTAATGATGTTCTTGCTGGAGGCGGAGGTGTTGATGTGCTCGATGGTGGTGACGGTAGTGACCGGGTTCACTACGAATATGCTGCCGCCGGTATTGTCGTGGATCTGTCACAGAATGAAGCCAGCGACGATGGTGACGGGGGAAGCGATACCTTCATCAGTATCGAGAACGTTTATGGATCGCTGCATGATGATCTTATCACCGGAAATGATGAGGCCAATATACTCAAGGGTGATCTGGGCGATGACATCTTCATCGGCGCTGGCGGCATCGATGATATCAATGGTGATGATGGCATCGATACGGTCGACTACTCGACACATGTCGGTGTTACGGCAGTCGAGATAACGCTGGAAGGTAGTGCCTACGTCGATGCCGTGCTGACGGGCGGTGATGACGATCGAGTGCGTAACGTCGAAAACGTCATCGGTACCAGCGGCGTGGACATCATTCATGGCGATCAGCTGGATAACCATCTGCAGGGTCTGGACGGCGATGATCTGATGTCCGGCGGTTCCGGCGACGATATCATCGATGGTGGTGCTGGTATCAACGAGGTGACCTACGCGAACTCCCTGCAAACGACAGTGGCGGACATGAGTTCGGGAAGTGCTGGCGCGTATGAAGTCTATGTGGGGTCGGTGGACCCGGACACCGGCTTGTATGATGAAGTCGATCAGCTGATCAATGTGACCAACCTGACCGGCAGCCAGGGCAGCGATCGTTTCACCGGTGATGACAACGATAATATTCTGCGTGGCAATGGCGGTTCTGACAACTTGTCCGGTGGTGGTGGCGTCGACACCCTCTATGGCGATGCGGGTAGCGATACACTGAGAGGAGGTGACGGCGACGATACCCTCTACGGTGGTTCGAGCAACGACAATCTGGATGGTGGCGCGGGTGCCGATGTGCTGTTCGGTGAGGGCGGCAATGATGTCTTCTACGATTCCGAAGGAGCTGACATCTATGACGGGGGCGATAGCAATCTGGACATCCTCTTCTACGACAGGTCTTCCCATATCACCAGTATTCGCGTCGAACTGGATGGGAGCAATGTCACGACCGTGTCGGTCAATGGCGGCGGTGTCGAGGATGACACGATTGTCAATATCGAACGTGTCTGGGGATCGGAAGGCGATGACTACTTTGCCGGAGACAGCTTCGCGAATTCCTTCTGGGGAGACGATGGCGATGACCTGTTCATCGGTTCGGATGGCGGTGACATCATCAACGGTGGTTCAGGTGTCAATACCATGGACTACAGCGCTCTTTCCGTCAATATATCCAGCCTGATCGATACGGGCAGTCAGTACCTTGTCAGCAAGGCGGGAAGCGGAAGCGATACGCTCAACTACATCACCCGGCTGATAACCGGTGAAGGTGATGACAGCATCACCACGGGCCTTAACAGCGAGTTCATTCAGACCAATGGCGGGGCCGACTCTGTCACGATCAGCTACGATGGTGTGGCCGTGGAAACGGGAGCCGGACAGGACTCGATCGAAGTGGACGCCGGCGGAATCACGCTGGATACCGGTGAAGATGATGACACGGTCGAGATAAACAGCAGCGGAGCCGATCTCGTGCTTGGCGGTGGCGATGATATCGTCTCGGTAACAGACTTGTATACCTTTACTGCTGACGGTGGCGAGGGGAACGATGTCTTCAATATCCGTGGGGGTGGACTGACCATTGATGGTGGTGACGGGAGCGATGAAGTGGACTACTTCAACGCCAACGGCGGTCTCACGGTGGTGCTTGCAGATGCAGGCGATAGCACGGCTACCATCGATGGGCAGAGCAGCGACACGCTACGCAACGTCGAGTCGATCCACGGCACCGACCTGGACGACAGCATGGTGGGTAGCAGTGCAGACAATGACCTGCAGGGGCGAGGCGGGGACGACAGTTTCATTGCCTCGAGTGGTGCAGACTCCATCGCTGGCGGATCCGGTGACGACACCGTGGACTATAGTGCCATCGCCGGTAGTGGTGGTATCGATGTTGCGCTCGACGGCTCCAATGTCGTGACCGTCACCGTTGCTGCGGGTGACAACCAGACGCTCAGTGGCATCGAGAATCTGGTCGGCACAAGCGATGACGATGTGATTGCCGGTGACGATGAAGACAACATCATCGACGGTAGCGGCGGCAATGATCATATCAAGGGCAGTGCTGGCGATGACGAGCTGTCAGGTGGTGCAGGAACAGCGGATATTCTGGACTACAGTGAGTTCACGACGTCGCTGGAGATCGACTTCGATGCCGGGACCGCCATAGACGGTACGGGAGACAGAGACCGCTTCAGCGGCTTCGAGCAATACATATTGACAGCCCAGACCGACACCATCCGCGGTTCGACGGATGCGGATATTCTTGACGGTGCCGGGGGCGATGACTACTTCTTCGGCAGCGCGGGCAGCGATGTGCTGGGTGGCGGATTGGGTGTCGATACGCTGGACTATTCATCACTGGCAATCAGCAGCCTCAGTGTCGTACTCGATGAGAACAACCCGGTGACGGTCAGTGTCAACGGGGGTGACAATGACACGATATCCGGCTTCGAGAACATCGTCGGTAGTACAGGTTCCGACGCCATTACGGGTGATTCACTGAACAACACGATCAGTGGTTTCATTGGTGACGACACACTCGATGGTGGGGCCGGTGACGACATCATCAACGGTAATGCGGGTGAGGATACGCTGATCGCCAGTGCCGGATCTGACACTTTCGATGGTGGTGCGGGTGTCGATGTTCTGGATTATTCCGCATTGAGCGGTACTTCCGGTGTCACCCTTTCACTGAACGCGGGAACACCGGCCACGGCGACCGTGGGCGGTGGCAGCGCTGATAGCGTAGTCAACGTGGAGAACGTGATCGGCACGGATTCGAACGATAGCATCATTGGTGATCTCAATGACAATGACTTGCAGGGCGGTGCCGGGTCGGATGATCTGCAAGGTGGGGCTGGTGACGACACACTGAGCGGTGATGCTGGCGACGACACGCTGAGCGGTGATGCCGGTGCGGACGTACTGCTTGGCGGTGCCGGGCAGGATTCGCTGCTGGGCGGCGATGGTGCAGACACGCTTGACGGTGGCAGTGAGGACGACCAGCTATCCGGTGGCAACGATGATGATCAGCTCAGTGGCGGCGATGGTGACGATACACTGGAGGGTGATACCGGCGACGATATCCTGGATGGTGAAGCAGGAGAGGATATCCTTGACGGTGGTGATGGAGCGGACATCCTCAGTGGAGGTCTTGGCAACGACACCCTGCGTGGTGGCACCGGTAATGATGAGCTCAGTGGTGATGCCGGTGACGACATCATTGAGGGTGGGGATGGTGATGACCAACTCATCGCCGGTCTGGGTAGTGATCAGTTCGATGGCGGTACGGGCACGGATACCCTGGATTACAGCACACAGACCAGTGCGACTTCTGTCGTCGTTACGCTGGCAGGGTCTGGAGCGGGCTCAGCTGTCGTCAGTGGTGATGCCGACGACACGATAACAAACGTCGAGAATGTGATCGGCACTGACGGTTCGGATGTCATCTCCGGAGATTCTCAGGACAACGAGCTGGACGGTGGTCAGGGTAATGACCAACTCAGTGGCGGGGCCGGCGCTGATGCATTGACTGGCGGCGAGGGCAATGACACGCTGGACGGTGGCTCTGGCAACGACACGCTCGAGGGGGGTGACGGCAACGACTTGTTGATGGCCAGCGATGGTTCCGATGACATCGACGGTGGTGCCGGAATCGATGTTGTCGATTATTCCTCCCTGGTGACAGCGACAGGTGTCACGCTTGCTTTGTCTGGTGCCACTGCCGCAACCGCCAGCGTGCCGGACGGTAGTAACGACACGATCAGAAACGTTGAGAACATCATCGGTTCAGCCAGCAATGATGATCTGACTGGCGACGCGGGAAGCAATGCGCTCTCCGGCGGAGATGGAGATGATGTACTGTCCGGTGGTGGTGGTATCGACACACTGCAGGGGGGCGCGGGTGCCGATGAGATCGATGGCGGTGCCGGAAACGATACGATCGAGGGTGGTGATGATGACGATCGATTGTTGGCCAGTGAAGGTGTGGATACCATCGACGGAGGCGCGGGGTCGGATACGCTGGACTACAGCTCTCTGAGTGCTGCAACTTCGGTGAGTCTGACCCTGAATGGTTCCGTGGCAGCTACAGCAACGGTGGCAGGGTCGGGTAATGACGTCATCAGTAATGTGGAGAATGTTGTCGGTACCACCGGCAACGACACACTGGCTGGTGATGGTGCGGACAACATCCTGAGCGGTGGAGACGGTAACGATCAGCTGAGCGGCAATGCCGGTAGTGATCAACTCGATGGTGGGGCAGGTGACGATATCCTCGAGGGCGGGGACGGTGCCGATACCATTGATGGCGGTGCAGGTAATGACGCCATCGTGGCAGGCAGCGGCGTCGATCAGATCGACGGTGGAGACGGTGTCGATGAGGTCGACTATTCGCGGATGGCAGGTGTTACCGGTGTCACGGTAGCACTCGATGGTGCCACTTCGGTGACTGCGGTTGTTGCCGGCGATGTCAATGACTCCTTGAGTAATGTCGAGAATATTGTCGGTTCCATCGGAGACGATGATCTGACCGGGGACAGCGCCGCCAATGCGCTCTCTGGAGATCAGGGCGATGATGTCATCGACGGCGGCGAGGGTGACGACACTCTGGTCGGGGGCGACGGGGTTGACGAGCTGACAGGTGGCGACGGAGATGATGTCGTGTCTGGTGGGGCTGGCGATGATCGTTTGATCGCCGGGGACGGCGCCGATGTATTTGATGGCGGTGATGACGTCGATACGCTCGATTACAGTCTTCATGCCAATGCCACATCAGTGGATGTTGTTCTGAACGGTAGTGTCAGCACCAGTGTCACTGTCGGGGGCGCTGATGATGACTCCGTTCGCAATATCGAGAACATAACAGGTACTTCGGGTGCAGATTCGATTGCCGGTGACAGCAGTGACAATATCCTTGTTGCCGGTGACGGGGACGACCAGATTGACGGAGGTGGGGGAGATGATCAGCTGCAGGGAGATGGTGGCGCGGATTCACTCGATGGAGGCACCGGTGATGACACGATAAGCGGTGGTGCCGATGACGATGTGCTGACAGGTGGTAGTGGTGCGGACACGCTCGACGGCGGAGATGGCAGCGATACCCTGGATGGTGGAACGGGCGATGATTCGCTGGATGCCGGAGCCGGGGACGATACGCTGATAGCCAGCACGGGTAGCGATGAGGTGGACGGCGGTAGCGGTCGGGATCATCTGGATTACTCGACGCTGAGCGGGGTGACTGGCATCAATGTGACTCTGGCAGGCGCAACCCAGACCACCGTCAGTGTGTCAGGTGGCAGTGTCGATGACGATACGATAGCCAACATCGAGGATGTCACCGGATCCAGTGGTGATGATGTACTGAATGGTGATGCCGGGTCCAATGAACTGCTCGGCAACGATGGGGATGACACCATCGATGGTGGTGCGGGTATCGATACCCTATCGGGTGATGCGGGCAATGACGTGCTGTCGGGCGGTTCCGGCGGCGACAGCCTGAGTGGGGGCGCCGGTAGCGATACACTCGATGGGGGTGATGGCGACGATACCAGCGAAGGTGATGCCGGTAACGATACGTTCATCGCGGGTTCAGGCACTGATGTCATGGATGGAGGGGCTGATACCGATACCGTTGACTACAGCAGCCATGCTGACGCCTCGTTCATCAATGTGACGCTGAACGGATCCAGCCTTGTAACGGTGTCGGTGTCCGGTGGCGACAACGATCAACTGCGCAATATCGAGAATGTGGTGGGTACCAGTGGTGCTGATACCCTGGTCGGTGATGGTCTCGATAACGAACTCAGCGGTGGTGGTGCCGATGATCAACTGACAGGCGGTGCCGGTGACGACACGCTCTCAGGGGGAGAGGGCAGTGACACATTGCTTGGCGGGGTCGGCAACGACATCGTGTCGGGCGATGCCGGCGATGATCAGATCACCGGTGGTGAAGGTGCAGACACGATTGATGGTGGCGCTGGAACGGATACGCTGGATTACAGCACTCATGCGACAGCAGGTTTCGTGAATCTCACCCTCAATGGCAGCGTGGCCACGACGGCCACCCTTGATGGCGTGGATGCCGATATCGTCAGGAACATCGAGAATGTCGTTGGCACCAGTGGCAACGATATCGTCTCGGGAGATCTGGCTGACAACATTCTCAGCGGCGGCGATGGGAACGACGTTCTCGATGGCGGCGCCGGTGATGATGAGTTGCTTGGTGGTGATGGCAACGATACGCTCGACAGCGGATCGGGTGATGATGTCGTGAGCGGTGGTCTGGGCGACGACTTGATGCTGGCTGGCGAAGGCGCAAACGACTTCGACGGTGGTGCCGGTGAAGATACCCTCGATTACAGCACTCACGCAACAGCCAGCGACATCAATGTCACATTGAACGGCGCTACGCAGTCAACGGTATCGGTCGGCAACGATCTGAACGACACCGTCAGTGATGTGCAGAACGTGACTGGAACGAGTGGAGACGATACGGTGGTGGGTGATGCCAATCAGAACGACCTGATTGGCGGAGCGGGTAATGACGAGCTGAGTGGTATGGGCGGTCATGACAATCTGCAAGGCGATGCCGGTAGCGACACGCTGAACGGTGGGGGCGGTGATGACGTCCTTGATGCAGGGCTGGGTAACGACATCCTGATCGGTGGGCTGGGCAATGACACGCTGTCGGGCGGTGACGGCGTGGATACCGCAGACTACAGTTCGTCAGCTACTGCGGTAACAGGCGGCACGATCGGCGCATTGTCGGGTACCGTCGAGCAAGGCGGCGACACGGACAACCTGTCTTCCATCGAGCAGTTCGAATTGACAGCAGAGGATGACATGCTGACTTTCGACATGGACGCGCTGACTACAGCGACACTGGACGCCGGTGCCGGTAACGACACGATCGCCATCGTTGATGCGTCCGGCAACAATCTGTCGGACGCAGGTATAGAAGGCCTGCAACTCGCCTCGGTTTTCACCAATGTGGAAACGATCGATTTCACCGGAACCGATCTGCTCGATGGAGATACCTTTGACATCGGCAATGACGATATCGCCAACATGGTTGATGGCGGGAACACGCTGACCCTCAAGGTGGATGGTACAGGTATCACTCTGAGCGATATCCAGGTGCTCTCAGAATCGGGCACCTCCATCAGTTCCGACGTTACCTCCGGCAGCACCCGCACGGTTGACTGGGATAACGGTATTCAGCTGATTGTCAATGGTTGACAGGTAATTCATGGGTTTATTGGTACGAAGTCTGCGCGTGGTAACTGTTCCGTATGACCTGAATCGCATGCAATGCTCAAGCTTGTCACTGATAAGCAATCTGTTGAAGACCCACTGATGTCATGCATCGGTACGGTGCTGGAATTCCATCAGCGCCGTACCGACCTGGCCAGTCTGGCGTTGCAGTTGCCCAGTGCCGGTAAACGGTGGAACATAGCCACCTTGCCGGGTGTTGCAGAACGGCTTGAGCTGGAAATGCGCATCGACAAGTGCACGGCGGCTGAGTTGCATGAAGCCAGGGCGCCGGTCATTCTGCCAATGCGGGCCAACAACTTCGCGGTCGTTCTGCCAAACCCCGGAGGCCAGGCCAGCCTGATTCAGCCAGGTGAGGAGCCTCAGGCCCTGACTGAGGAATTGCTGCAGAACTGGTGTACCGGCAGAGCCATTGTCTTGTTGCCGAGTCAGGCCAGAACCGAAGCTGCAGTTGAACACATGGCGCAGAAGAGGCCCATCGACTGGTTCTGGCAACCCATACTGCGTTTTACCCCGAATTTTGCCGAAGTCGTGCTGTGCACCCTGTTCATCAATTTTCTGGTGATCGCCTTGCCGTTGTTCACGCTCAATGTCTATGACGCCGTGGTACCCAATCTGGCAATGTCGACACTGACGGTTCTGGCTCTGGGTGTCTGCACCGCTATCCTGTTCGATGTGCTGTTGAAGACTGCACGAACATCGACGCTGGAACGTATCGCCGCCAGAACGGGCGCTCAGTTCGACAGTGCGCTGATGCAGCGCATGCTCAGTGTGCATGAGGAGCAGATACGCCTGTCCGTGGGTGAGCGCAGCAATCTGTTCCGCGAGCTGCAGGGCCTGCGCGATTTCTATGCAACGCGATTGGTTCCGGCGCTGGTGGATTTCCCGTTCTTTCTGATGTTTCTGCTGGTCATCTATCTGATCTCGCCGGTTCTGACTCTGGTACCTGCGGGCATCGCCGTCGCCATACTGCTACTCAATGCACTGGTACAGATTCCGGTGAAACGCTCGACTCGCGGGCTGTTTTCTTCCATGCAGGAGAAGTCCTCCATGATGGTGGAAATGCTCACTGGCAGTATGGCTTTGAAGCAGCTGAATGCGGTTGGCATGAGCCTGAATCGCTGGAACATAACGACGGAGCAGTCCGCAGAGGCGGCGCGACGAAATCAGCGCTGGATTTCACTCGGACAACATGGATCCCTGGGCCTGATGCAATTGAATCATGTGCTGATCGTGGTGGTTGGCGTTCATCAGATTCAGGCAGGTAACCTGACAGTGGGTGGGCTGGTTGCCAGCACGATACTGGCAAGTCGCACCATTGCACCCATCATGAATCTTCACAGCGTGGTGGCTCGCTGGACGCAATCACGTGATTGTCTGAGAACCATTGATGATCTGTTCACCCGATCAACCGAGGCTGTGACCAGCCGTGTCCTTCCCTCGACACCGCTCAAGGGTTCGCTTGCGCTCAGCGGGTTCAGTTATGTCTACCCCGATCAGGCGCGACCAGCCGTCAAGGGCGTCAACCTGAGCATCAAGGCCGGCGAGCACCTGTGCCTGATAGGTCCCTCGGGCGCCGGCAAGAGCACGATTGCCAGAGCCATGGCAGGCGCCTTGCTCGTCAAGGACGGGCAGATCAGTATTGATGGCTACGACTATGGTGCCCTGGCACCGGCTCGATTGCGCAGCAGTATCGCCCTGATTCCCCAGCACCCGTTTTTCATTGCCGGCACGGTGCGCGACAACCTGCTTCTGGGGCTACCACATTGCACCACGGAGCAGATTTCCCGGGCAACTGCGCTGGCTGGTATGGATCTTGTGTTCCCGGAAGGGGGTAATGGTCTTGATTGGATAGTGGGTGAAAACGGGGAGCAATTGTCAGGTGGTCAGAAGCAGGCTATTTCCATTGCGCGAGCGATGCTGCGCGACCCCTGTGTTCTGGTTTTCGATGAACCCACCAGCGGGCTTGATTCCGCATTGCAACGACATTTCATGCAGAGCATGAAGACCTTCAGTCGCAGTCGCACATTGATCATGGTAACGCACAGCATGTCCTTGCTGGAGTTGGTGGAGCGCGTCGTTGTCATGGACAAGGGCCTTGTCGTGGCCGATGGTGAGCGGGATAGCGTCATGCAGAAGTTCGCGGCCTGATCATGTCCGGATACAAGGAACTCTACTCGTCAAGACTTGACGAATCAGCTACCGGCACGTCGGTGAACAGCCTGCGACGGCATCTGACGATTCTGCTGATCGTGCTGATGCTCTTGTCGTTTCTGGCCTGGGCGGGTCTGTCGCAGATCGATCAGCATGTTCGAGCGACCGGTCGGGTCGTGCCCGCCGGAAACGCCAGGACGGTGCAGCATCTGGAAGGCGGAATCGTCATGGAGATACTGGTGGCCGAGGGGGATGAGGTCAATGCCGGTGACGCCTTGTTCCAGATTGCCAATACCCGCGTCAGAACGACCTTGCACGAGGGTACCTTGCAACAATTGTCGCAGATGGTGCGTCGCGAACGTTTGCTGGCCGAAGTGAATGGTCAGAACGAGGTGGTTTTCCCGGATGAACTGATCGACGCTCAACCGGATTTCGTGGATGCCGAGCGCGAGCTCTTCACGCTACGGCGACAGGAGCAATTGCAGAAACTTCAGGGTCTGCAGAAACGCAGGGATCAGAAGCGACTGGAAATCGATGCCTTGAATTCACGCGTCAGCAACATGGCCGACGAGGTGGCTGTGTTGGCGAGACAGGTGCAGATCAAGAGTGGCCTGTTCGAATCCGGCATTGTCTCCGAGGCCAGTTTTCTGCAGGTAAAGGGTGAGCTGGTCAGGTTGCGTGCCGAGCGCAAGAACGCCCAGATGCAGATACCGATCGTGGCCGCTGAGATGGAGGAGGCCAGCAGTGAGATTGCTGCTGCCGCTCAGCAGTTCGCCTCGAGTGCGAAGAGCGAATTGAACGAGGTTGAGGTCCATATCAGCAGTCTGACGGAAAGACTGGCAGCGCTGGCCGATGAAGTCGAACGCTCCGAGATCGTGTCTCCCATCGATGGCCGGGTAAATCAGTTGTTCGTCAATACGGTGGGGGGCGTCTCTCAGCCGGGTGCACCTCTGGTGGAGATCACGCCAGCCAGAGAGGCCCTGGTGGTCGAGGGCAATATGTCGACGGCTGATAGAGGCAAGGTATGGCCTGAGCTTCGTACCATGACTCACATCAGTGCCTACGATCACGCCTTGTACGGAGGACTCGAAGGCCGTTTGTCATACATCAGCCCGGATACCTTTACCAACAGTGATTCGCGTGAATACTACAAGATTCGCGTCGCACTGGACTCTGATCGGTTTGACAGTGACCATGTGGTCAGAGCCGGGATGACGGCAGAGATCAACATTCTGACGGGCAGGATATCGATTCTCGGTGCATTGCTCAAACCGCTGACGCGCTTGCGCGGCACCGCATTGAGGGAGGGTTAGGCACCATGAAAGACCCTTCACTGTTCAATACAGGAAAGCATACCGGAGACGGAGAAGCCCGCAGTGGTATCTTCACGCGCCTGATTTCCTGGATGCATCTGAAGGATGAGCATCCACTGCTGCCTCTGTCGCTGGCACGTTACGTCCCTATCTCGGTATTACTCAATTTCCTGGGAGTCATGCTGCTGGTGATCATGGGGTTCGATACCCTGCTCGCCGCCTTCCTGACAAACGTACCACTCAATGGCTTGATCATCACCATCATGCTGATCGGTGTCGGCATGTCGATCGTTGCCAATCTGAAACTGTGGATGACAGGTCTGTACCTGAATCGGCTGGGCAATGTGGCCATGCAGTTCAGAATACGGGATGAGGAAATTGCAAGTCTGCAGCGTCAACTGACACGAAAGGCGTCGATACTCGACTGCAAGAACATGCAGAACCTGCTGGACAATCTGCGGAACATGGGCGCACTCAATGTCAATGACAATGATGCGCGCATGATCAAGTCGAAGCTCGGAGCACGGATTAGCCGAGGGCGTGGCAAGGTGTCTTTCCTCGGCGGTTTGCTCGTCATGCTGGGCTTGCTCGGCACCTTTCTCGGACTGCTGGGCACCATTGATGCGGTCGGTGAGGCCATGGCCGGCATGGCGACGATCGGTTCGGATTCCGGTGAAGGCGGGGGCATGTCCGGATTCATTTCCAGTCTCGCAGCTCCTCTGCAGGGGATGGGACTGGCCTTCAGTTCCTCTCTCTTCGGTTTGTCAGGCAGCTTGCTGGTGGGTACCTTCCAGTTCTTCTCGAATGGTGCCCAGGATCATTTCATCGAAGGGGTCAGCCGCTGGCTTGATGAGCAGATTCCCGGCATGGTGCAGGCCAACAAGGCTGCTGGACGCCGATCCGACGGACCACCCGTTGCCGATGCCGAGCTCAAGGCCTGGATTGTCGGCTTCATTCAGTCTTCCCAGAATACACAACGCGAACTGGCCGATGTGGTCGATGCAATTCTGATTTCCGCCGATGCATCGCATCGTGCCATCGAGAACAACGACCTGCTGCTTCGTCAGCAGGAAACTCTGGCAGGCAGCATCGACAATCTCAATCAAGCCGTACTGGCAATGATGGAGCAACAGGCTCGTGTCGAATCGGTGCTGAGCGTGGACTTCGCCAGATCCCTGATCGAAGGGCAAACGTTCATCGGAGACCGCCTGAATACGCTGGATCAGCAATTCGGTTTCATCGTCAATTCCCAGCAGCAACTCGCCTCCAGCCTGGACGGTCTGTCTCGCACTCTGCAGGAAGAAATACCGCGCCATGTGCTGCAGACCTCGGACCGGGTAAGCAAGGCACTTGACAGGATCAATGCGAAGATGGCGCGACTCTCGACGCAGGATCAGGTTCATGTCAGCGAATTGGCGGCACAGATCAAAAGACTGGAGAAGATGGTCATCGTCTCTGATCGACGATCCGTGCAGCGGGATCAGAAAGTGCAGACAAATCTGCAGCATCAATTCCGACGCGAATCGGACAAGTTGAAGAAGACCATCGGGGACAATATTGCCTCGTCCGTCAACAAGGATGTCATTCCTTTCATCGCCAAGGAGCAGCGAGAGCTGCAGAAACTTGCCAGACTCATCGACAAGCAGTACGGGCGTCGTGAGGATGACAAGGAAGATCCCGATGCCGGGGTGGCATGAAGAACGTCTTCAAGCGCCCTGCAACAGCATTGCTATCCGTGGACCTGAGTCATGAATAGTGATGGAGGCTCGGATCTGGCGGCCAACTCATGGCCGGGTTTCGTCGATATTCTGTCGGCGGTTGTCATCATGTTCGTGTTCTTTGTTCTGATCACTGCCGCCGTTCTGTATTTCTACACCATAACCTACAAGGCAAAGATCGAAGGGCAGCCTGAGCCGGTCACCGAGATCGAGGACACGGCCAGTAGCGCTGCGAGACTGGAGGAACTGGAACGGGAGAACGAAGAGCTCAGGGAGCAGATGGAGTCGGCGCAGGAGCGGGCGAGCCAGGGCGGTGGTGCTGCCGAAACCGAAGCTGTCGAGGATACGCAAACCGTGGCACAGGCGTTTTCCGCGCAAGCCAGTGAGCAGCAGGTAGTGACATCGAATGAAGACCTGTCTCTGGTGCTATTCCATGACCCCGGAGCCATCACTGTCGATGACAACAGCGAGGCCAGGATCAATGAATTCATCGCCGAGATGGTCGAGAAATACGGGGCGGAGAATCTGGAAATCGAATTGAATTCGCCGAAGGTTGCTAATGCTGCCACACAGAGTCGCGCAAAGCGATTGGCCGTTGCCAGAATGCTCAATGTGCGCAATACACTACTCGATACGACGGCCGATCGGGCGAACATACAGCTGAAGGTTGTGGAGAATGAAGCCATTGAAGACTCCGACAACTGGACGCGTTTGAAGATCAATATCCGCCAATGATTTCAATCAACGCTGACACCGCATTCAGGATCAGGCATCGACGTGCGATGCTGTTCATCATGCTCTTGCAGTTCATCTGTGTTGCGCCCCTGATGGCGCAGTCGATTGCCGAACAAGAGGAGCCTTCGTCCATCGCAGTATCCGGTGAGCAGGTTGAGCCTGTCGGGTTTCAGGCCTTGCTCCACAGGGCAATGGCCAGCAATCCTGCGATTGACATTGCAGATGCCAGAATCGATCAGGCCATCGAACTGTCGAGACAGAACGGCAGCTATCGTTTCCCTCGGATAGAACTCAGCAGTACCCTGGGACCGGAATACAATGATCCGGCACCGAATACGGAATCCGGTCGCGACACGACCACTGGACGCAATCTGAAACTGAGCGTCACACAGTTGTTGTATGACGGCGGCAGCTCTCGGGCAGAGTATGAACGTAGTCAGAAGCTCGAAGGTGCGGCAAATGCGGAAGCCAGAATCGAGGTCGAAGACCTGTTTCTGGATGTCGCCAGCAATTACATCGATTACTGGCGCTACCAGTACGAGCTGGCCCAGGCGGACCAATTTGTCACGACCATGAACGAACTGGTTGCAGACCTGGGGGCCATGTATCAGGGCGGGGCGGCGAGCAAGCTGGAAGTGGATTTCGCCAGAGCCAGACTTGCATCGGCTCAGGGTGTGAAGAGTTCGGCCACGGCATCGCTGAACAACTCGCTCAGCGAACTGGAATACCTCGTACCAGGTCTGCAGAAATTCGAAGCCACGTCACCTGAGGAGTTTGCCGATATCCGGCTGCTGCCGCTTGCTGACTATATCGAGCAGGGTGGCGTGTCCAACAGCGGGTTCATGACAAATCGTTTCAGTCAGGAAGCGACGCAGCTACGAGTCAGTGCCCAGAAGGGGCGTTATCTTCCTTCCGTGGATTTCGAGCTCAGTGGTTCGATCATCGATGATGAAGGGGGCCCGACTGTTCAGCGTGACAAGCTGGCCGCCAAGTTGTTGATCAACTACACACTCTACAGTGGCGGCGAACGCAAGGGTGGAGTCAGGCGTGCCGAGGCACAACTGCGGGAGCTCGAAGCCGAACGGGCGCAGTTGGAACGTGACGTGTTCAGAGCCATCGACCAGTCCTACAACAGCATCACTTCTGCCCGACTGACGCTGGATGCGGTGGTCTCGGAGATCGAGGCCAATGAGGATCTGCAGACGCTGAATCGCAGAAATCTGGAGCTGGGCACGATCAATATCATCGAACTTATCGACGTCGAGGAGCGCCTTTTCAATGCCCGCAGTCGCAAGGGAGAGGTCGTAGCCACGATGTATCAGGAGTACCTTGACCTGATGGTATCGGCCGGCCTGTCCGAGACCTTGCTGGAACGGTATGCTCTGCACTTGCCCGCGGGTCAGTGAGCTGCCTGCTTGGCTGAATTGAGGCAAGGATCACTCAGTGTTTCTGGCGAGCTGCCGCCAAAGACAGTGTATGCCCTCGATCCCCATGCGGTTGTGAAAGGAGCCTTGACGCGGTTGAACGCTCCGAGCAGGAACAGGGAATCGATCGGGTTTTTTTCTCCTGACTTTGCGGGAGTGTTGGCATTACCTGGGTGACACTTTGAATGACCAATCATATTCAGGGATGGAACCCGCTCTCGGCTGCTTTGGCTTCCGGTGCAGACAAATAAGGAATATTTCGACATGAGTCATGAACGCGATCTGACAGATCTGATCAACAGCAAGATAAGCAGTGGTGAGGTGGAACTACCTGTTTTCGATGATATTGCCTTGCAGATAAATCGTGAGGTCAATGAAAACAGACTGGATGCCGAACACATCTGCAGCATTATCGAAGAAGACCAGGTGCTGGTCACCGATCTTCTGCGCATGGCGAATTCATCATTCTTCTCCGGGCTCTCACCGGTCAGCAATCTGCGAGAAGCTGCCGTACGCCTGGGCATCCGGCAGATAGCCTCCATCGTTTTTTCCGTGAGTCAGAAACGGCTCTACAGCGCATCCCGAGGCATGTTCAAGACTCGTTTGACGAGGCTGTGGCAGCATACTTCCGCTGTCTCCGTCGGGGCACGCTGGCTTGCCGCCAATGCCGGATACCGAAATCTTGCTGACGAGGCCTTTGTTGCCGGGCTGCTGCACGACATCGGCAAGTTGTCACTGCTGTGCATACTGGAAGAACTCATCAGCAGTGAGGGGCTGGAGCTGTCCGATGAAACCATCGACAGTGTGTTGCAGGACATGCACAGTGAGCACGGCGCCCAGCTGTTGACAATGTGGAACCTGCCCGAATCCTACAAGACGATCGTGCTGCATCTGAATGATGCGGTAGCGAATCCTCACAACCCCGTCCTGTGCATGATTCGTCTGGTCGACAAGGCCTGCATTCTGGAGGACATCAACGATATTCCCTCGGATGAGCATGTCGAACTCGAAAAGATGCCTGAAGTGGCTGCACTGTCATTATCGGATGGCGACCTGGCAGAGCTGCGGCTGGTACTGCAGGAAGTCCGGGGCGAGCGGCAGGCTGCTGCTGCCTGAGGTCTGTCGCGACGGAATCGGTTATGTGTCGGCCTTGACTTCCTCGACCAACCATTGGAAAGTTGCGGGTAACACTCGGAAGTGATTGCCGGGTACCCCGATTCATTACATCAAGATTCCAATGAGGACAGGCAAGCGTGGATAATTTTCTGGCAAATCTCAAGGTTCTGCTTGCAGAAGCTGCCGACAATGTGATGGTGGCCGGTAGCTGGCTGTTCCTGATCATCGCGTTTTTCTTTGCCATGTCAGAGCCCAAGGCGGCCTTGTTGCCGCTGGCGATCGGTGTCGGCTGTTTCCTGCTGGCTCGCAGGGGTGACACCGAAGTCTGACTGCACAGCTATGGGGCGCCTGGCCAGGGATGCCTGACCGGGCATTCTCGACCGAGCGTTCCTGACCAGGCATTCTCGACCAGGCGCGCCCTGGCAGAGTACGCCTGGCAAAGGTATGCTCAACTCGGGCACGTCTGGCCTAGGTACGCCCAACCCGGGTACGCCTGGCCTAGGTACGCCCAACCAGATACACCGGCACGTGTTCAGCTTGTGATGCCGCGCAAGAAAGCACCGATAGCCTGATCCTGTCGTCCGCGTCAGTCATCAAGTACTGGCTCACTCAGCCGCTGTTTCAGGCAGAGGGAGGTCTATCTCCAGTATCCTGACAGCGGCTGATGTTCTTTAGGGAAAACAGAAGGATAGGTCTGTTCCGGCGCTGGCTGTTGATGCTCGTGTTCTGGCTGCTGTACTCTGGTATGGGGCATGCGGCGCAAACGCTGACTCAGCGTTTCGTTCCCCCGGTGGAGCCGTCGATGACTATTCTCGAAGACCCGACGAGAGAGCTTGGCATAGAGGACGTCCTGCGGTCGGTCGATCTGTTTACCACCCGTGTCGAATCGTCGGTCAACTTCGGTTTCACACGCTCGGCCTACTGGTTTGCAATGCCACTGGAACGCCCGGCCAGCGGCGACTCCCTGCTACTGAAGGTGTCATATCCGCTGCTGGATGAGATCGAACTGTATGTTCTGTCTGACAGTGGCAGATCGGAACGATTTCGGGCAGGGGACACCATGGCGTTCGAGGAACGCCAGATCAATCACCGTGCCTTCGTGTTTCCGATCGCCTTTCTTCCGCAGGAAGAGTCGTTGCAGATCTACATGCGTGTGTCCACAACAAGCGCCTTGCAGGTTCCGGTCAGCATCTGGCAACCAGAGTCCTTCCATGCCGAGAGTTACGACGAGCAGATCCTGCTGGGTTTATACTACGGCTTGTTATTGGCCATCATGATCTCCAATGCCATGATGGCCTTGTCGGTGAGAGAACCCGCGTACGCCTACTACGCGCTGTATATCCTGTTCTATGGCGGATTCCAGATGTGCGTGAACGGGCTGGCCTTCGAGTACGTCTGGCCCACATCCACCTATCTGGCCGAGAAGGGAACGCTCTTGTGCATGGCCCTCAGTGCTACCCTGGCGGCGGCCTTCTCGGCGGAGTTGCTCGAGATACGGCAGCGACGTGATCACCTGAAACGCCTGTTCATGGTCTTCGGTGCCTGCAATCTGGCGTCACTGCCGATAGGTCTGCTGATGCCTTACGCATACGCCATTCAGATTCAGACCTTGCTGGTCACGCTTGGCACGCTTCTGTTCTTCTATGCCGGCGTCAGGCAGCTTCGCCGCGGCGTTGCAGTAGCCCGATATTTCCTGCTCGCCTGGACGATGTTTCTGCTGGGTATCTTCATCTACGGCACGAAGACCTACGCCCTGTTACCCGAAAACCTCTTTACGGAATATGCCATTCAGGTGGGTTCAGCGCTGGAAACCATTCTTCTGTCGTTTGCCATCGCGCACCGATTCAAGGTCTTGCGAGAGGACAAACTGCGTCTGCAGAGAGAATCCACCGAGTTGCTCGAAACACGGGTTGCCGAACGGACTGTGGCGCTGGAGCAGACTCTGGGTGAGTTGTCCGTCGTCAATACACGTCTGGAGAGGCTCAGCATCATCGACTCACTGAGTGGCGTATTCAATCGTGCCTACTTCAACGTGCACCTGGATCGATTGTGGGAGGCTGCACGTCTCGAACAGAAGCCCTTGGCCGTTCTGATGATCGATATCGACAATTTCAAGAAAGTGAATGACAACCACGGGCACCTGATCGGTGACAACATCATCAGCATTGTCAGCAAGCTGATCTCCGAATCGGTATCCCGTGAAGAGGATTTTGTGGCTCGTTACGGCGGTGAGGAGTTTGCAGTGGTTCTGCCGGGTACCGAGCAGTCAGCCGCCGCGATGCTGGCCGAGCACATCCGCTCTGCTGTCAATGCCTTCGACAGTGATGTCGAGGCACTGGCCAGGGTAGGGCGAATCAGTGTCAGCATTGGCGTCGCCGCCAGGATACCCGATGCAGAACGCCCCGAGGCCGGCAGCAAAATTCTCCTGGCACTGGCAGATGATGCATTGTACAAGGCCAAACACGACGGCAGAAATCGTGTGAGTCAGGCGATTGATGATGCAGAGCCCCCTGATCCGGATGAAGGGCTCGATTTCGGCGCCCTGACTCTGCGGTGACCCTGCCACGGTTGATGGACGGTGGTTGCTTCTGGTGCCATTCGAAGCGTGGCTGTGGTGGAACCGTTTCGGCGGCAGCTGAAGTACCATAGTTTCCCCGATCCCACGTCTATCATGGTTCTGTTCAATGTCTCAGCTTGTTACTTCGCGCAATGAATTGATTCTCAAGGCTGCCTGCAAGGCCGAGAGTGGCATTGTCGCAGCCGTCACAACCTTTCTCGCTGATCGTGGTGCCTACATCAGTGAGCTGTCCCAGTTCGATGATCCGGCAACCGGTCGTTTCTCGTTACGCTCGCGCTTCCACGTTGCCAGCGGTGATGCCACGCTGGAGCAGTTGCAGGAACAATTCGAAGAGGTGGCTGCCCGATTCGAAATGGAGTGGAATCTGCTGTCGGCCGATGCCCCCACACGCACCCTGATCATGGTAAGCAAGTTCGACCATTGCCTGGATGATCTGCTCTACAGGCTGAAGAAGGGTGAACTGAACATGGAAATCACGGCTGTGGTATCCAATCATCTGGATCTGCGCCCCATGGCGGAGCGCGAAGGCATTCGCTTCGTCTATCTGCCGATAACGCCCGACAACAAGCCTCAGCAGGAAAAGGCCTTGATGGAGTTGATCGAGGAAACCGACACAGAACTGGTGGTGCTTGCGCGCTACATGCAGGTTCTGTCTGACACCATGTGCAAGCACCTCAGTGGCCGCGCCATCAACATCCATCATTCGTTTCTGCCCGGTTTCAAGGGCGCGCGACCCTATCACCAGGCCTACGATCGTGGTGTCAAACTGATCGGAGCCACAGCGCATTACGTCACTTCCGACCTCGACGAAGGGCCCATCATCGAGCAGAGTGTGCAGCCGGTTGATCATACCTACACCCCGGAGCAGCTGGTGGCAGTAGGTCGTGACACCGAGACGGTGGCACTGGCCCGGGCTGTCAGATTGCATGTCGAGCACCGCGTGTTTCTGCACGGCAACAAGACCGTGATCTTCCGCTAGGCGTGCCAGGTACAGGCCTGAGCAAAGCAATGAAGCCATTTCTGATACTGCAACTTCGCCCGGAAACCGAAGCCTCGGATGATGAGTTTGCCGCAATACTCGACAAGAGCGGCCTGTCGGAACAGGATGCTTGTCGCGTTCGGCTCGACCAAGAGAGCTTGCCCGGCAATCTGTCACTGACTGACTACAGCGGTGTCATCGTGGGCGGCGGGCCGGGCTGCGTCAGCGATGAGCCAAACACCAAGTCTGAAACAGACAGGCGAATCGAGTCTGCGGTGCTGGGTCTCATGCCGCAGATCACCGAGCGGGATTTTCCGTTCATGGGCTGCTGTTATGGTATCGGCATTCTGGCACACCATCTTGGTGCGCCAGTCAGCAAGGAGCACTATGGTGAAGCAGTGGGCGCAGTGGCGTGTCAGCTGACACCGGCAGGCAGGGAAGATCCATTGCTCGAAGGGGTCGACGACTCCTTTCGCGCATTTGTCGGGCACAAGGAAGCCGTGCAGCAGTTGCCAGAAGGCTGTGAACACCTGGTGCAGTCAGAGTCCTGTCCCTATCAGATGATTCGCCATGGCGCCAACGTCTATGCAACCCAGTTTCATCCGGAAGCCGATGGTCATTCCTTCGCTGTGCGTATCGAGGTCTATCGCAACGCAGGCTATTTTGCACCGGAGGAGTCCGAACAGTTGATCGCCATGTGTCGTGCAGAAGACGTCAGAATGCCCGAACGCATACTGAGAAACTTCGTTTCACGCTACCAGCAGGTCTGAGCAGGTCTGAGCAGGTCTGAGCAGGTCTGAGCAGGTCTGAGCAGGTCTGAGCAGGTCTGAGCAGGTCTGAGCAGAGGCAGGCAGTTGCAGGCATCGGTGCCAGTGGTGGTCGGTCATGCCATGCCGATATACTGTCAGCTCACCTGACCTGAAAAACGAGCGAATGCATCGCTATCTGAAACTGCCTTGGGCCTTTGTCGCTCTGTTGATCATCTGTACTGCCTGCCTGCAGGTCAAGCCCGTTGCCAGTGAGCCTGAAGCAGTGGTCGGGCAGGTGCGTAGCGAGTTACCCACTGCATCCTTGGCCGACATCGACTTCCTGTCCGATGTCAAGCCGATACTGGATACCCGATGCATTGCATGCCACGCCTGTTACGACGCACCTTGCCAGCTCAAGACAACTGCGCCGGAGGGCCTGTCGCGCGGTGCGACCAAGGCACGCGTCTATCATTCCACACGCCTGCTACCGGCAGATCCGACACGGCTGTTCGTCGATGAGCAGACCACCGAGGGTTGGCGTGAGATGGTTTTTTTCAGCGTATTCGGTGAGCGGCACGATGAGGGTATGGATGCCGGTCTGATGAAGCGGTTTCTGCAACTCAAGAAGCAATCACCCGCCCTGCAGAATGGCAAACTGCCCGACGCCTATACCGTGGGTCTGAACCGTGAGAACGAATGTCCCACCATTGAGGAATTCGACGACTATGCAGCTCGCCATCCTGAGGCAGGCATGCCCTATGCGTTGCCGGCACTGAGCGACGCAGAGCAGGACGTTCTGATGCGCTGGTTGGACGCCGGTGCCCCGTATCAGACGGATGTCTTGATGCCGCCGGAGTTCACCGAGGTACTCGCAGAATGGGAGGCCTTTCTGAATCGCGGGTCGAACAAGGGGCGTCTGGTGTCGCGCTATCTCTACGAACACCTGTATCTGGGGCATCTGTATTTTCCCGATATATCTTCAGATACCTTCTTCAAGGTAGTGCGTTCTGCAAGCCCGCCGGGAAAGCCCGTCGAATTCATTGCAACCAGGCGACCCTTTGACGATCCCGGTGTGCCAGTGGTGTATTACCGACTGGTTCCCGAGCGTGAAACCATCGTGGCAAAGACGCACAACCCCTACCGACTGGATGCGGACAGGCTTGAATTGTTCGAATCCTTGTTCTTCACGGATGATTATACGGTTGATGCCTTGCCCGGATACAAGGCTGACAGTAATGCCAACCCCTTTGTTACATTCGCGGCCTTGCCGATGAACAGCCGGTATCGCTTCATGCTCGAAGAGGCTCGCTTCACGATAGCCAACTACATACGTGGCAGTGTCTGTCGTGGTCAGATCGCGGTCAGCGTGATCAGGGATCGTTTCTGGGTGGTATTCCTGAATCCGGATTCACCGATCAATGATTCATTGGCCAGCTTCCTGCCGACCGTGAGCCAGGAGCTGGCGTTGGCCAACAGCAATGATTCGAGTATCGGACTGACACCTCTACTGCACTGGGGACATTACGAGAAGCTGGAGCGCGAGCATCATATGGCGCGTGACCAGGCTTTGGCGAAATGGTTTTCGCAGAATGACGTTTCTCTGGACATGATCTGGAACGGTGGCAAGGAGAAGAACATCAATGCCGCACTGACCGTGCTGCGACATGGCGATTATGCGGCGGTGGAGCAGGGCTTGTTGGGGCAGAGTCCACCAGATACGGCCTGGGTCATCGACTACCCGTTGCTGGAGCGTATCCACTATCTGCTGGTAGCCGGATACGATGTCTACGGCACACTTGGCCACCAACTGACGTCAAGACTGCACATGGACTTCCTGCGCATGCAGGGAGAGAAGAATCTGCTGGCCTTCCTGCCACCGGAGGCACGCAGCCAGGCACGCGAGCAATGGTATCGGGATGCACCTGATGATGCCTTGACCTACATGAAGAACAAGGCCTTCGACAAGGTACCCTTCACCGGCATCGACTACCAGAGCGACAACCCGCTGGGCGAGCTGTACGGCTTGCTGCTCTCCCATCTCGAAGTTGTTCAAGCTGTCAGTGTCGATGCCGAGCAGGCGTTGGCGGCACTGGAAGAGTTTCAGGGAGAGAAGACGACCCTGTTGCCGCAGATGACCCTGCTCAGGGTCAACGGTGCCGAGCAGCCACGCTATGTATCGATACTGCGCAATGATGCGCATCTGAACATGAGTTCGGTATTCAACGAGGAAAAGCAGTTGATTCCAGCGGAGAACACGGTAACGGTGCTACCCGGAATACGCGGCTTCTACCCCAATGCCCTGATGCAGGTTCAGGAGGAGGAGCTGAACGCGTTTACCGCCGCAGTCTTGTCCCTCGAGGATGAGGAAGACTATTCTCGCCTGCTGGATGACTACGGCATCCGACGCAGTGATCCGCAATTCTGGGCATTGAGCGATGAGCTGCACGAGCAATGGCAGGCTGCTGATCCGACCGGTTTCGGGTATCTGGATTACAGTCGGCTGGAGAATCGCTAAGCGCTCTGTTGTCGTTCAATCCCCGTCATCAGCATTGAAATTGACCCCCATTCCCAATGGGGTCAGCACCTCGTAATTGACGGTATGACGAATATCGTTCAACACGGCAGAGAGGCTGGCGAAAACGGTATCGACCTCCGGACTCAGCTGGCCATCGGCATCCGCAAAGGCAAAGGTGTATCTGATCTTGTCCAGCAGGTGTTCAAGGTAATTGAAGTCCGTGTCGAGTTCCTCTTCCATGCCCAGCTGCTGCAACAGTCCTGCGTCGAACAGCAGAGAACGGATCGAGGCGATATTGCCACGCAGCATAGCAACCGTTCGTCGGCTGCGCCATAGAGGAGCCGTTCGAATGAGCTTGGGATCACCTGATAACAATGGCTGCAGTTTGCGATCGATCAGACTGTCCAGGCCGGTGACAACCTCGGTGATGACACTGCGCAGTGCTTCGTCGTGACTGCGAAAAAACTCGGAGCTTGCCTCGGGGTGCAAGAAGGCCTGTACATAGTCGCTTTCTGATTGCCACGCGCGATTCAATTCATTGGCCATGGAGGCAATGTTCCTGATCAGGATTTCCACCAGATGGCAATACGGAGCTTCTTCCACGGTGTAGTGCCCGTCGCTGAACAGCAGACGCTCGAGAGCGGGGAAACCCTGAACGGCGACGCTCTTGCCGGCCAGCTGCTCGACACTGAGTGTGGCGACATCGCTCTGGGCGAGCAAGGCGCGTAATTGTCGCTCTCCGACACGTCGCTTGTCCGGCCAATAGAACAATCTGTTCTGCAGGTGGTTGTCTAGCAAGGGGCCCGAGCGGAAGATCTCGACCTGTGCATGGTGCTGCAATACCCTGGTGAAATCGGTTTGCAGTGAATAGATTCTCGAACCGGCTGTGCTCCCACACAAGCCTGCCGAGTCTGCTGCCCATTGGGAGGCCGCGCTGGCGAATTGCTCGAAGGCGGGTTGATAGACGGTCTGCACCCACTTTTCCGACAGTTGGGCGGAACCCTGGAATTCGGCAGCCTGGGCGGGAATGATCGCAGCAACGAAAAGACCGCCGGCCAGCATGCGCGATAGCCAATGGCGAATCCGGCAAGTCTGTGTCCCTGCACGTGTCCGTGCAGAACAGAGTCGATACGGTGACGGAAACCTGATCATGCGATTCATACGGTCGGGAAGCATGTATGACTGTGCACTAGGGTACAGCAAGTGGTTCGCACTGGAGCGAGCAGTGGGCTGGGGGCGATAGGGGAGGGGCAATCGCCTTGCGCTGCCAAATTCGCATTGCGGTGGGCGGCGCAGCTTTTTTGTTTCGTCCATGAAAAAAGCGGCCCGAGAGGGCCGCTTTGATCGTGCATTTGGTGGAGCTGGGGGGAGTCGAACCCCCGTCCGAAAGCACTCTGCCGTTGGTACTACATGCTTAGTTCCGTCATTGGCTTTAGCCACTCAGTGCAGGACGGGCACCATAAAGAGCAGCGAGCCCATTATTGTTTTAGCGATCCAGTGTAAGGGCGACCCTTCACGCGATCCTGTGTCTGTTGCCCCCGCCCAAACCCACAGGCAGATCCGGAACGGGGCAGTACGTACAACTAAACCCTAGGGTCTAGTTATGCGGCCATTGCGTAGTTGTCGTCGTTGGCAACTATAAGTTTTTCAGCTGGATTTACGAGGTGATCTGAATCCTCGGCATGCACCTCAGGGTTTGCCACTTCCGTCGAAACCATGTCAGCCCCGGTGGTCGTAACTTCCTGCCTGACTAGTATGCGGGTGTTTTTCTCGCAATTCAATGGCGGCCGGATGAATTTATACCAGCCGTCAATAATCCGTGGTCAATAGGCTGTGATTGTGAACCACTGCTCACGAATGTTAAAGAAAGTGTCCGGTGATCTGCGGCGATAGAGCTGTTCCATAATTACCACAACTTCTTCATCAACCCACATCGGGTGGTACTTATCATGGAAAAAGGCATGTTGAAAAAATCGATTACGGGTGTTCTCGTTGCAGGCGCGCTGAGCGCTTCGAGTCTGGTAGCCGCGCAGGACACCGATACCGAAGAGTCCGGTTTCGGCACCATGTTTCAAGGGTGGCAGGGCACGGCTTCTCTGGGCGCAACCAGCTCCAGCGGCAACTCCGAAGCGAGCAACATCAACGGTGCCATTCGCCTGAGCAAGACCGTCAATCGCTGGGAACACCTGGTGTTCGGCTCGGTCTTCAAGGGAACATCGTCCATCGTGATCAACCAGACTGACGCACAGGGCGAAACGGTTCTGGGTGATGATGGTCTGCCACAGCGAATCGTCGTGAAAGGCGACAACTCTGATCGAATTGCGCTGGGTTATCAGCCGAAATTCTATTACAACGAAAAGACCTACTTCTTCGGTTTGCTCGACTGGGAAACCGATGAGCCGAGCAACATCGATTCCGCCACTCGACAAGTTGTCGGTGTCGGCCACCGATTCTTCGCCGACGAGTCAGGTTTCCTGACAGCAGAAATCGGTTTCGGCAACAAGAACACTGATCTGGTGGTGGGTGACGATGTCAACGGTGGCATCGGCTACCTGGGTGTGAACTACCTGAACCACATCACTGAAGAGGTCACGTTCAATGCCGATCTGCGTACCGATTTCGGCAGCGACAACACCTTTGTCGAGCTGGGTCTGGGTGTGTCATTCAAGATCTCCGACAAGCTGGCCTTCAAGGTCGCTCACTTCTCACGTAGCAACAGTGACCTGAGCGATGGCGCCGATCCGCTGGTCGGCGACAGCGAAAGCGTTACGTCAATGAACCTGGTTTTCGACATCTGATCAGGTCTGTGTCGGCTTCGGCCGGCAATCGGGAGCTGCGGCACTCTGCCGTAGCTCCTCACATCCAGTATCATTGCCTCGTCCGGGCCGATTCTCCGGCTGGCCAGGCAACAAAACGTGATGTTCGAGCATGAATGCACGTTGCCATAGCCAGAGATGACGGCCAGCCTTCAGGTTACCGTGCGAGAACCCACATGCTCTGTCTATCCGGCGCCAACGCCCTGTCGACCTTCCGACAGGAGCAATTGCTCAAGCAGTTGCGCTCAGTGGATACCCTTTTCCAGGCCGTCGAGGCCCGGTATGTCTATTTCATCCAGCTTGACTCTGGCCATGCAGAGCCTCGGGATCTTGATCCGGTGGTGCTGCAACGTCTTGGCCGTCTCCTGCAGGCCGATGAGCAATACCATGAGCCCGAGTCTGGTTGGCAGCTCACTGTCGTACCTCGCCTGGGTACCCGTTCGGCCTGGTCGTCGAAGGCTACCGATATCGTCAGACGCTGCGGCATGGATCAGGTGCTGCGCATCGAGCGCGGTATCCAGTACCTCTTCGGCGATCCCAGCCTGCAATCTTTGAGCGACGCTGGCAAGCGGCAAGCCGAAGCGCTCCTGCATGATCGCATGACGGAATCCGTCATCGACCTGCCCGGCGATCTGGACGGTCTCTTCTCGGTGGCAGAACCTGCACCTCTGGTGACCATTCCGGTGCTGGAAGAGGGGCGTCTGGCGCTCGAAGAGCACAACCGGCAGATGGGCCTGGCGCTTTCATCCGATGAGCTGGATTATCTCGAACAGAGTTTTGCGCGTCTGAAGAGAGACCCCAGCGACGCAGAGCTCATGATGTTTGCACAAGCCAATTCCGAACATTGCCGACACAAGATCTTCAACGCTTCCTGGTCACTGGATGGTGAAGCCCAGTCGCAATCGCTGTTCGGCATGATTCGCAACACCCACAAACTCGCACCGGAAGGTGTTCTTTCGGCCTATCACGATAACGCTGCCGTCATCCAGGGCAGTACGGCCCAGCGCTGGCTGGCAGGGCCCGATGGTCACTACCGTGCCGCCGAGGAAGCGGTACACATCCAGATCAAGGTGGAAACGCACAATCATCCGACGGCCATTTCGCCGTTTCCCGGTGCGGCCACCGGTTCCGGGGGGGAAATACGTGACGAGGGCGCTGTAGGCAATGGCTCCAAACCCAAGGCGGGCCTGTGTGGTTTCACGGTGTCCAACCTGAACATACCGGGCTGGGGGCAGCCCTGGGAAGTGAACAATGCCAGGCCAGACAGACTGGCCAGTGCTCTGGAGATCATGCAGGACGGGCCCATTGGTGCTGCCGCCTTCAACAATGAGTTCGGCCGGCCCAACCTGACCGGCTATTTCCGGACCTATTGTCAGTCTGTGCCGGTCGATTCACAGGATTCCGACAAGCCGGGAAGCGAAGTGCGCGGTTATCACAAGCCCATCATGATTGCCGGTGGGATGGGCAATATTCGAGAGGGCAATATCGAGAAGCAGGCCGTACCCGCCGGGTCGCATATCGTGGTGCTGGGTGGACCCTCGATGCTGATTGGTCTGGGGGGCGGCGCGGCATCGTCCGTGGCCAGTGGTGCTGGTGACAGCGAGCTGGATTTTGCGTCCGTACAG
Source organism: uncultured Granulosicoccus sp. (assembly GCA_947492525.1). Taxonomy (GTDB): domain Bacteria; phylum Pseudomonadota; class Gammaproteobacteria; order Granulosicoccales; family Granulosicoccaceae; genus Granulosicoccus. The sequence goes on from CANLNQ010000019.1 coordinate 35,413, forward strand.
CGCGGCAATCCGGAGATGCAGCGCCGTTGTCAGGAGGTGATCGATCGGTGCATCGCTCTGGGCGAAGACAGCCCGATCCTGTCCATCCATGATGTCGGTGCCGGTGGTCTTTCCAATGCCTTGCCGGAGCTGGTCAACGATGCCGGGCGAGGCGGCGACTTCGAATTGCGCTCCGTGCTCAACGACGAGCCTGGCATGTCGCCAATGGCCATCTGGAGCAATGAGTCGCAGGAACGTTATGTGGTGGCCATCATCAGTGAGCGATTGCCGCTGTTCGAATCGCTGTGTCAGCGTGAGCGTTGTCTGTATGCCGTGGTGGGCAAGGCCACCGAGGAGCGGGTACTGCACGTGTCCGACTCGCATTTCGACAATGATCCGGTCAACATGCCGCTGGATGTGCTGCTGGGCAAGCCGCCCAAGATGGAGATTTCAGCCACTCACCGTGCTGCGGCCAGTGACGAGCTGGCCACCGAGTCCCTGCAGCTGGACGATGTGGTACAACGCGTTCTGCAATTGCCGGCAGTGGCTGCGAAGAATTTCCTGATTACCATCGGCGATCGCAGCATCACCGGGCAAGTGGTACGTGATCAGCTGGTGGGGCCCTGGCAGATGCCGGTGGCCGATGTGGCTGTCACGGTATCCGATTATCAGGGCTATGCCGGTGAAGCGATGGCCATGGGTGAGCGCTCCCCCGTCGCCGTACTCGATGCCGCAGCCTCGGCGCGCATGGCGCTGGCCGAATCACTGACCAATATCGTAGCCGCTGACATCGGTGATGTCGGTGAGGTCAAGCTCTCGGCCAACTGGATGGCTGCCAGTGGTCACCCGGGTGAGGATGCGGCGCTGTTCGATGCCGTGGAAGCCATCGGTCTGGGGCTGGCGCCGGCATTGGGAATTGCCATTCCGGTGGGCAAGGATTCCCTGTCCATGAAAACCGTGTGGGAGGAGGAAGGTCGCGATCACAGCGTGACTGCTCCCTTGTCGCTGATCGTCACGGCCTTCGCTGCGGTGAAGGATGTGCGCAAGACGCTGACACCTGAAATCCGGCTCGATTGTGGCGACACCGAGTTGTTGCTGATCGACCTGGGTGCTGGCCAGAATCGGCTGGGTGGCTCAGCCCTGGCGCAGGTGTATGGCAAGGTCGGTTCCACAGCGCCGGATGTGGATGAGCCACAGCTGCTCAAGGGCATGTTCAATGCCGTGCAGCAACTGATTCGCGAACAACAGATACTGGCCTGGCATGATCGGTCGGACGGTGGTCTGTTCGTCACGCTGGCCGAAATGGCCTTTGCAGGCAATTGCGGCCTCACCATCAATATCAACAGCCTGCCGGGTGATGCGATCGCCAGCCTGTTCAATGAAGAACTCGGTGGCGTTCTGCAGATCCGCAGTAGTCAGTATGCGCAGGTCATGGCGGTATTCGAAGCTCACGGTCTGGGTGATGTGGTGCACGTGCTGGGCAAGCCTGCCGACACCGGAGAGCTGGCGCTATGGCAGGGTGAGTCGCTGCTGATTCAGGACAGTGTGGCCAGTTTGCGTACCCAGTGGTGGCAGACAAGCTATCGCATGCAGTATCTGCGTGACAACCCGGAGTCTGCGGACGAAGAGTTGGCCCATATCAGTCGTGATGACGATCCCGGGCTGAGTCCGCGTCTGAGCTTCGATCCGTCAAGCTCCCTGATCATCGGGGCGCCGGAGTTGTTGAAGAGCAGGCCGGCGATGGCCATCCTGCGTGAGCAGGGCGTCAACGGGCATTTCGAGATGGCCGCCGCCTTCGATCGTGCCGGCTTCGATACCGTGGATGTGCACATGAGCGATCTGTTCGAGGGGCGGCGTGACCTTGCCGATTTCAAGGGCCTGGTGGCGTGTGGCGGTTTTTCCTTCGGTGATGTGCTGGGAGCCGGAGGAGGCTGGGCCAGTTCGGTGCTGTACAGCGAACGTCTGTCTGCCATGTTCAGGCAGTTCTTCGAACGTGACGACAGCTTTGCGTTGGGTGTGTGCAACGGCTGCCAGATGTTGTCCAGACTGCAGTCACTGATTCCGGGCACCGAGAACTGGCCACGTTTCGAACGCAATCTGTCCGAGCAGTTCGAGGCCCGCGTGGCAACGGTCGAGATCTACGAAACGCCTTCCCTGTTCTTCACTGACATGGTGGGGTCACGTCTGCCGGTGGCTCTGGCCCATGGTGAAGGTCGTGCCGTGTTCGAACAGGCAGAGCAGGCGCAGTCTGCACCGGTGTGCATGGGGTTCGTGGACAACCATGGCGCCATGACCGAAAGCTACCCGCTCAATCCCAACGGCTCGCCATTCGGTATCACCGGACTGTGCAATGCCGATGGGCGTGTCACCATCATGATGCCGCACCCCGAGCGGGTGTTTCGCACGGTCACCAACTCCTGGGCGCCACCGGAGTGGGGCGAGAACGGCCCCTGGTTGAGGATGTTCGAGAATGCGCGTATCTGGGTAGGCTAGCACGGACCTTCCCCTGTGCGGCACAGGCACAGGGGAGAGAACACGGGCGCCAAGGCGCCCGGACTTGCTCGCAGGTAGCCGTCCGGTCTGCGGGCCGAATCCCTCCGGGACTTGTTGCATGAATTCGATCTGGGCATGGCGTTCCACGTTCGTTTCATGAATAATCAATATTTGATCAATACACTGGTCGGCTCGGCACACGCATCGAGCCGGCTCCGCAAACCCGGGGCAGGGCGTGGAAGCGCTGCCGAATGTTCACCACCACATACATTCAGGAAATCCACCCATCATGAAACACACGATCATCGCAGCCGCTACGGCTCTTGCGGTCTCCTTGAGCCTGCCCGCTTCTGCCGAGTTCAAGCTTGATTCTCGTTACAAGGATGCCGACGGCGATCTGGTTGCCGACATTCCAGAGGCTTCCGAGCAGCTGGACCCCGGTACTCTGATCTTCGCCTACACACCCGTGGAAGACCCTGCGGTCTATGCCGAAGCCTGGAGCGACTTTCTGGATCACATGAGCGAAGTGACTGGCAAGAAAGTGCAATTCTTTCCCGTGCAGTCCAACGCGGCGCAGATCGAAGCCATGCGAGCCGGTCGTCTTCATATTGCCGGTTTCAACACCGGATCCAATCCACTGGCAGTGGCCTGTGCCGGTTACCGCCCATTCACCATGATGGCCAGCGCAGATGGCTCCTATGGTTATGAAATGGAGATCATCACCTATCCCGATTCCGGCATAGAGTCTGTCGAGGATATCAAGGGTGGCAAGCTTGCATTCACCTCCGAAACCTCCAACTCCGGTTTCAAGGCACCGTCGGCTATCCTGAAGGCCGATTACAGCATGGAAGCCGGTACGGATTTCGAGCCGGTTTTCTCCGGCAAGCACGACAATTCCATTCTGGGCGTGGCCAACAAGGATTACCCGGCCGCTGCCGTGGCCAATTCGGTACTGAATCGCATGATCAGTCGAGACGTGGTGACTGCTGATCAGATCGTGTCCCTGTACAAGTCCCAGACCTTTCCGACCACCAGCTACGGTGTGGCCAATACGCTGAATGCCGAACTGCAGGACAAGATCAAGGAAGCCTTTTCGAGCTTTGACTGGGCCGGCAGCTCTTTGGAAGAGGAGTTCTCCAAATCGGGCGAAGCGCAGTTCGTGCCAATCACCTTCAAGAACGAATGGGAAGTCATTCGCAAGATCGACGACGCCAATGGCGTTGAATACACCTGTCAGTAATCTTTCGATTCTTGCCAATGCGGGCCGGATACCTGTGTGTCCGGCCCTGCCTTTCGGAGCACCCACACTTTGCTAGAAGTCAGTCAACTTTCCAAGACCTATGCGGCAGGCGACAAGGCGCTGGATGACGTCAGTTTCTCGATTCCGGCGGGGCAGGTCGTCGGCCTGATCGGTCCGTCCGGAGCTGGCAAATCCACTCTGATTCGCTGCATCAATCGATTGGTGGAGCCCACCAGCGGCACGATCAGTCTGTCCGGCACCAACATCACCGGCATGTCCACAAGCGAGCTGCGCTCGGTACGTCGGCGAATCGGCATGATCTTCCAGGAATACGCCCTGGTGGAACGCCTGAGCGTCATGGAGAACGTCTTGTCAGGACGGTTGGGGTATGTGTCCTTCTGGCGTAGTTTCACACGGCATTATCCCAAGGCGGATGTGCAGAAAGCCTTCGCCTTGCTGGACAGAGTGGGTCTGATCGATCACGCGAGCAAGCGTGCAGATGCGCTCTCTGGTGGCCAACGTCAGCGCGTGGGCATCGCACGAGCACTGGAGCAGGATCCCGAGCTGTTGCTGATCGATGAACCAACGGCGTCACTGGACCCGAAAACCTCGCGTCAGATCATGCGTCTGCTGCTGGAAATATGCAATGAACAACACTTGCCGGCCATCATCAACATCCATGATGTGGTGCTGGCACGTCAGTTCACGGAGCGTCTCATCGGTCTGCAGGCCGGCCGCATCGTGTTCGATGGCTCACCGGCCGAGCTGACGGAATCGGTTCTCACCCGCATCTATGGGGAAGAGGACTGGACCACGCTCGATCACGAAACGGAAGCCGCCTGAGTCGTGGCGGAAGTCAATGAAGGCGCTGCTGCGCCATCCGCGCGGTCGGATTACAGCCGCTATCCAGGCACATTCAAGCCACCGGCGATACTGATTCAGCGCGCCTGGCTGCGCCGTACGCTATGGATCGCGGCACTGGTCTGGCTGGTCCTGGCCCTGAGCACGATCGAGGTCAACTGGGTACGTGTGGCCGAGGGCATGGAACGTGGCTGGCGTTTCATCAAGGGATTTCTGACACCCGACTTCACCTCGCGCTGGAAGGATATATCGGCAGGGCTGGTCGAGAGTCTGACCATGACGATGACATCCACGGTGGCCGGTGTCCTGCTGTCGGTGCCCATCGGTATCGGGGCTGCCCGCAATGTCGCGCCCAGTGTTGTCTACTATCTGTGTCGCAGCATCATCGCGGTCTCCCGGTCCTTGCAGGAGATCATCATCGCCATCCTGTTCGTGACCATGTTCGGCTTCGGACCGTTTGCCGGCTTCCTGACCCTGACATTCGCCACCATCGGGTTCATGGCCAAGCTGCTGGCAGAGGACATCGAAGACATCGACGAGAGTCAGACTGAGGCCGTCAGAGCCACGGGCGCCTCCTGGTTGCAATTGATCAATTACGCCGTGCAGCCACAGGTCATGCCGCGTCTGATCGGGCTGTCGCTGTACCGCCTGGATATCAATTTCCGAGAGTCGGCCGTCATCGGCATTGTCGGTGCCGGTGGTATCGGCGCCACCTTGAACACGGCCATCGACCGTTACGAGTTCGATTCAGCCGGCGCCATTCTGCTGATCATCATATTCATCGTCATGCTGGCGGAATACTCCTCGGGCTTCGTCAGGAAGTGGGTGCAATGAACACGACCGATACCGTACCTGTCTGGCAACATCGCACCACCGGCAAGCGTCTGCTGATCTGGTTTGGCTGGCTGCTGCTGGTCGCTCTCTGTGTCTACAGCTGGCAGTTGATGACCAGGGACACCATCTGGGCCTTCGTTGCCGATGCGCCGCGGCAGGCTGCCGATCTGGGGTCACGCATGTTTCCGCCACGCTGGAGCTATATCGAAAAACTCTGGATGCCGCTATGGGATACGCTCAATATCGCCACCTTGGGCACATTGCTCGGTGTCGTCATCGCGATTCCCGTGGCATTTCTGGCCGCCAGCAACACGACGCCCAGCAAGGTGTTCGTCAGGCCTGTCGCGCTGTTCATCATCGTCGCATCACGCTCCATCAACTCCCTTATCTGGGCGCTGCTACTGGTATCGATCATTGGTCCGGGCTTGTTGGCGGGCATCGTGGCGATCGGTTTGCGCTCGATCGGCTTTGTGGCCAAGTTGCTGTACGAAGCCATTGAGGAGACCGACCGCTTGCAGATTGAAGCGGTGACGGCTACCGGGGCCTCGGGTGCACAGATACTGAACTACGGCATCGTGCCTCAGGTTCTTCCTGCCTTCTATGGCATCTCGGTCTTTCGCTGGGATATCAATATTCGCGAGTCAACCATTCTGGGTCTGGTCGGCGCCGGCGGTATCGGCGTGCAGTTGCAGGCCTCGCTCAATACCCTGGCATGGCCACAGGTGACGATGATATTCGTGGTCATTCTGGGTACGGTCGTGATCAGCGAGTGGGTGTCTGCCAGAGTGCGACACGCTATCATCTGACGCTCACGGCTCACGGCTCACGGCTCACGGCTCACGGCTCACGGCTTTCGGCTTTCGGCTTTCGGCTTTCGGCGTCGCACCTTGACGGTCGCTGACTTCAAGGCGCGATGTTCAAAGAGCACTACAGCCCCGCAGTCGTGACTGCCACGTTCAAACTATCGGAATCCTCGATCCCATGTCAGACCCATCCCTGATCCACGGTAATGCGCCCACCGCGAATGATGCCGTAGCGCGCTATGAGAGCATTCAGCCGCGCCTGCCACAGGCCTCGTTTCCAGAGGAGTCCGTTTACCGGGCTCATCTTGAAGAGCTGTGCGACGAGTTCGATTGCTTCGTACTGGACGGTTTCGGGGTGCTGAATATCGGCGCCGATACCGTGCCTGGCGCCGTGGATCGGGTGCTGGCACTCAGGGCTCGTGGCAAGCAGGTACGCGTACTGACCAATGGCGCCAGTTTTCCGGTCACGGTCACCTGCGCCAAATACCATCGCTGGGGCATGGACTTCGAACTCGAGCATGTCATCTCCAGCCGGGATGCATTGGCCAGAAACATGGTCGATCATTCCGACAAGCTGTGGGGCTTTGCAGCATTGCCGGGTTCCGAACTGCAGACGCTGGCACCCCGGAATGTGTTGCTGGAGGATGAGGCTGCCGATTACGAGCGCTGCGACGGTTTCGTTCTGCTCAGTGCAGGGAACTGGTCTGCGCAGCGACAGCAGATGCTCAAGGCCTCTCTGGCTGCAAACCCCAGGCCTGTGCTGGTTGGCAATCCGGATCTTGTCGCACCACATCCATCGGGTTTGTCGCGTGAGCCCGGTCTGTACGCTCACGATATTGCCGATTGCCGCATGCTGATGCCGCAGTTCTTCGGCAAGCCTTTCGACAATGCCTTTGCCATCGTCAGGGAGGGGCTGGAGGGCATCGATCCACAGCGAATCGCCATGGTCGGGGATACCCTGCATACCGATATCCTGGGCGGTGCGCAGGCAGGCTGGCGCACCGTGCTGGTCACCGATCACGGCCTGCTCAAGGGGCTGGATGTGGAAGAGGCGATACAGCGTAGTGGTATCCGGCCGGACTTCATCATCCCGATCACCTGACGCGCCTGCAAGCAACACGGCTGACAGTGCTGGTCAATCTGACGCGACTGTAACCGACACGGCTGACAGTACTGTTCAATCTGACGCGCCTGTAACCGACACGGCTGACAGTGCTGCTCAATCCAGTGCCTGGCCGGTCACCGCGTGAAGAGTATCGCTCGACGTAATCGTCGGGCGAGCGGATCGCCTCAGGCTATCTGCAGATGCTCGACAATGGCGTCGATATCCATTTCCAGCTCGGAGGCAGTCTGGCTGGCAGCCAACAGCCATTCAAGCGTATCGGTTATCTGCTCGCGCTGTATCTCGCCTTCCTGCAATTGTCGATTGATGCGCTCGCGAGTCTCGTCCACCTGATTCTCCACCACCATGTCATCGCGCGAGCGTCCGGAGAAACTCGAGAGCACCATGGCGGGTGTCTTGTCTGAATGGTTCTCGACCGGACCGTAGCTGTTGCGCCACTCGATCAGGCGAGAGGCGATCAACTGAGCGTGGACCAGCAACGAGGCGGCGGACTGGGATTGCCAGCGCGTGCCGACCACGCCCAGCAGCCGGCGACAGGCATCTGCCGCACTGAGCAGTACATGCAGTTCCACACTGTAGTTGGCGCGGAATTCCTTCCAGTTGCGAATGATCTGGCTGGCGATGGTTTCTGACTCGAGAACCGTGGACAGTTCTCTGGCGTACTCTCCGGTCAGGCGCAGTTTTTCCCAGTCGGTTCGCAGGCCCTTGTAGCCCGGGCCCAGCGCGGCGCGATATTCGGTGTTGTTGACGAACAATTCCCGAAATCGCATCACCTTGGCCAGCTGAGACAACAGGCGGCGATGCTCCTGAGTGAGGTTGGCAGGCTTGGAGACGCTGAACTCCATGAACTGTCGTCGGGCATTGAAATAACTCGCGCCGATCAGTTCCGGGTCATGCTCGAAATTGTCACCCAGCTCGGACATCAGACTCAGCAGTTGTGATTTGCCGGGTACCTTGTCCAGAATGAAATGCTCCTGCAGCGCCGCCAGTTCATCCTCGATCAGTCTGGCCTGATGCTGCGCACGACGCAGCTGGATGGTACTGTTGGCATAGCACAGATCCCCGTGCCCGAATTGTTCCAGGGTGGGGGGAGCCTTGTCGATCAATTCGATGATGCCCGCCAGGCGAATCAATTCGCGGGCTGAGAGGTCGGGCAGGCGCAGCACATCCGAGATGGTCTTGCAGTGCAATCCCGAGGATACCGAGCGCGTCCACTTGCCTATCAGGTCCGGCAGCGTGGATAGCTGACGGAACTCGACATGGTCAAGCCCTTCAGCCGCGAGGCGGGCGGCATACTTGCGCAGGCTGGCCACATTGGTCTCGGGTAGCGTGATCCTTGCCAGCTCGCTTGTCTCGGGGTTGCTGGACGCCGAGGCATTGTTGGCCGCATCTGGCTGGTTGTAGTCCGGTATCAGCTGCAGTACGGCGTTGAGCTGTTCCAGGCTCTTGTTACCGGTAATGCTCATGGCCAGAGCCACATCGAAACGTGTGGGAATATCCGGTAGCTTGATCTCCGGTCTGTCGCTGCCGGTCGAGTGGATCAATGCTGCCGTACCCAGAGCGGTCTCGTACTCCAGTGCCAGTGGCGGAATATCCTTGATGGCTTCTGCCAGCTGCTCGAAGAAGACGCTCAAGGGCTTGTGAATATCGTGATCAGGCAGTTGTACGGCAAAGCGTTGTTCGGCATGCATGACCAGCGCCTGATTGTATTCGGCGGAACCACCGGTCAGCCGGATTTCATAACGTTGCTGATCGGGTATGCGTACAAGCAATGCCGGAAAGAGCAGAATGGGCGCGCGTTGTCGGGTATTGGGCTGGCTTGCATTCGGCCAGCTGATGAAACCCGCCGCCAGGTAGAGCTGTCTGTCGCCCTTGTCCTTGATCAGGGCATTTTCCACGAGGATCTTCTTGCAACGGCGCAGCAGTTCGGGCGCATCGTGACACGTCTGCAGATTGCATCGATCCCTGCGTGCGCGCTCCGGCAGTGAATGAGCGGTCGGGTTGGGTGAAGAATCCGTAGCGGACTCCTCGGGCAACAGGTCCAGGAAACCGCCTTCCTGTGAGAGCACATCGGCCAGCGACAGTGGCGACTGCGGAAGCAGATCGATATCCGATTCCTGCCTGCCCCAGTCCAGCGCGCGATTCTCTCCCAGCGAAATCCTGTCGAGACGGCGCCGGGAGTGTCTGGAGCCGGACTGATTACCTTGCAAGACTTCCACGGTATGACGATCCACCTGGGCTGACGAAAAGGACAGGCCGGTACTTGACCCGGAACAACAGCTTGTCCGATTCAGGAATCGGGCCAAAGTAACTTGGCATGTTTTTCAATGTACTGCATCTATCTAGTTGATCAAGTACTAAAAGTATGAACAGGTAACATGAAAATTTGAAGTGTTACTGGTGTCTTGCGGGAATTTAGTTCTCCGGCAGATGTCCCAGATCCATCGAACCCGTTTCATACGTAACAAATTGGCGGGAAAAATGAATAAATATTTCAGTAACTTGAAGGGGGTGGAATGCGAGACTGGATGAAGCTGGCAGGAATACGCAGCAGTGAGATTACCGATGAGAAGCTGTTCAGACAGCGGCGTCATCTGCTTCAGGCGTCAGCGGCAGCCGGGGTGACTGGCTTGATCGCACTTCCTGCCTCAGCTCAGGGAAAGCCCTTGGAACAGCCTGTCCTGAAGAGCGAGTTCAGTACGACTGAAGAACTCAGTTCGAAAGAGACCGTCACGACTTACAACAATTTCTACGAACTGGGAACCGACAAGGGGGACCCGGTGCGATACGCGGATCGTCTCAAGACCGAGCCCTGGAGCGTGACCATCGATGGTGAGTGCGACAAGCCGGGTGTCTATACACTGGAAGACATACTCAAGCCCCACGCCATCGAAGAACGGATCTATCGCATGCGATGCGTCGAAGCCTGGTCGATGGTCATTCCGTGGAACGGCTTTTCTCTGGCTGATCTGATCAAGCGGGTTGAACCGAACTCCCGGGCGAAGTACGTGGCCTTCGAAACCGTGGTGCAGGATGATCTGCCCGGTATCAAGCGTAATGTGCTCGAATGGCCGTATCGGGAAGGCTTGCGCATGGACGAAGCCATGCATCCCTTGACCATGCTGGCCATGGGGATCTACGGCGAACAGATGCCGAACCAGAATGGTGCGCCGTTACGACTGGTGGTGCCGTGGAAGTATGGCTACAAGAGTATCAAGTCGATCGTTCGCATCAGCTTCATGGAAGAGCAGCCACCAACGAGCTGGAACATGTCGGCGCCTCAGGAATACGGGTTCTACAGCAATGTGAATCCCGAGCGCAGTCACCCTCGCTGGAGTCAGGCGCGTGAGCGTCGCCTGTCGGGTGATACGGGTGGCTTGTCGGCCCTGTTCGCGTCGAAGTCCGATACCTTGTTCATGAACGGCTATGCCGATGAAGTGGCTGAGCTGTACGCCGGTATGGATCTGCAGAAGTTCCACTGACGTGAAGCGCAATATGATCAGGCATGTCCTGCGGGGCATGCAGACGCGGATTCGATTCGCGTGAGCAGTATGATGCCGGCCGCAGTCGCCGACAGACTGCCTGCCCTGGGCTGGCAGTCTGTCGTGAAGCCATCGGTGTTCATCGCCTGCGCTGTGCCGTTTCTGCTGTTGTTGCAAGCCTTGTTCAGTGGGGCGCTGGGGCCCAATCCGATTGACGAACTGACGGACCGGACGGGTACTCTGGCGATCCGCATGCTGCTGATCAGTCTGGCACTCACACCGCTGCGCGGCGTATTGAAGAAAACCTGGCCATTGAGGCTGCGCCGCATGCTGGGTCTGTTCGCGTTCTTCTACGCGTTCGTGCACGTGAGCATCTATCTCGTGCTCGATCAGCAACTCGCGCTCGGCGCCATCTGGGAAGACTTGCTCGAGCGTCCCTACATCATGGCCGGTACGGTGGCCTTCCTGATCCTGATACCACTTGCGATGACCTCAACGCGTGGCATGGTCAGGCGTCTGGGGAAGCGCTGGCTTGCGCTGCACCGCGGGGTCTATCTGGCAGCCGCAGCGGTCGTGGTGCACTATGTGCTGCTGGCGAAGGGTGATCTTGTCGAACCCTTCGTGTATCTGGGCGTGCTGATGGTATTGCTGGGATACCGCTTCGTACGACTGCTGCGTTGAAGCTCCTTGCCTGCTCCCGGTACCATCCGGGTGCAGGCAAGGGGTCGGACCTGAGCGTATTGCCTAGCCCGGCAGCAGATCAGCAACCGTATCGCGCTCTTCGCGCAGTTCGGTCTGGCTGGCCAGCATCTTTTCACGAATGAAGTCGCTGACATCCAGATCGCTGATGATCTTGTAATCACCGTCCTTGCACTCGACCGGGAAGGAATAGATCAGACCTTCGTCGATGCCGTAGCTGCCATCGCTGGGTACTGCCATGCTGGTCCAGTCACCGTCAGGCGTACCCTGAATCCAGCTGGCCATGTGATCGATGACGCCGTTGGCCGCCGAGGCTGCGCTGGAGCTGCCACGTGCATTGATGACGGCCGCGCCACGCTTGGCCACGGTCGGAATGAACTCATCCTGTGACCAGGCACTGTCAACCATGTCCTTGGCCGCCTTTCCATCGATGGTGGCGTAGGAGATATCCGGCACCTGCGTGGTGGAGTGATTGCCCCAGATGACCATGCGGTTGATATCCGCAACCCGAGAGCCGGTCTTGCTGGCCAGTTGAGACAGGGCGCGGTTGTGATCCAGGCGAGTCAGGGCCGTGATGTTGCGTGGATTGATGTTCGGCGCATTGGCCTTGAGGATGTAGGCGTTGGTGTTGGCGGGGTTGCCCACGACCACGACCTTGCAATCCGGAGAACCTACTTCATTCAGAACCGAACCCAGCGCGCTGAAGATCTTGCCGTTGTCAGTGATGAGGTCGCTTCTTTCCATGCCCGGTCCACGCGGCTTGGCACCGACGAACAAGGCGGCATCCACATTCTTCAGAGCAACTTTAGGATCATCGGTAACGATGACATCGTTCAGAAGCGGGAAGGCACAATCGTCCAGTTCCATCTTGACAGCTTCAAGCATGCCCAGAGCTGGCGTGATTTCCAACAGGTGCAGGCTGACGGGTTGATCAGGTCCGTAGATATCGCCGTTGGCGATACGGAACAACATGGAGTAGCAGATCTGTCCGGCAGCGCCGGTAATGGCGACGCGTTTCGGCTGGCTCATAGTCAATGCATCCTTTAAGAGATTCGCAATGGGGTAGGCTGGGGGTGCGCGAACAGGTGTCCGTGGTTCAGCCGGTCTCGTTTCCGGCGCCAGCTGTTGGCGGCTTGGGAGCGTCTGTTTACAGACAAATTTCCCTGAACTGTGTCGCAGCCATCAGCTTGAGGCCGGGGCGCATGTTAACACAGGCGATTGTGGTACTCTGCGCGCACGTTTCGAGGCCCGTTTGTCGGGAGGATTGCACTGATGCGGTGCCCGTTCTGTGGTGCTATCGATACTCGTGTTGTGGACTCAAGGCTGGTCGGGGATAGCGACCAGGTGAGACGTCGTCGGGAATGCACGGAATGCGAAGAGCGATTTACCACTTATGAAACTGCGGAACTGAACCTGCCACGAATCATCAAAAGTCGAGGTAACCGCGAGCCGTTCTCCGAGGCCAAGTTGCAGGCAGGGTTCCAGAAGTCCCTGGAAAAGCGTCCGGTCAGTGTCGAAGCCATTGATGGGGCGGTTGCCCGGGTGAAACATCGCTGCCTGGTAGCCGGCGAGCGAGAGATCGATGCGCGTCGTGTGGGTGAGTGGGTGATGGAAGAGCTCAAGCAGCTCGATCAAGTGGCCTATATCCGTTTTGCATCCGTTTATCGTCAGTTTGCCGATGCCGCGGCTTTTCGCGAGGCGCTGGACAGGCTGGAGAGTGCCTCTGCTGCCGAAGAGGTCAGCAATCAGTTGTCCCTGCTCGATGACGCAGAGCCTGACCCGCAAACCTGAGCAGCTGACCTGACAGGGTGCGACCAGCCAGCCATTGTGCCAACGGCCTCTGCGCCTGACGCCTTACAGCCGGCGCATCGATCGGTGCCGGGTTTTCACCAGTTATTCATTGAGAGATTATTACCGTGTCCACTATCGTCGTCGTCCGCAAGGGCCAGACTGCCTGCATTGCCGCTGATACGCTGACCACATTCGGCGACACTCGCCTCGACCATACTCTGGATCGCAATCATTCCAAGATCCAGACATTCGGCAAGACTCACATGGGGATAGTCGGCAGTGCTGCCCACTCTCTGGTGACGGAGCGTGCATTGAATGACAAGGAGCTGGCAGCCGATTTTTCGTCCCGTGACGCGGCCTTCGATACGCTGATCCGTCTGCATCCCATACTGAAGGAAAATTATTTCCTCAATGCCAAGGACGCCGATGAGGATCCCTATGAAACGAGCCAGATCGATTCGGTCTTCATCAATGCCAATGGCATCTTCGGGCTGTTCTCCCTGCGAGAGGTGTATGAATACACGCGCTTCTGGGCAGTCGGTTCCGGTGCCTGCTACGCTCTGGGCGCGATGCATGCGGTCTATGACCATTACAAGAGTGCGCGCGATATTGCCAGGGCCGGGGCCGAGGCCGGCGCAACCTTTGATACATCATCACAACTGCCATTAACCTTCAAGACGGTCAGATTGCGTGAATCAGGAAAACAGTAGGCTCGCCAAATACGTTAGAATGGTGGGTTGACCCAATTCCATTTCAATCCTTCAGGAGTGCCTCATGGCCGTCGAACGTACCCTTTCCATCATCAAGCCCGATGCCGTTGCCAAGAACGTCATCGGTGAAATCTACACTGCCTTCGAATCTGCTGGTCTGCAGATCGTTGCTGCTCGCATGATGCACCTCAGCAAGGAACAGGCTGGTGAATTCTATGCCGTGCACAAGGAACGTCCTTTCTACAACGACCTGGTCAGCTTCATGACTTCCGGTCCTGTCATGGTTCAGGTGCTGGAAGGCGAGAATGCCGTACTGGCTCATCGTGAAGTCATGGGCGCCACCAATCCTGCCGAAGCCGCAGAAGGCACTATCCGCAAGCGTTTTGCCTCGTCCATCGACGAAAACGCCGTTCATGGTTCCGATGCCACTGAAACCGCTGCTGTCGAAATCGCTTTCTTCTTCGGCGACGACGGCGTCTGCCCACGCACTCGCTGAGTCATCCGCGAATTCGTACTGCCGAGTGGTCTTCGTCTTGAATAGCAACAGCACGGTCGCCTCATGAGCGATACAGCACTTGTCAATCTGTTCGATCTGGATCGCCAGGGGCTCACCGATTTTCTGGTGAGTCAGGGCGAAAAGCCGTTTCGTGCCAAACAGATTCTCAAATGGTTGTATCAGCACAATGTGCGCGATATCAATGCGATGACGGACGTGTCCAAGGCCACTCGGACGCTGCTGCTGGAGCGCACCACCACGGTGCTGCCCGGCGTGCAGGAAGCGCAGTTAAGCAAGGACGGCACCGCCAAATGGCTGTTCGAGCTGCACGACGGCAATTGTATCGAGACCGTCTATATTCCCGAAAGCGATCGAGGCACGCTGTGTGTGTCCTCTCAGGTGGGCTGCGCGCTCGATTGCTCTTTCTGTTCCACCGGTCGGCAGGGTTTCAATCGCAATCTGTCGGTGTCCGAGATCATCGGCCAGGTATGGCTGGCGACCAATCTGCTGGCACTGGAGCCTGCCACCCGCGACCAGCGGATCACCAATATCGTGATGATGGGCATGGGCGAACCGCTGCTCAATTACAAGCAGCTGGTGCCCGCGCTGGATCTCATGATGGACGATCTGGCCTACGGCCTGAGCAAGCGCCGAGTCACGGTGAGCACCTCGGGCGTCATCCCCGCCATGGACAAGCTGACCGCCGATGTCGATATCTCTCTGGCAGTGTCGCTGCATGCGCCCAATGACAAATTGCGCGACGAGCTGGTACCGATCAACAGGAAATACCCCATCAAGCAATTGATGGATGCCTGCTGGCGTTACGTGGAAGGCGAAGATGCTGCCTCGCAGCGCAAGAAACATGTGCTGTTCGAGTACGTCATGCTGTCCGGAGTCAATGATCAGGCCGAGCATGCCCACGAATTGGCCGAACTGTTGCGTGGTTTCCCGGCCAAGGTCAATCTGATCCCGTTCAATCCCTTCGAGCTGTCCGGTTACAAGCGCTCATCGCGCAATGCAGTTGAGCGTTTTGCCCGAATCCTGAATGATGCGGGTGTACTCACCTTCAAGCGGACCACTCGCGGCGATGATATCGACGCTGCCTGCGGCCAGCTGGCGGGAGACATTGACGATCGTAGCAAGCGGCACGTGAAGTTCATGGAGCCGCGATTTGGAGAACAG
Organism: uncultured Granulosicoccus sp.; assembly: GCA_947492525.1. Lineage (GTDB taxonomy): Bacteria > Pseudomonadota > Gammaproteobacteria > Granulosicoccales > Granulosicoccaceae > Granulosicoccus. Next base: position 51,106 of record CANLNQ010000019.1, read on the forward strand.
GGTCGATGAAATTGACAGCCAACAAGGCGTGGTTGCTGGTATTGGTGGTGTTGTTGCAGTCCTGCGCGGGCAAGAGTGACGAACTTACCCCCGAAAAGCGTCGGGATGCTGCTCAGTACAACGCTCAGTTGGGGGCTCAATACCTGCAGCGAGGCGAGCTGGAGCAGGCGCGTGAGAAACTGCTCAAGGCTCTGGAGCAGGATGAGAGCAATTCACTGGCACACGCCACCTATGCCAATCTGCAGTTCCGTATCGGTGACCCGGACAGCGCCGATGAGCATTTCAAACAGGCCCTGCGGCTCGACCCGGAAGAGGCGGAATACCGAAACAGCTACGGTATCTATCTGTGTGGAATCGGCGAATACGACAAGGCAGGCAAGCAGTTCAGGGAAGCGGCCGACAACCCCTTCTACCGCACCCCGGAGTTCGCTCTGGATAACGCAGGTCTGTGCATGCTCGATGCCGATCGCCTGAGTGATGCCGAGAGCTACCTTCGAGAGGCGCTGCGCGTCAACCCGAAGTTTGCCAATGCCTATCTGCACATGGCCGACCTGATGCATCGCAAGCAGCGACTGACGGTCGCTGATGCCTATTTCCAGCGTTACAATGCCTACGGATCGGTCAGCGCCGAAAGCCTGCTGCTGGGTTTGCAGATCAAACGCGATGCGGGTGATCTGGACGCTGCCGAATCCTACGCCAGCCAGCTGCTGAACCAGTTCCCGGCCTCGGAGCAGGCGGGTGAATACCTGTCTCGCCCCATACAGTAAGTCGCCGCATTCGATCCTTGCCAAAAACATGAAGACTCAATTCAAGCGGTTGCGCGGCATGCCCGATCTGCTGCCTCAGACCATCGCCCCCTGGCATCAGCTGGAGTCGGCCGTGCGTCAGGCCATGCATGCCTACGGCTATGGCGAGCTGCGCACACCACTGCTGGAGCGAACCAGTCTGTTCAGCCGCTCCATTGGAGAGGCCACGGACATCGTCCTGAAGGAGATGTATACCTTCGAGGATCGCAAGGGTGAATCCCTGTCACTGCGCCCCGAGAACACCGCCGGTTGTGTGCGCGCCGCCATCGAGAACGGACTGTTGCAGCCCGGTAGCGTCAATCGCATCTGGTATACCGGCCCGATGTTTCGGTACGAGCGTCCGCAGTTGGGGCGACAGAGACAGTTCTTTCAAAGCGGCGCTGAGGTCTACGGTCTGTCGGGCCCGGCCATCGAGGCTGAGCTGATTCTGCTCAGTGCCCGTCTCTGGCGTGAGCTGGGCATCATCGATGCCATGCAGCTGGAGATCAATACACTGGGTGACACAGAGGACCGGGCTCGCTATCGCGAGACCCTGGTTGCGTATTTCGAGGCACATCGCGACGAACTGGATGAAGACAGTCTGTTGAGGCTCGAGCGCAATCCCCTGCGTATCCTGGACAGCAAGAACCCGGACATGCAGGACATGATCAATGCGGCGCCGGCCCTGCGCGACAGCCTCTGTGAGGCGTCGTTGGCCCACTTCGAGCAATTGCAGGCGCTGCTGAGTGCCAGTGGCGTCAGTGTTCATGTCAACCCGCGCCTGGTGCGCGGACTCGATTACTACAGTCACACCGTGTTCGAATGGACCACTGACCAGCTCGGTTCCCAGTCGGCCGTCTGTGCCGGTGGACGCTACGATGGCCTGCTGGCTCAGCTCGGCGCCAAGGACATGCCCGGTGTGGGTTGGGCATTCGGTATGGAGAGGGTCATCGCCTTGATGGACAAGCTGGGCGTGACCACAGAACCCGAGACGGCCGATATTTTCGTCATGGGCAGTGATGAGGTGTCCGTGGCTGATTCCCTGGCGCTGGCTGAAACCATTCGGCAACAACTACCGGGTTGTTCGGTAGTGCACAATACGGCGGCGGGCAGCCTCAAGAGTCAGTTTCGCAAGGCAGACAAGAGTGGTGCTGCGGTGGCCGCCATCATCGGCGGTGCGGAGCTTGCCAATGATCAGGTAACGATCAAGCCCTTGCGCGGTGGCGCCGAGCAGAGGAGTGTGTCACGAGGCCAGCTGGGGGAGACGCTGCGTACACTGCTGGACCTTGACGGCTGAACGCACGGGCATGCCGTCGCTGTCAACCGCAGTAGCAGACAACAGAACACTGATCCGGGCGGACCAGCTCCGGAACTGGAACAGGACAGGCGCCTTCTACGGCGTGTGGAGATAACAAGTGGAATACGAAACAGAAGAGCAACAGGTCGAAGCACTCAAGGAGTGGTGGGCCGAGAATGGCAAGGCCGTCATCGCCGGTGTCGTGCTGGGCGTGGGTGTGATCGGTGGGTGGACCTTCTGGAAAGGCCATCAGGAAAAGCAGGCGGTCGTCGCCAGTGACACCTTCAGCCGAACCATCGAAGCGCTCGAGTCCAGTGATGCTTCGACGGCTGTCACGCTGGCCGATGAACTGGCAGATGATCAGCCCGACGCCCTGTACAGTGCCTATGCGAATCTGGCTGCGGCACGTGCCTCGGTGGAAGCGGGTGATCTGGCAGATGCTGCCAGCCGTCTTGAGTGGGTGGTGAAGAATGCCCCGCAGGACGATGTCCAGCTTATCGCTCAGGTGCGTCTGGCGCGAGTACTCGGGGCCAGTGGTGATGCGGCGGCAGGGCTCGATAGCCTGCCGGATGATTTTCCCGAGGCCTTTGCAGGCCTGGTGGAAGAGGCGCGCGGCGATCTGCTGATGATCAATGGTGATGCCGAAGGTGCCCGCGAGGCCTATCTGGCAGCCCAGGACAGCGAGTTCGTGGCCAATCGGGAAGGCCTGACCATGAAACTGAACGAGCTGGCCGTCAGCGATGAGGCTGACAGCAGCTCCGAGAACGCAAGTTAGTGAACGCTCTGGCGAACAAGAGGCTGCGTCTGATCGCCTGTCTGGTCGGAACGCTGGTGCTGGGCGCCTGTGCCTCCGAGCCGCCGCCGGTGCCACCGGCAGAGCTCAAGCCCACCACGGCTGATGTGCAACCGCTGCGCCTGTGGTCTGCCGATACGGGAGAGGCCGGCCGAGGGCGGTTCGAACCGCTGGTTGCCGGTGATCGAATCGTTTTGGCCAATGGCCGCGGCAGGGTCACCAGTCTCAAGCGTGATGGCGGCATGCGCGAGTGGCGAACAGAGCTTGATGTGCGCTTGAACAGCGGCGTGGGTGGTGATGAGTCACGCGTCTATGTCAATGATGTCAACGGTGTGGTGCATGCTCTGGATGCCGCGACCGGTGAGCGCCTCTGGGAGCGAGCCGCCACCTCCGAAATTCTGCGTCCCGCATCGGCAGGCTTCGGTGTCGTGGTCGTGCGCAGTACCGATGGCCGCGTCGTGGCACTCGATCCGGAAGACGGAAGCGAGCGCTGGAGTGTCTCCAATACGCCACCGGCGCTGACGCTGCACGGCTACAGTCAGCCACGCCTGCTGGATGGTGGCGTACTTGTCGGGCTGGATGACGGGCGCCTGCTGGCGCTGAACATGGGTAATGGCAAGCTGATCTGGGAGGCCGTCATCAGCGTGCCATCCGGCCGCTCCGAAGTGGAGAGGCTGGTGGATATCGATGCGGATATCGTGCTCGATAACGAGGGCATCTACCTGGCCAATTACCAGGGCAAGGTGGCGCGTGTCGAACCGGGTCGTGGACAGATTGTCTGGTCGATACCGATGTCTGCGGGTGCCGGTATTGCATTGCTCGACGACAGCCTGATCGTCATCGATGAGAAGGATGCGGTGCACAGGCTGGACAAGCAATCCGGACAGATCCTGTGGTCCAACGACACCATGCCCGGTCGTCGACTGAGCCCGCCGGCGTTTACACCGGCCGGTGATGTGGTTGTCGGTGATGTCGAAGGTTATCTGCATGTGCTCGATCTGAACAGTGGCACCCTGATCGGACGTACACGACTGACCGATGAGCCGATCATGGCTCGCCCCATTGCAACCGACGATGCCGTAATCGTACAGGCCGTTGACGGCCTGGTTGCCGCCTATCGTTTCGCACGTTGAGATCATCATGAAACCCACCATCGCGCTGGTGGGCCGGCCAAACGTAGGCAAGTCCACCCTGTTCAACAAACTGACCCGAACGCAGGACGCGTTGGTCGCCGATATGCCAGGTCTGACCCGGGATCGCCAGTACGGTGATGGCAAGGTGGGCGGCTGGCCGTACCTGCTGGTAGACACCGGCGGTCTGAGCGGAGCGCCCGATTCGCTGGATGCTGCCATGGCCGATCAGACGCTGAGCGCCGTCCGCGAGGCAGACCTGGTGGTCTTTCTGGTCGACGGTCGCGCCGGACTGGTGTCTGTCGACGAAGAGATTGCCGATATCCTGCGACGACAGGCACGCCATGTAGTGCTGTGCGTGAACAAGATCGATGGCATCGGTGAAGACAAGGCTCAGCTCGACTTCCATCAGCTGGGTTTCGACACCATGGTGCCTATTGCTGCATCACACAACCGTGGCGTGCAGCAGCTGGTCGAGGAATTGGCGGATCATTTCCAGATTCCTCAGGACGAACGTATCGAGCCTTCCCGCAAGCGGGGGTCGCGCAAGAACAGGAACAAGGCTGCCGAGGGCGAAGCTGCCAATGGTGAGCCGGGGCAGGAGTATGGTCCGGGTTATCAGCCGGCTGAGCAGAGTGATATCCGCATCACGTTCGTCGGACGTCCCAATGTCGGCAAATCGACGCTGATCAACCGTCTGCTGGGCGAAGACCGGGTCATTGCCTACGATCAACCCGGTACGACACGGGATTCGGTTGCCGTACCCTTCGAGCGTGCCGGCAGGGAATACACCCTGATCGATACAGCCGGTGTGCGTCGCCGTGGCAAGGTCAGCGAGAAGGTCGAGATATTCAGCATCATCAAGACCTTGCAGTCGATCGACAAGAGCAACGTCTGCGTCATGTTGCTCGATGCCTCTGAAGGCATCACCGATCAGGATCTCTCTCTGCTTGGTTATGTGATCGACAAGGGGCGTGCACTGATCGTCGCTGTCAACAAATGGGACAGTCTCAGCAGTGAGGAGCGCGAGGCATTTCGTGAAGATCTCGAGCGCCGGGTGGAGTTTCTGAAGTTCACCCGGATTCATTTCATCAGCGCCTTGCAGGGGTCAGGCGTCGGCGATCTGTTCAAGTCCATCAACAAGGCCTATGCCTCTGCCTTTGTCGATCTGTCCACGCCCAATCTGACTCGTATGCTGGAGGTGGTCACGACGCAGCATCAGCCACCGATGGTGAACGGGCGACGGATCAAGCTGCGCTATGCGCATCAAGGTGGTCAGAACCCGCCCATCATCGTGATTCATGGCAAGCAGGCCTTGAAGGTGCCGCAGAGCTATCAGCGTTATCTGATGAACCATTTCACCAAGGCGCTCAAACTGTTCGGTACTCCGCTGCGCATCGAGTTCCGGCAGGATGACAATCCTTTTCAGGAAACCACGAGGGTCAAGCCGGTCCGCAAGAAGGCTGACGCCAAGGGGCGGCAAGCCAAGTCTGGTGACAAGCGCCGACCTGCCGGTGGTGAAGCCGATTCACGCGGCGCGGTGGTCAGGAAGAAAGCGGCTGCTGCAGCTCGCAAGAAAGTGACTGGCAAGCGTGGCTCTCAGCACAGTCTGCGAGACAAGAAAAACAAGGGCTGATAGCTGCACAGTCTGCGAGACAAGATGAACAAGGGCTGATAGCTGCCGATCGGGTGGCTCTGTTCAGGGCTTGGCCGGCGGCGGGCTGTCGCTGTCCAGCACCAGCAGGGGGTTGACCCATGTGCCGTTCAAGCCGACAGACCAATGCAAGTGTGGACCTGTTACGCGACCGGTCTGGCCCACGGCGCCGATGACCTGACCCTGACTGACGCGCTCGCCCGGTTCCACATCGATACGACTCATGTGTGCATAGAAGGTCTGCAGTCCCAGGCCGTGCTCGATGAAGACACTGTTGCCATTGAAGAAGTAGTCGCCGGTGTCGACAACGAGGCCATCTGCGGGTGCCATGATGGGAGTGCCTTCCGCGGCGGCGATATCGATGCCGCCATGGGGGCGTCGCGGCTGATCGTTGTAGAAGCGGCGTAGCCCGAATGGGCTGGACACCGGTCCGGCCAGTGGCCAGTCGAAGCTGTCGGTCATCAGCTTGTCGGCACGATAGCTCTTGACGACTTTCAGACGTGCATTTTCAGCGGTAATGCGTTCCATGTCCACCGGCGCCGGATTGACCTTGCGCTTGTTGGTGATGGTCAAGCTCTGCTCCTCATAGGCGAATGGGCTGACCACGAACGAGGCTTCCTTGCGACTGCCGTCCGCGTGCGTCAGTTGCAGAACATGGCTTCCCGGTTTGACCGACAGAGGAACGCCGATCAATGCCTTGAGTCGACCGTCCTGCTCGACAAGGGCCACGGGTCTGTCATTCCACACGGCCTCGGGCCAGGGTGTGTCGGCTTCGCCCAGATCGACAATGGCGATGCCGCCGGGAACAGCCAGTGCTTCAACGAACAGGGCGTCTGCAGCCTGCAGCCTGCCGAGCGCAAGGGCCAGGTACAGTGAGAGAGACATTGCCAGAGCGATGACAGCTCTGCCCGGACGGATTCTGCGCGTGTCAGTCATGAGCGATGTGTCCTGATGTGACGGGCTTGTCGGAGGTTGGATCGAGGGGCGGATACAGCGGACGCAGATGATCCACATAGAGCGCGGTGGCACCTGCAACGGCTGCCGGCATGATGAACAGGTTGATGATCGGGATGGCACTCAGTACGGCGACACCCGAGCCGAACCCCAGCGCCAGCTGGCGGCGCTGCCTTGCCACCGTGCGCACGTCACGAAACAGTGCGCCGTGATTGCCCAGTGGATAGTCCAGGTATTCCAGGGCGAACATCCAGGCACCGAAGAGGAACAGCAAGACGGGGGCGATCAGGTTGACCAGTGGAATGAACTGCAGAAGCAGCAGGGGTATCAGGCACAGCAGCAGATAGAACAGTTTCGATAATTCCGAAGCCATCAATCGAGGCACGCTGCGCACCAGTGTCAGCCATGAGGGCGCATCGGTGATTCTCTGACCGGTCAGGTGGGCTTCCACCCGTTCGGCCAGCAGACCGTTGAACGGCGCGCCCACCAGATTGGCCAGCAGTGTGAACAGAAAGGCCATGGCGACAAACATGACAAGCGCGAGAAGCCAGCGCAGCAGGTTGTCCAGCGCCTGAATGATCCACCAATCGGGCAATGCCGACAGGAATGACCAGGAATGCAGCCAGTCATTGGCCAGGCTGTAGAGGCTCCAGCCCAGGATGCCGAACACCAGAACATTGATGAGCAGGGGCATCCAGACGAAGCGGCGCAGGCCGGGGGTTCGCATCAGGCGCCATCCGGTGGCGATATAGCCGATGGCCTGCGTGAGTCCAATGGGTTTCATGGCATGAGCATAGCTGCTGTGCGGACTGTTGTGAGCAACATAAAGACAGTACAATACCCATTCCACGACAGGTATCGCCCGAGGCGCCGCCTGGCATGTCCTCTCAACGGCCCATTGCCCGAAACGCTCACAATTCTATGCGTCTGAGCCGTATAAAGATCGCCGGATTCAAATCCTTCGTCGACCCCACCGATATCAAACTCCTCAGTCCGCTGGTGGGTATTGTCGGCCCCAATGGTTGTGGCAAGTCCAATACCATCGATGCCGTACGCTGGGTCATGGGCGAATCCTCGGCCAAGCATCTGCGTGGCGAGTCCATGGATGATGTCATCTTCGTCGGCTCCAGCTCGCGAAAGCCCGTGGGTCAGGCCTCGGTGGAACTGGTCTTCGACAATGCGGATGGTTCTCTGGGCGGCGAGTACGCGCAATATGCGGAGATTTCCATACGCCGCGAAGTGACTCGCGACGGGCAATCGAAGTACGCCCTCAACAATGTGCGATGCCGGCGGCGCGATATTCGCGACATCTTTCTGGGCACCGGACTGGGGCCGCGCAGTTACGCCATCATCGAACAGGGCATGATCTCGCGGCTGATCGAAGCCAAGCCCGAGGATCTGCGCGTCTTTCTGGAAGAGGCGGCAGGCATATCCAAGTACAAGGAGCGCCGCAAGGAAACCGAAACCCGCATACGCCATACGCGCGACAATCTGGATCGTCTTGACGATCTGCGTGAAGAGGTAGACAAGCAGTTGGCCCATCTGAAGCGCCAGGCCAGCACCGCCGAGCGTTATCAGCGCCTGAAGGCCGAAGAGCGCCAGAAGCGTGGTGAATTGCTGGTACTCAGGCGTCGCGAGTTTGAAGAGTCCCGGGATCAGCAGGCGCTCAAGACCAGCGAACTGGAAACCGAGCTGGAGAGCGTGATGGCCGAGCTGCGGGCCGCCGAAAGCGCCATCGAGCTGGCTCGTGCCCAGCAGAGCGAGGCGTCGGAGAGCTTTTCGACGGTTCAGGCCGAGTTCTATCGCATCGGTGGTGAGGTGGCTCGCATCGAGCAGACCATCGAACACACTCGTGAAACCCGCCATCAGCAAAGCCGTGAGCTGGCCGAGGTCGACAAGTCTCTGGAAGAGTCGCTGGCCCACTTGCGGGACGATACGGCGCGAATTGCCGAAATCGCAGAGACCCTGGAGAACGATCAGCCGGCCTTCGACATGCTGCAGGACAGCCAGAAGCACTCTGCCGAACTGCTGCTTCGTGCCGAGACCGAGTTGCAGGAGTGGCAGGCGCGCAACGATGCCTTCAACCGCCGATTCGCCGAGGCCTCGCAGACCGCACAGATAGAACGGTCGCGAATCGAGCAGTTCGAACGCAGCCTGGCCGGCGCCGATACCCGCCTGACCCGCCTGCGGGAAGAACGGCAAGGTCTGGACATGGCGCCTCTGCACGAAAAGATCGAGGAATCGCTGGAGTTGCAGGTGGAAGCCGCGGAAGAAGAGCAGCGCTTGCAGGAATCCTTGCGTCTGGCCAGTGAAAAGCAGCAGATGCAGAAGGAAAGCATCCGTCAACGGCGAGAGAAGCTCGATCAGGCACGCTCGCGCGTGCAGTCCGGACTTGGCCGCCTGGCGTCTCTGGAGGCATTGCAGCAGGCGGCACTGGAACCGGACAGTGGTGTCAAGGACAGTTGGCTGCAGAACAACGATCTGGCCGATCTGCCACGCCTGGCACAGGGGATCACGGCCGATGCCGGTTGGGAACGTGCGGTGGAGCTGGTGCTGGGTCCTCACCTCGAGGCCGTCTGTGTCGATGGCGATGCGGTTATCGAGCGGTGCCTGAATGACATGCCCGAGGCTCAGCTGACGCTGGTCAACACTGCGATCGGCAACCAGGCAACGGCCGCGGGAACCCTGGCGGATAAGGTGCAGGGCGCCTTGCCGCTGGCCGACCTGCTCGCCAATGTCCGCGTGGCGGACGATCTGGCAGAGGCACTGCGTATTCGCGCCGGTCTGCAACCGGGCCAATCCGTGGTGACGCGCGATGGCTTGTGGATGGGGGCTTCCTGGTTGCGCGTGGCGCGTGGCGATACCCAGGACAGCGTGTTGCTGCGAGGCACGGAAATCACCGAGCTGAAAGCCGAACTGGCGGAGCTGGATGTTCAGGTAAACCAGCTCAGTGAGGAACTCGATGAACTCAGTCAACAGCAGGATGAACTGGAAACCCGGCGAGAGACCTTGCTGCATGCCTTCAACGATGCCGTGCGCAACCATTCGCAGATCAGTTCAACCATTGCCGCCGACCGGCAGCGACTGGAACAGGGCGATCGACGCATTCGCACGCTGGATGAAGAGATTGCCGAGATCGAACAGGCCCGTGAGCAGGAAGCGTATCAACTGGAGGATGCTGCCGGACGCAAGCTGGAAGCGGTCGAGTTGCTGGCCGAGCTGGAGCAGGAGAAGGCGCGTATCAGCGAAGAGCAGGACAGCCTGAAGGCCAACCTGCAGAGAGCCCGCGAGCAGCGTGATGCCGACCGCGATGCCGGGCAGGAGCTGGCCATTCGAGTCGAGTCCATGCGCAGCGCGCGCAAGGCAACCGAGCAGAATCTGACGCGAATGCAGGAGCGGATACGGCAGCTGACCGAGCGTCAGAGCATGCTCAATGCCATGCTGGCCAGTGAGGACGACGAAGACCCCCTGCTGGCACTGGAGGCGGGGCTGCAACAGCATCTGGCGGACAAGTCCGCCAGTGAATCCGCGCTGCGCACGGCACGCGATCAGCTCAACGGTATCGAGCAGCGTCTGCGAGAGCATGAGCAGGCGCGGCAGCGCCACGATGCCAGATCACAGGCGGTGCGAGAGAAGGTTCACGGGCAGATCATGTCGGCACAGGAAGTGGTGGTCAGGCTCAAGACGCTAGATGAACAGCTGGCCGAACACGACTACAAGGTCAGCGAAATTCTCGAAACACTCAGTGAAGAGGCCAATGTCAACGACTGGGCCAGTGAGCTCGAGAAACTGGAAAGGCAGATCCAGCGTCTCGGCCCGATCAACCTGGCGGCGATCGATGAGCTGGCAGAGCAGAGTCAGCGCAAGCAGTATCTGGATGAACAGCACCTGGATGTGACCGAGGCACTGGCTACGCTGGAGCGTGCCATTGCCAAGATCGACCGGGAAACCCGATCTCGGTTCAAGGACACCTTCGACAAGGTCAATGCGAAGGTGGAAGAGTTCTTCCCGCGGTTGTTCGGCGGTGGCAGTGGTTGCCTGCAGATGACCGGCGACGACTTGCTGAGCACCGGAGTGAGTGTCAACGCACAGCCTCCGGGCAAGCGGGTGAGTAACATACAGTTGTTGTCTGGTGGGGAGAAGGCATTGACGGCTGTGGCACTGGTTTTTGCCTTTTTCGAGCTGAATCCATCGCCTTTCTGCATGCTGGACGAGGTGGATGCACCGCTTGATGACGCCAATGTTGGTCGCTTTTGCGAACTGGTCAAAGAAATGTCAGAGCGTGTACAATTTATATTCATCACTCACAACAAAGTGACCATGGAGATGGCGCAGCAACTGATGGGCGTCACCATGAACGAGCCAGGTGTTTCCCGCCTGGTGGCTGTGGATGTAAATGAAGCGGTTGAACTGGCAGGTGTCTGAAGACATCTGCAACAGCCAGACCTGCTGACCCGACTCTCCTGGTACTCACACCTGTTTCGAACGAGGTAACGCCCTGTGGAAAATCTACGCTGGATCCTGATAGCTGCTGGCGTCGCCATTCTGGTGCTGCTGTATTTTTCCGGAAAGCCACGACGTGGCTCGGATCAGACGGGCCGCCGTTCCCATCACGATGAAGAAAGTGAAATGGACATGGGTGCTCACGCCGGTCTGGGTGGTCGTGGTGCGGCCGACCACGATCCTCTGCTGGGAGAGGCAGGGTTGGATGACCCTTATCAGGTCTTCAACGATACCGGTGATGATGACTTCGCCCGTCCCGGAACGCCGGCGTCTTCCGCCGGGTCTGTACGTGCCCCTGCACCGGATTACGAATTCGATGAGCTTGACGGCATGGCCACGCCGGGCGGCGGATTCAGCAGTTTTTCGCAGAAGCTCGAGGCATTCAGTGAAATGCTCTCACCCAAGCGACGCAGACTGGTTGCCGAATCGGAGCCTGCCGATCTGGATGAGCAGACCGCAGACGATCCCAAGTACGCGCAGAAGATCGTGACCCTGCATGTGGTTGCTGCACCCAATACCGTGCTCTCCGGTGACGACCTGTTGAGCGTTTTCGAACGCCGCGGTTATCACTTCGGCGACATGAATATCTTTCATTCGATGCACGAAGGCGAGACGGTATTTTCGGTCGCCAAGATGATCGAACCGGGCTACTTCGATATCAACGACCTCGAAAGCTTCCAGACGCCGGGTATCACGCTCATCCTGCAGTTGCCCGGACCGGTTCCGGCCGATGTGGCGTTCGCGGTGCTTGTCAGCGAAGCCTATGAAATCGCGGAAGAGCTCAATGCCACGGTGCTCGATGAGCAGCACAGTACCTTGACCAAGCAGACGGTGCAGCACTTGAAGGAAGGCATCTACGAGTACATGCACCGACAGAAGTACTTCGGTACTGTGTCGTCCTGATGTGAACAGCCCGGCCCGACGTGCAGCGCAGCTGCACACGCTGTTGCATGATCATTCCCATCGCTACTACGTTCTGGACGACCCGAGCGTCAGTGATGCCGAATACGACACGCTGTTTCGAGAACTGCAGGATCTGGAAGCCGCGCACCCCGAGCTGCTGACACCCGATTCACCGACTCAGCGGGTCGGTGCGCCACCGCTTGACGGCTTCGAGACGGTTGATCATGCCGTGCCGATGCTGTCGCTGGGCAATGCCTTCAGCCGTGAGGAACTTGATGAGTTCGATCGGCGGGTGCGCGAACGACTGGAGCGTGACGAGGACACCGTGCAGTATGTGGCGGAACCGAAGCTGGATGGCCTGGCCATCAGTCTGCGCTACGAGAATGGGGTTTTCGTGCAGGGCGCGACACGCGGCGACGGACGTAGTGGCGAAAATGTCACCGAGAACCTGCGTACCATCGAGATGATTCCGCTGCGCCTGCGCACGAAGACGCCCCCGGCTGTGTTCGAAGCACGAGGGGAGGTGTTCATGTCGCACAGCGCGTTCGCAGCACTCAATGCGTCGATGCTGGAGGCAGGCAAGCCAGCCTTCGTCAACCCGCGCAATGCCGCCGCCGGCAGTTTGCGCCAGCTTGACTCGCGCAAGACTGCGGAGCGACGTCTGTCCATCAATCTGTATGGCCTCGGAGAGCTTCAGGGGATCGAGACTCCGCCGACCCAGATGGACGCTCTGGATCTGCTGCGAGACCTGGGTTTTCCGGTGAATTCGGAAATCCGGCGCTGCGACGGCATCGATGCCTGCTATGCGTTCTACGAATCCATTCAGCAGAAACGTGCTGAACTGGGCTACGAAATCGATGGTGTTGTCTTCAAGGTGGACAGCCTGGCCGAGCAGCGAGAGCTGGGTTTCGTCTCACGTGCACCCCGGTGGGCGATTGCCCAGAAATTTCCTGCAGAAGAGGCGCAGACCACCATCGACAGTGTCGAATTTCAGGTGGGACGCACCGGTGCGCTGACGCCCGTGGCCAGACTGGACCCTGTGTTTGTCGGCGGCGTGACTGTCAGTAACGCCACCTTGCACAACATGGATGAGATTGCCCGCAAGGACATCATGATCGGTGACACTGTGATCGTGCGACGCGCCGGTGATGTGATTCCCGAAGTGGCAAGAGTGGTTCTCGACAAACGAGGGCCTGATTCCAGACCCATCGAGCTGCCTTCGCATTGCCCGGTGTGTGGCTCGCCGGTCGTGAACCTTGGCACGGAAGTGAAAGCCCGTTGTACCGGTGGTCTGCAATGCGCCGCGCAGCGACGCGAGGCGATCAAGCACTTTGCCTCACGTCGTGCCATGGACATCGATGGCCTGGGGGACAAGCTTGTGGAACAACTGGCCGATGCAGGCTTGATAGAGAACGTGGCCGATCTCTACACCCTGACCGAGAAACAGGTGCAGAGCCTGCCGCGATTGGGAGAGAAGTCGGCGAGCAATCTGATTGCGGCGATCGACAAGTCACGCCAGGCAACGTTGGCGCGTTTTCTCTTCGGACTGGGCATTCGGGATATCGGTGAAACCGGGGCCGCCTTGCTGGCGGAACAGTTCGGTTCACTGGATGCACTGATGCAGGCCAGCGAGGAAGAATTGACTCGTATCGACGATATCGGCCCGATTGCGGCCAACAGCATTCTGAGTTTCTTCGCCAACCCCGATAACCGGGCCGTGGTGGATGCCTTGCTGAAAGCGGGGATCGAATTGCCGGCGGCTGCCGTGGCCGATGTGGATACCGTGCTCAGCGGCAAGACCTATGTCCTGACAGGTACCATGAGTGCGTTCAGTCGCGATGAGGCGAAAAAGCGCCTGCAGCAGCTTGGCGCCAAGGTCAGTGGCAGTGTCTCGAGCAAGACGACGGCGGTCTTCGCCGGCGAATCACCCGGTTCCAAAGTGACCAAGGCCGAATCTCTCAACGTGCCTGTACTGGACGAAACTGCCCTGCAGGCATTGCTGGACTCACCGGAAGCAGACCCAACATGATTTCATTATCCGTCAACGGCGCTGCCGGTCGCATGGGCCGGCAATTGCTCAGTGCCATCGATGAGCGGGATGACGCCCGCATCGGTGCGGCAGCCGATGCGCCGGGGCAGGCCTGCATCGGTGTGGATACCAGTGTGCTGGCAGGCGGCGCCCCCAGCGGTGTGCAGGTGTCTGACAATGCCGAGTCGCTGGCTGCGGGCAGCGATGTCATCATCGATTTCACGGCGCCCACGGTATCGCTGGCTCTGCTGGATGCTCTGCAGGGGAAGGACACTCGGGTGGTAATCGGCACCACCGGTTTTTCCACCGAGCAGCTGGCTCGGTTGCATGAGCATGCCCGGCAGCGTCCCATACTGTTTGCACCGAACTACAGTGTCGGGGTGACAGTGACCCTGTCCCTGTTGCAGCAGGCCGCTCGTGCCTTTGGTGACGATTACGATGTCGAGATCATCGAAGCGCATCATCGTCACAAGGTCGATGCGCCATCGGGTACGGCACTGAAGATGGGTGAGGTGGTTGCAGACGCGCTCGGACGTGATCTGGAAAAATGTGCCGTGTACGGTCGAGAGGGCATCACCGGTGCGCGCGAGACCGAGACGATAGGGTTCGAGACCATCCGGGCCGGAGATATCATCGGTGAGCATACGGTGCTGTTTGCCGGTGCCGGTGAACGCATCGAGATCACTCACAAGGCGACAGACCGGATGACTTTCGCCCGTGGTGCAGTGCGCGGAGCCGTGTGGCTCGCCTCGCAGCCCGCAGGACTCTACGACATGACGCATGTGCTCGGTCTGAACCAGTAGCGGGAGTAGATCGCCCGAAGCGGGCAGATCTGCCAGTGATCTGCCCGTGGATATTCTGGGCCGCAATTGCCCGCAATCCTCTACAATCGTGAACAAGTCAGCCCCGAAAGGGTGCGAGCATAGAATGTGCGTCAGCCTCAGAGCTGTCTTCGACCAACAATAACAAGGAGAGCATCGTGACATTTGCAGTGGTATTTCCCGGACAGGGAGCGCAAAGTGTCGGCATGCTGGCAGAGCTTGCTGCCGAGCACGACATCGTTCAGCAGACGTTTGCCGAGGCTTCCGAGTCTCTTGGCAAGAACCTGTGGGAAATGGCTCAGGAAGGGCCTGCCGAAGTGCTGAGCGATACCCGTATCACCCAGCCCCTGATGTTCACCTCGGGTGTGGCGGTCTGGCGTGTGCTGAATGAATCCGGTCTGCCGGCGCCGGGTGCCTTTGCCGGTCACAGTCTTGGCGAATTCGCTGCCATGGTGGCAGCGGGTGCATTGTCCTTTTCGGACGGGCTTGCATTGGTACAGCGCCGCGCCGAGTTGATGGCTGCAGCGGTCCCCGAGGGTGAAGGTGGCATGGCTGCCCTGATCGGCATGGGCGATGAGGCGGTTGTCGAACTGTGTGCCTCGATCAGCGGTGAGCGCATCAGTGAGGCCGTGAATTTCAACGCACCGGGCCAGGTCGCCATCTCGGGTCACCTTGATGCGCTGCAAAAAACCGTGGACACGGCGCGTGAGCAGGGTTGCCGCAAGGCCCTGATGCTGGCCGTCAGCGTACCCAATCACTCCTCCCTGATGAAGGAGGCCGGGCTTGAACTGGCAGAAACCATCGATACGCTGACGTTCGCCGAACCGTCGGCACCGCTGATTCAGAATGCGACGGCTGCCGCAGCGCCCGATCTGCAGACAATGCTTGGGCATCTGAAGGCGCATGTCTACAATCCGGTCTACTGGACCCGCACCATCGAGACACTGCGTGATGTTCACGGTGTGACTACCATCATCGAGGCCGGACCGGGCAAGGTATTGACCGGTCTCGGCAAGCGAATCGATCGTTCACTGCCCACATTGCCAGTGGATTCGCCGGCTACACTGTCAGCGGCCCTGGAAGCCGTGGGTGTGACGGCGGCCTGAAACGCGACTCAATCCATCGTGAAACCGACACTAGAGAGCAGACATTGACTGAATCAATACTTGAGAATCAGGTTGCGCTGGTTACCGGCGCAAGCCGTGGCATTGGTGCGGCAATCAGCGACTTGCTGGGTGCAAATGGCGCTACCGTGATTGGCACTGCAACCTCGGATAAGGGCGCAGAGGCCATCAGTGCGCGATTCGAGGCAGCCGGCATCAAGGGTAGTGGCATGTGTCTGGACGTCACCGACGCCGAGAAGACAGAAGCGGCCATCAAGCAGATCAGCGACGAGTACGGCGCCATTTCCATTCTGGTCAACAATGCGGGAATCACCCGCGACAACCTCTTCATGCGCATGAAGGACAGCGAATGGGATGACGTCATTGCCACCAATCTGACCAGTGTCTATCGCCTGTGCAGATTGGTCATCAAGCCGATGGTCAAGGCGCGTGGCGGCCGTATCATCAACATCAGCTCGGTGGTGGGTATAACAGGTAACGCAGGGCAGGTGAATTATTCTGCCTCGAAAGCTGGCGTTCTGGGGATGACGAAGTCACTGGCTCGCGAGTTGGGTGCGCGCTCCATTACCATCAACGCGGTGGCCCCCGGGTTCATCGAATCGGACATGACCGATTCGCTGCCCGAGGAACAGAAAGAGAAACTCAAGGGCGAGATTGCGCTGGGACGGCTGGGAACACCTGACGATATCGCCCAGACCTGCCTGTTTCTGGCCTCACCCGCAGCCGCCTATATCACTGGCCAGACCATCAGCGTCAACGGTGGCATGGTCATGACCTGACCCGCATGAGACCAGGCGGTTTCCTGCGATTGTCCGGCCCGCAGAGCGACTGAAAATATGCTCATGGTTGAGTCCGACACCGGATTCAGGCAATGTAGCGGCATCTTTCAGAAGATTCTGCGTTGTTTATCCTCAGCTAGTCCTTATTGTCACAAGAAGAATTTGCGTAAGAGTTGGCACGTTAGGGTGTAACTCACTACAATGGTGGAACGGCTGAGGCCGCTTATTTTTTTTCGGAGGTTTATCCCACAATGAGCAGTATTGACGAACGCGTCAAAAAGATAGTCGTAGAGCAGCTTGGCGTAAAAGAAGAGGAAGTCACGACCAAAGCTTCATTTGTCGAAGATCTAGGCGCAGATTCTCTCGATACGGTCGAGCTAGTGATGGCGCTCGAGGAAGAATTCGAGTGCGAGATCCCCGATGAAGAGGCCGAAAAGATCACTACTGTCGAACAGGCAGTTGACTACGTCAACGCCCATATCGACCAGGCTTGATCGATCCAGGTCACGGCATGTCTGTGGCCACGGTCGTTTATTGGTAGTTGGGCTTGCCGATTTCGGCAAGTCTGTTTCATAGGTAAGGAGGCCGCTGGTTTCGATGGTTCCCGGGTCCTGACGTCCTGATTGGAACATTTTTTTCCGACAGGTTCAGGGAAGCTTGGCGGGGTGGACTTTCGTTGCGGCTTTCTTTTCGTCGTGTATTCAGATTGTCTTTCAGGCGTGCCAGTCGCGCAGTAAAGTTGATTTCGGAGCTGAACGGGTTTGACGCGTAGACGAGTAGCGATAACCGGGCTGGGTCTGGTGACTCCAGTTGGTGCAGAAGTAGAAGACAGCTGGAAGAATATTCTGGCGGGAGTGTCTGGTGCCGCCACCATCACTGAATTCGACGCGTCTGCCTACAACACCCAGTTCAGTGCCTCTGTAAAGCAGTTCGACACGGCGGCGTATTTTTCTCCCAAGGAAGCACGCAAGATGGACATCTTCGTCCATTACGGTGTGGCCGCAGGCATGCAGGCCATTCGCGATGCAGGTCTGGAAGATGCCGACGGCCTCGACCTGGAGCGAGTCGGTGTGGCCATCGGCTCCGGCATAGGCGGACTTCCCAATATCGAAGCGCAACACCAGGCCCTGATTGCCGGTGGTCCGCGCAAGGTGTCCCCATTCTTCGTGCCGTCCACCATCATCAACATGATCAGTGGCAACCTGTCCATCAAATACGGATACAAGGGACCCAATGTGTGCATGGTGACTGCCTGCACGACCGGTACGCACAACATCGGTGATGCGGCTCGCATGATCGAGTACGGCGACGCCGACGTGATGGTTGCCGGCGGTGCGGAAATGGCTACCTGCCCGCTGGGTCTGGCCGGCTTCGGTGCCGCTCGGGCATTGTCGACACGCAATGATGATCCGGTTGCTGCGAGTCGCCCCTGGGACAAGGACCGCGATGGTTTCGTACTGGGCGATGGTGCCGGTGTCATGGTGCTTGAGGAGTACGAGCATGCGAAGGCACGTGGCGCAACGATCTACTGCGAGGTTGTCGGCTACGGCATGAGCGGTGATGCCTACCACATGACCTTGCCCTCCGAAAACGGTGAGGGAGCCGCTCGCTGCATGAAGGCGGCCATGCGCAATGCCGGTCTGGCATCGGAAGATATCGACTACATCAATGCACACGGTACCTCGACACCTGCGGGTGACGTTGCCGAGACTGACGCGATCAAGACAGCGCTGGGTTCTCATGCGCAGTCGGTTCTGGTCAGTTCAACCAAGAGCATGACGGGTCATCTGCTGGGCGCTGCCGGTGGAGCCGAAGCGGTATTCTCCGTGCTGGCACTGCGTGATCAGACAGCACCGCCCACCATCAATCTGGACAACCCGGGTGAAGGCTGCGACCTGGACTACGTCGCCAACAAGAGCCGACAGGCGTCGCTGAAGGTCAGCATGTCCAACTCCTTCGGTTTCGGCGGTACCAACGGCACCCTGATATTCGCGAAAGACGGCGTGTGATCCGCTTTCTGCTGTTGCTTGTCACGCTGAGCGTGGCAGCTGCCGGCTGGTATGGCTGGACTGATTACAATCGTTATCTGACAGAGCCTCTGGATCTGGCCGACGCCGGTGAAACATTCACCATCGAAAAGGGTTGGTCAGCTCGCCGCGTTGCCGTGGAGCTCGAGCAGAACGGGATCATCGACAAGCGCTACTGGTTCGACCTGTTCGTCCGGCTGAGCGAGAAAGCGGGCGGTATCAAGACCGGCGAGTATCGTCTGGTGGCACCCATGACGGTGCCCGAGCTACTGCAGGCTTTCCATGAGGGGCAAACGACTCAGTATTCGCAGAGCATCATCGAAGGCTACAATTGGCGACAGACGCTGGCTCATGTCGCCGCGTCGAGTGATCTTCAGCACACGATGACCCAGGAGCAGCTGTCCTCTCCCGATACAGTCATGGAACTGCTGGGATTTCCCGGCGAACATCCGGAAGGTCAATTCTTCGCCGATACCTACGCGTTCCCACGCGGTACGAGCGATGTGGATTTCCTGAAGCGTGCCAAGATCACCATGGATCGCGTGCTGGCGGAGGAGTGGGAAGGGCGACAGGAAGGTCTTCCCCTGGAAACGCCTTACGAGGCACTCATTCTGGCATCGATCGTCGAAAAGGAAACCGCTCTGTCCAGTGAGCGGCCGTTGATCGCCGGGGTATTCGTGTCTCGCTTGCGCAAGAACATGCGGCTGCAGACCGATCCGACTGTCATTTATGGCATCGGCGAGAGCTACGACGGTGATATCCGGCGCAAGGATCTGACCACCGATACGCCCTACAATACCTATACGCGGGCAGGGCTGCCGCCGACACCCATCGCCATGGTTGGACGCGAAGCCATTCATGCCGTCATGCATCCGGATGACACCGACGCTCTCTATTTCGTGTCACGGGGTGATGGCTCTCATCAGTTCTCGGAGACGCTCTCGGAGCACAATGCCGCAGTGCGCAAATATCAGTTGAAGCGCTGATACCATAGGGACCGGCAAGGACGAATATGCAGGGTCCTGAGGTGGTTCATGGCGTGCAATTCATGGCAGTAGTTCATGGCATGCAGGTCATGGTGGTAGTTCATGGCATTCAGGTCATGGTGGTATTTCTTGGCGCGCAGGTCATGGTGAGCAGTTCCAAGGAGGCCGGATTATCGGCGCTCGATCAGCTCTGAGGGAGTCCGATGCGTAGCTTGTCGATGATCCACGAACACAAGGCAGCACAGGCACAGGCCGGAGCAATACACGCATGACTGAAGGACGCGGCAAGTTCATCACTCTGGAAGGGCTTGAGGGCGTTGGCAAGACCACCAATCGTCAATTTGTCGAAAGCCTGCTGGATGATGCCCAGATCGATTTCATCGGCACGCGAGAACCCGGCGGTACGCCATTGGGTGAGTCATTGCGAGACCTGGTGTTGTCTGCAGATGGTCAGATGCAGGATCTGACCGAGTTGCTGCTGATGACCGCCTCCCGGGTCGAGCATGTGGCCAATGTAATAGAACCGGCTCTGGCCTCGGGCCAATGGGTACTGTGCGACCGCTTTCTGGATGCCAGTATTGCCTATCAGGGAGCGGGGCGCCAACTGGGTGTCGATCGCGTGGCGCAGCTGCATCGCCTGATGGATGTGACATTGCAACCCGATCTGACCCTGTTGCTGGACATGCCGGTGGAGGCCGGACTCGAGCGCATGGCCGCTCGGGGTACGCCGGACAGGATCGAGCGTGAGGCCATGGCATTCTTCGAACGAGCGCGCCAGGCCTATCTACAGCAGGCCAGCAGGCATCCCGAGCGGGTGGTTGTCGTGGATGCCGGGCGGGAGCTGGATGCGGTACAGGAATCGGTGCGGCAGGCCTTGCAACCCTTGCTGGAGCGTACCTGAAATGACTGCTCTGACCCCCTGTCCACCGTGGCTGCTGCAAGACGGTGCTGCCCTGATGTCCCGTTCACGAGAAGGCCGGTTGCCTCACGCCATACTGCTGGGTGGCATTCAGGGAATCGGTAAACGCGCCTTTTCGCAGTGGCTGGCTGAGTCGCTGCTATGTCGAAACCGGGGCGAATCAGGCGCTTGCGGGCAGTGCGAGTCCTGTATGCAATTGCTTGCCGGGGCTCATCCTGATTTTCGCAAGTTGCTGCCGGAGGGTGCCAATGCGGCAATCAAGGTCGACCCGATACGCGAACTGGTGGAGTGGCTGCAACTGACCGCCAGTCAAGGCAGTTATCGCATCGCCGTGCTCGAGCAGGCAGACAGCATGAACCGCAATGCCGCCAACAGTCTGCTGAAAACACTTGAGGAGCCGGGCGATCACGCGGTGATGATTCTCAGTGCCACCCGAACCGGCGCCTTGCCGGCAACCATTCGCAGTCGATGCCAGACCATCACCCTGAAGATGCACGACAGGGCCGCAGCGCTGGACTGGCTGAAGCAGCAGTCGCTGGAGGATCCCGAAACAGCGCTACTCGAGGCTGGAGGCGGCCCTTACGCTGCGCTGGCAATGCAGGACAAGGACTATCTGGCTGCGCGCGAGTTGCTGCTCAAGGCCTGGCACGATCTGTTTCTGCACAAGGGCAGCATCGGGCGCATCAGCGATTCACTGGCCGATCTGGACACATCGCTGTGCCTGGCTACGTTCAGTCGATGGACATTGTTGGCAGCGAGGCAGGGAGCGAGGCTGCCCATCGAAGCCAGCCCGGCGGTGAAGGATGTTATTTCCGAGACGCAGGGACGCCTTTCAAACGAGCAGTGGTTCACACTTCACGAGCGTTTACTGCAATTACACCGTTCTGATAGCGCGAGCTTCAAGACACAAGCTGTGCTTGAGGGAATGTTTGCCGATACGAGGATCATGACAAACAGCTGAAGTTCTGCCAATGACCGAAGAAACTCGCAAGGGAATCATCTCCTTTTCCATCACTGACCGTGGCGCCCTGTACTCGTCCTATATGTCGTTCGTGCAGAACGGCGCGGTGTTCGTGCCCACGGCCCGAAGCTACGAGATCGGTGACAAGGTGTTCATGCTGCTGAAGCTCATGGACGACAGCAGCGTATCGCCTGTCAGCGGCACTGTGGTCTGGCTGACACCCGCAGGTGCGCAGGGAAACAAGGTGGCAGGTGTTGGTGTGCAATTCTCCGATGAAGACCAGGGGAGTACGAAAAACGCCATTGAACAGCACCTGGCTGCGGCCATTCAGGGTGATCGTCCGACGCAGACCATGTGACGCAGACCATATGAAGTAGACCTTGTCATGCGGACCCGTTGACGCGGACCCGTTGACGCGGACCCAGTGACGCGGACCCAGTGACGCAGACCCAGTGACGCAGACCCAGTGACACAGACCCAGCGACACAGACCCAGCGACACAGACCCAGCGACACAGACCCAGTGGCGCGAACTCTGTGACGCGAACCCTGTGACGTAAACCCTGCCAGAGGGCTTGATGGCGTGGCTGTCGCCTTGGCAGGCATGGCCGTCGAGCGCCAGGGGCGCGAACCGGATGAAGGGTGCAGGCAAGGTAGCAGTTACATGAATCATTGCACCGGGATGCCTTGTTCGTCGGTATTTCCGGTAGGCTTCTTCTTTTTTCAGAGTTGAATCGGGACATGGCTGCGGTCAGGAAGAAGGTAGAAACAACGGGTAAGGGTGCTGCCGGAAAGGGCACGCCATCTGGCAAGGCGGCAGGAAGGAAGTCTCGCAGCAAGAAGGCCTCGCCTGTTTCGAGCGGTAAAGCCTCATCCCGCAGCCGCCGTACGGTCGAGCAGGTCATGGCTGAATTCGAGGACGCTCGTCCCAGTGATGTCTCCGACAAGGTCTTCGTGGCAACCAGCCCTGTTCATGGCAAGGGTCTGTTTGCGGCGACCGCACTGAAGGCCGGAACCTTCATCTGTCGCCTGCACGGCATGCCGACCTTCGATGATGGCACCTATGTCTTGTGGATTACCGACGAGCTGGGCCTTGAACTGACCAATGATCTGAAGTACATCAATCATGGCAAGAATCCCAATGCGGCCTATTCCGATCTGGACGTCACCATCGTGCGCGACGTCGAAGCCGGTGAAGAGCTGCTCCATGATTACGGTTGGTAGAGACAGATGAGTCAGACAATCAAGCAACTGGAAGGGCAGTTCCATAGGATCGCCCAGCTGGACCATGCCGCTACCTTTCTGTCCTGGGACCAGATGGTGATGATGCCCGATGCGGGCAACACGGCGCGCGCCTCGGCTCTGGCCGAGCTTGCCAGCCTGCGCCATGAACTGCTGACCACGGCGGCGATGGGCGATTGGCTGAACGAGGCAGAATCGGAAGTCGTTTCGGGAAAGCTGGCCCCTGAGCTGCTGCCGCATGTGCGGGAAATGAAGCGTAGCTGGCAACAGGCCGTGGTACTGCCTGCCAGCCTGGTGCATGCCAAGGTACTGGCCGGCTCCCGATGCGAGCATGGGTGGCGAGTGCAGCGTGGCGAGAACGACTGGAAGGGGTTTCTCGAGAACTTCACCGAGGTTGTGGATCTGTCACGCGAAGAAGCGCAGTGTCGCCAGTCGGCATCCCCCGACGATTTTGCCACCCCCTATGATGCCTTGCTGGACTTGCATTGTACGGGCGACACCCAGGCACTGATAGGTGGTGTGCTGAACGAACTCAGGGAGGCGTTACCGCCACTGCTGCAGGCAGTGATGGAGAAACAGGCGTCAGAGGAGGTCGTCGATCTCAGCGGCCATTACCCGATCGACATGCAGCACAAGCTCAGTGAAGAACTGATGCGCAAGCTCGGTTTCGACTTCAATGCCGGCCGACTCGATGTCAGTCTTCATCCTTTCAGTACCGGCGGACGAGGTGATCAACGTATCACGACCCGTTATCGTGAAACCGATTTCGCCGATGCCCTGCAGGCGACTGCCCATGAAACCGGGCACGCCAGCTACGAGGCCGGTTTGCCTCAGGCGCTGCAGTCCTTTCCTCTGGGGCGGGCGCGCAACATGTGCATTCACGAAAGTCAGAGTCTGATGTTCGAAAAGCAGATCTTTCTGTCTCGCTCTTTCACCGAGGCCATGGCAGGTTTGATCAAACGCTTTCTGCCCTCGGCCAGCTTTCCCGATGCCGATGCACTCTGGGCGGCACAGACACGCGTCAAGCCGAGTTTCATCCGGGTGGAGGCTGATGAAGTCACGTATCCGCTGCATGTCATGTTGCGCTATGACATTGAAAGCGCGCTGATCAATGGACAGATGGGGGCGGCGGATATTCCTGCTGCCTGGGAGTCATCGATGCAGCAGTATCTGGGGCTGTCGGTGGATGGCAAACACGCCATCGGTTGTCTGCAGGACATTCACTGGACCGACGGTGCATTCGGTTATTTTCCGTCCTACACCATGGGGGCTGTCAATGCAGCGCAGCTGATGGCATCACTGAAGCAGCAGTTTCCGGACTGGCGGGCTGAATTTTCCAGAGGCGATACCGCGTTTGTGCGCGAGTGGTTATTGCAGAACATCTGGCAGCACGGCTGTCAGCTCGAATCCCAGGATCTCATGCGTTCGGCGACCGGTGAGGGCAGCACCGCGTCAGCTTTGCTCGCTCATTTGCGGTCACGCTATCTGGATGAAGAAGATTGAGTTGTCAGGCCTGATCATTGATCGTCATGCTCGCCGAGCTTCGGCGCGCGATGATCAAGGTTCAGAGAGCTGTTGCTGAAGCGAATTGGTGTTCTTACGCCGGGAATGCCATCCGGTTCGATCTTCATGCCACGGGCGATGAATTGAGGGTCGGCAAAGACATCGGCGACCGTATTGATGGGACCTGCAGGCACCACGGATTTTTCCAGTGCCTGCAATAATGCATCTCTGGTCCATGTCGATGTCCTTGCGCTCAGTTGTTGCTCCAGAGTGTCGCGGTTCTGCACGCGGGCAGCATTGCTCGTGTAGCGTTCATCAGCGATCAATTCATCCAGTTGCAGAAGTTCACACAGTCGCTTGAACTGCCCATTGTTGCCGACGGCAATGATCAGATGGCCATCGCTGACAGGGAAGGTCTGGTAGGGGGCGATGTTCGGGTGGCGATTGCCCATGCGGTGGGGTGATTCTCCGCTGGCCAGGAAGTTCATGGACTGGTTGGCCAGAACTGCCGTCATGCAATCGAACAGGGACAGATCGATGTGCTGACCGAGGCCATTGGCCTGTCGTTGCAACAAGGCCGCCTGAACGGCAATGACGCCATAGAGCCCGGTGAAGATGTCGGCGAAGGCCACACCGATCTTCTGCGGCTGACCATCGGCTTCGCCAGTCAGGTCCATGATGCCGCTCATGCCCTGAATCATGAAGTCATAGCCCGCTCGACGTGCATAGGGTCCGTCCTGGCCAAAGCCTGTCACCGAGCAATAGATGAGTGCCGGGTGTTTTTCACACAGTGTCTTGGCGTCCAGACCGTATTGTTCCAGTCCGCCCACTTTGAAATTCTCCACAAGCACATCGGCCTCGGCCACCAGCTCCAGCACACGTTGCCGACCGGCATCGGTTTTCAGGTCGACCACGATGGATTGCTTGCCGCGGTTGCAGGCGTGGAAATAGGCAGCACTGCGTTCACCGTCGATGTCGATCCAGGGAGGACCCCATTGCCGGGTGTCATCGCCCATGGGGCTCTCCACCTTGATCACTTCGGCGCCAAGATCCGAGAGCGTCTGTCCGATCCACGGACCGGCCAGAATGCGTGCCAGCTCCACAACCTTGATTCCTGTCAACGGGGCTTCGTTCATGATGAAATGCTACTCGTTTCGGCGGGGTGAATGCTCAGTGACATGCTTGCAGACAAAGGGCTGACAAGGCGGGACGCTATACGGTCGGCACCTGGCCAGTCGCGGTGCCGGGTAGCAGTTGGTCGGCAGATGCCCAGGCAGTCTGGTCGAAAGGCGTGCTTTCGATCTGTTCGACACGCCGTGTGTCGCCCGCCACCTGAATGATGCAGTGCGAGCAATTGGACAGGGTGGGTAGCTCGTGCAGGATATCCAGGCTGACATCGGCATAGTGAGCCAGGATGGTCTTCATGATTGCACCATGGCTGACGATCAGCAGATTGGCCTCTTCGGGCAAGGCGTTGTGCTCCTTGATGATCGATTCGATGGCGGCCACGCCGCGCTTTTGTACAACCTGTGAGGTCTCGGCTCCTTCCACATTGAAGTGGGGGGAGGCGATGCGGTGCAACTCCACCATCTCGGGATGCGCCTTTTCGATGTCGGCCCACATATGCCCTTCCCAGACGCCCAGACGCACCTCTCGCAGATCATCTCTGAAAACGACCTCGTCCTGACGTTCACCGAGAATCAGTGCGGTGGTCTGCCGTGTGCGGACACTGCTGCTGGAATAGACGGCGGACAGGGCCATGTCCTTGAAGTCTTCTCCGCGTTCGGTTGCCTGTTGCCTGCCGATGTCGTCGAGCTCGGATTCCAGCTGGCCTTGTATCCGTCGAATTGCGTTCCAGCTGGTCTGGCCGTGACGGACGATATGTATTCGCATGATTTTGGATGACGGGCAGTCAAAGTGAACAGGCGGATAGGGTAACGTATAGGGCAAGAGTCTGTGTGGAGCGTCGGTAAATGTGGCAACAATCAGCAGAGCGTGAGCTTGGTGTCGTGCTGCGTCGTTGGCGGAAATTGAGTGGCGGTGATTTTGCTCAGAGCTGGCGGGCGGATGTCGTCGGCGGGGATTCCGCGCAGCTTCGGGTCGGGGATCGTGTCTTCATCAAGACACATGCGAACCCGCCTCCACGGCACTTCACCACAGAGGCGCGCGGGCTGGCCTGGCTTGCCGAGGTGAGTTCGGTGGCAGTGCCTGTCGTACTGGGTGTCAGCGATGAGCCACCCTGGCTCGCCTTGCAGTGGGTGGAGGAGGGTCATCCGGTGAATGCGACAGAACAGGATCTGGGCATCGCGCTGGCGCATCTGCATCAGGCACCTTGCCCGCATTTCGGTCGACAGGATGAGCGCAGCACGGGGAGTCTCGGACTGCCAAACGCACCGTGCCAGTCATGGTCGCAATTCTACGCGACTCAGCGCCTGTTACCGCTGGCAGGTATTGCCGCCGAGAGACAGGCCCTGTCATCCGCCACCCTCTCCCGGATAGAGCGCCTCGCCCAGCGGCTGGATGAATTCGAGGATGTCGGGCTGCAAGCCTCTCGCTTGCATGGTGACCTGTGGGCCGGTAATCGCCTGGTGGATGTCGAGGGCAGAAGCTGGCTGATAGACCCGGCCTGTCACGGCGGACATCGAGAATTCGACCTTGCCATGATGCGCCTGTTCGGTGGCTTTGGCGATGCCTGCTTTGCGGCCTACCAGGAATGCTGGCCATTGACGGCAGGCTGGCAAGAGCGTATTGCCCTGCACCAGCTTGCACCATTGATTGTTCATGCCATCAAGTTTGGCAGTGCCTATGTCGATTCCACCGAGGCCGTACTGGATCAGTATCGGGTCTGATCGACACAGGCGCTACCAGAGTTGCAGTATCAGGCCGGCTTCTCTTGCTGTGCCAGAGCAGCGAGAATTCTGACCCAGCTGCGGATTCCCTTGTGATAGCTCTGCAGGGAGTACTTCTCATTGGGCGAGTGAATGGCGTCGTCGTCGAGCATGAAGCCGACCAGCAGGCTGTCCATGTCCAGAATGTTCTTGATATGACCGACAACCGGTATGGAGCCGCCGCAACCGGCGTAGACCGCGTCCTTCTGCCACTCCTGTGTCAGGGCTTGTTGCGCCTGCTGGAAGGCGGGGGCTTCCACGGGCATGACCGTGGCGGGGGAGCCGTCCTTGGTCAGGTAGGATACGGTGCAGTCGGGAGGCAGGCGGTCCTCGACATGCTTGTACAGCGCCTGCTGTATCGCGACGGGATCCTGATCGCCCACAAGGCGAAAGCTGACCTTGGCCATGGCCTTGGAGGGCAGTACGGTCTTGAAACCGTCACCGGTGTAGCCACCCGAGATGCCGTTTACATCACAGGTGGGGCGAGCCCAGATCTGTTCGAGCACTGAATACTCGGCTTCACCGGCGGGTTTCGACAAGCCGACGGATTCAAGAAAGCCTGCGTCGTCGTGATTCAGCGAGGCCCATTGCTTGCGCACATCGGCGGGAATCTCGGGTACACCGTCGTAGAAGCCCGGTAGCGTGATGCGACCCTGGTCATCGTGCAGATCGGCGAGTATGCGTGTCAGGACGCGAATGGGGTTGATCGCCGGGCCACCGTACATGCCTGAATGCAGATCGAGAGAGGGGCCGGTGATGGTGATCTCTTCGCCAACCATGCCGCGCAGCATGGTGGATATCGTGGGCGTCTCGCTATCCCACATGCCCGTGTCACAGACCAGTGCCAGATCAGCCCTGAGTTCGTCTCGATGCGCTTGCATGAAGGGAATCAGGGAGGGCGAGCCGCTTTCCTCTTCTCCTTCGAAGAACAGACTGACGCGGGTCGGCAGCGAGCCTGTCACCTGTTTCCAGGCGCGGCAGGCTTCCACGAAGGTCATCAACTGACCCTTGTCATCGGCAGCCCCTCGAGCGCGGATCACCTTGCCGTTTTCAGTCTCTTCCACGGCAGGTTCGAATGGCGGTCGGTTCCACAGCTCCAGAGGGTCAACCGGCTGGACATCGTAGTGGCCATAGAAGAGCAGATGGGGCCCTTGCTCGCTGGCGCCGCCCTGGTGTCCTACCACCATCGGGTGGCCCGGAGTGTCGTGTCGCTGCGTCTCGAAGCCGATGCTGCGCAGATCTTCCACCAGCCAGTCGGCCGCCTTGCGACAGGACTCGCGATACGCCGGATCCGTCGAGATACTGTCGATCCGCAGCAACTCGAACAACCGCTCCAAAGCCCCCGGCAACCCCTCATCCACCTGCCGCAAAACTCGCTCTACATCACTCATCGGGTCGGACCACGCTATGTCGTTGATAATCTGAAACAAGTAGGCTGATACGGGGTGCTTTCGCTGCCTGTATCAACATTATTGACGGTGAATTATGGCATTTAAGGACGTGCTAGCCGGCAAATCATCGTCATTCGTGCCCGGCTAGTGTTTGCAGCCTTGTCCGCTGCACGCATGCAGAACTCCGCGCTAAATGGACCAATAGCCTGTTGATTCAGTGGAAACAAGGCATGGGATGAGGTGTTTTGTGGGAGTGAGTGCTTTATTATCAAGCGTTTATCGTGGTCCGACCCGAGGGGGGGATATGATTTGTTATGAGGTGGGGGCGGTGCCGAGGCGGGATGAGGGGTGGTTGCGGCGGTGGCGTGAGAGTTTGCAGGTGGTGGATTCGGTGAGGGTGGCTCCGCGCGACGCGGGGACCTTCGAGGTGCCGGCGGGTCACGGGTTTCGCATCGTCAGTGTCGAAGGCCCGCAGGTGGGTGACCTGAACCTGTGGAATGCGGATGATCTCTCGGAGCGATTCTACAGTGGCAAGACGCGGCAGCTGCATGCAACGCATGTGACTCGTGGTGATCGTCTGTGGTCATCCATGCCCGGCATACGCGCCATGGCGACCATTACCCACGACACGCTGGAATGGTATGGCTGGGATGAGGAGGGTGGTGGTGTGCACGATGTGATCGGTACGCGCTGTGACCCCTACACCAATCGCTTGCTCAAGGGAGTCGACTACCATCATTGCTGTCACTCCAATCTCACTCGCGCCATGGCCCGCAGGCTCGATCGGCCGGCCAGCGAAGTGGAGCCACTGATACACGATGTGCTGAACGTGTTCATGTGTACCGGTTTCACGCTGGATACTCACCAGTATTTCATGAAGGCAAGCCCCGTTCGCCCCGGAGATCATCTTGAATTCCTCGCGGACATCAATCTGCTGGGTGCGTTGTCAGCCTGCCCCGGTGGAGACTGCGGCAGCAGTCATTCGGATGATCGGACGCCCTGTTATCCACTGCAAGTCGATATCCTTGCCCCGTCTGAGGAGGTGCTGGCAAGCTTCGAACCCGAGCCTGCCAATGCCTATGATCGCAGCCACGGAATGCAGGAGGCCTGACGGCTAGCGCGGATTGGAGGAGCTCGCAAGGTGCTCGTCCTGCATCTCAAGCAGCCGGAGTATATGCCAGGCAACTGCTGAATTACTGCTGATGACGGGGATGCCCAGACTCCGGCTGGCCTCGTCGATCAGACCATGCAGTCGCAGATTGGTGCAGGAGGCGACGATCGCATCCGGCTTGCCCGTTCGCGCCAGTTCTTCGAGCGAGTGCAGGATGGACGAGCGGGCGATACGTGCCACCCGGTCGTCCCTTGATTCATTGAACGAGCCCACACTGACCACGTGTCGCTCGGATGATTGCAGAGAATCGATAAGGGCTTGAGAGACTTCCGGCACATAGGGAGTCAGCAAGGCCAGTCGTCGTACCTGCAAGGCATCGAGTCGGGCCTTGATGGCACTCAGAGGGTTGCTTACCGCCACACCGGGAAAGACACGGCGCACCGCCTCGCTGACCGCCTGCTCCCCAATCACCGTGGATGCCGATGTGCAACCATAGACGATGACCCTGAAGGGCGTTGTCGAAGGCAGCAGGGCCACACTATCCGGTAGCAACTGTTTCATCGCCTGCAGACTCTCGCTGCAGATGTCCACGCTATTGGGTATGCGGGTATGGAACAGGCGAATGGACTGCGGTAGCCACAGCCGCAACTCATGCTCCATCGATTCATCCGTCTGCAACAGTACAAGTCCGACGGCCGGCAGTTTCTCGGCGTCGCTGTCGAGTTCGAAAGGCATGTGGCGGATGTCGATCATCGCTCAATCAGTGCTCCAGTCGATGATGGGAATGTCTCTCGGCGCTCTGACAGAAAGCAGCTCATAGCCGCTGTCGGTGATCACCAGATTCTCCTCATGAACCATGATCCGGCCATCGCCATAGCTGTAACCCGGCTCCAGTGTCATGACCATGCCGGGCAGCAGAGGGGTGTCGTCGAAGGGGGTGATGGATGGTGTTTCAGTCAACTGGATTCCCAGGCCATGTCCGAGCCTGCCGACACCGGCGTCGGACTTGTCTTGTTCGGTAGAGGACAGAACGGCCTGCATCGCCGCGTAGACACTGGCGCAAGTGGCCTGTCCGGCGGCAATCGTGGCCAGGCCTGCCTCGGTGGCATCCCAGGTGCGCTGATGGGCAGCTGCGCTTGCCGGGTCCACTCGGCCGATGGCGAAGTTGCGATCGAAGTCGGCATGGTAACCGTCGAAGGTGCATCCCGTGTCCAGGATCAATACATCTCCTGCCCCAAGCAGGTGATCGCCCGGTGGGGAAATGATGTCGCCATAACCTGCCTGGCGGGCCGCCCCGACCAGGTAGGGGACATCGTCTGCGCCCTGCTGCAGACACTCGATACGAAAGGCCCGAAAGACGTCTATCTCGTTCATGCCGGGGTGGACAAGTTCGGGCAATCGTGAAAAACCGCGAGACACCAGCGCACAGACATGGCGCAATTTTTCAATCTCGGCGGCGGACTTTATCTGCCGCACGTCCCTGAGCGTTGCCGTGGCATCGACAAGACGGGGCGACGGCAGCGAACGCCTGACACGTTCGAAATCATTGAGCGGATAGCGCAACTGCGTCTCGCCAGCCATCGGCAGTCCGATCGTGCCGCTCCCGCCTGTCAGTTCTGTCAATGTTTCGATCAACAGGGATACACCATCGTCATGAGGCTGTGGCGATGACCAGCAGCGTATATCGCTGATCCAGGTGCGCTGCATGCACGCCAGCCCGATGGAGGGTATGACGGCCACGGCCTGGCCCGACGCAGGTAGCAACAGGTGCCAGGGACGCGTCGGGCTTTGCCAGAACTGTGTCATGAAGCCGCTCAGATAGCGGATATCGGCTTCGGTGGTCAACCACAGCACGTCGATGTCGGACGCACGCATTCTGGCCTGTACCTGCTGCACGCGCCGCTCGAATTCCGATACCTCGAAGCCGCGAGAAGGCACTATCTGCCCACCTGGCCAAAGGGATAGGTCACTTACTGCATGCGGCCTGCGGTCATCGCTCATATGCTGCTGAATCTCAGGTTAAAATGCAATCATGGTCACATTTCATGTGTCGGCGGCCAGCGAGGCGACAATGGACCTGTCTTCACCAAGGTTCAGTGCATGTTTACAGGCAGTTGCGAGACCTTGCAAGCGGTTCATCCGAATGCCACCACCAGTCGTGGTGCGGAGAATCGTCAGCATCGCCGGGCCAGACCGGGGTTATTTTCATGAACCGCAAGAATACTGAGACCAGAACCATTGTTGTCACCGGCTGCAGTCGCGGGCTGGGACGTGCGCTCGTGGATGAATTCGTGGCGGCCGGCCATACCGTGGCTGGCTGCAGTCGCTCGACGGAGGGCATGCAGGCGCTGGCCGAGTCCTTTCCTGAAGGGCATCATTTTCAGGCACTCGATGTCAGTGATGAGGCAGCTGTCGAGCGCTGGTCCGGGGTCGTGCTGGAATCGGTGGGTGTACCGGATCTGCTGATCAACAATGCCGGCCTCATCAATGAGCCCGCCCCCTTGTGGAAGATTTCCACGGAAGAATTCCAGAAACTGATGATGGTCAATGTCACCGGAGTCCATCACACCATCAGGCACCTGTTGCCGCACATGATCGAGGCAGGCAGAGGGGTGATCGTCAACCTCAGCAGTGGCTGGGGGCGCTCGGTTTCCCCCGATGTGGCGCCTTACTGTGCCAGCAAGTGGGCCATCGAAGGTCTGACCCGGGCACTGGCTGAAGAGCTGCCCGATGGTCTGGCTGCCATTGCCGTGAATCCCGGTGTCATCGACACGCGGATGCTGCGCCAGGCATGGGGCGAGCGGGCAGGCGGTTACCGTACGCCACAGCAATGGGCTCGGCAGGCCGCGCCCTACCTGCTGGGGCTCAATGCCTCGCACAGTGGTCAGCCTCTGACGGTTCCGGGCTGAATTTACGCCCGCGTGCCGCCGACAGCTGATCACGCACGTCGGCAAGCAGGTGCTGCAGCAGGCTGACGTGCGCACCAGCCCAGACCCAGCCCAACCCAACCCAACCCAACAAGGCCCAAGTCAGCACAACCCAACCCAGCCCAGCCAGCGACAACTGGCCGAGTAACATGCCCGTTTCCATGATCGACTGACCGACCCGGGGCCTACCACATCGGGAGACACTGCCATCATCGGCAGAACGACAATCGTGAATTATTTTTTATCGTTCAGGGCTTGGGCGATGCCCGCTTTGACAGTATCCTTGTGCGATGCAAATACAGCCCTTTCTGATTGCCGGTGTCGATGAAGTCGGACGTGGCCCCCTGGCAGGCCCGGTCGTGGCTGCCGCAGTGATTCTCGACCCTGAAAAGCCCATCGATGGTCTACTGGATTCCAAGATGCTCAGTGAGGCCGCACGTGAGCGGCTCGATGTCGAGATTCGTGAACACGCGCTGGCGTTCTGCATCGCCGAGGCCAGCGTCGAGGAAATCGACACCATCAATATTCTGCATGCCAGCATGCTGGCCATGTCGAGAGCCGTCGCAGGACTGAAGACAGTACCGAATCTTGCCTTGATCGACGGCAATCGCTGTCCTCGACTCGAATGCCCGGCCCAGGCGCTCGTCAAGGGCGACCAGCGAGTACAGTCGATCAGTGCCGCCTCCATCATCGCCAAGGTATCGCGTGACCGGATGATGGTCCAATTGCACGAGCAATACCCGGAATACGGCTTTGCCGCGCACAAGGGCTATCCGACGGCGAAACATCGCCAGGCCATCATCGAACATGGCGTGATGCCACTGCACCGGCGTTCCTTCAAGACGGTACGCGACGCGCTGCAGACGGCTGTCGCCCGGAAATCACAGGTGCTTGTCTGATGAGCGCTGACAATCCATCCACAGACGACCAGGCGCCGACGATCAACTCTGAGCCATCGCCGCCACCCTTTGTTCACCTGAGCGTTCATACCGAGTTCTCGCTGGTTGACAGTACGATCCGCATCAAGCCACTGGTCAAGCAGGTGGCGAAGAGCATGCCGGCGGCCGCTGTCACCGACCGCGTCAACATGTTCTCCCTGGTCAAGTATTATCGCGCGGCCATGGGGGCGGGCATCAAGCCGATAGCTGGTGTCGACATGACCGTCAGTGGCGCACTGCCCGATGGCGAGACCAGCAGAGTCATCCTGCTGGTTCAGAATGCGCAGGGTTACAGCAATCTGACCACACTGGTCTCTCGGGGCTATCAGGAAGGTCAGCACAGTGGTTCACCTATCGTGGACATCGAGTGGTTGTTCGACGCGCATGAAGGTCTGATTGCCCTGTCCGGCAGTGTCGACGGCGATATCGGACAGGCACTCAAGCGCGGCCATGCGGATGAAGCGCGGGCGCTTGCACAGCGCTGGAAGTCGGTATTCGGTGATCGCTACTACCTGGAGTTGACGCGCACCGGCAAGGACTTCGAGGAAGAATATATCGGCGGCGCTTGCTCGATTGCCATCGACGAGGGCATTCCGGTGGTCGCCACCAACGATGTGCGATTTCTGGAGAAGGATGATTTCAGCTCGCACGAGGCGCGCTTGTGCATCCAGTCGGGCTATGTGCTGGCCGACACCCGGCGCCCGAAGCTGGTCACCGAGGAGCAATATCTGAAATCTGCCGAGCAGATGCATGCCCTGTTCGCCGATATTCCGGTGGCCCTGGCCAACTCGGTGGAAATTGCCCGTCGTTGCAATCTGACGCTGAACCTCGGAACACCGGTGCTGCCGGATTTCCCGATTCCCGAAGGCATGACGGAAACCGAGTTCTTCTACAAGTCTGCCCAGGAAGGTCTGGAGACCCGCCTGGCGCAACTGTATGACACCAGCCGGCCGGATTTTGCCGAGATTCGTGCGCCCTATGATGCGCGGCTCAAACGTGAGCTGGACGTCATCGCCGAAATGGGCTTTCCCGGTTACTTCCTGATCGTGGCCGATTTCATCCAGTGGTCGCGCGACAACGGCATACCGGTCGGGCCGGGACGGGGGTCGGGTGCCGGTTCACTGGTCGCCTATGTGCTGACGATCACCGATCTGGATCCGCTGGCCTACGACCTGCTGTTCGAACGCTTTCTTAACCCCGAACGGGTGTCCATGCCCGATTTCGATATCGATTTCTGCATGGATGGCCGTGATCGGGTCATACAGTACGTATCGCAGAAGTACGGCGCGCACCGGGTTTCACAGATCATCACCTACGGCACCATGGCCGCCAAGGCGGTGGTGCGTGATGTCGGTCGTGTCATGAGCCACCCGTATCACTTTGTCGATTCCATTGCCAAGATGGTGCCCTTCGAAGTGGGCATGACGCTCACCAAGGCCATGGCAGAGTCCGAAGATCTGGCCCGTGCCTACAAGGAGGATGAGGAAGTCACCTCCCTGCTGGACATGGCGCTCTCGCTGGAAGGTCTGTCACGTAACTGCGGCAAGCACGCCGGTGGGGTGGTCATCGCGCCAACGGCGCTGACCGATTTCGCCCCGCTGTATTGTGAGCCTGACGGTTCGAGCCTGGTGACGCAGTTCGACAAGGACGATGCCGAAGCGGTGGGCCTGGTGAAGTTCGACTTTCTCGGCCTGCGCACGCTGACCATCATCGACAATGCAGTCAAGGAGATAGATCGCCACCGCGATGAGCCGCTGAATCTGCTGGCCCTGCCGCTGGATGACCCACCGACCTACAAGCTGCTGCAGGATGCGCAGACCACGGCGGTTTTCCAGCTCGAATCACCCGGCATGAAACGCCTGATCGAGCGCCTGCGTCCCGACAGTTTCGAAGACATCATCGCGCTGGTGGCCCTGTATCGTCCGGGGCCGCTGCAATCGGGCATGGTGGATGACTTCATCGATCGAAAGCACGGTCGCAAGAAAATGGCCTGGCCACATGAGGACTACCAGCTGGAGTCGTTGAGACCCACGCTGGAGCCTACCTACGGGGTCATCCTGTATCAGGAACAGGTCATGGGTATTGCGCAGGTCATGGCGAAATTCTCGCTGGGAACCGCCGATATCCTGCGCCGTGCCATGGGCAAGAAAAAGCCCGAAGAGATGGCCAAGCAGCGCGCGGTCTTCCTCGAGGGTTGCAAGGGAAATGGCATCGACCCGGATCTTGCCGGCAACATCTTCGATCTGGTGGAGAAGTTCGCCGGATACGGTTTCAACAAGTCGCACTCCGCAGCCTACGCTCTGCTGTCCTATCAGACTGCCTGGCTCAAATGCCATCATCCGGCCGCCTTCATGTCGGCGGTCATGTCGGCGGATATGGATAACACCGAAAAGGTGGTGGGTCTGATCGACGAGTGCAATGTCATGGGGCTCACCGTGCAGCCACCGGATATCAATCGCTCGGCGGTCCGCTTCTCGGTCGTCGATGAAAAGACGGTCTTGTACGGACTGGGTGCCATCAAGGGCGTGGGTGAATCAGCGCTGGCCAATGTTCTCGAAGCGCGCGATGCTTCGGGTGCTTTCGAGACGCTGGATGATCTGTGTCGTCGGGCGAGCCCCGGCACGGTCAACAAACGCGTGCTGGAAGCGCTGGTCAAGGCGGGCGCGGTGGATTCACTGGGCCCGAATCGCGCCAGTCTGTGGAAGCATCTGGGCAGCGCGCTGCGTGGTGCTGACCAGTTTCACAAGAACCAGGCCGCGGGGCAGAATGATCTCTTCGGACTCGGTGAGCCGGTGGAAAGTGATGAACCGGAACTCATGGAGACGCTGCCTGACTGGAGTGATCGGGAACGTCTGCGTGCCGAAAAGGACACGCTGGGTCTGTACCTGAGCGGTCATCCGATCAATGAATACCTGCCCGAGCTGTCGCATTTCACGCACGGCAGGCTCAAGGATGTCTGTGCCAAGGCGGGCAGTGCCGATAGCGGGCCGTCGTTTCGTCAGCGCGGCGTGCCGGTTGTGGCAGCAGGCCTTGTCATGGCGGTGCGTCAACGTGATGGAAATCACGGCCGCATGCAGTTCATCACGCTGGATGACGGTACGGGGCGGGTGGAGATCACCTTGCGCGGCGAACAGATCGATGCCAGCGGGCATCTGGTGGTCAAGGATGAAGTATTGATCGTCGACGGGGACGTCAGTCCGGACGAATTCAACGGTGGCTACAAGATCCGGGCGCGGGAAATCTACGATATGGGCAGTGCGCGTGCCCGCTTCGCCCGGCAGCTCTTGATCCGGCTCGATGGGCGCATGTGCCGTGAAGGCACGCTGGACCAGATGATCAGCACCTTGTCCAATTACAAGAGCGGAACGATTCCCGTGTGGTTCAGCTATCAGAACGGCAAGGCCCAGGCACGCATACGCGCCGGGAATCGCTGGGCAGTCACCCCGCAGCTCGAGCTGATAGATCAGTTGGGTCAGCTGACCGGGGAAGGGAATGTGGAGCTGGTCTATTGACGTGTCGGAATTCCGACGCCACAGTAGGGGCAGTACCGAGGGCTATCCCTTCCGAACTCATTCGATTGTCACTATCCAGTACACTATGCACTCTGCGCGTGCAGACAGGACGCCAGAGCGCGTGTGAGCTCGGGCAGCTCGCTGAAACCGATCCGGTAAACTAGAATTCAACTGACCACCAAAGGCGCCGTCGCTTATCCATGAATCCAAATTTTCTTGACTTCGAGCAACCGATTGCCGAGTTGGAGGCAAAGATTCGCGAACTGCAGTTCGCCACGGCCGATGCTGATATCAACATCAGCGAGGAGGTCGATACCCTCAAGAAGAAATGTGACTCGCTTACCAGCAGCATTTTCTCCAAGCTGAGCTCCTGGCAGATCTTCAAGCTGGCACGGCACCCTCAGCGTCCCTACACCCGCTTCTACATCGATAACGTCTTTACCGACTTCGATGAATTGCATGGTGATCGGCTCTAC
Source organism: uncultured Granulosicoccus sp. (assembly GCA_947492525.1). GTDB lineage: Bacteria > Pseudomonadota > Gammaproteobacteria > Granulosicoccales > Granulosicoccaceae > Granulosicoccus. The sequence continues at coordinate 88,758 of CANLNQ010000019.1, forward strand.
GCCGATGATGCGGCGATCATCGGTGGTACGGCCAGGCTCAACGGCAAGCCGGTGGTGGTCATCGGTCACGAGAAGGGCCGTGATACCAAGGAGAAGATACAACGCAATTTCGGCATGCCTCGCCCCGAGGGCTATCGCAAGGCCAAGCGCCTGATGGAAATGGCCGAGCGTTTTTCGCTGCCGGTCATCACCTTCATCGATACCATGGGAGCCTATCCCGGCGTGGGGGCCGAGGAACGTGGTCAGAGTGAGGCCATTGCACGTAACCTGTTCGTGATGGCCGGGCTCAAGACCCCGATAATCTGTACCGTCATCGGTGAGGGTGGTTCCGGTGGTGCACTGGCCATCGGAGTCGGTGACCGCGTCATGATGCTGCAGTATTCTGTCTACTCGGTCATCAGCCCGGAAGGCTGCGCGTCCATCCTCTACAAGAGTGTGGACAAGGCGGCTGACGCTGCCGAGGCCATGGGCATCACTTCCGAGAGACTACTGGAACAGAAGCTGGTGGATCGTGTCATTCCCGAGCCGCTCGGTGGCGCGCATCGTGACCCTCAGCAGATGGCCGTCAACATGCAGCAGGCCCTGATCGAGGAGCTGGCCATCCTGTCCGGTCTGCCCATGGATACCCTGTTGTCGAATCGCCAGGAAAAGCTGCGCGCCTACGGACAGTTCCGGGAAAACGCGTGACCCCCGCCGAGGCCGTTGCCCAGTATGTTTCGCAACAGCCTGAGGCTGCGCGCTACTGCGTTGCCTACAGCGGCGGCATGGACTCGCATGTCCTGCTGCTACTCATGGCACAGCAGCGTGATCTGGGGCGTGTGTCGTCACTCAGGGCCGTGCATGTCGATCACGGACTGCAGGCCGCCAGTGTTGGCTGGGGTGAGCACGCGCGCACGATCTGCCGTGAACTGAACATTCCGCTGGAGCTCAGGCAGGCCGATTTCGACTCGGACGCCAGTGCTCGCGATGATGGACCGGAGGCAGATGCGCGCAAGGCGCGCTATGCCGCTTTCTCACAGATCCTGCAGCAGGACGAGCACCTGCTGCTGGCGCAGCACGCCGAGGATCAGGCGGAGACCTTTCTGTTGCAGGCCTTGCGGGGCAGCGGACCGGATGGTCTGGCCAGCATTCCACGCAAGCGACGATTCGCCCGTGGTTACATGGGGCGGCCGCTGCTGGTCTGTTCGCAGGAATCCTTGCAGGATGTGGCGCGTCAGCACAGTCTGCACTGGATCGAGGACCCCTCCAATCTGGATCATCGTTTCGATCGCAACTACCTGCGACATCAGGTCATGCCACTGCTCAAGGCGCGCTGGCCGGCGGCCACCGAGACACTGAGCCGGGCGGCCATGCGCAGTGCCGCGGCCAGCCAGAGTCTGCTGGCGATGGCGCATCAGGATCTGGCATCACTGAAGATACCGGGTACCACCGAATTGAGCATCAATGCCATTCGCGAACTGCCGCGCGAGCGTGCGTTCACGGCACTGCGTCTGTTCATCCGGCAGCGTGGCCTGCGGATGCCTCGGCTACAGGATCTGCTGCAGGTGATGAGTGATCTGGTCGAGGCTCGGCCGGACTCCGGCGGGATCGTCAATGTGCGTGACTATGTCATTCGTCGCCACCGTGACCGGTTGTACATTCTGCCACCTCTGACAAAAACCGCACCGTTCCGCTACGAATGGAACGCGCCTTTCGAGCCCTTGACCATCCGTGAAACCGGCCTGACATTGACGCTTGATCTGTGTCGCGAGCAGGGGATAGCGATACCGTCATCCGGCACGATCTGTGTCAAGAGCCGCGCCGGCGGTGAGCTCATCAAGCTGGGTGAGCCGGCCTATCACAAGGCGGTCAAGAAGGTTCTGCAGGAATCCTCGGTACCGCCATGGATACGGGAGACCATCCCGCTGCTGTATATCGATGACCGCCTGGCCGCTATCTGGAACATGGCCGTGGCAGTGGACTGTCGGGATTCGCCTGCATCAACAGCCCCAGGTGATGATGCTGAGGCGTCAGCGGATCAAGCCGACGACGCAGAGGCCAGCAGTCAGTGGCGTGAATCAGAGACGTCGGAATTGTCCTGAAGCTCCGGCAGGACTCGGTGCCTGATGCCGCTCAGCGAACCGGTATCGACAGTTTTCGTTCATCCATCCGTCATCAGTCCGCGGTCGCATCGACACTGCGGATAAAGAATATGACGGATAGGTGTTTTGCAATTGTTAGCGCTCGCCCGTTCTGGTAATCTCAACGCCCGTTCAGAGTGCTTATTGCATTCTGTAGCGGGACTTCCCAGAACGTTCCGCGTCACGCTTATCCGCGTCGTCTGCACTCAAGATGATCTTGTCCTGATGTGCTCGCGGCTCCAACAGACTCTCTGTCTATGACGCGTTTTATTTTCGTAACTGGTGGCGTGGTGTCGTCACTGGGCAAAGGCATTGCAGCAGCCTCCCTGGCGGCCCTGCTCGAAGCGCGTGGCCTCAAGGTCACCATGCTCAAGCTGGACCCCTACATCAATGTCGACCCGGGCACCATGAGCCCGTATCAGCATGGCGAGGTCTTCGTTACCCACGACGGTGCCGAGACCGATCTGGATCTGGGCCACTACGAGCGTTTCGTTCGCATTCAGACCAGTCAGCGCAACAACTTCACGACGGGTCGGGTCTACGAGACGGTCATTGCCAACGAGCGGCGAGGGGATTACCTCGGTGCAACCGTCCAGGTCATTCCGCATATCACCGACGAGATCAAGCGCCGTGTACTGGTGGGAGCCGGTGATGCCGATGTCGCCATGGTCGAGATCGGCGGCACGGTGGGTGATATCGAATCACTGCCGTTTCTCGAGGCCATTCGTCAGATGGCGGTACAACTGGGCCGCGAAAAAACGCTGTTCATGCACCTGACGCTGGTGCCCTATATCGCCTCGGCGGGAGAGATCAAGACCAAGCCGACACAGCATTCGGTCAAGGAACTGCGTTCCATCGGTATCCAGCCCGATATCCTGCTGTGCCGCGCCGATCGTCTTCTGCCCGATTCCGAGCGTCGCAAGATCGCGCTGTTCACCAATGTGCAGGAACGGGCGGTCATCGCGGCCAATGATGCCGATACGATCTACGACATACCACGCATGCTGCATGCGCAGGAGCTGGACGAGCTGGTTGTCGAGCAGTTCAAGCTGGATCTGCCACCGGCAGACCTCAGCGAATGGCAGCGAGTGGTGGACCGGATCAGACACCCCGGAAAATCCGTCACCATCGGCATGGTGGGCAAATACACGGAATTGACCGAGTCCTACAAGTCTCTCAACGAGGCCCTGACTCATGCCGGTATCCAGACAGACAGCCGCGTCAAGATTCGCTACCTGGATGCCGAGAAACTCGAGCAGGGTGATCTGCGCATACTGGGCGAAGTGGATGCCATTCTGGTGCCCGGTGGCTTTGGCAACCGCGGTGTGGAAGGCAAGATCATCGCTGCCCAATACGCTCGCGAGCACAAGATTCCCTATCTGGGAATCTGCCTGGGAATGCAGGTGGCCGTCATCGAGCACGCCCGACATGTGGCGGGTATCGAAGAGGCCAACAGCAGTGAATTCGATCTGGATGCCAGGGAGCCGGTCATTGCACTGATCACCGAGTGGCAGAACGAACAGGGTGAAACCGTCTTGCGGGACAAGGATTCGGATCTGGGCGGTACCATGCGCCTGGGTGGTCAGCTGTGTGTCATGAAGCCCGGCTCACTGGCAGCCCGGATGTACGGTGCCGAACAGGTGGTCGAACGTCATCGTCATCGCTTCGAATTCAACAACAACTACGCGAATCGCCTGACAGAGAAGGGTCTGATCATATCCGCGCGCTCCAGTGGCTCGATTGCCACGACCGATGAGGGAGAGGCGGCGATGGACACCAATGGTTTGGTCGAGATGATCGAGTTGCCGGATCATCCCTGGTTCATCGGTTGTCAGTTCCACCCCGAATACACATCCAACCCGCGTGACGGACATCCCTTGTTCACGGGGCTGGTCACCGCGGCGCTGGAGTATCAGGCAACACGCAGCAAGGAACCGTCGGAAGAACCCGTTCTCACAGAACCTTCAACCGAATAGAATTGTCTGTTATCGCCAGCTGCCCGTATACCGGCTGGTCGTTTCGCCAACAAGGAAAGGCATTGTCATGCAACTCTGTGGTCACGAAGTCGGCTTGAACCAACCGCTGTTTCTGATAGCGGGTCCCTGTGCCATCGAGTCGGAAGACATGGCCATGAACACGGCCACCATCCTGAAGAAGATGACAGCCGAACTGGGCATCCCGTTCATCTACAAGTCATCGTTTGACAAGGCAAATCGTTCCTCGCAGCTCAGCTTTCGGGGGCCCGGTATCGCCGAAGGGCTGCGCATTCTGGCGAAAGTGCGGGATGAGGTTGGTGTGCCGGTCTTGACCGATGTGCACGAGGACACACCGATGGATGAGGTGGGCGATGTCGTCGATGTCATTCAGACACCGGCGTTTCTGTGTCGGCAGACCAATTTCATCGAGCGCGTGGCGCGTGCCGGCAAGCCGGTCAATATCAAGAAGGGCCAGTTTCTGGCGCCGGGCGACATGCAGCACGTCGTCGCCAAGGCACGTGCCGTGGGTAACGACAACATCATGGTCTGCGAGCGGGGCGCCTCTTTCGGTTACAACAACCTGGTGTCCGACATGCGGGGTCTGGCCATCATGCGTGCCACCCGCTGTCCGGTGGTGTTCGATGCAACACACTCGGTGCAGTTGCCAGGTGGTCAGGGCAGCAGTTCAGGCGGTCAGCGCGAGTTCATTCCGGTGCTGGCAAGAGCGGCGGTTGCCGCTGGCATCTCCGGTCTGTTCATGGAAACCCACCCCGACCCCGACAAGGCCCTGAGCGATGGCCCCAATGCCTGGCCGCTGGATAAATTGCAGCCGCTGCTGGAAACCCTCATACGCCTGGATGGCACCATCAAGTCCGGCGAGTTGGCGGAAACCCCGTTTCTGGGCTGATAGTGCATGTAACGGCCTGCGTGGCGGTAACACGCTGCTTCATCAGTTCACTGCCGTTGTTGGCAGGTGCACGCGCAGGCGATTAGACTCTACAATTCAGTAACCCTCTTTGCAGATCAGGAAAGCCTTATGACATCCCGAATTACCGAATTGCATGCCCGTGAAATCATGGATTCCCGGGGCAATCCGACTATCGAAGCCGATATCGTTCTGGACTCGGGTGCCAGAGGGCGAGCAGCCGTGCCTTCCGGCGCATCCACCGGCACGCGCGAAGCGCTGGAGCTGCGCGATGGCGACAAGTCACGCTACGGCGGCAAGGGCGTTCTGAAGGCGGTAGAGCACGTCAACGGTGCTATCCGCGATGCGGTCATCGGGCAGGATGTCACTGATCAGGCAGGCATCGACAAGATCATGCTTGAACTGGACGGATCCGAAAACAAGGACAAGCTGGGGGCCAACGCTCTGCTGGCCGTGTCCATGGCCAGTGCTCATGCGGCGGCGGCCGATTCGGGTCAGATGCTCTACGAATACCTTGGTGGCGAAGAGGCCGTCAACCTGCCGGTGCCGATGATGAACATCATCAACGGTGGCTCGCATGCCGACAACAGTGTCGATCTGCAGGAATTCATGATCATGCCCGTCGGTGCAAGCTCCTTTCGTGAGGCGCTGCGCTGTGGTGCCGAGATCTTCCATTCATTGCGCGGCGTTCTGAACGATCGTGGCATGAACACCAGCGTCGGTGATGAAGGCGGTTTTGCCCCCAATCTGTCGTCCAATGAAGAGGCGCTGGAAACCATTCTGGTGGCCATCGAGAAAGCGGGCTATGAGGCTGGTAAGGATGTTTATCTGGCGCTGGATGTGGCCAGTTCCGAGTTCTACAAGAAGGGTGTCTACAATCTGGCATCCGAGAGTCGGGAATTCGATGCTGCCGGTTTTGTCGACTATCTGGCCGACTGGGTCGATCGCTACCCGATCATCTCCATTGAAGACGGTCTGGATGAAGGCGACTGGGATGGCTGGAAGATCATGTCGGAACGTCTGAATGATTCCATCCAGCTGGTGGGTGACGATCTGTTTGTCACGAACCCGAAGATTCTGGCACGCGGCATCGAGCAGGGCATCGCCAACTCGATCCTGATCAAGGTCAACCAGATCGGCACCTTGTCGGAAACTCTGGAGACCATTCGCATGGCTCACAAGGCAGGCTACACCACAGTCACCTCTCACCGTTCGGGCGAGACCGAAGACACCACCATTGCCGATCTGGCCGTGGCCACCAATGCCAAGCAGATCAAGACCGGCTCCCTGTCTCGTTCCGATCGCATTGCCAAGTACAATCAGCTGCTGCGCATCGAAGAGCATCTGGGTGACCGTGCTGTCTATCCCGGCGCATCGGCCTTCAATCAGACGCTGTAGTGCCTAGTTGTCTGCCTCACTGGAAACCCGCGGCCCGTCAGGGCCGCAACTTCGTGCACGTTCCACAACGCCTGCTTTCAGCCTTGCCTTCGACCGTACGATGAAGGTACTACTGGGACTTCTGGTGGCCTTGCTGATCGCCCTGCAGATTCGTCTGTGGTTCGGCGACGGCAGTCTGCAGGAAGTCTGGCGCTTGCGCGAGCAGGCGCGCGCCTCCCAGGCCGAGGTACAGCGCCTGAGTCTGCGTAATCAGGCCCTGGCGGCCGAGGTGGCCGATCTGAAGAGTGGTCTGGAAGCCATCGAAGAACGTGCCCGTGCCGAACTGGGCATGATCGACAAGGACGAGACGTTCTATCAATTCGTGCTGGAACAGGGTGTCCGTGCCAGACCACTGACGCCTCTGGCCGATCAACCAGGAACCATCGATCCATGAATGATGCCCTGTGGATGGTGGTACCTGCCGCCGGTCAAGGCGTACGCATGGGCAGTGCGCTGCCGAAGCAGTATGTCACCATCGGTGAGCACAGCATGCTGCAACACACCCTGACGCGTCTGCTGGACGTTCAGGACGTGGATGGCATCGTGGTCTCCCTGTCCGAGGGCGATGAGCACTGGTCATCGGTCAGTGCCGGTCTCGACGCACGCGTTCATGCGACCATCGGCGGCAAGACTCGCGCAGATTCGGTTCTGGCTGGTTTGCGCTTCGTGCTTGAACAGGCTCCGGAGTCGGCTTGGGTGCTGGTGCATGATGCCGCTCGGCCTCTGGTCAGCGTGTCGGATATCAAACGCCTGACAGACGCTGTCTACAACAGTGGTGCGGTAGGCGGCCTGCTGGCCACTCCGGTCCATGACACGCTCAAGCGGGCAGATTCTGATTACCGTGTAGAACAGACGGTCAGCCGGCACAAGCTCTGGCAGGCGCAGACACCGCAGATGTTTCGCGCAGGGGAGCTGTTCGAGGCACTGCATACGGCTACTCAGTCCGCATCGTTGGCCGGCAGCATCACGGATGAATCATCAGCCATGGAAAGCCTTGGGCATGAGCCGCTGCTGGTCGAGGCCCTGCAACCCAATCTGAAAGTCACACGCCCGGCAGACCTGGCACTGGCCGCATTACTTCTTGCCACTCCTCAGAGCGACTCATGAGAATCGGAACCGGATTTGACGTGCATGCCTTCATGGAAGGCGATCACCTGATGATCGGTGGTGTGAAAATCGATTTCGACCGCGGATTTCTCGCCCATTCCGACGGGGATGTGCTGCTGCATGCCATCAGCGATGCCTTGTTGGGTGCCGCAGGCCTCGGCGATATCGGTCGGCACTTTCCCGATACGGACCCGGAATGGGAAGGGGCTGACAGTCGCGATCTGTTGCGCCGGGTCATGGCGCAATTGCGGCAACGGGGTCTGCAATGCACCAGCCTGGATGCCACGCTGATCGCCCAGTTGCCCAAGCTGGGGCCCCATATCGGCGCCATCTGCGAGGTGCTGGCCGCAGACTTGCAAATGGATCTGTCACGAATCAATGTCAAGGCCACGACCACGGAACACCTCGGTTTCTGTGGCCGTGAAGAAGGCATCGCCGCCATGGCTTCGGTGTTGTTATCCGAACCCGGCGACTCATCTCAAGGACCTCAGTAATGACGACTCTGGCAATCATCGGTGGTACCGGACTGACTCGAATGGACGGGTTGACGGTCACTCGCCGCGAAATGGTCAAGACGCCCTATGGGGCCCCGTCTTGCCCGATCGTGTTCGGTGAGCTCGGTGGCCGGCAAGTCGCCTTTCTGGCTCGCCATGGCAGTACGCACCGAATTCCGCCGCACCGTATCAACTACTGCGCCAACATCTGGGCGCTGCACAGCGTCGGTATCAAGCGCATCCTGGCCGTCGGAGCCGTGGGTGGTATTTGCGAGCGCTGCTCGGTCGGCACGATCGTCATACCCGATCAGATCATCGATTACACCTATGCCCGCGAGAGCACGTTCTTCGATGGTGGTGATGATCCGGTCGAGCACATCGACTTCAGCTATCCCTATGATGACAATCTGCGCTCGGCACTGATCGCTGGCGCAAAGTCCACCGACGGCTTGAATGTGGTCGAGGAGGGGGTCTATGGCGTGACGCAAGGGCCGAGACTGGAAACTGCCTCCGAGATTCGTCGCATGGCGGCCGATGGTTGCACCATTGTCGGCATGACCGGCATGCCCGAAGCCGCATTGGCCGCCGAGCTGGGCCTGGCCTATGCCTGTTGCGCGGTGGTGGTCAATACGGCCGCGGGTATCAACGGTCAGAAAGTGGATACCGCCTCGCTGCCTGCCAGTATCAGTTCCGGCATGAACAACGCTGTCAGGGTACTCGGCAACTCGCTGCAGAGCTCGGTGCTCGTGGAGGCTTGAAACGCACCGCGTCCCGCAAGCTTGCGAGCGCCTGAAGAGCTGAACAGCTCCGGGTCAGCAAACTTCCGTGTTCGTAAAGCATTGACAGGTTCCGTTGCGCAGGCTTCCATGCCTGCGCAAGGCTGACTGGATGGTGCAGCAAATGGCCGCGCAGCCTCAGGTTCCGCAGAAGGTCTGTGTGACTACCTCGTCGGGGGCCGGTGGCGTGGCAAGGTCACTCTGTTCATGGGCTTCGTCAAAGGGGCGGGTGACCGCGTCGAGCAGCGCCTCGAAAGGGGCGAAGTCGCCATCCTTCACCGCCGCATCAATCATCGATTCCACCTGGTGATTCCGCGGAATGATGACCGGATTGCTGCGCTGCATCAGTTGCGTGGCGGCGTCCAGCGCCGCCGGCTCTTCGCCGACCCGTCGCTGCCAGCTACGGTGCCAGTCGTGCAGGCTGCCGCCCGGTGCAAAGGGGTCGGTAGCGGAACGCTTGCTCAACTGACGAAAGGTCAACGTGAAATCCAGTGAATGAGTCTGCATCAGCTCCAGCAGTGAGCTGACAAGCGTCAGATCCTCATCCTTCTCATCGACCAAGCCAAGCTTGGCCCGCATGCGGCTCAGATAGTAGCCGATGAAGCGTTCATCGAAGCGGTTGATGGATTCCTGTGCCAGACGTACCGCTTCTTCCTTGTCTTCATCGAAGAAGGGCAGCAGACACTGAGCAAAATTGACCAGATTCCACTGTGCGATCCGTGGTTGATTCTGGTAGGCGTAGCGCGCTCCACGGTCTATCGAACTGAAGACCTTGTCGGCAGCATAGGTATCCATGAACGCGCAGGGGCCATAATCGATGGTGTCACCGGTGATGGATGAATTGTCGGTGTTCATGACGCCATGGATGAATCCGATGGACTGCCAGTGAGCGATCAATGCGGCCTGCGCATCGATCACCGCATCCAGTAGCGCCAATGCCGGATTCTGCGCCTGCGCAGCGTCCGGATAGTGTCTGTCGATGACATAGTGCATCAACTGCTCGACGGCTTCCCGGTTCTGACGCGCCGTGAAATACTGAAAGGTGCCCACCCGGATGTGGCTTCTGGCGACACGTGTGAGAATGGCGCCGGGCAGTGGACCCTGCTCGCGCAAGACATGATCACCGCTCTTGATGGCAGCCAGTGCGCGTGTGGTCGGTACACCCAATGCGGCCATGGCTTCGCTGACGACATATTCGCGCAAGACCGGGCCGATCCAGTTACGACCGTCACCACCTCGGGAAAAGGCAGTCGGACCTGCACCCTTGAGCTGGATGTCCTGGCGGACACCATGCCGGTCCATGACTTCGCCCAGCAGGATGGCGCGGCCATCGCCCAACTGCGGTACCCAGTTGCCGAACTGATGACCGGCGTAGGCCATCGCCAGTGGCGCGGCACCATCGGGTATTCGATTGCCCGCCAGCATCTGGATGCCGTCCGGGCTGCGCAGCATTGCCGGATCGATACCCAGCTCCCTCGCCAGCGTCTCGTTGACGGCAATCAGCTCGGGCTGACTGACAGGGGTGGGATCGAGGCGTTGGTAGAATTCAGGGGGAAGCGCCGCATAGCTGTTGTCGAAGGCGATACTCGGCGAATCGGTGGTTGGCGACATGGAGTTCCTGTGAGAAGTGCGGGGCATGAGCGCCGCCAAAACCGACTTTACGCGAGATACTGATGGCTATCAAACCAGCTTGTCGGGAACAGAGAAAGACCGGCCTCCGTCATCTTCTGGTTGTGACTGGAGGCCGACAAGGTCGAGTTGTGGTGAAACTACCCTCCCAAAACGGAACAATGATGTTCGAGATGATCTTCGATGACACTGGCAATGAACCAGTAGGAATGATCGTAGCCACCTTGCATGCGATAGTTTAACGCCTGTTTCGCCGCCTCGCACGCATCGATGAACAATTGCGGGCGAAGTTGTTCGTCGAGAAACGGATCGGCATCGCCGGTATCGATCAGAATCTGCGCCTTGCTCGCTCGTGTTGCGACCAGTTCACAGGCATCGTATTCAGCCCATTGACTGCGATCATCGCCCAGGTAGGCCGTGAAGGCCTTTTCACCCCAGGGCACTTGCATGGGCGCCGTGATGGGGGAGAGTGCTGATACCGACCGATAGACATCCGGATGCTTCAGGTGCAGGGTCAGCGCACCGTGGCCCCCCATGGAGTGCCCCATGATGCCCTGGCGTTGCCGGTCCGCGGCCGGGAAACGATCGAACACCAGCTCCGACAGTTCCTCCACGATATAGCGGTCCATGTGGTAATGCGTCGACCAGGGGGCCTGGCTTGCACTGAGGTAGAAGCCCGCACCTTGTCCCAGATCGTAGGCCTCATCGTCCGGAACCTCCGCACCACGTGGACTGGTATCCGGGGCAATGACCATGACACCCAGCCTTGCGGCTATACGCTGCAGACCTGACTTCTCCATGACATTGGACCAGTTGCAGGTCAGGCCGGACAGGTACCAGATGACCGGCACACGGGCGTCCGGGCCTGCTTGCGGCGGTGTGTAGACCGCAAACTGCATTGGGCATTGACACACGGCACTGGCATGCTCATGAACAGAGAGTGTGCCGTCGAAGCTCTTCCAGCTGGATACGGTTTCCATCAGTAGAGCACCACACCTCGGATGCTTTCGCCCGAATGCATCAGGTCGAAGCCCTTGTTGATGTCTTCCAGCGGCATGGTATGCGTGATGAGGCTGTCGATGTCGATGCGACCGTCCATGTACATGTCGACAATCTTCGGCACATCGGTACGACCCCGTGCGCCACCGAAGGCGGTACCGCGCCAGGAGCGGCCGGTTACCAGCTGGAATGGACGCGTCTTGATTTCCTGACCGGCACCGGCGACGCCGATGATGATGCTCTCGCCCCAGCCCTTGTGACAACACTCCAGCGCTGCTCGCATGACATCCACATTGCCGATGCATTCGAAGGAATAGTCTGCTCCGCCGCCTGTCAGCTCAACCAGATGGCCGACCAGGTCGTCACCGAGATCCTTCGGGTTGACGAAATCGGTCATGCCGAACTTGCGACCGACCGCTTCCTTGGCAGGGTTCATGTCGACCCCGATGATCTGCCTGGCACCGACCATGCGAAGGCCCTGGATGACATTCAGGCCGATACCGCCCAGACCGAATACCACGGCCGTGGAGTTCGGCTCGACCTTGGCCGTGAACATGACGGCACCGATTCCCGTGGTCACGCCGCAGCCGATGTAGCAGATCTTCTCGAAAGAGGCGTCCTTGCGAACCTTGGCCAGCGCAATTTCGGGCAATACGGTGTAATTGGAGAACGTTGAGCAACCCATGTAGTGCAGGATGGGCGTGCCCTTGTAGGAAAACCGCGACGTGCCGTCGGGCATCAGGCCCTGGCCCTGGGTAGAGCGTACTTTCTGACACAGATTGGTCTTGGGGTTCAGACAATATTCGCACTCGCGGCATTCCGGTGTGTACAGCGGTATGACGTGATCGCCCGGTTCCAGACTGGTCACGCCAGGTCCGACCTCCACTACCACACCGGCACCCTCATGCCCGAGAATTGCCGGGAAGGCACCTTCGGGGTCTGCGCCCGATCGGGTAAATTCATCGGTGTGGCACAGACCGGTGGCCTTGATCTCGACCAGTACCTCACCGGCTCTTGGACCATCCAGATCCACTTCCACGATCTCCAGGGGTTTTCCTGCTTCAAAAGCGACTGCCGCACGTGTTTTCAAGGGACTATTCTCCGTGTATGGATCGTTGGATGACAACGCATTGTAGCCGCTCGGCTGCGGTCATGACAGCCGAGGGCTGATTGCCGCCGGGGTGGCATATACTCGGTAAAGTGCTTTACCCCTTATGCATATGAGTGCATTGTAGGCGTTGGGAGCATCATTCGAGGGTATTGGAGATGGGCAGGTCCAGTGAGCATGATCCGGCGGTATGGCTGGATGAGTCATCCATCGATTTTTCGGCGCTGGAGGCGTTGTGCCAGCAGCAGACCGATCCCGCTGATGTGCCGCTGGCCTCGGAGATCATCAGTCAGATACCGGTCTACGACGGCGGACTGGTGCGCGAAGCTGCAGGTGAAGAGGACGGCGCAAGTGCGCAGGTCCTTGCGCTGCAATCCGAGTGGGCACAGACCCTGAGCCGGGGCGCCGGCGTGGTCCTGATCAGAAATGCCGTGGCAGACAGAGGCATGCTGGACCAGGTGACTGCCGTGTTCGAGTCGATCATCGAGGCAGAACGTGCCAGTGGCAGTGGCGCGGACCATTTCGCGCCTCGCGGCACCAATACCCGGCTGTGGAATGCGCACGAGAAGCTCTGCCTGCACGCACCGGAGCTCTTTGCCCGTTACAACGCGAATGATGTGATGAGTCTGATGTGTCGTGCCTGGCTGGGTCCGGGTTATCAGATCACCACGCAGGGCAATATCGTCCATCCCGGCGGTCAGGCCCAGCACTGTCATCGTGACTATCACATGGGTTTCCAGACGCCCGAACAGCTGCGCCAGTATCCGGCACATGTGCATGCCATGTCGCCGATGCTGACTCTGCAGGGAGCGATCGCCCATTCAGACATGCCGCTCGAATCCGGACCTACCAAGGTACTGCCGTTCTCGCAGCAGTTCCTGCCGGGCTATCTGGCCGCCGAACGCCACGAATGCATCGAGCTGTTTGACACGCGTCATGCACAGATCGCCTTGCAGAAAGGGGACATGCTGTTCTTCAACCCGGCAGTCTTCCACGCTGCTGGTGAGAACCGAACCACTGACAGGGACCGGTTTGCCAACCTGGTGCAGGCCGGTTCGATGTACGGACGCACCATGGAATTGCTGGACAAGGCACGCATGAGTGTCGCCTTGTATCCGGTGCTGCATCAGCTGATCAGCAGCGAAGGCTGGCATCCCAGGCAGACACGTCAGGTCATAGAAGCCTGCGGCGAAGCCTACCCCTTTCCGGCGAACATGGAGCTTGAGCCGCCGGTCAATGGTCTGGCACCGCTGTCGCAGCAGCAACTGATGGCACAGTGTCTGGAAGAGGGGTGCGCCAGCGATGTCTTCGCCAGACGCATCGGGTCGCAGCAACTGCTGAAACGCTCGCACTGATCGGGCGGCCAGATCGGCTCTCCACTGGCCGGCGTCGTGTTGGCCGTGAAAAACCGTGTGCTGGCGCGATGTCCAGCCTTGCGCACGCAGGCGAGGTGCGGGTGGCAGCGGCAACGGTCGATCCCGGCGCTGATCATCCCGTCGCGCCGGCGATGTCGTGACGCAAGCGGCAAATGACAGGCACTGCGCGCTGCTGCGGCAGTGGGCAGGCACAGCTGAGGCTATAATGGGCGGTCAAGGACTACCGTGATCGCCCTCGTTGGCGCTAGAGTCTGCCAGCAATGACCCCCGAACCGTATGCCTGAACCTTTCGATCCTGCTCACCGGAGACTGGTCGTGGCTCCCATGATGGAGCTTACCGATCGCCATTACCGGCATCTGGCGCGTCTGCTGACGCGGCACACGCTGCTGTATACCGAAATGCTCACCTGCAAGGCCGTGATCCACGGGGATCGACCCTATCTGCTGGGTCGAGACGCGTCGGAGAGCCCCGTGGTACTGCAGCTGGGTGGCTCGGATGTGGCGGAGATGGCGCAGGCAGCAGCGATCGGTGCCGAGTGGGGCTATGAGGAAATCAACATGAACGTCGGCTGTCCCAGTGACAGGGTCAAAGCCGGACGTTTTGGTGCCTGCCTGATGGCCGAACCGCAGCTGGTGCGTGATGTGGTGGCCGGCATGCAGCAGGCGGTGGACATACCCGTCACGGTCAAGTGCCGCCTGGGCATCGATCGGGATGACAGCTACGAGGCGCTGGAATCGTTTGTCGAGAAGGTGGCTGAAAGCGGCTGCCGTTATTTCACGGTCCATGCCCGCAAGGCCTGGCTCGACGGCCTCAGCCCGAAGGAGAATCGCAGCATTCCGCCATTGCGATACGAATACGTCTATCGGCTCAAACAGGCCTTTCCGCAACTGCACATCAGCATCAATGGCGGTATCGACAGTCTCGACGCCGCAGTGCAACATCTGCAGCAGGTGGACGGGGTGATGATCGGGCGAGCAGCCTATTACAGCCCGGCCATTCTGGCCGAGGCCGATCAGCGCATCTTTGCGGATCTGCCCGGTGGCTTGCCGGGAGGATCAGACACCGATTCGCTGGCGGCGGTGGCGCGTGCCTATGCACGCTACATGCAGACCTGGATCGATCAGGGAGTCCGCACCAGTGCATTGAGCAGGCATCTGGTATCCCTGTTTCAGGAGGTGCCCGGAGCACGTCTGTGGCGGCGGCATATCAGCGAGCATGCGGGCAAGACTACCGATGCCGTGGCGCTGGTGGATCAGGCTCTGGAATACGTGGTCGATAACGTTCGGCGCACCGCCTGATGGCGGGTCGTGAAGAGGCACCACACAGCAATCGCCGTGACATCGAGAATCTGAAGAAGCTCTCGACGTATCTGTGGGAATACCGTGGTCGAGTGCTGGTGGCCCTGGGCTTTCTGATGCTCAGCAAACTGGCCATCGTGGCTGTGCCACTGGTGCTCAAGCGCATCATCAATACCCTGGATGAAAATGCTGGCGAGATCGTCGACACGAATTCGGCCGAGACCCTGGTGGATTCGGTCAATGTCGGCAGCGACGATGTTCTGCTGGTGGCTCTGGGTCTGGTAGCGGCCTATGGCCTGCTGCGCATGTGCAGCTCCCTGTTCACCGAGCTTCGCGATTCTCTGTTCGCCCGTGTGCGCTACCGCGCCATGCAGAAACTCTCCCGACAGGTTCTGACGCAATTGCATGATCTGTCTCTGGCCTTTCATCTGGAGCGGCGTACCGGCAGTATCGCCAAGGACCTGTCGCGCGGTACCAGCAGCCTCAGCTCGATCGTCAATCTGCTGGTGTTCAACATCGTGCCGACGGCCGCCGAGTTCCTGTTGGTGGCGGCCATCCTGCTCGGGGGGTATGGCTGGCAATACACGGCGGTGGTGTTCGGTACCGTCGTGGTCTATGTGGCCTTCACGCTGTTCTTCTCCGGCTGGCGCATGCAGTTCCGGCACGAGATGAATCGTCTGGATTCGCTGGCCAGTGGCCGCGCCGTCGACAGTCTGCTGAACTACGAGACCGTCAAGTATTTCAACAATGAAAAGCGGGAAATCGCAGCCTACGATGCCCACATGAATGATTGGGCGGATGCCGGCGTCAAGAGTCAGGTGACGATGTCGACCCTGAACTTCGGCCAGGCAGCCATTGTCTCGATCGGCGTCACGCTGATCATGATGCTGGCGGTGCGTGATGTGGCCAATCAGACCATCACACTGGGTGACATCGTGCTGATCAACGCCATGATGCTGCAGCTGTTTGTCCCGCTCAACTACCTCGGGGTGGTGTATCGCGGCCTGCAGTACTCCCTGGCTGATATGGATCTGGTGCTGCGGTTGCTGGAGCGGACACCGCAGATTCAGGACAAGCCCGATGCCCGGCCTCTGGTTGTCGAACAGGCCCGAATCGAGTTCCGTGATGTCGAGTTTTCCTATCTGCCCGAAAGACCCATTCTGCGTGGCGTCAGTTTTACCGTGGAACCGGGCAGCAAGGTCGCCGTGGTCGGACCTTCGGGAGCGGGCAAATCGACGCTGTCGCGTCTGTTGTTTCGCTTCTATGATGTCGACAAGGGGCAGGTACTGATCGACGGAGTGGATGTGCGCGATTGCACGCAGTCCAGCCTGCGAGAGGCCCTGGGTGTCGTGCCGCAGGATACGGTGATGTTCAACGACACCATCCGCTACAACCTGGCCTATGCCCACCCGGAAGCCGATGAGGAACGAGTAGCCGAGGCGGCGCGTCGGGCCAATCTGCAGACCTTCATCAACGAATTGCCCGAAGGCTACGATACCGTGGTGGGTGAGCGTGGCCTGAAGCTCTCCGGGGGCGAGAAGCAGCGCATGGCCATTGCCAGGGTGGTGGTCAAGGATCCGCCCATCATCATCTTCGATGAGGCCACGTCCAGTCTGGATACACGCAGTGAACAGGCCATCCTCGAGGGCATGAATGCGGTCGCCCGGCGCGCCACCTCGCTGGTCATTGCCCACCGCCTGTCGACCGTCGTCGATGCCGATCAGATCATCGTGCTGGATGCGGGCCGAGTGGTCGAACAGGGCACACACGATCAATTGCTGAACGCCGGCGGTCTGTATGCCGACTTGTGGCAGTTGCAGCTGGGGGCCGACGACTCGGAGGAGGTTCCCGGCTGAGTCGCCCGGTACTCAGTCGCGAACCAGTGACAGAAACTCGTTGCGCGTATTGATGTCGGAACGAAAACGTCCGAGCATGGCCGAGGTGGTCATGGAGGAGTTCTGCTTCTGGACGCCACGCATCATCATGCACATGTGCTGCGATTCAATGATGACCCCAACCCCGATGCCACCGGTCACCTCCAGCACGGCCGTGGCGATCTGCTTGGTCAGCGATTCCTGAATCTGCAGTCGCCGCGCATACATGTCGACAATGCGTGCGACCTTGGACAGACCGATGACCTTGCCGCGCGGCAGGTAGGCCACATGACACTTGCCGATGAAGGGCAGCAGATGATGCTCGCACAGCGAATACAGCTCTATGTTGCGCACGATGACCATCTCGTCACTGTCGGATTCGAAAATGGCCCCGTTGACCACTTCCTCGAGGGTCTGGTGATACCCGCGTGTCAGGAATTCCATGGCCTTGGCGGCACGTTCGGGGGTATCACGCAGCCCATCGCGTGAGACATCCTCACCGACGGATTCGAGGATACTGCGATACGCTGAGGTCATTGATTCCATGGGGTGGGGATCGCCTGTGCTGCGGGCCAGTGTCGTAGCCGTAAGGGATCGCAGACTATAACGGATTTCGCAGATCGCCTGCGCTCATGAACCGGCGGGAACTGCCGAAAACAGGGCAAGTCGTACAAGAGTGCGTACGGCATGGAAAAGCAGGTGTTTTGGCAGTAAGCTGTGAGATGGGCACTTGATGCCGAGTTGCTCACTGCCAGCACGGCACGAGCGGTGCTTGTCCAATACCTTTGCAACGCTGTATTACGTTTCATGGAGTTCATACTGATGGGCATTGTCTTCTGGTTGGTGGTTCTGGCACTGACGTTGTTCGTGGTTTCCCGGCATCGACTCAGCCTGCCACTGGCAACGCTTGCCGGTGCCGGTATTCTGGTGCTGGCCTCCGTGCTCGGCTTCCTCTCCGGTCTGGCAGGCTTCATCCTCGTCGTTCTGTTCATTGCCGTGGCCGTGCTGTTCAATGTGCGCAGCCTGCGACACCGCTTCTTCAGTCTGCCCATCCTGAAATATGTCAAGGTGGTGTTGCCACCGATGTCCGATACCGAAAGGGCCGCCATCGACGCCGGTACGGTCTGGTGGGAAGCGGAACTGTTCCGTGGCTCGCCCGACTGGGAGAAGCTCAACAGCTACCCGGAAGCGACACTGACCGCCGCCGAGCAGGCCTTTGTCGACGGTCCGGCAGATACTCTGTGCAGCATGATGGATGACTGGCAGATCACCTATGAGCTGAATGATCTGCCGGCCGATGTCTGGCAATATATCAAGGAGCAGCGTTTTCTGGGCATGGTCATCCCCGAGTCCTATGGTGGCCTGGGATTTTCTGCCATGGCGCACTCCGAGGTGGTCACCAAGCTGGCAACGCGCAGCGTGACCGGTGCGGTCAGTGTCATGGTGCCCAATTCTCTGGGACCCGCCGAGTTGTTGCTGCACTATGGCACCGAAGAGCAGAAAGACTACTACCTGCCAAGACTGGCCGTCGGAGAGGAGATTCCCTGTTTTGCATTGACCGGTCCGTCAGCCGGTTCCGATGCCGGTGCGATGCCCGACTATGGCATCGTCTGCAAGGGTCAGCACGAGGGCAAAGAGGTACTCGGTCTGCGGGTGACCTGGAACAAGCGTTACATCACGCTGGGCCCGATTGCCACCTTGCTGGGCCTTGCCTTCAAGGCCTACGATCCGGACAAGCTGCTGGGTGATGAGGAAGATCTGGGCATAACCTGCGCCCTGATACCGACGTCCACCGAAGGGGTGAATATCGGCCGTCGTCATTTTCCGCTCAATCAGGCCTTCATGAACGGGCCCAACAGCGGCAAGGACGTCTTCATTCCCATGGACTGGATCATCGGTGGGCAGCCCATGCTGGGGCAGGGATGGCGCATGCTGATGGAATCGCTCTCGGTCGGGCGCGGCATTTCCCTGCCTTCCAATGGCGTGGCATCGGGCAAGGCGACCTCACGTTTTGTCGGCGCCTATTCGCGGGTTCGCAAGCAGTTCAATCTGCCCATCGGCAAGTTCGAAGGCATCGAAGAGGCGTTGGGCAGAATCGCCGGTCTGACCTACACGATGGATGCAGGTCGTCGGCTCACCTGTGCGGCTCTGGATCAGGGTGAAAAGCCGTCTGTCGTCTCCGCCATCCTGAAGTACTACAACACCGAAGGCATGCGAACCGTGCTCAACGACGGCATGGACATCATCGGTGGCAAGGGCATCTGCATGGGCCCGGGCAACTTCCTGGGCCGGCCTTATCAGGCCATTCCGGTGGGTATCACGGTGGAAGGGGCGAACATACTGACCCGCAGTCTGATCATTTTCGGGCAGGGCGCCATTCGTTGCCATCCCTGGTTGATGGATGAGATATCGGCGGCATCACAGCCCAATCAACAGGAAGCGCTGGAGAGCTTCGACGAGGCACTGATGGGGCATGTGGGCTACGCCATCCAGAATGGCTGTCGGTCCCTGTTTCACGGCTTGACCAAGGGCGCGTTTGCCCCGGCACCGCAAGCCGGCGAGAACACCAAGTATTACCGGCGTCTTGCGCGAATGAGTTCTGCGTATTCCTTTCTGGCAGATTTCGCGATGCTGTTTCTCGGTGGCGGACTCAAGCGCAAGGAAATGTTGTCAGGCCGTTTTGCCGATGGCCTGATGCATATGTACATGGCGTCGGCGGTGCTCAAGCGCTTCGAGGATACGGGCCGGCCGGCAGAGGATCAGCCGTTGCTCGAATGGTCGGTTCGCAATGCGCTGTTCGAGACGCAGGTGGCGCTGGACCAGATTCTGCGCAACTTCCCCAGTACCCCTGTCGGGCTGCTGCTGCGCGGTATCGTCTTTCCGCTGGGACGCCGCTATCGCACACCCAATGATCGTCTCACACAGGCATGCGCAAGAATCCTGCTGGACGAATCAGCGGCACGGGATCGCCTGACCGAAGGCGTTTTCGTCAGCGATGATCCATCCGATGTCACCGGCTCCATCGAACATGCGCTCAAGGCGGTGCTGGCAGCCGAGGATGCCGAACGCAAGCTCAAGGCCAGCGGTCTGGCCCGACCCATCGAGCAGGAACATGAAGCCTGGTTGCAGCAACTGGCCAGCGAGGGTGTGCTCACCTCCGACGAAGCAGACCTGCTGGGCAAGGCGGCAGCGGCGGTCAACACCGTCATCCAGGTGGATGACTTCCCCAACGATGTTCGCCAGGGCGCCTGAGGCTTTCACGAGATTGCTCGTAACCAGGTAAAAGCTCGGGTAAAAGCTCGGGTGAAAGCTCGGGTGAAAGCTCGGGTGAAAGCTCGGGTGAAAGCTCGGCTGGATGTTCGGGCAGTCGCTCGGCAAGCGGCGGATCGAGTGCCACGCTCGGCATTCGATCCGCCGAAACACGTCAATTACCGAGCATGGCCGCCTTGAGTGACTTCTGGGCCGGGTTGTCGGACAGCCAGATGCCGAAAAGCGCCTGTTTGAAGGCCAGACCTTCGATGGTTGTCAGTTTCTCGCCATTGCGGTGGATATGGGTTCCCACACTGGGCTCGTAGGCCAGCGTGTAGCGACTGCCCGGTTCGATCTTGTCCTGCATGAAGCTCAGCATCTGATCGATCTGCGGCTGGATGGCCTGCGTGTTGCCGCCGGTGGACTTGGCAAAACCTTCATCGAGCGCTTCAACCAGCTTCTTGCGAGTCAGCAGATCCGAGAGGATATCAAGCCGTATCGCCATCGCCTCATCGGCGTCGACGATGCTGGCCGCGTCCGTGGTGGGGGAGGCCAGATACAGGCTGCCCACGTAGAGCTTGATGAACAGTTTCTTGCGAACGCCTGCGCCCTGATAGCTTGCCGTCTGTTCACCAATGGTAATCGTGTCATCGAGTGACTTGCCGGCGACCTTGGCAGCCTGCGCTGGCAGGTGGAGCAATGCTACGAGCAGCAGCAGCCATTTCAGGGTGCTTCCCGGGGTGTGTTTCATGGTGAAGGCCTCTTCTTTGTGGTGAAATAAGAAGGCCCGCACGGCAATCGATGCCAGCGGGCCCGGGGTGTGGTGTCTTGTGTGAATCAGCGAGTCGATGGCCACAGCGATCAGATGCTGTCCGACTCAGCGGTCAGATGGGCGTCTTCCCTGACGCCCGGCTTAAGTAGCGCTGCCGACTACGGTAGAGGAGCAATGACCGTGCTGTCGGTAACAGGCAATTGCGTTCCCTGTGATGCGGCAAAGGTGGCTGTCTGGGTTTGCATCTCGACCGTTGCAGCCGCACTGGCCGCCGGGCTGAGAAGCGAGGCGTGATTCCCCACCGAGAACTTGACCAGTCCACCGGTGGATGAACTGTCGACGATCTGCGTCAGACCGAGTTGACGGGCCAGTGGGTCGGTGCCGGCCAGCGGCGCGGTGGCCACATTGTTGGGAATGACTGCATCGTCCAGCACTTCGATCATGTGCAACTGCGTCGAGCCCGACTGAGCCAGGGTAGCCGCATGATTGATCGGATCGCCGGAATCCAGAAGCGTCTGGGCCACGGTCAGGAAGGTGTTGTAGTCGGCCGAACCGGTCTCGATGCCGGCGCCGTCCAGCAGGCCCTGATTGATGATGGGTGCGAAGGTATCCGAATTGGCCAGCAGCTGGGCAATGCCACCGCCGGCCATGCCCAGAGTGGCGCTCTGGAAACTGTTGTCGAACGACAGCATGACCGTACCGACGATCCCGCCAAGCGAATGACCAACGAAGTTCAGGTTGCCGGCATTGAAGCTCACACCCTCTACTTGCGCAGACGTCAGACTGGCTTTCAGAGCAAACAGATCGGCAACCGACTGGCGCAGATTGTCGCGGGAATTGGCCAGGTTCTGCAGATTGATGAAGTACTTGCCAGAGGTGTCTGCCAGCCCGTCCGGACCGGTATCTTCCACTTCTGTACCGTCTTCCAGCGGATTGGTTGCCAGGTCGACATCGAAGGTACGTTCATGCACCCCGAATGGCGAGTTGACCGCGTGCAGGGGGTTGGTCGGGTCTGTCAAACCGTGCAGAGGCATATCAATGGCAATGACGGCACGGCCGGCATCGGCCATGGCATCGGCAACCGCCAGCATGAAGGAGCGATTGCCGGTGATGCCGTGCTGAAAGATGGTGACCGGCCAGCCGTCTGCCGGCATGTTGCCGCCGCTGGCCGAATTGGCATTGGGCACAGTCATCAGAACCGGAATGGTCTCCGTGGAGGTCAGCACCGGTGCGTAATCGGGCGTCAGTGAATCATTGAACGTACCGACCACATTGCCGTCGGCATTCTTCCAGAAACTGTTGAGCACCTCGGAGACATCGTCTGCGTCACTGACATCAGCCTCGTCGGCCAGGGCTGTCAGGTAGTACGGCAGCTCCAGAGAACCGATGTAGATGTCGGCCTTGCCACCGGCCGGACTGGTCTGTCCGGAATTACCCAAGCGCAGCACACTGCTGCCGGATTGATCCTGCGCGGCCTGCAGCACTTCGCGGGTCGATTGCGTTCTGAAGACCCAGGTGAGGGCGACATCGGAGGCATCGATACCGGCAGCGGCCTGCGCCGCGGCCAGCTGAGAGCCGGTGGCCCCGCGCAGCAATTCGAGTTGTCCCAGTGTCTGCGCGCGAGCTGTAAGTGCCGCGAGTTCTGCCTGTTCGGCCTCATCGGGATCGTCCATCAGCGTCAGTTCCTGCAACCTGGCTGCATCGGTCTCGGGCAGCCCCAGCGCCTGCTCACCCTTCAGCAGGTCATAGGTCAGACTGGCCTCCAGGGCATTGCCATCCACATCCGTGATACCGCTGGTCAGAACCACCATGTAGTCGCTCTTGGGATTCAGGGGCACGGTGGGAATCAGCACCAGTTGGTTGCCAATGGAGGTGGCCGCCATCAGACGCGGATCCGAGATTTCCGACAGTACGCCCGTGACACCCACGGCCTGCACCGTTGATACCTCGAATACGCGGATCGTGTCACCGATGACAAGGGTGGCTGGATCCAGCGCTTCACTGATGGTCGTGCTGATGGGAGCAACCGTGGAGAAACCATCCAGCTGATTCAGTGCGACTCGCGGGTTGGCAAGGGTCTCATCATCGCCTTCGCTCAGCGGCAAGTCCAGCGTACCGTCGGTTGAGGTGAGCAGAAACAGGCTATTGGGAAACGGCAGAACAGGATTGGCAGGGTCGGGGCTGAACA
Source organism: uncultured Granulosicoccus sp. (assembly GCA_947492525.1). GTDB lineage: Bacteria > Pseudomonadota > Gammaproteobacteria > Granulosicoccales > Granulosicoccaceae > Granulosicoccus. Next base: position 112,087 of record CANLNQ010000019.1, read on the forward strand.
GGGCCTGTGGCTCGGTTGTTGCCGCGATGTTGGCATCCAGTTCAGCCTTGCTGCCGTCGAAGTCGTAGTTCGAATCGCTGCTGCAGGCAGCCAGGGTCAACAGCAGGGGCGCTGCAACCAATGAAGTGTAGTGTTTCATGTGCATGGGCCTTTATTTGAATGACCAGTTGAGCTGGGCGCCGACGATATGGACGTGTGAATCATAGGTGCCGCGCACTTCCTGGCCCACACCTTCGGATTCCGGGTCGGTGTGATCAATGGGGGTTTCATCGAGCATCAGCAGGGAATATCCGACGTCGAAGGAAAAACGCTGGCTGACGTTGTAGCCGGCACCAAACGAGAGCCAGGTACGATCATTTCCGGGTATTCGCGCGGTACGACGGGTCGCATCGGGAATGGCTTCTTCGTCGAAGGCCACGCCGGCACGCAGTGTCAGCTTGTCGCTGTGGGTGTAGTTCAGACCCGCAGAGTAGCGCATCACATCCTCCCACTCCTGCACTGACAAGGTATCGCCCTGTGCCGGATTGTCGTAGACCACTCGGATCTCTTCGAGTGAGCTCCAGCCCGTCCAGGTGATATCGCCGAGCAGCTGTACCTTGGGCGTCGCCTGATAGGCAGTGGAGAGGGAGAGCGTCGCCGGTAAATCCACCTCTGCGGTGGCATCGGAGTCGGTGAGAAAATTCTGTGTCACGAATTGACCTTGCGGATCATCACCGGTGTTGCTGGCAAAGACATCCTGAAGGTTCTGGGGGGTTGTGAAATCGCCATCACCGTCGATTTCATGATCGACCGAGTGGCGGTAGGCAACACCGATCTTGAGCTTGTCGTTTGGTGTGAACAGGGCGCCGAGATTGAATCCGATCTCCGTGGAGTCGCCCGTGACCTCGCCATAGCCATCATTGTTCACATTGCCAGGGGTCAGGCCTGCATTGATACAATCGGTTGAGGTGATGCTGTTGTCATCTCTGGCAGCGATTCCCAGGCAGGCAGCGCCTGAATCGACCGCGCTGCCGAGCTCGGCCGAGAGTTGCTGGACGCTGATGCCGAATCCGAGGCTGACCTTGTCGGAGAGTCTGTAGGACAGGGCGGGGTTGATATCGATGACGCTCAGGCCGCTTTTCACCGTGGTGTAGCGTCCTTTCCAGTTGGAATCGTATTCGGTGGAGGAACCAAACGGCGCACCGATACTCAGACCATAACTCCACTGCTCGTTGATCGGGGCAACGTAGTAGAAGTTGGGCAGCGCTGAGGTGGTACCGGCATCGGCAGTATCCGGCCCGGAGGCGGTGGCTCGGCCAACAGCCGCACCCAGTGTGGTGCCATTGTCCGTCCATTGGGTATCGGTGGTCAGCAGGTGTACGCCGACAATCACTTGCCGCCCTTCGATCTGACTCATGCCGGCCGGATTGAACCACACGGTGGAGCCATCGTGACTGACGGCTGCGGCACCGGCGTAGGCATTACCAAGGCCCGAGGCGCCATGCTCCACCAAGGCAAAGCCTCCCGCCTGGGCGACGCCGGTCAGTCCGGCGAGGCCGATAAACCCCACAAGGGTTCCCAGCGGTCTGAGCCGCCTGTTTTGTCTAGACATTATTTCTCCTGGAAATCGGGGTGGTTTATCAGGGGCCGGGAAGTTGGTGATGCGGCCTGCCTGACAGAGGTGTCAACGCAGACTACCCTTACTTAAGTATAGGCTCAAGTGCTTTTCCGCACCATCAGCAATGTACAGTAATGATAGTGTCAATCGCCGGCTTCCGCGGCGCAGGTAACATGCATGTAACCGGTCGCTGCAGATCCGTTATTGCTTGTTCTGGCCGGGCAAGTGTGAATGCCTTTTTCAGGTAACGGGTTTTCAGATTCAGGGAACAATTCACTTGTTGCAATGCTCTAGAAAGCGAAAGGTGTGCAAAGACGTCAGCCTGCCTGCCGGTGTGCAGTGCAGGCTCGGCGTCAGCAGACGAGGCTTGGCAGTATATTCAACGACAGTCCGGGCGGGGTTCTGATGATTTCCGACAGACAAAAGGGCGCTGTGCATCGATGCTGTCATTGCCATATTCATGCCGGTGCAGACGGCAGAGGGGCTTGCCATCGGTATTTGATCGCCAGAGTGCAGCCTGCTGCGCAGCATCGCGAGTCTGCGACAAGACGGCAAGACCGGGCACAAGCGATTATAGTGAACTCAGGGCTTTCGCCGTCCATCCCTTCACACGGAGTTCAACTGGTAACTGAATGATGTTCGAACTCTTGTTCAACTACCCGATAGAGCTGTGGCAACAGGCCAGGCTCGGCTTCGATTCCAGCCTGCCATTATGGGCTCTGCCTGTGAGCATGGCGATCCTGGTGCTGCTGATCGTGGTCTCGCTGTGGCGACGTGATCTCGGCGTGGGGCGGCGTAGCACGGTTGCCGTGCTGCAGGGCTTGCTGGCCGTGGTGATACTGACCATGCTCTGGCAGCCGGTCCTGCAGGTCTCGGTGGCCGAGCGCGGTGAGAACACGGTTGCCTGGGTGCTGGATGGATCGCGCAGCATGGCGCTGAGAGATGCTGCTGACTCAGGCTTGTCCTCGGCAGAGAGTACCGCACGCTTCGAGGCGGGCCGGCAGGCACTGCAGGATCTGGACATCGACAATGCCGACGAATTCTCGGCGCAGCTCTATCGTCTGGACGACAGCCTGACGCCTGTGGACTCCGTGGATGAGCTATCTGCCGATTCGCTTGCACCGCGGTCCAATATCGGACCGGGCCTGGACCAGCTTCTCGGTACGGTCAGTGAAGCGGCCCTGGCCGCGGTGGTGCTGGTATCCGACGGTGCCGACAACAGCGATCGTATCGATAGCCGCTGGTGGCAGTCTCTTGCGGCAGCCGGAATACCGGTGCATACCGTTGGGGTCGGGCAAGCGGATGATCCTGACGATCTGGAACTCAGTGATGTACTGATGCCGGACAGTGCCCAGCCAAATACCGAGCTGATCGCTCGTGTCCGTGTGTCTCACGGGGCCGGCGGTCTGGCACGCTTGCGGGTCATGTCCGGTACCCAGTTGCTGGCGGCGGAGGATATCCAGCTACCGGCGGATGCGGGAGAAAGCCTTCATTCGCTGAGCTTTTCAAGCGGCGAGAGCGGTACTCGGCAACTGGAATTCAGTATCGAGCGCTTGCCGGATGAGGGCAGTGCCGTGGCCGCCAGCGATCCGCTGCCTGCCAACAATCGCCAGCCCAGAATCCTGCGAGTCGTCGATGCACCCAGGCGCATACTGTATGTGGAGGGCGAGCCTCGCTGGGAGTACAAGTTTTTGCGGCGTGCCATGGATACACATCCCGGCGTCACCGTGGTGTCACTGCTGCGCACCTCACCCAACAAGTTCTATCGACAGGGTGTTCGTGACGGCGAAGAGCTGGCCGATGGGTTTCCGACGACCCGTGAGCAACTGTTCACCTACGATGCGGTGATCATCGGCAGTCTCGAGGCCGCGGAGTTGTCGACAGCTCAGCAGAGTGCACTGCGCGACTTTGTCAGTCTGCGTGGCGGCAGCCTGCTGATGCTTGGCGGCCGACAGGGTCTGGCTGATGGGGGCTGGGGACGCTCGGTGGTCGCCGCGGCCTTGCCGATTCAACTGAGCAGTCGAACGGGCGTGAAGACCTTCAGCCGCGAGCGCGCCGTCGTCATGCCCTCATTGACCGGTCTGCGTACCCCTTGGCTGCAGTTGGCCGAGGGCACTCAGGCCAATATCGATGCCTGGCAGAGTCTGCCCGAACTGGCTGATTATCAGACCCTGGGGCAGGTCAAGCCCGGTGCGCTGACACTGCTGGAGCAGACTCCCTCGGATGACAATCGACGGTTCGAGCCCTTGCTGGTGGCACAGCGCTACGGGCGAGGGCAGAGCCTGGTGCTGGCAACCAGTGGCACCTGGCGATGGCAGATGCGATTGCCGTCAGAGGATATGCGTCATGAACGATTCTGGCGTCAGCTGTTGAGCATGACGGTGGAGCAGAGTCTGCCGAGGCTACGCTTGCAAGCGGACAAGCCGGTGTACCGGGATGCCGATTCGGCCAGCCTGTCATTGCTGGCCTACAATGCAGACTACACCGATCTGCAGGTGTCCGAGCTGCCAGTGACGGTCAGTGCGCCCGATGGCAGCACGCAGACCGTTTCTCTCTATCCGGAGAACGATCGCCCCGGGCACTATTCGGGACAGATTCCGATGAACCTCGATGGCCCGTATTCGGTCGCTGCCAGTTCGCCGCTGGAAGGCGAGTCGCCCGCGCCATCACTTGCCAGTGTGGAGCAGTGGTGGGTGCGCGAGTCCGGCAATGCGGAAGATTATGCATCGGGCCTGCAGGCAGGCTTTCTGCAGCGTATCAGTGAGGTGAGTGGTGGCACCTATTTGCCCTTGAATGATATCGAACGACTGAATGGTGTGCTGGCTGCCGAGAACGCTGCCTTGAAGCGAGAAAGTCGTCTGCCTCTGTGGAACATGCCTTTTCTGTTTCTGTGTGTTCTGTTGCTCAAACTGATCGAGTGGTCATTGCGATTGAAATGGAAACGTTTGTGACAAGCCATCGGACTGTCAAGCTGCCTCGCTCGGCAAGGTCCTGCGCTGCGTGGGTGGGGTGTCTGGCGCTGCCCGTGCTGCTTGCCGTGTCTGTGCAAGGCGCTGCTGCAACGCATGCGCTTGTGGTCAGTGGTCTTGGCGGAAATGTGGACTATGCAAAAGCCTTCGATGATGCCGCTGCTACCTACACCGACGCCTTGCGCACGATCGATGAAAGCAATGGGCAGATCATTCGGCTGACAGACTCTGCTTCACGCCAGGACCTGCTGTCTGCCATGGAATCGCTTGCCGCAACCATGCAGGCCTCGGATACCTTCGTGCTGATTCTGGTGGGTCATGGCACGGCCGATGGCAGCACCTGGCGGTTCAACATCAGTGGCCCCGATGTGACGACCGAAGATCTGGTGGCCGCCTTGAACGAGTTCGTTGCAAGTCGTCAGTTGGTCATTCTGGCCAGCAGTGCCAGTGGTGCCGCGCTGGAGGCCCTCGCCCAACCCGGCAGAGTCGTGGTGACGGCAACCAAGAGTGGTGGCGAAGTCAATGCCGTGCGCTTTCCCGGATACCTGGCCGACGCGCTGACAGCCAGCTCGGCGGACTATGATCGCAACGAGATACTGACCGTAGCAGAGGCATTTCGCTTTGCCACGGCCCGAACCGAAGCCTACTATGAACAGCAGAATCTGCTGGCATCCGAACACGCCAGACTCGTCGGCGATCTGGCGACAGAAATACCGCTGGCATTGCTCGGTTCGCTGCGCGAGGCCAGGGATGACCCGCAGGTAGCGGCCTTGCTGAGTGAGCGTCTGGTTCTGGAGGATGCCTTCAACACGCTCAAATCGCGAAAATCGCAGATGCCGATTACCGATTATTACCGTGAACTGGAGACCCTGTTGATCGATATCGCCAGAATGCAGCAATCCATCGATGCCGTAACCGGCTGGAGTGACGCTGATGCCGAGAGCTGATTGCGGGTCCGTGTGGTTGTTGCTGATTCTGTCTGTCTTTGCCAGCAGCGCTGCCCGGGCATTTCCGATCTACTACGATCTGGATAGAGCCGATACCCTGCGCAGCTGCGACCAGCACCGCTACGAGGGGCGCAGGCAGGACGCACAGCAATGCTATCGCGACCGGCTGGAGCAGGCGAGCGGTCTGGAGCAGGCCGACGCTGCTGCGGCTCTGGGTGATATCCGCCAGGCCAACCGGCTGTATCGCGAACTGGCTGCCGACAGTACCGATCCCGCCATCAAGACTCATTGGGCGAATCTGTATCTGCAGACCCACCAGGTCAGTGATTCCGAGGCGCTGTTTCGTGAAGCCCTGCTCTATGACCCGAGCTGGCTGCCTGCGCGCATCGGACTGGCGAAAGCCATGTCCGAGGGCTTTGAAGGGCAGGCCAGGGAAGCCTTGCGACAGATCATCAACGAATACCCGGAGAATGTCGAGGCGCTGCTACGCCTGGCAAGAATCGAACTCGAACTGCAGAACCTGGAAGAGGCGCGAGGCCTGCTCGATCGTGCCCTGGCCAATATCGATGATCAGGGCCTGCCACCGCTGGAGATCTATGCCCTGCATGCCGGCGCCAATCTGCTCGAGAACAAGTCCATGAAGGTATGGACGGACAGGGCGTTGCGGTACAACCCCGAGTACGGTGACATTCATGCCATACCGGCGCACTTTTACATCATTACCTATCGCTACCGCGAGGCTGTGGATCTTTATCAGAAGGCTGTCGAACTGGACCCCGAACTGGCAACCGCGCACCGCGATCTGGGTATCAATCAGCTGCGCGTCAACAACGTCTTCGCGGCCCGCTATCACTTGCAGAAAGCCTACGATCTGGATCCCTATGATGCACAGACCGTCAACACCCTGCGGCTGCTGGATGATCTGGACAAGATGCGCGTCAGCTCTGTGGATGTGCCGGACGAGAATGATCCGGAGCGGATGATCGGTCGGGTGCTGATCAGGCTGGATCGGGAAGATGCCGATGCACTGGAGCCCTATGTCGTGGATCTGGCCATTCGGGCTGTGCAACTGTTCAGCAAGCGCTATGACTTCACCCTGAGAAAGCCGATGGTGGTCGAGCTGTATCACGACCATGACGATTTCGGCGTAAGAACCGTCAGTACGCCGGGAATCGGCCTGCTCGGTGTCACCTTCGGCTACCTGACGGCCATGGACAGCCCCAAGGCGAGAGCTGCCGGAGACTTTCACTGGGGCAGTACGCTGTGGCACGAGATGGCTCACGTCTTCACCCTGGAAGCCACCAATCACCGCCTGCCGCGCTGGTTCAGCGAAGGTCTGTCGGTGTACGAAGAGTGGAATACCGGCCCCCTGCCGAATCGGGAATTGTCTCTGGATGTGCTGAGCGCCATACGTGACGGACAGCTGCTTCCCATCGACACCCTCGACCAGGGTTTCGTCAGGCCCAGCTATAACGGCCAGGTACAGGTCTCCTACATGCAGGCAGGTCTTATCTGTGATTTCATCAGCCGCCGCTGGGGGCATGAGGCGCTGCAGATCATGCTCAAGGGGTTTGCCGCGGGCCAGACAAGCTCGTCGGTGCTCACAGAGGCCATTGGTATCGATGGTGCGCAGTTCGATGTGCAATTCGCCGAAAACCTGCAGAGCCTCTATGGCGATCTGCTGGAGTCCCTGGATGATTATGCCGCTGAAGTCCGGCAGCTGAGTCGTTCACTGCAGTTCGATGATTGGGCCACGGCGGTGGCCTTGTCACGTGATCTGATCAGGCTCTATCCGCAGCGGGTGGGGGAAGGCAATCCCTACCAGACGCTGGCGATGGCACTGCGTGAACAAGGCCATGACGCGGAGGCGCTGGACGTGTTGCTCGATTGGCATGCGCTGGGCGGGCACGAGCCCGAGGCTCTGCTACAGTTGATCGACGAGCTGCGCGCCGCCGGGCGAACGGAGGAGGCAGTACCCGTCATGGAGTCGCTCAACTGGGTCATGCCCTACGGCACCCAGGTGCATCGCTGGCTCGGTGAACACTACCTGGACCGGCAGCAAGCGGAACTGGCGCTGCGTGAATTCAATGCCCTGATCGGCATGCAGGTCGATGACCTGGCAGCTGCCTATCTCGGCAAGGCACAAGCGATGCGCTTGCAGGGCGATGAGCCTGCCGCACGGCGTGAAGTCATCTATGCACTGGAAAGTGCCCCTTTCTACCGACCTGCCCAGCGACTGTTGCTGGAGCTTACTGCTGGAGAATGATCGTGAGCGAGACTGATTTCAACAAGGCTGATACCGGACAACTGGTTGCCGAGTTCCGGGATGTCACCACGCGGCTGCGCAGCGAGGTTGGACGCATCATCGTCGGTCAGGATGAGGTGGTCGAGCATCTGCTGATCACCTTGCTGGTGGGTGGCCATTGTCTGGTGACCGGCATGCCGGGAACCGCCAAGACACTGCTGGTGCGAACACTGGCGGATGCACTGGGCTTGCAATTCGATCGCATTCAGTTCACGCCCGACCTGATGCCGACCGATATCACCGGCACGGACATCATCGAGGACAATGACAGGGGAGAGCGCAGCTGGCGATTCATTCCCGGCCCGATCTTCACCAACGTGCTGCTTGCTGATGAAATAAACCGGACACCTCCCAAGACGCAGGCAGCGCTTCTGGAAGCGATGCAGGAATACTCGGCAACGGTGCGTGGCAATCAGCACATCATCGAGAAACCGTTCTTCGTGCTGGCTACCCAGAACCCTCTGGAGCTGGAAGGAACCTACCCCTTGCCCGAAGCGCAGCTCGACAGATTCCTGTTCAACATCACGCTGGGCTATCTGCCGTTGGAGGATGAACTGACCGTGGTGGAGCGTTTCACCAGTGACACGCCACCGGCACCGGTCAGTGCCTGTACCGATCCGAAGCAGATTCTGGCGTTCCAGCAGCTCACCAGACAGGTGCCGGTCAGCCGTCAGGTCGGTCAGTACGCGGTGCAGTTGGTTCGGGCCACGCGTCCGGAGGATCCTTCGGCTACCGACAAGGTCCGTCAGTACGTGAAGTTCGGTGCTTCGGTGCGAGCCGCCCTGTTCATCACGCTCGCGGCCAAGGCGCGTGCCCTGATGGCAGGCCGCTATCACGTGACGACGGATGACATCGATGCACTGGCCGCGCCGGTATTGCGACACCGTGTCATGCTCAACTACTTCGCGGAAGCCGATGGTGTGGACATAGACGCTGTGCTGCAGGATCTGGTCGAGCAACGGGTTGCTGCCTGAGCGATGAACGATCCTCGCTTGCAGGTACAGGATCACGCATTGGCGCCTGCTGAGTGTGGGGGGCTGAACTGATGGCGACGCAGATAGCCAATCGCCTGCTCAAGCCCGAGGTGCTCGCCCGGCTGGGTTCACTCGAACTGGTGGCCCGAACGGTGGTGGATGGCGTGACAACCGGCCTGCACCGCTCACCGCACTTCGGGTTCAGTCAGGAGTTCGCAGAATATCGGGCCTACAACGAAGGTGATGATCTGCGCTATGTGGACTGGAATGTCTATGCGCGCACCGATCGCACCTATATCAAGCGATTCCGTGGCGAGACCAATACGGCGGTGACCCTGCTGCTCGATGCCAGTGCTTCGATGAACTTCGGTAGTCCGGTGGACAAGCTGCATCAGGCCATGTACCTCTTGGCCGCTCTGGCCTACACGGCCCGCAAACAGCACGATGCCACGGGGCTTGCCGTGTTCGATGAGTCGGTGCGTCATTACCTGGCGCCTTCGGCTCGCCCGGATTCGCTGCTGCGCATTCTTGGCCAGCTGGAGAATACGGCGGCCGGTTCCGGTACCGACATCATCGCAGCCCTTGGCAGTCTGCGCGCGAGCATGACGCGACGCGGTCTGGTCATTGTCGTGTCCGACCTGTACGCCGATGCCGATGAGCTTCTGCAGGCATTGCGTCCGCTCGCTCATCAGGGACAGGACGTAGCAGTTTTCCATGTGCTTGATCAGGAGGAGATCGAGCCCTCGTTGCAGAGAACCAGTGCGCTGCGCGATCTGGAATCGGACGAGACCGTGATAGTCGATCCAGCCTTTCTCAGAAACGATTACCAGCAGCGATTCCAGGCGCATTGCGAGTCCATCGAGCAGGCCTGTCGGCGGATCGGTGCCGATTACACGCGGGTCATGACTCATGAGCCACTGGATGCCGCATTGCAGAGCTATCTGCGTTTCAGGGAGCGTCGAGGCCGATGAGTCTGTTGTTTCCAGCCTATCTGGCCGGCTTGTTGGGTTTAGCCTTGCCCTGGTTGCTGCATCGCTTCAGTGATCAGCAGGCGCCCGAGCAGGCGTTTCCCTCCCGGCGCTTTCTCGAGGCGACCACGCCGCCGGTATCGCGCACCCGACAATTGAAGTATCTGATACTGCTGGCGCTTCGCGTACTGAGCCTGATGTTGCTGTGTTTTCTGTTTGCACAACCCTGGCTGAACCGGGAAGGTGGCAATGTCGCGCTCAGCAAGCATCATGTCATTGCCGTTGACCAGTCGCTGTCCATGCGCAGCGAAGGTCGCTGGCCGGCTGCCATCGCACGCGCTCGTGACATCGTGTCCGGCTTGCCGGCGAACGACTCCGTGGAGTTGATGGCAATCGATAACAGCATTCATCGCAGCAATCTGCGTGATGAACCGGCGAGTGTCCAGTTGCAGGCACTCTCGGACCAGGAACCGGGTTTTGTCTCTTCCGACTACGGAACCGTCATGCAGGGTATCAACCGGCTTGCTGCTGAATCCGATCTGCCGGTCAGGCTGTGGTTGATCACCGACGTCCAGGAAAGCGCCTTGCCTGCCCAGCTCAATGCCTTGTATGCACCGGAGCTGGATGAATTGGTGGTGGAGTCGATTCTGACCGATACGCAGCGCAATGTGCATGTGCAGGCCAGTGCGATATCCACCGACGGTGTGAATGTCCAGGTCAATGTCCAGCTGATGGCCAGTGAAAGCGTTACCGGTGATGAGCCCCCGGCGGATGACCCCGTGGATACGGGCGCCACGACGGTACAGCTGTATTCCGGCGAGCGTCTGCTGGCGGAACAGCAGGCCACGCTGACACCTTTCGAACTGCAAACCCTGGTCTTCGATCGGCTGGTCATGCCGGCCGTCAGCGATCCTGTGTTTACTGTCGCATTGGCCGAATCGGATGATCTGCCCGATGATGATCGGGTGGATGTGGTCGTGAGAACGGCCAACCCGATGCCCGTCGCGTTGCTTGCCACAGAGCGTAATGTGTCGGCGGATGCAGCCGTTTTTCTGACAACGGCCCTGGAAACCGATGATCTGGCCAGAGTCGAGACGGTGAGCGGTAGCGCGGATCGCGTATCGGCCGATATTCCTCACCTCATCAGCGGACGCCTGCTGGAAGGACGGATCGATCTGGATATCCTGCAGTACGTGGACAGCGGTGCCAATGTCCTGCTGTTCAATACCGCTGAGTACCAGGTTCCGCAGGCCACCCGTCAGCTTGCCGTACCAAGCATCGCGGGAAGTGAGATGGGTCTGTCCGATGATGCGCATCCACTGCAGCTGGGAACACTGGACTGGTCTGGTGTTCGATTCTACGATGTACCGTCACTGACGCTGCTGGCCGATGATCGTGTGTTGCTGCAGACCAGCGATCGCAAGCCGGTGCTGGTTGAAAGGCCCACTGATCGAGGTCGACTGCTGATTCTGAATGACAGACTGGACGGGCTGAGCAGCAATCTGCCCCTGCAACCGGCGTTTGTGTCTCTGGTGCAATCGATACTCGACTACTTCGATGCCAGCACGGCATTGCCCGATCAGCTCGTCGCGGGTGAACGCCTGGCCTTGCCCGCTCGGGTACAGGTGCTGAGTCCGAGCGAGCAGCCGCTGCTGAGCCTCGATGCCAGTGGTCAATCGGGAACCATGGCCTTCGATCAGCCAGGGCTGTACAAGATCGTGGGTGCCAGAGGCGAGCATGTCCTGCGAGTGATCCTGGACAGTCGCGAGGCGAATATTGCGACTCTGAGCGAGTCGGATCTGTCTGCCTGGCAGAATCGTTTTGCCGACGCGGACACGGCCGAGGTGCCCGATCAGAGTCTGGAGTCTGCCAGCGATGTCAGGCAGACCGGATCTGCCAGCTTGATGAGCGTAGCCGACGCTGCACGCCAGGGTGGATGGCGATGGCTTCTGCCCATCCTGCTACTGGCGTTCATCATGGAGAGCGCGCTGGCCAACCGACGTCTGGACGTCAGGAGAGATGGTTCATGAGCCCATCCGTAGAGCGTTTCGGAGACTATCTTCAGCAAGCCATCTCGCGTGAGCGCTGGCGTCACATTCTGCGCTTCGCCGCCTTGCTGGTGCTTGCCTTGCTTGTGCTGACCGCGCTGGGGGCCTGGGCAGGTCTGTTCAGGGGATTCACCCCGCTACTGACCAATTCGGTGCGTCTGGCATTGCTCATCGTCACACTTGCGTGCGTGTTCTTCCTGCTATGGCGCCCGCTGCGTCAGCTGCGGAGGGATCAGGGGGGCAAGCTGGTCGAACAGGCCGATGCCGCTTTCGACGGACGCGTGTACACCTATCTGGATACCCGGAACGAGCGGCCCGATCAACCGTTTCTGGCGCTACTTGCCAGGGATGCACTGTCCGTGGCTCGCCGCGTGCCCTTGCAGCGCATCGTACCCACAGCAACCCTGATATGGCCGCTGCTTGTATTATTGCTGGTGGTGGCCGCGGTGCTGGCAAGCCGCTCACTGGCTCCGCCAGGCTGGCAGAATGCCGCCCTGCATCTGTGGTGGGGGTGGAACGACGAAACGCTCGTCGAGCCTCGGTCGATAGAGGTACTGCCCGGCAGCATCGAGTTGCTGGCAGGTGAAGATTTGCCGCTGACTTTCCAGCTGAACGGTTTCAGGCAGGAGACGGCGACCCTGCACGCACGCAGCGGCACGGATGAATGGCAGGAAACACCGGTTGATGTGTCACCGGATCAGCAGTTTCGCTTTACCCTCTATCGTGTCAATGAAGCGCTTGAGTACTATGTCACGGCTGCCTATACGCAGAGTCCTGCCTATCATGTATCGGTAATCCAGCCAGCGCGGTTGGAACGCATCGATGCCAGCTTCGAATATCCCGAGTGGACTCGCCTGACCCCGTCGACGCAGGTCGATGTGGGAGATATCAGCGGCGTCAAGAACACCCGCGTGGATCTCACGTTTCAGCTGGACAGACCATTGCAGGATGGCGCCGTCAGGTTGGGCGATCGTCTGCTGGCGCTGACTTCTCCCGATGATCTGCAAGCGCGGGGTAATGAGCAGCGTGTATCCAGTTCGGATGATTCGCCTGGCGATGCGGGTGATTCCGAGGCAATCGAGCAGACAGGGGTGTACCGGTACAGCGTGAGTTTCGTCATTGACAACGATACGCAATACCAGCTGATCGACCGGATGCTGGAGCGCGAAGTGCCCATCAGTGCCGAGTACGGGGTGATTGTACGAGGTGATGAGGCCCCGACTGTCAAGCTGATCCGACCCGGTAGAGACGTCACGGCCTCGCCGATCGAGGAAGTGGCCATCGGTATCGAGGCTGAAGACGATTTTTCGCTGGAGTCTGTCGAACTGCTTTACTCGGTCAACGCCGGCGACTGGCAAAGTGTGATGCTCCCGCCTGAGCAGCTGACCGAGCATGTTTTCTATCTCGAATCGATGGGAAGTCCGGACGCGTCCAGCGATGATGCCGGCGCGCTGACGCAAGGCCCTGAATCTGACGCGTCAGCGTCGTTGCCGAGCCTTGCCGGCCTTGTCATGCAGCCAGGCGATCTGATCACCTATTACGTCAGGGTCCGTGATCACGACAGCGTGGCCGAGACCGACATGATGCTGATTGACGTCAGACCCTTCGAGCGACGATTCTCCGAAGGCCAGGGTGGGGCCAGTGGTGGCGCTGGCGGTGGTGGCGCGAACGAGGGCAGTGAGATCTCTCGTCGCCAGAAGGAGATACTGCTGGCAACCTGGAACCTGCAGCGCACGACAGAAGCGCTGGGTGGTGAGACGAGCGCTCAGGAGGACAATGCCCGTTTGCTATCCGAGCTTCAGGTGACGCTGGCGGAGCAGGCGCGCACGCTGGCCGATCGCTCCGAGGCTCGTGACCTGGTGGACCAAGGGGAGAAGATTCGCCAGTTTGTGGACTATCTGCGAGCCGCTGCGATTCAGATGGCACCCTCTGCCGAGGCCTTGCAGACACTGGATTTCGAACGCGCCATTCAGCCTCAACAGAAGGCGTTGCAGTTGCTGCAACGGGCGGAAGCCCTGTTTGCCGATATCAGAATGACTCAGCAGCAAGGCCAGGGTGGCGGTGGCCAGCAGGCCGGTCAGGACATGGCCGAGATGTTCGAGCTGGAGATGGATCTTGAACGAAACCAGTACGAGCAACCCGATCGTGGTGGTAACAACGCCGGCAGTGAACAGTTGGATGACATCTTCGACGAATTGGCCGAGCTGGCCAGGCGACAGCAGGCTCTGGCCGACGCGGAGCGTCAACGCAATGAATTGACTCGTGAAGAACAGTGGCAACAGCAGCAATTGACTCGGGAACTGGAGCAGCTGCAGCGCGATCTCGAACAGCTGGAACGTGATGCCGCTGATGCCGAAGGTGCCGAGGCGCAGGAACTGGCAGAGGCCGCCCGCTCCTTGTCGGAGCAGATACAACAAGCGCGCGACGCACTGGACGAGGCTGCACGGCAAGGTTCGCCACAAGGCTCGCAAGAGGGCAGTCAGGAAGGCGATGGTCAGCAGGAATCTCCTGCAGAGGGTGGCAGCGAGTCTCGCCAGGCAGGTTCCGGGCAGGAAGGTCAGCCGGGCAGTCAGGGCAGCGATGGTGAGTCAGGTGCAGACTCGCAGAGTGCCGGTGCTGCTGGCGGTACCGGGAATGCCGCGGGAGAACAGGGTGGTAGTAGCAGTGATTCAGCTGCACAAAATGCAAGTCAGGCTCTGCAGGAGGCGCTCGAGAATCTGGGCGAGCAGCGATCACGCGAATTGGCGACAAGTCTGGAAGAAGCCTATGCCTCAGCCAGTTCCCTGCTGGAGGAACAACGCGAAGTGGAAGAAATACTGCGCGAAGCCGTGGATCGCGCCATGCGATCACGCGAAAGTGGTGTCTTCGATCCCGGTCTGACGCGTGAGGACATGGAATCACTCGCACAGCGCAAGAAGAATCTTCAGGAGCAGCTCGAAGCATCCAGAGACACGGTCGATGCACTCGAACAACGATACGGTGAGCAGGCGCCACGTACCGGACGAGCGCTCGAGCAGGCACTGGAACGTCTGGATGAAGCGCGCGTTGTCGAGATGCTGGGAATCGCAGGCGATGCCATCGACAACGGCTCACTGGTCACCGTATTGCCGGGAGAGAGCCTGGTGACCAATTCGATTCGGGAGTGGCGGGACAGACTTGGCGAAGCTCGCGATACGGCGGGCGGCGAGCAATTGCAGACTCGCGATGATGAAGACCTGCAATTGGCCGAGGCGCTGGATGAACTCCAGCGACTGCGTGAACAATTGCAACAGGCTCAGCAAGGACAGCAAGGTCAGCAAGGTCAGCAAGGTCAGCAAGGTCAGCAAGGTCAGCAAGGTCAGCAAGGTCAGCAAGGTCAGCAAGGTCAGCA
>CANLNQ010000020.1 GCA_947492525.1 uncultured Granulosicoccus sp.
TGCCCGATTGCCCGATTGCCCGATTGCCCGATTGCCCGATTGCCCGATTGCCCGATTGCCCGATTGCCCGAGTGCCCGAGTGCCCGAGTGCCCGAGTGCCCGAGTGCCCGAGTGCCCGAGTGCCCGAGTGCCCGAGTGCCCGAGTGCCCGAGTGCCCGAGTGCCCGAGTGCCCGAGTGCCCGAGTGCCCAGGCAGACAGAGTCGATCATTGACCTCTTTGGGATATTGTCAGGCTGTAACCACGGGTAGACAAGGCACCGTAACGTAAACGGGCACTTGTCCCTGCGGCAGCCGATTGCTTTCTGTGCCTTTCATTCTGTAGTCCCTTTCCACGAGTCGGTCAGAAACGACTTGCCAGAACATCCATATATCCAGTATTCTCGATATATGGATAAGAAAAGTACGCTTGAAGCACTAGCTGCGCTGGCACAGGAAACACGCCTGGATGTCTTTCGACTGCTGATACGCGCAGGCGCGGAAGGCATGCTGGCCGGTGAAATCTCAGAAGCACTGGATGTACGCCAGAACACGATGTCCACCAATCTTTCGATTCTGTCCCAAAGCGGCCTGATACACAAACAACGCGAAGGGCGATCCATCCGATATTTCGCCGACATGAACGGCGTACGAGGTTTTCTGGCTTTCCTGATGGAAGATTGCTGCGGTGGTCATCCGAAACGCTGTCAACCGATCCTCGATGAAATCGCCTGCCTTTGCTGAGACTCGACGCGTTTTCATAGTCTGATAACGCGTCATTGCAACCATTGCACATTCGCTCATTCCCGTCCTTGCCGCACGCTGCAGACTACCCCTCATGAGTATCGTCATCCACCACAACCCCGACTGCGGAACATCGCGCAACACGCTGGCGATCATCCGTGCCTCTGGCATCGAACCAACCGTCATAAACTATCTGCAAACCGGTTGGACACGTCAGCAATTGCAAGGCCTCTTTGCGGCAGCCGGTCTGACGCCACGTTCGGCTCTGCGGATCAGCCGATCTCCTGCTGAGGCATTGGGTCTCCTCGACCCCTCAGTCAGCGACGAGCAGATCCTGGAGGCCATGCTGCAGCATCCGATTCTGGTGAACCGCCCCATTGTGTGCACACCGCGCGGCGTCAGACTCTGTCGCCCGTCTGAACAGGTACTGGATCTTCTGGAGACGCTACCTGCCGGCCCACTGCACAAGGAAGACGGCCAGATGATCATCAACGCAACAGGAGAACGAGTTGTCTGACACACCCCAGATTGACGACGATCATTTCAGCGCCATTGATCGTGACACATTGTTCTCCGGCGGGCAAAGCACCCACCCGCCCAGACTGCTGCTTCTGTATGGATCACTTCGCGAGAGAAGTTACTCTCGCCTGATGACGCAGGAAGCCGCTCGTGTGTTGCAAAGGCTGGGTGCCGAGACACGCACATTCGATCCTCGTGATCTGCCGCTGCCCGACAGTGAGGAGGCATCCCACCCGAAGGTAGCGGAACTTCGCGAACTAGTGACATGGAGTGAAGGCATGGTCTGGTGCTCTCCCGAACGTCATGGTGCCATGTCTGCGGTAATGAAGAATCAGATCGACTGGATACCCTTGTCACTGGGTGGCGTGCGCCCGACTCAAGGCAAGACCTTGTCCGTCATGCAAGTCTGTGGTGGCAGTCAGAGCTTCAACACGGTCAATCAACTGAGGATTCTTGGTCGCTGGATGCGGATGCTCACGATTCCCAATCAGTCGTCGGTACCCAAGGCATTCAATGAATTCGACGAAGCAGGACGCATGCTGCCTTCCCCGTTCTATGACCGCATGGTGGATGTCATGGAAGAGCTCGTCCGCTTCACCTTGCTGACAAGAGACATCAAGGAACATCTTGTTGATCGTTATTCAGAGCGCAAGGAAAGTCACGCCAGCTTATCGGCACGAGTCAATCAGAAAAACATTTAGGCACAGGAAAACAGATCTCAATGGGCATTTTCGAACGGTATCTCTCAGTCTGGGTTGGCCTGTGCATCGTCGCAGGTATCGCACTCGGCCAACTGGTCCCAGGCGTGTTTCAGGCGATAGCAGGCATTGAATACGCTCACGTCAATCTGGTGATTGCCGTATTCATCTGGGTGATGATCTATCCAATGATGGTGCAGATAGACTTCTCTGCCATCAAGGATGTCGGCAAGAAACCCAAGGGTCTCGCGTTGACGCTGGTGGTGAACTGGCTGATCAAGCCATTCTCCATGGCACTACTGGGCTGGCTGTTCTTCAAGGTCATCTTCGCAGGCTGGGTGGATGCCGAATCGGCCAGCGAATACATTGCCGGCATGATCCTTCTCGGCGTCGCACCCTGCACGGCGATGGTCTTCGTGTGGAGTCAACTGGTCAAGGGAGACCCGAACTATACCCTCGTTCAGGTATCGGTCAATGACGTCATCATGGTGTTTGCCTTTGCTCCATTGGCAGCGCTGCTGTTGGGCGTGAGTGATATCGTCGTGCCGTGGGAGACGCTGATACTCTCCGTTGTCCTTTACGTCTTGCTGCCGCTGATCGCCGGTGTGCTGACTCGCCGTCGTCTGGAATCCCGCAACGACCGCGATGCACTTGGGCACTTCGTGGCCCGCTTGAAACCCTGGTCAGTTGTCGGCTTGCTGGCAACGGTCGTTCTGCTGTTCGGCTTCCAGGCAGACAAGATCGTCAACCAGCCTGTCACGATCGTTCTGATCGCCATTCCATTGATTCTGCAGGCCTATGGCATATTTGCGATCACTTATGCAGCGGCCAGGGCAATCAGACTGCCACATGATGTAGCCGGTCCGGCCAGCATGATCGGCACCTCGAACTTCTTCGAACTGGCGGTGGCGGTAGCCATTTCCCTGTTCGGATTGAACTCCGGCGCGGCACTGGCAACGGTCGTCGGTGTACTGGTGGAGGTTCCGGTCATGCTCTCCCTGGTGGCGATCGTGAATCGCACCTCAGGCTTGTTCGAACCCGCCCGAGCCTGAAAGCAACGCATGGCGCGAAAGATCGAGCATATCGAACACTCGTTCTTTCTCGCGATGTGGGCAGGTCGGCTACCCGCGCCCGACAACGCGGGTGCCTTGACCTGCTGAACAACTGATGACTAGGGCTTGCCGGCGTCAACCAGACGCTGGTACAGGGAATCCTTCAGAACAGACCGATCATGCTTCTTCTGGTGCATGTCTTCATCGCTGATAGGCGCACCTTGCAGTTCCAGCTTGCGGATTTCTCTGTCGAGTGCATTGTATTGTTCCGTGTCCCTGGCAAACAGCGAATCACTGCTGACGAGTCGAACAATGGTACTGTGGTACTGAGGGAATTCACTGGCAAGTGAATGATCTTCACCGAGCATGGCAAGCCTCCTGTTGAATGAGTCTGTGGTGTGGAACGAGTGAGTCCGCATGAGACGCCAGGCGAGGATTTGCGTCGCAACGGTTGGGGGTGATCAGAGATCGCTGTTCATAGATTCACACGAACGTGCAATGGATCAGCTTGAGTGACTGAAACAGGAGAGCTCATCGATAACGCACCAGCGTTCGACTTTCGATGCTCTTGCGAATCGTCGCCTCACCCACCGGGCTGTCCATATCCAATGCACTGTGGCCAAGACACGGTTTGCCCCGGTTGTCGTAGATGTTGAAAATCGCGACCTCATCCGGTGTCATCTGCGACAGGTAGAACCAGTCATGGCTGTCGTTTGCGGCGACCCCCAGAATCTGGCCGACACGGTCCGGGTAGATCAGCTCGATATTCATCCAGTCCTCTGGCGCCATGGATGAGGGGCGAATGAAGCCCAGAGGTGATGTCTTGATGGTCTGCTGCACGGGTCGCCATACATTGACGAACCCATAGTGACCCTCTCGAAATTCGCTGGCACGTTCTTCTCCGAGGATATCGATCAGCCTTTGCTGCGCACCTTGTGCGCTGTAGTCGTTGTGCACATTGCGAGCAGGTTTGCGATCGGCCTGCGGATCGTCAACACGGATCGTGTGATCAAAGACAATGACCTCTTCTGCGCCGATACGCTCGATCAGAAGAGCACGCAGTTCATTCTCATACACCGCTTGCCAGCCAGTGCTGCCTTCAAAGTCCTTGATGGCAGAAACATGCCGATCAAACCGGATACCGTCCTTGTCGTAGTCCATGCCGGCCGACAGTTCACGCACGTCCTGCACACGGACTCGGGTTGGCAATAATTCAGGAGATACAAGCTTTCCGTACTCGCCATCGGCATCAAACTCGAATGCCTGAGGTGTATCGAGACGGACGTGATAGTTGACTGTTGCGCTCTCTCTCATCAGATGTACTCTTGTGTCTGCTGGAGCCAGAAAATCTCGCCCCTGTTCGAATGAGTACAATCTAGTGCAGCAGCGGCCTGCGCAAAACAGCCCTATCGGCAATTCAGAATTCGTCTTTCATTGATAGTCCGCCCGGACCGGAAAACAGGACAGAACCATCCGCAGCCACGATGTGACGTCGGATTTCTCACCTGACCGGGCAACTTTCCGCATCTCCGCACACGCGCTTGCCAAGCGTGAATTGAACAGGACATACTGCAAGCGGTTTTCGCTATCCGGGTACAACACATCATGGACACCGAAGGTGTACAGCTTTTCGTCATGGCCGCTGACATGCTCAACATCAGCGCTGCCGGACGACAGCTGGGCCTCGCGCCAGCTGTTGCCAGCGCCCGATTATCAAAACTTGAGAAACAGATGGGGGCCGACCTGCTGCACCGATCGACCCGCAAGATTTCCCTGTCGCAGGAAGGTGCCGAGTTCCTGCCCTATGCTCGCGAGATACTGGCGCAGGAAAGTGCAGCCAGAGCGGCCCTCGGTCACGGCAACACCGGTGCCAGCGGCACTCTGCGTTTCTCGGCCTCCAGCACCTTCGCTCAGATGTTCATCGCACCGATCCTGCCTGAATTCCTGGAAAGATATCCGGACGTGAATCTGGAATTGAAGCTGTCCGATACGCAGATGAATCTGATTGAAGGCGGGTTCGACCTCGCTCTGCGAAACTATGCGATCGAAGACAGCAGCTTGAGAGCCAGAAAGCTGGCTGATGACCAGCGAATTCTCTGCGCCTCCACCCACTATCTGGAGCGCCATGGAACTCCGCAGAGCGTCGAGGACCTGGAGCGCCACCAGTTGATCATGTTCATGAGCGGCACTCCACGCAAACTGCTGAAAGACGGTGAAGAGTCATTGCATGCGTTTCCACCTGCCGGGATGAAAAAGCGCGTGGTATGTGATGACGGAGCGACGATGAAATTGGCCACCATGGCGGGCGTCGGTATTTCGATAAATTCCATCTGGAGCGTGTACCAGGAAATTCAGGACGGCTCACTGACGCGAGTCCTGCCGCAGTATGAGATCGAGGATCAGTCAGCGATCTGGCTGGTCTATCCCAAGTCCAATGTATTGACCGCGAAGGTGCGCGTCTTCATCGACTTCCTGTTGGAGAAAATCGGCGATTCACCTGTCTGGCAACGCTGATCACCAGCCTGAGCAACAGCGCGCCACATACGACGACTGAGAGTGTGGCACGCCGTTGCCGCGTGGCGTGACCAGGAAAATCGCGCCACCTCGAGATGATGCGATCCGGACGAGCCGGTGCAGTCAGCCAGCTGTTGATCGTTTGATGACATCAGGGCTGATCAGCAACGGAGTTGCGCCTACTTCACACCGATGCAATCGACCTCGACTTTCGCTCCCACGGCGAGGCCGTTGGCACCAAAGGCCGCTCGAGCGGGGAACCGGCCCGGCTCGAAGTACGTCTTGTACACCTCGTTGAAGGCTCCCCATTCCTTGATGTCCGCAAGCATCACGGTGCACTTGACCAGATTGCTCAGCGTGTAGCCGTTGGCCTCAAGGCTTGTCTTGATGTTCTCCATCACTTGCTTTGTTTCGCCTTCGATGCCGCCTTCCGCCAGCGTCAACGTACCCGGCATGTTGCCAATCTGACCCGAGAGAAACAAGGTGTCCCCGGCGACCACCACTTCCGAGAACGGGAGGTTGGTGGGCAATACCGTACCTGAGTTCAGATACTCAGGATCGCTGTCGGCGGTGGCCAGGCCCGATGCCATTACGCCAGACACTGCCAATACCACTGCACACGCTGTATGACTGATTTTCATGCCTTTTCTCATTATTCGGTAACCACAGGCGACGCCGGCTCCGCCTGAAATGCTGAAGTATTTCCCGGCAGGAAGTCAGCCTACCATGGCATCAGCCATCGTCCGGTTCCTCAATCACCTGGCACCGAACCCGAACCCGAACCCGAACCTGAACCTGAACCCGAACCTGAACCTGAACCTGAACCTGAACCTGAACCTGAACCTGAACCTGAACCTGAACCTGAACCTGAACCCGAACCCAAACCCAAACCCAAACCCAAACCCAAACCACAGAGCACAGAGCACAGAGCACAAAGCACAAAGCACAAGGCACAAGGCACAAGGCACAAGGCACAAGGCACAAAGCACAAAGCACAGATCTTCTCTGCTGTCAGCATTACGACTGCACAAATCTTGTACAGAATGACAGGAGCATGACGATTCCTCCCCTGCACCCATTCATACGCAGTTCATCCACATGCTTATCCACAGTATTTGTGGATAGTTGTGGGTACTTTTCTTCGCCGTATTGACCCAACTGCATTCCATCCGCGGTGCATACATACCGGCGTCGAGTAATGACAACCCTGTCCCCACTTGAGTGCATTCATGGTGCATGAACTGCACCTCGACTGTGCGATCAGCCTTGAAATGGGTCCATATGCTGTGGCGAAGTGAGCGTGGAAAAGCGCATTGCCTGAAAGACAATGCCACAATAAATTCTTTTATATCAACAACTAAGACCCACCTTCAGCCTTGACAATGCGCACAGCTAACAGTCTGGCACATCGATTGCGAACTGGTATGGCACGCGCAGGTGAAGCTACTGCCAGTGGCCCAACGGCGGGTCACCGGATTATCGCCTGCCAAGCGAGAATAATATCGGTCACCCGACATGGGTAATCACCGGAGACAACGGCGTCTCGTCACCACCGCGTTCGCGCGGCCGGGGACGTGACGCTTTTTTTTGGGCAATGGTTTCGTAATCAACTCAGGACATTCAGATGAGAGCAATGACGTTCAATGTGGTTTGCCGATCCGGCAGCTGCACCCACACTCAGGCTTCCGCGTCGAGGCGAACTCTGCTCAGCCTCGGGCTGGCAGCGATTCTGAGTACCGGCATTTCCAATGCAGTCGCTGAAGTCGGATACCCTGAAAAAGAGGATCTGAAGTTCGGTTTCATCAAGCTGACCGACATGGCCCCATTGGCCATTGCTTACGAGAAAGGCTACTTCGAAGACGAAGGCCTGTACGTGACACTCGAGGCCCAGGCGAACTGGAAGGTGCTGCTCGACGGCGTTATCGACGGTCAACTCGATGGTGCGCACATGCTCGCCGGTCAGCCGCTGGCAGCCACCATCGGCTATGGCACCGAGGCACATATCGTCACGCCATTCTCCATGGACCTGAATGGCAACGGTATTACTGTCTCCAACGAGGTCTGGGAGATGATGAAGCCGAACATTCCGAAGATGGAAGACGGTCGCCCACAGCATCCCATCAAGGCGGATTACCTGAAGCCGGTTGTCGAGGAATTCAAGGCCGACGGCAAGCCATTCAAGATGGGCATGGTCTTCCCCGTCTCCACGCACAACTATGAACTGCGCTACTGGCTGGCAGCTGGCGGCATTCACCCCGGCTACTATGCACCTCACAAAGGTGATATCGATGGCACCATCGATGCCGATGCGCTGCTCTCCGTGACCCCGCCTCCCCAGATGCCGGCAACGCTCGAGGCCGGTACCATTCACGGCTACTGTGTGGGTGAACCCTGGAACCAGCAGGCCGTATTCAAGAACATCGGTGTACCGGTCATTACCGACTACCAGATCTGGAAGGACAATCCCGAGAAAGTCTTCGGCATGACGCAGGCCTTCACCGAAGAGAATCCCAACACCACGATCCGTATCGTCAAGGCCATGCTGCGTGCTGCCAAGTGGCTGGACGAGAATGACAACGCCAATCGCCCCGAAGCCGTGAAAATCCTGTCTCAACCGAACTACGTGGGTGCAGACTACGATGTCATCGCCAACTCGATGACCGGTACCTTCGAATTCGAAAAAGGCGACAAGCGCGAGATTCCCGACTTCAACGTGTTCTTTCGCTACAACGCAACCTACCCCTACTACTCGGATGCCGTCTGGTACCTGACGCAGATGCGTCGCTGGGGCCAGATTTCAGAGCCCAAGGATGACAGCTGGTATGACGAGATTGCAAAGTCTGTCTACCGTCCGGACATCTACACCACGGCAGCTCAGGAACTGATTGACGAAGGCTACATGACGGCTGAGGAATTCCCCAACTTCGATAGCGAAACCGGTTATCGCCCACCACAGACGGAATTCATCGACGGCATCACTTTCGATGGCACAAAGCCGAACAGCTACCTGTCATCGTTCCCGATCGGTCTGAAGGACGACATGCTCTGAGCATGAGCTCGAGTTCTGCCAACTGATCCGAGCAGTACCAGGGACCCGCAGCATTGCCTTGTCCCTGTTCCCAAGTAGTTCATGCCATGCCCCATCCCCGGACTTCGATACACCGGGGATGGGCGCAGCCCCCGATTTCCCGGACGATGTCCGTTTAACGATACGAGGAACGATTCATGTCCGGTTATCTACAGAACCACAAGACCTTCGACAACGCTACTCTGACCCGCATTCTCGATGCCCTTGCCAGCGATCGCTTTGCGGGCAGTCTGCGCTCGGTCAGTCGCAGCATCTTTGTACCTGTCATGGCTCTGCTGGTGTTTCTGACGCTGTGGAGTGTCGGTGCAAGCCATGTACAGACATCACTGGGAGAACTGCCCGGTCCCTCACAGGTCGGCAACCAGGCAATCACCCTGTTTCAGGAACACCTTGCCGAACGCGACAAGGAAATACAGTTTCACGAGCGTCTGGAAGAACGCGTCGCAAAAGCCAGGGCCGATGGCCAACCGGCTGATCGCATCGAACGGATGCAGTCTCGGCAGTACACCGGTCCGGCGACCATCATCGACCAGATCTTCACCAGCCTTGTTACCGTGATGACAGGCTTCTTCTTCGCCACACTCATTGCCATTCCTCTGGGCATCATCATCGGCATGAGCCAGACTCTGTACCAGGCGTTCAACCCGATCATCCAGCTGTTCAAGCCCGTCTCGCCGCTTGCCTGGCTGCCACTGGTCACCATGGTTGTCTCGGCCGTGTACGTATCCGACGACCCCTGGTTCTCGAAATCCTTTCTGACCTCGGCCATCACGGTAACCCTGTGCTGTCTCTGGCCAACCATCATCAATACAGCAGTGGGCGTCTCTGCTGTCAGCAAGGATCTGTTGAACGTCAGCCGCGTGCTGCGCCTCAACTGGTTCAACAAGACCCTGAAGATAATCCTGCCCTCCGCATTGCCCATGATGTTCACGGGAATGCGCCTGTCTCTGAGCATCGGCTGGATGGTACTGATTGCCGCTGAAATGCTGGCGCAGAACCCGGGTCTAGGCAAATTCGTCTGGGATGAATTCCAGAACGGCAGCTCCAATTCGCTGGCGCGCATCATGGTTGCCGTGCTGGTGATCGGCTTTATCGGTTTTCTGCTGGATCGCGCGATGCTGCAACTGCAGCGATTCATTTCCTGGGACAAGAACGCAGTACTGCGCTGAGCACATATCATGAAAAATTACCTCCATATCGATCATGTCGGCATGACGTTCAAGACGGACAAGGGTCCTCTGAACGTACTCCAGAGCGTGGATCTCAAGGTGCAGCAAGGTGAGTTCATCTCGCTGATCGGACACTCGGGCTGCGGTAAATCAACGGTTCTGAATATCGTTGCAGGATTGCTCAAGGCCACTGAAGGCGGCGTACTGTTGGAGAACCAGGAAGTCGACGAACCGGGCCCGGACCGAGCAGTGGTCTTCCAGAACCATTCCCTACTCCCCTGGCTGAGTACCTACGACAATGTACGCCTCGCCGTCGATCAGGTGTTCAAACGCACGAAGAGCAAGGCACAGCGTGACGAATGGACACGCCACAACCTGGAACTGGTGAACATGTCGCATGCTCTGGATCGCAAGCCTGATGAGATATCCGGCGGCATGAAGCAACGAGTGGGAATTGCACGGGCATTGGCCATGGAGCCCAAGGTGCTGTTGATGGACGAACCCTTCGGCGCGCTGGATTCACTCACGCGTACCCATATGCAGGATTCGTTGATGGAGATTCAGGCGCGCCTGAACAATACCGTCGTGATGATCACGCACGATGTCGATGAAGCCGTTCTGCTCTCCGACCGTATCGTGATGATGAGCAATGGCCCTTCAGCCACCATCGGTGAGATTCTTGACATCAACCTCGAACGGCCGCGTGATCGACTGGCTCTGGCAGAAGACCCTGCCTTCAACCACTATCGAGCCGAGGTCGTGAAGTTCCTGCATGAGCGGCATCAGAGTGAGACCAGTACTACCGAGGCGGCAACACCCGCAGTGCCTCGGGGAAGCGAGAAGCCATCCAGCGAAGGCGACACCCACGCAAGCAATATCGTCCCTATCGCCAGTGCACGCAGCGCAAGCGTTGGCACGGGCCTGGAGAAGAGTGACCTGACTCTGGGATTCGTTCCCTTGACCGATTGCGCACCGCTGGTCATCGCTGCCGAAAAAGGCTTTTTCAACGAACACGGTCTGCAGGTAGAGCTTTCTCGAGAAAGCTCCTGGGCAAACATCCGCGACAAGGTGAGCACCGGCATGCTCGACGGTGCCCAGATGCTGGCAGCGATTCCGCTGGAAGCGGCCTTCGACTCGCAATGCACACAGCCTATGGTGACGTCACTGAGTCTGGATCTGAATGGCAACGCCATCACTCTCTCCCGCGAACTCTACGGGCGCATGATGGCCACCGGTCGTGACGATCTGGATACCGCCGCAGGCGCTGCACGTGCTCTGAAGATGGTGGTGGAACAGGACCGCACTGCCGGTCGGCCTCCCTTGAATTTTGCGGTGGTCTTCGCCCAGTCCTCGCACAACTATCTGTTGCGTTACTGGATGGCTGATGCCGGTATCGATCCGGATCGCGATGTCAGGTTGATTGTCGTGCCACCCCAGCAGGTTGGCCATTATCTGCGCGTCGGCCTGATCGCTGGCTGCTGTGTCGGTGAACCGTGGAACACGCTTGCGGTCAGCGACGGTCTGGGTAGAATCGTGGCCACGACACATGATATCTGGAACAATCATCCGGAAAAGGTTTTCGCGGTCACGCGTTACTGGGCGGAATGCAACCCCAACACTCATCATGCTGTGCTCAAGTCCTTGCTGCAGGCCTGTGCGTGGCTGGAGGCACCCGAAAACCTCGGAGAGGCTTGCGAGATCCTCAGCCAGGGGCGCTACGTCAATGTGCCTGTCGATGTTCTGGAAACCTCTCTGTCGGGCAAGCTTCAAACGAGCTCCGGTGGCGAAACACAGGCAGCACCTGACTACAATGTATTCCACCGTTATGCGGCCAACATGCCTTGGCGTTCGCACGCTCTCTGGTTCTACTCCCAGATGCTGCGATGGGGAGATCTGGACAGCACGGCAGATATCCATCAGGCAGCAACTACGGTCTATCGCCCTGACGAATACCGAACGGCTGCCAATGCGCTGGGACTCCCCTGCCCACTGGTGGACGAGAAGAACGAAGGCGAACATGAATCCGGCTGGGAACTGCAGGCCGGAGACGAGGTGATCGCCATGGGAGCCGATCGCTTCATCGATGGCCGGCGCTTCACCGCTGACGATATCGAGGGCTATATCCGTGGTTTTCCGATTCGTCGCTGGCAGGAGGATCCCCTGCCTGAGAATGACCCGGTAATTGACGCTGGCCTGGCAGCCGTAAGCAGCGACAATACGGCATTGAAAGAGCATCTCTCATGACCAGACTGCAGCAATGACCCACAATGACATGATCGATGATTGGGACATGCAGTCGGATGATGATGCCAGGCATCATCGTCGGCTGCGTGTGCTATTGGTCGATGACAGTAGTGAGCGCCGCAATGCCATCGCCGAGGCACTGGCCGAGGTGAGCTGCGAAGTCATCGGTTTTGTCTCCGATCAGGAGGATGTACTGACCCGGGTACAGGCATGCAATCCGGATGTCGTCATTGTCGATCTGGAGTCACCCGGCAGAGACACACTCGACAGCCTCAGAAGCGTGCAGAGTGTCACACCGAGGCCCATCGTCATGTTCTCTCAGGATGATCACGGCGCCACCATCGCTCGCGCTACTCGCGCGGGCGTCAGCGCTTACGTCGTGGATGGTCTCAGTCGCAAGCGCGTACGCCCGATTCTCGATGCAGCCATTCTGCGCTTTCAGCATTTTCGAGGCATGGCTGATGAACTGGAGAAGACTCGCAACGAACTGGAAGAGCGCAAGACCCTGGACAAGGCCAAGAAACTATTGATGAAGCAACGCGGCATGAGCGAGGAGGAAGCCTACAAGGCCTTGCGCTCCCAAGCGATGAGTACCAACAAGCGACTGGCAGAGGTCGCCGCAATCGTGGTGGAAGCCGCCGACATTCTCTTCCGCGACTGACAGTTCAATATCTCCCACAGGCATGGCGCCTTGGCGGTGGTCCTGACTGTCTTCCGGCGGGGGCTCAGCCCGGATCTGCGGAGAGACGTCCCACGCCTCGCCGCTCAGCCTTCGGGCTGACAAGCAGAATCGCCACCGCCTTCTGCTCGCATTTCCGCGCGACGCATCGACATCGTATCGATTTGCGACAGAAAATCCTCGAGCGCATCCGGATCACCAGTTCTTGCCTTGACGCCACCATCCTTGCCGATCAGCAGCATCTCGAAATCAGGATTGTCCCTGCTCCGTAGCTGCATCAGCTCTGCAAGCACACCTGCCGGCGTCTTTGCGGCATCGGCATCCGGCAAATCGCTGGTATCGACGAAGCGCACATCCGTGTCTCGATCCATGAGCTGACAGCGCAATTCATCGACCGACGCCCGCATGCGTTCTCCCGCTGATGAACCGTGAGCGGCAAACACGATAACCTGCCGTCTGTCCGAATAGCCGGCATGGCTGCTCATGACGAGCACTCCACAAAGGGCCACTGCGGCCATGACAGTTCGGTACGAATTCGTTTTCTGCAACATCGGTTTCTGCACATCATTTTCTCACTCAGCTGATACGAACATTCGACTATGCCTGATCACTTCCGGCAGGCTGACTCTGTTGAACCCCTCACAGATGAACCGCTCGGTCCAAATCTGCTTTGGAACAGGTTCATGTTGCCACCACTGCCAGGCGAAAAACGAGCCTGGTCGATTTTTCATTACGCTTCAGCGACCGCCTCTGCCATCGAGCGACATGGGCTTGTGCATCCGGAGTATGTGTTATTGCGCAAGCGATCGTTACCGGCCGTGGATCAGCCAGGGCGCAAGGGAGAGACCCGAATCGCGCTCTCTGGCACCCTTCACGGCTCCGGGGCCCCAGGACGAGACCCTTTGTGGCATCTTGTTCAGTTTCAGACCCGAGCATGACTCTCTGGCTTTTTGTGCTGAAATCTCGTTCTTTCGTGCACTGTAACGCCCTGATACCGACGCTAGCATGTAGGCATTCCAACAACGCAGTGAGACAAACATGAAATCAGTCGTACTGATTACCGGAACTTCCACAGGGCTGGGCATTGCACTGAGCATACAGTTTGCGCAAGCCGGCCATGAGGTCTATGCCACCATGCGAAATACCGGCAAGAAAGAGGCACTGCTGAGCGCGGCCAGGGACGCTGGTGTGAACCTGAATCTTCTGGCGCTTGATGTCCAGGACAAGCAAAGTGTGACCAACTGCGTCGAACAGATCATCCAGACGCACGGCCGCATCGACATTCTGGTCAATAATGCCGGTGCTGGCTGTGTGCGAACGACAGAACACATCACTGAAGAAGAGGCTGATTGGGTCATGGATGTCAACTTTCACGGCGTCCTGCGCTGTACCAGAGCCGTACTGCCGCACATGCGCGCTGCCGGAGAAGGCAGGATCATCAACATCGGTTCTGTGGGTGGATTGGTGGGCCAGCCGTTCAGCGACATCTACTGCGCCGCGAAGTTTGCCGTGGAAGGCTACACGGAGTCTCTGGCCAGCTACATCACGCCCAATTTCGGCATTCAGTTCTGCTGCGTGGAACCAGGCGGTATCGCCACAGAATTTGCCAACAATGCCTTGACTCAACTCCAGTCCAGAGGTGCCATGCCGGAGGATGACTACAAACCCGTTTTCGATCGCTTCGTGGCAAGTGGTGTGGGCGAAGCTCGAGGCGATGTGTACCAGAGTGCCGAGGACGTTGCCAAGGTTGTCATCGAAGTCTCAAGGCAGGAACACATGCCGCTGCGTCGCCGTACCTCCCCATGGGCAGAACAGTTCACGAGCCTGAAAACACAAGCTGACCCGGATGGTCTGAAGCTGGTAGCACTCGTACAGGAAGCCTTCAACTGACCCCGTGAGCGACAAGCACATCCATTTCGAACACATCAGCGACTATTTCGCGGCCATCGGTCGCGTTGCACCGTCTCACCCGCTGGTGTCCACCCTGAAAGTCAGTGCCAGCGAGCTGGCCGCGCGCCCTCGCCGTTTTCCCGAGGGTGCGCGTCTGTCAGGTGGCTTCTACTATCTGTCACTCAAGCAGATAGTCAGTGGGCAGGTGCATTACGGACGTACCGAGTACGATTGCCAGACCGGCACCCTGCTCGCGATGGCACCACGACAGACCATGGCCACCAGCGATGTCGTCACCCGATCGGACTCTCGGGTGTTGATGCTGCACCCTGACTACATACGCGGCCATGCCGTTGAAACGCTGTTGAACGACTGTGGCTTCTTTCATTATCAGGTAAACGAAGCACTCCATCTGTCCGAGTCGGAACAACAGACAGTGCACCATCTGTTTGATGCCCTTGATGAAGAACTGATGAACAGTCGCTACGACCCATCGAGCCGCGACATCGTTCTGTCTCACCTGACGGTTCTGCTTCACTATTGCCAGCGCTTCTACCGTCGCCAATTCCTGCAACGTCGCGAAATGGTCGGTGACTGGCACACTCGCCTGCAAGGTGTTCTCGATACACACTACAATGGCGACGGCCTCATGACGCTGCCTGATCTCAATGTGCTGAGCCAACAGCTTCGGGTATCCCCACGCTATCTGAGCGATGCCTTGAAGTCGGAAACCGGGTCGAGTGCGAAGGCGTGCATTCAGCAATACATCATCGACAAGGCCAAGAGCCTGCTGTTGGCAGATGATCAGAACGTGAACAGCGTCGCCTATAGTCTGGGCTATGAAAGCGGCAACTACTTCACCAGAGTGTTCAAGAAGAAGACCGGGCTGACACCGAGTCAGTATCGAGACTCCCTGCGTTCAAGGCATTGATTCAGACAATACAGGCACTCTCCTTCAGCAACACATTGAGAATCGAATGATTCAGGGAATAATCCACCGGCAGGTCAATGACATGCACTCCCTTGCCGTTCAATGCGGTCTCGAGGATTTGCACGAAATGCTCGAAACCCTCGGCCCTATGACCGCTTGCACCAAAGCTGTTGGCATACTGCACCAGATCCGGATTCTTGAAATCCAGCCCGAAATTGGCAAAGCCCACGCCTTCCTGCTTCCACTTGATCATGCCGTAGGCGTTGTCGGTCAGTACGATCACCACAAGATCAAGCCCCATGCGTACGGCGGTCTCCAGCTCCTGCGAATTCATCAGGAATCCGCCATCTCCGTTCACTGAAACGACCTTGCGCTCCGGATACAACTGCTTGGCCGCCATCGCGGATGGCAGACCGGCTCCCATCGTGGCCAGTGCATTGTCAAGCAGCAACGTGTTCGGTTCATAACACTCGTAATTGCGCGCAAACCAGATCTTGTAGATTCCGTTGTCCAGAGTGACGATATCCTCGCCATCAAGATGGTCTCTCAGCAGGCTCACCAATGCCTGTGGCAGCACGGGAAAGCGTGTGTCCTTGAAGTACTTCGTGACGTGGGAATTCACATCGTCTCGAACACGTTCGAAGAATCCGAAGTCCTTGTCCAGTTCGCCGAGCTTGCGGGTAATACGGCTTATCGAACTGGAAATGTCGCCCACCACGTTGAGCTGTGGAAAATAGACATCGTCGACCACAGCGGCATCGAAATTGACATGAATGACCTTCTTCCCGCCCTTTTCCATGAAGAAGGGCGGCTTTTCGATCACATCGTGCCCGACATTGATGATCAGGTCAGCACGCTCTATGGCACAGTGCAGATAGTCATCTGCTGACAGGGCTGCGGTGCCGATATAGCGTTCATGGCGTTCATCGACCACGCCCTTGCCCATTTGCGTGTCGAAGAAAAACAGTCCCGATTGGTCAACGAGCTCATTCAAGGCTTCACTGGTGCGCTTGCGATTGGCTCCTGCCCCGATGAGCAGTAGCGGCAAGCTGGCCTTCTGAATCATCTCGACAGCCTGATCAATGGCCAGCTCGCTGGCGTCCGGCCGCCGATGCCCCACGACATCAAACACGGAAGCACTGGTCTGTTCTTCGGCAATATCCTCGGGCAGCTCGATATACGCCGCCCCCGGACGCTCGTTCATTGTCAGTCGGAAAGCCTCACGCACCATCGACGGTATGTTGTTGCCATCAACCACCTGCTCGGAATACTTGGTTACCGGCTTCATCAGATTGACCACGTCCACGATCTGAAAGCGCCCCTGTTTGCTCTTTCGAATCGGCTTCTGTCCACCGAGCATGATCATGGGCATACCACCCAGCTGAGCATAGGCCGCTGCAGTAACAAAATTGGTGGCTCCGGGACCCAGGGTAGAAAGACACACCCCTGGCTCACCGGTCAAGCGGCCATAGGTGGCGGCCATGAAACCTGCCGCCTGTTCGTGTCGAGTCAGTATCAGCTCGATGGAGGAGTTCTTGAGTGAATCCAGAAAATCCAGATTCTCCTCGCCCGGAATTCCGAAGATGTACTTGACGCCTTCGTTTTCCAGCGCTTTGACAAACAAGTCTGATGTCTTCATGTGAATGGCAGCCTCCGTAGTGCCTTTACCTTACCAGCGATATGCCCTGATGGTTTGTCAACCGTTCGCTTGCAGGACCGTTCTATACCTCAGGTGACTCGAACTTCTCGAGCACTTCCATTCCGGACGAGGCCCGATCATGATCAACACGACGATTCATCACTACCTTCTGGCAGGTCTTGCCACCCTTCCCATGGCGGCGGACGTGGTATTCGCACAGGACCAGCGCGGCAACGGCGGCGCCGACCAGAGAGCCAGGGAAGTCTCGAATCTATCCCGTGCGCAGCGAAGTGGCTATCTGGGAAGGGTCAGCGAAAGCGTCATCGCCTCCGGCAATCTGCAGGTGATGGGCTCGGTTTCTACCTACGCCGACTTTTTCGACGACAGTCAGTCCGTCAAGGAGCACATACGACTCTGGCACCGTGTGGCCATCGACTCCATTGCACTGGATCACACGCCAGACCCCGACAACGACGACTACTCACCCAGTCAGGGCGGCCCCACCCGGACCAGTCGCGCCATGGCCATGGTACAGATTTCCGTTTTCGATGCCCTGAACAGCATCGAAAAGCGATATCAACCGTATACCGGCATTTTTGATGGGTTCGAACAGGCATCGCCTCATGCGGCCATTGCCCATGCAGCCCACAGCGAACTCAGCGCACTGTACCCGCAGCAGCAACAGAGATTGGACGCTGTGCTGGCTGACACCATCGCCATCATCAGCAACTTTTCCACCGACGAAGCGGTGCTTGCAGGCCAGTCACTGGGTACCACCGTGGCCGATACCATGCGCACCGCCCGTCTGGAAGATGGGTCGGACCATGACGAGCCCAATTTTGGTGATGGCGGGCAGGTTGCCGACGGCATTTTTTCCTACACGGGCGACTTCGTCAATGGCGGTTCTACCGCGGTCGGTGAGTGGGTCCCTGATCCCAATACACCGGAGTTCGCGGGGGACTTCAACCTCTCGCTGGGGGCATACTGGGGCAACATCGAACCGTTCTTCCTCGACAGTGGCGACCAGTTTCGGGTTCCTGCGCCTCCTGCCCTGGATTCCGAGGAATACCGAACGGCTTACAACGCTGTCGCCGCCATCGGGGGTGCCGTGGACAATACCGGCATACCCAGTACAAGCACGGATGACACCCGATTCATTGCCAATTACTGGGGCTACGATGGTGTGCCGCTGATCGGTGTTCCGCCACGCGTCTACAATCAGATCACGGCACAGATTGCGGACGGCCAGGTGGATGACCCACTGGACTATGCACGTGTCCTGGCATTGACCAATGTGGGCATGGCCGACGCGGCAATAGCTTCCTGGGACAGCAAGTACTACTACAATCTGTGGCGCCCGGTAAGCGGTATACGCATAGACGACGGTATCGAGGGCACGGTACATGACCCCGACTGGAACCCCGTTGGCGTCTCCGTCGTGAACACCGAAGAAGCGATACGTGCTACCCCACCCTTCCCCTCCTACCCTTCCGGGCACGCTACTTTCGGCGGCGTGACATTTGGCGTGCTGCGTGCCATGTTCGACGACGACATCGCATTCACCTTCGTTTCCGACGAATACAACGGTGAAGGCGTGGATCCCTTCTTTCCCGACGTACCACGCCCCTTTGTGCCTGTCAGATTCCAATCTCTGAGCGAAGCGCAGGAGCAGAACGGCATCAGCCGAGTCTACAACGGTGTGCACTGGGAATTTGATGATACTGCCGGCCAGGAACTGGGCATGACCATCGCCGAGTACCTGATGCTCGATACGCTGGCATTCAGCGCTACCGACACCACAAGCGCAACTGACACCGCTGACAACACTGACAACACTGACAACACAAGCGCGACAGACGTCACAGACAATACAGATGCCACTGTCAACGAGACCGGTCTTGATGCGAGTGAGCAGAATGACACTCGGAACGATAACCCCGGTCGTGGCGCAGAGAGAAACGACAACAGAGGCTGACCCGTCCCGTTGACATCCTGTGTTCCTGTCCTGATCAGCAGAATGAATCAGGACGGGATGCACGCTCCCCTCACCCCCCGACAATCCGAGCAGGAATTCGCCTGCGCGATCCTCATTGATCCAGATACACTGAGCCAGACAACATGATGAACAATCACAAGGCACAACCCTTGATTATCCTTCTGCTTTCGACACTGCTGAACAGCGTTTCAGTCTCGGCCGACAGTGTTGAAGGCTCTCGCATCCCGATGCAACTTGCGACTGAAGCCGATCATGCCGCGACGCGGCAACAGGCAAACGGCATACTGGAAATTCTTCCTGAGGATTTCAGACCTGCGTTCACACGCGCAACGGTCATCAGGCTCAATGGCATCGTTGAACGCTCCTATCAGGTCATCAGCGAACTGGATCAGTTACGACGTGAACGTAGCGGGACACCAACGTCAGCCTCCTTTACGCTCGCCGAATCAGAAGAACACCTCGCCAACAGACAACGCGCAAGGATCGCATCGATAAGAGTTCGCTCGAAAGCGGCACTCGATGACATGAACGCCGCAGTCGCGCAGCTGAAGGCCAGCGAAGAATACTACAACTCTGCTGTGCTGGCCGGGATGATCATGTTCGTCAACGATGTGGAGCAGGAAGTCAGTCGATTCGATCAGAATGGCTGATGCGCTGAGTGGGATAGCACCAGTATTCTGGTAGAAGCCGTACAGCTGCCAACGGCAACAACAATTCTGATCAGCGGCTGCTACCAGGACTGGCCATGGTCAACAACAGCTTGCGAATCGGCTATCGTATCTCCAATGCATCGATCACATCGATGCCTTCACTTGCCTTGCGTGCGACCTCGAGTGCCGCATCTCGCTCGTTCTCGTCACCCACGAAGCCTTCCAGTCGAATACGTTGCGCATCAGCGCCGCGTGTTTCATCAACGGTAGCGATTGCATCGGTTTCACTACCCTTGCCAGATGATTCATCCTGGCCTGATGCTTCATCCCCTTCAAGCAGAACCACCTGAATACTCGCCGCAATGATCCGCTCATCGGCAACGAGAGCAGCCTTGACACGTGTGGTCAGTTCGGCACGCTGAGAGGACACCTGATCAAGATCGAATGGCGCGCCATCAGCCTGGCCGCGAGGGGCAGAACAGGCGGACAAGCCCAAAGCCGAAGCAGCAAGAACCAGGAGAATCGAGCGCTGTCGTATCATGCCGAGCATGTTCATTCGTCTGCCTCTGTTGCATCATCCAGCGCACTGATCAGTCCGTCACAGTAAGCACTGTCTTCACCTTCACCGGGCTGAACCAGGGGTAACAGCGCTGCAATTGGTGTCACCAGTGTACTCAGAATCGCCGCGGAAGCGGCTCGCAGGACCAGCTCTTCGCCCGGCAGAACCTGTATGTCCCCTACCGTTCCCCGAACCCTTGCCGAAGACTGCGCGCTGATCAGGGAGGTATCCTTCGGATACGGTTCCACTGCAACATCCAGACTTTCATCATTCAGGTCTATCTGTCCGTCACCCACGAAAACAGTGTCACTGGAATCCAGCACCAATCGGGAAATATCGGCAACCCCATCCTCTACCGACAGGTCGAGATAGGCGCATTCCAGGGTTGCGAGTGTCTTGCCCGGATCGATCAACAGAAACAGCGTCTCTACCACGTCAATACCTGCCAGTTCGAGTAGCAGGGCATCAAGCTTGCCCTCGGTCATCAGCAGAAACATGCCACCATCGAGACTGGCCGCTATGTCTGCCACGCTATCACCTTCGAACCAGTAACGCACATTTCCACCGATCCTGCCAAAGCTGTCGTCATCAATGCCAATGGCCTCCATGATTTCCTGCAGGTTGACGGCATTGACTTCCAGCTCGAATTCCCCTGTCGTCGGCTGTTGATTGGCATCCAGAGAAGCCGTGCCACTGATGACACCTTCCGCCGCGCCAATCTTCAATCGTGTGACATCTGCCTTGCCGGCGTTCACTTCCACTCGAGTATCCAGCGATTCGATGGGCCAGACAGGCGAACGTACTTCTTCGGCCCGGTACTCCACAGCCCCCGTGAAATACTCTGTCAGTGCGGCCAGCGCAATCGGTTCATCGGACAAAATCTGATTGTCCTCCTCTCGGGTTTCGGCCACCTCCTGTTGCTCGGCAGTTGCGCTCTCATCCGGATCCGGCACGCCACCCAGAAGACCGGCAAAGTCGTCCAGGTCCAGAGTCCTGGATATGAGGTTGGCGTAGGCCTCCAGCGGTGTACTGGTGGGGTCTATTCTGAAATCACCTTCCAGATCACTATCACCCACCTTGCCATCAAAGCGCTCAAGAACCCAATACTGCGCATCTCGCCTGACCTCACCCGCGACACGCCAGGGTGGAAGCGTGGGCAGCGTGACACCGGCCAACACCTCCATATCCTGAAGATCCGGCGCCTCGGCGCTGAAGGTCATATCGAGATCCGACAACGCGGACGGATTCCCGATTGTGCCGTCGAGAGCGATCTCGGCATCCCCTACCGTCGCGCTTGCTTTCAATGCGAGATCATCCAGTGATGAGCTAAGCTCGGTCAAGGGATTGATCACTACATCCATGTTCACTGGCAGGCCATCCAACTCCCCGTCTGCTGCCAGGCTCGTGGGGCGGTCTGGGTCTGTGGTAGAGCCGGTGATACCCACCACAGCTGTAGCCTGACGCGCCAGAACGGCATCGTCATAGCCGATGGTGACATCGGTTATGTCAATCTGCCGAATGGCGGGAATTCCTGGTGCTACCGTTGCTTCCTCGCTATCGGCCGGTTGCTCGGTGCTGTCGCCGGACGACGCAAATGCCTCCTGCCAGTTCCATACACCTTGCTCGTCTCTCGACAGCATCAAACGAGTATCGCTTAACGTAATGTGGTCGATCAGCAGCTGTCCGCTCAGCAGCTCGCTGATATCCAGGACCGCCTCGGCTTGTTCGCCATCCAGCAGCTCCGGGGGAAGCCTGAACGACTTCACGGCGATACCGGGGCCTTCGCTGAACCATGCAACATCGAAACTCTCGACATCGACCTGCAGGTCGGCAAAACGCTCGGCGCCTCGCTCGACCCACCTGGCCAGGCTCTCGGGAGGTGCCCAGAACACCCCGACCACCAACACGACAGGCAGCAGTAGCAGGAAGAGGACGAACTTCAGGAAACGACGCAAATGGCTCACCCGTGGCGGTTGTTTCACCTCAGTGTATCCACAGCTCGCGGTAACACCGCTCAAACCATGCACTTCCTCCCTTTTTACACATTCGCTGCACTATAAAACGCACGGCCGCAGGCACACCGGCGAAGTAGTGCACTGTTTTCGTGCAAGGCGTGTTACGTCAATGGCAGCTCCGATTCACAAACCCTCTGCAACACGAACACTCTGGCAACACGAGGAGTTGATCAGCCAGAGGTTCCGGACAGCATGCTCTGATGCGCGACGCTGGCAAACGGGCATCGCCAATCAAGAGGCTTGCGTGCAAGCCGCCCCGCATTCACTGTAAAAACGGAATACTGAATACGGAAAGCGCCCGTTTTCATCAAGGGTGGCAGGTTCTATCTTTGCGTTGTCCCATACTCAACCACAGAGAGACTGTTCCATGAAAGCAATGGTTCTGAACGAATACGGTGAAGGCTCCGAATTTCAAGCTGCCGAAGTCGCCAAGCCGACAGCGGGCAAAGGGCAGGTACTGGTGCGCATCGCCGCCACCAGCGTCAACACCGTCGATACCATGATCCGCCAGATGGGTCAGGAAAACCTGCCACTGTCACCCGATCTGCCGGCGCTTCTCGGCATGGACTTCGCCGGGACTGTGGAAGCCGTTGGCGAGGGTGTGACGGCCTATGCCGAGGGTGATGAAGTGTACGGTTGCGCCGGAGGCCTGATCGGTCTGCCAGGTGCACTCAGCGAGTACATTGCAGCAGATGCCAGACTGATAGCTCACAAGCCGAAGTCATTGTCGATGCGTGAAGCAGCCGCCATGCCACTGGTAGGCATCACGGCCTACGAGGGATTGCTCAGAGCCGGTACGCAAGAAGGTCAGAAAGTTCTGGTACACGGTGGTACCGGTGGCGTCGGACATCTTGCCGTACAACTGGCGAAGCACATGGGTGCGGATGTATACACCACCATCACAGGTGACACTCAATCGCAGATCGTTTCTAACTACGGTGCTACCGCAATCGACTTCAAGACGGAAAAGGTAGACGACTATGTTGCCAGGCACACTGACGGTGCCGGATTCGATGTGATATTCGACACGGTTGGCGGGGCCAATCTGACGAACTCGTTCGAGGCAGCTGCGTTGAACGGTCACGTCAGTACCACTGTGTCGCTGCTCGAGCTGGATCTCTCACCGGTGCACTTCCGAGGCTTGTCACTACATGTGGTATTCATGCTGATCCCCATGTTGCACGACCACAAGCGTCAGGTTCATGGGGACATTCTCGCAAAGCTGGCGACTCTTGTTGATTCCGGCGCACTCAAGCCACTGCTAGACGAGCAGCAGTTTGAATTGAGCCAGGTCGGAGATGCCTACGCACGTTTGACCAGCGGTCAGGCGATCGGCAAGGTGGTGGTAGACGTCATCTGAGGCAGGCAGCCTCGTTCGGTCGGGATCATGATGACTTCATCGTGATCCCGGCTTGCATTTCGGCTGCAACCGGCAGTCCTGAGCCGTCGAGCTGCCGTGCCGGAGATCGCTATCACAAATGTACAGTGCGCGATTGTACAATCTTTGCACAAAATGACGAGCGCGTGACCCTGCCTCGTTATCATCCATCTACACGCTGTTCGTCCACATGGTTATCCACAGGATTTGTGGATATCATCCGGCAAGCAGGATCCCCTTTCAAGCAAGCTATTCATCAGTGACGTGCGCTGCGAGCCTGAATGCCGAAAACGGATGGCTCATCGAAAGCTTCTCTGTCGGTCATGATTGAGTAGGTTCAGCGACGAGAGGCTGCAGCCATCAATTCAAGGCCCCGCGTTTACCGACGATATATCCCCACTTGGGATCAGCCACTCCCGTGCTCCAACCACTGGCACTGCTGTCCCAGACCCAATACGTACCATCGTCGAACTGGCGCGGGCTCTGATGAGTCCTCCATGGATCCATCACCTTGAAGCCGGGCCACAATCGGCCTCGCCCATCATCCACCATGGCTGTACCGGTGCAGATCAGCGCATGCGCACCACCTCCGTCCCAACTCACCGCATAGAGTACGGGCTGACTTGCCGTCGCACGGCGTAACCCATTCTGCAAATCGCTCAGTCTCGAGGTCTTGACGAACGCTGCATCTATTTTCAGATGTTGCAGTGCCTTCGCGATGGCATCCAGCTTCATGCCCGCGGTCTCGAAGTTATGGTGATAGCCGAGAACCGTACTCACCGCATTGCGGAAAACATCTTCTCTCAGTGCCTTGTCGTCAAGCAGAGATGCATAGGTGCAGGCACACGCACAGGTGCAGGAATTCGTCAGTTCCTGGGTGAAGATCTTTCGCTCCCACTGGCCCAGTGAATTCCTGGCAAAATCGTTGCCGTACTCCCGCTCCGTATCGCCGGCCTTGGCGAGCGCTCGAGACCTTGCGGCCATCGCCTGAGCATCCGGCTTCGCGGATGCCTGAGCGGTGTTCCTCACAGCGGCCTGACCGGTATTGCGTGCGATGACGCGCAATTTCCATCAGCGTATCGGCGACCTCTTTGAGAGGTGGTCGTGGTTGAGCCCATGGGATCGGAAACACAAGTCACTCTGCGACTGGAGAATCAGCACATCTTCGGTATCTTCCGCG
Organism: uncultured Granulosicoccus sp.; assembly: GCA_947492525.1. GTDB lineage: Bacteria > Pseudomonadota > Gammaproteobacteria > Granulosicoccales > Granulosicoccaceae > Granulosicoccus. The sequence continues at coordinate 24,922 of CANLNQ010000020.1, forward strand.
AGCGCGTACAGGCACGGCCGGGCCAGTTTCTCAGAATCGGGATTGAGACCAACTGTGTACATCTGTTTGATGCGTTCACAGGCGAGCGAGTAGAGGATCAGCTTGCACAGAATCTGGCGGAGTCGGTGGGTTGATGCCTGGCGCCCCTCGATCATGATGAGTGCTTGCGCAGAACCATGACCTGCGTGATCCATCGGCGTGATTCCCTTCGTCTGTGTCGTCAGGCACTATTGGCGCAACATCAATCAAGTGATCGTGTTCGCGTAAACAGGTTCAAGACCGAACAGTCGATTGCTACTGCAAACACTCTCGAAACTCAAGCTGGTGGTACTGGTATCTCGTAGGTATCCAGATGTGAGTTCTGGAAAAACGAGTCTGTGCAAATCCAGTACCTTGTATCGGTAGTCATGTTGTATGGAGCGCCATTTGCCGACACATACCAAATTCCTGTTGACTGATAGTTGGTGCTCGCATGCAACACATAGCCGCCTTCGCGAGCGGCAAAATTTCTGCTGGCTGTACTCGTGTAGTCGGAAATGACAATATGAAAATCGATATTGCTCAGATTTCTCTTCTTCAGGATACCAACACAATGATCGAAGCAGATCTCCATCCCGAAGCTCAACTGGTACTCTTTCCCATTGATGGTCCTTGCGCCAATACTGTGTCCGGGAATGAAAATCTGTTCTTTTGTCGGACGATTCTTGGCTTCCAGAAAATCGGCTGTTTTCTCGTACTGCAAATGATATTCACCATTGAGTATCAAATAGGTATTGTTGAAAACTCGCTTTGGGCGGTGACCTGAATACAAGGATTCAGCGACTTTATCAAGCGCTGGCACATACCGGTCACCGGTAGGCTTGACGGCGCCAGTCTTGAATCCAACTGCAGCATTGTCTGATAAAAGCAGATCTCTCGATGTCTTGGCGACTTTGCTTTCCGCTTGACGGCGGGCTGTGTCTTTAACCGTCTCGTACAGATCGTCCATCCATTTCATTCGTACGGCATGGCTGTCGATCTGACGGTATTGATAGATGCTACCAGGTACTATGAGAATGTTGGGATATTTACGGCTAATCGCCAGAACGGATTGCTGAACAAACATCTTTTTCACTTGATCCATCGGTTTCTTACCGCGTTCGCTGAAAAAGTACTCAGGCACGACGAACACACCTTGGCAAGGATTTCCCGTTGCGAGACTGGCCTGCCGGCTTTGTACAATTCGAGCGAAACGGAGCAGGACAGCTTCGAACCGACCAACTCGATCTCGCACACCCAGGTGGGTAGCGGCGTTCTCTGTGTAGGTAAAAAGACCTACGATCATGCTATTGCTCATCTTCCCGTCACCTGAATCAATCTGCTGAAAAAACGCACTTGCAGTAAATATTTCGTGCGTACGGGTTCTCGATACCGACGCTTGTTCCGATAATCTCGGCTTATCTCCCGTCCAGTTGCCATCGCGGGTTTAACCTCTATGGCCAACACGTAGTCGTCAGACGAATTATCGACGGTACGAGTATCGTGTTACAGGATTCATGCACCTTTTCACCATGAATAGTACCCGCGATAGAAGAGCTCACCTCGCCTTGGTGGGATGTCCGGAAAAAAAGGCAATGCTCGGCGAGTATGTCAGCCGTGCTGGCAAGGCGTTTACACGAAGGCGTACTGTCATACTCCGAGGGGGAGCAACGCAGGAGGACGTACACACACAGAGTCTGAGTATCAGACTGTTTTCCGATCGACCCACTGGTCGAGAACCAGTTCTCATGAAGAGCAAAGCGTTCGGCGCAGTGGAATCTCACAAGAGGATACCGACTTCGTTCAGCCTGATATCCGACCGATGACACATGACCGACGATCGGCTACGGAATGGGTGAAAGTCTGCTGGACTCATTTCAATGCACCCCGTTTTCCAACGATATAACCCCATTGGGGGTCGGCCACTCCCCGACTCCAACCCCCGGCACTACTATCCTGGACCCAATAGGTGCCATCATCGAATTGATGGGGGTTGATATGAGTCCTCCATGGGTCCATTACCTTGAAACCCGGCGATACCTTGTTATGAGCATCGACCACCATGGCGGTACCTGTGCAGATGAGGGCATGTGCACCACCGCCGTCCCAGCTGACCGCATAGAGCACAGGCTGACTTGCAGTCGCACGCCGCAAGCCGCCCTGCAAGTCGGCCAGGCTTGAGGTATTGATGAAGGCTGCGTCTATACTCAGAAGTTGCAATGCCTTCGCTATTGCATCCAGCTTCATACCCCTGGTTTCAAAATCGTGGTTGTAACCAAGAACCCTGTTCACGGCATCGCGAAAGACATCTTCTCTCAAGGCCTTGTCGTCGAGCAGTGAGGCATAGGTGCAGGCACAGGCGCAGGTGCAGGAACTGGACAATTCTTGAGTGAAGATCTTTCGCTCCCAATGACCCTGTGAATTCCTGACAAAGTCGTTGCCGTACTCTCGCTCGGTATCCATGTCCTTCGCAACGGCGTGAGACCTTGCAGCCATCGCCTTGGCATCAGGCTTTGCCGTTGCCTGAGCGGTATTCCTCACCATACCCTGACCCGCACTGCGAGCTTGCTGGATTTCCCGCAAGGTGTTTGCCACTTCTGCAATCAAACGGCTGACGTAGCCTTTGGAGTCACGTTTACTCTTGATATTGCCATTGGACCTGACGGCACGGCCTCTCGACCAGGAGAAGAGCGCGTTGTTCAGAAGAATGAGTGTGTTTTCGGCCTCCGCACTCATCTGACCATGGGTGGCAACCGCACGCTCGTAATCATCCAGAGCCGTATCGATAGCACTCAATAGCCTGCTACGACCCCGCGTGAAGAAACGCGACGTTTCTCTGGCCCAACTTCTACTCGTGATTGTCAATGGCATCGGAATCTCGCTCGTAGTTTCGTTCAAATCAGGAATTGGCGGCCAGTCAATGCCTCAGCGGTTGGATCATGATCCGCTCGACGCTAGCAGACACGTCGATGAGGAACAACTGTACTTTTGTTCAAACGTTGCCTGACGGTTCAATCGAGCAACGGCAGTGGAATCATCCTAGGCGGCTGTTCGATTTAGCAGGGCGGACTATCCAACATCGATAGTGTGAATATTCCCAAGCCCTTGTGAGTGGCAACGAAGCACCTGGTAACCTGAATAGCCAGCTCGACACGTGAGTAACAGCGTCCGACGGGAGCTTGATACGCATGAATGCAACAGGCCGTCACGTTGCGCTCATCAGCCGTTGCAGTCGATTGATCCAATCGCTGTCAGCGACGTAAGCCTGTCATGAGCGAAAAATTGAATCAGGACATCAGCAGGCTGCTCGCGGCGGCCCACACTGCCATCCCACTGCTTCGCCATCACGCAGAACAGCTGGAGACGGTTGGTCAGGACTCCAGCAGCGAAAGAGATGCGGTCCGCCAGCTCAATATGGCAGTACAGTTGCTGGAGTACCGTATCGCACAGATTGAGGGTGACTCTGGCACTCTGGAGGCGTAATCTCAGCTGTCATACCCGGGCGGGAGCACCGGCATCGATCAGCATTTGACTCGATGCAGTATAAGCGGTGACAATTCTAGCCATTCCGTTGCCAGCTGATTCTGTGCATATGCCTGACAGGGACCGTTTATCCCCATATCGCAGCTTCTCGGTCACCGAGTGGGCGCGCCTGCGTGAGAATACGCCTCTGCCATTGACCGAGAAGGAGCTCACGGAACTGCGCGGCATGAACGAGCGGCTGTCTCTGGATGAGGTTGCCCAGATCTATCTGCCGTTGTCTCGACTCTTGAGCCTCTACGTGGCTTCCGTACAGCAGCTCAATGAAGGCACGCAGCAGTTCATGGGGACCAGTACTGAAAAAGTGCCGTTCATCATCGGTATCGCGGGATCGGTCGCCGTGGGCAAGAGCACCGTCGCCCGAGTGCTGAGGACATTGCTGGCACGCTGGCCGGAGCACCCCAAGGTCGATCTGATCTCGACGGATGGTTTCCTGTATCCAACCGCCGAACTCGAACGGCGCAAGCTGATGCATCGCAAAGGCTTTCCGGAGAGCTTCGACAGAGCTGCTCTGCTCGATTTTCTGTCGGCTGTCAAGAGCGGCCGCGGTTCGCTACAGGCCCCGATCTACTCGCACCGCCTGTACGACCGGGTGAAGGATCAGTCTATTGAAGTCGACAAGCCGGACATACTGATTGTGGAAGGTCTGAATGTTCTGCAAAGCGGCAAGATGCGCCCCGGAGAGCCGCTCATGTTCATCTCGGACTTCTTCGATTTCTCGATCTACATCGACGCTGATCTGGACGTCTTGCGGCAGTGGTACGTCAAGCGTTTTCTCAAATTGCGTACGACCGTTTTCAACCAGCCCAATGCCTATTTCAAGGACTATGCAACGCTGGGCGAGAACGCCGCAGTCGAGACGGCCAACCGAATCTGGCGCACCATCAACCAGGTCAATCTGCACGAGAACATCGAACCCACCAAGTATCGAGCCAAACTGATACTACACAAGGGGCCGACTCATGCGATTGATGCAGTCCATCTGCGAAAGCTATAATCAGTCGATGTGAAACGGGGTATCAAGCGCTGTCCTTGTCGAGCAGACGTCGCACATCTTCACCGATGATCCTGAATTCATCGGCCCTCGCCTGCTGTTCGGCATAACCCTGCACGATGACAGCACCAGGATCTTCCTCGCCATCATTGACACTGGCTCTCTCATCCAACCAGTCAATCAGACCCTTTCCGTCCTCGGGGCTCGAGGCCTGTCTGGCCAGCAGATGGGACAGGATATAGCGATGCGCACTCAGGCGCCCCTCTACCTCTTCCTCGTTCATCTGCGTTACCGGCTTGGGTCTATCACCTGCGTTGTTGTCGTTCATGGTTTGCAGCGCCTCCAATGGTTTTCAAGGCGGAACCAATGACCTGTCGGTGCTCGCGCCGAGACGCAAGGCCATGATTCGGTCATTCGAGGGAGTATCGCCTCGTTGTCTGCCTAGGATCATCCTCCCTGTCATCCTACTCTGCAAATTGCCGCTTTATCAAACCGGATCGAATTTACTCGCCTCTTCTCCCTCGAATCTCTGGCACCTCTTCAGGCACTGATGACAAGAGAGCACACGTAGCAAGGCGGCCCCGGGCGTCGACAAGCTCAACGCTCGAGGCGCCGAACAAATCCATCTAGTGGCACCGCGCCACCAATCGCTCGATTTCCTCCACGGTTACCGAATCGGGTAAGGATGTCGGTGAACGCACGACGGCCGTATCAAACACCCCTCGTTGCTTCAACAGGGCCTTGTGAACGTGATAGAACAGATCAGCAGATTGAAAGCCCAGTCGGCTGACCGGCAATATCCGGCTCTCCACGATCGAAGCCGCCTGCTCGACATCTCCGGCATTCAGACAGTTCCAGATCTGCATGAATTCCCTGGCCTGACTGGCAAACGGCATGGTGCCTCGTGCACCTCTGCGAAACTCGTCCACGATGGTACCGCCGCCGGCACCACCCAGAATACTCAATCGTTCACCCACGGCATCACTCATGGCGGCGAGCTGTGCCACAGTCGGCTGCGTTTCGACCTTGATGGTGTCGACGAGCGGCACGGCTTCGGCGATGCGCAAGGCCAATGTCGGAGATATGGGCGCTTGCGGTACATCCTGCAGCACGATAGGCAGTTCTGCAGCGTCGCTGATCTGGCGCAGATGGTTGATGACGGAGTCTGCACCGCAGGCGAAAAAGTCGGGTGGCCATATCATCAGGCGAGTAGCCCCCGCTTCCCTTGCCTCGACCGCAAGTTGAACGGCAGGGGCGGTACCGGGTGCGGAGGTGTTCATGATCAGCGGCACCTTTCCGTCAACCTGCTCGGACACTGCGCGCAACAATGCGCAACGTTCCGATGTTGTCAACTTGAAGATTTCGCTACCGATGGCGATGCCGATGCCATGCACGCCTGCTGCGAGCGTTGCAGCCACTTCACGCTCCAGACTGACATGATCAATCGACATGTCATCATTGAACGGCGTCAACAGGATTGGAACGATACCCTCTATTCCGGTCACGATTCATTCTCCACGGTAGGTTCAAGTGCAAACACTTCACTCATCGGCGTTTGCACGGGTTGATTGTTCTCGCCACTGGTCTCCATCAGCGGTGCCATTTCGCGCCACCACCGAAGCGTCAGTTCAACAGGCGGTAGAGCCGGTGTCGCGTCGAAAGGTTGCCTGCGCTCCTGAAAGGCGAATATCGTGGTACCTGAGCGATACAGGAAGAACCGCACGATGCCACTGGCGCGCATCTGTTCCTTGAGCTCCGGCCAGATCGCTGCATGAGCAGCGTCATAGGCAGCCTCCGAGCCTGCGTTCAACTGCATGGTCCAGGCGCGACGATAGAGTTTCATGCAGGTATCCTGTTCTCGTTGATGTGATCCCAGATGATCTCGTAGCCCAGACCCGGCGCTTGTGGCAGCGCCACGTATCCCTCATCATCCATGGGGTCACAATTGCGTTTCAGATAGGGATGTGGTGCATCGTAGTCCACTCCGGGTGCCAGCAGGCCTTTCTCATACCACTCGCTGGTATCCTCAGACGTAGCCCCCATGACCTGCAGATTGCCCCAGCCCGCCATGTGAATCTCGCAGCGCTGGCCGAAAGCCTCGCACACGATGGCCGTCTTGCGGCAGCCAGTGACCCCGCCACGACGAATATCCATTCGACTCATGTCCGAAGCGCCACGCAGGATCCACTCCGCCCGGGTGAATACGCCACCGGCGGCTATCTCCGGTGCCAGGACCGGGATAGACAACTCTCTGCACAAGCGGACATAGCTCTCGACCCGATACTCGGGCATGGGATGCTCGAACCATGCGAAGTCGTTCTTCTCCAGCTCCCGCCCGACCTTGATGGTCTCCTCGATGGTGTGATAGGTACCCCAGACGTCATACATCAATACCATGTCCGGCCCCACCGCCTCGCGCACCAGATTGATGGTCTCGATATCGGCCCGGATGTTGGAAGGTCGCCCCTTGGTCGGTTTGCCTGTATCCGGATTCCAGAAATAATGCGGATGAATCTTGTAGGCCTGATAGCCTTGATCAAGACAGCTCAGAGCATGGTCGGCATAGACCTGGGGTTGACCGATATTGGGATAGGTCGATGCATAGGCCGGCACCTTCTCACGCGCAGCTCCCATCAATTTGTAAACAGGTAGTCCGGCATGCCGACCTGCGAGATCCCACAGCGCACAATCGATGACGCTTTGCACCACTTCGGAAAGATTGGCCACCCACATCCATTTCCAGACCGCTTCACGATCAAACGGGTCAACACCCAGCAACAGATCCCGAACCCGACCTTCAATGAGTGCCTGCTCGTCACGAGACATGCCATCCTGGTCCCCGTGCTTGCCACCGCCCAGAAAATAGCCACTCAGCCCCGAATCGGTATCGATGCAGGTAATCGTCTGATGTACCTCCGCCTGCGGCTTCAGTCGGGCATGGCCGATATCCCAACGATCGGCATGGGTCCGAAACCGGATGACCCTGACGTCCGTGATCTTCATCAGACAGCTCCGGACAGTGCTCTTTCGCTCTCTGCATCAAAGCAATGCAGCTTGCCTTCGCTGATCGAAAAGTGAACAGGGTCACCCGGCGACAAGGAGATTCGATCGCGCGTTGTCATGACTATCGAGTTTTCACCGGTGCGCAGCACCAACTGGGTTTCCGCTCCGGTGGGTTCGATCAGGGCTACCTTTGCCGAGACCCCGGTATCGGACAATCGGATGTCTTCCGGTCGGAAGCCTGCGATGACCCCCCGCCCGTTCGCCAGTGCAACCGGTGTCTTGCCCAGCGACTCGTCCGTGTCAAGCAACAGACCATCATCCCGGGCTGTCGCTGCGATGAAGTTCATTGATGGTGAACCGATGAAGCCAGCCACGAACACGCTTGCGGGCCTGTCGTAGAGCTCCAGGGGCGTTCCGATCTGTTCAACCTGACCACCGCGCATGACCACGATTCGGTCGGCCATGGTCATGGCTTCGATCTGGTCATGGGTGACGTACACGGTCGTGGTCTTGAGCCGTTGATGAAGCTCCTTGATTTCCGAGCGCATCTGCACCCGCAGTTTGGCATCGAGGTTCGACAAGGGTTCGTCGAACAGGAACACTTTGGGGTCACGTACAATGGCACGCCCCATGGCCACGCGTTGTCGCTGGCCACCTGACAACTGACGGGGATAGCGATCAAGCAGGTTGGTCAGATCCAGAATCTCGGCGGCAGCATTGACCTTTCGATTGATCTCCGACGGCGACTCCTTGGCCAGACGCAGTGAGAACCCCATGTTCTTCGCAACGCTCATATGCGGGTACAAGGCGTAATTCTGGAAGACCATGGCAATGTTCCGCTCCTTGGGTGCCAAGGAATTGATGACCGTCTCGTCAATACAGATATCACCTCCCGTGATTGTCTCCAGGCCGGCGATCGAACGAAGCAGTGTGGACTTGCCACAACCGGATGGTCCGACCAGCACGGTAAATTCGCCATCCTGTATGTCCAGATCAATGCCATGCAGCACCTCAACGGGGCCATAGGATTTACGGATGTTTCTCAGTGCAACAGAACCCATGGCTCTAGTTCTCCTTCATTGGGGCGTCAACCACCGCAAAGGCGGCCATGACGTGTGGTGGTGGGTGATTGCCTGCCGGGTCCCGGGGTATGGCAACCTGCCCTACCGCAATGGCAGGGCGAGGGCCCATCAGGCTGTATAGTGGTGATTCCTTGCCACGGTCGACACATTCGACCATTGCATCGCTCTGGCTTGCTGCAGCGAGTGCCAGTGCCCAGGGCTGTTCACACGTGTTGTGCAGGATGACCGGCACACCGTTGTCTCCAGCCAGTTCGAGAATACGCAGGCCTTCACTGACCCCGCCTGCCCAGGCGATATCCGGCTGCAGGATATCGACCAGCGCACTGCGCAGCAGATCCGTGCAATCGGCGTATGAGAAAGCGAAGTTGCCCAGGGCCAGAGAGATATTCGGATCCATCTCGCGACGGATCTTCGTCAGCGCCTCAAGGTCCTGCGGTGGCGTCGGGTCCTCGATCCAGGCCACCTGCAGATCGGCAATACCCTCGGCGAAACGCAAGGTGTAGTCGGCGTCCCATGCCATGAAGGCGTCGATCATGATGGGCACATCGGGTCCCGCAGCAGCGGAAAAGCGATGCATGAGGGCGATGTTGTCTTCCAGACCCTGCTGACCGGATTCAGGGCCATAGGGGGCAGCCGCCTTCAATCCCGACCATCCACCACCGCTGGCATCCTCAGGGCACTGGGTGGTCAAGTAGACAGGCAATGATTGCTCGTCCGACCCTCCCAGGTGATCCACCAGAGATTGCCCGGCAGCCTTGGCATGAAGATCCCACAGCGCTATATCCACACCGGCCACGGCCATCATTGCAAAACCGGACCGGTCGCACGGCAACAGCGACGCTCGCATCTGCTCGTTGAGCACCGACAGCTCATCCAGTTCCTGCCCATCCAGCAAGCGCGCCAGATGCTCATTCACGATCATGGCAACGATCTCGCCGCCGTTGGTGCAGCCCCATCCCACGTTGCCGTCCTCACCGATGACCTGCACGAACACCTTCTTCGCAGGCCACATCCAGCTCGAACGCTCCGCCGCGAAGCGCGGAAAGCGCGACATGGGTGAGGCGACGCGGCTGGTCTGCAGAGATTGTCTGTTGAAGCCGCAATCCACAGCCACCGCGCTGATGGATGTGATCTTCATCCTTTCACCGCTCCTGCCAGCAGTCCGCGGGTGAAGTATCGTTGCCCGAAGAAGAACACCAGCATGATCGGCAAGGCCACGATCGTTGCCGCAGCACCCACATACTGAAACTCCAGCGTGAACAGTTCAACGAAGCTCGCCAGCCCGATGGTCACTGTCTTGTTCGCATTGGATTCGAGAAGGATGGAGGCGAAGGCAAACTCTGACCAGGCACCCACGAAGTGCCACATCGACGCTGTTATCAATGCAGGGGTGGCCAACGGCAGAACCACCATGACCATGCTCTGCAGGCGACTGGCGCCGTCAATCATCGCGCTCTCCTCCAGTTCCTTCGGAATCTCGCGCAGACTGGAGGCGATGATCCAGGTGGCGAACGGCAAGCCGAAAGCCGAATACAACAACACCAGTCCGACCAGACTGTCCTGCAGGCCCAGCATGCTCATCAGGCGGTAAGTGGGTAGAAGCAGAGCCGCCCCCTGAAACATCCGGCTGATCAGCAAGCCACCCAGAATCAGGTCTCGCCCCGGGAAATTCAGACGGGCAAACGCATAGCCTGCCAGCGTCCCGAAGAACAGAACCAGTACGGTTGAACTGATCGCGACAAAGAAGCTGTTGCCGATCAACTGAGGCCAATCCAGCAACTGCCCTTTCTGGTGAGTGGGCGAGAACAGTGCCGTGTAGGCTTCGAGGGTTGGCGTTTCCGGCCAGAACGAGATGGGCAATTGCGCCAACTCGGCCTGAGTCTTGAAGGAGGCGAGAAACAGCCAGAACACGGGAAACAGCACATAGATCGATATCACGATGCCGACGATACCGAGAAAGGTCCAGTAGAGCGGACGTGGCTGTTCGTTCATTTCGACTCCTCCGATGCCCATGATCGGCGATTGACGTAGAGATAGAGCGCGACGATGGTGGCCAGCATGAAGAGGTTGATCACCGACATGGCCGATGCAACGCCCCAGTTGAAGAACTCGAAACTCTGCTGATAGATGTAGGTGGCCATGATCTGACTGGCATTGGCTGGCCCCCCACCCGTCATGATCCACGGCAAGGCAAACTCGGCCGTGATCCATATCATGGAGATCACGGTGACCGCCGTGAGCGAAAACGCGATATTGGGCAGGGTAACGAAACGGAACCTTTCTACAGCATTGGCCCCGTCCATGCGCGCCGCCTCCAGCTGATCATCTGGTACCGAACGTATGGCAGCACACAGAATCAATGCCACCAGCGGCATCTTGCGCCAGATAAGCACGATGACCAGCATCCACATGACCAGATCCGGATCGCCCAGAAAGGAGACGGTACCCTCGGTCAGACCACTGGATTGCAGTGTCTGACCGAGAATGCCTACCTGCCCATGCAGCATCCATTTCCAGGCCATTGCTGTCACCACATCGGGCAATACCCAGGGCAACAGAATGAGTGCTCGCAGCCAACCGGTCATGCGTGAATCAATGGCCAGAAAGGTACCCACGCCCAGTCCGACCGTGACGCACAGGAACGTGCCGCCAAGAATCCAGATAGCCGTGTTCTGCAGTACCAGACCGAAAACCGGGTCGGCCGCAAGCGCCCGGAAATTACCCAGCGTGCCGAAGCCACGCTCCTGCCCCATCACCACCTGTGTGAGGCTCAGCGTGGCCACGTTGTAAGTTGGCCCGACAACGAATGCCACGACGGCAATCACGACAGGCAGGATCATGGCGTACGCCAACAAGCGATCGCTTCGCAGCATCGTCAGACTCTCCTCTTTGGGTTATGGCTATTCAGCCGCGAATCAGATCGATCTGCGTCTGTGCAGCGGCGTTGGCTTCATCCAGTGCTTCCTGCGGAGTCTTCTGACCCAGAACAGCCTGTTGAATCGCGGTTCCAAGGGCCGACTCGATGGCCGACACACCGATGAACCGTGGCATGGGGGCACCGCCCTTGAACAGGGTTCCTGCATCGTAGGAAGACACCCAGTTGGGCCAGGCCTCTTTCAGCTCGGGGTTGTCCCAGGCTGCCTTGCCTGCCGGTATGCGGGCGATTTCAGGTTGCCCACCCCAGATTTCCAGCTGTGGGTTCTGCGACCAGAAGTCGATGTATTCCAGTGCCGCTTCGGGGTTCTTCGACCGAGATGAGATCATGAGCATTGCAGTACCATCCATGATCGCGCTGACAGGCTCATAACTGCCACTGGGCTTGTCCGGCCGCGGAAAAGGTACACCCGTCCAACGAACATCCTCGTTCACCCCCCAGGGAGTATTGAGCCATGACAGTCCTATCCACATGGCCGAACGTCCCTGGCCGAACAGTTGCGCAGTGTCGCGGAAGAACGTCTCGGTCAGAGAGGTAGCGGCCGGTGTCGATCCATCGGCAATCAGATCGATGTAGAGCTGCAGCGCGTCGACCACACCCTTGTCGTTCAAGGTAACCTTGCCGCTCTCCTCATCGAAGATACGGCCACCATTGGCGTAGGCCAGACCTTCGAAAATGTTGATATCCACTGGCGCCGTTGTCGCTGGAAAAGCGATACCGGGGCGATCCGGCTTTGTCATGGCCTTGGCGTATTCACGCAGCTCATCCCAGGTTTCCGGAGGCCTGTCGAAACCGGCCTCTTCCATGGCATCAAGATTGATGGCAAGGAAACTGGCCATGTCGACGTAGGTCGGCAATGCATAGAGCTTGCCCTCGTGAACGCCCGACTGATAGACCTCTGGCACGATCCGCTCTTTCCAGCCTTCTATCCTGCTACCGGCAATATCGTCTAGCGGCTGCAGCATGCCGAAACCTGCAAATTCGGGAATATCCTGGCCGAATGCGATGACCACATCGGCAACGCGATTGGTCTGGAAGCCAGCCAGAATCTTCTGACGACGGATCTGCCCATTGAAGTAGGAGTAGTTGAGATTGATATCCGGATTGGCTTGCGAGAACACATCGTTGCGTTGCGCCCAGACCTCCACTTCCTGCGGAGTGCCTCCGAACTTCCAGACCGATACGTCTCCGCCAGCTGCGTGAGCGCGGCTGAACGGCAGGAATGCAGCGGCACCCGCCGCTGCGGTAGCGCCCAGAAACTGGCGACGATTGATTGATGGCGACATTTTCTTCCCCTCTGGAGCCTATGTGGCGAATTCGAGAAATCTTGCGATTAACGAATGACATACGAATATCATTGCGTGTAGACTGACGTTAATGCAAATGACATTCGTATGTCAATGCATATCGCAAATTGATTTCAATCGTCGGAACTGGCAGTGCCGATACGCTTGATGAACTATTTGCCCGGACGCGAAGGCCGGGTGTCCGAACCATCAAGACAGGCAATCGACCGGTAGACGACCGTTAGCTGAGGCAAGATTCAATGATCAAGGCGGCAATCATCGGCGCAGGGCATTTCGCCTATCGCATGCACATCCCGGTTCTGGCCAATCGCTCTGAAGTAGAGCTGGACTCGGTGTGTCGCCTCGGCGCTCAGGAGCTGGCACTGATACAGCAAGAATTCGGTTTCGCCTTCGCCACCGAAGACTGGCAGGAGATTCTGGAGCGGGATATCGACATCGCCATCATCTCCTCCCCTCACCACCTGCATCATGAGCAGGCCCGGGCGTTTCTCCAGAAGGGCTGCCACGTGCTGGTGGAAAAGCCGATGTGTTTGGAGCCCGAAGATGCCTGGGACCTGGTACGAGTGGCAGAAGATGCAGGCCGGGAGCTACTGGTTGCCTATGGTTGGAACTACAAGCCGGGGCTTGATGAAATGCGCGACATGGTGGCGCAGATCGGCGACATCGAACACGTCGTCTGTCACATGGCATCGTTCACCAGAAGTATTTTCTCAGGCGGCGAGCTGGCCAAGTGGCGACACATCGCCATACAACCCGAACGCAGCACCTGGGAGGCTCCCGAACAGGGAGGTGGCTATGCCTATGGCCAGCTTTCGCATGCCTTGGGCATCCTGTTCTGGCTGACCGAACTACGCTGCTCGTCGGTCAGGGCAGTCAATTTTCACGCACCCTCCTCCATCGACCTGCACGACGCCGCCGCCGTGCGATTCGACAACGGTGCCACGGGTGTCTTTTCAGGAAGCTGCGGTGTTCCGCACGGACACGGTTTCGAGGTGGACATCAGAATCTACGGCAAGCACGGCTCGGTACTGCTGGATATCGAGACGCAGCGCTTGGTGCTGAAGCTTCCCGACGGGCAGACACAGATCGCCAAGGTGCCCGACGGCGCCTGGACGTACAGCTGCGAGGGTCCTGCCGACCGATTGGTTGATATCGCCCTGGGTCAAGGACGCAACGAGAGTCCGGGGCATGTCGGAGCGCGCGCCGTGGAAGCACTTCATGCCATCGTTCAATCCGACAAGGCAGGTGGTGAGGAGCAGCGCATCGACACCGCTCACGAGACTGCGACATGACAGATAAAAGGCAGAACGGCGGCGATTCACTCCATCCTTTTCCGGAAGGAATCGACGTCATCGATGCGCATCATCATTTCCTGGCGCTGAGCAGATTCCCGTTTGACTGGCTGGCACCGGACACCGGTCCGGGTCGCTTCGGAAGCAAGTCCAGCCTTCGCCGTGATTACCTGCCAGAACACTATCTCAAAGACTTCTCGGGCTTTCGGCTCACTGGCAGTGTGCATGTACAAGCCAACTGTGGTGCTTCGGATCCAGCAGCGGAAACACGCTGGCTGCAGTCTCTGCACGATGAAACGGGCTGGCCTTCGGCCATCGTGGGCGAAGCGGATCTACTCGATCCCGATGTTGAACAGCTCATTGAGCGGCATCTCGAGAACCCGGCGCTGCGCGGCATCAGGACACCGGTAGCCTGGGATGCCGGTGAGCGGTGGCGCATCGCACCTCGGCCTCGGGTAATGGCCGAGACCGGATTCAGGCGCGCCGTATCGCTGCTGGAGGCCAAGGCACTCTCCCTGGATGTAGTCATCGTCCCCGAACAGTTCGACGAGCTTGCCGAGCTGGCTGCGGCGCATCCCGCTCAGACCATCGTTGTCAATCATTTCGGGACACTGGAACCGGAGCAAGCCGGCAATATACAAGCCTGGTATCCAGGGATCGACTTGCTGAGCAACCTCCCCAATGTCTACATGAAGCTGTCAGGCCTGTGGACCATAGACAGGGACTGGAACCCCTCGGTGATTCAGCCATTCGTAGATCACCTGCTGGAGCATATCGGAAGCGAGCGCATCCTCTACGGGTCGAACCTGCCGATTGAATCGGTAAACTGCCCGCTTGCGCGCCAGATGTCACAGCTGCGCAGGATACTCATGAAGTGCTCTCCTTCGGATCTGCGCAATATCTTTTCAGATACTGCAAGGCGCGTGTACCGGATCGCCTGATGAAACGGCAATACCCTTTTTCAACAAGTCTGGAGACTGCTCTCACCACCTCGAGTTCGCTCATCGAGTATTCGTATCTTGACGACAATCTGCCCGATGATACTCGTATATCATCGGCATTGGCACGTCACTTTCCGGATGATATGCTGCTATCGTCTTTCAGCCTGTCAAGGCCAGCCTGCACGCAATTCATCACATGAAAAAGAACAATAGAAAGGTCACGATGCAGGATGTGGCCAAGGCCTCTGGCCTGTCTCTCATCACGGTCTCTCGCGCATTGCGCCAGCCAGAGCTGGTACAGCCCCAGACTCGCGAAAAGGTCTTGAGCACCATCAGCGAGATTGGCTATCTACCCAATCTCACAGCACGATCTCTGGTATCTCAACGTTCCGGCATGGTGGGCGTGGTCGTGCCGATCCTGGCCAGCTCCCTGTTTGCCGACTTCGCGCAAGGGGTGGCAGCCCAACTGCGCCAGCACGACTGCCAGATGCTGCTGGGTGTCAGCAATCGCTCGGTTGACGATGAATTCGAGGTCATAAAGACCTTCATGGCCCGCCAGGCCGACGCCCTGATCGTGACCGGCTTTACCCATACCGATGCCTGCCGTGAGTTGCTGCTCAACTTCAACGGGCCAGTGGTGGAGACCTGGAACCTCAGACCCGATGCCATCGACATGTGCGTCGGCTATGACAACTTCAAGGCATCAGGCGCCATGACTCGCTATCTGATATCGAAAGGCTATCAACGAATCGCCATGGTTGGTGGTGCCTTCGAGAACAACGACCAGGCTACCGATCGACGAGATGGCTTCCTCTCCGCCATGGCCGAGGCAGGTGTCAGTGTTGCACCAGAATATGTCGTCTCCGTACCCAACCCGACAACCATTGCCAGTGGCAGAGATGCCTTATTGGAACTGATGAAAGGCAGCAACAGGCCCGATGCAATCTTTTTTCAAGCAGAAATTCCGGCACACGGTGCAATGATGGCATGCCTTGCGAATGGCTACTCGGTACCCGGTGACATCGCCCTGGCAGGCTTCGGCGATCTGAGCCTGTCCGAGCATTTTCCCGTACCACTGACCACCGTTCGGCTGAAGGCCCACGATCTGGGATCCAGGGCGGCCAGCATGGTCATGACTGAACTCAATCGCGATACAGACGATGACCACTCAAGCGCTCGGCAGTACGACATCGGATTTGAAATCATAGAAAGGCAGAGCGCATGAGGCAGATGAACCTCGGGCGCGCGCCTTCAATGCACTCGCACAGACGCGAGCAACGGCTCGATTACCAGGACCAGCGTGAATGCTGGTCCACCACCGACTCGGCAGAGCATCAGACTCAACGGCCTGTTATCAGTCAATCTCACCACAACCCTTCAACT
This sequence comes from uncultured Granulosicoccus sp., assembly GCA_947492525.1. Lineage (GTDB taxonomy): Bacteria > Pseudomonadota > Gammaproteobacteria > Granulosicoccales > Granulosicoccaceae > Granulosicoccus. The sequence continues at coordinate 41,417 of CANLNQ010000020.1, forward strand.
CTCACCAGGGATATTCAACATGGCATTCAATGATCAAACAGCCGTCATCACCGGCGGCGCTCAAGGCATCGGAGGCGCAGTGGCGGAAGAACTGGCCAAGGCAGGCGTCCGCGTGGCCCTTTGGGATATGGATGAATCCCTGGCAAGCCAGAAAGCCGAGAGCATCGGGGGCGGCGCGATTGCCGTGTCTGCCGATGTCTCTGACTGGAGCAGTGTCGAGCAGGCCATTGCCAGGACAGAAGAAGCCTTCGGCCGAGTGGATATCATGGTCAATTCGGCAGGTATTGCCGGCAGCAACGGACCGTTGGCCGACTACTCCGTGGAAGAATTCAAACAGATCGTCGACGTCAATCTGCTGGGTACATTCCACGTCAACCGCGCTGTGGTTCCCCTGATGCGAAAGCACGGCTATGGCAGGATCGTCAACGTTGCATCCGTTGCAGGCAAGGAGGGTAATCCGAACGCATCAGCGTATTCCGCCTCCAAGGCTGCGGTCATCGGATTGACGAAGTCCCTGGGCAAGGAGCTTGCCGACATGGATATCGCTGTCAACTGCGTGACCCCCGCAGCTGCACGCACCCGAATTTTCGACCAGATGGCGCAGGAACATATCGACTACATGCTCTCCAAGATACCCCGCGGTCGTTTTCTGGAACTGTCCGAGGCCGCCTCCATGATCGTCTGGCTGTGCTCACGGGAGAACAGTTTCACCACAGCCGGTGTTTTCGACCTCTCCGGTGGCAGAGCAACCTACTGACCTTTGCGCCCTGCGGACATGCTGCAAGCAACGATGCAGTCCGTGGTTGCAGGGCAAGGCAACCTCTCGTCAATAGCGCAAGCGCTGATCGCCGGCACGCATTTGCGTGTGGCATCAGCGCTTGCCGCAGGTGTCCGCTTTCTCATGGATGTCGAGGCCGTCAATCAGGTGTCCGCTTTCTCACGGATGTCGAGTAGCCCTAGATCAGGTGTCCGCTTTCTCACGGATGTCGAGTGGCCCTAGATCAGGTGTCCGATTTCTCACGGACGTGGAGGTCGCGAATAGTGCCCAGACATCTACGCGAGAACGACAACTCAGGTACCACTGTCCGGGTCTGCCTCACGACTCAGCAAGCCATCCACCACCTCCCCCGATATCGACTGTGACAACGGTGAGAAGTGTCCCTGCTCGAACATCGCGGCAGCCGCGTCGCGAATGACGCGATGCGTGGCACGCGCCAATGCCGAGCCCAGGGAAATACGCGCGACGCCGGCTGCAGCGAACTGCGCCTGTGTGTATCGGGTGAAGGGTCCTGCCGCCAGCGCATTCACCGGTAGCGTCGTGGCTGCACAGATGCGGGCCTGATCATCCAGTGTGCCCGGCAGCGGCACGTACACACAATCGGCGCCCGCTGCCTCATACCCTTGCACCCGTGCCAGCGCTTCATCCAGATCGTACTGCCCGTTCATCACTCCGTCGGCACGAGCCACCAGCACGAAATCGCCCGGCAATGCGCGTGCTGCCGCACAGGCCGCCCGGATGCGCTCGATGGCAAATTCTCGCTCGTAGGGGGTCGGAGACGGCAGTGCCATGTCTTCAATCGAGATTCCGGCAAGACCAACTTCGCAGGCGAGTTTCACGGTCATGGCACACTCATCCGGGTCATCGCCAAAGCCGTTTTCGAAGTCGCCTGAGACCGGTACGCTCACAGCAGCGACCAGACTGGCCGCATGCGCCAGCGCCTCATCACGCGTCACCTGCCCCATATCCGGCCGGCCCAGCGTGAAGGCGTGTGCGGCAGAGGACGTGCCAATGGCTTCAGCGCCAAGTGATTCCAGCATACTGGCCGAGCCGGCATCCCAGGCGTTGGCCAGAATGAAGGGCTTGCCGGGACGGTGCAATTCGCGAAAATGCGTAGCTGATTTCCTGTTCATGGGATGGTGTCTCCAGTGATGGGGCCCGCAGTCGTTGCTCGAGCTTACCGTGTGGACCTCATGCAGTACACCACGCACCGGGCCAGCCCGCCGATGAGTCGAAGTGGTGACCAGTAACTACACAAGCAACTACACAAGCAGCCACGCCAGTAGTCACTCCGCCAGCCACTCCAACAACCACTCCGACAACCACTCCGACAACCACGATACCGCACCGAGCGACCTGCATCTGCCAGAAAAGCCCCCGTAACGACATTCTGCAAGCCTGATTTGCCAGCACTTCTTTCACGTTAAGCTCCTATAAAACAGGCAGTGCCTACCACGACCATTGATGAACCATTCGAACCGATGAACCGTAGTACACGCCATTCTCCAGTCCCCTCAGGTGTCAGGTCTGCAAGATGAAAGCAATACTGGTCCTCCTCGCCTCACTGAGCTTTGCTTTTGCACCGCTGCTGACACCGGATTTCGGTGGCTTCGACCCTGATCGCTATCCGGTACCGCAGGTGGACTCTCCCGTGCAACCGGTCGGTTGGGCGTTTGCCATCTGGGGCATCATCTATCTGCTGCTTATCGTTCATGCAGCCATTGGTGTCATCCGCCACAGACATGATGAAGCCTGGCAACGCGGCCGCCTGCCCTTGCTTGTATCACTGGTCATAGGCACTGGCTGGTTGTCCGTCGCCGCCGTCTCGCCGGTATGGGCAACGATACTCATCATCGTGATGCTGCTCAGTGCACTCCTGTCGCTGTATCGCATGCGCAATGCAAGCCCGGTATGGGTTGCCATCTGGCCAGTGGCCCTCTATGCAGGCTGGCTCTCGGCTGCCACCTTTGTGTCACTCGGTCTTCTGCTGGCAGGCTATGGCGTGTTGTCAGCCGCAATGGCGGCCATCGTCGCGCTGGTTGCGGCTACAGCCTTCGCCATCTACAACCAGCTCAAGCTGGCGCAATGGCCTTATGGCGTTGCGGTGGCTTGGGGTCTGATCGGTATAGCCGTTTCAAATATCGGCGAGCAGGGCCTGATCGCACTGCTGGCCGCCGTCGCAGCCCTTGCCTTGCTGGCGTTGGTTGCTGTGCAATGGCGCCAGCGGGCAGGCCATTGATCCCTTCCATTCATTCCATTGGAGAAGCAGATGTCCTCATCCAAATCCCATGAAGAAATCTGGTCCGAATGGCGCGACCTGGTCAATATGGCGCCACAAGAGCTGGAAGACTGGCTCGATACCGAAGAATCAAAGTCCGTCGGTGACAACGATGGCGAAGAGAGTACCGGGCATGCCTCCGGTCGCCGCATCGTCAAGATAAAGCGAACCAACAAGGACGATATCAGCGACGATCAGTGGGACCACATGGGCAAGGTGGTGGGCTATATCAAGCGGCATCTGTCGCAGGGCGGCCCGGAGAAGGACAAGGAGAGCTCCAACTGGCGCTACTCGCTGATGAATTGGGGACATGACCCGCTGGCATGAGCCAGATTCACCAAGCACTGACGAATCTGCTCGGCAAAAGTGCAAAGCGCAGGGAGCGAGGCAGGCCGAAAGGTAGAACGGCGCTGCAAATCTTCATGTGCAGCGCCGCCAGTAATGATATTCACTGAACGCCGGAGACCATCATGCCGGCCTGTCAGCAGTTCCGCAGGCAATCAGGCCAGAAAGAGATTCTCTGCAGAGTAGCCACTGCCTTCCAGAATCCGACGCAGTCGCTTCAGTGCTTCCATCTGGATCTGGCGAACTCGCTCCCGAGTCACGCCCAGTTCCTGACCGACTTCTTCCAGCGTGCACTTCTCGTGACCGTGCAATCCGAAACGCCGCACCAGCACTTCACGTTGTTTGAATTCGAGTTTCAGCAGCCAGTCGTTGATGTTCGAATTGACCGTCTCATCCTGCAACACCATGGACGGATCCACATTGTTTTCATCAGGGATGATGTCCAATAGTGGTCGCTCGCCATCCTTGCCGATAGCCACATCAACCGAGGTGACGCGGTCACGCAGGCCAAGCAGACGCGTCACGTCTTCAACCGGACGCTCGGTCAGCGCGGCAATATCCTCGGCAGTCGGTTCACGATCGAGCGATTGCTGCAGACGACGCTCGGCCTTGATATAGACGTTCATCTCCTTGACGACGTGAATCGGCAGACGAATGGTACGTGTCTGGTTCATCAGGCCGCGTTCGATGGTCTGGCGAATCCACCAGGTGGCGTAGGTCGAGAAACGGAAACCGCGCTCGGGATCGAATTTCTCGACCGAGTGAATCAGACCCAGATTGCCCTCTTCGATCAGATCCAGCAGCGCCAGACCACGATTCATGTAGCGGCGAGCAATCTTGACCACCAGGCGCAGATTGCATTCGATCATCTTGGCGCGTGATTTTTCACAGCCCTTCTGCGCCAGACGTGTGTACATCTTTTCTTCGTCGGCAGTCAGAAGTTCGGAGTGTTCGATTTCCTTCAGATACAGACGCGTGGCGTCCATCTCCTTTCTCGAACCATCTCGCAACTTGCTGGCAGTGATCTTCTCGCCAGAGTCGTCGTCGCTGGTTGCGGCCGTTGCTGAAGTACCACTGCTTCCCCGTCGGCCCCAGCCGGCGCGGTCGTCAGTGGACATCGTGAAGTTTCCCCAATGCTGTGTCATAAGACACTCTCTTGCTGTTTTTTTTATATATTAAAGCAACTTAGCTCGACTTGCTAATGCAATTTCCATGGACTAACGTATAAATCATCCAGGACACTGTTACTCGCCAGTGCCAGCAAGCTGGCAGCCTGGCGAAAAGTTTCATTACCGAGCGGACAGGAAATCCATTGGATTCAGTGAATTACCATCCCTGCGCACCTCGAATCGGAGTACCGACTCCTGCTGGGCATTCCAACCCAGTGTGCCGATGGGATCACCTGCCTTGACGGTATCATTCTCCGCCACATACAGATCCTTGGCATGGGAATAGGCCGTCAGCAGCGATTCATCGTGCTTGACGATGATCAGATTGCCCGAACCACTGGGGTCCTTGCCTGAATAGGCAACCACGCCATCCTTCACCGCCACCACGGGTTGACCGGGAACGCCGGCAATGTCGACGCCATGCCGTCCTTCCTGAATGGGAGCAAAACCGCGCGCCACCGGCCCCTGCGTCGGCCAGGTCCAGGCCCCCACCAGCGGTTGCAGTCGATCGCTGACATCCTGAGTGCTGATCAGCGCATCATTTCCATGATATTCCTCTTCCACGATCTCCCGTCCGGCAAAGGAAGATTCGCGCGGCACCATGGGCTGAGGCGCTTCAGGGGCAATGTCCTGAACGGGGACATCGGGTCGCTGATAGGGTTTGCGGGTGTCGAGCAGCGTCACGTCAGACACCACGGCGTTGACGGCCGGTGTGAACACCGAGCGATTTTCCGGCTCTTCATAGCGTTGCGGCTCGGGCACGGCTCGTGGCGTTTCGACACGCGAGACCACGGCACGATCGTCCCTCTGATCCTGATAGGCATCTCTGCGTCGCACGGGCTCACTGGCAGCCTGTTGCGGCTGCTCTGCCCAGGCAGCTTCCGAGGAATAGCTTTCGCGGGCATTGGACGCCGCATGTATGTTCAAGTGCGTACCCGGCGCGAAATGCCTGCCGGCCTGTGGATTCAGGGCAGCCAGTTCATTCGGAGACAACTTGTAACGAAACGCGATGCTCTCCAGCGTATCTCCCGCGCGTACAACGTAGGTACGAGAGTCCAGATCGAGGCTGTTGAGACGTTCTTCCACATCGGGCACCGACACGCAGCCCGACACACTCAGGGCCAGAACGCTCAGGCAGCAGACTCGTTGCAGATGGTTCATGGGTCACTCGAAATACGGTTTGTGCGCACCATCACAACCCGGCAGGATGTGGCTGGTTCAGTCGCGATTACAGAAGTGTAGTTGCCTGTTCAGGACTTGCCAGAAAGAAATGGCACAAACTTGACATCACATTCACGGTATTGACTGAACCCGTGCCGCGTTCGGGTAATGATGGTCAAGGCCTGCATCCCGTTCTGCTCCCCGACCGGCACGATCAGGCGACCACCAATGGCGAGTTGCTCGAGCAGAGGCTCGGGAATGCTCGGCGGCGCCGCCGTCACGATAATGCCGTCATACGGCCCGTGACTGGACCACCCCCAGCCGCCATCGCTGTAGCGCGAGTGGATATTGTTGTACTGCAAGGCCCGAAAACGCTTGCGGGCGCGATCCAGCAATGAGCTGATGCGTTCAACCGTGAAGACACTGTCGACCAATCGCGACAGCACGGCGGCCTGATAGCCCGAACCGGTCCCCACTTCCAGAACCCGATTGACCGGTCCGTCTTCCAGCAGTATTTCCGTCATGCGGGCCACCGCATAGGGCTGCGATATGGTCTGCCCCTCGCCTATCGGCAAGGCGACATCCTCATAGGCGCGTGATGCAATGGCTTCATCCACGAACAGATGCCGTGGTACCGAGGCCATGACCTGCAACAGGGCTTCGTTCTCGATGCCGCGGTCGATCAATCGGCGAATCATGCGGCTGCGTGTTCGTTGGGACGTGAAGCCGATGCCGGCGATCTGTTCGGGACTGACAATCACGAGAGCCGCTCCAACCAGGCGCTCACTGGTGCCACGCTGTCAAGCCGAGTCAGATCGATCTGCAGGGGAGTAACCGAGACAAACCCGTCGCGCACTGCACCGAAATCGGTACCCGGACCATCATCGGCGACATCGCCGGCGGCGCCTATCCAGAAAATGGTTTCCCCACGGGGGCTGAGTTGCCGGATCGATTCCTTCGATGGGTGACGTGTTCCCAGGCGCGTGGCGCGCAAGCCCGACAGTTCGTCGAACGGCAGATCGGGCACATTGATGTTGAGAATCGTATCGGTTGGCAGCGGGACCTCCTTCATGTGCGCTACCAGATTGCGCACGACCCTGGCAGCCGTGTCGAAATGCTTCGGCTCGTGCGTGGCCATGGACACGGCCAGTGCAGGATGTCCCAGATGCCGCCCTTCAATGGCCGCTGCAACGGTACCCGAGTACAGCACGTCGTCACCCATGTTCGGACCATCGTTGACACCGCTGACTACCATGTCATGCTCCTCTTCCAGCAAGCCGCTCAGGGCAATATTCACGCAGTCGGTTGGCGTACCTTCGAGTGAATAGATGTCTGCTTCGTGGCGACGAGCATGAATCGGATGGGATAATGTCAATGAATTACTGGCACCACTATGATTGCGATCCGGCGCCACAATAGTGGCCTCACCCAGTGTCTTCATCGCATCGTGAAGCGCACGGATGCCGGGAGACAGATATCCATCGTCGTTGGCGACAAGAATTCTCATAGTCCGGTCCGCTTACACACAGTTGTAGTCATCGGACTGTAAATTTAGTCCGCATTGGCATTTAAGCAACAGAATAATCGTAAAAAAGTCACAAACCCATGCCGATCATTCAGAGCACCTATACCCCATCACGCTGGCTCAGCAACCCGCATCTGCAGACCATCGTCGCCAGCCAGCTGCTCAAACCGGCCGATATCGAATCGGATGATGAACGCATCGAACTACCTGACGGTGACTTCATCGACGTCAACCTCAGCCGGCAGAGTCAGGGAGAACCGGTCGCCATCTTTCATGGGCTTGCCGGCAGCATCAACAGCAATTACATCCGCGGCGTCTGGAAAACCCTGGAACAGGCAGGCTTTCGCCCCATGCTGATGCACTGGCGCGGCTGCAGCGGGGAGCCCAACCGCCTGCCACGCGCCTACCATTCGGGCGCCAGCGATGACATCCAGTGGTTCATCCGCTTTCTGCAGCAGCGTTACAACGGAACACCGCTTTATGCACTGGGTTATTCCCTCGGCGCCAATGCCTTGCTGAAATATCTGGGCGAAAACGGCGAGAACACTTCGTTGAGCGGCGCCATGGCCGTCTCCCCGCCTCTGGTTCTGCAAGAGGGTGCCAACAAGCTCAACAGTGGTGTATCACGACTGTATCAGGCACATCTGCTACGCCTGATGCGCAGACACCACGAGCGCAAGCGTCTGGCCTATCCCGAGCTCAACCTGCCGGCAGCCACTCGCCGTCTGGATTCGCTGTGGAAATTCGACGATGCACTGACAGCTCCCCTGCACGGCTTTGCCGACGCTCGCGAATACTACGAACGTTGCAGTGCACGGCAGTTTCTACCGGCGATTCGCACGCCCACGCACATCCTGTGTGCTCTGGACGACCCCTTCTTCACCCCGCGGATACTGCCCGACGCGTCGGAGCTGTCTGATCAGACCACCCTGGAAGTGCCACGCGCCGGAGGACATGTCGGCTTTCTGCAAGGCCGCCAACGCTGGCTGGATTCACACGTGGCCGCTGTACTGTCCTCGCTCAGGGAAGGCGCCGCACATTGATGCCACGAGCCAGCCAGCGCGCATCTGCATGGCTGTACTGCAGATGTGTCAGCGAGGCCGGGTCGATCCGGAAATTCATGGCACGCTGCAAGGACCATCCCAGACACTGACACAGTAGCGCCCGGATACTACCGCCATGGCTGACGACCACGGCAGCCGCCGCGTCGACACCGGCCAGTGCATCGCTGGCATCGGCCAGCCAGCGGCGACAGCGATCGGCCTGTTCCGAAAAACGTTCACCACCCGGGGGCGCACGATGCAGCCAATCCTCGGCCCAGGCTTTCATGAGATCACCGTGTTTCTCATGCACCTCGGCCCAGGTCATGCCCTCCCAGTCACCAAAATCGAGCTCTACCAGGCGCTTATCCAGGGAGGGTTCGGGCAGCGTCCAGTCAGCGGCAACATCCCCGGATGACGGCTGCCAGCCTTCTCGAAGCAAGGCCGAACTCTGCCGAGTTCGCAGCATCGGGCTGCAATACCAAGCTTGCGGTTCCAACGCCGACTCGTTCAATACCTGCGCCAATCGCCCGATGGCAACACGCCCTTCATCCGCCAGAGCGATGTCCGAACTGCCGGCAACACCGCCGGTGGCATGCCACTCGGTATGCCCGTGACGAATCAGGTACAGCGAACTCAATGCCATGACATCACCATCAATGCTGCGAGAACCACAACGACCTCCACCACCTGATTGGCCGCTCCCAGGCAGTCACCGGTAATGCCACCAAAGGCGTTGCGGAACTGCCTGGCGGCGATCAATACGGTCAGCCAGGCCACGATGAACAGCAGGTACATGGCTGCGCCCTGCCACCATGCCAGAGGCAGCAGCACAGCCGCGGCGCACAGACTGCTGTGCAGCAGACAACGCCTGTCGACGCCCTCGGCCACCACCTTGTTCGCCGCTTCCGGCCGCGCATAATCTTCCATGACCATCAGACAGACACTGCTCCAGCGACTGAGCACGTGCGCACAGATCAACACGGCCAGACACAGCTGCGCATCCAGCAGCCAGAGCTCCCACAGACTCACCAGCTTGATCACGATCAACAGAATCAGCGCCAGCGAGCCGTAGGTACCCACCCGACTGTCGCGCATGATCTCCAGCTTGCGATCCACGCCGAAGGCACCGGCACTGTCCGCCACATCGGCCAGACCATCTTCGTGAAAGGCACCGGTGAGCCTGATGGAGAGCAGCAGCATCACGGCAATGGCCACCGATGGCGGCAACACCTGCTGCAAGATTGCCAGGCTGAACGCCAGTATCAGACCCACGATGAAGCCGACCAGCGGAAAATAGCGCGTCGAATGCACCAGTTCAGCCGGATCACCGCTGCCCAGTCCACCCACGGGCAGTCGGGTCAGGAACATGATGGCCGTGGCCAGACGACTCAGTTCCTGCACACTGGCCTCCCGAGCGCGGTCGTGACAGACACAGGCGGCTCGGCTGATACGCTCACTCGCCGCTGGAGACGCCAGCGTCGGCAAAGCTTGCCATGTCACGCAATATGGCGGCGGCGCCTCGCAGTATCGGCAGCGCAAGTGCGGCGGCTGAACCCTCCCCAAGGCGCATGCCCAATTGCAGCATCGGCTCGGCCTGCAACTGCTTCAGGGCCAGCTCATGACCCGCTTCGGCCGACTGATGAGCGAAGAACAGGACATGGCGTACGGACGGTTTCATCCGGCAGGCAATCAACGCCGCAGCAGTGACAATGAAGCCATCGACCACGATCGGCATGCGATGCGCCGGAGCCTCGAGCATGGCCCCTACCAGCGCTGCCACTTCCAGACCACCTGCCTCTCGCAGGCACTCGAGAGGGTCATCGCTGATAGCGACCAGGCGCTGCATGACCTCGGCCACCACCGCCTGCTTGCGTGAATACTGCTCACCCTCCACACCGGTGCCGCGACCGGTTGCACTCTGTGCATCACAGCCGCACATGAGACCCACCAGAATGGCAGCCGAGGTCGTGTTGCCGATTCCCATCTCGCCAAGGCCCAGACAGCGCTGCCCCTCACTTGCCGCACGCACCACCGCTTCACGGCCCACTTGCAGCGCCTTGTCCAGCTCTTCATGCGACATGGCTGCCTCTTCCAGCAAATTGCGGGTGCCCGGTCTGACCTTGCAATCCAGCACACCGGCCAGCTCGCCGAGATCTGCCATGACACCCACATCGATCACCTCCAGAGAGGCCCCGGCATTGGCGGCCAGCACGCACACGGCGGCGCCACCGGCGGCGAAATTGCTCATCATCTGGGCGGTGACCTCTGCTGGAAAGGCACTGACTCCTGCCGCCGCGACACCGTGATCGGCTCCGAAGACAATGATACGAGCGGGGTCTAGCTGCGGCTGCAAGGTATCCTGCACTGTGGCCAGCTGCACGGCCATGGCTTCGAGCAAGCCCAGGGACCCGGGCGGCTTTGTCTTGTTATCGATGCAGTTCTGTGCATCTGCGGTCATTGCCGACATCATTCAGTCCTGTAAACCGCTTCTCTTGCCGAGCAACTGCAGCACATGGTTCTCGATGCTCTGGCGATCCGTATCACTCATGCGGATGAACCGTGCCCGATACGTCGGTGAATCGCTGCGAGCCACCTCCGGTGAGTCGTTGCCCGCCAGAATCAGCGCATCGCTACCGATCCGCTGCCCACTCGGGAACAGGGTCATGGTCAAGCCCACCATCTCGCCCGGCTGCAGCAGCAGTGCATCTGAAAACCGGATGCCGCCGGCAGACAGACTGACCTTGTGCGTCGGCCTCACCGGTGCTTTCTCACCACCGAGCAGCAGCTCACGAATACGCTCTTCGAGCGCGTCGATATAAGAGGCCACGTCGGGGTGATCCCTGCACACCTCGGCATAACCCTCGATTTCATACTTGTCGCGTTTGCGCACGGACTGTCGCTCCGGCGCCTTGACACTCTGACCTGCCGCCGGCAGATCTGTCAGTCGCTCGATCTGCAAGGCAATCGCATCTTGAACCCGCTCATTGATGCGTCTTTCGGAAGAGTCTTCCGTACCACCCGTTTCGCTCTGATCTGTCATCTGACTACCTGTAGTGAATGCTCGTTTTTCACCCGAAGTGACATACTCGTGCCAGCTCGAATCAGGCAATATTCATCCCTGCTGCCCTGTTTTAGCTATACTGCTGCCCTGTGTCTGCCGTCCCGGTAGCTCAGCTGGATAGAGCAGCCCCCTCCTAAGGGGCAGGTCGGGGGTTCGAATCCCTCCCGGGACACCACTCACAACGGCAGCCGAAGCTGCCGCCGTGCAGCACTGAAACCTACTTCCCCTTCTTCTTGTCCAGCTTCGCAAAGCCTTGATGTGTCAGGGTTTCCGTCTGATCGAGTCGAGGATGCGAGGTTCTGAATGCCTGATGCAGATCCTCTTCCTCATCCATCGCCAGCAGAGTTGCCTTCAAGGCATGTATAGCGGCCAGTACATCTCCGGTATGACCCGATTCTGAAATCGTGTGCATGTTACGTGTGGGGAAACCTACTGACGTGGCAGCGCTGTCCACGCTGGCCAGCACTGACGCCATGCCATCGGTACCGGTATCGCGACCGCTGACATCGATCTGCATGGGAATTCCTTCACTGGCAGCGGCCTTCTTGATGCGGGCGTTGAGCTGTTCGCTGACGATGGCGCCGGTTGTCAGGGTGAAACCCTTGCCCATTTCCAGCGGCTGCATGTTGCGATCGCCGATCCCCGGCGCCGCCACGTAATCGTGGTTCACATCGATGGCGATCAGTACGTCGGGAGCCATCTCGCCGGCCAGTACGCGGCTGCCGAAGCGACCGATTTCTTCATGCGAAGCAACGGCATAGAGCACGCGAATGTTCTTCGTGTCGCCGGCTTCGGCAACCAGCTTCGCCACTTCGGCAGTGACAAAGCATCCCAGACCGTTATCCAGATACGCACCATAGAAGGTGTCGGGGCTGAAGCCGCGCTTGATGGGACGATTCAGCAGGATCGGATCACCGGGCTTCAGACCCAGACGCTTGATCTGATCGGCCTTGTTCTCACCATGAATCTGCAGATCCAGATACAGGGAATTGGGCCGGATACCCTTGTCACCGGTACGCTGCGCCGGATCGGAAAAATGAATGGCCCCCATGGCCTCGATGGTACCGCCGCTCAGGGAGCGATAGGCACCCGGCTCTTCCGGGTTCTCGCTGAATACGGTGACTTCATGCCCGATCAGCGTGCACGGCAGAAAGGAATCACTGTTGACATAGATCTTGCCATCGCTGCCGATCTTTCGTACCTGCATGCGAATCTTGTCGGCATGACCGACCAGCATGACGCTGAAACGATCATCTTCCCCGGGATGAGAATCCCAGACCACACCGGCATTGCCGACGAACTGGTGCATCTCCCAGTTTGATGGCATGAAACTGTCGAAATAGGGCTTCAGAACACCCAGTGTCATCGCCGACTCCAGGCCCACCGGGCTGGGAGCCGCAATGATGTCGCGCATGATATCGAACTGTTCGTCCGGCATGGGAGTGGACCAGGGTTTGGCTTTAGTCATGATGTCGTGGAGATTCTTGGTTGAATACGGAAAGTGTGAAGTATACCTAGTGACCACCGAGCTGGAGGGTGTTGTCGTGCCCCCGCTCGAGCAGGCTCAGGGTGATTGTGTTACCGATTCTGCAGAGGCAAGCGGCTTGGCGGTACGCCGCTGGCCCATGGCAATACCTGCCAGAATCAGGCCCAGCGCCACCCACATGGCAATACTGGGTTTCTCCGAGAGAAATAACCAGCCCCAGAACACGGCAAACAGCGGGATCAGGTAACCGACATTGGACATGAAGACCGCCCCATTGATCTGCACGATCTGGGCTCGCAACACGTAGGCAATGGCTGTCGGCCCGATGGCCAGTACGGCCAGTGCTCCGGCGGTGTCCAGATGCCAGCTCTGCTCCCAGGGAGGGCTCGACACCAGCAGTATGGGTACCATCACCACACAGGCAGCCACCAGGGTGCCTGCCACCAGCAACAGGGTGGGCATGCCCTTGAGTCGCCGGATCAACAGCGATGACATCGAATAGCAACTGCCGGCCGCCACGACAGCCAGCATGCCGGCAAGCCCCCCACTGCCCTGCGACATCCCTTGCCCGAGTAGCACCACCACTCCCAGAAAGCCCAGAATCAGCCCAGTCAGCTTCGGCCAGGTGAAACGATCATCGCGTGTCATGAAATGCGAGAACAACAGTGTGAAGAAGGGGGAGGAAGCCAGCAGTATCGCCGTGGTTGCGCTATCGATGCGCAGCTGCCCCCAGCCGATCAGCGTAAAGGGAATGGCACTGTTGAGCAGGCCGATGGCACTGAGCAACATTACCGAACGTCGGTCCAGAATAACCGGCAATTTCATGCTGTGGCAGACCAGGCAAATGACCACGGCTGCCAGCAATACACGGTAGGTGGCAATGGCCACGGGTGTGAAATCGCCCAATGCCACGGCATTGAGCAGAAACGAGGAACCCCAGATGGCAGCTGCCGTCAGAAGACGCAGATGATCGCGTAACAAAGGTTTTCGCAACGTCGTCTCGTTAATGTCTTGCAAGGTGTGACAACCGCTCGAAAAAACAGGAATTGGGCAGGCATAATGCCAGCACTATTCCATCTGTACACTGTGATGAAAAAAAATTCTCTGAAACTGACGTTTGCCCTGCTGTTCACAGCCGTTCTGGCTACCGCCTGCGGCGGTTCCGGTAGCTCCGACGGCGGCTCTGGCACCGACACGGGCACCGACGTCGGTGGCGGCAGCGATGGCGGCACGGACGGTGGCAGCACCGGCGGCCAATCCTCCAGCGATACCTCTGCGCTGAGCCACGCGGGCAAACCGCTGCCGCAGAATCCGGTCAACCCTGCGGATACCGCTCTGTACTCGGACATCGGACGTGCCAAGGCTGCGGCCCTGCCTGACACACTGGCAGTGGTCTACGAACTGGTGGAAAACCACGGTGGCGATGCCTTCCCGACGGGTAACCCCAGCTGCCAGTCCCTGGCCGCCGAGTACGCGTCCTGCAGCGTGACCAATCTGCACATCAAGGATGCCAACGGCGTTCTGAACGATGGCAACTGGAAACTGTACTTCCACAGCATTCGCCGCATTCTGCGCGTCGACAGTGAAGAATTCAGCGTCTCTCTGGTCAATGGCGATCTCAACTATCTCGAACCCACCGATGCCTTCAACGGCTTTGATGGCAATGTCAAGACCATCGGCCTGGTCACGGAGTTCAACCACCTGATCGAATCCGACTTCATGCCCCGCTACTGGCTGGTGCGCGACACCGGCGAGGTCACACTCATCGGCAATACCGATGAAGAGACCGATGAGTCGGCCTACTCGGTGGCCATCACCGGCGACAATGCCAAGTCCTACAATGGCGAACCCACGCCGGTTGCCTCGGCCAGCACTCGTTTCGAGGCCAATGCCGATGTCCAGGCGATCGCAGACACACTGAGCGCAGAGGCTATTCAGGCACGCATCATTCCTCGCCCGGCCAGCATGACACTGGGTAACGGCACACTGGATATCGGTGGTGGCTTTTCCTTCAACGGCACCGATCTGAGCGCCGACTCCGTGGCCGCACTGCAGGCACGTCAGGCACAATTCATGGGCACCGCTGCCAGCGTGCCTCTGAGCGCCACCATCGATCCGTCTCTGGCAATGGGTAGCTATACCCTGGACGTCACCGCGAGCGGCATCAGCCTGTCCGGCGCCGATGAGACCGCGCTGTTCCATGCTGCGCAATCGCTACTGGCATTGGTTCAACCCGGTGTCGGCACGCTGCCGCTGGTCAGCGTTCAGGATGCACCTCGCTTCGACTTTCGCGGCATGCATGTCGATGTCGCTCGCAATTTCCACTCTGTGCAATCCATGCAGAAGCTGATGGATCAGATGGCAGCCTACAAGTTGAACAAGCTGCACATTCACCTGACAGACGATGAAGGCTGGCGGCTGCAGATTCCCTCTCTGCCCGAACTGACCGATGTCGGCGCACGTCGCGGCTTTGCACTGGACAGTGACGGCAACGTCACCGAGACCGGCAGCCTGATGCCACAACTGGGTTCAGGTCCGTTCACCAGCAATCAGGGTAGTGGCTTCTACACCAGCGCCCAGTTCGTCTCCCTGCTGCAGTACGCCGCCGCTCGCAAGATCGATGTCATTCCCGAATTCGACATGCCGGCGCATGCACGAGCCGCCGTCGTGGCCATGCGCGCCCGCGCGGTAAACCTCGGCGATGCCGACGACATCAATGTACGCGTGGACGATCCTGAGGATACATCGCGCTACCTGACCATCCAGCACTACGATGATGGCATCCTCAACCCCTGCATTCCGGGCACCTACAACTTCATCGAGACCGTCATCAACGAAGTGAATGCCATGTACCAGCAGGCCGGCCTCGAGCTCGAGGTTTTCCACATGGGTGGCGATGAGGCGCGCAACGTCTTCACCGGCGGCGGTTTCCAGGATATCAATGCCAGCGACAGGGTCTCCTATCGGGGTGACATCGATCGCAGTGAATGGGACTACCCCTGGGAAAACTCACCAGCCTGTGCAGCGCTGATCGACAGCAATCCGGGTATCTCTTCACGCGAAGTACTGCAACCCTACTTCGTCAAGGAAGTCGCCCAGCGCGTCGCGGATGCCGGCATTCCGGCGCTGTATGCCTATCAGGACATCTACGATGATCTGGATGCAAGCGACCTGGCTACACAGCGTGCAGGCGTTGGCTACTGGGAAATGCTGGCCACATCCACTGGCTACAACAACATCAACGGCTTCTCCAATCGTGGCTACGAAACGATCGTCTCCGTGCCGGACTTCCTGTATTTCGACTTTCCTCAGGAGGCCAATCCTGAAGAGCGTGGCTACTACTGGGCGACTCGTTTCACCGATACCCGCAAGGTCTTCGGATTTGCACCGGAGAATCTTCCGCAAAACGCGGAAACCTCGGTGAACCGCGAAGGGCGGGCCTGGAGCGCCACCGGCGACACTGCGAATCAGGGCTTTCTCGGCATGCAGGGCCAGCTGTGGAGTGAAACAGTACGCACGCCCGAGCAGTTCGAATACATGCTCTTCCCTCGTGTGATCGCGCTGGCCGAACGAGCCTGGTCACGGGCCGACTGGGAACTGGACTATGTACCGGGGCAGACCTTCTCGGGCGACACCAATCTGGTTGACCAAACCGCGCTGACCAATGACTATGCCGGCTTTGCAGCGGCGTTGGCGACCAAGGAACTGCTGAAGCTCGATGCGGCAGGCATCAACTATCGGATTCCGGTACCCGGAGCCAACACCGCGTCCGGCGCTCTGGACATGAACAGTGCACTGCCCGGTCTGCCGTTGGAATACTCCACTGATGGCCAGAACTTCTCCACCTGGTCTGCCGGCGTATCTCCCGGCGGTGCCGTGGTCGCCATTCGCGCACGTTCAGCCAATGGACAGCGTATCGGGCGTAGCGAAACGCTCACGCAGTAGGGAGAAACACGACACCCGGTGCAAGCTGACCGGGTCTGTGCCATGACACCGGCTGATTCGCCTCACGGCAATCAGCCGGTGTTGTTTCAGGCCTACCGAATCGACATTCTTTTACACACTGCGTGTGAAGTCACCAGCAGTTAATCGGCAAGTTGATACACACGTCCCCTTCTGTATGACGATTGTCCATCGCTTTACCGAATCGACGTTCATGGACACAGAGACTGACCGATACATGCCTTGACAGACGATTTGATGCTGGCCGGAGGGATTGAACACCATCCTGCCCAAAGCTTCTCGTCACACGATAAGAACAATAAAAACAGTGAGTCGAGCCAATGCGCTTCCCAATGTTCCAGCAGGTTCGAAAGAGCCTGTCCCGGCAAGCTCCCTTGCCGACCAGTACATCGATGGCTCAGCCCCTTGTCTGCGTCAGCTCAGCGATGCTGATCGTACTGGTAGGGTGCGCGCGTGCCGACCCGCCGGAGATGTTCGAGGCAGACCCTGCCCTGCTCAATGACTTCACCGACTCCCTGCCCAGTCACGGCAGCGCCGGCAATTACGATTACGAGATCATCCAGGGCCTGGCCATCTTTGAAGGTGACATCCTGCTCGGCGCCGTTGACAGCAGCGGAGCCATCCCGATGGACTTCAGCGCTCGCGGACTGGCCAGAGAGGATGCTTTCGGTCGCTGGCCGGACGGTATCGTGCCCTACACACCGCCCACCAGCAATTCAGACATACAGCAGGCCAACATACAGCAGGCGATCGATCACTGGATGGAGCGTAGCCGCATCATTTTCGTCGAGCGCACCGCCGAGAACGCTGAGCAATACCCGCACTATCTGAGGTTCGCCAGCAGCAATGGTTGCGCCTCCTACGTCGGCATGCAGGGCGGCGAGCAATCCATCATGGTGTCCGACGGTTGCACACCCGGCAGCATCATCCATGAGATCGGCCATGCCCTGGGGCTGTTCCACGAACACACGCGCTCTGACCGAGACAGTTTCGTGCAGATCAACTGGGATGAAATTGTTGATGGAAAGGACATCAACTTCAAATTGCAGAACGTGGGTACGCGCAACTATGGAGACTATGACTATGGCTCCATCATGCACTACGGCGAGTACTTCTTCAGCGCCAGCACCACGCCCACCATCGTTGTGCCGGACGGCGTGACGATCGGTCAGCGAGTGGCATTGAGCGATATCGATGCGAGCTCCATCGACCAGATGTACGCCACCGATCTGGCGCTGCTGCCACCGAGTGATGTGGAGACCAGCGACGGTCTGGAACTGGGCATCACCGTACTCAATCAGGGGAACCTGGGAGCCAGTGAAGTACAACTGGTGGTACAACTCGCCGACGACACTACCTGGAAAGGTGTCTCGGGTGATGGTAGCTGGGATTGCATGAACTACAGCGCCGAGCTGCGCTGCACCCGGCCCACACTGTCCGAAAAGACCGAGTCGCGCTTCAGTATTCTGGCAGACCCCGGCAGCGGCCGCGCAGACGATGTGAAGATTCTGCTCACGTCCCGCACCCTCGATTCCGACGAGAGCAACAACCATTACAACGATGATGGGGAATTGAGTGTCGAGCCCGTTGGAAACAATGCCCGGAGTATCAGTAACAATTCCAGCCAGGAGTCAGCCGATCCGGCAGACAATGAGACATCGAACGAAGCACCCCTGGTGGCAGCCGCTCAGTCCAGTGCTGTTGTCAACAACGACGTCTCCGGAGGGGGGTCTGACAATGGCAGTCTGTTCATGATCCTGGTGAGCCTGTTCGGCTGGAGACTCTGGCGCACGACTCGCAGGCAATAACGCTAGAATGCTCATCATCCACCAGTGACAGTGAATGATGACAGAGCCGAAACCACTATCCGTCATGGTCTGCGCGGGTGAAGCCTCAGGCGACGCCCACGCAGCCAATGCCATCGCCGCCCTGACTGATCAGGGCGTCAGCTTTTCCAGCTTCGGTATGGGCGCAGATCAACTGCAGGCCGCCGGCACCGAACTCATTGTCGACTGCCGGGATCTGGCTGTCATCGGCATCGTGGATGTGCTGATCAACTACCCGCGTTTCATGAAGCGACTGGCACGACTGCGCAATGCCCTGCGCGAACGACGCCCCGATATTCTGATGCTGGTTGACTACCCGGATTTCAATCTGAAACTGGCTGAAACCGCCCGGGAACAGGGTATTCCCGTACTGTTCTATATCAGCCCCAAGGTATGGGCCTGGCGAGCTGGCCGGGTCAAACGTATCGCGAAACTGGTCAACCACATGGCCGTTCTGTTTCCGTTCGAAGTCGAGATCTATCAGAAGGCCGGCGTTCCCGTCAGCTACGTCGGCAACCCCGTGGTGGCCGACGCGGTATCACCATTTACGCGTGACGAGGCCTGTGCCCACTTCGATCTGGACAGCGACAGACCCGTCGTGTCGCTATTGCCGGGCAGTCGCACCGGCGAGATCAACCGCAATCTGCCCGCCATGCTGGCCACGGCCAGCCTCATCGCACAGCGCCTGCCAGAGTGTCAGTTCATTCTGCCGGTGGCGCCGACCCTGGAAGAATCCTTCATCCGGGAACAATTGGGTGATGATGCACCGCAGAGTCTTCATCTGGTCATCGGCGAGTCTCGCAATGTCATGCGCGCCTCGGATGTCGCGCTGGTCGCCTCCGGTACGGCAACTCTGGAGACTGCCTTGATGGGCACTCCGATGGTGGTAATGTACATCATCAACCGGCTCAACTACGCGATCATGAAGCGGCTGATCAGCATTCCCGATATCTCCCTGGTCAACATCGTGGCCGGGCGACGCATCGTACCCGAATATGTTCAGGATGCAGCAACGCCCGAAGCCATGGCCGACGATGTGCTGTCACTGTTGCAGGATGAAACGCGGCGGGACACCATGCTCAAAGACCTGCAGGCTCTGAAGATCAACATGGGCGACAGTGGCGCCTCCTCCCGGGTAGCCGAGCTGATTGTCAGTCTCGCCAAAGCGCCATCCTGATCACGAGCCGGACAGGCATACGCAGCTTGTCCGGGCAAGACAAGGGCAACGGCAAGCCCCGGCGCCGGAGAACAGCCTGTCAGTCGTGAGCTCTGGTGAGCCTGCTACCTGACAACCCCTCTTTCGCTCTTTTCGATGAAGGCGATGAGCCTGGCAACTTCAGGGAACTCGGCCGCTTCCTCGGACAATGCCGCAATGGCCTTTTCACGCTCGCCGTGATTACGCAGCAACAGCATGTAGGCTCGATGCAGTGCACGAATCGTGGGTTCGCTGAAATCACGCCGTCGTAGACCGTTCTTGTTGATGCCCTTGCCGGTGGCATAGTTGCCCACGGCCATGGTGAAGGGTGCGACATCCCGGTTCGCAACCGAATTCAGGCCAACAAAGGCATGCTCGCCGACTTCGCAGAACTGGTGCACACAGGCGAAACCTGCAAGGATGGCATGATTGCCCACGGTGACATGACCCGCCAGGGACGCGCCATTGGCCATGACGATGCGGTCCCCGATAATGCAATCGTGTGCCACATGAATATAGGCCATGAACAGATTGTGATTGCCGATGCGGGTGATACCACCGCCGCCGACCGTGCCACGGTTGATGGTGGTGAATTCGCGGATGGTATTGCTGTCGCCAATCTGCAGCTCTGTCACTTCACCGTCGTATTTCAGATCCTGAGGGTCATCACCCACCGAGGCGAACTGGAATATGCGGTTATTGGCACCGATACGCGTCACACCGCGTACGACAACATGCGGTCCGATCGTCGTACCGCTGCCGATGCTGACATCCGCACCGATAATGGAATACGCACCGATCTCGCAATCATCAGCGATACTGGCACCCGGATCGATAATGGCAGTGGGATGAATCACTCGTCGATCTCGTTCTTGGCAATGAGAATTTCAGCCGAACAGGCCAGCTCACCATCGACATGGGCCGTGGCATCGAAGCGCGAGATACCGCGACGACTCTTGGTGAGTGTTACTGCGAAATCGAGCCGGTCACCGGGGATGACCTGCCGTTTGAAGCGCGCGTTGTCGATTCCCACCAGCAGGTACAGTGTCTTTTCACTGGGATAACCACCCATGCTCTTGAAGGCCAGCAGCGCCGAGGTCTGCGCCAGCGCTTCCAGAATCAGGACGCCCGGAAAAATGGGTGACTGCGGGAAATGGCCTGTGAAGATCGGTTCATTGAACGTCACGTTCTTGAACGCCTTGAGCGACTTGTCTTCCTCGAATTCGGTCACCCGGTCAACCATCAGAAACGGGTATCGGTGTGGCAGGTACTTCAGGATCTCACGAATATCATCCACGGCAGTAGGCATCCCAGAAATGGCAGAGTCAGTCGGTTTCTTGTTGTCGTTCCAGTCGGCGAATACGCCGCACCAGCTCATCCAGCTTCCCTAGGGTAACAAAACTGCGACGCCACGCCTGTTCCGGCAGCAAAGGCATGCCCGATCCATAGCGCCCGCCGGCCTCGATCGAGCGTGAGACCAATGAGGCAGCATTGACGATGACCCCATCGGCGATACTGATATGACCCACGATATTGCAGGCCCCGCCAATCTGACAGTTGCGACCGATCCGCGTACTGCCCGCAATGCCGGTACAGCCGGCAATGGCGGTGTTCTCGCCAATCTGCACATTGTGGGCAATCTGGATCTGATTATCGAGAATCACCCCATCGGCAATGACGGTCGGGTCTATCGCCCCGCAGTCGATCGTGGTGTTGGCCCCCACGTGCACGCGCTCTCCGATTTGCACCCCGCCGGTCTGCTGTATCTGCTGCCAGCCCGCAGCCGTTCGCGCATAGCCGAAGCCTTCACTGCCAATGACAGCACCCGACTGGATGCGACAGTCGGCCCCCATCCGCACCTTGTCGTACAGGGTGACATTGGGAAAGAGTCTGCAACCCCTGTCCAGATGGACCCGCGATCCGATACAGCAGTTGGCACCGATGATGACATCCTCTCCGATCGTGCTATCGGCACCGATGACCACACCGGCTCCGATATGGGCCGAGGCGGCTATCCGCGCGCTCGGGTCCACGCTGGCGCTGGCGTGCACCTGAACCGGCACTGGGGCTTCGGGTGTCAGCAACCAGGATGCCTGCGCATAACTGGCATAGGGATTGTCACTGATCAGGCAATTGCCCGGTGCCTGAGCGCGCAGGGATTCCGGCACGATGACGGCACCTGCCTGCGAGGCCTTGAGTGCTGCGGCATAGCGCGGACTGACCACGAAGGACAGCTCATCCCTGTTGGCCCGATCTATCGGCGCCAGGGCGCTGATGACATGTTCAGGGTCGCCGTGCAGCTTGACCTTCAAAGCTGCGGCCAAGTCTTGCAGATTCATTGGATGGATTCGGAGCGGGGGTTCAGTTGGCAGACTTCAGGCGAGCGTTCTCGCGCTCCAGAGACTCGAGAATCCGCTCGGTGACATCGATTCGCTTGTTGGCGAACAGCACGCCGTCACTGATGATCAGATCGTAGTCCTGCTGTTTGCCGAACTCGGCAATGGCCTCGAGCACCAGAATGCGCACATTCTTGAACTCGTTGTTCTTCTGGATATTGAGCTCTTCCCTGAAATCCTGCTCGCTGCGCTTGACGCGCCTTTCGAGTCCACGCGTCTCCCTGTCCAGCTGGGCAAGTTCGGCTTCAGTCAGTTCAAGACTCGTGTCGGCCATGCGTGCCGCCAGCTCCGCCAGTTCGGCGCGCTGGATTTCCAGCTCCTTCTGACGGGGTGCAAATTCCGTTTCCAGGCGACGCTCGGCCTCCAGCGCCTGGGGTGCTCGATCGATCAGGTACGGGATATCGACAAAACCGATACGCGACAGTGCAACATTTTGCTCATCCGCATGGGCAGGCGAGAGCGTACCGGGCAAGGCTCCACTGCATACCATCATCACTGCCAGCAGCATCGGCCAGAAGGCCTTGCACGGCTTGCTCTGTGTATCGTCCAACGGTTGACCCCTTGAGGTTGACCCTGATGAAAGCGCACGAGTCATGGCTAGAAGATCGAGCCGATCGTGAACTGGAATCTCTGCTTCTCGTCCTGCTCCTGATCGTTATAGGGGTTGGCGAGACTGAATGTCAATGGTCCGACCGGTGATAGCCAGACGAAGGCCACACCGTACGAGCCTCTGAACTCATCGACATCAAACGAATCCGTGTCAGCGAATACATTACCGAAATCGGTGAACAGACTCAAACGCGTGGCTCCCGGCTCTTCGACGAACGGTGGTGGGAAAATCACTTCCACGGTGCCCAGGGTGCGGTAATCACCACCACGGGCGTTGTCCCGACTGTCACGTGGTCCGAGGCTGCCCGTGTCATAGCCGCGCAGCGTTCGCACGCCTCCGGCGAAATAGCGGTCGAAGAATGGCAGGTTGTCGTAATCACCGTAACCGTAGCCGGAATCCACACGCACCGTGGTGGAGAAGGTGTAACGATCAGTCAGGGCCTTGTAGAATTCCAGCCCGTAACCCAGCTTGTAGTAGGTGTAATCGCTGCCCGGAATCGCGGCTTCCAGAGAGAACCTCTGCACCGAGCCATCGGTTGCGAAGACCGTTCGGTTGCGCGTGTCGTAGGTGAAGCCGAGATTCAGATTGTAGATATTGAAGGTATCACCCTCTTCGTCGATGAAATCGAGAATCTCATCGGGTGTCTCTCCCGTCGTTCCCAGTTCGGTTCGCTCATACCCCACCCCGATGCGGAAGGTGGAGAACTCGCTGATCGGCACACCGAAGCGCACATTGGCACCCCGAGTACTGGCCAGATACCGCGACGTGGAGCTCTGATTGCTGGTATCGGTCTCACGAATGAAGGCGCCCACGGTACGACTTATGCCATCATCCGTGAAGTACGGGTCCTGAAAAGTCAGGGACAACTGACGTGTCGTATCCGAGTTGTCAAAGGAGAACTGCAGGCTTTCACCGGTACCAAACAGATTGTCCTGCTGGAAGGCCAGATTGACCGTCGCTCCGCCATCACTGCCATAGCCAAGCCCTGCACTGAATGAACCCGACTGACCTTCCTGCACGGTGATCTCGAGATCCACCTGGTCATCGGTGCCCGGTACTCGGGGGGTTCGGATGCTGACACTCTGCATGAAAGCCAGGCGCTGCAGACGAATTCTGGAACGATTGACCAGCGCCGGTGAAAAGCGGCTGCCTTCCAGTTGTCGCATTTCGCGGCGCAGCACTTCGTCACGCGTCTTGTACTGCCCGGTGAACGTGATGCGCCGCACATAGACTCGCTTGCCGGGCACGATCACGAAGGTCAGACCGACATCACGCGATTCATCGTTGATATCCGGCAGCACGCTGACGTCGGCAAAGGCGTAGCCGTCCTGGCCCAGACGATCATTGATGGCGTTGCTGCTGCTGACGATATCCTTGCGCGCGAATATATCGCCCTCCTTCACCAGGATCAGTGAACGCAGCTCTTCCATCGGGATATCCACTTCACCTTCGAGCTTGATATCGCGCAGCGTGTAGCGCTCGCCTTCACGGATATTGATCACGATGAAGATATCGCGCTTGTCCGGCGATATGGAGACCTGGGTGGAATCCACTTCAAAACGAATGTAGCCACGATCCTGATAGAAGGAACGCAGCGTTTCGATATCGGCTGCCAGCTTCACCTGAGAATATTCATCAGCCGTGCTGAACGGGTTTATCTTCTTTTCGCTGGATTGCAGCAGATCGAGCAGTGTGTCTTCATCGAAGGACTCGTTACCCACGATGTTGATGTGCTCGATACGAGCCACAGCGCCTTCGGTAATGGTGATGTCCAGAGCCACACGGTTGCGTTCCAGCTCCTCGACCGCGATATCGATTTCACTGCCGTAGTTGCCGCTGCTGAAATACACACGACGCAGTTCCCGCTCGACGGTTTCGAGAATGGAGCGGTTGTAGACCCGGCCAAGCGCGATGTCGGCCTGCCGCAGAGACCTTGTCAGCTCCTCGGTATCGATCTTCTTGTTGCCATCGATATTGATGCTGCCAATGGCCGGTCGCTCCTCGACCCGTACCACCAGCGTATTGCTGCCGCGGCGCTTGACCACGACGTCGTTGAACAGGCCGGTTTCGTACAAGGCCCGCAGCACGCGGCCACTGTCATCGCCGGGGACGAAGCGGTCACGGTTGCGAATCGGCAGGTAGTTCAGGATCGTACCCAGATCGATACGCTCGTTACCCTCGATGACGATGTCGGCGACCACGAAGCTCTCGCCCGAACTCTGGCTGGCTGTGACCGGCGCGGCTTGTTGCGCACGAACATTGATGGAGGCCAGTGCCAGCAGTATCAGCAGACCCAGTGAAGAGAGCAGAAAACGACTCATTGGAACAGTCGCCATATATCGTTGTAGAAAGCCAGAAACATCAATGCGCCCAGTAATGCGATACCAACCTGCTGCCCCATCAGCTGAGTCCGTTCGCTCAGCGGTTTACCGCGAAGGGCCTCGGCTGCAAAGAACAACAGATGCCCACCATCGAGCATGGGGATGGGCAGCAGATTCAGCACGGCAAGACTGATGCTGATCAATGCGATGAAATTGATGTAGTGATCGATACCGATGCTGGCAGACTGGCCAGCGTACTGGGCAATGCTGATCGGACCGCTGATGTTGTCCAGCGAAGCCTGACCCAGCAACAGCTTGCCCATCATGCGAATCGTCAGCACGGACATGTCCCAGGTACGCTCCAGCGCCTGAGCAAATGCATCCAGTGGCGGGTGTTTGACCACCACCTGCGCCTTTCTGGCCAGCTCGACGGACTGGTTTTCCATGACGCCGATTCGACCGACCGTTTCACTGCCGACCTCTACCGCCTCCGGTGTCATGTTCAGTGTCAGTTGTTCACCGTCACGCTGTACCAGCAGCTCCAGAGCCACACCCGCGCTCGGCCGCACCTGCTCGACCAGCGAGCGCCAACTGTCCACCGGCTCACCGTTGACCGACAGGATTCGATCCCCTGCCAGCAGACCGGCAGCGTCGGCCGCACCGCCACCCACGACTTCACCGATGATCGGATCGACCTCCGGCCACCAGGTGCGGAAACCCAGGTTTGCCACGGCATCGCCATCAGCCTGCAACATGTCGGCTTGCGACACCGGCAGGCTGCGTACCGTCTGCGCACCGTTGGCGCTCTCCACTTCGATCTGCAGAGGTCCGGAGGCATTCAGGGAAGATTCGAGCAGGGCAATGCGCGCATCGGCCCAGGTGGGCGTCTGCTGGCCGTTGACCGAGACGATGCGATCCTCGTACTGGAATCCGGCCCGGGCGGCGGCAGAATCGACCAGCGGCTCGCCAACCAGCGGTGCAACACCACTGATGCCGATCATCATCACGATCCAGTAGGCCACGATGGCGAGCAGGAAGTTTGCCAGGGGCCCTGCCACGACCACGGCACTGCGCGCCCAGAGCGGCTGCTGATTGAAGGCACGATGACGCTCGGTAGCCGATACGCTGCCTTCGCGCTCGTCGAGCATCTTGACGTAACCGCCCAGCGGAATGGCCGCCAGCACGAATTCGGTGTCGTCTACCTTGCCGGTGCGACGCCAGAGTGCTTTTCCGAAGCCGATGGAAAACCGCAGCACCTTGATGCCCACGCGTCGGGCGACCCAGAAGTGACCGTATTCATGAATGGAGATGAGTATCCCCAGCGCTACCAGGAAAGCGAGCGCGCTGAAGACTACGTTACTGAACATGTAAACATCATTTCCGGGGACTTGTATCGAAGTGTCTGAGGGTCAGGCCGCGGCCTGAGCAACCAGACGTTGGGTCGTACCACGCGCGATGGAATCAGCCTCAATGATAGTGCTCAAATCGCTTGCAGGGGATATTTTTAAACACTCCAGTGTTTGCTCTACCAGCGCGGAGAGTTGTAAAAATGAGACATCGCCCTTGAGGAATGCATCCACCGCTACCTCGTTGGCAGCGTTGAGAATGGTGGGCGCCGTCCCCCCTTCCCGTTGCGCTTCGAAGGCCAGACGCAGCAGTGGAAAGCGCGTGGTGTCCGGCTCCTCAAAATGCAATCCCGACACCTGAAAGAGATCCAGCGCCTCCACTCCCGAATCAATTCGCTCGGGCCAGGCCAGGGCGTGAGCGATGGGCGTTCGCATGTCTGGCCGCCCCATCTGGGCTATGACCGAGCCATCGGCATAGCTGACCATGGAATGGATGATGCTCTCCGGATGCACCACGACCTGCACATCCTCGACATCCACCGAGAACAACTGACAGGCTTCGATGACCTCCAGCCCCTTGTTCATCATGGTAGCCGAATCGATCGAAATCTTCGGTCCCATCGACCAGTTCGGGTGCTTCAAGGCCTGTTGCGGACTTACAACAGAGAGCTCTTCAAGCGTAAGATTTCGTAATGGTCCGCCTGATGCCGTCAGTAATATTTTCACGATTCCTTCGGTACTGACTCCC
Organism: uncultured Granulosicoccus sp.; assembly: GCA_947492525.1. Taxonomy (GTDB): domain Bacteria; phylum Pseudomonadota; class Gammaproteobacteria; order Granulosicoccales; family Granulosicoccaceae; genus Granulosicoccus. Next base: position 68,668 of record CANLNQ010000020.1, read on the forward strand.
GATCCGGTCGCCGGCAGACTCTGAAAGATGGCATTGTGTTCGCTATCCACCGGCATGATCAGCGCCCCGGAGGCTTTGGCGGCCTGCATCAGCAACTGTCCACTCATGACCAGCGCTTCCTTGTTGGCCAGCAACAATCGCTTGCCAGCCTCGGCCGCGGCCAGCGTCGACAACAATCCTGCCGCCCCGACGATCGCTGCCACCACCGTATCCACGGCATCATCCGAAGCAACGGCGTTTAGCGCCTGGGCACCATGGTGCACCTGCACGTCCAGTCCTTCTGCCCGGCAGAGGCCTTGCAGTTCACTGGCAGATTCGGCTGAACCCAACACGGCGTGTACGGGACGAAATCGACGACACTGCTCGAACAGATCCTTCACGCTCGAATGCGCTGTCAATGCATGAACCGTGTAACGGTCAGGATGACGCGAAATGACATCCAGGGTGCTGGTACCGATCGATCCGGTAGACCCCAGAACAGTGACCGCTCTCACAGCCAGGCCCAGACGAAAGCAAAGACCGGCACAGCAGCCACGACGCCATCAAGACGATCGAGTACGCCACCATGTCCGGGCAGCAGCTGACTGCTGTCCTTCATGTCGGCGGCGCGTTTGATACGACTCTCGTACAGATCGCCAAGCACGGAAATCATCGCCGCCAGCAATGTGGCCACCAGCAACTTGAAGCGATTGCCTTCGGCAAAGTCGGCCATCAGCATGACCAGCAACATCAGTATGACGGTAGCCGCCAATCCACCATAGACACCTTCCCAGGTCTTGCCGGGACTGATGCTTGGCGCCAGTTTGCGATGACCGAATCGACGCCCGCTGAAATAGGCTCCGATGTCCATGGTCCAGACGATGCACAAGGCGTAGAACAGGAGCCAACTGGAGGCTTCAGGTGCGAAACTGCGCAGATACTGGATGGACACGGCGGCCACCACGAATACCAGAAGGCCGATGCACAGCAATACACTGTCGGGACCTGCAATGGCCGGCTGCCGTGGCGAGAGATAGAACAGCGCCGGCACAGACAACCAGAACAGAACACCGGCCAGCATCAGCCACTGTATCCAGCCCGCACTGTAGGGCACGTAGAGGGCGACCAGCGCCGCCACACCAATCAAGGCCGCATAGGCTGTCTGCGCATCTTCATCGATCACACCGCTCATGCGGCCCCATTCCCATGCACCGGCAGCCACGACGACCGCCAGGCCCAGTGCAAATACGTCGATGGAGGTGAAGATCAGGCCGGCACTGAAAGCCAGCAGAAGTACAACAGCTGTGGTGATGCGAGTCTTAAGCATTGGATCCAGTTACCTGTTCGCCTGTTTGACCGAAACGGCGTTGACGGCCGGCATAGAATTCCAGCGCCTTTTGCAGTTCGGTGTCGGAAAAATCCGGCCAAAGAACATCCGTGAAGAACAACTCGGTATACGCCAGGTGCCACAGCAGGTAGTTACTGATGCGCTTTTCGCCGCCAGTGCGGATAAACAGATCCGGCTCCGGAATATCCGCCAGGGAGACATGCCTGGAGAACAGATCGATATCGATGGCGTCCGGCTCAAGCGTTCCCTGTTGCACCTGCGTCGCCAGCTCTCTGGCTGCATTGACGATATCCCAGCGCCCGCCGTAGTTCACCGCTATTGCCAATTCCAGCCCGGTATTGTCGCAGGTCAGCTTTTCGGCGTGGTCCATTTCATCCTGCAGCTTCTGCTGAAAGGCAGAACGCTCTCCGATGAATCGTATCCGGACGTTGTTGTCACACAGCTTGCCCACCTCACTCTTCAGGGCCCGCAGGAACAGATCCATCAACAGACCGACTTCGGTCGGCGGCCGCTTCCAGTTCTCGCTGGAGAATGCAAACAGGGTCAAGGCCTCGATACGCTGCTTCGCACAGGCCTCGACAATGTCCCGGGTAGTGCGAAAGCCGGCCTGATGGCCAGAGGCGCGCGGTCTCCCGCGCTGTCGCGCCCAGCGACCATTGCCATCCATGATGATGGCGACATGACGGGGGCGAGAAGTTTCGGAAGCTGACACTGAAGAATCTCGAGGCGGTACGTGGGCTGATGACCCCGCCGGCTCGGCAGGGTCACGAAAGGATGGACAGGATGCCTGTCAGACTTCCATCAAGTCCGATTCCTTCTTGCTCAACACCGCATCGATCTCCTTGATGGCCGCGTCGGTCAGCTTCTGCACGGATTCCTCACCCTTGCGCAGATCATCCTGGGAGATTTCCTTCTCCTTCTCCAGCTCCTTCAGATCGCTGTTGGCATCGCGACGAATATTGCGAATGGCAACCCGCGAATTCTCCGCCTCGCCACGCACCATCTTGACCATGTCGCGACGTCGCTCCTCGGTCATGGGGGGTACGGGTACCCGGATGACCGTACCCGCGGTATTGGGATTCAGGCCCAGATCGGAGTTGATGATGGCCTTCTCGACGGCAGGCACCATGGACTGCTCCCAGGGCGTGACGGTCAGCATGCGAGCGTCTTCGATATTGACGTTGGCAACCTGATTCAGTGGCGACTCGGCGCCATAGTAGTCCACCTTGACGCTTTCGAGCAGGCTTGGGTGGGCACGACCGGTACGCATGCGAGACAACTCGTTCTCGAGCGCTTCCGTCGTCTTGCCCATGCGAATCTTGGCATCTTTGAGAATATCGTCAATCATGGCTGAACCCTGTTAATTCATTTGCTTGACGGTGGTCCCGACATTCTCGCCCATGATGAGGCGCATCAGGTCACCGCTGTTGTTCATGTTGAAAACCTTCACCGGCAGATTGTTTTCACGGCACATGACAATGGCTGTGGTGTCCATGACACCCAGCTGCTTCTGCACGGCTTCGTCAAAACTCACGGTCTCGTATTTCACCGCGTCGTCATGTTTCATCGGATCCTTGTCATAGATGCCATCGACCTTGGTGCCCTTGATCATGACATCGGCGCCCACTTCCACCGCTCGCAGACTGGCAGCGGAATCGGTCGTGAAGAAGGGATTACCGGTACCGGCCGCAAACAACACGATGCGCCCCTTTTCAAGGTGGCGAACCGCGCGCCGGCGAATGTAATCCTCGCACACGGCATTGATGGGCAGCGCTGACATGACGCGGCAATAGGCTCCCTGGTTCTCCAGAGCATCCTGCATGGACAGACAATTGATGACCGTGGCCAGCATACCCATGTGATCGCCGGTCACGCGATCCATGCCGGCTTCTGCCAGGCCGGCGCCACGGAATATATTGCCGCCACCGATGACCATCGCCACCTCGACACCGGCGTCGCTGATGGCCTTCACTTCACCGGCCAGACGCCGGATGTAGACGGGATCGATCCCGTAGTCCAAATCCCCCATCAGCGCTTCACCGCTGAGTTTCAACAGGACTCGATCAAAGGCTGGACGTGCAGTTTCCATGCGATGAGGACTCTTCTATTCTTGTACCGGACCGACGCGGGCCCGGACACGTTGATACAAAAAAGCCGGGACTGGCCCGGCGTCGTCACTACAATTCTAATGCGTAAGGATCATAGCGCACAAAAAATTCTCGATTTTCACTGACCGTTACCATTCGCGGTACGGCGCACGAGCCGATCCGGACAGGCGAAAGCCTGCCGAACCGGTGTGTGAAATCGAGACTACTCGCCGCGAACCTGTGCCATGACTTCTTCGGCAAAGTTCTCTTCCTTCTTCTCGATGCCTTCGCCCACTTCCAGACGATGGAAACTGACGACAGTTGCACCCTTTTCCTTGAGCAGCTGGGCCACTGTCTGGTCAGGGTTCTTGACGAAAGGCTGACCGACCAGAGTGATCTCTGCCAGGTACTTGCGGATTCGGCCAGATACCATCTTCTCGATGATCTCGGCTGGCTTGCCACTCTCGGCAGCTTCGGCCGAGAAGATCGCCTTTTCCTTTTCCAGCAGTTCAGCCGGCACGCCGGACTCGTCGACACAGACGGGCTTGCTTGCAGCGATGTGCATGGCAATATCACGCGCCAGCTCGGCGTCGCCGCCAGAGATCTCGCAAACCACGCCGATACGACCGCCGTGAGAGTATTCGCCGTACTGACCACCAGCGCTCTTGCCGGCGGCACAACGACGTACCTGGATGTTCTCGCCGATCTTGGCAACCAGTGCCTTGCGAGCCTCTTCAACAGGCTGACCGTCGATGACCAGCGCATCAACGCTCTCGGGCTGCTGCTCGAGTACCGCATTGACCACCTTGTCGGTGAAGGCCACGAAATCCTCTGCCTTGGCGGCAAAGTCAGTCTGGCTGTTGATCTCGACCATGCCGAAGCTGCTGCCATCATCGCTCAGCTTGATGGCAACCGCGCCCTCAGCGGCAGTGTTACCGGATTTCTTGTCGGCTTTGGCCAGACCTGAAATCCGCATGGCTTCCACTGCGGCGTCCATGTCGCCGCCAGCTTCCGTCAGTGCTTTCTTGCATTCCATCATGCCGGCGCCGGTGCGCTCACGCAGCTCCTTAACCATGCTTGCCGAAATGGCCATGTACATTCCCCTTAGAAATCTGTTGCCGGACAGCATTGATCGGTCCGGACTTGCTATTGAAAGTTGGTGGTGTAACCCGGCCAGCGAGCCGGGTCACGAACCTACACATGTTTTATGAACGGCTTCTGACGAAGCCGTCAATCAGCCGTTGTTTCAGGCTGCAGGAGCGGCGTCATCGCCAGCTACGGCAGCTTCCGGAGCTGCAGCGGCGGCTTCTGGTGCAGCGGCCTCTGGCGCAGCTTCAGCAGCAGGTGCCGCTTCGGGTGCTGCCTGTGCATCGGCAACAGCCGCTTCTTCGACATCCATCTGGCCGGAAGAACGCTTGCCGTCCTGGATGGCACTGGCCATGGCTTCAACATACAGTTGAATGGCGCGGATGGCGTCATCGTTGCCCGGAATGACGTAATCGATGCCGTCAGGAGAGTTATTGGTATCGACAACGCCGATGACCGGAATACCCAGCTTCTTCGCTTCGGTGATGGCAATGCGCTCATGGCCGACATCGACAACGAACAGCGCATCCGGGAGGCGTTCCATGTGCTTGATACCACCCATGCCACGATCCAGCTTCTCGTGTTCGCGAGTCAGGCCCAGAGCTTCCTTCTTGCTCAGACGTTCGAAGCTGCCGTCTTCCTGCATGGCTTCGAGTTCCAGCAGACGCTTGACGGACTGCTTGACTGTCTTGAAGTTGGTCATCATGCCGCCGGACCAGCGACGGTTGACGAAAGGCATGTTGCAGCTTTCGGCCGCCTGACGAATCGGATCGCGCGCAGCACGCTTGGTACCGACGAACAGGATGCGACCATTCTTGGCAGCGATCTTGCCGGCATAGTTGGTGGCTTCGATCAGAGCAGGCAAGCTCTTTTCGAGGTTGAAAATATGGATGTTGTTTCGCTCACCATAGATGTACGGAGCCATCTTGGGAGCCCAGTAACGAGTCTGGTGTCCGAAATGCACGCCTGCTTCAAGCATCTGGCGCATGGTTACTTCAGCCATGGGATATCCTCTGGTTGGGTTTGGCCTCCGCAAGTCAACCACGACAGACCCATCAGATCATCTGGACAGGCACCCGGTCGGGTTTGGACGACTTGCGTGTGAAATCCGGAAACAGAAAATCCTGCCCCGGTCAGCCCGTCTTTATAACACGATCGGGGCCAGCGTTGTACACTATCGGCCTCGATTCATTTACCGCGACCAGAACCTATGTCCATCTCCCTCAAAACGCCAGAGCAAATCGCCAAAATGCGAATCGCTGGTCGTCTCGCGGCCGAGGTTCTGGACATGATCACAGAATACGTGGTGCCGGGCGTCACGACAGAGGAATTGAATACCATCTGTCACAACCATATCGTCAATGTACAGAAAGGCATTCCGGCGACGCTGGGTTACAAGGGCTTCACCAAGTCCATCTGCACCTCCATCAATCAGCAGATCTGTCATGGCATTCCCGGTGATCGGGTGCTCAAGAAGGGTGATATCGTCAATATCGACGTCACCGTCATCAAGGATGGCTGGTTCGGGGACACCAGCCGCATGTATTACGTCGGCGCCGTGGCACCCCATGCAAGACGGCTGAGCGAGTGCGCCTACGAGAGCATGGTGCGCGGGATCCGCGCGGTCCGACCCGGCGCCACGCTGGGCGATGTCGGTCATGCCATCCAGGAATACGTCGAGGGACAGCACTACTCCGTGGTTCAGGAGTACTGTGGCCACGGTATCGGCTCCAGCTTCCATGAAGACCCCCAGGTGCTGCACTACGGCAAACCCGGAACCGGTGTGGAGCTCAGAGCCGGCATGACCTTCACCATCGAACCCATGGTCAATCAGGGAAAACGTCACGCCAAGGTACTCGCCGACGGCTGGACTGTCGTCACCAAGGACCGCTCCCTGTCGGCCCAGTGGGAACACACGGTGCTGGTGACCGAAGACGGCTTCGAACTGCTGACACTCAGCGACGGGCAGACGCTCTAGTGATCGGGCAGACCGGGTGCACTCGATCCGGCGTGCCGGGTGAGTGCACACGCCCCCGACGACTGCGCACCCGGATTGCGCTGACACAACCCGATAGCAGTTATTCATGATCGCATTGGCAGACACCCAACTCCCGGATTCGGCCCCCTGGGTGCAGATCGACCTGCCCACGGTCAGTGCGGGCATCATTCGTGATGTCGATCAACTGCTGAGCGAGGGCGAACACGGCCCGGCCACCTTGCGACAGGCCCTGCAGACGGGCAGCGAGGCCATCCACGAGCAATTTCTGGCCGGCGCCCGCGCCTCCTGCCTGCTGGCGCTGCGCACCGCTGTCATCGACCATATCCTCAAGCACCTCTGGGGCCGCAAGGCGGACAGCCTGAACGGTCTGGCGCTGGTTGCCGTGGGGGGTTACGGGCGCGGTGAACTGCACCCCTGCTCCGATATCGATATTGCCATCCTGCTGCCCGAACCCGGCGACAACGCTGCCAACGGAACGCTCGACAATGACCTGAGCGAGTGGATCACGGCCCTGTGGGACCTCAACCTGGATATCGGTCACAGCGTACGCACCGTAGCCGACTGTGAGCGCGAAGCCGGCAATGACATCACGATCATCACCAATCTGATGGAGGCACGTCTGCTGTGCGGCAGCGAGGAGCTGTTTGCGCAGATGCAGCAGATCATCCAGCCGATTCACATGTGGAATTCCGCCGAATTCTTCGCCGCCAAGGTGGCCGAGCAGGACGATCGGCACCAGCGCTTCCAGACCAATGCCTATCGCCTGGAGCCTAACATCAAGGAGAGTCAGGGAGGGCTGCGCGATTTCCAGACCATCGCCTGGGTGTGTCAGCGACAATTCGGTACAGCCGGACTCAGCGCGCTGGTCACGCACAACCTGCTGGAGCCTCAGGAACTGGTCTCGCTTCGTGAAGGTCTGGAGTTGCTGTGGCGCATCCGCTATATGTTGCATCACGTCACCGGACGCCGGGAAGATCGCCTTCTGTTCGATTACCAGAAAGACATCGCTCACGCCTTCGGTTATACCGATGACACCGACAATCGCTCCATCGAACAGCTGATGCAGCGCTTCTACCGTTCAGTCATGTCGCTGCAACGACTCAACGAGATCCTGTTGCAGGGGATTGGCGGCATCATCAGCGGCGTGACCGCAGCCTCCGACATCGAACCGATCAATTCTCGCTTTCAACTGCGCAACGGATTTCTGGAGGTGACCAATGACAATGTCTTCATGCACTATCCACCGGCATTGCTTGAACTGTTTCTGGTATTCAGCAATACCCCGGATGCCGTCAATGTGCGCTCCAATACCGTTCGGCTCATCCGCGCGAATCTGCCTCTGATCAACTTCCGCTTCCGCAGCGACCCTGCGGTACGCAATCTGTTTCTGCAGATCTTCTGCAACCCCCACAAGCTGACCCGCACCGTCAGGTTGATGAACCGCTACGGCGTGATGGCAGCCTATCTGCCCGCCTTCGACAAGATTGTCGGGCGCATGCAATATGACCTGTTTCATATCTACACCGTGGATGAGCACACCATCGGCGTGATCCGCAATCTGCGCAGGCTGATGCTGCCGCAGTTTGCCGATGAACTACCCCACGGCAGCAGCGTGGCCAGCACCATCAGCAAGCCGCACATACTCTATCTCACCGGACTGTTCCACGACATTGCCAAGGGTCGTGGGGGCGATCACAGCATTCTCGGCGCGGAAGATGCCCGCGAGTTTGCCGTCAATCACGGCCTGCCCAAGGCAGATGCCGAGCTGCTTGAGTGGACGGTCAGAAATCATCTGCTGATGTCCATGACGGCACAACGGCGCGATATCGATGATCCCAATGAACAGCTGGAATTCGCACGACGCTGCGGCAGTATCGAACGGCTCAACCACCTGTACCTGCTGACCATTTCGGACATTCGCGCCACCAATCCGGAACTGTGGAACTCATTCAAGCAGAGCCTGCTTCAGTCCCTGTACCGCCACGCCCTGCTGATTCTGCAGCGCGGTCTGGACAACCCGCTCGATGTCGGCGATGTCATCAAGCGCCGGCAGGATCATACACGCACGCTGCTTGAAGAGTCGCTGGAGAACGACCCGCGTGTAGACAACTTGTGGTCCACCCTGGGTGACGATTATTTCCGGCAGTATCAGGCAGTGGAAATTGCCCGACATACCGAGATTCTGCTGGCCAATGAAGACACCCCCGGCCCGCTCGTCTCGCTGCGATATTCCGGGTCGCGGGGCTCCACTGAAATACTCATCTATACACCGGATGACAAGGCACTGTTTGCTCTGATCACGGCAGTCATGGAACGTCTGCAACTGAACATCCTGTCGGCCACCATCAATACCACTGCCGGCGGCTTCGCACTGGATACCTTTCATGTACTCGACACGAACCACATGCCGATCGAGGACATCAATCGCATTGACGAAATACGTCAGACACTGACCTATGAGCTGGGTGTGCCCAAGGATCTTCCCTCGCTGAGCGCACAACGACCTGCCAGACAACTGCGCTATTTTTCCATCTCCACCAAGGTCGAGTTTTCCAACGACGAAGCGGGCTTCACTGAAGTGCACATCACGGCCGCTGACAGACCCGGCATTCTGTCGGGTATCGGCAAGGTCCTTCTGGGTGCTGGTTTCAACGTTCATGCGGCACGAATCGCCACACTGGGTGAACGCATCGATGATGTTTTCCTGCTGTCGAACCAGGCAGGGCTGCCACTGAGCGATAGTGAACAGGACACCGTGCGTGAACTGCTCATGCAGAAGCTGTAGTGGCATAGCCGCAACCCAACACCAACCAGGAAGCAACGAGTGACCACCACGTACAGCGATACCGTCGAACTATTGATCGACCTGGTGCAACGAGACTCGGTAACACCCGACGACAAGGGCTGCCAGAACATGCTGGGTGAACGTCTTGAACGCCTGGGTTTCACACTGGAATCCATGCCTTCCGGCGGTGTCACCAATCTGTGGGCACGCCTTGGAACCGAAGCCCCCCTGTTCACCTTCGCCGGGCATACCGATGTTGTCCCCACCGGTGATGTGCAGGATTGGTCATCTCCCCCCTTCGCTGCCTGCATTGTCGAGGACCACCTGATCGGACGCGGTGCGGCAGACATGAAAGGGGGTGTGGCTGCCATGATCACGGCCATTGAACGGTTTCTTGCCGCCGATGGCCTGAAACGCGGATCCATTGCCGTGTTACTGACCAGCGACGAGGAAGGCCCTGCCACCGATGGCACCTGCAAGGTCATCGAAGCGCTCGAAGCACGCAATGAGAAAATCGATTACTGCATCGTGGGTGAACCTACCAGCGATCAGCAACTGGGTGACATCATTCGCCATGGCCGACGTGGCTCGCTGGGCGCAACCCTGACAATCCGCGGCAAGCAAGGCCATGTTGCCTATCCCCACCTGGCAGACAATCCGGTTCATCGCGCTGTTCCCGCTCTGGCTGAGCTGACGGCCATCGAATGGGATCAAGGCAATGACCATTTCCCGCCAACGACCCTGCAGATTTCCAACATCAATGCTGGCACCGGCGCAAGCAACGTGATTCCCGGCCAGCTCGTGGTGGAATTCAACCTGCGCTATAGCCCGGAAACGAGCATCGATACGATCAAGCAGACCGTCGATGAGCTATGCAGCAGACACCAATTGAACTCGGAGCTACTGTGGAAAGACAGTGCTCGACCCTTCATCACCTCGCCAGGCACTCTGACCGATGCCGTACAACAGGCTATCATGAGCGAAACCGGTGTCAGTGCAACTCTGGATACAGGCGGTGGAACCTCCGATGGACGCTTCATCGCACCAACCGGCGCGCAGGTGATCGAATTCGGACCAATCAACGCAACCATCCACCAGGTGGATGAGTGTGTATCCTGCAGTGATATCGACGCCTTGTCGCGAATCTACGAGTCGACGCTGCAACAACTACTGGGTTAACGGAAAAGGAGTGACACAATGGGCATGCTAGACGGCAAGCGATTCATCATTTTCGGAGTGGCCAGCAAACGCTCCATCGCCTGGGGTATTGCCGAGGCGATGCATAGAGAAGGTGCGGAGCTGGCATTCACCTATCAGAACGACAGACTCAAGGATCGGGTCATCGACATGGCAGCGGCCTGCGATTCCACGCTGGTCTTCCCCTGCGATGTGGCCGAAGACGATCAGATCGATAGTCTGATGGAGTCGGTGAAGTCGGTATGGAGTGATGGTTTCGATGGCCTGGTACACGCGGTGGCCTTTGCCCCACGCGAAGCTCTGGACGGCGATTTTCTGGAGTCTGTTACACGAGAGTCCTTCCGTATCGCTCACGACATCAGCTCGTACAGCTTTGCCGCTGTCGCGAAGGCCGCCAGACCACAACTGCGCAAGGGCGGATCTCTGATAACCCTGTCATACCTGGGTGCTGTCCGAGCCATGCCGAACTACAATGTCATGGGCTTGGCGAAGGCATCACTGGAAGCCAATACCCGTTTCATGGCCTCGTCTCTCGGACCGGATGGTGTGCGCGTCAACGCGATCTCTGCAGGCCCGATCAAGACACTGGCCGCAGCCGGCATCGGCGACTTCAAGAAACTGCTTGGTCATGTCTCTTCGGTTTCACCGATGCGAGAGAACACCACTATCGAACAGGTGGGTGATACCGCCGCGTTCCTCGCCTCTCCAATGGCCGGCGGCATCACCGGGCAAGTCATCTATGTGGACGGCGGTTTCAACATCGTATCGATGCCCGACCTGAGCTAGAAAATCACGCAGGCAACTTCCGCAGAGGCCAGTGTACTGACACCTCTGCGGGAGCGAACTGACAGAACCTGACAGGCCCCTGGCAGGTCGGACCTTGAAATCGCGACTGATGCGACCCACTGCCCCGCTCAGCGACGAACTCCCCCAGCTTTCACCCCCCGGATATTGCTCAAGCTCGCGCCTTGCGGCTGGCCGCCTGGCGACTCGCCGAATGAACGCTTTGTACGAATCAGTACACTAGCGATTCTGCTGCTTCAGCAAATCGCGGATTTCCGAAAGCAGTTGTACATCCGCAGGCGCCTCCTCGGGCTCCTCGACCTTTTCCTCTTCGGCCCCTCGTTTCATGCGGTTGATCATCTTCAGGATCATGAAGATCACGAAAGCGATGATCAGAAAATCGATCAATGCCTGTATGAAGGCACCGTAGCCGATCGCCGCATCTCCCACGTTTATCGAGAGCTGGCTGAAATCGACACCGCCCATGAATACCCCGATCACCGGCATCAGTATGCTATCGACCAATGTCCCCACCATCTCACTGACGGCAGCGCCAATGATGATGCCAACAGCCATATCGATAAGGCTGCCTTTCATGGCGAATTCCTTGAATTCCTTGACCATACCCATGTCGTTCACTCCAGAAGTCGTGCATTGATTGATAAGTGGATTTGCATCGGGGCCTGACAATGAGCGTCATGCCACTGCGAGCGATGGTAGGCAACACGAGCGAAGCGCACTGCAAACAATCGTGCGCTGCCGCATCCGCCGCATCCGCCACATCAGCCACATCAGCCACATCAGCCACATCAGCCACATCCGCCGCATCAGTCGCATCAGTCGCATCAGTCGCATCAGTCGCATCAGTCGCATCAGTCGCATCAGTCGCATCAGTCGCATCAGTCGCACCAGCGATTTTCGACAGGCTATCATTCAAACTCCATCGAAAACCGGAAACGACGATGAGCACACACGATGAACTCGATCCCGAATTCACCCGATCAGTCATTTCCCACATGAATGAAGATCATGCAGACGCCTGCCTGCGCATTGTCAGAGCCTTTTCTGATGAACGCTCGGCCAGTAGTGCAAGACTGCACAAGCTGGATCGTCACAGCCTCTATTTTCTCGTACAGAATTCGACATCAGCAGAAACACCCTCTGCATCAGACTCGCTTGAAGTCAGGGTCGATCTGCCAAAGCCACTGAGTAGCGAGCAACAGCTGAGAGGGGCAATCGTTGGTCTGAGCTCTCAAGCGCGAAAAATCCTGTCCGCAGACGAGTAATCTGTAGAAGTTCAGACTTGATTTTCAAGCGAGGTGTCAGATAACGTCTGAATTTCCGTACATAGCCGAACAAATCCCCCCCCAGAACGAAAAACGGGTTCGCCTGCAAGAGCAAGCGAACCCGTTTCGATCGGCCGGGGCCGTGGTCTGTCAGGGAGAAGCCGAGGACGTGATCTCGACATCTGCAGACTCGCGAAGACTCTCCAGCAGGGCTTCAAACTCGGTATTACCCAACTGCGGATTCGCACCTGCAGAAACAGCGGCCGATTCCACTGCCACCGATTCGTCTGATTCATCCGCTGCCTCGGGTACCTCGATAGCGACAAGTCGCAAAGCCATCAAATCTCCATTGCTGGTTTGCACCTCTTCAGTGACCACACGCTCCGCATCGGGATGTGGCAAGGCAAACACCCGCGAGACCACTCGCCCATCAAGTTCAGTGGACTGGCGTTCCAGCACGAGGCCTTCAAGAGCCGTGGCAAATTCATCTCCCTCTGCAATGGCAGACGGCGTTTCACCTGTAGCCAGTTTCTCCAACGCCGCTTCCTGACGCAGTGTCAACACTTCGTTCGCTCGCTCACCCTTGAGCTCTTCAGTGACCTGGTCACGCACATCGTCAAGCGTCTTGTCACGCTCGCCTTCATGCTCCAGAACGCGTATCACCACGACATGCCTGTCCCCCACTTCGATGATCTCGGAGTTCAATTGCTCATCGAGCAACTCCGGACTGAATGCAGCCGACATGACTCGAGGATTGGACAACACAGCACCGGAATTCGTGTCGCTATCCAGCCAATCGGATGTCTTGACCTCAAGACCGGACACATCGCTGGCAGCTTCCAGGGAATCCGGGTTGTCGAATGCTTGCTCCGATACGATTTCCCGAAGATCGAAGAACTCGCGATCTGCCTCATCCTGCTGCATATCGGCAATGATTTCTTCCTTCACCTCGTCAAACGCCTTGCCGGATTCAGCAGTAACCTTGTCCAGACGAATCAGATGAACACCGAACTGACTGACAACAGGCTCTGATAGATCACCTTCCTCGCTCAGCGCGAATGCGGCTTCTTCGAACGCAGGATCCATCCCACCCGGAGCGATGATGCCCAGGCTTCCACCGAGATCGGCAGTACCGATATCGTCCGAGAATTCACGCGCAAGATCGGCAAACGACTCGCCACCTTCAACGCGCGTCTTGATCTCGGCAAGTCTTGCAATCAGTTCGTCCTCATCGCCTTCGTCAGTGCTGAGCAGGATGTGCGAAATCTCGCGCTGTTCAGGCACGATGAAATTGGCGCGATTCTCGTTGTAATAGGTTTCTGCCTGCTCATCGCTTATCTCGATATCTGCGGCAATGGCCGAGCTTTCGATCTCGATATACTGAATCTTGACCCGCTCTGGAAACTTGTAGTTTTCCTTGTTCTCATCGAAGTAGGCAGCAACCTCCTCATCCGTGACTTCCACGGTTTCGGCAGCCTTGGCGGCATCGAATCGAACGGCATCGATAGTGCGCGTCTGACGGGCCAGAGCCGAGAGCCGTTCGGCCTCTGTGGGCAGGGTGAAACTGGTGTCGCTGATGCCGGTCCTGAATTGATTCATGGCTGTGTCGTCGCGAAAACTCTGTTCGAAGGCCGCAACAGACATGCCCGAGGCTCGCAACTGCGTCTGATAGGTCTCGCTGTCAAAGCGTCCATCGACCTGAAATGCCGGCAAGTTGCGTATCGCCCTTCCCAATGTCGAATCGCCGACGGCAAACTTCTGTCTGGCCACTTCGCTTTCGAGAACCTGCTGTGTTATCAGCTGTTGCAGGGCTTGCTCGCGCAACAGGGATTCATTCGCGAAGGCTTCAGGCAACTGACCGCCGAACATTCTGGCCAACTGTTGACGCTGCTGCTGGTAAGCGCGCTCGAGTTGCAATTGATCGATGGCCTGACCGTTGACCTCTGCCACAGGGGGCACAGACCCGCCACTGAGATAGGAACCGATTCCGACCAGAGCAAAAGGAATGATGATGATCGTGATCAAGGTGTACTTGATGGGCTTGGAATTTCTGACCGTCTCTCGAAGATCCAATAACATGATGAATGCAGTGCCTTATTGATCAATAACCTGTCTTGCCCGTGCGCATCCAAGATGGATTCACATGGCCCAAAAAAAAAGGGTGCCGAAGCACCCTTTTCAGTCTCTATCCGATATCTCGGTAGAGGGTCGTTACTGCCAGGCTATCGCTAGCGTTGACAGTAACTCTGATGTTGGCGGAGCGGACGGGACTCGAACCCGCGACCCCCGGCGTGACAGGCCGGTATTCTAACCAACTGAACTACCGCTCCAAAAATGGTGGGTGCTGACGGGATCGAACCGCCGACCCTCGCCTTGTAAGGGCGATGCTCTACCAGCTGAGCTAAGCACCCAAGCGTCTTAGTTTACAGCATCTTTAAGCGCTTTACCAGCTTTAAAGCTAGGAACATTTGATGCTGCAATTTCCAGAGGCTCACCTGTACGTGGGTTACGGCCAGTGCGAGCTTCACGTTTACGAACAAGGAATGTGCCAAAGCCTACCAGAGTAACCGCATCTCCGTCTTTCATGGCATCGGTCACTGCGTCCAATACTGCGTCGACCGCATTGGCTGCATCTGCCTTTGACATATCGCCCTTTGCGGCAACCGCATCAACAAACTCACCTTTATTCATAAACCGACTTCCCCGTTTGTACTGTTATTTGAACGCCAGTTTCTCATGACGCTGGTGAATACCCGAAAGCAATGTGCGAATCATACGCGAAAATGAACCAAAAACCCAACAAACAAAAGGCTTTCAGAACATTCAAGTAACTCTTGAAGAATCGCAACTCAGCGGATCAGAGAATCTTTGTCCGTGGCCGTTCAACGAAGAGAATAGTATCCGAAATATTCGCGAAAGTGTTCAGGTTCAATTGTGAAATAAATGACACACAATTAATGAATCCGACCTGTTTACAAACAGGCCGGACTCATGGGCTTAAAAAGACTTTCTGATCAGTGAGTCCTGACCTCACCGGAAGACCCGCCCGGCAGCTCCTCCTTACCGGATACCGGGTCGTTCAGCTTTTCACCGTCAGGCCCTGGCGAACTGGCTAATGCAACATCGAGTACCTCATCGATCCACTTCACGGGACGAATATCC
Organism: uncultured Granulosicoccus sp.; assembly: GCA_947492525.1. Taxonomy (GTDB): domain Bacteria; phylum Pseudomonadota; class Gammaproteobacteria; order Granulosicoccales; family Granulosicoccaceae; genus Granulosicoccus. The sequence goes on from CANLNQ010000020.1 coordinate 84,380, forward strand.
AGACCGGATTTGATTTCATCCGGTATCTCGGAAAGATCCTTCTCGTTCTCGACAGGAATCAGTACCGTATCGATGCCGCCACGTTGCGCCGCCAGCAACTTCTCCTTCAGACCGCCAATGGGCAGAACTTCGCCACGCAGCGTGATCTCGCCAGTCATTGCAACATTGGCACGCACAGGGACATTGGTCAGACACGAGACAATGGCTGTACACATGCCAACACCGGCACTTGGCCCATCCTTCGGTGTTGCACCTTCAGGTACATGCAGATGGATATCCAGCTTCTCGTGAAAGTCCACATCGATTCCCAATGACTGTGCCCGACTGCGCACCACCATCATGGCCGCCTGAATGGACTCTTGCATCACATCACCCAACTGCCCTGTCGAACTCAGCTTGCCCTTGCCGGGCACCACGGTCGATTCAATCGTCAGCAGCTCACCACCCACGGAGGTCCATGCCAGACCTGTCACCTGCCCTACCTGGTTCTCCTGCTCGGCACGTCCATGACGGAAGCGTGGAACACCCAGGTAATCACCGATGTTCTCGGCCGTTACTGCCACGGGTTCGTGGTTGCCGGGCTCTTCGCCCTTCTCCTTGAGTTCCAGCTCGAGTTCCATGACCTCTCTGACAACCTTGCGACAGATCTTGGCCACTTCCCGCTCCAGATTTCGTACACCGGCCTCGCGGGTATAACTGCGGATGATCTCCATGATGGCATCATCACTGACAGTCAACTCGGAATCCTTCAGACCGTTGTCTTCCATCTTTCGTGGCAGCAGGTAGCGTTCAGCGATGTTGGCTTTTTCCATCTCCGTGTAACCGGGGATGCGAATGACCTCCATTCGATCAAGCAGGGGCTCTGGAATGTTCATGGTGTTGGCTGTTGCCACGAACATCACATCCGACAGATCATATTCGACCTCAAGGTAGTGATCGGTGAAGGTATGGTTCTGCTCCGGATCCAGAACTTCCAGCAATGCGGATGACGGATCACCGCGAAAGTCTGTCGACATCTTGTCTATCTCATCGAGCAGAATCAGCGGATTACGACGCTTCACCTTGGCCAGGTTCTGGACGATCTTGCCAGGCATGGAACCGATGTAGGTACGTCGATGACCACGGATCTCCGCCTCATCCCGAACGCCACCCAGTGCCATTCTGCTGAATCTGCGACCCGTGGCTCGGGCGATCGACTTGCCCAGTGAGGTCTTGCCCACACCCGGAGGACCTACCAGACACAGGATAGGGCCTTTCGCATGCCCTACACGCTGTTGCACGGCAAGGTACTCAAGGATGCGTTCCTTGACCTTCTCCAGGCCATAGTGATCATGCTCGAGCGTCTGCTCCGCCTCGGTCAGAGTCTTCTTGAGCTTGGACTTCTTCTTCCACGGCAGGCTGACCAGCGTGTCGATGTAGTTACGCACGACGGTCGCCTCGGCCGACATCGGCGACATCATCTTCAGCTTGTTGAGCTCAGCCGTCGCCTTCTTGCGAGCTTCCTTGGAAAGCCCCTTCTCGGCGATCTTGCGGGTCAGCTCTTCGGTCTCATTGGGCACATCGTCCATCTCACCCAGTTCTTTCTGGATGGCCTTCATCTGCTCGTTGAGATAGTACTCGCGCTGACTCTTCTCCATTTGCTGCTTGACGCGCCCACGAATGCGCTTCTCTACCTGCAGCATGTCCAGCTCGGACTCCATGAGCTTCAACAGATGCTCAAGGCGTTCGGCCGGCGAGAACAGTTCCAGAATGGCCTGCTTCTCCTCGACACGCAGAGACATCTGAGCGGCAATCATGTCCGCCAGACGATCCGCGTCATCGACACCCGAGAGCGAGCTGAGAATCTCCGGGGGTACCTTCTTGTTCATCTTGACGTACTGATCGAACATATTGGTCACCGAACGAACCAGAACGTCCAGTTCTTTCTCGTCGGTTTCCTCATCCTCTTCCGGGGCTTCCGGAAAGCTGTAATCAGCAGTGAAGTAGCCTTTCTCCGCCGTGCTGACAGTGTCGATCACAGCACGCTGAACACCCTCCACGAGCACCTTAATGGTACCGTCGGGCAATTTCAGCAATTGCAGAATGGTGGCAATCGTGCCAACACGATGAATGTCATCGTCGCCGGGCTCGTCCACTGCCGCACTGGTCTGCGCGGCGAGCATGATGCGCTTGTCGGCCGACATGGCAGCATCCAGTGCATCGATGGACTTTTCACGACCGACGAACAGTGGAATGACCATATGGGGATAGACCACCACATCGCGCAGCGGCAGGACCGGCAGTTGTGCAGGCTCTGCTGGTGATTCTTCAATGATTTCGGTATCAGTCACGGGGCTGAATTCTCCTGTGTGAGGCTGACTTGTTTAAGTCGAGCATACACGACAAGGTGAGACTCGCTTTGGAAAAATCAAGCGCGGAAACCCTTTGTAACCAGCGTTGCAAGCCCTTTGTACAGACATCCGAGCACGCTGAACGGATCCGGCAAGACACGATACCCCAGACGCAGGAAAGCCCCTTTCGGGGCTTTCGAGCAACAGCAGTTTGCCGGTTTGTCAGTTTCGCTCGCTACCTTGTGTCGTACTCGATGGCAGCCAGCGATCCTGTCGGTCAATCGTCAGAGGCTGCGCGCTTGTACTTCTCCTCTTCCATGACCTTCTCCTGCCCTTCGAGCAACAGATACGGCTTGGCCTCTCCTCGCACGACGGCGGCATCGAGAATCACCTTCTTGACGTTCTCGATACGTGGCAGTTCGTACATCGTATCCAGCAACACGTTTTCCAGAATCGTCCTCAGACCACGCGCGCCTGTCTTGCGTTCCAGAGAATTCCTGGCCACTTCCTGCAGCGCATCCTTTCTGAACTCGATATCCACCTCTTCCATCGCCAGCAGTTTCTGGTACTGCTTGGTGATGGCGTTCTTTGGCTCGATCAGGATACGAACCAGCGCATCTTCATCCAGCTCTTCCAGCGTGGCAACCACTGGCAAACGGCCCACGAACTCGGGGATCAGACCGAAACTGATCAGATCCTGTGCTTCACAGTCCATCAGCAGCTTGCCGATGTGATCGTGAGTCTCCTTGGATTTCACTTCAGCGGCGAAACCAATTCCGCCCTTGTCGCTACGCTTCTGAATGATCTTCTCCAGACCCGCGAAGGCACCACCACAGATGAACAGGATATTGGACGTATCAACCTGCAGGAATTCCTGCTGAGGGTGCTTGCGTCCGCCCTGCGGAGGTACCGAGGCGATCGTACCTTCAATCAGCTTCAACAGTGCCTGCTGCACACCTTCACCCGACACATCACGAGTAATGGAAGGGTTATCGGACTTGCGTGAAATCTTGTCGATCTCATCGATATACACGATACCTGTCTGAGCCTTCTCGACATCGTAATCGCACTTCTGCAGCAGCTTCTGGATGATGTTCTCGACATCCTCGCCGACATAACCGGCTTCCGTCAGCGTTGTGGCATCAGCGATGGTGAACGGAACGTTCAGCGTTCTTGCCAACGTTTCTGCCAGCAGGGTCTTGCCCGAACCGGTAGGACCAATCAGCAATATATTACTCTTCGCAAGCTCGACGTCACCTTTCTTGTCCTTGTACTCAAGGCGCTTGTAGTGGTTGTACACCGCCACAGACAGGATTCGCTTGGCTTTCGCCTGACCAATAACGTACTGATCCAGCAGTTCGTTGATTTCATGCGGCTTCGGAAGTGAACTCTCCTCGTCACTTGCCTGCTCCTGCATCTCTTCGGTAATGATGTCATTACACAGATCGACGCATTCGTCGCAGATGAAGACAGACGGGCCCGCAATAAGCTTGCGAACTTCATGCTGGCTCTTCCCGCAAAAAGAGCAGTACAGCAGCTTGCCGTCGTCTTTCTTGTCTTCCTGATCACTCATGTTTTTACAAACCTCTGGCTTTGCACCACATTGCCGTGTTTCCCGCGAACATTCAAGCACCCCACCGGTACTTGAATCAGGGTTGCTGTGCAGATCACAGTCGCGATCGAGAACGATCGCGACATGAGACCCAGCTCAAGTTTACGCTGGTCTAGCTCTCAGGAGTAGATGTGTCTCCACTACTGGCAACATTGACTTCTTCATCGCGCGTCTGAACGATGCGATCGACCAAACCGTACGCCACGGCGTCCTCAGCCGTCAGAAAGTTGTCACGTTCCGTGTCATTCTTCACTTTCTCGACAGTCTGTCCGGTGTGCTTGGCCATCAACGTGTTCATTCTGTCCTTTATCGACAGAATCTCTCTCGCATGTATATCGATATCCGTGGCCTGCCCCTGAAAACCCGCCGAAGGCTGGTGAATCATGACACGGGAGTTGGGCAGAACAAAGCGCTTGCCCTTCTGACCGGCCGTCAACAGGAAAGCACCCATACTGGCCGCCTGACCGATGCACAGCGTACTGACGTTCGGCTTGATGAACTGCATGGTGTCGTAGATGGCCATGCCCGCCGTGACCGAACCGCCCGGTGAGTTGATGTACAGCGAGATGTCCTTGTCAGGATTATCCGACTCGAGGAACAACAACTGCGCGACGATCAGATTGGCCATGTAGTCTTCGACCTGGCCGACCATGAAGATCACGCGCTCCTTGAGCAGACGAGAGTAGATATCGTACGCACGCTCACCACGTGACGACTGCTCCACAACCATCGGCACAAGACCGCCGGCAGCGTTCGGGCTGGCCGGAGCCGAAAACCCGTTGTTACCGGACAGTGAGTTGTTGTAACCCCAAGTAGGACCTGAATTCATCGTTAGCTATTCTCGCTATCAGCCGGAGCTTCTGGCTCCGACGGGTTCATGATGTCTTTGAATGTAGTAGGTTCATCGACAACTGTCGCGGCTTCGAGGACTGCTGCGGTTACAGCCTCCTCCAGAACCAGGCCTTCGATGTTCTTCAACATTTCCTGGTTGCCGTAATAGTAGTCTATGACTTGTTGGGGATCCTGATAGGAAGATGCAAGTTCCTCGATCTGTTTTCGTACAGCTGCCGCATCTGCCTTGATCTCTTTCTGCTGGATGATTTCACCCACCACGAGCCCGAGTTGAACCCGGCGAGTGGCCTGCTCCGAGAACAGTTCGTCAGCCAGCATGGAAGAATCAGAGTCCGCAGGCATCTGTTGCATGAGTTGTTCCCGCTGACGCTTGATCTCTTCGGCGACCAGCGCGCTCGGCACATCGATGGGGTTGAGTTCAACCAGCCCATCCATGACCTGAGTCTTGACCTGGGATTCGATACGCTGCTTCAGCTCACGTTCCATGTTCTTGCGGATATCGGCGCGCAGGCTGTCCAGAGTACCGTCTTCGATGCCGAAGCTCTTGATCATCTCCTCGTCGAATTCCGGCAGCTTCGATTCCTTGACTTCGTGCACCTTGATGTCGAATTCAACGTCCTTGCCCGCCAGGTGCTCTGCCTGATAGTCCTCTGGAAACGTGACCGTGATGGTCTTTTCGTCACCGGCCTTCAGACCCAGCAGCTGTGATTCGAAACCGGGGATCATCGCGTTGCTGCCCAGTACCAGGGGCGCCTTCTCGGCCTTGCCGCCATCGAACTCTTCACCGTCCATACGACCGACGAAATCGATGACGATCTGATCGTCGTTTGCGGATTCTCGCTCGACCGCAACATACTCGGTGCGCTGCTTGCGAAGATTTTCCAGCATCTCGTCGACATCGCTGTCTTCGATGGTTACTACTGGGCGCGTTACGGTAATGCCGTCGTTGAATACCGGATCGAACTCGGGATAGACCTCGAAAGTTGCCACGAAACTGAATCCGGCATCTTCATCACCTTCGGATGACGGTGCGGGCACGATATCCGGCTGGCCGGCAGGACGCAGGTTTTCCTGCTGTACCGCATCGAAGTAGGAACGATTGATCATCGAACCAAGAACTTCGCCGCGAACTTGTGGTTCGTAGCGCTTCTTGACGACATTGAACGGTACCTTGCCCGGGCGAAAACCATTCATGCGTGTGGTTTTGCTCAGACTTTGCAGACGTTCCAGTACTGCGCTGTCGATGTCCTCGGAAGGCAGCGCTACTGTCATGCGGCGCTCAAGGCCTTGGGTGGTTTCAACGGATACTTGCATGCTTGCCTCTAGTGACCACGGATGAGTGCCGCGGCCGCTCATCAGCCGAACAGGGCCTGTCATCCGACGGTCAGGTGATGTGTCGCGCACGACACGAAAACTGGTGCGAAAGGGGAGACTCGAACTCCCACGTCAAAGACACTGGTACCTAAAACCAGCGCGTCTACCAATTCCGCCACTCTCGCAGAGTATTACTGTCAGCCGTCAATTATAACGAAAAATCCGGCAAGGATGCCGATGCGTTACGCTTGGATGAGGGATAAGGTGGGGTGAACGACGGGATTCGAACCCGCGACCACAGGAATCACAATCCTGCGCTCTACCAACTGAGCTACGCTCACCACAAGTACTGCCCGTCAAAAATGCCAAACCAGGCCGGCTCAACTTCTCGGACCCGACAGGCGATTAATGGTGCGCCCGGCAGGATTCGAACCTGCTACCCTCGGCTTAGAAGGCCGATGCTCTATCCACATGAGCTACGGGCGCTCTGCCGATAACCAGGCCGATAAACTGAAAAACAAGACAAAAAATGGTCGGGGTAGCAGGATTCGAACCTACGACCCTCTGCTCCCAAAGCAGATGCGCTACCAGGCTGCGCTATACCCCGAACTTCGTCTCTGTCAGCCGCACAATAATAACTACTGCATTTGCAGGAGTCAACCAGTATGCAACGACTTTCTCAGAACTTTTTTGCGTCTCCGGCTGAATCCTTCGTCAATGACCTTTCGAAGGGGGCAACCGCCCCCCCCCCCCCCCAGAAACCATATCGACAGATCAGGCTCCGGATTCAGTCGACTTCATCCAGCCAGGTCATCTGGATGGCTTCCAGTATGCCTTCACTGGATTTTTCGGGATCATCGTCGAAGCCGTCGATTGCCAGTACCCAGGCATGCAGATCCGTGAATCGGACATACTGCGGATCGACATCCGGGTGAGCTTCGCACAACTCGATGGCGATTTCTCTGATATCAGACCATTTCATCAGTGAGGCGCCTCGGAAACCATGTTGATGGTGTACTTGGGTATCTCGATGACCAGATCATCATCAGCCACGATGGCCTGACAACTGAGTCGGGAATCGGTATCGAGCCCCCAGGCCTTGTCCAGGTAATCCTCTTCCAGCTCATCGGCCTCTTCCAGACTTTCACTGCCGGCGCGCACATGCACATGGCAAGTGGTGCACGCGCAGGACTTCTCACAGGCGTGCTCTATCGGGACGCCGTTCTTCAGCATGGCATCGCAAATGGATATTCCCGGATCCACTTCGAATTCTGCACCTTCCGGACAGATTTCCGGATGCGGTTTGATCGTTACGGTTGGCATGACGCCTTGAACTCCTGTCTGATGTTTGTTGTTTGTTTCGTAGGCAGCGCAGCGAGGCGTCTTCAGGAATCCGAAGAGCAGGCCTCGTGCTTCGCCTTGCCCACAGCCGAGTCGATCTCATCCAGCCCCTGCCCCGACATCATCTGCCGAACACTGGCGTTCATGCGTCTCTCGACATACTCGGCACTGCCCTGCTCCAGCGCCTGCACGGCCTGCTTGATGACTTCGCGATCGGCGCCGTTATCGACCACGCTCTTCAGGTGGGCGATATGCGCATCGATGACGGCACGTTCCTCGGCCTTCAGATGCTCATCACCATCGGCCTGCAATGCTGCCTCGATGGCCTCCAGAACACGCGCAGCCTCGACCTTCTGCTCCTGCAAGGCCCGCTTCTGCATATCTTCGCTGGCGTGATCCATGGATTCACGCAGCATCGTCTCGATTTCACCGTCCGACAATCCATAGGACGGCTTGACGTCCACACTTGCCACCACACCACTCTCGCGCTCCAGCGCGCTGACAGTGAGAAGCCCGTCCGCATCCACCTGGAACAACACCTGAATGCGTGCAGCACCGGCCACACGCGAGGGGATGCCCTTCAGCTCGAAGCGCGCCAGCGAACGGCAGTCATCCACCAGTTCCCGCTCACCCTGCACAACGTGCAGTGCCATGGCCGTCTGACCATCCTTGTAGGTGGTGAACTCCTGACCACGTGCAATCGGTATCGTGGTGTTGCGCGGAATCACCTTCTCCACCAGACCACCCATGATCTCCAGTCCGAGAGACAGCGGTGTGACATCCAGCAACAGCAGGTCACTGTCCGGCTTGTTGCCGACCAGCACATCTGCCTGAATGGCGGCGCCGATAGCCACGACCTCGTCGGGATCGATGGAGGTCAGAACCGGCTGGCCAAAGAATTCACTGACCTGATCACGCACCAGGGGCACTCGCGTGGAACCACCGACCATGACGACGGCGGTCACCTGATCGCGCTCGACGTCGGCATCGCGCAGCACCTGCCGGCAGGGTTTCAAGGTGGCGGAAACCAGCGGCATCACCAATTCGTCGAAGGCCTCCCGAGTCAGCTCGGTCCGCAGCTCATGACCCGCACGATCATCCCACTCCACCGAGACGGACGCCGCCGCCGACAGAGCTTCCTTCAGATCGCGTGCATAAGCCTTGGTATCAGACTCCAACTGTGGATCGGCAAGAGAGTCGATACCGGCCTGATCCATGAGCCATTGCACGAGGGCATTGTCGATGTCATCCCCGCCCAGCGAGGTGTTGCCGGCAGTGGCGAGCACTTCGAAGATACCCTGCTGCATCTTCAGCAAGGAAATGTCAAAGGTGCCTCCTCCCAAGTCGTAGATGGCGACAATGCCACCCTCTTCGTTGTCCAGACCATAGGCGACCGCTGCGGCGGTGGGCTCATTCAGCAGACGCAACACCTGCAGGCCAGCCAGTGATGCAGCATCCTTGGTCGCCTGACGTTGTGCGTCATCGAAATAGGCAGGTACGGTAACCACAGCGCCTGCAAGTTCTCCACCCAGTGTCTCTTCGGCGGTCTGCTTCAGCTGTTGCAGGATGGCAGCAGAGACATCGATGGCGGTCTTGTTTCCGGCTGCGGTGACGAATGCCGGCAGGGAACCACTGTCGACATCGAACTCATAGTGTTTGCTGAGCCAGGAATCGGTCAGATCGGCAGCACCCTTGCCCATCAAACGCTTGGCCGAGCGAATGGTACTGCGCGAGTCGGCCGACGACGACTCGGCAGCCTGCCCGACCCGCGTAGTTCCATCCGATGCGTACTGCACCACCGAAGGCACGGAGCGATGCCCGTCCTGATCGGACAACACATCGGCGCTGCCACTTCTGACAGCAGCTACCAGCGAGTTGGTGGTACCCAGATCGATACCCACCGCCAGACGCCGCTGATGCGGAGCGTCCGATTGACCGGGTTCGGCTATTTGCAGCAACGCCACTTCAGTACTCCATTGTATTGGTTTGGGTGTCGGCTCGACTCACACGTCCAACCGCTCTTCCATACTCTTGACTTCACGCGCAAGCTTGTCCAGAAACTGCCACTGGCGCACCGTGGTGCGAGCCTCATCCCAGTTCCCGGTGTTTGACGCCTGATCGAACGCCTGCGACTGCTCGTGAATGCCTGCCTTCAGTTGTTTGCGCACAGCATCCAGCTTGCCCAGCGGATCCGCTGCACTCTCTGCCGCTTCAAGCGCCTCGCGATACTCCATCTGCTCCATCAGGAACATGGGAGACATCTGCGTATCGGTTTCTTCGTCCAGCGAGACGTCGTTCAGCTTCAGCAGATAGATCGCGCGTTGCAGATCACTCTTCAGAGTCTGATAGCCCTCGTTGACATAACTTGCCGCCTGCATCGACCAGCGCCTCTCTGCCGCAGGCTTGGCAGCGAAACGATCAGGGTGCAATTGTTTCTGCAGATCCTGGAACCGAGTGATCAGGGTCGGCTCATCGATGACAAATTGAACGGGCAAATCGAACAACTCGAAGAAATTGCTGGACAGATCAACCTGCATGACTAAACGATCTCTACCGTGGTAACAACACTGCCCGGGCAATCATCTACCCGGGCAGCGCAATATGGCCGCCAGGCGACCGGAATCAGGGTTGTGCGGCGACCCGCACAAGCAGGGGTATCCGCAACAGACGAATCAGATGGTGAAGGATTCGCCGCAGCCGCACTCATCCTTGACGTTGGGATTGTTGAACTTGAAACCTTCGTTCAGACCTTCCTTCGTGAAGTCGAGCTCGGTACCGTCAAGGTACACCAGGCTTTTCTTGTCAATCACGACCGTGACATCGTTGTTTTCGAACACTTCATCATTGGCAGCCACCTCGTCGGCAAACTCCAGCACATAAGCCAGGCCCGAACACCCCGTGGTGCGCACGGCCAACCTGAGACCGATGCCCTTGCCGCGCTTTTCCAGGAAGCTCTTGATATGCCTGGCAGCACTGTCTGTAAATGTCACGCCCATCTGAGAGAAAACCTCCGGACTCCGGGTGAGAGCGCCGACGAAAACCTGTTCGCTTTCGCCGCTCTCACTCCATTGCCGTTTTCTTGACCTATCGGAGAACCAGCTGCTCAGCTGGCCAATGCTTCTGAATCGTCCTTCTTTTCCCGCTTTGCCTTGATGTCGGCAATTGCTGCTGCAATGGCATCTTCTGCCAGCACAGAGCAGTGAATCTTCACGGGAGGCAGAGCAAGTTCATCAGCGATATGCTTGTTACGAATCTGTCCAACTTCCTCCAGTGTCTTGCCCTTGACCATTTCGGTCACCAGCGAAGAGGATGCAATGGCAGAACCACAACCATACGTCTTGAACTTCGCATCTTCAATGATGCCTTCGTCATTGACCTTGATCTGCAGGCGCATCACGTCGCCACAGGCAGGTGCGCCGACCATGCCGGTGCCCACGCTCGGATCGTCCTTGTCCAGCACGCCCACATTGCGAGGGTTTTCGTAATGGTCGAGTACTTTGTCACTGTAAGCCATGGTTTTCTCCAATTTTCGACAACCCGCCGGGCTGCCGTTCGGTCTTTCGTTGATAAGGATCGAGTTTGAAATCGATCATTCAGAACAAGAGTGTCTACCGGATCGCATCAGCGACTCAGTGAGATGCCCACTCGACAGAATCGAGATCGATACCTTCCTTGTGCATGTCCCACAATGGCGACAGATCACGCAGCTTTTCCACTGCATCACGTGTCTTCTTGATCGTGAAATCCACTTCTTCTTCGGTCGTGAAACGTCCGATGGTGAAACGGATCGAGCTGTGCGCCAGCTCGTCGTTACGACCGATGGCACGCAAGACATACGACGGCTCCAGGCTGGCACTGGTACAAGCCGAGCCACTGGATACCGCGATATCCTTCATGGACATGATCAGACTCTCGCCTTCCACGAAGTTGAAGCTGACGTTGAGGTTGCCCGGAATGCGTTGCTCCAGGTCACCGTTGATGTAGATCTCTTCCATGTCGGACAGACCATCCCACAGACGATCACGCAGCTTTTTCAGGCGCTTGTTCTCTTCTTCCATTTCCTCACCGGCAATGCGGAATGCCTCACCCATACCCACGATCTGGTGAGTCGGCAAAGTGCCTGAACGCATGCCGCGCTCGTGGCCACCACCATGAATCTGTGCTTCCAGACGAACGCGCGGCTTGCGGCGAACATACAGGGCACCGATACCCTTGGGCCCGTACACCTTGTGTGCGCACAAGGAGAGCAGATCGACATTCATCTCGTTGACATCGATCGCCACCTTGCCGGGGCTCTGTGCCGCGTCGACATGGAAGATGATGCCACGCTCACGCGTGATCTTGCCGATGGCAGCGATGTCCTGGATGACACCGATCTCGTTGTTGACATGCATGATGGACACGACTGTGGTGTCATCACGCAAGGCCGCCTTGAATGCATCCATGTCCAGCAGACCATTCTCGAGGGGATCCAGATACGTCACTTCGAAGCCTTCACGCTCCAGCTGGCGACAGGTATCCAGTACCGCCTTGTGTTCGGTCTTCAGCGTGACAATGTGCTTGCCCTTCTTGGCATTGAAATGCGCCGCACCCTTGATGGCCAGGTTATCGGACTCGGTGGCACCGGAGGTCCAGACGATTTCCTTGCTGTTCGCACCGATGAGATTGGCGACGTTGTCACGCGCCTGCTCGACCAGCTCATCCGCATTCCAGCCGAACGGGTGTGAACGCGAAGCCGGGTTTCCGAAATGCCCCTGAATGGTCAGGCATTTGGCCATGCTGGCAGCCACTCGCTCGTCGACCGGCGTAGTGGCCGAGTAGTCCATGTAGATTGGTACGTTTAAAGAACTCACTGTGTCTGCCTCGAAAAAATGATGTCGTTGAATAGCCGGCTGACGCCGCACTGTGTAGCCACTGATCCCTTGATCGCTGACTGATGTTTACCGATGAACAGAGCCGGCGGATCACATTCCTGCCCTGCTTCCCTCAAACTATGCATAAGGTCTCTGCACCATGACCTTGTCCTGACGCAACGATGCATTCTGCACTCGCTGCCGATCGATCATGTCCTGCAGCGATACGCTACTCAGGAACTCCTCGATCTGGGCGCTGAGCCCTTCCCAGAGATCGTGTGTCAGACAGCGACCGTGGCTGTGACAGTTTTCCTTGCCACCACATTGCGTCGCATCGACCGACTCGTTGACGGCGCAGATGATCTCTGACACCGCTACCTGATGCAGCTCACGGGCGACCGAATAGCCACCACCGGGGCCTCTGGTACTGATGACCAGGCCGTTGCGACGCAACTTGGAAAACAACTGCTCCAGATAGGACAGCGAAATTTCCTGACGAACCGAAATCTCTGCCAGCGACACAGGGCCTGACTCACCGTGCAACGCCAGATCGAGCATGGCAGTTACTGCATATCGTCCTTTGGTTGTCAGCTTCATGGCATCTGTAATCGATAGAATTCCATGCAGGGAGCATCACATAACCCAGCAATTTAGTCAAGTATTAGGGCCAGCCCCGAAAATTCAAGGGCCGGCATTGCCGAATACCGGCATCAACCTGCTCGCTTGGTCAGCCGATCGAGCTCGGCACGCAATTCTGCGACCTGCTCCTGCAACTGCTCGACAGCCGTCTGCATGGGGTCGTCGGCATCCCCGGCCACCCCGTAGGCATCGAATACCTGCTGAGGCGTGGCCTTGCCCTCGCCGTTCACCAGCTCGAGGCATTGGGTGTTCTGGTTCTTGCAGCGGACCACGCGGCCGGGAATGCCGACCACCGTTGCCCCTGCCGGTACGGCTTCCAGCACCACGGCATTGGAGCCGATACGCGCATCATCTGCCACCAGAAAGGGGCCAAGGATCTTCGCGCCGGCACCGACCACGACGTTGTTGCCCAGGGTGGGATGTCTCTTGCCCTGATTGAGCGTACGCCCACCGAGGGTGACGCCCTGGTAGAGCGTGACATCATTGCCGATTTCCGCTGTCTCGCCGATCACGACGCCTGTACCGTGGTCGACGAAGAAGCGCCGGCCTATCACGGCGCCGGGATGAATTTCGATGCCGGTCAGCCAGCGGGCGATATTGCCGAGATAACGCGCCGGCCAACGCAAACCGTGCCCCCACATCCAGTGATTGACTCGATGAAACAGAATGGCATGCACACCGGAATAGCAGGTGAGCACATCAAACAGGTTGCGCGCAGCAGGGTCACGCTCGAACACACACGTGACGTCTTCCTTCAGCAATTGCCACATGTATCAGCCCGCCCTTAATTCCTACTTGTCTGGTAGGACATTATACCGTGTAAATGCGCCTTGCAAAACTTACGGAGAATTGAAGAAACCCGTGAGAACTATTTTCGCTTGCGGGGGTTCTCCACCGCCGAGAGTATGCCGCGGAAGATGGCCAGCTCACTGCCCGTGGGGCGATTCGACTCGAAATAGCGACGCACGCGGCGTCGCAGCAATCGCGGATTGTCCGGATCCAGAAATCCGGTGGTGACCATGACCCGGTCGAGGTGTTCGAAGAAATGCTCCATGTTGTCGCTGGTGGCCGGTAATTCATCAGGGTCTGTCGGCGCCGGAATCGCATTCTCTCCGTCATCCGTGCCTTTCCACTTGCCCGGCTGGGGCGACGGAGCACCCTGCGGTACGGATACCAGAGCCTGTGACAGCTCATAGGAGACCACCTGTACCGCGCTGCCCAGATTCAGCGAGGAGAAATCCGGGTTACACGGAATGCGCAGCAGACGCGTGCACAAGTCGAGTGACTCGTTGCTGAGCCCGGAGCGTTCCTGGCCGAACACCATCGCCACTTTCTGGCCGGACAGACTCGAATGTGCGGCCTCACCCAGCTCTGTGGCGATCTCCCGACAGGACAGAAGCGGCACAGCCAACTGCCGGGCCCTGGCGCTCGTGCCGATCACCACCCGACAATCGGCAATGGCCGCCTGCAGGGAATCGAAGGTCTGGGCGTCTTTCAGTACATCATTGGCCCCAGAGGAGCGAGCCAAGGCCTCGGCCGACAGATGCGAACAGGCATCCACCAGTCTCATTTTTGTGAATCCCATGGTTTTCATGGCTCTCGCCGCTGCACCCAGGTTCCCGGTGTGGGTCGTGCCCACCATTACGAATACGATTTCTACACTCATGAGCGAATGATGTCACAACTGGTCCAGGAAGCCACGGATCGGAGGGCGTTTGGCACTACACTATGCACCTCAGCCCAGACAAGTGAAGCCAGACATGCACCCGATGCTCAACATCGGCATTCGCGCTGCCCGCGCAGCCGGAAAAGTCATTACACAGAATGTTGATCGTTTCGATGCCAACAGCATCGAAAAGAAGCAACGCAACGACTTCGTGACCGAGGTCGATCGAGCCGCCGAGGCCGAGATCGTCAATACGCTCCGTCGCTCCTACTCCGATCACAGCTTCCTGTGCGAGGAAAGCGGTCTGATCGGCGACGAGAATGCCGAGTATCAGTGGGTTATCGACCCGCTGGACGGCACGACCAATTTCATCCATGGGCTGCCGCACTTCAGCGTTTCGATTGCCCTGCTGCAGAACAAGCGGCTGTTTCAGGCCGTCATCTACGACCCGATGCGTCAGGAACTGTTTACAGCCGGCAAGGGCGAGGGTGCATTTCTGGACAGCAAGCGATTGCGGGTCAAGAACACCAATCATCTGGAGAATGCCCTGCTGAGCACCGGCTTTCCGTATCGTGAAGGCCAGGACCTGGACTTCTACCAGCGAACCAGCAGACATTACACGGAACGCTCCGGCGGCGTTCGTCGCCTGGGTTCAGCAGCGCTCGACCTGGCCTATGTGGCAGCCGGGCGTATCGATGGCTGCTGGCTGACCGGCCTGCAGAGCTGGGATGTAGCCGCAGGCGGACTGATCGTCAGAGAGGCCGGTGGCCTGCTCAACGACTTCGACGGTGGCGACGACTGGATGAGCAAGGGTGAAGTGATTGCCGCCTCGCCCAGGATTCATCATCAGATGCTCGAGGTCATGAAGCCTCTGTCAGCCGCTCGCAACCGAGGAAGGAACACAGCGAGCAAGTAAGCCGCACCACCCCCCATGCCACTGAGGCCCTGACAAGTAACCGGACCGTCACATGCCAGCACTAAGCTGACATTTTTCAAGGTCCTTCCAATGCAACTCAGTTACGCAGGTCCCGACCTGTCAGCGCCTCAGAAGCATCTGGTGAAAGCCATCGAGTGGCTCAGCCGCGGAAACACCATCAGGAAAGTGCAGCAGCGCTTCGTTGACGATGCGAATGATGAAACCTTCTTTCGACGAGCCGCTGCGGCCTTTGAA
This sequence comes from uncultured Granulosicoccus sp., assembly GCA_947492525.1. Lineage (GTDB taxonomy): Bacteria > Pseudomonadota > Gammaproteobacteria > Granulosicoccales > Granulosicoccaceae > Granulosicoccus. The sequence continues at coordinate 100,158 of CANLNQ010000020.1, forward strand.
CTGAAACCGGAAGTCCGGTTTGCCAGACGCGCCTATGTGCCTGCTCAAGGCCCGCTGCTGGTCGTCGCCAATCACCCCTACGGCGTGGTTGATGGCCTGACCATCAGCGCACTGCTGGAGAGCATCCGCTCGGATATTCGCATCATCGTCTGGGATGCGATCGGGCTACCACCCTCGTCCAGTCATTTCATGCCACTGGATCTGTCCGAGCAGAGAGGTTCCGCTGCCAGACGGCAGAATGTGGCCATACGCCGCGAGGCAACCGCACATCTGTGCAGCGGTGGTTGCGTCGTCCTGTTTCCCAGCGGGTCGGCCGAGATCAGCGCAAACCCCTTGAGTGGCCCCACCGAGGCGCCCTGGACACCTCTGGCCAGCAAACTGGCCCTGAAAAGTGGCGCCACCATTCTGCCGGTCTTCGTCGAAGGTCATAACAGTCGACTGTTTCATGCCGCCAGTCACATGGGCGGCATGATGCGACGCTCACTGTTTCTCAGGGAAACCCGCCGCATGATCGGTGCTCGGATAACCTGCCGGATCGGTGAGCCCATGCTGCAGGCACAAGTGACTCGACTGCACGAGGAAGAAGCATACTCGGCAAGACGACTGTCGGCTCGCCTGCGAGATACGACACTACGGCTCGGGAGACTCCCGATGACCGAAAATCAATGGACCCCTGACCTGACGTCGTGTCAGGGCATGGCATCCAGATCGGCACCTTCCTTTTCCACCGGCATCATGTCTTCCTTGGTAATGCCCATCTGCAGCACGATTTCACTGGCCACGAAAATCGAGGAATAGGTACCGATGAAGATACCGACGATCAGCGCCAGTGCGAAGCCGCTGATGATCTGACCGCCAAAGGCATAGAGACAGATCAACACCAGGAGTGTCGTACCGGAGGTAATGACGGTTCTGGACAGAGTCTGGTTGATCGATTCATTCATGATCTCGGACGGCGTGCCCGTTCGCAGGGTCACGAAATTCTCTCGTATCCGATCGAACACGACGATGGTGTCGTTCAGGGAATAACCGACGACCGCCAGCAGGGCTGCCAGAATGGTCAGATCGAACTCGATCTGGAACAGGGCAAACACGCCCACGGTAATGATGACGTCGTGAACCAGGGCCAGTACCGAACCCACCGCAAACTTCTTCTCGAAGCGAAACCAGATATAGACAATGATGCCGAACAGCGCTGACAGCATGGCAAGACCACCCTTCTCTCTGAGCTCCTCGCCCACCTGAGGCCCGACAAATTCCACGCGGCGCATGGATACCGCCGACTCGCTGCTGTCGGAAAGCACCTGCAGCACTTCATCGCTGACTGTGGCGCTGTCGGTTCCTTCTTCCGGTGGCGCCATGCGAATCAGCACATCGGTACTGGTCCCAAACGTCTGCACCTGTGAATCGGGAAATTCGGCTTCAACGAGAGCTGCCCGGATATCATTCAGATCCGGCGCCTGCTCGTAACCCACCTCGATGGTGTAACCCCCGGTGAAGTCGACGCCGAGACTCAAACCGCGGATGGCGATGGCGAGAATCGCGACTGCCAGCATGGCACTCGATACGATCAGGGACAACCGGTAGCGGCCCATGAAATCGAAGTTGGTGTCTCTAATCAGACTACGCATGGAGAAATCCCGGGGACAATCGCAAGCTGTTATCAGCCAACAAGGCTGGAAGGCAAGCCGGCAGCGACTGGCTGCCGAACGTTGCACGAAAGGTGTTCATCATCAGATGGGCAGCGAATCCAGACGCTTGCCTCCGTACAGGGCATTGACCAGTACACGTGTACCGAATATCGCGGTGAACATCGATGTCAGAATGCCGATGCACAAGGTCACGGCAAAGCCCTTGATGGGGCCGGTGCCCAGGCTGAACAGCACAACGGCCGCAATCAGCGTGGTGATGTTGGCATCGGCGATTGTCGAGAAGGCCTTGTCATAACCTGCAGAGATTGCAGCCTGTATGGCTCGCCCTGCCTTGAGCTCTTCGCGGATACGCTCGAAGATGAGCACGTTGGCATCGACGGCCATACCGACCGTCAGTACGATGCCGGCAATACCCGGCAATGTCAGTGTTGCTGTCAGGGCGCCCAGCACGGCAACGATCAGCACCACATTGGTGACGAGCGCCAGGCCCGCGATGATGCCGAACACACGGTAGTAGACGGCCATGAAGATCACCACCACGGCAAGGCCCACGGCCGCAGACATGAAGCCCTGTCGGATATTGTCCTTGCCCAGGCTCGGCCCGACGGTTCGCTCTTCCACGATCTGCACGGGAGCTTTCAAGGCACCCGATCGCAGCAGTAGCGCCAGATCCGCCGCTTCCTGCGCACCGAGACCCGTTGTCTGGAAACGATGACTCAACACGTCACGGATGGTGGCCACACTGATGACCTCTTCCACCTTCGACACACGCTTGACGTCTTCGCCATTGACCTTGATGTTGTCGATTCGGTTTTCGATATAGACCACCGCCATGGGGTTGCCGACATTATCCTGCGTGACTTCCTGCATTCGCCGCGCCCCTGTGTTATCCAGGTTGACGAATACGGCGGGCGTGCCGGATTGCTGATCGATACCGGACGAGGCGTCCTTGATCTGATCGCCAGTCACGATGATGTCGCGGTCAAGCATGATGGTGGATCCATCATCACGACGGGTGTACGGGCGCGCATCGGAGCGGGTGGATACCAATCGGTATTCCAGTGTTGCGGTAGCCCCGAGGATGTCCTTGGCGCGGGCCGTGTCCTGCACACCGGGAAGCTGCACGACGATTCGGTCAAGACCCTGCTGCTGGATGACAGGTTCGGACACACCGAGCTCGTTGATCCGGTTGCGCAAGGTCACGATATTCTGTTGCAAGGCACTGCGCTTTTCGGTTTCGGTCGCAGCCTCGCTCAGGTTGGCCGTGATGAAGGCAAACTCGCCATCTTCCGATGTGTCGAAGTCCAGATCGGCGCCCTCTTCACGAAAGACCTCCAGCATCTGATCACGTTCAGCCACATCCCTGAAACGGGCGCTCAGAACACCTTTGGAATGCTGTATGGAGGTGCCGCGAATCTTGGCCTCTCGCACTTCACGCTTCCAGGCGGGAATGAAACGCTCTTCAGCAGTGTTGATGGCGGCATCCATGTCCACTTCCATCAGAAAGTGCACGCCACCGCGCAGATCCAGGCCCAGAAACATCGGCTGAGCGATGTTGCGCAACCATGCCGGGCTGGCATCCACCAGATTCAAGGCAGTGATGAAGCGATTGGAATCCAGCTTTTCAGACAGTACGTCACGAGCACGTATCTGATCATCTTCACTATTGAACAGTGCCAGGTAACGTCCTTCCTCCTGACGCACCTCGACATCGGAGAATCCGGCATCGGACAGGATCCTGTCGAACTGACCCACATCGGCACTGGTCAGTTCTGCCGAGCGTGCCGATACCTGCACGGCAGGGTCGCTGCCGAACAGGTTCGGCAGCGCAAACAGCACGCCAATAATCATAACGGCTGCCAATAGCAGCGTTTTCCAGAGAGGATTGGTATTGGTCATGCTGTTGCGGCTGGTCTGTACGTAGGAGAGCGGAACTCAGATATTCTTCAAGGTACCGGAGGGCAACAGAGCGGCAATGGCATGCTTCTGCACATTGACCTCGACACCTTCGGCAACTCGCATGGTCAGGTAGGCATCGCCCACTTTCGATACGGTCCCGCCCAAGCCACCATTGGTAACGACTTCATCACCTTTTTTCAAGGCAGCGACCATGGTCTTGTGTTCCTTCATGCGCTTTTGCTGCGGACGAATCATGAGGAAGTAGAACACCGGCAGCATGAGCAGCAGCGGCAGAATGCCCATCAGGGACCCACCCGGAGCGCCAGCGCCCTGGGCATATGCATTACTGATAAAGAAATCCATGTAAACGACTCTTGAAGTGACTGCGGAAAGTAACGCGCAATTATGCCATAGACCACAGCATCAACCGGTGGTTTCCGGAGTGGGGATTCAGGCGCCGCTGGCTCGCCGGGCTTCGAAATCCCTGACGAATGCATCCAGGCGCTGTTCATCCAGGGCCTTGCGGATACCCTGCATCAGCTCCTGGTAGTAGTACAGATTGTGGATGGTATTGAGTCGGGAGCCCAGAATCTCGCTGCACTTGGACAGGTGGTACAGGTAGGCGCGGGAGTAATTGCGGCAGGTATAGCAGCCGCAGTCCTCATCAATGGGGCCCGTGTCGGTGCGGAACCGGGCGTTGCGCAGCCGCAGGTCGCCGCGATGCGTGTAGATGTAGTCGTTTCTGGCATTGCGGGTTGGCAATACGCAATCGAACATGTCGATGCCGCGCACCACGGACGACACGATATCTTCCGGCTTGCCCACACCCATCAGGTAGCGCGGCCGGTTGGCAGGCAGGTGTGGCACCGTGGTGTCCAGCATGGCATCACGCAGCGATTTTTCCTCCCCCACGGCCAGACCACCGACAGCGTAGCCGGGGAAGTCCAGTTCCACCAGTGCTTCACAGGACTGCCGGCGAAGATCCTCATACATGCCGCCCTGCACGATACCGAACAAGGCATTGGGATTCTGCAATTCACCAAAAGCCTGCTGACAGCGTTTTGCCCAGCGCATCGACAGCTCCATGGACTCCGCAGCCTGCTCGTGCGTTGCCGGATACGGCGTGCACTCGTCGAAGGCCATGACGATATTGGAGCCGAGGTCGGTCTGGATGCGCATGGATTCCTCGGGGCTGAGAAACACCTCGGAGCCATCTACTGGCGACCGGAAACGGACGCCGGACTCATCGATCTTGCGCAACTTGGCCAGACTGAACACCTGAAAGCCGCCGGAATCGGTCAGGATCGGTCCTGACCAATGCATGAAATCATGCAGATCGCCGTGCATCTTGATGATCTCGGTGCCCGGTCGCAGCCACAGATGGAAGGTGTTGCCCAGAATGATCTCGGCACCGATCTCCCGGATCTCCTCGGGTGTGACTGATTTGACGGTACCGTAGGTTCCCACAGGCATGAAGGCCGGTGTCTCCACCGTACCGCGGTCGAAATTCAACCGTCCGCGCCTTGCAGCGCCGTCGGTTCCCAGCAGGTCGAAACTGAAATTCACGCACGCACTCCGGACTGTGGCCACACCAGCATGGCGTCGCCGTAACTGAAAAACCGGTAGCGCTCCCGGACTGCCTGGCGATAGGCCTCCAGAGTGGTGTCCAGACCGGCAAAACTGGCCACCAGCATCAACAGCGTGGATTCAGGCAGATGAAAGTTGGTGACCATGCCATCGATGACATGAAATCGTGAGCCCGGCACGAGAAAGAGACGAGTTTCACCGCTGTAGGGAGCCAGCTCGCCGGTCTCGGCCGCGGCAGCTTCCAGCGCCCTGACCGAGGTCGTACCCACCGCCACCACCCGTCCGCCAGAGGCTTTCACTCTGTTGATTGCATCGACGGTATCGGCATCCACACTGACGCGCTCGGCGTGCATGACGTGCTTGGCAGGATCTTCCACGCGTACTGGTTGAAACGTCCCTGCCCCGACATGCAGCGTGATGAAACTGTGGCTTATCCCGGCTTCTTCCAGCGCCTTGAGCAGCGCTTCATCGAAATGCAGACCGGCGGTAGGAGCCGCCACCGCACCGGGAGAGCGTGCAAAGACCGTCTGATAGCGCTCCGCATCCTGCTGATCCGGTGCTCGCTCGATATAGGGAGGCAGAGGAATATCGCCATGCTGCGCGATGAAGTCTGTCAGCGCCTCATTGCCTCCTTGCGCGGCCTCGAGCTCGAAGAGATCATCATGCCGGCCAGTGACGCGCGCTTCGAATCGGCTTTGCGTTTCCTGTTCTCCGGGCTTGCCCGCCAGAATGATGAGCGTGCCGGGCTTCGGGGATTTGCTGGCGCGGATCTTGGCCAGGACACGCCCGTCCGCTCCGACCCGTTCAAGCATCATTTCCAGTTTTCCACCCGATGCCTTGCTGCCGTACAGCCGTGCCGGAATGACGCGTGTGTTGTTGAACACGAGATGGTCACCTGCCTTCAACATTCCGGGCAGATCACGCACACTGGCGTGCTGGATATCAGCCGCTGCAGAGTCCTGAAACTGCCCGCCAGCCCTAGCCGCTTCGGCGGTAGTGGCGTTCAACACCATCATCCGGCTGTCGCTGCGGTTGGGCAGTGGTGCCTGAGCAATCAGCTCTTCTGGCAGATCGTAGTGAAAATCCGCGAGCCTGAACGCAGGTGTGGCAGCCCCATCAGGGGATTTGCCATTGGAGCGGGAAATTGAGGGTTTGGCAGCCTTGTCCACGGGTGATCATTCTGGGGGGGATAAGGTGGATTAAGGCCGGAGCCGAGCGCTTGGTGCCGGAGGCGAGACTTGAACTCGCACTCTGTTTCCAGAACCGGATTTTGAATCCGGCGTGTCTACCAATTCCACCACTCCGGCAGCGCATGCGAAGTGTAGGCAGTTTATGCCTCCACGACAAGCCTCGGACAAACTTTTTTAATCTTCCCTGCGCAACTTGACCGGCTCGATGATTCCTTCCAGAGATTCCATGACCGGCAGCAGATGAGGCTTGTTCGCTCTGATCTCATCCAGAGACAGTCCATCCATTTCGTGAGGAAAGATCAGCCAGTCCTCGGTCTTGTGCGCACAGAAGTCCGGCTCGAAGTCGGTCTTGTTCTTCTTCGGCTTGAAATAGGCGGTAGCTACCCGAATGTCATGGGGCAGATTCCTGCGTGATCGGACCTTCATCTTGTCGAGAATGCTCTTCACGCTCAAACCGGTATCGAACACATCATCGACGATCAGCAGCGAATCCTCGGCATTCATCTTCTGGGTCAGATAGCTCAGACCATGCACACGCACCTTGCTTTCACGCTTGTTGATTCCGGCATAGCTGGATGTGCGGATGGAAATATGATCGGTATGCACGCCGTAGAAATCCAGCAGCTCCTGCACCATGATGCCCACTGGCGTACCGCCGCGCCAGACGCCCACGATAAAATTCGGCCGGAAATCACTGGCCAGAATCTGCCGCCCCAGCTCCAGAGAATCTTCCAGCAGCTGCTGGGCAGAAATATAGACTTTTTGATCAGTACTCATGCATCGATGTCTGCCGTGTCAGCCGGCTTTGTTGCAGTCAGTTGAGAAGCGGCGATCTGCACTTCCGCATTCAAGGCGTGTAACACATCCAGCGGTGATTGCGCCTGCGTGATGGGTCTGCCGATGACCAGGTAGTCACTACCACCCAGAATGGCATCGAAGGGTGTCAGGGTACGACGCTGATCATCCGGTCGACCACCATGACTGGAAATGTTCCCGACAGGTGCGCTGGAAGCCTGATCGGGCCGAACGCCGGGCGTTACGGTGAGAAAGTTGTTCTTTGCAATGGCGCGAATCTGCGACACCTCATGCGGTGAACAGACAACCCCATCCAGACCTGCCTGACGCGCCAGCTTTGCCAATCGGCTCACCTGATCGACAGGTTCGACATCCAGCCCCACACTGGCAAGCTCAGCGCGATCCAGACTGGTCAATACCGTGACAGCGATCAGCCTCGTGCCGCCGCCCTGCTCGGCACTGCGATCGAACTGCTTGACTGCATTGCGCGCTGCTTCCAGCATGGCCGGACCCCCACTGGCGTGAACGTTCACCATCCACACCCCCATGGCGGCTGCGGCCTCGACGGCACTGGCCACGGTGTTCGGTATATCGTGGTACTTCAGATCCAGAAACACGTCGAACCCGGCCTTCTGACATTCCTCGACCAGTGTCGGCCCTGCCAGGGTGTAGAGCTGATTGCCGATCTTGAGGCGCGTCAGTGAGGGATCCAGCCGCTGCACGAGCGCGCGTGCCTTGCCAGGTTCGTTGAAATCCAGTGCGGTGATTATTCTGTTCATTCGCCTTCCACGCCGATGATGGTTGATACGCTGTCCCAACGGCCACAACCGGGGCAACGCCAATGCATCACGTTACCCTGAAATCCGCAGGAATTGCAGCGATAAACCGGTTTATCTTCAATCACCTGATCCAGCAAGTTACATATGACTCGAACCTTGTCGCGCTCATCGGGCTTGCTGAGTTCGATCTGATCACGTGTCCAGTCACGCAGACCCCGCAATGAAGGGCGGCGCAATATCTGATCCTTGAAGAAGCGATCTGCCAGCGCATCGCTGTGCAACTCGGCAATGATCTGCCGTGTGCTTCTGATGACCGAATAGGCGTTACGCTGCTCACGGATGCGCTTGATGAACTGGAGCAGGCGCTCTTGATCACCCAGAGCCTTGAAGGCCGTGAAGCGTGCATCGATGGTCTCGGGCATTAACTCCGGACGCAGGGATTCCACCTGATCGTACAGCTTCAAAGCCCTGTCGTGATCCGCGTTTTCCTGTGCCAGCGCTGCCTGCATCATCAGTGCGCGCGCACAACGCGGATCATGATGAATGGCCCGGGACAGACTGGCTTCCGTCTCTGCCCTGTCACCCTGTCTCTGCGACTGAACAGCCAGCTCACAGTAGTAATGCGCGATTCTCGGTCCGAGCTCTCGCTCGCTGTGGCGATCGAAATCCATCGCGACCGTAATCGCCTGCTGCCAGTCAGCCTCTTGCTCGTGCAGCTGCAACAGACTGTCATAGGCATCCGCACGTCGATGCTCGGATTCGAGCAGCTGGTGCAGCACGGATTCTGCGCGATCGAGCAAGCCGGCCGAACGATAATCCCTGGCCAGTTCAACACGTGCCGCATCGCGTATGTCGGACTGCAATTCAGTCTTGTCGATGACACTCTGATGCAGCAGCACCGCACGCTCCATCTCGCCGCGACGACGGTAGTGATTGCCCAGAGCGATATGGGTTTCGGCGGTATCCCTGCTGGTGCCCGAAAGCGCTTCGAATAGCTCGGCCGTGGTGTCAGCCTGCTCGGAGAGCAACACGTTCAGGTCCTGATGAAAGTTCTTCGTGTAGTCCCAGAACGCATCCGGCTTGCGGGCATCACTGCGCCTGGCTGCAAACCAGCCGGCCGCGGCTGCAACGGGTAGCAACAGCCACAGGAGATCAGGTACGGACACGGTCAATCAGCCGCCGGTAGACGTGTGTACAAGGCTGCCCTGACAGACAGCGATAAAACGGACAGGCTTGATAACGGAGAGGTCGCGCACGGGGACGGGCGACCGGCACTCTTCAGTCGTCGTCATCGTCCTGGAAGGATTCGGACGTCTCGTTGACGCCACCGGTGCCATTGTTGACACGCTCTCGTAATTCCTTGCCGGGCTTGAAATGAGGTACATGCTTGCCACGAAGAGCAACAGCATCGCCTGATTTGGGATTGCGCCCCATTCTCGCTTCGCGAAAATGCAGGGAAAAGCTGCCAAAGCCACGAATCTCGATTCGCTCGCCACTGGCCAGCTCCTGACTCATCTTCTCGAGAAGGCTCTTGACGGCCAGTTCGACGTCCTTGGGCGCCAGGTGCCCCTGATTGCGCGCCAGCGACTCGATGAGATCCGATTTGGTCAGACTGTTATCTGTGCGGGAACGTTCGCTCATTTCTCACCTGTTGTCACGTCCGTTCTCAGCGCTCATGTATGAAATGAAGATACGATGAATCTGCGATTTCCAATGTTCCAAACGAAGAGTGCCCGCCCCGAACAACCCCGTCAAGGGGTTGTTCGGAACAGGCGACTTCAGAACAACGGTTCAAAACCTGTCAGAACTACTTTTCCAAGTTGCCCAGCTGCTCTTTCAACAGATCACCCAGCGTAGTACCTGCTGGCTCTGAAGAAGAGTCATTGTAGTCGCTCATCGCTTCAGCTTCATCAGCATAGTCCTTCGCCTTGATGGACAGGCTCAGCATGCGTGACTTGCGGTCAGTACCGATGAACTTGGCTTCGATTTCCTCACCTTCCTTCAGGTGCTGACGCACGTCTTCGACGCGGTCACGGGAAATCTCGGAAGCTCGCAGTACACCTTCGACACCGTCACCCAGGTCGATGATGGCGTGCTTGGTATCCACTTCCTTGACAGTACCTTTCACGATGCTGCCCTTCGGGCTGTCAGCAACGAATTGACCGAATGGGTCACGATCGATCTGCTTCACACCCAGAGAGATGCGCTCACGCTCGGGATCAACGGCCAGCACAACGGCTTCGATCTCGTCACCTTTCTTGTAGTTGTGAACGGCTTCTTCGCCAGTCTCGTTCCAGGACAGGTCAGACAAGTGGATGAGTCCGTCGATACCGCCTTCCAGACCGATGAAGATACCGAAGTCGGTGATTGACTTGATGGTACCGGCAACCTTGTCACCCTTGTTGAACGACTCGGAGAAGTCTTCCCATGGGTTCGGCTTGCACTGCTTGATACCCAGAGAGATACGACGACGCTCCTGATCGATGTCGAGGATCATGACTTCGACTTCGTCACCCAGTGCAACAACCTTGTTCGGGTTGACGTTGCGGTTGGTCCAATCCATTTCGGAGACGTGAACCAGACCTTCAACACCTTCCTCGATCTCTACAAAGCAACCGTAGTCAGCGATGTTGGTGACCTTGCCGAACAGGCGTGAGCCTTCAGGGTAACGACGAGTCAGATCGACCCATGGATCTTCACCCAGTTGCTTCAGACCCAGTGATACGCGGTTACGCTCGCGATCGAACTTGAGGACCTTGACCTGCATTTCCTGACCGACTTCAACCACTTCGGAAGGATGCTTGACGCGCTTCCACGCCATGTCGGTGATGTGCAGCAGGCCATCGATACCACCCAGGTCAAGGAACGCACCGTAATCGGTGAGGTTCTTGACGATACCCATGATTTCCTGACCTTCCTGCAGATTCTCGAGCAGTTGCTCGCGCTCTGCACTGTACTCGGACTCAACGACCGCACGACGTGAAACAACAACGTTGTTGCGACGCTGGTCCAGCTTGATGACCTTGAATTCGAGTTCCTTGCCTTCGAGGTAGCTGGTGTCACGTACGGGACGTACGTCAACCAGTGAACCCGGCAGGAATGCGCGGATGTCGCAGACTTCAACGGTAAAGCCGCCTTTGACCTTGCCAGTGATGTTGCCCTTGATGATTTCGTCATTTTCCTGAGCTCTTTCGAGAACGGTCCAGGAGCGTGCACGACGAGCCTTTTCACGCGAAAGCTTGGTTTCGCCGAAACCGTCTTCAACGGAATCGAGTGCTACTTCAACGCTGTCACCGATCTTGACATCGGTTTCGCCATTTTCGTCTTCGAACTCTTCAATAGGCACTGCGCCTTCGGATTTGAGTCCGGCATTGACGATGACGTAATCGCCCGTGATGTCGACAACTGTTCCAGTAAGGATGGAACCGACTTTCATCTGGGCGTTGGAGATACTCTCTTCGAAGAGCTCCGCAAAAGATTCTGACATTAAATAGTAAACCTGTTAGGTGAATGACGCAGTGTCGTCATGACAAGGCGATGTGTTGGTTACTGAAACCCGACCTCCGTGGTCGAGCGGTACATTGTTGCAGGTTGATCAATGCATGCCACATGCATGCGTCTGTATTGAATTGAACGAGCCCACGCTACTGCTGCAAGGGACAATCCAGCTGTATTTACCCGCCCGGTGTATCGGCCGTGGACAATGCAGACTTTATCTGCGCCACCACCTCATCGATGGACAAATCACTGGAATCGATGATGAGCGCGTCGTTGGCAGCAACCAACGGCGAATGCTCGCGGGAACTGTCACGTTCATCGCGCGCACCAATCTCTTGCAGCAAGCACGCCATTGTAACGTCGATTCCCTTTTCTTTCAACTGCTTAGACCGTCGCTCTGCCCTCACCTGCCTGGAGGCCGACAGAAACACCTTCAATGTGGCATCCGGGAACACCACAGTACCCATGTCCCGACCGTCGGCAACAAGGCCAGGAGCCTTGCGAAAACTGCGTTGTTCGTCAAGAACCGACTCTCTGACAGCCGCCATGACCGCCACCCGCGAGGCAGCATTGCCCGTCGTTTCCAGGCGCAGCCGAGAGGTTACATTTTGCTCACCCAGCCATACCTGCACCCCTTCGGGGTCAGGTTGAAAGCGTGCCTGCATGCTCTGCAAGGCATCGAGAACCGAGGCTTCGTCATCCAGATCGGCACCGCAATCCAGCGCATGCAGCGCCGCCGCGCGATACACCGCTCCGCTGTCGAGCATGTGAAAACCCAACTCGTCAGCCAGCTGGCGGGCAATCGTTCCCTTGCCGGCCCCTGAAGGTCCGTCGATGGTTATGACCGGGATTTCGCTCATGAATCAGTACATCCGCAAGTCATGTGGCAGCTGTGTCCCGAGTCTCGGTGATATGCAGTCCGGCATCCCCGGCAATCTGCACAAAGCCCGGGAACGACGTATTGACGTTGTCGCAATCGAGTACGGTGATGGGTCCGTCGCAGATCAGCGATGCCATGGAAAAGGACATGGCCGTTCGATGATCGCCGCAGCTGTCAGCCGTGCCACCGGTCAGACGCTTGCCACGAATGATTGCGCCATCCGGGGTATCAGTGATATCACCACCCAGCGCGCGCAGACCATCGGCCATGACCTGGATGCGGTCGGTTTCCTTGACCCGCAACTCTTCGGCACCGGTCACCACCGTCTCGCCCTCGGCACCGGCAGCCGCAACGAACAGCGCCGGAAATTCATCGATGGCCAGCGACACCAGCTCTTCGGGCACGTGAATACCCTTCAGCCGAGTGCCTTCCACTTCGAGGTCGGCAACGGGTTCGCCTCCCGTCACGCGCTCATTGCAGACACGGATACTGGCGCCCATCAGACGCAGAATATCGATGACGCCTGTGCGGCTTGGATTCATACCGACTCCCGTCAGCGTCAGCTTCGAACCGGGTGTCATGCTGGCACCCACGAGAAAGAACGCCGATGAGGATATGTCGCCAGGCACCGTCAGCGAGGTAGCCGTCAGCTTCTGGCCGCCACGCACAGAGGCAGTCAGGCCACTGACCTCGACCTCGACACCAAAACCGCGCAACATGCGCTCGGTGTGATCACGGGTAATAGCGGGTTCATGCACCGTGGTGGTACCGCTGGCGTGCAAGCCTGCCAGCAAGATCGCCGACTTGACCTGAGCGCTGGCCATCGGGCAGGTGTATTCGATACCGGCCAACGGCGCTGTCTTCTGAATGCTCAGGGGTGGCGTGCCATTATCCCCCGTGAGAATACTGGCGCCCATCAGGGTCAGCGGGTCGACGATACGCCGCATCGGCCGCCCCGTCAGCGATTCATCGCCGGTGAGCGTTGCCGGAATGCACATGCCGGCCAGAAGCCCTGCCAGCAGGCGCATGCCAGTGCCGGAGTTTCCCAGATAGATGGGCGCCTCGGGCGCCTTCAGCGCTTCCACGCCCTGCCCGTACAGCGTCACCTCTCCAGCGGCGCCCCGTTCGATGCGAACGCCCATGGCCTGAAAGGCTTCCAGCGTGTGCAGGCTGTCTTCACCTTCCAGAAACCCCTGCACCTCTGTGACGCCGTTGGCGATACCACCGAACATGATGGAACGGTGTGACATTGATTTATCGCCGGGAACCCTCACTGTACCGCTCAACGCAGTCGCGGGCTCCAGCTGGAAAATCCTGCCGGCGGAAGTAGATGGGGCTGTTTGTGTCACGAGCTGTCCTGTAGGTTATCGCCAAAATGGTAACACTCAGACCGCCGACTTTTGCATTGTGCAATCAGAAGAAGCGCACACCGGCGAACATTACGTGGAACCTGTGTACCTCGACACGGGCTGTCGCGCGTTATTCTATCCCCACAGATACTTGTGTACACTTCGGAGTTGAACAGGAATACCCACCAGAATGATGTGGATACAATGAAAAAGAACACCGCCAACAGCGATTTACGCAAAGCCGGTCTGAAGGTAACGCTGCCGCGCATCAGCATTCTGGAAATTCTCGAAGAAGCCGAGCAACACCACATGAGCGCCGAGGATGTCTACAAGACATTGCTCAAGAATGGCAACGAAGTCGGACTGGCCACGGTTTACCGGGTATTGACCCAGTTCGAGGCTGCCGGATTGGTCACGCGCCACCACTTCGACGGTGGCCAGGCGATATTCGAGCTGGATACCGGGGATAATCACGATCATATCGTTTGCCTGAAAACCGGCAAGGTGGCCGAATTCAAGGACGAGATCATCGAGAATCGCCTTGAGGAAATTGCTACCGAGCTGGGGTACACCCTGAGCGACTACAAGATCGTGTTGTATGGCGAAGTCGTGGACGCGCAGCCGGAGAAACCCAGGCTGAAAGTGCACAACCCGGCTGAGTCGGACTGAGGCGCAGCCCCGCTTCGAAGGCTTCGAGGTCGTGCAGACGCTGACTACCGCCGCCACTGCGTGATCATGGGGCGCGCGTCGACCATACGAGTTCAGACGGTCGACGCGATCAGTGTCAACTCGGGTTTTCAGACGGTCAAAGCGATCGATATCAACGCGCGTAAGCGGATCGGGATTACCACTGCGATAGTGGTGGTCTTTGGTCGCCTCATGGCTTCAACAGCGACTACTTGGTCAGGATCAGTTTTTCGTTTCTGGTGATTCTAAGTACGTACTCTTCACCATTGTGTGCAATACGAAGCAGGCGTCGCTCACCCAGCAGCGTGGTTGCGCTGACACGATCGGCTTGCACGGACACTTGGCGTTCTGCCGTATCACCGGTGTCTGGCGGCGATGGTGGAGTGGAAGAGGACTCTGGCATGGCTTGGGTTTTCCACAGATTCGAGCAAATGATCACAATAATACACGCAAAGAGCAATGATTCTCATTTGTCTTTCCACTTACATCAAGTTATGCTAAGCTCGTGCCGCCAATCGGTGGAGTAAACACGAGAACTATCCGATGATCGTTTGCCATTGCAACCGTCTGACAGCCAGCGACATAGGTGACGCTGTCGAGTGCATGAAATCCAATTGCAGTAATCCAGACCTTTGCCCTGACAACGTCTACGGTGAACTTGGCGCTTGCCCACGCTGCTGCAATTGCTTTCCACTGGCAGAGGCCACGATTCGGGAAGCCGAAATACGTTTCATTGCAAAAAGTGAGCTGACCGCCCCGGGTAACGCAGCAGCCTGAGCGCCCTACCCGTCGCAAATCGAGTCGGGCCCACCCTTCAGCGCCTCAGGTAAAGCACCTCAGGTAAATCACCTTACGTACAGCGCCTTACGTACAGCGCCTGCAAACCGTTAGCTGCCAGTGGCGCAAATCGTGAAACCGTCCTGATCCTGCTGTTATGATGCCGTGTCGACTGGAAACACCTCCACCCACTCGGTCTTGTCATCCTCCAACCAGGTTTTGCATCAACAATGAAAGGCAGTCAAAAGGTCATCGAACGTCTCAATCAGGCACTCTTTCTGGAGCTGGGTGCTGTCAACCAATACTGGTTGCATTATCGCCTTCTGGAAGACTGGGGCCTGACCAAACTGGCCAAAAAAGAGCGTGAAGAATCCATAGAAGAGATGCAACACGCGGACAAACTGGTCGCTCGCATCATCTTCCTCGGCGGCCACCCCAATCTGCAGACAGTATCAAGCCTGAGAATTGGCCAGGACGTGAAGGAGGTCATGGAGTGCGATCTGGCCGGTGAGTACGAAGCGCTCACTTCTTATATCAAATCCCGTGACATCTGCGAAAGCGAAAAGGACTATGTGTCCAAGAATCTGTTTGAAGAACTGATCGCCGATGAAGAATCGCATGTCGATTATCTGGAAACCCAGCTCGAACTGCTGGAGCGTATCGGCGTGCAAAATTATCAGCATCTGCAGGCCGACAGCGCCGATTCGGCCGAATAGATCCAGCCTTCGGGAAGTCATACAGGCCCGTGATATCTGAAGCACGGGCCTAGCCAAGCGAGCAAGCAGATGCAGGAAGACTTGTCGGCTACCCTGCTGCAACAGATCCCGGGTTCGTTCCACCAGGTAGTGTCTCTGGGCGGTCCCGTCACTCTGATGCTATTGGTGCTGTCGGTCGTCGCCCTGACGATCATCATTGTCAAGAGTGTTCAGCTGTTCGCAGAACGAAGTCGTAACCGCAAGGCGATCCGCCAAGCCCTGCAGCTCTGGCAGCAAGGCAGGGAAAAGGACGCCATTGACAGAATCGCTGGCGCCGAGCGAGGTGTCGCCGCATTGTTGCGCGTCGCCATGCAAGGCAGCCTGGCGACATCCATCGCGGATGCGCAACTTCGCGAAGAATTGCAGCGACTCGCCAGCGCTGACCTGCATCGACTCAGAAGCCATCTGCGAACACTGGAAGTCATTGCCACCATCAGCCCTTTGCTGGGTCTGTTTGGCACGGTACTCGGCATGATCGAGGCTTTCAGGCAAATGGAACAGGCTGGCTCTCAGGTCGATCCTTCTGTTCTATCAGGTGGCATCTGGCAGGCATTGCTCACCACCGGGGTGGGACTTGCAGTAGCCATACCGGTCATCCTGGCTCATCAATGGCTGGAACGCAGGGCCGAGCACCATGCCCACCGAATGGAAGATGCGATAACGCAGGTGTTCACGGCATCCGTGCGACAGCAGACACAGGCTGATGGTCACGCTGCAAGACAGGTGGAAGCGGCCAATGCGCCTGCTTGACACACCGACGAGACGACTCAGGATCAGCCTGACGCCACTGATCGATGTGGTGTTCATCCTGTTGCTGTTCTTCATGCTGAGCACACAGTTCTCCCGTCAACAGGTGCTGGAAGTGAATGTCATTTCAGGCAAAGCAGGGCCTGCGACGTCAGAGCAATCTTCGCTGCAGCTGCATCTGTTCACCGATGGAACGATCAGCGTGGACGAGCAGCGCACATCAAGTGCGGAGACCATCCCGCTTCATCCCGCAGTACTGTCGGCCATCGAAGAGGCCACACCGATTCAGCTGAACGCCGATGACACGGTTTCCCTGCAGCAATTACTGACGCTCAGCGACAGCCTCAAACAGGCAGGTGCCAGTGTGCTCAGCCTCTCAGCACTACGTTGACCGAGCGACATGAAGCTGAAATCACCGGCAGCACGGACAACGCCATCGGATGACAATCTCATTCCGATGATCAATGTCGTGTTCCTGCTGCTGATCTTCTTCATGGTGGCAGGCACCATCCGTCACTCGGACCCCATGGCAATCAATGCGCCGCTGACCCTGTCGGGTAGCGAGCAACAGGCTCAGCCGGTCCTTTATCTTGATGCAGGCGGTGCGATGGTCCTGAATGAGACCCCCGTGCGTGCGGATGAACTGGCCGAAGCGCTGACGACGAGCATCGCAATGTCGCCTACCAAGCAAAGCGAGGATGACGGCTCGAGATCTTCTGCCGTGAGTTCGACGGAACGGGAAGATCTACCGGCACTGGCAATCAAGGCCGATGCGCAAACCCCGGTAGCACTGTTGCGCCAGGTTCTGGAGGATGCACGGATCGCCGGCATCCATACAGTGGAGTTGGTCACCCAGCAGACTTCCACGCGCCCTTGATGGTGCAATCGTGAAGACAGCTGTGTTGTGGGTAGTGGCGATTCTGCTGTCGCTGCTTGTTCATCTGCAGATGGCGCTGTGGCTGACGCGCAAGCCGGATATCCGCGACGACGCCATTCGCGGGGCTGAAGGCGCGCTCACCCTGCGTCTTGTACATTCCGGACAATCTTCAGAGCCAGAGCCAGAGCCAGAGCCGGAGCCGGAGCCGGAGCCGGAGCCAGAGCCAGAACCAGAGCCAGAGCCAGAGCCAGAGCCAGAACCAGAACCAGAACCAGAACCAGAACCAGAACCAGAACCAGAACCAGAACCAGAACCAGAGTCGGAGCCGGAGCCGGAGCCGGAACCAGAAAAAACCGTTTACGAGAGCCAGACGGCACTGCCGCCCCAGCCCGAGAGTCTTGCGGGTGACAGCGATCTACCCTCAACGACACCCGGACAGGATCCTCGCGCGGAACAGGATTACCGGGCAGAACTGCAGAACTGGTTACAAGGTCGCGTTCGCTACCCTCATCGGCTGAAAAGGCGAAAGGTGGAAGGCATTGTTCTGGTGACATTCACTCTGGACGCCGAGGGTCGACTGCTTGATTACTCTCTCGTGCAAGGCAGCGGGGTTGCCGGACTGGACAGGGCGGCTCTACAGCTACTGAAAGAGGCGGAACCCTATCCCGCGATTCCCGACGCACTCGGTTTGAAGCAGTACGCGCTACAGGTCCCCGTGAGGTACTCGCTCGAATGAGTATCCTCTTTGGCGATCATGGACACCGGCTCCCCGCGATGCCCGTGTGCTGTACAAAATAAACAATAATGATTATCATTCTTATGGAGTCAAAGGTTGGACGGCTAATGCCATCGCTACTTCACTCAGGGTTGCAGACTGCGCTCGAATTGTTGATTTCGCTCAAACAGAATGACATTCGTAGCGGCTTGCGTATTGAAATGCGTGGATTCGGGCGCAACGTGGCAACTGATCTTCCCTGTAGGGTGTGTCTTGCACACGCCATTGCCGTATGCAAGAACAATCTGCATCCCTTGCGACGCCCGAATGCCTGCCTTGGCTTGACGTGATTGGACATCACCATGCATGACATACTTCACCGGACTGCGTACCATGCCATCCGACAATTCGATGCGCGAAGTCTGTGCTGTGAAGAGAGCTTGCCTGGATGGCGCCCGCTTGTCGGCAAACCTGGCTACCGTCGCTCACGAATTGCCCGGTGAAGCCTTTGAACAACTGAACCATTGACTACCGCCAACCTCCGAACAGAGTAATCTGATCGGATATCCGACAATCGCACCAGACGTATCGAGCACGATTTTTCTCTACCTTCAAGACAATGGGGCTTTACAGGACTTTTGCCGCGTCAGGGTCCGTTCAATCAACAACGAACGGCTCAGGCTCGGCGCAGTGTCCACGGAAGTGCCCGAATTCATAGATCATGACAACTGAAAAACAGGAAGGCCTGGACACACTCCAGGTAGTAGACACTCCCCCCTCCTCCGTCCCGCACGGTCAACGCCTGTCGTGTACAGAAGAGCAGGAGCGTGTCCTGTCAGTCCATCACTGGACCGACACCTATTTCAGCTTTCGCACAACGCGTGATTCCAGCCTGCGCTTTCTGAACGGCCAGTTCGTCATGGTCGGACTGGAGAACGAAGGCAAGCTGCTACGCCGTGCCTACTCCATTGCCAGCGCCAACTGGGAAGAGGAACTCGAGTTCTTCAGCATCAAGGTACAGAACGGTGCACTGACTTCACGCCTGCAGCATATCCAGGTGGGCGATTATGTGCATATCGGAAGAAAGCCCGTGGGAACGCTGATCATTGATGATCTGAAGCCGGGCCGCACGCTCTGGCTTCTGGGCACCGGTACCGGCCTCGCCCCCTTCCTGTCGGTGATCAAGGACCCGGAAACCTACGAAGCGTTCGAGAAGATCGTACTGGTCCATGGCGTTCGTCACGTCAAGGATCTTGCCTACCACGATGCCATCGGCCTGGAGCTGCCCGAACATGAGTACCTGGGTGACTACGTCAAGAACCAGCTGATCTATGCGCCAGTTGTGTCGCGAGAAGATTTCGTGCGCCGCGGTCGCATCACGACTCTGTTTGGCGACGGAGAGCTGGAACGCAGTGTCAATCAGCCAACAATCGATCCTGAAAACGATCGCTTCATGATCTGTGGCGGACCGGCGATGCTTGCCGACCTGAGGGAACTGCTCGATAGCCGCGGTTTCACGGCTTCGCCTTCGCGCGGTGAACCCGGCGACTATGTCTTCGAACGAGCCTTCGTGGACCGCTGACAGACAAACGGCTCAGGCAGGCACTAGCCGCTGGTGTGGAGATGCTCTGCGCCGAGGCTGAGCAGCCTGAGTCGTGCTCTTCAGATGGCTGATCAGGCCTATGCGGTGATCGATAGACAGATACCGTCAACCAGTGACCACCAAAGTCTTTCGTGATTGGTGAGGGTGTTCGATGACACTGGCCCTCGTGTCAAACACGTCGAATATGCTCTCTGGCGTGAGGACTTCCTGCGCCAGTGAGCGCAACACAGAGCCACTGGGCACAATGACGCTGACAGCGCCCAGAGCGGCACCGCTGGAGACACCCACCAGCGCAGGATCGGCCAGCGGGTTGCGAAACAGTCCTTGCAAGACAGCACCATACATGGCAAGACTGGCCCCGGTCAGTATTCCCATCAACACGCGCGGCAGGCGAATATTCTGTACGACCGCAATATGCGTATCGGAATATTCGCCAAGGCCTTCCGGCCTGAGCATCTGCAGGAGAATACCGGCAAGCTCATTGAGCGGTACCGCGACAGCACCGACAGCCAGACCAGCCATTGCACTCGCCAGCAATAACAGGCACAGCAGTGGCAACACCAGAAAATGCCACGTCCCATTCTCTACAGGCTTGCAGTGAATAGACAGATGATCACGGGTCCGGCGAGCGAGTCTGCACCACCTGCCAAGCGGCTCATCATTGACCAGAGGCCTTTTCAGTGGCGCAAGAGTCATTGTGCATCAGGCACCGGGTAGAGCATGCCAGCGAGGTCCTGCAGCGCCTCTCCGGTACATGGCCCAAAGCCCAGAAAACGCAAGGCATCCAGAACGATGATACGCGCATGCCTGCCAGCCGGCGTCAGCGCCACACCGGGAAGATTCAGAACTGACTGGACCACAGCGCCTTGATCCTTGTCAGTATCGTGCTGCACCACCAGCAGAACTTCAGGTGCCCCTTCATGCGTCTGCTGGCTACTGAGTACCGGCACAGCTTCTTATAACTGCACATGTCCGGTAGTTGTTGGTAACGTCAATACAAATGAGAATATTTCTCAACAATGGGTGGGCGTTTTTTCTGTTGATCGGTGGCACCTGCCTTGCAGAATCGGAGCATGGGCGCAATGACAAGGTTCCGAGTCGCGTCCTCCCCACTCACCACTGATTCAATCCATGAAAGCACTGCCCACACTCATCAAAGTAGCGCTGAACGCCATGTTCATCGGCACCCTGACAGCGGGGTCCGTCGCTCATGCCGACATTCAGATCTTTGAAGCTGTCAACGATTTCCCTATCATCAATGCCGGTGAGGTGCCCTACTATTCCGAAGCCCCCAGACGCCCCTCACTGGCCATCGATGCCTCGAAGACACATTATCGGGACAGATTCGCTCGCGCCACCCTGATATACGACGGGGAATCGGGCTTTCACGATATCACCCTGACTGCACTGGCCGAGCTGGACGGGGAAGCCGTGTATCGCCTGCTGATCAATGATGTTCTGCTGGGTACGGCCACCAATCCCGAGGTTGATGTGGATTACACCCCCATACGACACACCTTCGAGGATATCGTGGTGCCACACGGTGCAACCATCGCCATCGAATCGCTCGCCAATACCAACGGAAAGATTCCTGAAGGTGACGGCACCGCCTTCGCCCGAGGGCGATGGACAACGCTGGAACTGGATGATGGTGATGCCGGACAAGGCACCGTGGATGAAGTGGACCTGCGGCTCGAGGCCGCTGTCGACAGTGATGATGTAAAGATCGGCGATGTCTTCACGGTATCTCTGGACATCAGCAACAGCGAAGGCGGCGCAGTGGCCACCGGCCCGCGATTGGCCTTGACCCGGGCAAGCGCCGAGATAGCGCTAGCCAGCGAATCGCCACTGGCCTGCGAGGAATACGGCAACGACATCATCTGCCTGTTGAGCGAGCTGGCTGCCGGTGACTCAAGGTCCGTCTCGGTGAGTCTGCAGGCAATCGCCGCGTCACCGAACGCACTGCTGCGCGCAACCATCACAACGGATCAGCATGAAAGCAACCCTGAAGACAATGTTGTCATGCTACCGCTGAGCATCAATGCAAGCTCGGAAGAGCCTGATCAATCAGCGCCGGAAGGCGAGACAGACACCGATGCAGACGATACGGCTGATACTGACAACCAGACGAGCGATGGCGAGCAGACAGACAATCAACAGGCTCGCAATGAAGCACTCGACAGTGCATCCCTTGATGGCACATCGGGTGACGACACATCAGGCAATCGCTCTGGCGGAGGCGCACTGTCCCCGTGGGCGATATTGCTGCTTCTGATGCCGACGTTTCAGCGCCAGCACAAACGGCTCAGGTACTCGCCCAGCAACGCATCAGATTGTGGTAGATGCCGGTCAGCCGGTTGACATCTTCATCGTCCGGCCCCTTGTCCAGCGTGATGGATTGCACGCTCTGATCGAGATCGTAGAGAATCTCACGCTGTTGATTGTCCCGAATCAGGCTCTGGATCCAGAAGACCGAACAGATTCTCGCGCCCGACAATACCGGATTGACACAGTGCAGACTGGTTGAGGGATAAAGCACAAGATCGCCGGCAGCAAGCTTGACTTCCTGCGTACCGAAGCGCGTGTCGATGACCAGCTCCCCGCCCTCGTAGTCACTCACATCAGACAGAAACAGCGTTGCCGACAGGTCTGTACGAATCTGACCGCCTCCCGGCAGACCCATGATGGAACTGTCGATATGCGCGCCATATTGCCCCCCACCCGTGTAGCGATTGAACTTGGGCGACAGGATGCGATTGGGCAAGGCTGCAGACACGAACTGCGGGTGCGTGTTCAACCTCTGCAGTATCGCATCGCCGATATCACGCGCCAGATCGATGCGATCATCAAGATGCTGATTGGTCTTGACACTGGCAGCCTGCGAACCGGCCGACAGCCGTCCATCCACCCAGGCGCTGTCTGCCAGCTGCTGCCTGAAACCGTGCGCTTCTTCAGACGTGAACACCTTTTCAATGACCAACAACACGTTCGCAGCTCTCTTTGTTCTACAAGGGTGACCTGTCTATCAACGCTGAGCCGTCAGCGCCGATGGACGGATGGAATCCAGCGTCGGACAACCTGCCAATGCCATGCAGATCTCCAGTTCATCGCGTAACAACTTCAGCATATGCGCAACGCCCAGAGCGCCGGCCACTGCCAGGGCGAACACCTGGGGACGCCCGATCAGCACGGCATCTGCCCCCAGCGCCACGGCCTTGAACACATCCGTGCCTCGACGTACACCACCATCGAGCAGGACGGCGGGGTCCGGGCCTACGGCAGCTCTGATGGATGCGAGGACGTCAATGGTGGCCGGCACGGTGTCCAGACAGCGCCCACCGTGGTTGGATACCACCACGCCCTGCAACCCCTCTTCGATACATCTGACAGCATCATCAGGATGCATGACGCCCTTCAGCAGAATCGGCAGGGAGGTCTGTGTGCGCAGCCACTGGATATCCCGCCAGGTGGGCGCCTCACTCATCAAGCCCTGGAAGATGATACTTTGCCCTGCCGCAAGAGATTGCTGGCTTGCTGCCGGCTGATCCACCAGATTGGCTTCGCCTATACCACTGGGCAAACTGAAACCCGCACGTTGAATCCGGTTTCTGGCACCGTTGACCGGTGCATCGACCGTGACCACCAGAGCCTGGTAAGCGGCAGCCTCCGCACGCCTGACCAGCTCCAGCGTGAACTGTCTGTCTCTCTGGAAATACAACTGGAACCATTTCCGCCCGGACAGTTTGGTAGCGATACTTTCCATGGTCACGGATGACAAGGTGCTCGCGACCATGCAGCTTTCCATCAAGGTGGCGGCCTGCGCTGTGGCCAGTTCAGCCTCTTCGTGGACCAGCCCCTGATGTGCCACCGGCCCCAGCAGAATCGGGTGACAAAAATCCTGGCCCAGTATCTGACAGTGCGTACCGCCTTTGGAGCAGTCGTTCAGGATACGCGGGTGGATGGCAATGTCATCGAATGCCGAACTGTTTCTCGCCAGTGTTCGTTCATCCGCGCAACCGCTGGCCAGGTATTCATGAATATCATGCGGCAAGACTTCCCGCGCATGAGTCTGGTAGTCCTCCAGGCACACCGTGCCTGGAGGAATCGAACGACTCGCCTTGTCGGGAGTGTGTTGCATCAAGCTCAGAATTCGTAGTTGACGCTCAGGCGCGCATTCAGCGCATCACCCTTGTAGGCAAAGGCGCCACTGCGATAACCGGCCAGATAGTAGTCTTCATCAGTGACGTTACCGACATTCAGACGAACAGACAGCTGCTTGCTGAACTCATAAGTCGAGAACAGATCCAGAACGGTATAGTCGGGTATCTCATAGGAGTAGGCACCCGTGTCGGCATTGAACCCTGCCGCCGAATCCGGCTGCCCGACATACATGCCGCCCGAATAGGTAACCGTGCCTCCTACCACAACGGACGGTGTCACCTTGTAGCGAAGCTGTGCATAGGCACTGTTGTCGGCAAAATTACTCAGCACCTTGCCGACAGAGTCTTCGTCGTAGGATTCCAGCACTTCGGAATCCATGATGGCCACACCGGCCACGGCACTGAGCGACTCCGTGATATTGCCTGCCAATGAGAACTCGACACCCCGGACGCGATTCTTGCCCGTGTTGAGTGTACCCAGTGATTCGTAATCATCACCCACGCTTTCCATGACATCGCTTTTGGTCATCTGGAACACCGCCAGTGTTGCCAACAGCTTGTCATCGAACAGATCCCACTTGGTACCCAGCTCGATGTTCTGCGACGTCTCCGGCTCACTTTCCGTCACCTGATCCACATCACCACACAGACCACCATAACCGCAGTTACCGCCCAGATCGGACTCACCGCCATTGATGTTCGATGAGGTGCTGTAGTTGGCATAGACATTTCCTTCTTCAGCGATCTGGTACACCACGCCCAGATGACCGTTCCACAGGATATCATCGTAGTCATAATCGGTCAGCGTGACTTCACCGGTCGTGTTGTCGGTACTGCGCAGCGTATTGGTATAGTCGAAACTGTCCATACGGACACCGAAGAAGCCGGTGAAGCGATCGGTGAAGTCGATCGTATCCATGGCGGACAGTGAGATCGTGCTGATGCTGAAATCCGAATCGTAGTCACCACGCGTGATCTCTCTGCCCATGAGTCCGTTCAGATCATCCACAACATTACCGTCCACGTCATAGATGCAATAGCTGGGAGTGGCACCGTTTCGACCCGCCGTCACACAATTTGAGTCACCGGTGTTGTTGACCTGATACACCCCGTTCAACACATCAGTCTTGCTGAACTCGGCACCGAAGACGAACTGATGGAGTTGATTGCCGATATCGGCATCGACGAACAAACTGAGTTGGTCAGCAAAATAGTCGATTTCCTGCCAGCCCTGATGCGTGCTCAAGCTGACGTTCGCCGACCCTGGTGCATCCGGATCTGATTCGTCGAGGGTCGTTCCACGCGCGCCTGTCATCACATAGCCATTATCGGTTGTACCGTAACGGAATGCGTTTTCCAGACGAACAGAGTCGGTGAACTCATATGCACCTCGCAAGGTGCCAACCTTGACGGTAGACTCCAGGAAATCCTGATTCTGCAGGTAGACCGGAATATCGTCCACCGGACTGCCACCATCCGGCTCGATATAGGTGCCCAGATCCGGCTTGTCTTCTGCATTCAGGTAGTAGAAGTCAGCCATCATCGAGAACCTGTCACCCGTGTCGTATCCGGCAGACAATGCAAGCCCCTGACGCTCCTCGCTGGCCGGCTCTCGATCCGGTACATCGCTGGTTCCGAGCAGCACATTGGCTCGAACCGCTACCTCGTCATTGATACGCTGATTGGAATCAACGGTGATTCGACCATAGGAGTCCGTTCCAACGCCTCCCTGCAGCTTGGTGAAATCATAATCGGTGCTGGCCTGCTTGGTGATGCTGTTGACTGCACCGCCGGTAGACCCACGACCTGCGAACGTCGAGCTGGGGCCCTTGGTGATTTCCACCTGCTCCACCGCAAAGCTCTCTCGAATGGTCATGCCCGGATCATGCAGGCTGTCGACGAAAACATCACTGCGTGCCTCGTGACCACGGATGATGTAACGGTCTCCGAATGCGTTCCCGTTTTCACCGGTACCCAGCGTGATGCCGGGCACTGCAGCCAGTTGATCACGGAGGTCAGTCTTGCCCGAGTCCTGCAGTTCGGTCTGGGTCAGCACCTGTATGGTCTGTGGAGTATCGGCCAGATCCTTGACATGCCTGGAGTCACCTGAAACCTTCGCCTTGTACGGCGCGCCATCTTCGGCATAGGGATTGGTGTCACTGGTACGATCCTTCAGTTCAAGCTTGTCCAGTACCAGGGTATCTTCTTCCGTCTCGACACTCTGGCTCTGCGCCATGGCCAAAGACGTGCACATCAGGGCGGAAACGCCCACGGCCAGTGAACGTCTTCCGATGCCGCTAGTCACAGAAGTACCGTAACTCAGGCGAGAGGGTTTTTTCACGGTTGAATCTTGCGGGTCATACTGGCCTCTCGGGCTAAGGCCTTTACCAGCATCCTTGTCACTCATCGTTAGTAATCTGCTCAGTTGGAATTGGTTATCAGTGAATATTCGATGGGTATCACCAGTTTCAGCGTTTCCCGATCCATGAAATCGGGTATGCGAGGCACTGGTGAAGCCTCTGCAATCAATGCAAGTGCAGCCTTGTCGAGTCGCGCATGCCCGGAACTCTCTCTTATCGACGCGTCGCTGACCTCTCCATTGCGGTCTATCCTGAAACTCAATTGCACAACCCCCTCTTCCTTGCGCCTCTTCGACTTGAGTGGGTAGCGATGAAACTGCTTCAACCAGGCGTTGATCTGACCCAGATACGCTTGAGGATCTCCGGCGGTGCCCTCGGCCCGGGTATCTGAAGCCGACCCCGTATTGGCCACAGAGGCTGTCTGCCGGGAATCAGAATCCGCTTCGCTGTCCGTGTCGGATTGCTCCACCGGCTCTACAACTGTCTCCGTTGCCGGCTCAGGCTCAGGCTCAGGCTCAGGCTCAGGCTCTAGCTTTGGCTTTGGCTCTGGCTCTGGCTCTGGCTCTGGCTCTGGCTCTGGCTCTGGCTCTGGCTCTGGCTCTGGCTCTGGCTCTGGCT